>JAKRSF010000005.1 GCA_022402445.1 Cyanobacteriota bacterium | reverse complement strand
TACAGCCTAACTTCCTTAAGTTGAAGCCAGTGGGTTTCCCCGCCCAGCCCCCACCGACATCCCCGCCCAGCCCCCACCCAGCCCCCGCCGACATCCCCGCCCAGCCCCCACCAGAGCCATCGCAGCAGAGTCATCCCAGCAATTATGGGCAATGGGTCCGCCCCTGTACCACCATAGGCAAGGGGGGGTGGGGTTCATCCCGCGTGGCACCTGCGAAAGGGGACTTTTCCATGACGGACGATCGCGCCAAGGAAGAAATTGCGGCGGAAATTGAGCGTTTGCAGCGGCTGCAAGGGGAAATTCGGCGGCTCAGTTCCGCCAAGTTCGTCGAGCTAGAGGCCCTGGCGGAGCTCTTCACCTGGCTCGATGAACAGCGATCGCTGCGGGGCACCGGCTGTGTGATCGGGCGATCGCAAACGGGCAAAACCGTCGCCTGCCGAGTCTATGCCCTCCGCAACCGCCCCCGCACCGCCAAGGGGGACGCGATCGCCGTCCTGCATTTGCGCCTACCCCCCGCGTGCAGCGCCCGCACCCTCTATGGCCACCTGCTCGAGCGCCTCGACGGCCCCATCCCCCCCAGCGCTGACCTCGCGGCCCTGCGCCAAGTCACCCTTGATGCCCTCGGCGATCGCGGCGTGCGGCTCCTGCTGGCGGACAATGCCACCGCCCAATCCCTGCGGCTGTTGCAGGAACTGCGCTACCTCGCGGAGGTGGGCAACCTGGCCGTCACCCTCATCGGCACCCCCAAACTCACCAGCCTCCTGGCAAAGGATGGGGAGCTCGCTAGCCTCTTTCAGCCGCGCCACTGGCTCGCGCCCCTCCAGGGGGAAGCCTTTGTCCAGGCGGTGGATCGGTGGGAAACGGAGGTTTTGAAACTGCCGGAACCGTCCGACCTGAGCCGCCGTGAAGTGTTGCCCACCCTCATGGAAGCCAGCGATGGGCGCATTGGCCACCTCGATCGCATCCTGCGGCGGGCGGCGATCCGGGCCTTGCGCCAGGGGTTGCGGACCCTGGACCAGGCCACCCTCGAAACGGTCGTGCAGGACTACCGCTCCGGGCGCGATTAGGGGAGCCCGTGGATCGATCCGATCGCCCTGGGCGCACCTCGGTCCCCCTGATCCGGTTGATTTGACCTGGCTCCCTGTCGTTCGTTCCCCCCGATCTTGTCCCCATGAGCCCCCCGAAGCCCCGATCGCGCGATCGCCACCCAGTCCTAGTTCCCCCCCGGCTCCGGCCCTGGCTCCAGCTTCTGGTGCTGACCCTCCAGGTGGCCGTGCCCTACTGCCTGCTGGGCCTGCTGGGCCTGCGGGTGGCCCTGCTGCCGGGGGAGGTGACGGCGGTCTGGATCCCGGCGGGCGTTGGCCTTGCGGCGGTTCTGCTCCGGGGGCCACGGGTCTGGCCCGCGATCGCCCTGGGATCCTTCAGCATTTCCGTGATTGTCGATCCCGCCCCCGTGAGCCTGCTGATCGCCGCCGCCACCGCCACAGGCAATACCTTGGCCCCCCTCCTGGGGGCGTGGCTGATCCAAAAATTCGCCCGCACCACCTATCCCTTCAATCGCCACGGGGGGGTGTTGGCCTTTGTGGCGGGCGGCGCGGTTGTCGGTTCGGCCCTGAGCGCCACGGTGGGCATTTCAGCCCTGGCGATCGCCCAATGGCTCCCCGGAGCGATCGCGGGGACCGCATGGCTCACCTGGTGGGTGTCCAATGCCGCCGGTGTGTTGATTGTCACCCCCGCGATCGTGGCCCTCTTCCGCCAGGGACCCAACCTCACCCCCTCGGCCATCCTGGGCTCCGGGCGATCGGGAGCGGGGCCGGGACCGGGCAAATATTTAGAAATCCTCAGTTGGCTGCTGGCGATGGCCCTGGTCACCCGCTACGCCTTTTGGGATCGCTATCCCGTGGCCTATCTCACCTTGCCCCTGCTGGGCTGGTCCGCCTTCCGCTTCTCGGAACGGGTCACCACGATCGCGATCGCCGCCATGGGCCTCGCCGCGATCGCCGGAACCGTCGTAGGCCGCAGTTCCCTAGTAGAAGCGGACCTCAACCAATCCCTCATCTACCTCGAATCCTTCATCGCCGTCATCGCCGTCACCACCTTGATCCTGATGGCCATGTTGCAGGAGCGCCGCCAAGCCATCCGCGCCCTCCAACGGGCCAAGGACGAGCTAGAACAGCGGGTCATCGATCGCACCCAAGCCCTCCAGCAGGCCAACGAAGACCTCCAGCGCAAGGAACTCCACCTCCAGGAAAAGGCCGACTCCCTCGTGGCCACCCTGCGGAAGCTCAAGCAAACCCAGGGGCAACTAATCCAAAACGAAAAAATGAGCAGTTTGGGCCAGTTGGTGGCGGGCATCGCCCATGAAATCAATAACCCCATCAGTTTCATCCATGGCAATCTCGCCCCCGCGCGGGACTATGGGCAGTATTTCCTAGATTTATTAGATCTCTATGAACGTAAGCAGAAGGAGATGAATGGAAGCCTCGATCCTGAGGTGCATGAGCTAGCTAAGGCCATTGATTTCGGCTTTATTCGCGAGGATTTTTTCAAACTGTTGGACTCCATGGAAGCCGGAACCACCCGCATTCAGCAAATTGTGCTGAGTCTGCGGAATTTTTCGCGGCTCGATGAGGCGGCCATGAAACCGGTGGATTTGCATGAGGGCCTTGAAAGTACCCTCTTGATTCTCCAGCGGCGGTTGGCGGGCCTGCGGGGCGATGAACGGGAGCCGAGCTATCCGCCGATCGCGGTGCAGCGCATCTATGGGGAGTTGCCGCCGGTGGAATGTTTTGCGGGGGAAATTAACCAGGTGTTTATGAATCTGCTGACCAATGCCATTGATGCGCTTCAGGAGTGCGGCGATCGCGCGGACCTGAGGATTGAAATTCGCACGGCGGTGGTGGGCGATCGTGTCCGTATTGCCATCCACGACAACGGCATGGGGATGGATGAGGCGACCCAAACGAAGGTCTTCAATCCCTTTTTCACCACCAAACCGGTGGGCCAGGGGACGGGGCTTGGCCTCTATACCAGCTACGAAATCATTGTGTCTAAACATCAGGGGGAACTGCGGTGCCAGTCGGTCCCCGGCGAGGGCAGTACGTTTGAAATTTGGTTGCCGGATCGACACCGGGCCGCGATCGCCCCCGACAATGCCCCCCAGGAAAATCAACGGGAAACGCTATAATTTCAGACAAATCTTTACGATAGACGGCCTACCATTTCCCCAGCGGCCATGGATCGATCCAACCCTTCGCGATCGGCCCCCGCGCGATCGCCATGGACGGCCCTTGATCCCCTCCCCCGCCCAGCCCCCAACGCCCTTGGCCCTCCCCCTAGCCCCATGTCATCCATCACCGCCATCAGCACCCCCACCAAAGCGCCGGAGCGCACGGGCCAAACCATCCGCCAGCACTATCCCAACTACAAGGTGATTGTGCTCAATGACGATGTGAATACGTTCCAGCATGTGGTGAGCTGCCTGACCCGGTATATTCCCCAGATGACGAACGATCGCGCCTGGGAGTTGGCCCACCAGATCCATAACGAGGGGCAGGCGGTGGTGTGGGTCGGCCCCCAGGAGCAGGCGGAACTCTATCACCAGCAGTTGCGGCGCGAAGGGCTGACGATGGCTCCTCTTGAGGCGGCCTAGGGCGCGGCTAGGATCACCCCATGGCGAAGCGATCGCGGAAACTGTCCCCGGCGGGGGAGGGCAATGCCCCAGGGGATTCCACCGGGGGAGCGGCCTCGGATCCGCTGGTGGGGCGGCTGGTGTGGAACCATTCGACCCATCTGGCGGGGTTGATTCCGGTGCTGGAGCGGTTAATTAAGCTAGAGGGCATCGGCACGGTGACGCCGGGAGTGCTGGCGAACGGGCGGGGCAATTGTCCCCAGTTGCAGGTGCGGGTGTCGGTGCCGATCCGGGGGGGCTTCAAGGCGATCGCCCGCAAAGGCAAGGGCATCCAGGAGGTGTTTGTGCTGACGACGCTGGAAAAGCCGGATCTCGAAGCCGCGATCGCGATCGCCCTGCGCTAGCCCTGGGGCAATTTCAGTTTCAACTTTATTTTTAAGAAATCCTTCAGAACCACGGGAAGCCCATTGGCTAGACTGGGGAGACGGTCCTCGACCGGTTCTTTGCCGTGCCAGCTAGGGGCACTGATCATGCAGATTCCCCCGTTCCCGAAGCGATCGCCCGAGGGGGCCGAACGAGAGATGGTGCGTCCCTTGAGCGATCGCGGCGACTACCCCTGTCCGATCTGTCGCCATGGGCGGGTGGCCCCGATGCCGCTGATGGAAACGGCCATGGCCTGCGATTTTTGTCGGCACCTGTTCACGGCCCAGTTCAGCGCCCAGATCCTGCGGGTGGAAGATAGCGCCCAGCCCCTGTCCTGGCAGTGGGGGGGGCGATCATGGCAGCCGGTGCGTCCCGGCACCTGGGCCACCTTGACCCCAACCCTGTGGGTGGCGGCGGCGGTGCTGGCGGTGCTGCCCGCGACGATCATTGCCCTGGCCCAATATATTTTTCCGCCCCTGCCCGATAGCCGGGGGTCGGCCCTGGGGCCGTGGTGGCTGGCCCTGACCGCGATCGCCCACTTCTGCCTGGTCAGTTGGGTGCTGCTGGAACACTACCAACTGGCCAGCTACGTCTCCCTTAAGCTACGTCTCCAGGGGTGGCGCGATCGCCTCGCGGCCTACTTCAACCCCTAACCCTTGCCCCCAGTTGCCAGCCTGAAACCCCCTCACTTAGTTGCCTGGGGCTCCTTCGCCGTCTTCGCCGGATCCAGCAGCCGCACCCCCCCCAGGGCCGACTTCTCAAACTGGGCCGTCTGACCCCGCCGGAGGCGATCGTACTGATCGCAGGGCAACGACCACTCGGCCATCTTCTGCTCCCCCTTCTCCCCATAGGACACCTGAAGCCAGCAGGTCTCCACCGGCGCAAGGGTCTGTTCCGGATAGGGGCGATTCGTCAGCCGCACCGACGGCGGCGTGCGGGGGCTCCCCTCTTGCCCCTCCTGGGTCAGGATCTGCTTCTGCTTCCAGCGATCCACCGTATAGCGATACCAGGTGTCGTAGATCGGCTCATCCCGGTAGACCGGCACCGTTTTTGTCTCCGTACGGTACTTGGTGGTATAAACCGGCACGTCTTTACAGGAGCGGGTGCCCGTGCCATTGCCCTTGGAGACGGTTTTGCACTCCTGCTTGGTGCCCGTTTTCTCCCGATAGGAAACCCGTTCCTTCTCCTGGCGGGTGCCCACCTGGACTTGGCGGGTGCCGCTCTGGCGGGTGCTGCTGCTGACGCTGTAGGCATCGCTGGGCAGGTTCCAGCCGCTGTCGGTGGTGGGTCGTTTTTCCTGGACTTCCACGGTGACGGTCCAGAAGCGGGCCAGGATTTCCGCTTCGATCGGCTGGGGGCTCAGGAGGGTGACCCCGGCCCAAACCGTGGCGCTGCCCCCGAGGCCCAAGGCTCCGATCGCGATGCGCCGTCGCCAGTTTGTGGATGTTGTGGGTGTTGGGGGCGTGTCCGGGTCGCGGCGGGGGGCGGGGGGAATCCAGTGGCTGGGCCGCTGATTGACCACCTCATTGGTGGGGAGGCGATCGGGGTTGGTGTTGCCCAGATCCAGGTTATTGGTTTGCCATTGGTTACAACTGCCGCACAGGAGTTGATCGACGGGCAGGCCCTCGTCGGCGTTGGCGGCCCCGCAGACTTTGCAGATCCAGTCGGGGTTGGTGTATTTCGCTTCCTCTTCGGCGGTGAGGACGCGGGACTCGGGGGTTTCATAGAACTTGACCGCGCGATCGCGCCAATAGAAACAGCCCGGACAGCGTTTGGTAGGCCCTTCGATGTGGGGATGGCCGCAGTCCGGGCAATCCCAGAACAGAAGAATGGTTTCAGCGCGATCGCCCATGGGGATGCCTGTGGAGAGGGGGATGCCCTAGATCCTAGGCCAACTTTTTTCGAGCCTCCAGTCCCCTTTGAAGGTATATTTTTTCACCCCCAGGGGCAGTGGCAAGATGGATGGGGCAGCCCCTGCCCGTGATCCCGTGGTTGGGCTGGTTTAGCATTGGGCATCCCGGTGACGCCCCATGGTGCTGAATCCCTTGCATGGCGCTGTTTGCCCATCCGTTTGCCGTTGCCCTGGCCCGATTGCCCCGGCCCTATCCCTATGCAACCTATTTTTCAGCGCATTGCCGCTTCTGGCTGGTTCCAATGGACCGTTGTGGGGGCGATTGTCCTGGCGAGTGCGGTGATGGGGCTGGAGACGGAGCCCGCGATCGTGCGGCGATTTGGATCGTTAATCTACGCGGTTGATGGGCTGGTGCTGGGGCTGTTTGTGGTGGAGGCGCTGGTTAAAATTGCTGCCTGCGGTCGTCGCCCCTGGATCTATTTTCAAGACGGCTGGAATTTATTTGATTTTTCAATTTTGCTGCTGCTGGCGCTGCCGCTCCAGAGCAATTTTTTTGTGCTGCTGCGGATGGTGCGGCTGCTGCGGGTGTTCCGGTTGATTACGGCGCTGCCCCAACTGCGCATCATTGTTTGTGCTTTGATTCGTAGTTTTCCGTCCATTGGCTATGTGTTTTCCATCATGCTGGTGGTGTTCTATGCCTATGGGGTGGCGGCGACATTTTTGTTTCGGGATAATGACCCGGTGCGGTTCGGCAATTTGGCGCGGTCGATTCTGACCCTCTTTCAGGTGGTGACGCTGGAGGGGTGGCAGGATGTGATGAATACCCAGATTTATGGGTGCGATCGCGTGGGCTATGACGGCCTTGAGGAATTTTGTGTTGATCCCGAGGCGTTTCCTTTCGTGGCTCCCCTATTTTTCGTGAGTTTTGTGTTGGTGGGGGCGACGGTGGTGATGAATTTGGTGGTGGGGGCGATCGTGAGCAGCATGATGACGACGATCGCGGAAATCCACGAGGAGGAGCAGGAATCCTTGGCGGAACTGCTGGAGATGGAGCGCAGCCGGGATCAGCGATCGGGGGGCCATCTGGAGCAACAGTTGATGGAACTTCATGATCGCCTTGCCCAGCTCCAGGGGGACATTACGCACCTGCGGCAGGATCTGCGGTTGGCGGCGATCCAACAGCAGCGGGGGGAGCCGTCTGGGCCGGGATCGCCCCCCCTGCCCTCGCCGCCCCTGTCGCCCTTGCCGCCGCCATCCGGGTCGGTGGGGTCTGGGCCGGTGCCGCCGCCGTCGGAGTGCCCCCCACGATCGCCCTAGGGCCAGATCGCCGCGCTAGACTGGGTTTGGGCGGGGTGGCAGGGCAAAACTCCTCAGGTTTGCGCCGGTTTGCGCCGATCCCAGGCTGTTCCGTTTGGGGCTTATCAGGTTCATGGCCGTTAATACGAATCCTGGACGTTCGGCAAAGTTAGGGGGGGAATCGTCGGAGTCGGGACCGTTGGAGGTTTCGACCGGGGCGGCCCCCGAGGGAACTCCGGCGGCTTTGACCGATGGGGCCTCCGCTGATCATTCAGGGAATTCGGCCCCGGTGGATCCGGCCCTGCGATCGCTCCAGGATCTAGAGCGGCGATCGCGGTGGCTTCTAAATCCTCGGCTGTGGGGGGCGATCGCGGCGATCGGCTTGATTGGCGGCGGTGTGGCCTGGTGGACGATGGGGCGATCGCGGGGGGTACCTCTGGGGATCGTGGCGGGCCAGCCAAGCCCCACGGAGGATTGGAGCGCCCTGACCGTGGTGGTGCAGCCGGAGGATGTGGTGCAGCGCATCGACGCTAGCGGTACGGTGCAGCCGGTGGCCTCGGTGAACCTGAGTCCGAAGCTGGCGGGGCGGCTCATTGCCTTGTTTGTGCGGGAGGGCGATCGCGTCGAACGGGGCCAAACCATCGCCAAAATGGACGATTCGGAATTGCAGGTGCAGGCGGCGCGGGCGCGGGCTTCGGTGGCGCGATCGCGGGCGGCCCTGGCGGAATTGCGGGCGGGCAACCGATCGGAAGACATTGCCGAAGCGCGGGCTCGGGTGGGTCGCGCGCGGGCGGATCTCACCAGCGCCCAGGCCCGTCTCACCTTGGCCCAGGAACGGCGGCGGCGCAATGAATATTTGTTTAATGAAGGGGCGATCGGTCGCGATGCCTTTGATGCCACGGTCCAGGAGGAACGGTCAGCCCTGGCGGATCGCGATCGCGCCGCCGCCGCCATCCGAGAGGTGGAAGCGGGCCTAGAGCGGCAGGAACAGGGGCCACGGGAGGAGGCGATCGCCCGAGCCATGGCGGATGTGGCCGAAGCCCAGGCGGCCCTCAACCTGATCGAAGTGCAGATCGCCGATACGGTCATCCGTGCCCCCTTCAGCGGCATCATCGCCCAAAAGTACGCGGAGCCAGGATCCTTTGTGACCCCCACCACCGCCGCCTCCACCGGTTCCGGGGCCACCTCCACCTCGATCGCGTCCCTCGCCAATGGCCTAGAGGTGCTCGCCCAGGTGCCGGAGGTGGACATTGGCCGCATCACCATTGGCCAGCCGGTGGAAATCCAGGCGGATGCCTACCCCGATCGCCAGTTCCAGGGGCGCGTCAAAACCATTGCCCCCACGGCGGTGAAGGAGCGGGATGTGACCTCATTCTACGTGCGGGTGGACATTTTGACGGGGCTCGATGTGCTGCGGTCGGGCATGAATGCGGATCTCACTTTCCTGGGGGAACGGCTCAATCAGGCGATCGCGATCCCCGCCGTGGCGATCGTCACCATCGAGGGGGAAACGGGGGTGCTGTTGACCGGCCCCGATGGGCAGCCGAAGTTTCAGCCGGTGGTCCTCGGGGCGAGTCTGGAAAATCGAATCCAGGTGCTAGAGGGGGTGCGGGCGGGCGATCGCGTCTTTACGGAACTGCCGCCCGGTAAGCGCCTAGAGGACTACAGCCCCCGCCTCAATGATCAACGCCGGGGTCGCCGCTAGGCCGTCGGTTCGCCGCGATGCCACGCGGTTTCGCCGCCGGGACGATCCATCAGCACAATCCCCGCCGCCACCAGTTCGTCCCGCAGGCGATCGGCTTCGGCGAAGTTCTTGGCCGATCGCGCCGCCTGCCGTTGGGCAATCAAGGATTCGATCGCCGCGTCATCAAGCCCCCCCGCGATCGCGGCCTCAACATTGTCTGCATCGCCAGTGGCCCGATCCGCGTCCTTCACCTCCAGGCCCAGAACCGCCGCCAGTTGCACCAGGGTTCGCCATTGGGTCGCCAGTTCCGCGCGATCGCCCGACAGTTCCCCCTCATGGACTAATTTGTTTTTCTGTTTGCGCAGATCCTTCGCCAGTTCAAACAGGACCGCCAGCGCCTCGGACGTATTGAAATCGTCATCCATGGCCTGCCGGAAGCGATCGCCCGCCACCCCATCGATCTCGCCCGTAGGATCCGTCAAATCCAGGCAAGCTTCCCCAAATGTGAGCCCCTCCACTAACGTCTGCCAACTGCGCTTCGCCGACGCGATCGCCTCATCGGTAAAATCCATCGGCTTACGGTACTGGGCCTGCAACACAAACAGCCGCAGGGCCATGGGCGACGGGCCACCGTCCTGGTCCAGCAGCCCCCGGATCGTCGTGAAATTCCCCAGGGACTTGGACATCTTTTCGCCCCCCACATTCACCATGCCGTTGTGGAGCCAGTAGCGGGCCAGGGGATGCCCCGTCGCCGCCTCCGATTGGGCGATTTCATTTTCGTGGTGGGGAAACACCAAATCGCCGCCCCCCACGTGAATATCAATGGTCTCCCCCAACTCCTGCCGCACCATGGCCGAGCATTCAATGTGCCAGCCCGGTCGCCCCGGCCCCCAGGGGGATTCCCAGGACGGTTCCTCCGGCTTGGCGGCTTTCCACAGGGCAAAGTCAAAGGGATCGCGCTTTTGCTGATCGCGATCGCCCCCCGTCCGGCCCCCCGCCCCCGCTTGCAGATCGTCCAATTTGCGGCCCGACAACTTGCCGTAGCCCTCGAACCGGCGCACGGCGAAATACACATCGCCCCCGGCGGCATAGGCGACCCCCTTGGCCTCCAGTTCGCCGATCAGCCGCTGGATGCCATCGAGGGTGTGGGTGGCGCGGGGGTAGGCATCGGCCCGCCGCACGTTCAGCCGCTCCATATCCTCGAAATAGGCTTCCGTGTAGCGCGCCGCGATCGCCTCCATGGTGGTCTGTTCCTGGCGGGCGCGGTTGAGGATTTTGTCATCAATGTCCGTGAAATTTTGGACATAGCACACGTCATAGCCGCGCCATTCCAGGTAGCGCCGCACCGTATCCCAGACCACATAGGACCGGGCATGGCCCAGGTGGCAGTAGTCATAGACCGTCACGCCGCAGCAGTACATCCGCACTCGACCGGGTTCGATGGGATTAAACGGTTCTTTCTGGCGGGTGAGGGTGTTGTAAACCTTGAGCGTCATGGTAGGGCGATCGCGCGGTGGCGCTTCAGGGGATCCGGTGGGCGAGGGGCTTGGCGAGGGGGAAAATCCGGGCCAAATCTAAAAAAATCTAGCTCAACCATCAAACCAGAAATCGAAAAGGAATCGTACCTTCCGATCAATTCCCCCACGGCTGATGCGAGAACGAGGGCTGGCAACGCGGCGATCGTGCCCTCCGGCCCTCCGCGATCGCCCCAAGGCCCCATGCTAGGATCACCGCCAGCCCATTGCAAAATCACTGACCCCCTGGGGAACGGCCATGAATACCCACGATCTGCTGATGTTGATTTTGTTACTGAGTCCGGGATTGGTCCTTTCGGCGGCCATTATGGGAATTTTTGCCCTGGGGGGCTGAAGCCTAGCGGCACCGGGGATAGCCGCGATCGCGCCTTCGGCCCAAATCGATCTTCTTATACAAGTGTTATGCAGGCTAAGGTCCTTGCATAAAGCCGCTGTAGGATGAGGGCAGACATCACCCCCCTTGTTCCCCATGCGGCCTTCTCGTTTTCTGGGTTTGTTGGGACTCAGTAGCCTCGCGATCGCGGTGCCCCTCGCCGCCCATGGCCAATTCATGCGGCCCCCCGCCATTCCCGATCCGGACCCCAATCCCCTCTGCTATTGGCTCGATGCCCAGGGGGTGCGCCACAATCTCACCTACCTCTGTGGCACTGGCCCCGCGATCGCCGCCCCCGCCTCCCCCCCCACGGATGACCTGGGCGATCGCGCCATCAGCGGCGAATTTGATAGCCCCAGGGTTGCCAGCAACGGCGACGCGATCGAACTCACCTGCGGCGTTGAGGGTGAGGACGCCCCCCGCGACGGCGATTACGACGTGAGGGTGGTCGGCAGCCTCTTCAACGGCACCGACACCGCAATCCGCAACACTGTCGTGCGTCACCAGCTAATCCGCACCCGCGAACAGGAAGGGGGCGGACAGGAATTTAGGGAAGTCGTTGATCGCGGCGGCTCCGCCAGCATCAGCAGGGAAATTGCTGCCAATGCCCGCCAGGACTACACCAGCAACCCCAAGCGGGTCAGCATGGCAGGATTTTCGAGGCTGTTTGCGGAAGTGCAAGAAATCACCTGGGTGGGGGCCGACGGCCAGCCCGGACGGCGCGTCTTCGATCCGCCCACCATCTGCGATTCCCGCCGCAGTTGGCGCTAGGGAAAATCCACCAACTTCCCAGGCCCCAACCACCGCTAAAACCCTCCAAATCGGAAATTAATCCGGTATTTTTTCGCGCGCGCAATCCCCCACCAAACCACCGCGATCGCCCCCCCGCTGGCCTCCGCCGCCCGCCCAGCCCCTTAGGCAACCTCAACGCAGTGCGCTACCGTGGGAATGGGAGACGGCGATCGCGCGATCGCCCAAGCATCCTTCCCATCCATTCAACATCCCCACCGGAGGTGGCCGTTATCGCTAAGAAACCCATCATCAAAAAGCCCGCCGTTGCCCGCAAACCCCCCGTGGATGACTACATCCGGGCTCCCCAAGTACTGCTCATCGACGCGGACAACAACAACCGTGGCCTCGTCGATACCCAGGAAGCGATCCAACTTGCCGAAGCGGCGGGCCTAAACCTAGTCGTGGTCTCAGAAGGCAAAGAGACCCCCGTGGCAAAGGTGATGGACTATGGCAAACACCAATACCGTCAGAAGAAGCGCCAGCGCCAGAACGCCAGCAAACCCTCCCTCAAGGAGGTGAAACTGCGCCCCAACGTCGGCGACTCGGACTATCTCCTGCGGATCAAGTGGGCGGTGGATTGGCTCAAGAAAGGTGATTCGGTCAAATTTCAAGTGCGCCTGCGGGGCCGGGAACGGGTCCACCGGGAGCGCGCCATTGAACTGCTGGAACGGACGGTGACGGACCTGACGGAGGTGGGCAAGGTGCAAACCTTTGACCGACGCACGCTGATCCTCCAGGTAACTCCCGCCTAGGTGAGTTGGTTAAGTTCGCCGGCTAAATCAGTCGGTGACCCGCAGGGAATTTAAAATCTGGTGAATGCGCGGCCCGTAGCCTTCGCCGTATTCCAGGGGCAGGTGAATGATCGCGCGGACCGATCGCCCCTGGATGCGCCCCATCAGGATTTGCCCTGCGATCGCCCCGTCGGGGGCGGCGGATTCCGCGCGGAAGTGGACCCCCTGCGCAGCCCAGCGGTAGGGCAAGCGATTCCCCGGTGCCGAGGCTTCAGGGGGCAGGGGCTGCATTTGCCAGGTGGGATGCTCCGCCAGGGTAGCCCGTAGCCAGGGGCCGATCGCGCGATCGCCGCCCCGGTCCACCTCGATCTGTAGATAGGCTTGGGGATTCACCCAGCCGCCCCCCTGGGCCACCAATCGCCAGCCGCTGGTGGTGGCCGATCGCAGAGGCCGCACCTGAAAATCCCCAGGGGAGAGATCCACCGTCAGGCCGCTCCCGCCGTCCCGCAGGGAGGTCAGACAGACATCCTGGGGCTCCCCCTCCACCTCGATCTGGGCCGGCCTTTGTCCCGCTGGACAGGTGCCCGTCGCCGTCGCCGTTTCTGGGGGCCGATCAGCCGCCCCCAACGCCGCGATCGCCCCGAAGCCCGCCCCCAGCAGCCCCACCCCCAACACCATTGCCCATCGCCGCGATCGCCCATCCATTGCCGCCCCCCGATGCCGGTGAACCATCCGCCATCCACTCCTCCATTCTGCGCGATCGCCCCCGACCCATCCGGGGAACCAGCCATTCCTGAGAAGTCATCCCCCCCTCCATGAACAAACATTAAGCCCACCCCCGCCCCCGCCCCCCAGGGCAATCCCCAGAAAAAATCTCGCCTTTGTCGCCGAAGATGCAGAACCCCAATGGGGAACAACCTATGCTGGGCAAGGGATTAGGAGACCCCCACGCCCCCTAACCCCAGGGCAAAAATCTTAAGGCCCCCGTTACAGGTGCTTAAGATTTGTTAACTTAAAATCTAAGGATAGCCACGCGGTTGTTAGATTCAGCCGACCTGTCATGAACCTCGATCGCTCCTCCACCGACCTTGTCCGCGCCTACCTCAAAGAAATTGGGCGGGTGCCCCTGCTGACCCACGAGCAGGAGGTGGTCTACGGCAAACAGGTCCAGCGGGCCAATGCCCTAGCCGCCCAGCGGGAAGACCTGACGACCCGGCTGGGCCGTGAGCCAGCGTTGGAGGAATGGGCGGCGGCGGCGGGCGTCGCAACGGCGGACCTTCAGCGGGAGATCGAAGAGGGGAACCGCGCCAAGCGCAAGATGGTGGAGGCGAACCTGCGGTTAGTTGTGTCCGTCGCCAAGAAGTACATCAAGCGCAATGTGGACCTGCTGGATCTGATCCAGGAGGGCACCATCGGGATGCAGCGCGGCGTCGAGAAATTTGACCCCACCAAGGGCTACCGCTTCAGCACCTATGCCTACTGGTGGATTCGCCAAGCCATCACCCGCGCGATCGCGGAGAAGGGGCGCACCATCCGCCTGCCGATTCACATTACCGAGAAGCTCAACAAAATCAAAAAGGCCCAGCGTACCCTCTCCCAGGAGCTCGGCCGCGCGCCGACGGTGGTGGAAATTGGCCGGGAACTGGACCTGAGCCCGAAGCAGATTCGGGAATATCTGGAGCGGGCGCGGCAGCCCCTGTCCCTGGACCTGCGGGTGGGGGATAACCAGGACACGGAGTTGGGGGATTTATTGGAAGATGGCGGTGTTTTGCCGGAGGAATTTGCCACCCAGTCGTCCCTGCGGACGGACATCGAGCGGCTTTTGGCGGACCTGACGCCCCAGCAGCAGCAGGTGTTGATGTTGCGCTTTGGCCTGCGGGATGGGCAAACCATGACCCTGGCGAAGATTGGCGATCGCCTGAACATCAGCCGGGAGCGGGTGCGGCAGATCGAGCGCGAAGCCCTCACGAAGCTCCGTAAGCGCAAGGGGGATGTGCGGGAATACCTGGCGAGCTAGGGGGATCCTAGGGATGATCGATGAGGGCGGCGACCCGCTCGGCGAAGGCGTTCTTACTGAAGGCGGCTAGGGTTTCCTGCCGCAACCATTCACCGTCGGCGCGGCGATCGCTCCCCTTGAGGGCTTCGATGCAGGCGATCGCGACGGCCTCGGGGTTACGGTGGGGCACGCGCCAGCCCAGTTTGCCATCCATGAGGGGGTCGGCGGACCCGTCATTGTCCCCGGCGATCACGGGCACACCGCTGGCCATGGCCTCCAGGTAGACGATGCCAAAGCCTTCCTGGGACGGCATGGAGTAGAGATCCGCGAGGCGGTAGTGGGCGGGCAGTTCCCCATCGGCCACAAATCCGGCGAAGACCACGCGATCGCGCACCCCCAGATCCGTCGCGAGGGCCTCCAGGCGCAGGCGATCGTCCCCGCGACCGATTACCACATATTTCACCGTTGGGATAGCCTGGGCGATCGTGGGCAAGGCCCGCAGGGTCACATCGACGCCCTTATAGATATCGCCGGACCAGAGGCGCGCCACCGTGAGGATCACCGTGGCCCCCTCGAGACCGTAGCGCTCCAGGAGGTGGGGGGGTTTGGGGCCGGGATGAAACTGCGCCCCATCCACACAGCAGGAGAGTTGCCGGACCCGGCTGGGGTCGAGGTCATTGGCGGCGCTGGCCAGATCCCGGGAATAGCGGCTGACCACCCAGATGCGATCGGCCCGCTGGAGGGCGCGGCGCTTGTCCGGGGGCAGGGGCTCCCACACCTCTTTGCCGTGGACGATCGCGGTGTAGGGGATGCCAAAGGGGGCGCAGAGCATCTGCACCAGGGGCGCTAGGTTGATGTGGCCGCAGTAGACCCGGCGGGGGCGATCGCGCAGAATGCTCACGAGCAAGGCCCAGGCAAAGTGCAGCCGCTCGATGGGGACCGGGCGATCGCGGCGGAAGTAGCGGAACTTAAGATCGCTGTGGAGGTAGGGATTGTGGCGATCGTCCGCATCCCGCAGGATCAACACCTCCGAGGGCGATCGCGGGGGCGGGGCCGCGTTGCGCTTGAGGTAGGCTTCGATCAGATTGCGGTTATAGGTTTGGATGCCCCCCTCGCGATCAAACACCTCCAGGAACAGAAAGAGATCCCGGCGGGCGGCGGGGCGCTTCATGGCATCATCTTCCACGGAGTCAGTGGCGGGCATGGGCTGGGTTTGGGAGACAGGGGCGCAATTACGCGGGCCGCAGGGAGCGCAGGGCTGCCCAACCGCGAGGGCACGGATCTCGGATGCCGGGGGCCGGTTTGGGAACGGCGGCGGTCGGACTTTTCCAGGTTAGCAAGGGAGTTACGCCTTGTCCCTGGGGATATTGTGCCGGAAGGTGAGGTGAAGGGGTAGGGAAGCTTGGGGTGGCGGCGATCGCGCCGAAGGATCCCCCAGGGCTGGCCTAGATCAGGTCCGGGTCGGGGGCGCGGCGGAAGCGTCCGGCCAGTTTGCGGGCTAGCTCCTGTTCAATGCGTTTAATGATCGCCCGTTCATCCAGACTAGCGAGGATGCGCCCCACGGCGGCCCGAGGGCCATCCGGTCCCCAGGAGGCGTCATTGGCGAAATACAGCTTGGCCGCCTGACCGATGGCGTAGGATCCATAGCCCGCAATGCCCGCCTGGGCGATCGCCACGGAGGTGTAGGGCAACGCCGCCAGCCCCCCCGTGGCCGCCGCTGACAGGCCAAAGACCCCCTTGAGGGTGCCCAGACCCAGGTTGAGCAGCAGTTCCCCCGCCCCGAGGCCGCCCATGGCGATCGCGATTCTTTGCAGCAGGGCCGTCGCCCCCCGCTGGGTCATGGGGATGCCGTACAGGTGCGAGAGGGCCAGGATCGTGGCGGTGTCGATCGCCGCGCCCCCCAGCAAATCCAACACCACAATCGGATTGATGGCCACCGCCGCCGCCTTGGCGATCGTGCCATTCCAGAGCAGGCGGTTGGCGGCGCGATCGCGCACCTGCAATTTTCGGGCCAGGATGCGATCATGGGCATCGTGGGCATAGAGCATGGCATTGAGGGCCGCCAGGGCTTTTCCCTCGCGCTGGAGCACCTCCAAAATTTTGAGTTTGAGGGGCTCGATTTGCGCCTCCCCCCGCCGCAGTTCCACCGCCACGGTGCCATCGGGCCGCCGCTGACCCACGGGCCGCAGGGGGGCCGCCGCCACGAGCACGATTTCATCCGGCGAGATCAGTTCCCGCACCCGCTCATCCACAATGCGGCGATAGATGGCGTCGCGATCGGCGTCCGGGTAGCGATCAATTTTGTTAAACACCAGCAGAATTGGTTTGCCGATCGCCCGCAACTCCGACAGGGCATCGCACTCCACCGTGGTCATGTCCCCGGCGATCACGAACAGGATCAGGTCAGCCCGTCGCCCCGCCGCCGCCGCGATCGCCGATCGCCCCTCGTCCGCCACCTCATCAATGCCGGGGGTATCAATCAATTCCACCGCCGGACCGCGATCGCCCCCCTCCCCTTTAGGGCCTTGGGGAAACCACTGGGCCGCCGTCGCCGTGCGGGTCACCCCGTGGAGCACCCCCGTTTCAAAGCGATCGCCCCCCAAGAGGGCATTGAGCACCGACGACTTGCCGCGCCCCACCATGCCAAAGGCGGCAATGCAAACGGTCTCCCGGTCCAGCTTCCGCAGCATCGCCGTCAGGCCGTCAATTTCCGCCGTCAGGCCCTGGCGCTCCCGGGGGGTCAGGTCCAGGCGATCGAGCAACTGACGGAGGGTCTCCCGCGCCTTGCGGTAGTTCACCTCCGCTTCGAGGTCCTCAAAACTCTCGAAGACCTCCTCCCATTCCCGTTCCCGCGCCTCGCCTTGATCCATCGTTCCACCTCGCCCCGCGCGATCGCCCCCAGGGGACAGGACACCCATCGCCCATCCCCTGAGGCATCAACCCCTAGCGACGGCGACGGCCCCCACCCGAAGACCGCACCCGCGAACCGCCGCTGCTGCCAAAGCTCGACTGCCGACGCGGGGCCGAATTGGTGGGTCGCGCCTGGTTCGATGGCCGCAGGGTATTGCTGCCAAACCCAGACCCCGTGGAGCGCGTCGAGTTGTTATTCGTCCCCGTCGCGGGCGATCGCGTCGCCGAAGGCTGCGTCTTGGAGCCAAACCCAGAAGTCCGGGTCGAAGGAGTTGCCGACGGCCGCGCGATCGACCCCGTTTGGCGGAACCGCGTCCGGTTACGTTCCACCGCAGGCGGCTCGTTATAGCGCGTCCGGTAGCTTTGCACCGCGCTGCTGTAGCTCGACCCATAGCCGCCGTAGCCCACCAAACCACCGGACTGATAGACCGGCGGCACATAATACTGGGGCGTAAACAGGGCATTCGCCACCATCTGGCCCGCCACCGCCCCAAAGAACGGCTGCCAGAAGCTCGACTCCTGACGCACCACCACCACCTCCTGGCGGCCCGTATTCGGATTCGTCTGGGTTTCCGTCACCGAATGGACGTATTCGATTTTGAAATCCTCCGTCAGATAGAGGGTGGGATCCCCCGCCCCCGTCTCCAGATAGCTCTGCTGCTCGGCCCCCTCGGCCACCCGCGCCATGCGCAAATTCGTCGTGCGGAATAGGGGCGGCGTCCCGGCGGGCGTATTGAGCACCATCAGGGCATATTCCCCCGTGCCATCGTCAAAGGTGGCCTGCTGGACGGGATAGCGCCCTGCGGGCAGATTAGACGCCGCCCGTGGCGCTGCGCTGGGGCTGGCCATGGGGGCGATCGCGGTCGAGTTGGCCGTGGTGGTGGAGCTGGGGCCGCCGCAGGCCGTCATGCTAGTGGCGATCGCCGCCGCGAGGAGAAGGGCAAAGAGTTGACGCAACATGATTCCTTAAAAAATGAATAAAACCGTTCTGCCTGGGATCTGCCTGGGATCTGCCCTAGGGCCGATGGGGAAGTATGGAGGACGCCCAAGGGGTCGCGTCAGAGGAACGGACCGCTAGCGAAACGGGGGCTCTAAAAGCCCCAGCCCCACCGCCCGGATCCACAGGCCACCAGGATTTTGGATCCCTTGACGACAGCCCCTAGAGGGGAATCAGTTCCGGGAAATTCTGCAACAGTTGGTCGTCGGTGAGCTCGTCCCCCAGTTGGGCGGGGGAGAAGTGGACTTGGATAGCCCGCAATTTTTGATTGTAGTGCAGGCTAATCAACGCCTTGAGGCCGTATTCGAGGGCTTCGAGGTCGGCGAGGTTGGTTTCGAGATCCGGCACTTCCCCCTCATAGGCAACGGTGAGCATGACCACGAGGTTGCCGGTGGGGGGCAAGGTGAGCAGATCGTCGTCGGAGGTGGTGCTGAGGTTGGGGGGCAGTTCGCTGAGGTAGCGCTGGGCGGAGTCGGTGAAGAGTTCTTCGATCGCGGTGCTGGCGTCCCCTTCGTCCCAGTATTCGTCCCCTTCATTGGCGGCGGATTTCCAGAAGTCGCGGTACTGCAAGAGGCTCTGGCAAATGGTGGCGAGCCCTTCCCCGAGGGTGTCCAGGTCGCCGTCCGCCGCGATCGCGTCCCGGGCCGCGCGGTTGAGGACACCCAACAGGGGCGTTGCGCCGCTGCCGGACAGGTGAACGAAGAGCCGGGTGACGATGAAGCGCGTCTTCCCCATCTGAAACAGGTTACCGATGCCCATGGTGCCGCTGCTCTGGTTTGGTTAGCTGTGGGTTCCAGAATTTCAGGCCGCCGATGGGCCTGAGCCTGTGTTCAACTTATCCCACGGGCTGACCCTTGGGACAGATGGGGCCATGTCGGTTACCCGCACCCCGGAAGGATGGGGATGCGCCCTTGCCCGAAGCGACGGATTCTCCTAGGGCAAATAGGACAAATTCCCCGCGATCGCGCGATCGCAGGGAATTTATCGATGAACCATGGCCCTTGCGGCCCCGCAGAACAAATCGCCTACGGGAGACCCGCGATCGCCGCGTTAGTTCGCCGCAAAGGACGGAGCCGGGGCCAGAACCTCCATCTGCACCTGGCCGACGCCCGATGAATACAGGCCAATCTGGCGCGCCGCCCCCGCCGACAGATCAATCGTCCGCCCCCGGATGAACGGCCCGCGATCGTTAATACGAACCACCACCGATCGCCCCGTCCGGGGATAGGTCACCCGCACCCGCGTACCAAAGGGCAACGTCCGGTGGGCCGCCGTCAAATCATTGGGGTTGAACCGCTCACCGCTGGCGGTGGGGCGACCACTAAACCCAGGGCCGTACCAGGACGCATGGCCCATACTGCTGGACACCACCCGGTAGCCATCGAACTGCACCCCAGGGCTGGGGGGATTGAAATCAATGGCGGCCCGCTGGGGGCGAGGGGGCTGATTAATCGGCTCGATGGGCGCAGCGCCGCCGAGCAGCCGCCGCAGGCGATTGGTCACCTGCCACGCATCCTCCGCCGCATTCTGGGTTTGCTCCGGCAGCACCGTCGCACCGTCAATGGCCACCAGGCGATCGCCCTCGACGGTCACCCAAAAGCGGGAATCTTCCGAATTCCACTCGTACTCAATTTGGCTCGCATCGAGGCCCTGCTGATAGAGCGCCTCGATCTGCTGGGCCACGGCAGTCGCCCGGTCCAGGGCCGCCTCACCCGCCGCCACCGTCGCCGTTGGGGGCACCGCAGCGGACGGCTTGAGGGCATCACTGGCCAGGGCCGCATTGCCGCTGCTGGCCGCCGTTGCCGGATTGCCCAGGAAGGTCATCACCGGCAGGTCGCGCACGTAGAGGATGACGTTGCCGGTGCTTTGGTGGGCGTGGAGTTCCACAAGGCCCTGGACGGAGCGGGGAGCCCCTGCGGTGGTTTCCGCTTCGGCTGAAGTTTCAGGGGTTTCTGGGGCAGCTTGGGCCTCAGGGGGCGTCGTGGCGGTCTGCTCGGATGGTGCAGCGGTGGCGATCGCCTGGGCCGTCAACGGAACCGTTCCCTGGGAAAGCTCGAAGAGATCAGAGGGCAGGGAAACTGAAGCGTCAATGCGTCGGTCTGAAAGGGTGATCGAAGGGGTTGGCGTCGCCGACTTGGTCGTATCGGGGGCGGCGGCGGGATCAACCGGGCCGGAGGCAGCGTGCCCAGAGGCGATCGCCACAGAATCTGGAGTTGCGGAGTCGGGCTGTTGACCGTGAACCGGGGTCGCACTCCCGAGGGTCGCGATGGCAACGGAGGCTGCCAGGGAAGTCCAGATGCGCAGTTGGCTCATGGGGAAGGGGGGGTAAAGGACACGCACGAGCCGCGATCGCGGTTGCCTAGGCCACAGAACCGCTAGGGCTCCGGGGCGATCAGCCGACCAGTCCTCGGCAAGGGTCCACCGCCGTGGGTCCAAATCCCCCACAGGCTACGGACGGGGGCGGAACCGCTAGGATTGGCCGCAGGAATTCGGCATGGAGCGTCCTGGGCAGAAATAATCACCCGGAACTGCGGAATTCCCCTCGTGCAGGTGTTCGTCATTGCGACGACAAACGCATGTAACAGCGCGTTAACAAATGAGACTGACGTAGGTTACCACAGTTTTTTGGCGGGGGTGGGGGGTCGAACCCTGGGCTGATCCCTGAGTGGTGGAGGGGTGGTTTGGGTCCATGGCAGGCCCCCCATCGCCGGAACCCTTGTGGGGGCGTCCTTATGGCAGTTGCCAAAGTGGCCTAGGGATCGTTGGAGCGGTTTTTTATGTTTTCTTTAGATTTGCGCCGATGATGGGGGTGGGCAAGCGGCGGGTTGGGGGTGTCCTGGGGGGCCGGTGGGGACGGCTGGGGGCCGGGGCAGAAACGGTTGAAACCCGCCTGCACGGGGCGATCGCCTGTAGAATGGCTAGCTGCCCTGGCCCACGGGGGCGACGGGGCGGGCCGACGGAATTGCGCCTGGATTGGTCGATGGATTTGCCAATTCGGGGGCGAATCATTAGGGTTGCTTTTGTATTTCTGATGTAAGGGTCAAGGAAAAGCTATGGATTATCGCGACGCGGGTGTGGATGTGGAGGCGGGGCGGGCGTTTGTGGACCGGATCCGCGATCGCGTGCAGCGGACCTTCCGTCCGGAGGTGTTGGGGGGGCTGGGGGGCTTTGGCGGCTGTTTCCAGTTGCCGACGGGCTACCGGGAGCCGGTGCTGATTTCCGGGACCGATGGGGTGGGCACGAAGCTGAAGATTGCCCATCAAATGGATCGCCACGGCACGGTGGGCATTGATCTGGTGGCGATGTGCGTCAATGACGTGCTGACGGCGGGGGCGGAGCCGCTCTTTTTCCTGGACTATGTGGCGACGGGGAAGCTGCTGCCGGAACAGTTGGCGGCGGTGGTGGATGGGATTGCGGAGGGTTGTGAGCGGGCGGGCTGTGCCCTGTTGGGGGGTGAGACGGCGGAAATGCCCGGTTTCTATGGGGCTGGGGAATATGATCTGGCGGGATTTTGTGTGGCGATCGCGGAAAAAAGTGAGCTAATTACGGGCGATCGCGTGGCGGTGGGGGATGTGGCGATCGCCCTGCCCAGTTCGGGGGTCCATAGCAATGGCTTCAGTTTGGCGCGGCGGGTGGCGGAGGTGGCGGGCCTTGGCTGGGGCGATCGCGTGGCGGATCTGGGCGATCGGCCCCTGGGGGAAGTGCTGCTGGAGCCGACGACCATTTACGTAAAACCGATTTTGGCGATTCTGAAGGCGGGCCTGTCGGTCCACGGCATGGCTCACATTACGGGGGGCGGCCTGCCGGAGAATCTGCCCCGGTGTTTGGGGGCGAATCAGTCGGTGCAGGTGGACTTGGGTAGCTGGACGCCGCCGCCGATTTTTGACTGGATCGCCCGCACGGGGGAGGTGCCGCCTGCGGCGATGTTCAATACCTTTAATATGGGCGTCGGTTTTGTGGTGATTGTGGCTCCGGAAGACCGCGATCGCGCCCTGGATCTGCTCCGGGCAGAACACCTCGATCCCTGGGTCTTAGGATCCGTGGTGGCGGGCGAGGGGGGCGTGTTGGGTCTTCCCGCCTAGGAATTCACCAGGACCCCCGTAGGGGCGGGGTTTCCCCGCCCAGCCCCCACCGATCACCCCGCCCAGCCCCCACCCGCATTGCCCAGCCCTGTTCCAAAAGTTGAAGCGGTTTGGGGGCGATCGCGGGGGTGCGTTTTGGGAGACCCAACCCCTACGCGGCGGGCAGACAGCGGTTGAGCCAGGTGATGATCGCCTCATTCACCACCTCAGGCCGTTCATCGTGGGGGCAGTGGCCCGTCTCGGGAATGGCGATGAATTCAGCGCGATCGCTCCCCTCCGCCAAATGTTGAAAAGGGGTCGCCCCAGAAATCGGCGTCCAGGGATCCGTCTCCCCCCAGAGGGTCAGGACCGGACAGGCGATCGCGGGCAACAACTCCATGGGCCTCGGTCCCGGCGGCGCATTGAGAATCGACGCAAAGGTTTCATAAGCGCCCGGATCGCCCGAGGGGCCGTGCAGCAGATCCACCAGCTCCGGCGTAATCGCCTCCCGGTTGCCATACACCTGCCGCAGGGTGTTGCGGATGCGGTGCTTTTGGCGCACTTGGTTGAAAATAAAACGGCCAATCCCCGGCGTATTCACGGCCTTACTAAAGGTTTCCATGATCCAGCCCAGGGGCCACGCCAACTCGTCCGGGCGATGGTTCAGGCCCCCCGCGCAGTTCAGCAGGGCGATCGCCGCCGTCCGTTCCGGCGATCGCGCCGCCAGCATCAGAGCCAGCAGGGCACCGATAGAATTGCCGATCCAGACCGTCGGCTCGCCAATCTTTTCGCTCCAAAAATCCAGCAGCATATCCCGCCACAGGTCCAGGTCATAGGCGATCGCGGGCTTATCCGACGCCCCAAACCCCAGCAGATCAATCGCCAGCACCCGATAGCCCGCCGCCGCCAACTCGGGAATATTCTTGCGCCAATGGCCAATCGACGCCCCAAACCCATGGATCAACACCAGCGGCTGACCGGTCCCGCAATCGGCATAGTGGATCGCGTGGCCGCGCCAGAGCCAGGTTTGGGTGTCGTAGGGCTGGCTCAGGAGCGTGGTGCCCTCGCCGGGGCGCTCATTGAGCATCGAAGGGGGTTCGACCATGGGACAAACGCGGGGGGTGAAGGGCCAAAAGCGCAATGAATGGACCGCAGGGGGCGGGATTCATCGATCTTTACAATGCTTAATTGTAAGGGAAGTCCACCGCGAAATCCCCCCAAATCCCCTAGAACCACGGATCGGCCTCGGGGGCGCGATCGCGGAAATTCGCTAAACTAGGGCGTCTGCCCGCCTCGCCCCGCCCCGTCGGTTGTGTGTCCCATGGCCCGTTCCTATAACCGTGCGCTGCTGCGCTATCTCCGCCCCCACTGGCAACAAACCACCCTGGGGATCACGGCCCTGCTGCTGGTCAATGCCCTGGGGGTGTATATCCCGCTGCTGATCCGCAACAGCATTGATGATTTGCAGTCGAGTTTTTCGCTCGATCGGATTGTGCAGGCGGCGATCGCGATTTTCCTGCTCACGACCATCGTCTGGGTGGTGCGGATGGCGTCGCGCATTTGGACGTTTGGGGTGGGGCGGAAGGTGGAATTTGACCTAAAACAGGCGATTTTCGAGCATTTGCTCAAGATGGAGCCCGCCTATTTCGCCACCACCACCATTGGCGACACCATCAGCCGCGCCACGAACGATGTGGACAATGTGCGGCGGCTGCTGGGGTTTGCGGTGCTGAGTTTGGCGAATACGATTTTTGCCTATGCCCTGACGATTCCGGTGATGATCCAGATCGATCCGCTGCTGTCGGTCCTGTCGCTGGGGGTCTATCCCCTGATGCTGGGGATGGTGATGGCCTTTAGCGATCGCCTGCGGCGGGAGCAGCTCTGGGTGCAGGAGGAGCTGTCTACCATGAGTGACCTCATCCAGGAGGACCTCAGCGGCATTGCGCCGATCAAGATCTACGCCCAAGAAGAGAACGAACGACGGGCCTTTCGGGAGTTGAATAACCGGCTGCTGCGGGCGAATTTGTCCATGGCGAAGACTCGAAATCTCCTGTTTCCCCTCCTGGGCGGCCTTGCGAGTGTGAGCCTGCTGGTGTTGCTGTGGTTCGGGTCCGATGCGATCGCGACGGGGCGCATTTCCATCGGCGATTTTGTTGCCCTGACGGTGTATGTGGAGCGGCTGGTGTTCCCGACGGCGCTGCTGGGCTTCACGATTAGCACCTATCAACGGGGTCAAGTGAGCGTAGATCGCGTGGAGGCGATCCTGGCGGCGGAACCAAAAATTACCGATGAGCTGGCCACGGAGCCGCTTCCCCTGGATCAGGTACGCGGGGCGCTGCGGGCGCGGGGGCTCACCTATTGTTTCCCTGGGGCGCAGACACCGGCCCTCAATGGTCTAGATTTCGATATTTTGCCCGGAGAGATGGTGGCGATCGTTGGCCCCGTTGGCTCCGGTAAATCCACCCTGGCCAATGCCCTGCCGCGCCTCTTGGACATTGAGCCCGGTCAACTGTGGCTAGATGGTCGGGATGTTACCAAAATTCCCTTAACGGACCTGCGTCGCGCGATCGCCTATGTGCCCCAGGAAAGTTTTTTGTTCAGCACGACGATCGCCCACAACATCGCCTACGGGGCACCGGAGAGCGATCGCGATCGCGTTGAACGGGCGGCCCAGCGGGGGCAAATCCACGACGAAATTCAACAATTTCCGCGCCAGTACGAAACCCTTGTCGGGGAGCGGGGCATCACCCTGTCCGGCGGCCAGCGCCAGCGATCGTCCCTGGCCCGCGCCCTGCTGGTGGATGCGCCGATTTTGATCCTCGATGACGCCCTGTCGAGCGTGGACAACAAAACCGCCACGGAAATCCTGCGCCGTCTCACGGGGGGCGATCGCGATCGCCGCCGCACGGTCCTGTTCATTTCCCATCAGCTTTCCGCCGCCGCCACCGCCGATCGCATTTTAGTGATGGATCGCGGGCGCATTGTGGACGTGGGCCGCCATGAGGAGCTGCGATCGCGCCCTGGGCTCTATCAGGATCTGTGGAATCAGCACACCCTCGAAGCGGTCCTGCGCTAATATCCCGAGGATTCACCACACTTGGTGACGGCCAAAAAATGAACGATCTAAATGCCTAAACTCCAGAAAATATTCCATCATTCCGGCAAATTTTCCGGCAACGAAACCAGCCCATTCTGAATCGCTAAAATGGCCGCCTGGGTGCGATCGCGCACCTCTAATTTCTGCAAAATGGTGTGTACATGGACCCGTACCGTTCCAGGGGCAATGTAGAGATCCTCCGCGATTTCCTGGTTACTTTTACCCCTAGCAACCAACGCTAGAATTTCCTGCTCCCGCTTCGTCAAGGGATTGGCCCCACTGGGCAAGATCGCTTCCGGCGCAGCGGTTGGCCCCTCTTGGAAGGCGGCCTGGATTTCCTGAAACGCGATCGCATCCCACCAGGAAGCCCCCGCCGCCACGGAACGAATGGCAAGGATCAGGGTCTCCGCCGCCACCCCCTTGACGCAATATCCCTGGGCCTGCACCTCAATGAGGTGATTAATCAACGCCGGTTGAGAATGGGAGGTCAGAATTAAGATGGGTAACCTGGGGTGAAGCTGCTTAATTTTTCGGCAGGTTTCAATTCCCCCAATGCCAGGTAATCCCACATCTAAAATCACCACATCGAAAACCTGCTGATTAACGCAGGCGATCGCCGCCTCCCCATCTTCAGCCTCCGCCACAATCTCTAGGGTCGCCTCCTGGGCCAGTCGGGTCACCAACCCCAGACGAAACAGTTCATCATCTTCAACCAGCAAAATTCTAATCGGCGGGGATGACATAGATCAGGTCAGTTCGGGGCCAGTTAACAACTCAGAACAGGGGATAGCATCAGATCGGCCAGATCCCCAGGAATTGCCTCAGGGCTCGACGGGGAGAGAAAAGCTAAAAACAGCACCTTGGGGCGATCGCGATGCTGCCCATATTTTACCGCCATGGGCTTCGATAATTTGACGACTAAGATACAGCCCAAGCCCCGTCCCCTTGGCTTGGCGATCCCCATGGCCCTGATAAAACCGATCAAAAAGATGGGGGAGTTCCTGCTCGGGAATGCCCTGCCCCTCATCTAGAACCTTAACCTGGCAAAGATTATGTTTAAATGCAATAAAAATCTCAACCTTTTGTCCCCTCAAGGAATGGTTCACGGCATTGGTAATTAAATTATTAAAAACCCGCTGGAGTTGAAACGCATCCGCCTTGATCCAATAGGCTTGGCGAAAATCAGAATCCCCTTGGTGCAGATATAAATGAATTTGCCTTGAGGTGGCCAAGGGCGTCAGTTGCACAATCACCTCTTCCACCAGGCTAGTCAAATTCACGGGTTTGCGCTGGAGCTTGAGGCCCTCCATGTCATTGCGGTACACATCCATCAAGGTTTCCACCAACTGAAGGGTCATGCGATGGCTGCGGATCATGATACCAATCACCCGTTTTTGGGCGTGGGTAATGATGCCAAACTGGCCCCCTTCAAAGGCTTTAAGGGTTTCAATTGCCCCCAGCAAAGGGGTCTTGAGGTCATGGGTCAGGGTGGAAACAAAGTCTTCGCGCACCTTCGCCAGTTGAACCTGGGTAGCCAATTGGACCTGCTGCCGCAGCATCGCCGCCTCATATTGTTGGATGCGATCGCTCAACCAAGCCGTCACGATCAACGCCAACACCGTTACGGTGCGATTCGCCACAGTCACCAACGTAATCGGTTCAATTCCCGGAATCCACAGATTCATCAACGTTAAGCACACCGCAACACCCGTCACCCAAAGGGTTGCCCGCTGCCCCAAGCGCATACTGGCCAGCAGCACTGCCCCAATATACAAATAACCAAAGATATAGGGAGGTGGAGTGCTGTATTCCAAAGCAATCACCGCCAAAAAAATAATGACCAGAAACCAGTGGGCATGGGTCCAACGATTCATAGCTCAGGCGGGCTAACGGTTTACCGAAAATCACTGAAGACTCTCAAAACCAAGAGATTCTTCGCCCCATACTAAGTCAAAAAGCCATTAACCGTCCCCCAGCGCAATCTATATCATTTGATATAAGCCTCAGCCAATGATCTAAACAACCCTAAGCCATTTGTTTAGATTAGGCCCTATAAATTCCCCCTAAACCCTGCCCTATATCTTGCGAAAAGCCATGGGTTACGACAGGCTGACCCTAGGGATGGTTGATGAACAGGCCCATGTCCCAAACACTCAAATTTGTTCATCCCATCCATCGATCAACCTGAAAGATTGCTTCGAGGTAATGGATTTTCATGTTGCAGGGTTGTGTTCAGATTGCGCTAACCTTAGCCATCCTAGTGGCGATCGTTCCCTTCTTTGGGCGATATATGGCGCAGGTCTTTTCAGGGCAATCCACCCGCCTAGGGGCGATCGCCCGCCCCATTGAGCGCGTGCTCTTTGCGGGGGCAGGGGTGGCTGCAAAGCGTCCGATGACGGGCACCCAATACATCAGCGCGGTGCTGATGAGTAATCTGGTGATGGGGGCCTTTGTGTTCCTGATTTTGATGACCCAGGAGCGCTTGCCCTTCAATTCCACTGGGTTATCTGCCCCGTCCTGGGACTTGGCCTTACACACGGCCATTTCCTTTGTGACGAATACGAATCAGCAGCATTATTCCGGTGAAACCACCTATACCTATTTCAGTCAGGTGGGGGCCTTAGGCTTTCTGATGTTCACTTCGGCGGCGACGGGCATTGCAGTGGCGATCGCCTTCATCCGAGGGTTAACTGGACAGGCGATCGGAAATTTCTATCAGGATTTGGTGCTATCCATCACCCGCATCCTTTTGCCCATTTCGCTGGTGGGCGCGATCGCGCTCCTCATCGCCGGCGTTCCCGAAACCCTAGGTGCCCCCGTCCAGGCCACCACCCCAGAAGGAGCTCTCCAATGGATTGCCCGAGGCCCCGTGGCCCACTTTGAAATCATTAAGGAGCTTGGTGAAAATGGCGGTGGCTTCTTTGGTATCAACTCTGCCCACCCCTTTGAAAACCCCAATAATTTCACCAATCTCCTAGAAACCGTGATCATGATGATCATTCCCGCCAGCTTGATCATCACCTATGGGATTATGGCCGGCAACCCTAAACAGGGATGGCTGATCTTTTGGATGGTCTTTGGCCTATATGCCATCCTAAGCGCGATCGCCGCGATCGGTGAATTCTGGGGCAATCCCCTAGTTAACAATGTGCTAGGGGATATACAACCCAACCTAGAGGGAAAGGAAACCCGATTTGGCTGGGCATTAACAGCCCTTTGGGCCGTTTCGACCACGGGAACCATGTGCGGCGCAGTCAATGGTATGCACGATTCCCTCATGGCCCCCGGTGGCTTTGTTACCCTAGCCAACCTGTTTCTACAAATCATTTGGGGTGGTCAGGGTACAGGAACCGCCTATCTGTTTGTTTTTCTGGTATTGGCCGTATTTTTGACTGGCCTGATGGTGGGGCGTACGCCGGAATTTTTGGGACGAAAAATCGAGAAGCGGGAAATTGTCCTAGCTAGCTTGATTCTTCTGATTCATCCCATTGCAATTCTTCTGCCTTCAGCGATCACCTTGGCATTTCCTGAAACCCTGTCAAATATTAGCAATCCGGGCTTCCATGGCATTTCCCAAGTGGCCTATGAATATGCCTCCGCCGCCGCCAATAATGGCTCCGGTTTTGAGGGGCTAGGGGACAACACCCTTTGGTGGAATTTGAGCACCAGCTTTTCCCTCATTGCGGGACGCTATGTGCCCATCATTGCCCTCATTTTGCTGGCGGATGGCATGACCCGAAAGCAGTCCGTTCCCGAAACCAATGGCACACTGCGCACCGATACCGTGCTGTTCACGGGCGTCACGGCCGGAGTCATCATCATTCTCGGTGCCCTTACGTTCCTGCCGATTTTGGTCCTTGGTCCAGTGGCTGAAGCCTTCAACCTAGGCTAAAGCTTCCTGAAGCAAGCTGTCACCTTCCCCCACGTTTCATTGTCCTTCAATTTCACATCCTGATCATGAATTCCACAATGCGACAGCCCGGTGGCCCCCGTCAGCAGCGGCGACATACCCCCAAGGCCAATCTCTCCGACCTGTACCAACGGGCATTTAAAGAAGCCCTTGGAAAACTCAACCCCAAAATCATGATTAGGAATCCCGTCATGTTTTTGGTATGGGTCGGCACCCTGATCACCGCCGTCTTGACCCTCAATCCAAATATTTTTGGAGTCACTGAAACCTCGGCCGTTTTCAATGGCTTGGTAACCCTGATTCTGTTATTTACCGTCCTGTTTGCTAACTTTGCGGAGGCGGTGGCGGAGGGGCGTGGCCGAGCCCAGGCTGATGCCCTGCGCTCCACCCAAACTAAAACCTATGCCCAGCGGATTTTGGCGGATGGATCGATGGAAATGGTCAGTTCTGCCGATCTGCGGCGGGGCGATCGCGTCAAGGTCAAAGCGGGGGACATGATCCCTGCGGATGGCGAGGTACTCGATGGGGTTGCGTCGGTGGATGAGTCCGCCATTACTGGTGAATCGGCCCCCGTATTGAAGGAACCGAATTCCGATGTGGCTAGCTCCGTAACCGGTGGAACCCGCATCATCTCAGATGAACTCATCATTCGAGTGACGGCCGATCCAGGAAAGGGATTTATTGATCGGATGATTGCCCTGGTCGAGGGGGCTGAACGCAGCAAAACCCCGAACGAAATTGCCCTAACGGTGCTGCTGGCCGTCTTAACTTTGGTGTTTTTGATTGTGGTGGCGACGCTTCCGCCCCCCGCCAACTACATCAATAGTCCAGTGGGTATCACGCTGCTGATTTCGTTGCTGGTGGCCCTGATTCCTACCACCATTGGTGGACTGCTGAGCGCGATCGGCATTGCGGGAATGGATCGGGTTGCCCAATTTAACGTGGTGGCTACCTCCGGTCGAGCTGTGGAAGCCTGCGGCGATATCAATACCCTGGTGCTCGATAAAACCGGAACCATTACCCTTGGAAATCGCCTAGCGGAAGAGTTTATTCCGGTGAATGGCCACTCTCGGGCGGAAGTGGCCGCGATCGCCCTGGCCGCCAGTATTTTTGACACCACCCCGGAAGGTAAATCGATTGTGCGTCTCGCTGAAGGGATGGGAGCCACCCTAGATTTTGATCGGCAAAAAGCTGAAGGGGTCGAGTTCTCCGCCCGCACCCGCATGAGTGGCACCGATCTTCCCGATGGGGGCGAAGCACGCAAGGGGGCCGTTGATGCGATTCGGGGGTTTGTGCGCTCTAGGGGCGGTCAGGCACCGGAGGATTTGGGAAGGGCCTATGAGCGCGTTTCTAACCTCGGTGGTACGCCTTTGGCGGTGTGCAAAGACGACGATATCTACGGCGTCATTTACCTCAAAGACATCATCAAACCGGGGATTCAGGAACGCTTTGATCAACTGCGACGGATGGGGGTCCGCACCATCATGCTCACGGGAGATAACCGCATTACTGCGGCGGTTATCGCCAAGGAGGCGGGGGTTGATGAATTCATTGCTGAAGCGACCCCTGAGGACAAAATTCAGGTTATTCAGCAGGAGCAGGCCGCCGGTAAATTGGTCGCCATGACCGGAGATGGCACCAATGATGCCCCGGCCCTGGCCCAGGCAAATGTGGGTTTGGCGATGAATTCTGGTACCCAAGCGGCCAAGGAAGCGGCCAATATGGTGGACCTTGATTCTGATCCCACTAAGTTGATTGACCTAGTGACGATTGGCAAGCAACTGTTGATTACGCGGGGGGCATTAACAACCTTTTCTCTGGCGAATGACATCGCGAAATACTTTGCGATTATCCCTGCCATGTTCGCCAGCGCTGGCATCGGTTCCCTGAATATCATGGGTTTGCATAGCCCCCAATCGGCGGTGCTTTCGGCCCTGATTTACAATGCCCTGATCATTCCGGCCTTAATTCCGCTTGCCCTGCGTGGCGTGAAATTCCGCCCCTTGAGTGCCAATAGTCTCCTCCAGCGCAATATTCTGGTCTACGGTTTTGGGGGCATTATTGCGCCATTTGTGGCAATCAAAGTGATTGACCTGGGCATTTCTGCGTTCTAGTTTTTCCATCCTTCCACGTTTCCTTTACCTTCATTGTTCTACCGTTACCATGCACCTCAAATCTTCAGTTGTGTCCCGTGCCATCCTCTCGGCATTCCTGTTGAATCTGGCGATCGCCCCGTCAATCCATGCGGCGAGCGGCGGAGCCATAGATCGGAGCACGGCCTATGCCCTTGGACTGCTGATCATCATTGTTCTGGGGTTGGCCATCTATCTTGCGGTGGCGATCATTCAGCCCGAGCGCTTTTAACGTAGGGTTCTCGTTTTTGAAGTTCCTGTGGATCTTTGTCAGCTCTGGAGTACTCCCATGATTCAAGATTTGATCGTCGGCATTCGCAGCACGCTCGTCCTTTGGGTATTGACCGCGTTCATTTATCCCGCCGTGATTTTGATCATTGGCCAGGTTGCTTTTCCCTACCAGGCCAATGGCAGCCTCATCACGAACTCAGAGGGTCAGGTTTTGGGCTCTGCACTGATTGGGCAAACCTTTACCAGTGATCAATATTTTTGGGGGCGTCCCAGTGTCATCAACTATAGTGAGGGGGATGATGCGGCCCCCACGGGGCTGTCCGGTGCCACCAATCTTGCTCCGGATAATCCTGATCTCCTGGAGCGTATCGGGACGGAAGTTGAGCGCCTAAAGACGGCTGAAACCCAACCCGTGGCCGACTTGGTTTATACCTCTGGATCGGGCCTTGATCCCCACATTAGTCCTGCGGCGGCCCAGGCCCAGATTCGGCGGGTGGCTGCGGCGCGATCGCTGGCTCCGGATCAGCTACAAATGCTGATTTCTAAATATACCGACGGTCGATTCCTGGGAATTTTTGGCGAGCCGGGGGTGAATGTCTTGAAACTCAATCTCGCGCTTGATAATCAATAACCTTTGTGTTTTCAAATGGCCGTGATCCACCCCACCGAATCCTCTCGTCCCTCTGAGACTGCGATGGCTAGCCCTCGACGCGGCAAACACAAGATCTTTATTGGCATGGCTCCGGGGGTTGGCAAAACCTATCGAATGCTAGAGGAGGGGCAACAGCTCAAGCAGGAAGGTTTTGATGTGGTGATTGGGCTGCTGGAAACCCATGGTCGGGAGGACACGGCCCAAAAGGCGATTGGTTTGGAACGGATTCCCCTCAAGGAAATGATCTGGCAGGGGCGATCGCTGAGGGAAATGGATACCCAGGGGATTATTGATCGGCGATCGCAGCTCGTTCTCGTTGATGAGCTGGCCCACACCAATATTCCTCCCTCGGAGCGTGAAAAGCGTTACCAGGACGTTGAGGTGATCCTAGAGGCAGGGATTGATGTGTTTTCGACACTCAATATTCAGCATCTTGAAAGCCTCAACGATCTGGTCTATAAAATTTCCGGCATTGTGGTGCGAGAGCGTGTTCCGGATCGCCTTTTGGATGAGGCGGATGAGGTGGTTGTCATTGACGTCACCCCAGAAACATTGCAGGAACGTTTGCAGGATGGCAAGATCTACAGGCCGGAGAAAATCAATCAGGCCCTGCAAAATTTCTTTAAGCGTCAAAACCTAGTGGCCCTTAGGGAACTGGCCTTAAGGGAGGTGGCTGACAACATTGAAGAAAGTAGCCGCCACGATCAGCTTGCTAGCCATTGCGCCATCCATGAACGGGTGTTGGTTTGCATTTCGACCTACCCTAATTCGATTCAATTACTGCGGCGCGGGGCGCGTATTGCGAGTCAGATGAATGGCCGCCTGTTTGTGCTGTTCGTGGCGACGCCCAATCAATTTTTGTCTAAGCCGGAGGCGCTCCATGTGGAGACTTGCCAGCATTTGACCCAAGAGTTTGATGGGGAGTTTATCCGCCGGGAGTCGGCTCGGGTGGTGGATGCGATCGCGCAGGTTGCCGAAACCTATCGCATCACGCAGATTGTATTGGGCGAAACCCGGCGATCGCGGTGGCATTTATTTTTACGGGGCTCGATCGTGCAGCGACTCATGCGATCGCTCCCCAGCGTCGATCTGCACATCATTGCCACCGGCCAGTCCGGCTGATGGATCGCGATCGCCGCCCCCACTCGAAAAAAGCAAAAAAAATTCCACCACCGCCCACCGTCGATCAATGGCTAACCCTTAGCCGGTGGAAGTGATGGAAAACCCTGCGATTAGCGATTAACGGGGGGCCGGAGCACCATGGGAAACCCCCTTGGCTGTCCGGCCCCCTAGAGAATTATTCCGCCGCAACGGGCTCAGCATCCTCAGCCCCTTCCGTTTCCACCTGACGCGGATCAAGCTTCACGGTCAGGTAGCGGATGGTGTCTTCATTCAGGCGCATCGCCCGTTCCATTTGGGTGATGAAGTGGCCATCCGGATGGCTGTAGTTCATTTGGATGTACACCCCTTCGCGGCAGCGGGCAATTTCGTAGGCCAGACGGCGCTTGCCCCGGTGCTGAATTTCCAGGTTTTCCACGTTGTTTTCCACCAGGATGGCGCGGTAGCGCTCGATCGCGGCTTCAACATTGTCCTCACCCAGGTCAGGGCGGAGGATGTACATGGTTTCGTAAAGGCGGCTCACGGGCTTCAGACTCCTTTTGGTCAGTGGCGGCCACAGCGCGGGCAATGGGGGTTTAGGCCATCGCATCGGTTGCAGCAAGGAAGACCCATTCTACCGCCCCAGGGGCGATCGCGATCGCGCCGGATCCGCCCCCCCTACCGCACCTGCAAATGCACCGCATCGGACAGGGTAGGAATCTCCGCGTAGCGGCCCATCAGGGACTGCGCTACGGAATAGATCACGGCGATGAGAATGCCCAGGAAGATCGTATTGGCCAGGGTTTGCAGGACAAAGGGGCCAAGGGGTTTAAAGATCACATCGGACACCAGGCGCGCCACGACGATCACGATATCCAGCAAAATCGCCTGCATGGTGTTGAACCGGACGAAGTGGGAAACGCGATCATTGCGCACCACAAAAAAGAACAGGACAAAGAACAGGATCAAGGGCAAGAAGGGAATGCCCAGATAGAGGCTCATGACCGGCCCCAGGGGCACCAGCAGGAACGAAAAGATCGGAATCTGCACAAAAATCGAGTTATTCAGGCCCGGTAGGGTGATCGCGACGGCCACCGCTTCGATCAGGGGAATGAGATAGGGCAGGCTGGCGAAGATGCGATCGGGAATGGGGGCGGTGCCGCGAAAGGCCATGGCGAAGATCCTAGGGGTGAGTTGAGGAAGGATTAGCTCAATGGGTCGGGGATAGCCCCGCCGGAGCCCTGATGACCAGTTTATCGAAACTGACTGGGGGCGGGGTCGGCGGGGGATGGCGGGGTGGCCCTTAGGCACTCGGGTCGGGGGGGATGGTCACGTCGATCGCGCGGATGGGTTTGCCGATGGTTTCTAGGGGCGGGGCGATCGCGCTGCGGTTCCCCACCACCAGGGTGGTCAGGCGATCGGGGTGCAAATGGGCTTGGGCCACCCGCTGCACATCCGCGATCGTGGTGGCCTTCACCGCCTCCTGGTAGCGGAAAATAAAATCCTCCGGGTAGCCGTAGTAGGCATAGGTCATGAGGCGGCTGAGGGTTTGGGACGGGTCCGCAAAGCGGAAGATGAAGGAATTGAGGGTGGAGTCCTGGGCGTAGGCCAATTCTTCGGCGCTGACGGGCTCATCGCGCAGGCGCTGGAATTCCCGCCGCAGGCCCTCGATGAAGGGGACGGTGCCGTCGGAGCGGGTTTGGCCCCCGGCGATGACGCGGCCCGGATAGTCAAATTCTGGGCTCCAGTAGCCATAGACGGAATAGGCCAAGCCCTGGCTGGAGCGCAGTTCATTAAACAGCCGCCCGCCGAAGCCGTTGAGGATGCCGTTGGCGACGCTGAGTTGGGCATAGTCGGGGTCGCTGACTTGGCCCCCCAGATGCCCCATCAGGACGGAGCTTTGGGTGAGTTGGGGGCGATCGATGATGAACAGTTGCCCTTCGCGATCGCTGGGGGTGGCGGTGGGGATCGGCGGCGGCGGCGGGGCGATCTCGGTCCAGGAGCCAAAGCGCTGTTCGATCGCGCGGCGCAGGGTGGCCGTATCAAAGTCGCCAGAGATCCCCAGGATGAGGTTGCTCGGGACGAAATAGCGCCGATAGAACTCCACCACGGCGGCGCGATCGATCCGGCTGAGGGTGTCGTATTCAATGGTGGCGGCGTAGGGGCTTTGGTCGCCGTAGATCAGCTTGTCAAATTCGCGGCTGGCGATCGCGCCGGGGTTGTCATTGCGCCGCGCGATCGCCCCCCGAAGCTGCTGCCGCTCGAAGGCGATCTTATCCGGCGCAAAGGCGGGCGTTTGGAGCACCTCCGCGAACAGATCCAGAATAAAGTCCGTATCTTCACTCAGGGCGCTGAAACTAACGCTGCCGGAACTCAGGTCAATGCTCGATTCAATCGCCGCCGCCCGATCCTCCAGCAATTGATCCAGCTCCGCCGCCGGATGCCGCTCCGTGCCGCCCGATCGCAGGGCCGCCCCCGTCACCGCCGCCAAGCCCGTCAGGGACGGATCCTCCCAGCGGCTGCCCGTGCGCACCAGGGCCTGACCGCTAATCAGGGGCAATTCCCGATCTTCGATCAAATACACCGCCATGCCATTGGCGAGGGTGAACTGCTCATAGGGCGGCAGGACAATCTCCGGCGGCGGGCCAAATTCCAACTCGCTATGGAGACGTGCCTCGGAGGCGGCGGCGGGCTGACGGCTGCCCAAAACCGCGATCGCCACGAACATCACCACGCCCATAAAGGGAATAAACCGCCGCAGGGGCCGCGCGATCGCCCGCCCCAGCCAAAACCAATCGAGCCGATTAAATACCATTGCGCTTGATCGTTCCTAAATCGTTCCTAAAACTTCCCTCAATCGATCCACCGCCGTTGGGGCGGGATTTCCCCGCCCAGCCCCCGCCAGGAACCACCCAACCCCGCCCAGCCCCCGCGATCGCGGATGAACCCGAGGTTTTCCCGCCCAGCCCCCAGGATCGCGGATGAACCCAAGGTTGAACGGGTTTGGGGTGATCGGCGGGGGCAGGGCTGGGAGACCCAACCCCTACGGGACCAATGGCACGCCCTAGGCGGCATCCTTGGGCAACAGGCGGCCCACCGTGCGGTTTTCCGGACGCAGGGTCTTGCGGGCCACCCGCTGGATGTCGGCGGGGGTGATGGCGGCCGTGCGATCGATAGCCTCAAAGAGATTGCGCCAATCGCCCGTTTTCACCTCATATTCCGCCAGCAGGTCCGCTAGCCCCGCATTCGAGTCCAGCAGTTGTAGCTTGCTGGCGCGGGCTTGGGTTTTGACCCGCTCTAGCTCCGCGGCGTCCACCGGCTCGGTTTTCAAACGCTCCAGCTCCTCATGCAAACTCGCGGCGATTTCCTCGACCGAATGGCCCGGTGCCGTCAGGGCGTAGAACAGCATCATCGTCGGGAAGCGATCGCCCGGAAAGCCGTAGAAACTGCTGGCATTGAGGGCAATTTGCTCCTCCTCGACCAACCGCCGATAGAGCCGCGAGGTGCGCCCGCCGCTGAGGATACTGGCGATCGCCTCATAGACCACATAATCCGGGTCCGCCTTGGCGGGCGCATGATAGCCCTCCAGGTACCAGGGCTGGCTATCGAGGCGGACGGTCACCTCCCGCTGGGCGGTCTGGGGCGGCTCGGGGACAATCTCGTTCGGGGGCTGGGGACGCGGCACGAAGCGGCCAAAGTAGATTTCGGCAAGGCGCTTCACTTCCTTCGGATCCACATCCCCCGCGATCGCCACGGTCAGATTCGCGGGGCCATAGTAGCCATCAAAAAAATCGCGGACATTTTCCCGCGTCAGGTTGCGAATGTCCTCGTTGTAGCCAATCACCGGCCGGCGGTAGGGGTGTACCTCATAGGCCGCATCCAAAAACGCCTCCACCATCGTGCCGATGGGGGAATTGTCCGTGCGCATCCGCCGCTCTTCGAGGATGACATCCTGCTCCTTATAAAATTCCCGGAACACCGGATCTAAAAACCGCTCCGACTCCAGGGACATCCACAGTTCCACCTTATTGGACGGGAAACTGTAGAAATACATGGTCGCATCGGCGGAGGTGGCCGCATTGAGGCCCACCCCCCCCTCGCGCTCGACGATTTGTCCAAATTCGTTCTGGCGGATGTAGGGCTGGGCCTGGGCCTCTAGGGCGAGGAGTTCCTGCTTGAGGCGGTCGGCTTCGGCGCGATCGCCGCGATCGCGGGCCGCCTGCATCTGCTCCCCGAGGGCATCCATCTGGGCATAGATCCGCCGTTCCGCCTCGATGTCCTTCGTGCCCAGATTGCTCGACCCCTTGAAGGCCAAATGCTCCAGGAAATGGGCCACCCCCGTTTGGCCCACCGGCTCGTCCGCACCGCCCACATTGGCATAGGTCACAAAGGACACCACCGGCGCTTCATGGCGCTCCATAACGATGAATTTCATGCCGTTTTTGAGGCGAAATTCCGTCACATTGGCGATCGCGCGATCGAGGTAGGGCTGAATCGAACCGGGCGCGGCGGTGGCCTCGGTCAACGCCAGCAGGGGCGGCGCGGCCCCCAGCAGCACCAGGGCCATCACCATCAGCCCCGCGAGCCCTCGCCGAAGAAATTGGCCCCAAAGTCGGGTGGGGCCACGTTGGTTATTGCGCACGCTGATCATAGGGGTTTGATTTACGGATTTCTGGTGGAGGATGATGGATCGCAAGGCTTAGATTTTTCCCAAGGTAGCAGTTGCCCCAGGGGATTTAGGGGAATTTGCGGATCCGTTTAGCGGGTCGAGCTAGCGGGTCTGGAAGATATTTTGAATCGTGGCCCGGTCCAGGGCGGCGGCGGCGCGATCGAGGGCGTCCACTTCCCCTGAATCCAGCAGCCAGCCCAGGGCTCCGAGGTTTTCCTCCAGTTGCGCGAGGGTTTTTGCGCCGGGGATGGGGATGGTGCCCTTGGCGATGCACCAGTTCAGGGCGATTTGTGAGAGGGTTTTCTGGCGATCGCGGGCGATCGCGCCCATGCAGTCCAGCAGCGGATCGAGGATCGGCACCAGCCGCCGATAGAGAATGCCCCGCAACCCCTGGGGGGGGCGATCGCGGGGGCCAAGATTTTGGAATTTGCCCGTCAGGAGCCCCAGACACAGGGGACTGTAGGCAATCAAACGAATGCCCAGATCGTCACACACCTCCTTGAGGCCCAGCTCCGTCACCGGGTAGGTGGACAGCAGGGAATATTGCACCTGCAACGTGGCGATGGGGATGCCGCGATCGCGGAACCGCCCGTAGATTTCCAGCAGCCGCTTCGGCCCAAAATTCGACAGGCCCACGGCCCCCACCAGCCCCCGCTCATAGAGATCCCCGAGGCCATCGAGGAGCGGCCCCTCCTGCCAGGGGGCATAGTTGGCGGTGGACCAGTGCAGTTGGGCCAGATCAATGCGCCTGAGCCGTTCCGTGGAAGCCGCCGCCGCCCGCCGCACGCTGCCCCGCGTCAGCCGCCAGGGATAGGCCGCCAGTTTCGTCGCCAGGAGGACGCGATCGCGATTCGGCCCCAGGTACGTGCGGTTGAATTGCCCCAAAAGCTCCTCACTGCGGCCCTTGAGGCGACCGGTGCCGTAGGAATCCCCCGTATCGAACAGGTACGCCCCCGCCGCCACCGCCCGTCGAAACACCCGCTCCAGTTCCCCATCCATCGACGGGTCATAGGACCACAGGAGGCGGTTGCCCCAGGCCCAGGTGCCGCAACCCATGGGGGGCAGGGCGATCGCGGTGGATCCGGCGGAAGGGCGGGGGGAAGGGGCCATGGCAGCTCAAAAAATAACCAGCTCAAAACAGCGGGGCGAGGGGATGCGCGATCGCGATTTTGCCACCCCGCTTCCCCCAGGGCTAGGGGGCCTCGATCCGCAACACCTGTTCCAACTCCGTCAGCAGCCGCTCCACGCGATCGCGATCGTCCGGTTCCAGCGCTAATGATCGCGATCGCCCCTCCAGATTCTGAAGTCCTTGCTGAAGCCGCCCCAACCGCGATCGCCACCGGCCCCAATCCCCCGAGCCCGCCGCCGATCGCTGGCGCACCCACTGGCGAATCTGCCGCAGGGACCACCCCTGGCTCAGCACCAGCTCCAGAAGCTGAGCACGGACCCCCTCATCCCGCACCTGGGCGATCGCCAGCACCTTGGTGTAGGGCAACTGCTTTTGGCGCAGGATCGTCAGCAGGGGCGGTGGCAACTGCAACACCGGTAGGCGATTGCGCACAAACGATCGCCACTGGCCCGCCCCCAAAGCCCCAAACGTTTCCTGGATCAGGGCCATCTGCTCCGGCTGCTCCGCCGGAATGGCCTGTCCCGTAGCGCTACGGGACCGCCGCTGTTCCCCCTTGGCCAACCGCTGCAACAGGCGCGGCACCGCCTCCACCTCCATGTCCAGCCGCACCGCCAACAGACTCAAAATGGCTTCGGTTTCCTCCAGCACGTCCAGATCCTGCCGCTGGAGATTTTCGATCAGGGCCACTTCCCAGGCGGCGGCCACCGACACGGCCAGCACCCGCAGGGGCACCTCGCTCCAGCCCAGGCGCTCCAACGCCCGCAGACGGCGCTCTCCGGCAATGAGGTCATAGCCACCCCCGCGATCGCGCGATCGCCCCAGCAGCGGCGACAGCAACCCCTGGCGGGCAATGGACTGGGCTAGGGTGTCAATTTCCTGGGCCGTGATCGCCCCGCGCAGCCGGAACGTCCCCACGGCGATCGCCCTGACGGGCACCCACTGCACCGCCCCGAACCCCATCGACGGAGCGGGGAGCAGCGGCCCCTCCGCCACCCAACCTCCCCCGCCGCCCGGATCATCACCGCCACGGCGACGCTCCCAGGGCAATGGCTCCTCCCCGTGGCCCTGGCCCATCTAGCGATCCTGCGGCTGGCGGACGGCGCTGGGCTGCTGCCAGCAGGTGGTCAACCAATCGGTCAGGGCGTGGCGATCGCACCGACATTGGCGACAGATGCTCCAAAGCTGCACAAAACTCAGGGTATCGAGCGATCGCAGCCGCAGCGGTTGCCCATAGGAACAGTCGCAGGCAATGCCCAACTCCTGGAGCCGCTGGAACAGCCGCCAGCGATCGCCGCAGCCCTGGGGCGCAACCAAATCCTGAAAGCCATCGTTCATCCCCGACCGCCGCCGCTGAAACGCACCCCCCGCGATCGCCGCCCCCGACACCGCCCACCGCGATCGCCCCAGGGAACCACGCAACAAACGCAGGCGAACCGGCACCACCGGACGGGACTGGGCAGGGAATTGATCGCGCGATTGCATGGTGAAAGAAACTCCTAGATGAAAAAGACCAATGAACAGGCCAAACCCAAACCCCTCGAAACCCAGCCCCCCTACCCCCCACAGCCCCCGTTCTCCATCCGCAGTTAGCCACCGCTAGCCATCGACAACTAGCCATTCAAAGTAACCGTAATTAAAGAATTTCAATGATTTATCCCCCTTGGTCACCGTTCGCAATTGGCCCCGGACTTTTGGCAAAAAGCCCCCTATAATGAATCCGCAGTCACCCCTTAAACCGGGCTGCCTAGACCGTGATCAAAGCCATCGCCTAGGTTGACATCGAGGTGGGGGCCAACCGAAGGCCAATCCAGCGCCCAAGTGGTCACCATCACCATCAACTTAGATTCGTGGAATTCAGTCATGAACTAGCCGCTAAAGTTCAGGGAGAAGAGAGTGTTATGGTCGTCAGTAATGTTGTTCAAACCTTCGGCACCATTGGAGATAATGTTCTCCTGCTGGATCGCAGCGTTACGGAGCCAGTGTGTGAAGGCTTGAATGCGGTTTTTGCCAGTTTCCAGGCCCTTTATCTGCAATATCAAAAGCATCATCTGGTGATTGAAGGGGCGGAGTTCTATCAACTCCACGAGTTTTTTGAAGATTGCTATGAGGCGGCCCAGGGCCACGGCCACGAGGTGGGGGAACGGCTCAATGGCTTGGGGGGAATTCCCGCCACGAGCTTCACAAAGCTGGCGGAATTGTGCTGCTTTGAACCGGAGGGGGATGATGTTTTTGACGGGCGCACCTGTCTGGAACATGACCTGGCGGCGGAACAGGCGATCCTGGGGTTGCTGCGGCGTCAGGCGGCCCAGGCGGAGGAGTTGGGCGATCGCGCGACCCGCTATCTGTATGAGCAAATTTTGCTGAAAACGGAGGAACGTGCGTACCATATTGCCCACTTCTTAGCCCCGGATTCCCTGGTGATGCGCTAGGCGCGATCGCGGTTTCCTCGATTGCCCATGGCCCCTAGGGTGACCTCCGGTTGACCCATCCTTAAAGCTCCGAAAAGCTCCAGTTAATCCCCTCGCCGTCTGCGGTTGGAGGGGATTTTTGTGGCCGAGGGGGGTGGGCGATCGCGGGTTGTGATCCTTGACGTACTATAGGACTAGATGAAAGTCTTTTGCAAGAAGCTGGGCCAATTCATCCGCTGACCGCCGGGGTTGGCGCGGTGGTGGGCTCCCTAAGCTACGCTTGGCCCTGCCCAATACCCGCCTTGGTCTGGCTAGGGTGGGGGAATAATCGCTAATTACTAGCAGCTAAATGAGAGGGCCTTTGGGCCGCTGGAGAGGGGAACGATGGGATCGGTGAAGGTGCCGTTTGCGGTGGTGGGTGAGGTGCTGGGGGCCTTTGGGGCTGAGGGGGATGGGCGGCCGGGGCCGATCGCGGGCCTGTGGCTGCGGGTGGAGGGGGCGGTTTGGGGGGTGAAGCTCTCGAAGGAGTTGCGATCGCGGGTGGAGGTTCTGCCGCTGCGATCGGCGACGCTGCGGGTGACGGGGGTCGAGAAGCTGGAGTTGCGATCGGGTCGGCAGCGGTTCAAGGCGAAAACCCTAGAAATTTTGACGCCTGGAGCGGGGCCGCTGGCCGTGGATCCTCCGGTGGCGGCGGCTTCTGGGGATCGCCCGGTGCAGGCGACGAAGCCCAGGGCAATCTGCGTGGAATTTTGCGGGAAGAAAAACTGTCGGCGGCGCGGGGGTGAGGCGGCCTTTGCGGAGCTGGAGGCGGCGGTGGGCGATCGCGGTTTGGCGGATCGGGTGACGGTGACCTGGGGCGGCTGCCTGAAGGAATGCAAGCGGGGTCCGGCGGTCCGGTGGGATCGGGAGGTGTTGACCCAGGTGACGGCGGCGACGGTGCGATCGCGGCTCGATCAAATCAGCTTAGGGGGCGGCGGCGGTGGTCAGGTCCGGCAGGGGCAGCAGGTGCCAGTAGGCCAGCAGGGCGATCGCGAGGCTGTAGATCGTTGCGCCGCCGAGGCTCCACAGGAGTTCCCGTCGCCAATTCCGGGGGCGATCGCCCGCCACCCAGCCGGTTACGCCCGTTTGCATCATCACAATGCCGAGGACATTGGAGAGCCAGTAGCCCACCACGGTGGCCGCTAGAAACCAGTCCGGGGCCACCAGGGCGATCGCGTAGCCGAACCCGTAGGCGATGGGCAGATTGAAAAATAAATCATTCCACCAGGACAGGGGCGAGAGCAGATAGCCCAGGCCCACCCACAGGGCGATCGCGGTTTTGCGGATGAGGGCCATCGGGCTAGGGGCGATCGCGATCGCGTTCATCCAGCAACCGCCGCCGCAGGACATCCAGGGCCGTGCAGGCGCTCACGGCGCGGATCCAATCCCGTTCCCGCTGGCTACCGAAGCGGAATTGCTGACTTTCGACGCGGCCATCGGGTCCAGCAAGGCCCACATACACCAGGCCAATGGGCTTATCGGCGGTGCCGCCGCCGGGTCCGGCAATGCCCGTAATCGACAGGCCCCAATCGCTCCCGAGGCGATCGCGCGCCCCCTGGGCCATTTCGCAGGCGGTTTCGGCACTGACGGCCCCGAATTTTTCCAGGGTTTCCGGCAGCACTCCCAGCAGGGTCACCTTCGATTCATTGCTATAGCTCATGACGCCGCCGAGGAAATAGCGGGAGCTACCGGGCACTTCGGTGAACATGGCCCCCAGGCCGCCCGCCGTGCAGGATTCCGCCGCCGCCACGGTTTCCCGGCGATCGCTCAGCAATTTACCCACCACCGTCGCCAGGGTGTCGCGATCGCAGCCGTAATAGTCCCGGCCCCCCAGATGGCGCAGTTGCCGTTCCACCGGTTCGATCGCCGCGATCGCATCGGCCTCCGTCGCCGCGCGGGCGGAAATGCGTAATTTCACCTCCCCACGACCGGCATAGGGCGCAACGGTAGGATTTTGGTGATCGAGAAATGCCGCCACCTTTTCCGCCAGGGTCGATTCCCCAATGCCCCAAAACCGTAGCGTCCGGCTGTAGATCGTGCCCTGGCTCCAGCCGCGATCGCGCAGGTAGGGCACCGCCGTTTCGCGCCACATGGCCTTCATTTCCGACGGCACACCGGGAAAGGTCAAAATCGTCACCCCAGGGCGCGGCTCCCAAATGATGCCCGGTGCCGTGCCGATGGGATTTGGTAGCAGCGTCGCCCCCTGCGGGATGAGGGCCTGCTTGCGGTTGCTGGCGGTCATGGGGCGGCCCCGTTGGGCGAGCTTGCGCTCGATGTCCGCCACCGCGTCCGGCTGTTCGATCAGGGGCGCATTGAAGGCCGCCGCGATCGTCTCCACCGTCAGATCATCGGGGGTTGGCCCCAGGCCGCCGGTGAAGATTAAAAGGTTAGATCGCGCCGCCGCCGTACTGATGGCCTCGCGCAGGCGATCGCGGTTATCCCCCACCACCGTCTGGAAAAAATGGGGAATGCCCAATTCCGCAAGCTGACGGGCAAGGAACTGGGCATTGCTGTTGAGGATATCGCCGAGGAGTAATTCCGTTCCGACACAGATCGCTTCAGCGCAGGGCGTTGTGGGCATGGGCGTGGGGGGAATGCGGTGCAACGCGGTGGGGAATTTGCGGCGCTAGGCTGACAGCCCCCTCGGCGCTGGGACTCCCATTGTGGCAGATTTTCGGAGATCGCGATCGCGCTGACCAACGATGATCAGGCAGCAACCTTTCAGAACAGCCCTTGGGTTCCCCCCTATCCCCATCCTGTCGTTAGAGTGGGGCATCCCTTGTGACAGGGCAAGGAAAATCTCACATTAGTCCACTCTTTCTCAGCTTGGCTAGGGCATTTTCCGCCGCGCGCTTTTCCGCACTTTTTTTGCTGCCACCTTTACCTTCGCCGTAGAACTTCCCATCCACATACACCTTGGCCAGAAACTCCGGCGCGTGATCAGTCCCCCCCAACTGCTTGGTAACGTACTTCGGCAGAAACAGGGATCCCCTAGCCTGCACAAACTCCTGAAGCTGATTCTTAGAATCAACATTCGAGCGAACTGTCATCACCTCCCTAGGCACCGATTCAAAGAGTTCCTCCAGCAATCGACGCAGCACCTCAATATTCCTGTGACTATCGAGATAATAGGCACCCACCACCGCCTCAAACGTACTGCTGAGCAGGTTGGGATTCTGATAGCCCCCGTCCAGGATTGCCCCCCTACCCAGGCGCATTCTGAGGTCTAGGCCCACCTCCATCGCAAATCGAGCAAGCTGTTTCTCATCCACGAGGGCCGCCCGTCGCCGCGTCATTTCATCCTCGTCCATCTCCGGGTGAATTCGATAAAGATATTCACCGCTGACGAAGTTGAGAATCGCATCCCCCAGAAACTCCAGGCGCTCATTGTCCTGGCCCTCTCCAGGATTTTCATTGAGGTATGAACGATGGGTGAGCGCCTGACGCAGCAGTTTATCGTCGTTGAATTTCAAAAGTTTATGCACCGTCTTTCCCTGGACCTCCTTGATCAACTACAACTTTCTCGATATGCACACAAGACCGAAATTGTGGGGGCGGATAGAGGCTGTCGCGACGCGAACTGTTACAGGAGCGACAGGCCAACCGCAGATTTTCGAGGGAATTGGATCCCCCTTTACTCCTGGGTATTAAATGATCGATGGTCAGTTCTTCTGCGGGTAATTCACGTGACAGTGGACACCACCAGCAGCGTGACCCGAAGGTGCGGATCAGCCGCGCTTTCATGGCGCGTTTCTGCTTGCATCGCATTGCCGACACAACACATTCGTGCTTGGAATCCATATCCCATGCCTCCAATAATTTTTTACGGCATCGGAATATCAAGCTCAACCATTGGAGGTCTGCATATAAAGCAAAACCTTCCCGGTGATTGGCCTATGGATAAACGTCTCAAGCGCACTATCCCCAAGCCCCAGACCGGCGCATGTCCAACATGCTGAGCCAGCGTTTGCCTAAGATTTGGTTTCCCACCGTTGACAGACGCTGAACCAGGACGCTGGACATACATCAGTCTAGGGATCGGGGATAGTACCCATGAGACGAACATCTAGGTTTTGATATTCGTCTGTGAGCTAAAGCTAGCGCCATGGCATTGTAATCGTCAACCCCTAGGACAAAGTTTTTTCTAGGCCGCACCACTCAAAACAAGTCCGCTGCCCCAGGATGACGTTGGGCAAAATCCGCGCGATCGCCGCTGGTCGCTCACTCAGTTGATTGCCGCAGAGGACAAGCGCCCTCACTTCTCCCCAATCCTGACGCCCCGATATAAGGCTGCAAGATCCACCTCTAGCCCAATACTCTCTAGCACCACGCGATCGCAGGCACCAAACACAAGACTTTGCCAATTCAACCGCCGCCGAAACACCTCCACCTGCGGCACCTCCTGCGAAATCAAAACATATTCCTCCAGCGACTCCAGCGATCGATAATCCTCAAACTTTTGCCCCCGATCAAAACTCGCCGTCGAGGGCGACATCACCTCCGCAATCAAAATCGGATAGCGTTTGATGTAATCATCCCCGCGATCGCGCGGGTCACAGGTTACAAACGCATCGGGATAATAATAAAACCGTTCCGCGTAATTAAGTTTTACGTCCCCCGGGAAAAACTGACAACGATCCTCGACAAAGTGTAAATTAAACGCCGTCACTAAATTAATCGCAAGCCGACTATGGTTCGCGCTGCCCCCCGCCATGGCATAGACCAAACCGCAGCGAAATTCATGGCGACAGGACGCCAACTCCTCCAGGGCAAGATAGTCATCCGGCGTAAAACCAGCGGGAATTGAAACCATAGCAGTCGAATCATCAATCGTTAGATGTTATTGAATCATTTGCTGGGTTGAATCAACCATAGCCCGACCGAACCCTACCCCTGAAAAAGCTGAAGCACCTCGATCGCGCAGTCCGGGAAAGCCAATGGCGCGATCGCGCGATCGCACACCGTTTCCTCTTGGGTGTAGCGGCCCGCCTCCGGTTGCCGAAAGATCACAACCTGGCGATTCACCAAATCCACCACCCAATATTCCAGAATGCCCACCCGTGCATAGAGATCTCGCTTGTGGGTGAGGTCCGTCGCCAAAGTAGATCGAGCAATTTCAATCACCCAAAACAAATCCGCTGGCCCCGGATGGCGATCGCGGAAATCCGATCGCGGCAGTCGAACAATCGCCAAATCCGGCTCCGGCTCCGAGTCATCCAACGTAATCGGATGCGCCTCACTAACCCACGCGCGATCGCCCAACAGCCCCCGCAGGCGATCGCCTAAACCGCTGCACTGGTAGCGATGTTCCGGTCCTTCCGGTGCCATTTCAACAATTTGCCCATTCAACAACTCCACCCGACGATCCGCCAGCACACCCGCCGCGATCATCTGGTGATAATCCGCCACCGTCCACTGCGCCAGGGTCAACATAGGCCACCAACTTTGAATCGGGGAATTGCCCCTAGTCTAGCCAAACCTTGAATCGCCCCCCCACGCCGTTCTGTCGCCTCTCTCGGGCCTATCTTGACTGGTTATTTGCGCCTTCCTTGGGCCTACATCGCCATGCGCGCCTCGATCGCCCAGCGGGCCAACTCCGTGCGGTTATTGAGGCCCGTCTTGCCCAACATATTGCTCACATGGCTTTCGATCGTGCGTTGGCTAACATTCATCACCTCCGCAATTTCACGGTTTGCCATGCCCCGCGCCACCAACTGCACCACCTTCAGTTCCGTGGGGGTCAGTTCCACATCCTTGGGCACCTTGAATTTCGGCGCGCGATCGCTCTTGCCCTGGTAGCGAATGAGGCGCGATGCCTGCTTAAGGGACGATTCCACCTGGGCCACCAGTTCCTCCGGCTCGAAAGGCTTGACCATATAAATATCTGCCCCGGTGGTGAGGCCCTTCACCCGATCTTGGCTCTGGCCCTTGGCGGAGAGGAACAGGACCGGAATCCAACTGGTGCGCGGATCCTGACGGACGGATTTGACCAGGGAATAGCCATCCATCTCCGGCATCATCACGTCGCAGATGATCATGTCCGGCACGTCCTTTTCCAGCAGTTCCAGGGCTTCGCGACCGTTCCCCGCCGTCCAGACCGTGTAGCCATGGAATTCCAAATAATCCTGCACCAGCAGAATTAGGTTGGGGTCGTCGTCGATCAAAAGGATGCGTTTGGGTGTCCCTAAGTTGCTGCGTTTCATGGATAGACCTGCGGGTGAAGGGGGCGAGGGCGCGATCGCCGGGATCCGCCCTAGAGCATACGCACCCGGCTAGGGGGGATCGGGGGGATTCTGTTGGGGGTTCCCCGTGAGGGTACCCAAAAACGGGGGGCTAATTAGGTGCCCATGGATACGACTATAGCAGCCCGTGTTTTTTCGTACGTGTTGCGATCGCGGCGGCGCAGACTTGCCTAGGGCGGAAGGGGCGATCGCGGGGCCATGTCCCCAAACGATGTGAAGAAAGTTTGAAGAACAGGTCGAAAAAAGCCCCCAACGGTGCGCTGGGGGGCAGGGGCGATCGCTTGGTCCAATGGCTGGGGAGGGGCGATCACGGGTTGTGGCGATCGGGGGCTATTTCGTCGTGGGTTGGCCCTGGCCGAGGCGCGGCTCGATGCCATCGAGGATGCGATTGATATTGCTGCGGTGCCGCCAAATGACGTAGAAACCCGCCGCGAGGGCAAAGAGGCAGTAGGGCAGCGGCTGCTGGGTGGCGAGCATGACACCGGACACCGCCAAGGCCCCCGCAATGGAACTGAGGGACACGATGCGCGACAGGGCCAAGGTGATGCTGAAGACCGCCAACACCGTCAGGCCGACGGGCCACGCGAGGGCCAGTAAAATCCCCAGGCCGGTGGCGACGGATTTGCCGCCTCGGAATTTCAGCCAGATGGGTTTGCTGTGGCCGAGGAGGGCGGCGATCGCGGCGATGACTTCCCACCAGGCGAGCTGTTGGGGCAGGTCAAAGCTAGCGACGATCGCACCGCCCGCCAGGGTTTGGACGGCCCAGCGGGTGCCGAGGACGGCGATTGCCCCCTTGAGGACATCAATGGCGAGGACGGTGCCGCCAGCGGTTTTGCCCAGGGTCCGCAGCACATTGGTGGCCCCGGTGGAGCCGGATCCGTGGTCGCGGATGTCGATACCCCGCAGCCAGCGCCCCGCGAGGTAGCCCGTGGGCAGGGAACCGAGGAGATAGGCAACGATCGCGATCGCGAGGCCAATGAACCAGTGAACGAGCATGGGGCGATCTCCCGAAGGTGAGGGGGTGGAGGGGCGAGGGCTTTTTATCGGCGCGCTTCAAAAAGCTTCCGTAAAACCTACTACAAATTTTGACCAAGAATCCGGCGATCGCGGCAAGATGGTTAGGGATTTTTTGGGGGGTGAGCCCGGTGACGGAAAACGGCGCAGCGGCGGGCAGCCTCGGGCCTCTGGAGATGGATTCTGGGGGGTTGGGTGGTCAAATTCTGACGCAACCGATGGCGGCCTCCGTCTATTGCGACCTGGCGACGGCCCTGGCCCAGGGGGGGAAGGCGGACGCGGCGATGCGGGCATTGGCGATCGCCCAGGTTTTGGATGGCTCCGATCAGGCCCAAGGCGTTGCGGGGGCGCGACTGTGGGATGGGCGCACGGAGGTGTTGGCGGTTTTGGGCAATTATGAGGGGGCGATCGCGGCGGCCCTGGAGGCGATCGCGCGGGATGGGGACGACCTCGGGCGCTATCAACGTTTATTCAAATGGGCCTGCGGGGCGGGGGCCGCGATCGACGCGCGCTATTTCAATAATTTCAGCCTGTCGCCGGAGCGTTTGGCGCAATTTTGCCAGGTGGTTGACTACGGAGATGGCCTGGAACCGGGGCCGATCGCCGCGCACTACACCCTGCCGGATGGGGGGTTCTGGCATGACAGCGATCGCTTCTGTTCCGCCGTGTGGGCCGCTGGCGATCGCCTGGTGCCCGCCCTGAGCGCTGGCAATGTGGCGACGGGGTTGGGGCGACGGTGGCGCGATCGCCCGACGCCAGAACGGTTGCGAGGGCGCATCGGCCTGGGGGTGGCCCTTTGGAGTGAGCGGAATTATTACCACTGGATGGTCGATGCCCTGCCGCGTCTCCTGCGGCTCCGGGACGAGGCCGGGGGCTGGGGCGATTTTGATGGCTTCGTCGTCAGTGACTTGGGGCAACCCTTCCAGGAGGAAACCCTGGCGCTGTTGGGCATTCCGCGCGATCGCGTCTATCCCAGTCGGCAACGGTATTTCCAGGTCGATCAACTGGTGGCGGTGCCCCCCATCGGCATGACGGCGGACTCGTGCCAGCGGCTGCGGGCGGCCCTGCGGGGACCGGCTTTAGCGGCGGCTTCGGGGACGGGACCGGCGCGGCTCTTTTTGCGGCGGGGCCAGACGAATCAACGGCGTTTGGCGAATGAGGAGGCGGTGATTGCGGCCCTGGAACCCTTGGGATTTGTGGCGGTGACCCTCGATCGCCTTTCCGTAGCGGAGCAGATTCGGCTGCTGGCGGGGGCGCGATCGGTCATTGCTCCCCACGGGGCGGCCCTGACGAATACGATTTTTTGTGAGCCGGGGACAAAAATCCTGGAACTGTTTGCCAGTGTCTACCGGGATACGAATTTCGCCGCGATCGCGCAGCACCTGGACCTAACCTATCATCGGCGGGTGGTGATGGTGCCGGAGGATACGCCGCCCAATGGGGACTATTGGATCGATGGGGCGACCCTGGCGGCGATCGCGGCGGACCTGGACCTATAAACGATCAGAACACCCTAGCGACGGGCTGGGCTGCCCTGGGGCGATCGCCGACAGACTTCGCACAGTTCAATGGCCTTGATCTGCAAGGCTTCGAGGGGATCGGCCCCCCGCTTGAGGGCCACCTCTAGGCCCAGCAAAATTTCTAGGCATTGTTCTAAGGTGGCGGCGCTGACCCCTTGCAGTTCCTTTTTGAGGAAATAGATGCGTTTGGGGTTGCCGATTTCCGCCGCCTGGGCGATCGCGCGATCGTCCCGCTCCCCCGCCTCGACCATCAGGGCAATCCACAGCCAGGTGCGGAATTGCCCCACGAGGGTGGCATGGATCCGCAGGGCCGCTTCGTTCCGTGAAATCAGTTCCGCGATCGCGCCGAGGGCGTTGGCGGCGTTGCCCTGGAGGATGATTTTGGCGAGTTCTAGGCTGTTTTGGGTGGTGGTGCAGACCAGCAAATCCACGTCCGCCGGGGCGATCGCGCGATCGCCCACGAACAGCCGCAGTTTTTCCAACTCCCCATAGAGCCGCCGGGTTTCGTTGCCCACCGCCGCCGCCAGCCGCTCCACCGCCGCCGGGGCGATCGCAATACCCAACTGGGCCGCCACCCGTTTCACCTGCTGGGCCAGCTCGTCGGTCTTCCAGGGGGAAATGGGGGAAAATTCGCGGATTTCCGCCTGTTTTTGCAGCAATTTAGAAAATTTACCGCGCCCGTCCGGTTTGCCCTTGGCGGTCATCAGGAGCACGTTCGAGTCGGGAATTTTCGGGAAGGTGCGCTCGAGCTGGGCCAAGGTTTCCTCGCTGCACCGTTGCCCTAGGGCCGTGTCCGCCAGCCACACGAGCCGTTTGCCCGCGCCGAAGGGGGGCGTCAAGATTTGCCCCAGGGCGTCCTCCACCGGGTCCGGGCGATCGCTGCCGATTTTTTCGTAATTAAAACTTTCCCAGGCCGGGTCGATCGCGCCCTTCACTAAATCCGCGATCGCCCGCTGCATGGCGAATTCATCCTCGCCCCAAAAGAAATAAATCGCCATGGTCTGCCCTAGGGCAAGTTGCCGCCGATGAGATACAGCAGGGCCATCCGCACGGCGATGCCGCTGGTGACCTGGCGCGACACGAGGCTCAGGGCTGGATCATCCATCACATCGGAACTGAGCTCCACCCCGCGATTGGTCGGCCCCGGATGGAGCACCCGTACCCCAGGATTGCACCCGGCGAGGCGATCGCGGGTGATGCCAAACTGCTGGTGATATTCCCGGATACTGGGCAGCAGATGCTGGGCCATGCGCTCATGTTGCAGCCGCAGGGTCATGACAAAATCCGCCCGCTCTAGGGCCGGTTCGAGCTGCCAATGGAGGGTGATGGGGCGATCGTCGCCGAAATAGTCCAAAAATTCCGTCGGCACCAGCGTGGGCGGCCCCGCCAGATGGACCGATGCCCCCGCCGCCGTCAAGGCCCACAGGTTCGATCGCGCCACGCGGGAATGGAGAATGTCGCCAACGATCGCAATTTTCTTGCCCTTCAAATCCGCCAGGTTGGGCGCTTCGGCACTGAACGTGGTGCAGAGGGCATAGAGATCCAGCAGCCCCTGGGACGGGTGCTCATGCTGGCCGTCCCCCGCATTGAGGATGCGCACACCGGTCCCCAGGCGATCCATCTCCGCCGCGATCGCCTGGGGCACCCCCGCCTGACCGTGGCGGATCACCATAATGTCCGTGCCCATGGCCAGGTAGGTTTTGGCCGTATCCAGGATCGTTTCCCCCTTGCTGAGGGACGAGGTGCCGGGGGCGAAGTTGAGGATATCCGCCGAAAGGCGCTTGGCCGCCAGTTCAAAACTGCTGCGGGTGCGGGTGGATGCTTCAAAAAACATGGTCGTGACCACGCGCCCCTGGAGGGTGGGGACTTTTTTGGTGCGGCGGGACAGGACGCCTTCAAAACTGGCCGCCGTGGTCAGAACCGTTTGAAAATCTTCGGCGGAAAAGTCCGCAAGGGACAGGATGTGGTGGTGTTGCCAGCCGAGGGCGGCGGGGGTGGGGGTGGCGGTGATCATGACCTGGGGACGGGCGTTGGGGCGTTGGGGCGTTGGTCCGGGGGGCGTGGCCCTGTTCCATTGAACGTCATCTTGGGCGCGATCGCGGTCTTGGCTCAAAACTGGGGGCGGACAGGCGATCGCGGAACCGTCCGGTTAGGCAACCCTGGGGCCGGAAACACGATCTATAACGTTCCCATGGTTTCCCCCGCCGTCGGTGCTGTCCAATGCTGTCTTTGCCGTTGCTGCTGATATCTTGCGTCAAGTCTGGTGTGCGGTCCGGGACGGTGGCGCGATCGCGGGGCTGTTTATTAATTCTCGGGGCGATCGCGATCGCGGGCTGCCAAACCAGTCCCACGGCGCAAAATTCGGCCACCACGGCGATCGCCACCAACCTCAACCCCATCTCCCAAACCACCGCCCTCAAAACCGCCAGCCTGGACAGCGCGATCGCCAGTGACAGCGACACCGCCCCCGCAACTCCCCCGGAAACAGACGAACCGGCGGACGACACGATCGCGATCGAGATGTACACCCCCGACGCCACCTGCCAAACCCTGCGCAGCCAAATCGTCCAAGTGCCCGCCGAACGGCCCATTGACGCCGCCGTCGGCCGAGTCTTGATCACCGTCGCCAGCGATGATCTAGACCTTCAGGGCTATCGCCTTCGGGTCGATTCCACCAAACGGGAAGCCACCATTGACCTGCGCATCCGCCCCGGAGCCGAGCGCCGCTTCGCCGCCCTGTCCAGTTGCGAACAGCTCACCCTCTTTGGCAGCGTCCGCGAAACCCTGACCCGCAACAGCAATTGGCCCATCCAGACCGTCCGCTTCACCGACGGCACCCGCGAAATTCGCCTCTAACTTCGCCTCTAACTTCGCCCCTAGGCCGGTACCCGCTGGAGTTCCACCGCGTCGCGCCCGTCCACTTCACTTAAATAAACCTTGATGCGTTCCTCCCGCGCCGTGGGCAACGCCTTGCCGATGTAGTCCGGGTGGATGGGCACCTGCCGGTGGCCGCGATCGACCAGGGCCAGCAGGCGAATCGTTTCCGGGCGACCATATTCATTGAGGGCATTGAGGGCGGCGCGGATGGTGCGGCCACTGAAAATCACATCGTCCACCAAAATGATTGTGCGGTTGCTCACATCAAAGGGCAGGTCGGTTTTGGCGGGGGTGCGAATGCCGATGCGGTCCAGGTCGTCCCGGTAGAACGTGATGTCCAGGGCTCCGATCGCGACCGCATGGCCTTCGAGCGCCTCAATCCGTTCCGCCAAGAGTTTTGCTAACGGCACCCCCCGGGTATGGATGCCAATGAGGGCCAACTGCTCCAGATTGCCGCACCGTTCCACGATTTCGGAGGCGAGGCGATTCACCACCCTACGCAGTTCGTCGGCGGACAGGATTTCAATGGTGCGGGGAATTTCGGCGGCCATGGGCGATCGCGGGGCGGTGCGCGGCGATGGGTGAGTGTTTCCATTCAACACCGCCCCCGGACGATTGGGGAGATCCCCGGTGCCTAGGCGGCGCGGCGCGATCGCGGGGCCACGGCGGCGCAGGGAAAGGGGGATGGGGCGGGATGGGGCGGTGCGATCGGCGATCGCTCCTGGCGCTGGAGGGCGTGCATCCGCTCAAACAATTGCCAATAGTAATCCTCCGGCAGACGGCAGGTGGCCGCCCCCCGCAGCACCGTCGTCAGGTACCAATCATTGGGGGCCAGTTCCACGGTCAGCTTATTCACCACCGTGTAGGTACGCACCCGGTCGTAGCGCTGGCCACCGCAGGTGACGCTGATGGTTTCGCGCCGGTAGCCGCCCCTGGGCACCTCTTCGCGCTCGTCGAGCAAATCGCTCAGGCGCAACGGCAGACGATACAGCACCCCATACACCCACCGATCGCGATCGGGCACCACATCCAAAACGCCGCAGTTGCGAATGGGCGATCGCCGGGAAAAGGCCAGCCGGTAGCCCTCCAGCAGCGCCGGCCCAACGGCATAGGGATAGGTCGGCTCCCCCAGGGTGCGCTGCAAATCCACAGGGCACATGCAGGAGCCATAGGCAAAATAATCAAAGGTCGGTTCTTCAGTGGGAGGGGCAACAACCCAGGGGTGAGCATCCATGGCAAGGGAGCGCGATCGCGCGGCGGAAGGGGTTTACGGCAGCCCGTTGCGCATCGTGACGGTCCAACGCAACGCCGGAGCAACGGGCAAAACGGCAACGCCCCACCGCCCCGGTCCCCTTAGGGTCCCTAAGGTTTCTAAAGACAGCAAGGTTTCATGAAGTTTTGTAACAGTCCTGTCTGGGAATGATCCCCCCCTATCCGGGGCCGTGGGGATCGGGGGCCAAGGGATCGGTATAGTCAATGCAGCCCCGACTTCATCTCCGGTGCCGCCGCCGGTTCCGCGTCCCAAGCATGGCCCGACCTCGCATTCTGGATCCCCACCGGGCCGTTGCCCTCGCGACGCCCTATCTATTTCTGCTCCCGGCGATCGCGGTGTTGGCGATCGCGGTGTTCTATCCCGCCGTGCAGGCCGTGTACCTGAGCCTGACCCAATATGGCTATGACCTCACGGAGCCGCCCCGGTGGGTGGGGTTAGCAAATTTTCGGCAACTGGCGGGCGATCGCCTCTTCTGGAAAACCCTCGGGCAAACGTTTTTGTATTTGCTCATCGTCGTGCCCATTTTGACCATCGCGCCCCTGGGGCTGGCGATTTTGGTCAACCAGCGGCTGGCGGGGGTGCGCTGGTTCCGCGCCGCCTACTATGTGCCTGTGGTGGTGTCCCTGGTGGTGGCGGGCATTGCCTGGAACTGGCTCTACAGCGAAAACGGTTTATTAAATCAAGGGCTCCAGCTTTTGGGCCTGGGGTCGGTGCCCTGGCTGACGAGCCCCCGCTTGGCCCTCTTCAGCGTGATGGCGGTGACCATCTGGAAGGGGCTGGGCTATTACATGACGATTTATCTGGCGGGGCTCCAGGGTATTCCTAAGGAACTCTACGAGGCCGCCGCGATCGATGGGTCCGACGGCTGGCGACGCCATTGGGATATCACCATTCCCCTGATGCGGCCCTACGGGGTGTTGGTGGCGACGATTTCCGCCATTTCTGCCACGAAGGTGTTCGAGGAGGTCTATGTGATGACCCAGGGGGGGCCGCGCAGTAGCTCGAAGACGGTGGTGTATTACCTCTATGAGCGGGCGTTTGAGGATTTGGAATTGAATTATGCCTGCACGGTGGGGCTGGTGCTGTTTCTGCTGGTGCTGGCCCTGTCGGGGGTGCGGCTGTTCTTTGGGCGATCGCCGGGGGCGGTTGGGATGGATTAGTGGATCAGGGGTGTCCTCAATTCTGTCTCTCCCGATCTAGACCGGCGCGATCGCCCCAAATCCGTTCACGCTTGGATCCGCGATCGTGGGGATGAGGCGGGGCTGCTGGGGGGGCTGGGCGGGGGAACCCTGCCCCTACGAGGGTGGATGGGTGGATGGGCGGGCTTTCTGCGCCGGTTTGTCAATGGGGGCGAGGTCGTTTGGCCCCCTGGATCCGTCGGTTTCCAATGGCGCATCCGGGTCCGCTTCGGCGGCGCAGGTGGACCGCAGGCTAATGCCATTGGGCAGGATGGCTCCGCAGGTGCGTAGGCCCTCGGTGCGGACGCTCCAGAGGTTTGCGCCGCTGAGATTGGCTCCGCTGAGGTTGGCCGATCGCAGGTCCGCATAGCCCAGGTAGGTGCGCTGGAGGTTTGCGCCGCTGAGGTCGGCCCCGGCCAGGACCGCATCGAGGAAGCTGGCCCGGTGTAGGTTGGCCCCGATCAGGGAGGCTCCGCTGAGGTTGGCATAGCCGAAGTTGGCGTTGGTCAAGGTTGCGCCGTCTAGGTTTGCGCCGGTCAGGTTTGCGCCGTAGAAGTTGGCGTCCTCAAGGTTGATGCCGCTCAAATCCATTCCCCGCAGGTCGAAGTAGCGCAGGTCGCAGCCCGGACAGGCTTGGTGCTGTTCGATGCGCTCTAGGGGGGGCATGTCGGCGTGGCGATCGCGGCGGGCTTGGGCGGCGGGCGGCGCGATCGCGAGGCCCCCGAGGGCAAGGGGCAGCAGCAGGAGTGAGAAACGGATCGCCATGGCCAAGGGGGGTCGGGTGCCTGTGATGTCTATGAGTGTAGCCTTCTGGTCTGGGGGTTGCGTTTCCGAAATCACCGTGATATTTTGATGACCCGGCCGCAATTCTGGGCAATGTCCATCCCCCCCGATGACATCCCGAATTGCAGGCCGCGCGGGCGATTAGCACAGGGGTAGCGCGCTTCCTTGACACGGAAGAGGTCACTGGTTCAAATCCAGTATCGCCCACTTCAAATTCACGGGTTTCCGCCATTTCAGGAACTACGAACACGTAGGCCCCGCGCCCTAGGCCCCGGTTGTTGGGCAGATTACGGGCCAGTTGATGGGAAGTTGATCGCGGCGGTTCAGGATCGGCGGCGGTTCGAGGGCGGACGACGCGATCGCGGCCCTTCCCCCCTAGGCTGGTGATTGACCAAGGCTTTGAGCTGCGCCACCTCGTCCGCCGTGAGCGATCGCCACTGGCCCGGTTCGAGCCCCCCCAGGGTGAGCGGTCCGATCGCCGCGCGCACCAGCCGCAGGGTTGGAAACCCCACCGCCGCCGTCATCCGCCGCACCTGACGGTTGCGCCCCTCCGTGAGGGTCATTTCTAGCCATGCGGTGGGGATAGATTTGCGATCGCGGATGGGCGGGATCCGTGGTCCCACGGGCGGCGGCTCCATCAGCAATTCCACCTGGGCCGGACGGGTCACATAATCCTTCACCCGAACCCCCGTCCGCAATTGCCCCAGGGCCGCCTGATCCGGCACCCCTTCCACCTGCACCCAATAGGTGCGCGGATGGCCAAATTTAGGATCCGTTAAACGGTGCTGCAAACTGCCGTCGTTGCTGAGCAATAAAAGCCCTTCACTATCCCAATCCAAGCGACCCAACGGATAAACCTCCGCCACGGGGACAAAATCCTTGAGGGTTCGTCGCGGCGATCGCGTCCCATCCTGTCCCGGAACTGTCGCCCCCGCGATCGCGTCGGGGTCAGAAAACTGGCAAAGAACCTGATAGGGCTTATGGAAAAGAAGGTAGATCAATTCGCGATCGCGCGGGCGCTTCGACCCCATTAAATTCATAACTGCGGCCCCGTGAATTTGTGCCCCTTAGCACATCCTACCAAAGATTGCCCCCGGCTGTTTTGAGCGCCTTAGGGATGCGACCCCCATCACTTTTTGGCCATCCTCCCACCCCAAACAAATACGGCCATACATCCCTCAGTCTCAAGCCTTGATGTCCAAAGTTTGACATTTGAAATTTCCTGAAATAGCCTGGAAATAATCAAGTTCTTCTCAGAAAATTAAACTTAAGCTGGTTAATTCTTAATCAAATTCAAAGCAAATGAAATTCATCCATTCAAACAAAATCCAACTTGATTGAAGCTGATCATTAAACAAATCAAGCTTTAACTTGAATGATTTTATAAATTGTCTGGGAATTGGGAAAATTTCCCTTCATTCACCCAAAAATCCAGCTCCGTCGGCCCCTTTTTCTCCACCCCTGCCCCCCATGTCCTATGGCTACCGTTCTGCTATTGATGCCCCACGGCAGTTGTTTTCTATGGAATAAGCCCTTGACGTACCTGCACATGGGGGGTGACCTATTGACGATGGTCGCTTACTTTTCAATTCCGACGTTGATCCTGATCCATCGGAATGAAGTGAGTGTGGGTCTGCAACCGGTTCTCAAGTGCTTTGCCGCCTTTATTCTCAGTTGCGGCATTGGCCATGGCCTCAGCGCTTGGAATATTTGGCACGCGGATTATTGGGTGGAGGGGGTCTGGAAATGGGTGACGGGCCTGGTGAGTTTTTATACCGCTTGGGTGCTGTCCATCCACGGTCCCAAGCTGCTCCAGATGCCGCGCGTTCTCCAGGAGGCCCGCAGTTTGGCGCTGCTCGATCCCTTGACGGGCCTGTGCAATCGTGCGGGGCTGCTGCGGGCGGTGGATCGGGCCTTGGAGGCGGCGCGGGAGGCGGTAGGGGAGGCGCGATCGCGGCGGACCAGTGTGCTGATGCTGCTGGATCTCGACGGTTTCAAGGGCGTCAACGATACCTACGGCCACGGGGCGGGCGATCGCCTGCTGATGGCGGTGGCAACGGTGCTCAAGCAGGCCATCCGGGCCAGGGATGTGGCGGGGCGGCTGGGGGGCGATGAGTTCGCGATCCTCCTGGAGGCTTGTCCCCTGCCGGATGCGATCGCGATCGCGGAAACCATCCGTAAACAAATTGCCGCCCTCCCCCTAGCCGACACCCAGGGACCAAGCGCCCCCCTAGTCACCAGCAGCATCGGCCTCGCCGCCCTGGATCCGCGCCTCTCCGTCGATACCAACTACGAACTCATCGATCGCATCCTCTACGACGCCAAGCGGCAGGGCAAGAACCAGGTTTGCTGGCTGGGGATCACCGCACCGGCTACGGCCCATCCCAACACAAACCCCACCCCCGCCACGGCGGACAGGGATGGGGAACGCGGGCAAACGCCCCGATGTCAGTCAGATTGAAGTGCCGAAGAGCCCTAGGAAACGACGAAGGCCACCGTCAGGACGCCAACCACCAGGGCCGCACCCAAGGCCCCCAGGATCACATAGTTGCGCTTCTGCTCGCCGTTCGGGGGCTCCGCCGTGTACATGCGCGGTTCCTTGGCGAAGTTGTTGAGACGGCCGCCTTCTTCGGTGGTGTAGGGCATAGCTTTAAGATCCTTAATATTCCGTTACATTCAGCATAGCAAATTTCTGGAGAATCCTCCACTGGGGAGCGCGATCGCGCCAAAAAATGCCCCAATCGCCCTAGACAAGGGGTTTAAACCCCTTGCCCCTGAGATGGGCTTCGATCAGTTTTCGATCATCTCTAAGGAAGGGCATCTAAGGAAGGGTTGAGCCGCCGCACCGGGAGGATTTCTTAGAAATTGCTAAAAAATTTCTAGCCCGTCACCAGGCCCGTGGTAGGAGAACTGGCGCTGGCGTAGGCTTTGACGGGAATGCGTCCGGCGAGATAGGCCAACCGGCCCGCTTCGGTGGCCATTGCCATCGCCTGGGCCATGGCGGGGGCGTTTTCCGCCTGGGCGATCGCGGTATTAATCAACAAAGCCGACGCGCCCAATTCCATCGCTTGCGCCGCCTCGCTGGGGGTACCGATGCCCGCATCCACCACCACGGGAACGGTGGCATTTTCCACAATGATGCGGATATTGTCGGCGTTGCGGAGCCCTTGGCCGGAACCGATGGGGGACGCGAGGGGCATCACCGTGGCGCAGCCCGCCTCCTGAAGCCGCTTTGCCAGCAGGGGATCGGCGTTGATGTAGGGCAGGACCGCAAACCCTTCTTTAATGAGTCGTTCCGCCGCTTCGAGGGTGCCGATGGGGTCCGGGAGCAGGTATTTCGCGTCGGGGATGACTTCGAGCTTGATGAAATTGTTGTCCTCTTGGCCGAGGAGTTTGGCCATTTCGCGGCCCAATCGGGCGACGCGGACGGCTTCGTCGGCGGTTTGGCATCCGGCGGTGTTGGGCAGCATCCAGATTTTGCGCCAGTCGAGGGCTTCGGCGAGTCCTTCGTGGCCCGGTGCGTTGGTTTGGATGCGGCGGACGGCGACGGTGACGATTTCGCAGCCGCTGGCGTTAATACTGCGGCGCATGTCGTCAAAATTCCGATATTTGCCGGTGCCGGTCATCAGGCGGGATCGGAATTCGCGGCCGGCGATCGCGAGGGGGCTGTCGGCAATGAGGCTGTGGGCGGTGGAGACGGTGCGATCGAGGGTGGGCATGGGCGAGGTTGATTAAAAAGTCCGGTCTGGGCGATTACCCATTATGCAATTGTGCCTTCGCGGATGGGGCGGCGATCGCGGCGGCTGTAGATCTGGCCGTCGTCCCAGGGGGCTGCGATCGCGGTGCCGATGGCTTTAGTAAAGGCGAGGACATAAAACACACCGCGCACGGCAATTTTGAGGGGCGAACCGCTCTTGTAGCAGGGGGGATGGCCGAGGACGTGGCAGTCAAAGAGTTTGGCGAAAAAGCGCAGGCATTGGATTGGCGTGAGGTTTTTGAGGCCGAGCCAAAAGTGATTGTGATAGAAAGTGACTTGATAGGCCATTGATCGCGTGCTGACGTCGTGGCAGCCGCCGGTTTCTTCCCCCAGGTGGACCAGGTGGGCCTCGGGGTCGTACCAAATTTTGAGGCCGGTTTTGCGGATTCTCAAGCAAAAATCCGATTCTTCGCGCACGGCGCTGCCGCGATAGCGTTCATCGAACCAGATGCCGTAATTTTGGAAAATTTCGCGCCGGAAGGACATATTGCAGCCCCGAGCGGTGAGGGTGGGCTGCGGCTGGCGGGCGCGCACCAGGTCCAGGTGGTACCACGCGATCGCGGGATCGAGGGCCTCGGGGGGCATGTAGTCAAATTCCTCGAGATCCTGGGTGCAGGATTGGGTGAGTTTCATGCGGTCAAAGACGCGCCCCGCCACGGCTCCGATCGCGCGATCGGCGTAATTTCTCACATGGGCCGCCACAAAGCCCGGTTCCATGCGCACGTCGTCATCCACAAAAATTAAAATATCCCCGGTGGCGCGGCGGGCGGCGTAGTTCCGGGCACCGGGCAGGCTGGCCCAGGGGACGCGGTGCAGGTGGATTTTGCCATCCGCTGCGAGGCGATCGAGCTGGGCCTGCACTTCGGGGCGATGCTGGGCGCTCTGGTCCACCACGAGGATTTCCAGGTGGGGATAGTCCTGGGCGATCGCGTCCGTCAGGGTGTCGCACAGGGGCTCTTCGCGGCCATAGGTGGGCACGATCAACGACACGGACAGGGGCTGGGCTGGGGATTCCATGGGGTTCGGCGCGATCGCGGCGGGGCGAACAGTCAAAGGGAAAGGGACGGATCTAGGCCAAATTTAGGCCAAATCGTCTTCCGCACAACGGCGGCTACCACCAGGATACCTAGGCTTTCTGGGCAACGCCCACCGCAACCCATCCTGACCTAACCATTACTAAACAATGGCCTTTAATAATGACCTTTCAAAGAATTTTTCAGCCTTGGTTAGTCACTCAAAATTATGGCTGAGGCACATTTTTGAGACTCAGACCAATGCGCTTGAGTTTTTCATTGACCTCCAACACCTGAACCCGCACAATCTGACCCGTCCGCACCACGGTTTTGGGATCACTAATAAACCGATCCGCCAACTGGGAAATATGAATGAGGCCATCCTGATGGACGCCAATATCCACGAATGCGCCGAAGTTTGCCACATTGGTAATCACCCCCTCTAGGATTTCCCCCGGTTTGAGATCCGCGAGGGTTTGGATGTCATCCCGAAAGCGGGCATAGGCAAATTGGGCGCGGGGATCGCGGCCCGGTTTTTCCAGTTCCTTTAAAATATCCCGCAGGGTCGGTTCCCCCACGTGATCGCTGAGATATGGCCGTAAATTCAGGTTTTTTAATTGCTCGTGCTGTTTAGATAACTCCGCCGTGGGGGTGCTGAGGTCGCGGGCGATCGCTTCAACAATGCCGTAACTTTCCGGGTGAACCGCCGTGTTATCGAGGGGATTGATGCCGTTGCGGATGCGCAGAAAACCCGCCGCCTGCTCGAAGGTTTTGGGGCCTAATTTCGCCACTTTTAGGAGGGCTTTGCGATCGCGGAAGGGGCCATTGCCATTGCGGTGGGCGACGATATTATTCGCCACCGTGGGCGTAATGCCCGATACAAAGGACAGCAGCTCCTTCGACGCCGTATTGAGGTCAACCCCCACATAATTCACGCAACTTTCAACGGTTTCCGAGAGTTTTTGGGCCAGCAGTTTTTGATTGATATCGTGCTGATATTGACCCACACCAATGGATTTCGGATCGATTTTCACCAGTTCCGCCAACGGATCCTGGAGCCGCCGACCGATACTAATGGCCCCGCGCGCCGTCACATCCAAATCGGGGAATTCGTCCACCGCGATCGCACTGGCGGAGTAGACCGACGCCCCCGCCTCACTGACGGTCACCGCGATCGGCGGGTTCGCCATGCCCTGCAATGCCTCGGCCACGAAGGCGGCGGTTTCGCGGCTGGCGGTGCCGTTGCCAATGGCGATCAGTTCAATGCCGTAGCGCTTGATGGCGTCCCGCAGTTTTTGGGCCGCCTCCGGGCGCTGTTTCGGGCTGGTGTGGGGGAAAATGGTGAAATAGCCCTGAAATTGCCCTGTTGCGTCCAATGCCGCCACCTTACAGCCGGTGCGGAAGCCGGGGTCAATGCCCAGGGTCGGTTTCATGCCCGCCGGGGCCGCCAGGAGCAGATCCCGCAGATTGGCGGCGAAGGTTTCCACGGACGCGCGATCGGCCTCCTCCTTCAGGGTTGCGATCGCGTGGGCCGTCGCGGCGGGGGCCAAGAGGCGATCGAGGGCATCGGCGATCACCGTTTGCAAAAACTGCCGCAGGGGGCGATCGCGGCTCACAATTAACTGACTTTCTAGGGTTTCCAGGAGGCGATCGCGGTCAAAATCAATCGCCACGCTCAAGACGCCGTCCCGTTCCCCCCGCAAAATCGCCAGGGTGGCATGGGCGGGAATTTTGGTTAATTTGGCCTGATAGTCCCGATAGGTGTCGAATTTAGTCTCCTCAGCGGCGGCCTTCGGCTTAATTTTCGAGCGCAGGACACCGGAGGCCATCACCCGCTCCCGCACCAGCGCCCGCAGGTCCGCGCGATCGGCGATCCGTTCCGCCAAAATATCCGACGCCCCCTGCAAGGCCGCCTCGGGGGTTGGCACGGCATCACTCACATAGGTCGCCGCGATCGCCGTCAAATCCAGCTGCCCCTGGGCCGTTTGGTTCGCCGCCTCGATCGCGTCCGCCAGCGGTTCAAGGCCCTTTTCCTTCGCCATGGACGCACGGGTGCGCCGTTTGGGCCGGAAGGGCAGATATAAATCCTCTAGCTCCGTTTTTTGGCGGCAGGCTTCGATTTTGCACCGCAATGTGTCATCGAGCTTGCCCTGGGCCTCGATTTCCTTGAGGATTACCCCCTGGCGCGCCACCAATTCCTGTAAATAGTCCCGGCGATCGCGCAGGAGATGGAGTTGGGTTTCATCGAGGCCCCCCGTGCGCTCCTTGCGGTAGCGGGCCACGAAAGGCACCGTCGCCCCCTCGTCGAATAACGCGATCGCTGCTCCCACGCGATCGCGCGACACCCCCAACTCCTCCGCCAACACCGCCACAATGTCCATGCCGTCAATCCCTATCGCAGACCTGACTTAATCTAGGTCGTATATTCCGCGTTAATGCGCACATAATCGTAGCTCAGGTCGCAGCCCCACGCCTTCGCGCGCCCCGGCCCCGAACCAATGCTCACGCGGATTTCCACCGTATCATCCTGGAGGTACGCCCCCGCCGCCTTGGCCGTGAGGTAGCCATTGGCCGCCACGCGATCAAAGGGTTGAGGCTGGCCCTGATCCATCAGGACAAACTCACCTAGCTCGATACGAAGATCCTGCTGATCGAACTTCACCCCCGCGCGGCCCGCCGCCCCGGCAATGCGGCCCCAGTTCGGATCGCGGCCAAAGATCGCCGACTTCACCAGGGACGAGCCCGCAATGGTTTTTGCCACCTTCTGCGCCGCCTTCTCATCCGCCGCGCCGCTGACGGCCACCTCCACCAGACAGGTTGCCCCCTCGCCATCCCGCGCGATCGCCCGGGCCAGGTGACCACATACCTCCGTGAGCATCGCCTCCAGGATCTCCGCCTCCGGCCCCCATTGGGTAATCGCCGGCGTGCGGGACTGGCCGTTGGTCAGGGCAAACAGGGAATCATTGGTGCTCGTGTCCCCATCCACCGTGACCTGGTTAAAGGTGCGATCGCCCGCCCGACTAAGCATTTCCTGCCAAAGCTGGGGGGACACCGCCGCATCGCAGGTCACAAACGCGAGCATCGTCGCCATATTCGGATGGATCATCCCCGACCCCTTCGCCATGCCCCCCATCCGCACCGGACGGCCCGCAATTTCCGTTTCCAGGGCAATGGTTTTGACGACCAAATCCGTCGTCAGGATCGACTGGGCCGCCGTCGGGCCGCCGGTTTCCGACAGGGCCGCCACCACCTGGGGAATGCCCGATCGCATGGCGTCCATGGCAATGCGCTGGCCGATCACCCCCGTGGATGCGAGCAAAATGGCCTCCGGTTCAATGCCCAGGGTGTCCGCCAGCAGTTGGGCGCAGTCTTCGGCGTCCTGGCGACCCGCCGCTCCAGTGGCCGCATTGGCCTGACCGGCATTGACCAAAATCGCCCGGGCGCTGGGTTTGTCCGCCAGCCGCTCCCGGCAATAGTCCACACAGGCGGCCCGCACTTGACTGGTGGTGAAAATGCCCGCCGCGATCGCGTCCCCCTCGGACACAATCAGGGCCAGATCCGGCGCACCGGACGGCTTTAAGCCCGCCGTGATGCCCGCCGCCCGATAGCCCTTCGGAGCGGTCACGCCCCCGTCGATCACCCGCCAGTCGCCCATGGTTTCGCCCGTTCCGTTTCAAAAATCGCCGCGATTATATCACCGGCCTCCGGGGCGATCGGTGGTGACGATCGCCCTTTGCCCCAACCCTCCAAACGACGCAGGAAATCAAGGCAAGACCAGTCGGAACCAGTCGAGACAAGGGGTTTAAACCCCTTACCCCACCGGTCCCTTGACCCGTCGAGTCACCTTGTCCTGCGCCAGGTTGTGGTCCTAGGCCAGGGCCGGAACCGGGATCCGCAGGTGGGGATAGAGGGGGAAGCGCTCACACAGGGCCGCCACGCGATCGCGGCATTGCTGTTCCACCGCCTCATCTTCCGGATTGAGGAGTCGCTCGGCGATGATGTCCCCGATTTCCGTGAACTCCGCCACCCCCATGCCCCGGGTCGTCATGGCCGCCGAACCCAGCCGCAGGCCGCTGGTCACAAACGGCGACTGGGGATCGAAGGGCACGGTATTTTTGTTCGCCGTGATGTTCACCGTGCTGACCAGGCGATCGGCCTCCTTGCCCGTCATATTGATCGAGCGCAGATCCACCAAAATCAGGTGATTATCCGTGCCGTCGGACACCAGCTTCAGGCCGCGCCGTTGCAGTTGCGCCCCCATGGCCTGGGCATTTTCGATCACCTGCGCGCCATATGCCTTAAAGCTGGGCTGCAACGCCTCCCCGAAGGCAACCGCTTTGGCGGCAATCACATGCTCCAGCGGCCCCCCTTGGCTGCCGGGGAACACGGCCTTGTCGAACTGTTTACCCAACGCCTCATCATTGGTCATGATCAGGCCCCCGCGCGGCCCCCGCAGGGTTTTGTGGGTGGTGGTGGTGACCACGTGGCAGTGGGGCAGGGGATTGGGGTGCAGGCCAGCGGCCACGAGACCGGCGATGTGGGCGATGTCCGCCATCAGGTATGCGCCCACTTCGTCCGCGATCGCGCGGAACTTAGCGAAATCAATGGTGCGCGGATAGGCGGAATAGCCGCAGACGATGAGCTTGGGCCGATGGGCGATCGCCAGTTCCCGAATCTGGTCAAAATCCAGTTGCTCCGTTTCCTGGCTGACCCCGTACTGAACCACCTTGAACCACTTGCCGGACACATTCACCGGCGACCCGTGGGTTAAGTGACCCCCGTGGGACAGGTCCATGCCCATGATCGTATCCCCCGGCTCCAGCAGGGCCAGGAAGACGGCAAAATTCGCCTGGGCACCCGAGTGGGGCTGCACATTGGCATGGGCCGCACCGAACAGGGTTTTGACGCGATCAATCGCCAGTTGCTCCGCGCGATCGACAAATTCGCAGCCGCCGTAGTAGCGCTTCTGGGGCAGCCCTTCTGCGTATTTATTGGTCAGCACGGACCCTTGGGCCGCCATGACCGCCGCCGAGGTGAAGTTTTCGCTGGCGATCAATTCCAAATGATCCCGCTGGCGCTGCAATTCTAGGGACAGAATTTCGGCGATTTGCGGATCGGTTTCGGCGAGAAATTCCAAATTCGTTCGAGTCACGGCACAAAACCCTCAGGCCAAACGGTACACGGGGGAGCGGCGCAATGGCCCCTTGGGGCGATTACTGACTAAATCCCGAGTCGATCATACTAACTTGTTTGGTCCGTTCATCGGAAGGGGGCGCGTGATCGCGGATTTCTAGCGCGGTGATTGGGCGGTGATTCGACAGAAAGTTGGCCCGCGCTCCCTTGGCATAATGGATGGATGCAGCGCGATCGCGAGGAGCCACCGAATGATTGCCCAACCCACCACCATCACCAGCGCGACGCCCGGAACCCAGCCCGCCGCGATCGCCTATCCCGACAGCGACGGCCAACCGATGGCAGACAATACCAAACAATTCCACTGGATTCAGACGATTCAAAGCAATTTGGCCGCCATTTTTGCCGACAATCCCGAAGTATTTGTGGCGGGGGATTTGCTCTGGTATCCGACGGAAGGGGACAACAAAACCCGCCAAGCGCCCGATGTGATGGTGGTGTTTGGGGTGCCGAAGGGCGATCGCGGTTCCTACATGCAGTGGCGCGAGGGGGGCATTGCGCCCCAGGTGGTCTTTGAGATTTGGTCGCCGGGGAACCGTTTGGGCGAAATGTTCAAAAAGCAGGCGTTTTATGACACCTACGGCGTCGAGGAATATTACGTTTACAACCCCGACAGCAACGACTTGACGGTGGCGGTGCGATCGCCGGAGGGGGATTTACGCCTCATCGACGAGCCAGCGGAAGATTGGGTGAGCCCCCGGTTGGGCATTCGGTTCCATGTGGATGAGGAAACCCTGACCCTATTTGGCCCTGACGGTCGGCCCTTTTCCACCCTGACGGAGGAGCGGCAACGGGCTGACCAAGAGCAACAGCGTGCCGAGCAAGAACGGCAACGGGCAGAACAGGAACGAGATCGCGCTGATCGCCTTGCGGCCCGGTTGCGGGAGATGGGCATTGATCCGGACGCGATCGCGGAGTAGGGCCATCAATTGCCCCTTGAGGGTGGCTTGATAGACTAGGGGCAAGTCCCTAATCGAAACGGGTCACCCATGTTAACCCTGGCGCAATGGACCGTGGCGGAATACCACCAAATGATCGCGGCGGGTCTGTTAGATGATCGCCGAGTAGAGCTGTTGAACGGGCAAGTTATTGAAATGGCACCCGAAGGGCCGGAACATACCTATCGCGGCGAAACCCTGGCGGAATGGTTACGCGATCGCCTGCGGGGGCGGGCCTATGTGCGGGAAGCGCGACCGATTACGTTGGATGACTCGGAACCAGAACCGGATATTGCTGTTGTGCGGGGCGATCGGGCGGATTTTTTCCAGCGACATCCGGGGCCATCGGACCTCTTTTGGGTCGTGGAAATTTCCCAATCTACGCTAGAGACTGACTTGACCCATAAGCGGGATCTCTATGGGCGGGTGGGAATTCCCGAATATTGGGTGGTGGATTTGGTGAACCGTCAGGTGGTGGTGTTTCGCAAGCCTGAGGCGGGCCGCTATACCCAGGAAGAAACGGTGCGCGATCGCGCGATCGCCCCTTTGGCATTTCCTGACTGCGCGATCGATGTTGTCCAGCTTTTTCAGCCGTAGATGGCAAGCCGCGATCGCCCCTGGCCATTCCCCCGCTGCGGCTTCTCTGACCCTGCTCAAATTGACGGATTATCGGCCAGGGTAGGGGACCATTGACGGCCCTAAACCCCTGGCACCTTACCAAAATAGATCAGCAGCAGTAACGCCGAGATAGCCAACCACAGATTTCTAGTGAGTTCTTGGCCATATTTGAATTTTTCAAAATTATTAGAAAATTGAGTTTTGCCCCGATCAAACAGGAAGCAAAATTCAAACCACAGCCAAAGAGGTGGAACAATAATCCAAAAGCCGATCAAGCCCTTTTTGATATCGTCTGTCCAGTCGCCAGCGATCGCGCCGACCACGGAAATCAACAACAAGAAGATGGCTGCCCTAGCGAAATTTTCTGTTGATATAAACCGGGAGAATTTCATAAAATCTCACGTTGTTCTCCGATCATTTTAGGTGCCTTAATTAATTCAATTTCTTTCTAGTGATCGCGGTAAATCGGGGTCATCAGTTGGGGAGGCACAATCGCCCACAATCTGGATTACTTAGTGCTGTAATCTTATTTGGCTAATACGTAGGCCCATCTGCGCCTATCGACTTTAGTTAAATATTTAACCCGACACACAATATTGATTGTGCCTATATTACTCAATCGCGTCCAAAATAACGCTTCCAAGGTCTTTAGCAGGAGGGCGTTTTTGAAATTGCTCATGGCTATAAATCCACAGTGGCCTAACGACACGCTCATTTTCGTTGACCAGATAGATTAGCCGCACTTGCCCAGAGGCACCCTTTCCTACCTTTATTTCAAGTTTGTGCAGTGTCCAATCCCTAGGAACATTCACACTTCCAGGCAATGGCTCGTCTCTGGATTTTTTGGGATAAGCCTCATTCAATAGCTCTTTCAAAGTTTCCGAGATTGTCCTTAGGAAGTTATTGCCATAGGCTTTACTTTTGGCCAGCTTCTTAAACGTTCTTTCAAAACTGCCCGTCTTCTCAAGAGAGAAGGGAGGTAAGCCAGCCATCTATCTCTTCCCCTTGGACATATTCGGGCTCGTCAGCAGATTGCTTAAATGCTTGGTCGAGAAGGTGCGAGATTGCAGCCTTGTAGGCGGGATTATCTTGCTCAATTTGCTCTAGCTTTTGGTAGCCCAGGAGTTTCATATCTTCTAAGAGAATGGGTTCAGTGGACCGAGCGGTAGACGGCAGTCCTTTTCTCGCTTTCTTCCAAGGAAACTCCACATGGGTCATACCGCTTAGGTAGTAGGCATGATGTTGACCAAAGTAATCCCAAACCTCTTCCAGCAACTCCTTACAATCATCGGCAATCTGCGCAAACGAATGTTCGTCTGGCATAGGAAGTTGCTCCGCTTCAAATTGCGAATAGAAGCGGTAGGCGGGAGGACAGACGGGTCCATATCGCCATGCTTGGATTTCATCCTCAAATAACGGCTCGTCAAAGAGAGCAAGGTGCAAGCTTTGTGCATAGTAGAGGAGCTTTTGAACCTTCATATTGGTCATTTGCTCTTCTTGTCCATCTTCGTAGGCTCTGCGTATGAAGAACCTCGCAACCTGTAAGCAATCAAACATTGTCTTACCTCCAAAATATTCCAGGCTCTATGCCATAGCAGAGTCCACAAGCTGTCTATACCTTAAGTTGACTTACTCCTTTCCTTGACGGTAGACCACATCGCTGGTTGATTGCGCATGGTAATTTTCCGTCCTTTGAAAAAGCACAACTGATCCTGATCAAGCTGACAAGCTATCGACCGTAACAGGGCGCGATTATGAATGACATGCGCTGCTTGCATAGCCGCCTCTACCCTATCTATGATTTCCGATAAAAAGCTAGCTTAGCAACGTTCCAATCTCTTCAAGAAAGGAATCTATAAATTTCTTGATACAATGTGAAGAGTCTCTACAGGTTAAGATACACTTCCAATAGGAAGGGCTACCCGACTCACAGTAGCTCTTTATGTGCTGCTGATGACTTTCCTGCCAAATGCCCTTCAGCGTCTCTTCGCTTCGAGAAATATTAAACCTGACGGAAGCAAGGAACTCTATTTCATTTACACATATCGAGTCCAACACGTCAACGTCCTTTTTCTGATAGCACACACAGTAGTCTGGACTGATGGGAAAATAAATTCCTTCGCCTGTTGACGACCATAACACAGGCGAATCGGAGATAATGTACGGCGAGCTGCTCTCCGCTCTTAGAAGCTTTAATTTATGATTGCAGAGCATGTTTGACACGCGCTCAATAAATTCTTCATCCAATAAGCTCCAACCCTGTAACTGTCTGGCGGTCTCTTCACTACTTAAAAAAGTAGCGATGCCTTTGGCCGCAGGTGACCTCATGTACTGGTAAACTACATATTTTGCAAGGCTCTTCTTTTCATATTCAGTCAAGTGATCAACACTGCCTTGACTCACTATTCTCAAAAGGATTGGAGCAATCATTCCATCCACCTTGTCAAAAAGCTTTCTATCATAGTCAATATGATTCTTCCTTGTGTCTCTATTGCTAATTTCTAGTGAAAAGCAATAGAAATCCTTTTCTGCGCACAGATTTTCGACGGCACTTTTTTTGATTTTTCCTTTTTCGTGCTTCATCAAAAAGAATACACTTCCAGAGTCAGCGAAATTTCTAAGAACCGAACGAGGCACGTAATGCTGTTTGTATTTCTTCATTGTTCAGTGATTGAGGAGAGTTTCTTGGATTTTTGCATCATTTAACTCAAAAGTATTACAAGATTAATTGTGAAACATTCAATATTCTCCTAGCCAACTATCTTCACTCTAAACTCTACTCAAGTCTCACCTGCATATTTCCCAAGAATGTTATGCAGATGCCTTTCTCATGCCAAACTCCTTACTTCAATCATGCACAACTCGTGATGAAATGGGCTCATCAATGGGGCGCGATCGCGCCCCCAGCCCTCAGCGAATCAGGAAATCAAGCCCCTAACGCAGGCGCAAAATCTCCACCATCACCGCCAAACTCTCCTCATAGAGCACCTCCCGGCCCCAGCGCTGGAGCTGCTGCGCCATCATCGCCTCCGCCTTCTGGTCCGGCAGCGAAGTCACCTGTTCCGTGCGGCAATTTTGCGCCACACCCCCCGCCTCCATTCGCATACAGCCCGTCGTTTCTGAACAGAGAATCGTGCAGCAATCCGCATCCGGATTCCCCGACCCCAGGCGCAGGCCAATCAAATCCCCCGGAATTTCGCCAAAGTCCGCCGTCGGAATCGCCGCCAACTCCGCCACCACTTCGCGATCGCCCTGGCCCTGGAACGTCACATGCTGCAACTCATACTCCCCGCCTGTCAGGCAATACTTCACCGGTTTCCAGCCCAACCGGCTCGCCAGCCAGCCCAAAAACATCATCGCCTGGGCATCATTGCCCTTTTCATAGTCGATCGCGACCCGATCCACCTCACACAGGGCCGCCCGCCGCTCCGGCGGATCAAAGGCCGCCGCCGTCAGCTCCTGCCAAGGAAATAGCCGGTGCCAGTTGAGATCGGCGATGTAAGTTTCCTGCTCGATCGACTCTTGGATCTTCAAAAACTCCGAATCCGGATCGCTGAAATAGCAAGAATCCAAAATCGTGCAGTGGGCCGACGCGGACAAACTTTGGAATAGTTTTTGCTCCGGGTTTGGCGTCGCTTTCCACCACAAAAACTTCGGCAGATTCGGCACCGCCAGCGACACCACCAAATCCGCCACCCGTTCCAGCGCTTCCTTCGTGCCCCGCAGGGTGATGTATTCACAGCAGGCCAGACTGCGGCTCTTGCTCTTTTGCACCGGGCAATAGGCCGACACCTGGGCCGTCACCCCCTCATCCGGCCCCAGTACTGGGCAGAGGGTAATCACCCGCGACGGACTGCGCGCCGCGATCGCCTCACTGACCGTCGCCCCCCGCGCATCCAAATTCGGCACCACCTGCTTCTCCGGGGGCAGGGCCGCAAACTCCTGGCGCAGGCGCAGCAGCGTCGGCGTATCCACCCGCCCCGTCACCCGCATCCCATACTCCATCTGGGCCTTGCGGATCGCGTCTCGGGTCGTCTTGCCGTGGAACCCGTCAATTTCTTCCCCATAGAACCCCAAGGCCCCCAACAGTTGTTGGAATTCCTCCGGCTCATAGATCGTCATGCTGAAGGTCGTCGCCCGCGTCGCCACCGACGCCGTCCCACCGGACCCGGAGGACAGCCAAATTTTGTTGAGTTCCGCCTCGATTTCCCCTAGGGAAATATCCTTCGGCCGTTGGAGGGTATAGGTCGTTGTCTTACTCATAGCCGCGTCATCCACTCAAACGTTTGTTCAGCCCAGATCAACCGTCGCAATTCGCCGTCGAAATTGTCGAAATTACTGTCAAAATTCACGGTCAAAATTACTGTCGAAGCCCAATCCCTGAACGGGCTTGCCTGCCGTTTCACCTCCAGCCCGGGGTCACCCCCGCGATCGGGGCAAAGCCCCCACTCATCGCACCCCCCTTGATCTATAGCGTTCAATTCCTCAAACCGCCGCTAAAGTCGCCGCCAGCGCCGCCCATCCCGATTCAGGAGCAACTCCGCCTCCACCGGTTCCCAGGTGCCCGCCTCATAGAACGGAATCGCCGCCGGATCCGACGGCCCATCCCACGCCTCCAGCACCGGCGTCAGCACCCGCCACGACGCCTCTACCTCATCATCGCGGGTGAATAGGGATTGATCCCCCAACATGCAATCAATCAGCAAACGGCTGTAGGCTTCCGAACTCGCCTGCCCAAAGGCCGCGTCATAGCGGAAATCCATCTCCACCGATCGCGTCCGCAACGACGATCCCGGCGTCTTCACCTCAAAGCGCATGGCAATACCCTCATTGGGCTGAATCCGCATCACCAGCACATTCGGGTTCGCCTGCTTCGCCGCCGACGGGAACATTAGTAGCGGCACCTCCTTGAATTGAATCGCAATTTCCGTCACCTTCTTCGGCATCCGCTTGCCCGTCCGCAGGTAGAACGGCACCCCCTTCCAGCGCCAGTTATCCACCGTCAGTTTCAGGGCCGCATAGGTGGGGGTGGTGGTGTCCGGCGCGGCCCCCTCTTCGTCCCGGTAGCTGGGCACCGCCTTGCCGTTCATCCAGCCCCGGGTATATTGGCCCCGCACAGCGCAGGTGGATAGGTCATTGGGATTGCATAAATGGGTCGCCTGCAACACTTTGACCTTTTCATTGCGAATGGCGTCCGCGTCGAGGGAGTTGGGGGGCTCCATGGCCGTCAGGGAAAAGAGCTGCATCAGGTGGTTTTGCACCATGTCCCGCAGGGCACCGGAGGTTTCGTAGTAGCCCGCGCGCCCTTCGAGGCCGACGGTTTCGGCGACGGTGATTTGCACATGGTCCACAAATTGTCGGTTCCAAAGGGGTTCAAAAATGGCGTTGGCGAACCGAAAGACCAGCAAATTTTGGACCGTTTCTTTACCGAGGTAATGGTCAATGCGGTAGACCTGTTTCTCGGAGCAAACCGCCTGGACGATGCGGTTGAGGTGTTGGGCGGACCCAAGATCGCGGCCAAAGGGTTTTTCGATGACGAGGCGCTGGCGATCGGGATCCGCGAGCATTCCGGCGGCCCCGAGTTGTTGGGTCGCTTCGCCAAAAAAGCGCGGGGCGACGGAGAGATAAAAAACGCGGTTGCCTCGGGTGCCGCGCAGTTCGTCGAGTTCCGCCAGAAAAGTTTTGAGGTTTTGGTAGTCCTCGGGGACGTCGATGTTGGCGGAATGGTAGAAGAGGCCCTGGGCGAAGTCCTGCCAAATTTCTTCGCTTTGCAGGCCGCCGCCGAAGGATTCGACCCCCTCGCGCAGGTGTTCCCGGAAAAAGTCGTGGCTCCATTCCCTCCGGGCGACGCCAACGATGGTGAGTTCGGGGGGCAACCGGCGATCGAGCTTCATCTCATAGAGGGCGGGGACGAGCTTGCGCTGGGTGAGGTCGCCGCTGGCTCCGAAGATGATCAGGATTTGCGGTTCGGGGACGCGATCTTGCTGGAGGCCGACGCGGAGGGGATTTTCGAGCAGGGCGATCATAGGGTTTTGTGGAATTTGTGAGTTTGCCTGAAGGGGATCGATGGGAGTGCTGAAGGGAAGATGGGGGATGGCTGGGGGCGCGATGAGTGGGGGCTGTGCCCCGATCGCGGCGGCCCATCATTAGAGATCAGTAGAAATTCAGGTGGGAATCCATCCCCAGTTGGAAAAACGCTAGAAACCCTGGACAGGGCAGAGTTTAAGCCCCTTGGCCTGCCGGGGTTGGACGGGTTGAATCGGGGGGTAATTCCATTGTGGTCTGGGGATTGGGAGCCTGCTGTATAAACGACTCCACGAGGTTCACGTCTTCGCGGCTGCCGATGATGAGGGGCGTGCGTTCATGGAGTTCCGTCCCCGTGAGGTCGAGGATGTCGGTGGTGCCGTCGCTGGCGCGGCCCCCGGCCTGCTGGGCCAAAAAGGCGAGGGGCGCGGCCTCATAGAGCAGGCGCAATTTGCCCTTCGGTTTGGTTTGGGTGCCGGGATAGAGGAAGACGCCCCCCTGGAGCAAAACCCGGTGGAAGTCCCCCACCAGGGCTCCGCTGTAGCGGGCGGTGTAGCCTTCGGTTTTGTGGACATAGCGCACGTAGCTCCGCACGCCGTCGGACCATTGCCAGAAGTTGCCTTCGTTGACGCTGTAGACGGGGCCGCGATCGGGGGTTTGGATGTTTTCGTGGGAGAGGATGAATTCCCCCAGGCTCGGATCGAGGGTGAAGCCGTGGACCCCGTGACCGAGGGAGTAGACCAGCATGGTGCTGGGGCCGTAGAGGATGTAGCCGGCGGCGATTTGGTTGCGGCCGGGGGCCAGCAGATCGAGCGCTTGGCCGTTTTCGTCGGTGCCCTCCTGGCGGCGGATGGCGAAGATGGACCCGAGGTTGAGGTTGATGTCGAGGTTGGAGGAGCCGTCGATGGGGTCGTAGACGAGGGTGTGGCGACCGATGGGGCAGTTTTCGGGGATGTAGTAGGGGTGCTCCATTTCTTCGGAGGCGAGGCGACACACGAGGCCGCTTTGCTTGAAGACGGAGATGAAGACGTCGTTGGCGTAGACGTCCATTTTTTTGACCGCTTCCCCCTGGACGTTGGTGGTGCCGGTGAATCCGAGGGCGTCATCGACGAGGCCCGCTTGGCTGAGGCGACGGGCGATGAGTTTCCCGGCCAGGGCGATGCGGTTCATGATGGCGCTGAGGTCCTGGGCGTCGGCGGAGAAGCTCTGGAGCTGTTGCAGGACGTGGCGCGAGAGGGTGGTGCAGTCGCGATCAAGGGCGCGATCTTGCTCGGGGGTATAGGGGGTGTGGGGTGGAGTCATGGGGGTCTGGACCTGCGGGTGATGCGGGCGATCGCGGTGTGGACCCCTACGATCTTAAAAACCTCGCCAGTGGGGCGGCGGATATGTTTACGGAATCTATAGAAAACTCCAGCCTTTGAGACATGGGCGATCGCCCTGTGATGTTAAGGGGATGTGATGGGAGTTTTAGGGTTATGGGGGTTGGATTTAGCTGGGGAAGACGAGGCGGCAGAGGATCAGGGACGCGATCGCGCCAACCCCATCGGCCAGCAGTCCCACGGGCACGGCGTAGCGGGTGCGGAGGATGCCGACGCTGCCAAAGTAGACCGCCAGAATATAGAACGTGGTGTCGGTGGAGCCCTGCATGACGGACACCAGATTTGCCAGAAAACTGTTGGGATCGGTTTTGACGATTTCGGACATCAGGCCAAAGGAACCGCTGCCGGACAGGGGGCGGATCAGCACCAGGGGCAGGGCTTCGGCGGGCAGGCTGATGAGGTTGGTGACGGGGGCGATGAGGGTGACGAGCAGATCCAGGGCACCGCTGCTGCGGAACAGGCCGATCGCCACGAAGATCGCCACCATGAAGGGGATGATCCGCACGGCAATCTCAAACCCTTCCTTGGCCCCGTCCGTGAGGGCTTCGTAGATGCGGACGCCGCGAAAGTAGCCGTAGAGCAAAATGCCGCTGATGATGGCGGGGATCAGCCAGTTGGACAGGCTGGTGAAGCCCGCGAGGGTGAAGAGGTACGGGATGCCGCGCTGGATCAGTCGCAGGGCGATCGCGCCGACGAAGGCAATCAATAATCCACCAAACACCAGCGTGCCCACGGGGCCGGGGCGATCGCCGCGATCGGGGGTTGCTGCATCGGGATCAAGGGCGGGATCAGGGTTGAGATCAAGGTTGGGATCAAGGGTGTCTGAGGCATTCGCTGGCTGGGGATCGGCACTGGCAGCGGATTGACTGCGGCGGGCCATGGCCTTGGCGGCAATAATCGCGGCCCCGGTCGAGCAAATTGTCGCAATCAGTCCCGGCAAAATAATCGACGCCGGTTGAGCCGCCCCCGCACTGGCCCGCACCGCGATCGTTTCGATGGGCAGCAGGGTCACCGACGACGTATTAATCGCCAGAAACAGACACATGGCATGGGTCGCCGTGCCGGGATCTGGATTGAGGCGATCGAGCTCCTTCATGGCCTTGAGACCCATGGGCGTCGCCGCATTCCCCAGCCCCAGGGCATTGGCCGCAATATTCATCACCATCGCCGCCATGGCCGGATGCTCGGCGGGCACCTCCGGGAACAGGCGCACCATGATCGGCCGCAGCAGCCGCGCGATCGCCCCCATCAGCCCCGCCTCCTCCGCCACCCGCAGCAGCCCCAGCCATAGGGCCATGGTCCCCACCAGGCCGATCGCCAACTCCACCGCACTGCGGGCCGAATCAAACGACGCTTGGGTAATGGTCTGCATCTTGCCGCCGTAGGCCGCCACCACCACCGCCACGGTGATCAGAAAAAGCCAGATGGGATTCAGGGGCGAGGCGGGGGATTTGGGGGCCATGGGACGGGGCTCAGGCGACAACCTGCGCGAAATTCCCCCAATTCTAAATGAGAGGGACCATCCCCCCGGAAATCCCGCGATCGCGCGGCGACGGCCCCAGGTCTGGCAAAATCTCTAGATCCAACCGGTCCGCAAGCTATGCTCAAACTCGGGGCCAAGGTGGTTCCAGCCGGGGATGTGAGGGGAGGTGATCGGGCCGTGCCAGCGCCATTTAATCGTCCAAATCCTTTGAGCCGTCAGCCTGCGCCACGGCCATCGACGGAGCCTGATCCGGTGCCGCGCGATCGCGCGATCGCCCCCACCCCCACCGACAGTCCCCCCGGCGATCGCCCCCGCCGCTGGCCCCTGTGGTTCCTCGGAGCCCTGGCCGTCGCCCTGGGGATCAACGCCTTTGCCCGGGCCTGGGTCGAATCCCTGTGGTTTCAGGAACTGGACTACAGCGTCGTCTTTTCAGTTCGGCTCCTGACGCGGCTGCTGATCTTCGGCACCGTCAGCGGCACCAGCCTCGTATTCCTGTGGGGCAATATCCTGCTGGCGGAACGGCTAGAGCGCAACCGCCGCCATTGGCAACAGGCCCAAACCCGCCAGCGCCGGAAATGGTGGGAGCCGCCGCCGCCGCCGCCGCCCCCCCCGGACGATCGCGATCCCAACCGCATCCTCGGCGGGGATCTGTCGCTGCTGCCCCTGGCCCTGACGGTGACGGGGGCGGGCCTGTCCCTGGGGTTGATGGCGCTCCACTATGGCCACATCACCGGGCAAACCCTCTGGCCGGATCCCGCCAGCACGGTGCCCCCCGTACCCAGCCGCTTCGCCCCGGCGGTGGTGATCAAGCTGCTGCAAACCCTGTGGAATGCGGGGGCAGCCCCGGCCTTGCTCGGTGGGCTCACCCTCAGCGCGATCGCCACCCTGGCGGCCCCACAACTGATCCTGCGGCTGGGGGCGATCGTCGTGGCGATCGCCTTTGGCCTCACCTGCTCCCACCATTGGTCCTACCTGCTCCAGGCCCTCTACGGCCAGCCCTTCGGCATCACCGATCCCCTCTTCGGGGCCGACATCAGTTTCTATGTCTTCACCCTGCCGCTCCTGAACCTGGTGGAATTTTGGGCGATCGGCCTCCTGGGGTTTGGGGTCCTGTTCACCCTGCTGGCCTATCTCCTGGGGGGCCGCTCCCTGTCCGAGGGGCGCTTCGAGGGGGTCAATGTCCAGGAATTGCGGCACCTGTCCGGCCTGCTGGGCAATGTGTTGGCCGCCACGGGGGTGAGTTTCGCCCTGTCGGGGTTTGAGCTGCTCTACGCCGCCCGGCGGGTCACCTATGGGGCGGGGTTTACGGACGTGTGGGTGCGGCTGCCGATTAATGGGGCCTTGGCCTGCCTGGGGCTGTTGTTGGCCCTGAGTTTGCAGATCTATTGCCTGACCGGGCGGCGGTTGGGGGTGTGGATTGCCCTGTGGGCGGTGCGGATGGGGCGACGGCCCACGGCGGATCTGGCGCGCTCTAATCCTCGGGTGCGCACGATTCTGGGGGGGACCCTGGTCTACGCGATCGCGGCGATCGCCCTGGTGGAGGTGGTGCCCGAAACGGTGCAGCGGCTGATCGTCCAGCCCAATGAACTGGCCCGGGAACGGCCCTACATCGCCCGCAATATTGAATACACCCGCCGCGCGTTCCGACTCGATCAGATGGAATCGCGGGAATTTGATCCGGGGGGAAGTCTCACCTATGACGATTTAGTCCAGGATGAGGATACGGTGCGCAATATTCGCCTGTGGGATACGCGCCCGCTCCTGGAGACCAATCGCCAGCTCCAGCAGATCCGCCCCTACTATCGCTTTGCGGATGGGGATATCGATCGCTACCTCCTGCCCAAGTCCAATAATTTCGCCGCGATCGCCCCGTCGGTGCCCCGCGATCGCCAGTGGCTCCAACAGGTGATTTTGTCCGCCCGGGAACTGGATACGGAATCCCTGCCGGAGCGGGCGCGCACCTGGGTCAATGAGCATTTGGTCTATACCCATGGCTACGGCTTCACCCTGAGTCCGGTGAATGAGGCGGGGCCGGGGGGCTTGCCTAAATATTTTGTGAGCGACATCGGCACGGAACGGGCGATCGCCCAGCCGGATTTGCCCCCCCAGCTACCGCCGGATGCCCTCACGGGTCCCAATGGCCTCCTCAATCCCAGCCGCCCCCCGGAGACGGATCGCGGTAATGGGCCAGCGGCGGTGGCGGTGAACCCTCCCTCCAATGCCCTGCCGAATCCCGGCATCCCCACGGAACGGCCGCGCATCTACTACGGCGAACTGGCGAATACCTACGCGATCGCACCGACCCTGGTGGACGAACTGGACTACCCCAGCGGCAGCGACAACGCCTACAACCACTACGCGGGCGACGGCGGCATTCCCCTGCATCACCCGTGGCAGCGCTGGCTGTTTGCCACCTATTTGCGGGACTGGCAAATGCTCTTTTCCCGCAGCTTCACCCCCGACACTAAGGTGCTCCTGCGGCGAAATATTACCCAGCGGCTCCGGGCGATCGCCCCCTTCCTGCGCTACGACAACGATCCCTACATGGTGACGGTGAAGCTGCCCCCCAACAGCGGCTTTGATGAACAACATCACCTCTATTGGATCGCCGATGCCTACACCACCAGCGATCGCTATCCCTACTCAGAACCGGGGGCCGACGGATTTAATTACATGCGCAATTCCGTCAAGGCCGTCATTGATGCCCACAGCGGCACCACCCGGTTTTATATCACCGATCCCGACGATCCAATTATTCGCGCATGGCGATCAATTTTCCCGAAATTGTTTTTGCCCTTCGAGGCCATGCCCGCCCCCCTGCGGAGCCATGTGCGCTATGGCAATGACTTTTTTAAGGTGCAATCGGAGCGGCTGCTGATCTATCACATGACCGATCCGCAGGTGTTCTATAACCGTGAAGATCTCTGGGAAGTGCCCCAGGAACTCTATGGATCGCAAATGCAGCCGGTGACTCCCTACTACGCAATTTTGCGATTGCCGGGGGAGCGATCGCCGGAATTTGTGCAGTTGTTGCCCTTTAGCCCCGTCAGCCGCAATAATTTGGTGGCCTGGTTGGCGGCCCGGTCCGATGGCGATCGCTACGGTAAATTGCGGCTCTATAATTTCCCGAAAGATCGCCTGGTCTTTGGCATTGAACAGGTGGAGGCGCGCATTAACCAAGAGCCCGATATTTCTGAACAAATTAGCCTTTGGAATCGCCAGGGATCGCGGGCTATTCAGGGCAATTTGCTGGTGCTGCCCATCGGGCGATCGCTCCTCTATGTGGAGCCTTTATATCTTTCGGCGGAAGAAAAAGGCTTACCAACCCTGGCGCGGGTGATTGCGGTGCATAATGACCGGATCGCCATGCGTCCAACCCTGGATGAGGCCCTGCAAGCGGTGCTGTCCCCTGAGGCTCCGGTGTTGCGCCGCAGGCCCGGTGCAACTCCCGCTACGGACAATTGAAGCGTGAAACTTAGGGGGGTGGGGCCGCGATCGCGCACTTGACATCACGGCCCTGAAGCCTAGGGACGATCAGGGCCATTGGGGGGGAGATGGGGCATGGCGATCGCATTGCGATAGAGCTGCGTTAGGGTTCCCATAAAATCAATGGATTTGAATTGAAAAGTGTCGCTGCGATCGGGCGTATAGTTCGTTAAAATCCAGTCCTCATCCGCCGTCCGCCGAAAACATTCAACCCGCTGACAGGCGGTGTTGATCAACACATACTCCTGGAAACTTTCAATTTGCTGATAGTCGAAAAACTTGCTGCCGCGATCGCGCCCCTCCGTCGTTTCCGACAGCACCTCAGCGATTAATTTAGGAAATTGCTTGGCGTAGGTATTTTCAGGCGTGATAACCGTATCCCTTGAATCGCAAGTCACCAACAAATCAGGATAAAAATAGCGATTTCTGGCGGCAATCTGCAAACGCATGTCGCTCATATAAACCCGGCAGGGGGGAGCCAGATGGCCCAACAGCGCCGCAAAGAGGTTCCCCGCGATCGCCACATGGGCATCACTCGCCCCAGCCATCGCCACCAGATAACCATCCCAATATTCGTGCTTTGTGGGACTTGTGGCCTCTAAGGCGAAATAGTCAGAAACCGAAAGGCGATCGGGTAGGGCAACCATGGGCTGAATGGGGCAACGGTGAACAATCAGGACACGGTATCTCTAGTCTAGCAAGGGCGATCGCCCTGCCGTGGCCCATGGCTATCATGTTAGGATCACCTTACAAACTTGGATCACGGCCATGACGTTTGCAGAGTTAAGGGAAGCAACCTTACGCCTATCGTGGGGCGATCGCTGGCGATTACTGTGGGAAATTGTGCGCTCATTAGTTATATTTCGAGAAACGCTTCCACCAACTGTTGTGGAGCGGATGGGAGGCTTACCAGAGCGCTGGCTTGAGGCAGGTGACTTAGCGGATCGAGATTTGCGACGGGCTGCATTAGCGGAGCGACTCACTCGATCAGTAAATGATGAGCCATGAAACGCTCGTACTTACTCATTGACTCTGGAATTTTGGTTGCCTTTTATAATGCAGATGATCGCTACCATAATCAGGTTGTCACCTTTTTGAATGGCTGCCGTAGCGATCTCGTAACAACCTTGGCCTGTGTAACGGAAGTTCTATGGCTCTTAAACTCCGACTGGCAAGTTCAGAATATTTTTCTGGATCACCTGGCTAAAAATATTTATCGATGTGAGTCCTTGATCCAAAAAGACTTTTTGCGTATTGCCGAACTCAATCAGCAGTATGCTGATCTGCCTGGAGATTTTGCAGACTTAGCTTTGGTTGCGATTTCTGAACGATTGAATATTGCTGAGATCGCAACTCTGGACAAGGACTTTGATGTATATCGCCGCTATCGAAGACAACCCTTCAATCGTCTATTTCGCCCTTGAGATTCCCGATTTAAACTGGCCATTGGCCCTTAAAAAGTCCTAAAATAGTTTTAGTTGCTGATTAAAACCCATGGCAAAACTCACGATCCAAGTTCGCACCTCAGATAACCTTCTCGACTTGCTCAAGGCAAATCAATCGGGCAATTGGGTTGTAGCCCAAGGTAAAGAGCAGGAAATTACGGATGTGGAAATTGTCAGTTTTGATGGCACCCAGAAAATCGAAGCAACCTTTGACGCTAGCAACAGTTTTCGCCTAGAGGATGGTCGATTGGTCCTGGCATTTACGGAGGGCCGCATTTGCAATTGCAGCGTCAGTTTCGAGGGTCGCAATCCCGTGCGCTATTTCGCAGCCCCCTAGCGGCATCAAATCCATCGCGATCGCGCCCCTAGCCCGTAAGCTCTAGGGGTGAATTTCAGCACCGCAAGAGGATCCCCACCTTGGGAGAACAATTCAGCGCACCAGCCAGCCAGTCCCTCAGCCAGCCATTCCAGTTCACCTGCGAAGCCACCTGCCCCGTCACGGGCGCGCGGGCGGGCCGCTTTGAAACCCCCCACGGCATCGTCGAAACGCCGCGCTTTATGCCCGTGGGCACCCTGGCGAATGTCAAAACCATGACGCCGGCCCAGGTGAAGGATACGGGCGCACAAATGATCCTGGCGAACACCTACCATCTGCACCTCCAGCCGGGGGAAGGCATTGTGGAACGGGCGGGGGGGCTCCATCGCTTCATGAATTGGGATGGGCCAATCCTGACGGATTCGGGTGGATTCCAGGTGTTTAGCCTCAGCGAAATGCGCGAAATTGACGATCGCGGCGTGCGGTTCCGATCGCCGTTCGATGGGCGCGTTATCGACTTCACGCCGGAGGAATCGATCCGCATCCAAAATGCCCTCGGGGCCGATGTGATCATGGCCTTTGATGAATGTCCGCCCTACCCGGCGAGCCGCGAGGAGGTGGACCGGGCCACGGCGCGATCGTACCAATGGCTGCTGCGCTGCATGGAGGCCCACCAACGGCCCGATCAGGCCCTCTTTGGCATTGTGCAGGGGGGCACCTATCCGGATCTGCGATCGCGGGCCGCCGCCGACCTGGCCGCCCTGGATTTGCCAGGTTATGCCGTGGGGGGCGTGAGCGTGGGGGAGCCGCCGGAACTGATCGAAAAAATTGTGCAGGCCACCACGCCCCTCCTCCCTGCCCACAAGCCCCGCTACCTCATGGGGGTGGGCACCTACCGGGAAATGGCCCAGGCGATCGCGGCGGGGATTGACCTCTTTGACTGTGTGATTCCCACCCGTTTCGCGCGCCACGGGACGGCCATGGTTGCTGGGGAGCGCTGGAACCTCAAAAATGCCCAATTCCGCGAGGATTTCCGCCCCATTGACGAATCCTGCCCCTGCTACACCTGCCAAAATTTCAGTCGCGCCTATGTGAGCCACCTGATCCGCGCCAAGGAAATTTTGGGCTATACGCTCCTGGCGATCCACAACGTCACGGAGCTGGTGCGCTTTACCCAACGGATCCGGGCGGCGATTTTTGCGGGGACGTTCGCCACGGAGTTTGCATCCTGGCTGGCCCCCGCCGAGTTGTCATCCGGGGCGGAATTGGACCATTTCTAGCCCAGTTGCCGCAAAATCTGCTGCATTTTGCGCGCTTCGGGGAGGTTGCCCTGCTCCACGTAGAGATCCCGCGCCTGGGTGAGGGCCTGGAGGGCTTCGGCGAGTTTGCCCTGCTGGCGCAGCAGCCGCCCGAAGATGGCGTGGTGGGTGGGGGCGTAGGGGTTCAGGGCGATCGCGGTTTCGATCGCGGCGTGGGCATCGGCATAATTCCCCTGGCTGAAGAGGCGCACCCCGCTGGCGGCCTGGATGGCGGCCTCGTCCGGGTCGAGGTTTTGGTCGGTCCAACTGGCCTCTAGGGCCTGGGCGGCGCTGAGGTTGCCTTGGCTCACATAGAGATCGCGGGCGGTCAGTTCCCCGGCGATCGCGCTGCCCAGTTTCCCTAAACTGCGGCGCACCTGGGCCAGGAGTCGGTGGCCGTCGGGGTTGCTCGGTTCATAGCGCAGGGCCTCATCGAGCAACTGTTCCGCCTCGGGGGCCTGGTTGGCCTCCAGGAGGGCTTGGGCCTGCTCCAGCCAGCGATCGCCCGCATCCCCGACGATGGACAGGCTGGCGATCGCATCGGCACCGGTGGGGGGGCCAGCGGCCAGTTGGCGATCGCTCAGGCTACGGACGGCAGAAAGACGTTTGACGGCCCATTGGGCGGTTTTTTTGACCTCAGGATCCGTGTCTTCCGTGGCGTAGGCCAACACCCGGCTGAGGTCCGCGAGGCGATCGCACAGTTGCGCCAGGTCACGGATGGCATTCATGCGCACCTCCGGGTTGTCATCCTGGAGGGCCATAGCCGCCGCCCGCCCCATGGGTTTGACCGTGCGCGCGCCAATTTCCGACAGGGCCGCCATCACTAAACTGCGCTGCTTCGAGTCGCCGTCAAGGGTCAGTTCCAGCAGCGGTTCGATCGCCCGGGAGTCGCCCAGTTGTCCTAGCTGCCAAATGGCGCGGCGGCGGGTGGTGGCGTTGCGATCGTGCAGATCCCCCACGAGGCGATCAAAGGCGCTGGGCTGAATGACGCGGGTGGTTAAGGTCGTGGCGGCGGCGGATGGGGGGCTCGGGGCGATCGCCGTGGCCTCGGGGGTCATCTTCAGGGGTTTTGCGGGAGGTTTTGGGGCCGCTCTCTTGGGAGCCTTGGCGGGTTTTGGCTCAGGCTTCGGCTCGGGCTTCGGTTCCGGTTTCGCCTTCGGAATTCGCTTCGGTGCTTTTTCAGGGACCGCCGGGGCCGCCTCAACCTTGGCGGGCACTTCCGCCGCTGGGGCCGGGGGGGTGGGGGTTTGCTCCCAGGCGTCCTCTAGCTCCTCTAGCTCCTCTAGATCCCCATCTTCATCCCCATCCTCGTCCCCGTCTTCCCCTTCCAAGTCGTCGTCATCTTCGGGTTCGTCATCGTCGAAGAAGCGATCGCGATCGCCCCGTTTCCGCAGCGCCCCCAGGGTGAGCCACACCCCCGCCCCCAACGAGCCCAGCCCCACCGCCCCGATGCCGCCCCACAGCACCAGCCGCCGGAGAGAAGGGGAGCGATCGCGGTTATCAGAATCCGCCTGAGCCAGCAACGGAGCGTCCACCCCAGTTGACATCAAAGGCACCACCGCCGTCGCAGGGGGGACCAACGGCGCAACGGGGCCACTCAGCAGGGCGATCGCCAGGATAGAAGGGAGGGACATGAGCTATAAAAATCTCCGGCGGCCAACGGTGCGCTCAGGGGATGCGATCAGGGGGGAGCCTCAGGGGCGATCGTTCCCCTAGGATGGCGGCTTTTCAGGACTACCCGCAACCTTGATCGAGTTCAGGAAAAGGTTCACGGACGGGGCCTTGAGATTGCGGTCCTCGGTGCCGACGATCGCCTGGTAGAGGATGCCATTGGCATAAAAGATACGGGCTTTGGCGGCGAATTTGCCCGCCCGATCAAACTCCACCTCCCGACCGGGGAAGCCGTTTTGGGTGATTTTGCGCTCCGCGATCGCCTTGCCATCCATGCCCCGCGCGAGGCTATCGCGGCTGCTGTCGAGCCCCTTTTCAATGTCTAGGCTGCTGCCCTGGGGCACGGGGACGCGGTTGTGGGTGAAGAGGTAGAGGCGGCCATTTTTGCGATCTTGATAGCGCACCAGCACCACCTCCGTTTCGCCAGCGGGGGTCGGAATTTTCGCCACCTCCTCCGCCGGTTCGCCGGGAAAGAGCACGGCATAGCCCCCTTTGCTGGAGGCGTAGCGGGTCCAACCGGCGGTGGGGTCGGCCTTGGGGGAGGGGCTGGCGCTCGGGCTGGGGCTCGGGGCGATCGCGGCGGCTGGCGTTTCCGGGGCTGGCTCCGGGGCAAAGCGACCCAGCCAGGATTGGACGGTGCTGCATCCGGTCAGGGCCAGGGCCGCCAGGGCGATCGCGGCGGGGCGGGCCGGGGAAAAGGGCAAAGGAAACATCGGCGGGGATGGCGGGGCAAGAGGGGATCAACAGTCGATTGTAGAGAACCGCCGGGGGACTTATGGGGCTGCGATCGTGGCGATCGCCCCGAACTCGGGGGGCAGGGGGGCGCGATCGCCGCGATCAGTGCGCCGCAGCAGCATGGCAAAGGCCCCGGCCCCCAGGCCCGACTGCGGCCCCATGCGGTAACAGGGCCAGTCCGTCAGGGGGGATTGGAACATGGCCAAGCTCGGCACCGGCACCGGTTCAAAGCCGCCGATGCGATCGCACAGCCATTGGCACACCCCTTCATTTTCTTCGATGGCGTAGGTGCAGGTGGTGTAGGCCAAATAGCCCCCCGGCGCGGCGATCGCGGCGGCATGGGCCAGGATGCGCTTTTGGCGATTGGCATTTTTATTGACATTCACCGGATGGAAACAGCCCGGATTGGTCTCCCCCTTCGCCAGGAGCGACTGGCCCGAGCAGGGGGCATCCACCAGCACCACATCCGCCACCTTCGCCAAACGGGGGGCCAAGGTCTGGGGATCGCACCGGGTCACGGCGGCGGGGCCAATCCGACAGCGCCGCAGGTTCGACAGCAGCGCGGGCACCCGTTTGCCGATCGCCTCATTGGCAATTAAGACGTCTGGGCGCAGCGATCGCCACGCAAACACGCTCTTGCCCCCCGGCGCGGCGCACACATCCACCACCGTTTCCACCGGCCCCGCGATCGCCCCAAGGATCGACGCGGCAAAGACGGACGAAAAATCCAAGCAGTAAAATTCCCCGGCCCCGTGGAGGGGATGGGCACCCGGTCGCGCCAGGGGATCTGCCAAGCGATCAACAAACGGCGGCTGCCAGGGCAACGGCGGCAAACGCTCGAAGGGCAACGGATCCGGGCGATCGCCCCGCCACAGCACACAGGACGCAAAGGGCGATCGCTTCCCCTGGGGATCTAGGGCCGCCAGGAACGCCGCCCGCTCCTCCCCATCCGCAAATAACTTGTGGGCCAGCTTTTCAGCAAATCGAGGGGGGGCAGCCATGGACCTGGAAATAGATAGGGAGACGGACGCGGGTGGGCTAGATTTTAGCGTAAGGGCGGGAATTCCATCGCGCCGCGATCGCCCCCTAGCCACGCCCGATCCTCCCGACCAATCCTCCGCCAAAAAATGTAGAACAACCGGGCCGCCTCAAGGGTCAAAATATCTTTTCCCCCAGGGCAATCCCTCAGGCCACCGGCAGCTAATCCAGCGCGATCAGAGCCAGAAATGACACCAGTGATAACACATCAGCGATGACCATCAAGTACACAATTCGCAGCTATCGGGAAGCGGACCTAGGGCGCGTCCTTACGGTTTGGGAAAAGGCATCAGCAATCGCCCACCCATTTCTAAGTCGTGATTTTTTAGAGCAGGAGCGACACAATATTCCCCAGATCTATTTACCAAGGGCGGACACCTGGGTTGCGGAGGTCGATGGTGTTGTGGTCGGCTTCATGGCCCTGCTAGATCATGAGGTGGGGGCCTTATTTGTGGAGCCCAGTTACCACGGCATGGGCCTCGGGACGGCGCTGCTCAATCAGGCCCGAAAACTCCACGGCGATCTGGAGGTCAAGGTGTTTCGGGATAATCATCTGGGCCTGGGTTTCTATTTGCACTATGGATTTCAATGGGTCTCGCAGCAACTCCATGGGGAAACGGGCCATGAAATTATGCAGCTTCGTTTTACTGAAACCGCCTAAAACCTATCCAATAAATTATCCAAAAGATATGCTTTTCCGCGTCTAAATCTTTTTGGGTCATGGCTAGGAAAGGGCGCATTCGATTGCAAGGGCGATCGCCGATCGCGCCCTACCCCGGTCGATAGCCCGTCAATTTGAGCAGGACAAGTTGCGTTTGTTCAAAGGGCTGGAAATTGTCATCGGCAATGAGCCAGAGGCTGGGGCTGCCGTCCGGGAAACGGGGGCCGATCGCCATGCCCTCCAGATTGAAGAGGTCAAGGTTTCGCTGGGCCGCCGCCGCCGTCAGGTCCAACAGCAGCCGCTTGCGGGCCGGGGCGATCGCGGGACCGGCCCCCACATAGGTGCCATAGCCCGCCGTATCCGTCGCCGCCCCCATGGCAACTTGAAATAGCTTGACGCCGTAGCCACTTTCGAGGCTGAAGGTGCGCTCTAGGCTCAGGAAATGGCCGCCGCCGTCGATCGCCACCAACTCCACCAGGCCATTGGCGATCGCGTCCTCGGGGGTCGGATCCAGGGGATAGAGGTGCTCAGAAACCGGCAGGGGCGGCCCATCGCCGATCAGGAAATGGAGGAACCGCGCCTGGGGCTGGGTCGGGGGGCGATCGCGCTGGGCCGGTGGCAAATTCGGGTCCAGATCCTGGGCCAGGTTCGATTCCGTCGCCGTGAAGAGCCGGAAGGGTTCCACCGCCGAGGCGCGATCGCCGGGGGGCCAAACGGTCAAACTTTCAAACCCGAGGTTGTTGAGAATGCCGCGCGGGGGAGCCTCTGGGTCAGCGTCATCCTTTCTGGGCAGGTAGTAGGGCGGCAGGGGCAGGGTTTTAAGCAGTTGGCCCGTGGTGCGGTCAAATTCGCCGATAAACGGATCAATGCCGTTGCGCACGTCCCCCTCACTGGCAATGAACACCGTTTGGCGCGGCGAGAGGGCCAGCCCTTCGGGATCGACGCTGCCTGCGGGGAACGGTTGGCCGTCGCGATCGCTTAGGGCCGTCGCACTTTCCACCCGCACGCGGCGAATTTTGGGGGCGTCGCCATTGCCATCCGGGCCGCGATCAAACGCCAGGGCGAGGGTATAGAACCGGGCGGGGCCGCGATCGCCGCGAGTATCCGACAGGGCCAGGAAGCGATCGCGCGATCGGTCATAGGCCAGGGCCGACAGCCCCCCCACCGGCACCCCCGCGATCGCCTGCCGCTCCAGGGTGAGCGCATCCACCCACTCCGCCGCCAAATCATTAACAAACAGCCGATCCTCCGCCTGCACCTGGGGAATGCTACAGGCCGTCAGCCCCAGGGAAATCCCTAGGCAAATCGCGATCGCCGTTACCCAAGTCGCCACCGATCGCCCCCAACCCCATGCCATGCCCCTGCCCTTCACCGGTCCCATGCCTCCCGCGCCCCGTTCCCCCTAAGGCTACCGCGATCGCGATCGCCCCCAACCGCCGCACAAGTCTTGTGTTCGGACCAACCCCTTGGGACAATGGAGCCCGCGCACCAAAGCCACCCACGGCCCCGTAGCCCCTCGACCTTCCCTAGGCCAGATCCCCCTTGAGCATCGAACTGCGGAGTTACGTTTACCTCGATCGCCTGCAACCCCAGCACGCGGCCTACATCGGCACCGTAGCCATCGGCTTTTTGCCCCTGCCGGGGGACAGTTCCCTGTGGATTGAAATTTCACCGGGCATCGAAATCAACCGCATCACCGATGTGGCCCTCAAGGCGACCGCCGTGCGGCCGGGGGTGCAGTTCGTCGAGCGCCTCTATGGCCTGCTGGAAATCCACGCCAGTAAACAGGGGGACACCCTCACGGCGGGCCGCGCCATCCTCGAAGCGCTGGGGGTCCAGGAGCGCGATCGCCTCAAACCGCGCATCGTATCGAGCCAGATCATCCGCAATATCGACGCCCACCAGGCCCAGCTCATCAACCGCACCAGTCGGGGCAATATGCTTCTGGCCGGGGAAACCCTCTATGTCCTAGAAGTGGAACCGGCGGCCTATGCGTCCCTGGCGGCCAACGAGGCGGAAAAGGCGGCGGACATTAATATCCTGCACATCACCTCCGTGGGCAGTTTCGGGCGGCTGTACCTCGGCGGCGAAGAGCGCAATATCCTAGCGGCGGCCTCGGCCCTGGAGGCGGTGTTGCAGGATGTGGCGGGGCGCGATCGCGGTCAACCCAGTCGCCAGGAGTAGGGGGAGAGCAGCACCATGGCAACGCCGGAACACATGGCACGGATGCGTCAGGGGGCTGGGCCGTGGCGATCGTGGCGCGGAGCAAACCCCACCGTGGTGCCGGATTTGACCGGGGCGGAATTGATGGGGCGCGACCTGCGGGCCTATGACCTGACGGGGGCGAATTTGGCCCAGGCGCGGGGCTATGCGGCCCGGTTGGATGGGGCGGACCTGACGGGGGCCACCTGGACGGGGGCGGATTTTGAGAACACCACCTGGCACGGGGCAAAGTTAGTCAAGGGCACGGCCGATCGCGTCCGCTGGGGTGGTGCAGATTTGACCGGGGCGATCGCGCGCTCCATTAAAGCTTCCTTGGCGGATTTTTCCGGGGCGACTGCTAACCACTTCGACGGGCGCGACGGTAATTTTGAGGCGATCACCGCGATCGCCGCCAACTTCCAAGACGCCAGTTTTAGCCGCGCCAACCTCCGGCGGGCGAACTTGACGAATCTGCGGGGCGATCGCGGCCATTGGAGCGGCGCAACCCTCGACGGCGCAACCCTCGACGGAGCGAGTTTACTAAACATCACCCTCGACGGCAGCAGCGGCCAGAATTTGCGGGCACCCGAAGCCCACCTGGGCCGCGCCCACTGCCGGGAAGTTACCTGGCGCGGCGCGGACCTGCGGCGACTGCAAGCCCCCTGGAGCCACTGGACCCACAGCGATCTGCGGGGCGTCGATTTTCGCGGCGCAACCCTCACCGGGGCCAGCTTTCGCCACGCGGACCTCACCGGCGCAACCTTTCTGGGGGCCGATCTGCACCTGGCGGACTTCCACGGGGCCATCCTCCACCTGACCCAGTTCGATCGCCCCTGATCATCGCCCCGGATCGTCGCCCCTGGCCCACCCCTTCGACAGTCGCCGAAACGATCCGCGATAATACGGAAACAAAAGCGCGATCGCCCCGTCCCCATCACGTCGATCCCTGGGTACCGCAATCCCTAGGGGCCACGGAGGGTCGGCCCCCGTCAGCGCCCCATCTACCCCCCGCGATCGCCCCCTTGACCTGACCTAGCCCCGGACGTTAGAGGTTCGCCGATGAAAATCCTCCAGGCCCCCACCGAGCCCATCCAAACCCTCCACCGCTTCAAGGTGTCCGGCATCGCCACCCCGGAAGATGCGGGCAAACCCCTCGTCATTTCCCTCGATAACGACTTCAAAATGACCGGCCCCCTGGTCAGTAAGGACGGCACCTGGCGGCTCGATCTCGTCTTCCCCCGACCGGGCAACCATCACCTCAGTGTGGGCATTGGCGATCGCCGCGCCGACTGGTCCTTTCAAATCGTGGGGGATGGACCACCGGAAGAGGCCGCCGCGATCGCGCCCCCCCCTGCTGCCCCTGGATCAATTCCCGCGATCGCCCCCACCGAAGGCAACCCCTATCCGCCCCTGCCCCGCGCCAAACTGCCCGACGGCCAGCCCACCCTCGCGCAACTGGTGGAAGAGGCCCACAAAAACAACCACTCCGACGTTCACCTCGGCGTCGGTCGGCCGCCCTACTATCGCCAGCGCGGCGAAATGGTGCCCACGGTCCACCCCGCCGCCGACGACGACACCTTTATGTATTGGCTCCAGGAGGTGATGACTGATCGCGAAATCCACCGCTTCCGGGAAACCCTAGAATTTGACGGGGCCGCCCAATATTCCTTTGCGCGGGTGCGGATTAATGTCTTTGAAACCCTGACGGGGCCGGCCATGGTGCTGCGGCTGATCCCCATGGAAATCAAGACCTTTGAGCAGTTGAATTTGCCCAAAACCTTCTCCAATATTTGCCACTACAAAAAGGGGTTGGTGTTAGTCACGGGGCCAACGGGCTCCGGTAAATCCACCACCCTGGCGGCCATGGTGGACTACATCAACCGGTCGATGGCCTACCACATCATCACCATCGAAGATCCCATTGAATTCATCCACCGCAACCAGCGATCGCTGATCAATCAACGGGAGGTGGGCATCCATTCCCACGAATTTGAGCGGGCCTTGCGGGCGTCGCTTCGGGAAGATCCGGACGTGATTCTGGTGGGGGAAATCCGCGATCGCGAGACCATTGAAATTGCCCTGAAGGCGGCGCAAACGGGCCACCTCGTGTTCGGAACCTTGCACACCAACAGCGCCGTAAAAACCATTGAACGGGTGATGGCCATGTACGCCCCCGACGAGCGGGAAACCGTGCGGACCCAGTTTGCGGAATCGCTGGTGGCCTGTATTGCCCAGGGGCTGGTGCCAACGACGGACGGGAAACGGGCTCCCTTCTATGAGGTGTTGATTAATACGGACGCCATTCGAGATTTCATCCGCCGCGACGAATTGGGCGAGGTGGAAGACATGATCCCGCGATCGAACTATGAGGGGATGTTTAGTATGAATCAAACCCTCTATCAGCTCTATCTCGAAGGGCGCATTAACGAAGAATTGGCCCTGGAATATTCGCCCCGGGAAAATGAAATGGCGATCATGCTGCGGACGGGCGTGGTGGATCGGGAGGTGGCGGCGCGCTAGGGGGCGACCTTTGCCCTAAATTTCAGTCCGCCGTCGGGGCGATCTGCTATGGTTTTCAGGGGTTCTTTCTGGGGTCTTCCCTGAGGCAACCCCCGATGGCCTAGATCCTAGCGATCAGGGCGCGCGATTGTTTTCCACGATTCTTCTGGGATGGGGCGTGGTGCCCACCGACGGCCTTGGTTTTTTCTGCAACGGCGTTTCTATTTTTCTTTTTGCCCGTGACGATCGCCCTCTACGCGATCGCGCCGCACCGGTTCCGCAATGGCCTCTTGCTGGCGGCCAGTTGGCTGTTTTACCTGTGGGGGGGCGGCCGGTTTACGTTCATTCTCCTGGGGTCAACGGTGGTCAATTGGCTCCTGGGCCTGTTGGCGGACGAAGGCTGGCAGCTTGGCAAACCGCGCCTGAGAACCCTGGCGATCGCGATCGCGGCGGTCTTTAATTTAGGGCTGCTGGCCTATTTCAAATATGCCAATTTCCTGGTGGATCAACTGCGCTTTTTTGGCGGATTGGACCTCACCTGGACCCCGGTTCTCTTACCCATCGGCATTTCCTTTTTTACCTTCCAATCCCTCAGCTATGTGGTGGATGTGGCGCGGGGAGAAGCTCCGGTGCAGCGGCGCTGGGATGATTTGGCCCTATACGTTGTCTTTTTTCCGCAACTGATTGCGGGGCCAATTGTGCGCTATCAGGACATTGCCGCCCAGCTTCGGGGGCGATCGCACCGTTGGGATCAAGTCACCCGAGGGATGCTGCGTTTTGCCCATGGCCTCGTCAAAAAAGTCTTAATTGCCGACAGCGTAGGACGCTTGGCGGATGCGGCCTTTGGGGCACCGGCTGAACTCACGGGCAGCGCCGCTTGGCTAGGGTTGGCGGCCTACACCCTGCAAATTTACTTTGATTTTTCCGGCTACAGCGACATGGCAATCGGCCTAGGGCGCATCTTTGGGTTTCGTCTGCCGGAAAATTTCTGCCGCCCCTACTGCGCCCTCAGCGTGACGGATTTCTGGCGGAGATGGCACATTACCCTCTCCCACTGGTTCCGTGATTATGTCTACATTCCCCTGGGGGGCTCTCGCGGCAGCGGCGCACAAATTTACCGCAACCTAGGGATTGTATTTCTATTAACGGGCATCTGGCACGGGGCCAACTGGACGTTCATTTTATGGGGCGTTTTCCATGGGGCCATTCTGATCTTAGAACGGCGGTTTAATGGGCGCTTAATTCAACCGACTCCCGATATGTCCATCGTTGCGATCGCGGGTCGCCGCGCCTTCACCCTCCTGTTGGTGTGCCTCGGTTGGGTGCTGTTCCGCGCCCCGGACCTGCCCAGCGCCATCGAGTACTACCGAGCCCTAGGCCGCTTCAGCGAAGGATTTGCCCTATCCGACGCGATCGCCACCGAAGCCACCGGCATAGCCCTCACCGCGATCGCGCTCGGCAGCATCCTCGCCCTATGGCCCACCCAAATTTCCGCCGGCCGCTTCCTCGACTGGTCCCCCTCCTGGGCCGCCGTGGGGATGCGCCTGGGCACCGCCTGCATCACCTTCCCCCTGGCCCTCATGCTGTCCGTCGCCAATAACTTTTCCCCCTTCCTCTACTTCCAGTTCTAGAAGGCCAGTTCTAGGCAACCGCAGCGCCGCATCAACCCCTATAAAAATCCCCCCATCCTGTCAATTTAGGGCAGGGGGACTGATGGTTGTCCGTTGAGATTTTTGAGAGTGATTTGGGGGAGCGATCGCGCGATCGCTCCCCAGCGACCCAACCGACCTACTGGGACGACCGCTGGGTCAGCGGAGCCACCGAATCCCGCACCGCCGTCCGCGTCCGCAGGATCGACACCGCCCGCGCATAGTACGGATCCCGATTCGTCCCCAACAGCCCCCCCGTCGAGAACAGATAATGCTTCTGCTCATCCGTCAGGGTCAGGGCCACATCCGGCTCGATGCCCGTCTTATTAATATCCGTCCCGTCCGGCGTGTAGTAGTGGGCCACCGTCACGGCGATCCCCGACCCATCCGCCAACCGATGGACCGACTGCACCAGCGCCTTCCCAAAGGTTTTTTCGCCCACCACCGTCGCCCGCCGATTGTCCTTGAGGGCACCGGTCAGAATCTCGCTCGCGCTGGCGGACCCATCATCCACCAACACCACCAGCGGCAAATCCGTCAGGGGCGATCGCGTCGCCTGGGCCTGCTGACGGTTCCCCGCGCGATCGGTCGTGCTCACAATCGTGCCCCCGTCGAGCCACATGCGCGCAATTTCAATGCTCGCGTAGAGCAACCCCCCCGGATTGCCCCGCAGATCCAGCACATAGCCCCCCACCTGCTGGGCCTCTAGACTCTCGATCGCCGCCTGCATCTGTTCCGCCGCATGGGAGCTAAATTCACTCAGGCGGATATAGCCCACCTTCATGCCCCCCTCCTCCTCGCGCACCGCCGACGTCACGATCGGCAACACGATCGCCTGCCGGATAATCGCCACCTCGAAGGGAGCCCCCCCATCGCGGCCAATGCTCAGGCGCACCTCCGTACCGGCCATCCCGCGAATGCGCCCCACCGCATCCTCCACCTTCATGCCCTCGGTGGATTCGCCATCGATCGCCAAAATCGAATCCCCCGCCCGCAGCCCCGCCTCCATGGCCGGTGATCCCGCCATGGGTTCCGCCACCTCTAGACGCTGCGATCGCTCATTGACCCCCAACCGAATCCCGATCCCCGTCAATTCCCCCGCCGTCTGATCCGTCAACTCCTGGAACTGGGCCGGATCCATAAACCGCGTATAGGGATCATTGAGCCCCTCCAACGCCTTCCGCAGCGCCCCGTAGGCCTCCTCACGGGAGCTATAGTTGCGCCCCAGCAGATCCTGCCGCACCATCTGCCAATCCTGTTGGTTGAAGGTGCCATCGACATATTCCCGCTCGATGATCTGCCACGCCTGATCCAGCACCGCCTTGGGGTTATCCACCAGCTCAGGGGACAGTTCAGCGGCATCCCCCTGGGCCAGATCCGCCAATTCCGCCTGGGCAGGGCGCAGGGACGACGGGGCCAAGAGTGACAGCAGGGCGCTCGACAGGACCAGGCCGCCGGTCACCATGGTGCGACGGAAGACAGCGGCGGCGGAGGCGGTGGGGGCGGCGGCAGGAAGCTTTTGCATAGGTTCTTCAGAGGGGATCGGGATAGATCGTTGCGTGCGTTGCGTGGGCGGGGTTGGGCGGGTGGTGCTGGGGGCCGTCGGCGCGATCGCCAATTCCCCACGGGTGGAGCGCATCGAACATGGCCCGCCCCCGACCTAGGGGCACCGTTACGGGCATCTTCGCCGCCATCTTCCGAGCGATCGCGGCGATCGCCGGGGCGATTTGTGCCACTTTTTCCCGATGGCGTCGCCCCAATCCGGTCGGTTCCAGGGCCCAGGGGCAGGCCGTAGGCGGGCGGTGGCGGGAAGCTTTACCCTTAATGGTAGACGAGGATTTTTGAGATTGGAGACCCGTTTCCTAATCTTGTGGAGGCCCCATGAACTTGCCGGTCAGCCCTGCCCCTGGACCCGGTTCTGGACTCGGTTCTGAATCTGGTACGGACCATCGCCGTCTGTCCCCCTGGATTAGTCGGTTGGGGCTGCTGGTGAATGGCACCGTCGCGATCGCAGCGGCCCTGGGGATCGCCACGATTCAGCAGGGAACGATCGCCCAGGCCGGTCGAGTCCCCGCCAATGCCCAACTGCTCCAGGAGCAAACGGGGATCAAGCTAGATCTGCTGCAACGGCTACCGGCCCTTGGCTTTGAAAACTGCATCGCCAACTGGGCCTTCTTGAGCTATCTGCAATATTTCGGCGACACGGACACCCGCACGGTCACGGGCTACGACCTCAACCGGGACTACTTCCGGCTCATGGTGCAGCGTGATCCTCGCTTTTTGGCCATCTATCCCTTCCTGTCGGCGGGGGTGTCCTACTACCAAGGGGAACCGGAAACGGCGATCGCCCTGATGGCCACCGCAACGGACTCCCTTGATCCCCAGGTGCAGCCGGAAGCCTTTTGGGTGTGGCGGTTCATGGCCCTCGATCGCCTGCTGCTGCTCGGGGACGGTTCCGGCGCGGCGGCGGATCTGGAGATGGCGGCCCGGTGGGCGAACCAAAACCCGCGATCGCAGCCCTATGTGCCCATGTTCCTAGAAACGGCGCGCTTCTTCCGCAGTGCCCCCGACAGTCGCGGCGTCCAGTTTTTTGCCTGGAATTCGGTCTACACCGAAGCGGTGGATGAGCCGATTAAACGGCGGGCGGCGCGGGAATTGATCCTCCTCGGAGCCCAGCGCACCACCGACGCCCAGGGGCAAACGGTCTTTGTCCTGCCGGATTGACGATCGCCTAACCCTGGCCGGGAACGCCCCCTGAACCAAGCTCCAACAATAATCTACAAAAATCCGATCGAGATACTGGACTTTTGAGGTGGAGTCCAGTATTGTCGAGGTCACATCGGCAAACACCAAAAAGCCGATGGGAATACCGTTGATTTGATTTTATCCAGCCGAATGCGGCCAAGAGGAGGTAGCCATGGGCGATCGCGTCACGCAGTCACGGGGACAGTCCCTAGGGATTTGGTTGGGCATGGTGGCCTTGGGGGGCGCGATCGCGGGCTGCGGCGGCGGGGCTGGCTCCAATGGTGCCCCCAATGCGGGCGGCGGCAGCGGCCAAGAACCGATTGAAATTACCCTCGTGTCCTACGCCGTCACCCAGGCGGCCTACGAAAAAATCGTGCCGAAATTCGCCGCCAAATGGGCCGCAGAGAACGGCGGTCAGGAGGTGCGCATTAACCAAAGCTACGCGGGCTCCGGCACCCAAACCCGCGCCGTGATCGATGGCCTAGAGGCGGATGTGGTGGCCCTGGCCCTGGCCCTCGATACCAAAAAAATCGAAGAAGCGGGCCTGATTGATCCGGGCTGGGAAACGGAAGCCCCCAACGGCGCGATCGTCCACAGTTCCGTTGCGGCCCTCACGGTGCGGGATGGCAACCCCAAAAATATCCGCGACTGGCAAGACCTGGTCCGCCCGGATGTGAAGGTGATCACCGCCAACCCCAAAACCTCCGGCGGTGCCCGCTGGAATTTCCTGGCCCTTTGGGGAGCCATCACCCAGACCGGCGGCACGGAGGCGGCGGCGCGGGAGTTTACGACGAAGGTCTATGGCAATGTGCCCCTGCTGCCCAAGGATGCCCGGGAGGCGACGGACGCCTTTGTGAAACAGGGCCAGGGGGATGTGCTGATTAACTATGAAAATGAGGCGATCCTGGCGGGGATCAAGGGGCAGAAGCAGACCTACATTGTCCCGAAGGTGAACATTTCCATTGACAATCCGATCGCGGTGGTCGATGCGATCGTCGATCGCCGGGGCACGCGGGCCGTGGCGGAGGCGTTCGTGCAGTTCCTCTATACCCCCGAAGCCCAGCGGGAATTTGCGGCGGTGGGCTTCCGTCCGGCGGACGCGACCGTGGCCCAGGAAGTGGCCGATCAATATCCCCAGGTGGACACCCTGTTCACGGCCCAGTCCTTTGGCGGGTGGGATGCGATCCAGAAAAAATTCTTTGACGATGGCGCAGAATTTGATGGCATCCAAAAACAGCTTGGGGGAGGGCCGCGATAGATGAGGGGATTCCGGTTCCAAAGACGGCGGCTCGCAGGCGCGATCGCGGCCCTGCCGAAAACCATCGGTCGATCCTGGTCCTGGCCCTGGGCCGTGGTGATTACCTATCTATTGATCATGCTGGTGATCCCCACGGCGGCCATGTTGCTCAAGGCATCCACCCTGCCGATCGCGGACATCTGGCGCATTGCCACGGAGCCGATCGCGATCGCCGCCTATGAGGTGACCTTCATAACCGCCCTAGTGGCCGCCGGATTCAATGGCATTGCCGGAGTCGCCACCGCCTGGGTTCTGGTGCGCTACGAGTTTCCGGGCCGTCGTTTGCTCGATGCGGTCATTGATCTGCCCTTTGCCCTGCCGACGGCGGTGGCGGGCCTGACCCTAGCGACGGTCTACAGCGAGGTGGGCTGGCTGGGGGAACCCCTGGCCCCCTTCGGCATCAAAATCGCCTTCACCCGCTGGGGCGTTGGTATCGCCATGGCCTTCATTTCCCTGCCCTTCGTGGTGCGGACCGTCGAGCCCGTCCTGCGGGACATCGCGATCGAGATTGAAGAATCCTCCTGGTGCCTGGGGGCGGGGCCGTGGGAAACCTTCCGGCGCGTGATGTTTCCCCAGATGCTACCGGCGGTCCTGACGGGCGTGGCCCTGGGGTTTTCGCGGGCGGTGGGGGAATATGGCTCGACGGTGATTGTGGCGTCGAACGTGCCGTTTCGGGATTTGATCGCGCCGGTGCTGATTTTCCAGCGGCTTGAGCAGTACGACTACGAAGGGGCGACGGTGATCGGTGCGGTGATGCTGCTGGTGTCGCTGGCCTTGCTGTTGATGATTAACCGCTTGCAGGCTTGGGGAGGGCGCTATGAATCTCGCGACGCTTAAGGGCTGGACTGGCCGACTCCCCTGGCAGTGGCGATTTGGGCGGGGGAGCCGCGCCCGGTCTGGGGATGTGCCCTGGGGCGGGATGGTGCTGATTGGCGCTGTGGTGATTTACCTGTCGCTGCTGCTGCTGTTGCCCGCTTTGAATGTGGGGGTGCAGGCGTTTGCGAAGGGGTTCGGTCCGCTGATGGAGGCCCTCTCGAAGCCGCCGCTCCAACATGCGATTAAGCTGACCCTGCTGATGGCCGCGATCGCGGTGCCAATCAATACGGTGTTTGGCCTGTGTGCGGGGCTGGTGCTGGCGCGCAAGCGGTTTCCGGGGCGGACGCTGCTGCTGAGTGCGATTGATTTGCCCTTTTCCATTTCGCCGGTGGTGGCGGGGCTGATGCTGGTGTTGCTCTATGGCCGCAATGGCTGGTTTGGGGGGGCGCTGGCGGATTCCGGGATTCGGATCATTTTTGCCCTGCCGGGGATGGTACTGGCGACGCTGTTTGTGTCGATGCCGTTTGTGGCGCGGGAGGTGATCCCGGTGCTGGAGGAGATGGGGCCAGAGCAGGAGGAGGCGGCGCGGACCCTGGGGGCCAATGGCTGGCAGACGTTTTGGCGGGTGACGCTGCCGAATCTGCGCTGGAGTTTGCTCTATGGCCTGGTGCTGACGAATGCGCGGGCGATGGGGGAGTTTGGGGCGATCGCGGTGGTGTCGGGGGCGATTTCGGGCAAGACGGAGACCCTGCCGCTCTATGTGGAGATGGCCTACAAGCAATATCAAACCCAGGAGGCCTATGGGGCGGCGCTGCTGCTGGCGCTGCTGGCGATCGCGACGCTGATCCTCAAGGGGCTACTGGAGCGGACGGGGGTCGATCGCCATGGCCATTAGGAGGGTTTGGGAGATGGGGCGGCGCGATCGATGTTGGTCGATGGGGCAGTAGTACTCAAGCGACGACGACGATTTCGACCAACCCACTGAAACGACGGGAGATCTAGACCCATGACCTTTTCAGCGAATTCTTCCCAGCCGCTGACGGCGACGGAACCGACGGGCGATCGGCGGCAAACGAGCCACCGCATCCGCATTCGGGTGCCCCAGGAGCACCAATCGGAGCCGGTGATTTCTGAGCTGGTGTCGCGCTTTGGCCTGACGATTAATATTGCGGCGGCGCTGCTAGGTAAGGATGGCCGGGGCGATGGCTGGTTTGATCTGGAACTGCGGGGGCCGCGCGATCGCATCCTCCAGGCGATGGACTATCTCAATGATTTGGCGGTGGAGGTGTGGGATCGCGACTCCCAAGAGGGCTGGTGAAGCCGCGATCGCGCAAGACCTAACCGATCCCTCGAAAGCCATTGCGGGGTCGGTCAGCGACTCCACTTCTAATCATTTTTTCGCTTGATCATTCTTGCTAGGAAACATCATCCCTGGGCCATTCATCCCCCTCGCCATGCCCCCCCGCATAACCCGATTCATTAAAAATTCCGTAGCCCGCGCCGCCCTGCTCGGCTGTAGCATCGCCCTCATTTTAATAGCCTGCGCCCAAGGGATAGCCCCCCCAAACAATCAACCCACATCAACCCAAAATACAACCCTACTGGTGGCCGCCGCCGCCAGCCTTCAAACTGTCCTGCAAGCCATTGATCCCCTATATCGGCAGGCCCATCCCACCCACAGCCTCACCTATAACTTTGCCGCCTCCGGCGCGCTCCAGCGGCAGATTGAGCAGGGGGCTCCGGTGGATATTTTTATTTCAGCGGCGCTCTCCCAAATGGATGCCCTCCAGGAAAAGCACTTACTGGAACCCAACAGCCGCATCAATCTACTAACCAATCAATTAGTGTTAGTTATTCCCAAAAACTCAGCAGCTCGCCCCACTGAATTCAAACAACTGACCCAACCGGATGTGCAGCGCATTGCCATGGGTGAACCCCGCAGCGTCCCCGCAGGCCAATATGCAGAACAGGTTTTAAGAAACCTAGGAATTCTAGATCAGGTGCAGGCTAAATTGGTCCTCGGGAATAATGTGACCTCCGTGCTAACGGCGGTGGAAACGGGGGATGTGGATGCGGGCCTGGTGTATCGTACCGATGCCCAAAGGTCAGACAAAGTTGAGGTGGTGGCGATCGCGGATTCCGCCCTCCATTCCCCCATCCTCTATCCTGCCGCGATCCTGAGATCTAGCCAAGGAAAAGCAGCGGCGGAGCAATACCTTGAATTTTTGCAGCGGGATGAGGCCATGGATTTATTTAGGGATGCGGGCTTTGGCATGGCCGAGCCTTGAGGGAAACCATGCCTAACCTGTCTCCCCTTTGGGTCTCCCTTCGGGTGTCCTGTTTGACGACGGTGGTGACCCTTGTCCTCGGAACGGCGGTGGCCTATGGCATGTATCGCTATCAGGGAAAGCCGCGATCGCTCCTGGATGGAATTCTGATTGCGCCCTTGGTTTTACCGCCAACGGTGGTGGGGTTTATTCTGCTGGTTTTGTTGGGCAAAAATGGCCTACTGGGGCAGATTTTAGATCAGTGGAATTTGCGCCTGGTGTTCACCTGGTATGGGGCGGTTTTGGCGGCCATTATTGTGTCCTTTCCCCTGATGTATCGGGCTGCCCTGGGGGCCTTCGAGCAGGTGGATCCGCTGATTTTGGATGCGGCGAGGGTTGATGGGGCCTCGGAATTGGACCTGTTTTGGCATATGGCTTTGCCGCTGGCAGGCCCCGGCATTGGGGCAGGAACGGTGCTGACCTTTGCGCGGGCGTTGGGGGAATTTGGGGCGACGCTGATGGTGGCGGGTAATATTCCCGGCCAAACCCAAACGATGCCCATGGCGATTTATTTTGCCGTGGAGGCGGGGGCGGTGGAGGAGGGTTGGTTTTGGACGATGATTATTCTATTGATTGCCCTGTGGGGGATTTTTTTGGTGAATGTTTGGCGGCCATAGGATTGGGTTTCCTTGGGCCGTTGGGGGGCGATCGCGGTTGTCCGGGGCTGGGTATTTTCGGGAGTTTTGGCGATCGCGCCGCCGGTCCCTGGTGGCGGAGAGACCCTGGGGAGGGGCCGCCGATCGTTGGGCCAGGGGAGAGGGGAGGGGCCGCCGCCGTGTTGCCGGGGCTGGAATCTCTTTCTAAAATCAGAAAGCACTGAAGATCATGATTGACGGAAAACTCCTTTGGAACCCACGCAAGCCACCCCCTCCGTAACGCCGCCGGGCGATCGCGTCGAAACCAGCCACCGCATCCGCATCCGCATTCCCCAGGAACAGTGCTCGGAGCCGGTGATTTCCCAACTGATCTCGCGCTTTGGCCTGACGATTAATATCGCAGCGGCGCTCCTGGGCAAGGATGGCCGGGGCGATGGCTGGTTTGATCTGGAACTGCGCGGCGAGGGCGATCGCATCACCGCCGCTTTGGATTACCTCAAGGAATTGACGGTGGAGGTCTGGCAGGAGGGGGACGCGGACCACTGGTAAATGGCCTGGACAACCCAGGGGCGATCGCGGCCCTAGGGAGCCACCGATGGGGCCGTCTCGGCGGTGATCAGCGGTCGAGGGGCCGGATGGAAGAGCAGCCGCCGGATCCCCTGCCGCCGCCGCTGGGCCGGTTCTGGGGTCAGATTCCAGAGGGTTTCGTAGAAAAAGTAGGAAATGCCCGATAGCTGAAAGCGCCGCACGCTCTGGGTTTGGCCCTCGACTACCGCGATCGCCACGGGCTTGGGCCGCAACCCGCTCAACACACCGATCGCCACGGGAATGCGATAGCTAGCCCGCTGGAGGTTCGCCTCCCGCAGATGCTCCTCAAAGCTGGCCACATCCTGGCGATAGATTTGGACGATCGCCTCATCCACCCAGCCGCTCGACACCCAGCGGGGCCAGTCCTGGAGGGCGGTTTCATAGGCAAAGGGGGCCGGATTGGGCGACAGGGACACGATCGCGGTGGGCTTAGCGGCCTTCACGGCGGCGTGGATTTCCTGCCACAGGCTCGATAGCTGGTCCGCCCGCCACCGCATCCAGGCGCGATCGCTCGGATCCGTCGGCGGTTCTGGATCCGGCAGCGCCACCACCGGGGCCACCGCTGGGGGATTTCCGGGGGCGGGATTGTTTGGAACTGGGAGGATGGGGGTTGGGGTCGGGGGGCGATCGCGCCGCCAGTTGGCGATCGTCACCGGGTCATAGCCAAACTCCACGGGCCATGCGAAATGGTCATCGAACTGGATGCCGTCCGCGTCGTAGCGCTTCACCACCTCGACGGCCAGATTCACTAGAAAACGCCGCACATCGGGATGGCTCGGGTTCAGCCACACCCGCCCACTGCCGCTGCGGTTGTCCACCGTGGAGCCATCTTGCCGTTGCAGGAGCCAATCGGGATTGCGCCGCGCCAGGGCCGAGTCCGCCGGAGCCATCAGGCCAAATTCCAGCCACGGGATCGCCGTCAGTTTTGCCTCACGGGCCGCCGCGATCGCCTCACCGATCGCATCGCGCCGAGCCAACCCCGGATGGGGATCGACCGTAATGCCGCTGGCCGCCGCCGCCACAGCGCTCGGATAGAGGGTATAGCCCTCATTCCAGACCGTCGGGTAGATCGTATTAAAACCCATCTCCCGCAGCTCCGCGATCGCCACCCGCAGCCGCCCCGCCTCGAACAGCACATCACTATCAATATTCGTCAGCCACACGCCGCGAATCTCCGCCGGCCGCACCGCCAGCGCCTGCAAAGAATCCGTCGCCGGAGTTTCCAGGCGATCGGCCAGCCCCAGGCAAATCCACGCCGCCGCCTCGCCCCGCTTGAGCGGTTGCGCCCCATTGAGCCGCCGTGAGGGAGGGTAGAGCGCGATCGCCCCCCGCCGCAGGGCCGCCGCCACCCCCCCGCGATCGCCCCAGGGCACCGCCGCCCCATCCTCAAAGGTGTGCTGCAAAATCGCCGACGCCCGTGGATCCCCCTGGGCCATCCAGCCCATCCGCCCCGCCAGCCACACCAGCGCCTGACTGCGGCTCACGGGCCGATTCACCGACGCCTCCGGCGGCAGGGCCATCCCCTCCGGCACCGCTCGGGTCAGCAACGTGGCAAAATCCCGCGCCGCGATCGGCTCCTCCGGCCGCACCCGCCCGGACCCATCCCCCACAATCCAGCGCCGCGCCGCCAGGGCCGACACACAGCCCCGAGTCCAGTGGCCGTCGAGATCCGTCGGTTCAGCCCCCCAGACCGGTGCGCCGCCCCCCACCAGCCCCAGGGCCGCGATCAAAGCCCTCCAAATCCGAAACGTTTTTTGATGAGGCTTTTGATCTAGTTGATGCGCGATCGCCACAATCCCTTCCCCTGTATTGATGATGACGTCATCGAAATTATCTAAACAGCCCTAGCCGCCGCTGCGTTTCGCCCGATAGCCCAGCTTCAGCAGCGCCTCCACCAGCCGATCCGCCACATCCCCCTGCAACTCCAAGGTGTCGTCCCGGACCGTGCCCCCCGTACCGCACTGGGCCTTCAGGTTTTTCAAGAGGGCTTTGAGGGCATCCGGGGAGTGCTGCAAACCGGAGATGACCGTCACCGTCTTGCCGCCGCGCCCCTTGCGGGATGCCTGCACCCGTAGATCCTGCTGATTCGGCGGCAGATCCGGCACCGCCCGCTCGGTGGCCTTGGCCGTGGCCCCATCCCCAAACTCCGCATAAACCACCCGCTTTTGGGCCGGATTGCCGCTAGGGTCTGTCTTTTTTCCCGATTTGCGATGACGATCAGCCATGGCCGTTACAGTTCCTTACCTTGAAATTCCATAAATTATGATGAGCCTAGGGAGCCCCATCCCATCAAGCTCCAGCACCTGAAACTTCGGGATCCAAGCCGGGGCTTGCCCGTGGTGTCCCAGGTGTCTTGCCCATTCTCTGTTTGTTCGTTTCAGGAGAGTGCCGCCCCGTGAATGCAGCCGAGCGCGCGATCGGTATTCGCCTTGCCGCCCAAATTGCCGCCACCGTGAATTTATTCAAGGGCCAATTCCCTGACGTTCGCACGGATCTGCGCCCCTGGATGAATGATGACGAAACCCAGGAGTTGGTGGACCCGGATTCGATTGATATTGGCTTCCATTTTCCGGGCCTCAGTCGCCCCTGTGGCTGCCGCAGTATGTTGGTGCAGATTCGCCTGTTTGAGGATCCGATTGATGGACAGCGCCGCGCGATCGGGGTGGAGGTGGCGGGCTATGACCACCGGGGGCAGCAGTGGCGCTTTTCGACGGTGAACCGGTGGCAGTTTGGGGGGACGGTGACGCCCCAGCCAGCGGCGGCGGAGAAATTAAAAGTGTTTTGCCGCCAGGTTTTGGAGCTGTTTAATCAGCCGTCGGAGGAGTCGGAAGCTTCCTAACGGGGCCGGTGAAGGGGCTGGGGGCCGCTGGCTGGCTTTCCCTAGGCGAGTTCGGGGGGTGGTTCGGTGGTGTTGGCGTCGCGTTTTTGTTCGTCCTGCTGTTCGAGGTTTTCGACGATCGCGGCCCCCACGGCATCGCCCCAGATATTGACGGTGGTGCGGCAGCGGTCCAGGAACCAATCCACCAACAGGAGCAGGGAAATGCCCTCTAGGGGGAGCCCCACGGCCCGCAGGACGATCGCCATGGTCACTAGGCCCGCTTCGGGGATGCCCGCTGCACCGATCGCGGCGATCGTGGCGGTCAGGAACACGATCACCATTTGCACGAAGGTGAGTTCAACCCCATAGACCTGGGCAATGAAAATGGCGGAAACCGCTTCATAGAGGGCGGTGCCGTCCATATTGACCGTGGCCCCGAGGGGGAGGACAAAATCGGCGACCTTGGGGCTGATGTGATTTTTTTCGATGGTGCATTCCAGCGACACGGGCAAGGTGGCGGAACTCGAGGAGGTGGAAAAGGCGGTCATCAGGGCGGGCAGGAAGTTGGTGCCGTAGGCCAGGGGCGATCGCCCGGTGAAGAGAACTAAAATCCCCGGCAGGATAATCAGGCCATGGATGGCGAGGCCGAGAATCGTTGTGCCCGCAAATTTGCCCATGCGCAGCAGTTCCGGCAAAAAGCCCGCAAAGCCGCCCGCCTCCGCTAGCCGTCCGGCCACCAGGGCACCGATGCCGACGGGGGCCAGCTTCATGACCAAATGCACCAGGGCCAGGATGGCGTCATTGAGGACATTGAAAGAGCGCATCAGGGGCTGGGCCGGTGCGCCGAGCTTCAGCAAAATGGCCCCAAAGGTGATGGAGAGGACGATGAGGGGCAGGACATCGTTGTTGGCCATCGAATCGAAAATGTTGCGGGGCACGAGGCCGGTGATCACCTGCTGGATGGTTTCCCAGGCGGAGCCGGATTTGTCGCGCATCCGTCCGGCGATCGCGAGATCCACCAAAATCCCTTGGCCCTGCTGCGGTGCGGTGCCGTCGAGGGTGACGGGGTTGCCATCGCGATCGCGCCATTCCGTAATTTCAAACCGGTTCGGGTCGCGCTCCTCGTCCTTGGCGATGGTGCCCTTGAGGCCGCGATCGAGTAATTCGATGCCGTAGCGATCGTCGTAATCCCGCGTGAGGGTGCCCTCCGGCAGCGTCAGGGTGTCCCCCGCGATCGCGTAGGTCACGGTGCCTAGGCGCGCGCCCCCCCGCAGTTCAAGCTGGGCCTCCGGCGTAGCCGCCACCCCCGGTTGGATGACATTCACCAGCACGAGCCCCAGGAAAACCGCGATCGCCGTCGTCACCACGTAATAAATCGCCGTACGCCGTCCCAGCCGCCCCATCTGGCCCGCATCCCCCAGATTGCCCACCCCCACGATCATGGACGTCATCACCAACGGCACCACCAGCATCAGCAGCGCCCGCAGGAACACATCCCCCAAAAACGCCACATTTTCCGCCGCCACGGGCACCAGGCCCCCCAGCAGCACCCCCAGCACAATCGCGATCGCAATCTGGAACAACAACGCCATGGATCCCCCGCGCCCCTCGGGCACTCGCCACAAACCCTCGAACGTCCACATTCTGGCAGCAGAGTCTCGCGATCGGTGGCGCGGGCGGTCCGAAGGCCATAACAAAAGCGCCCCTGGAGACTGTCCAGAAGCGCCTTTTGCCGTCGGTTCTTTGAGATGGAGCTAAGCGGATTCGAACCGCTGACCCCTTCAATGCCATTGAAGTGCTCTACCAACTGAGCTATAGCCCCGTTCGGCGAAATCCATAATGCCTCAGGTTCGCGGGAGAGTCAACCCCTGAGGGCTAAGTTGTCGGTATTTTTTTCGGACCTGCCCCAAATCCCGCCCCGCCGATCGCGATCGCGGCCCTAATCCGCCGCCTCTTCCTCGATGAGCCAAGGGAAATCTTCAGAGCCAAACTGCTGGGCGAGCGCAATCGGGTCGCTGGCCACCATCGGCAACTCCGCGCCGTAGTAGCTGACATAGCCCCGGTGATCAAGCCCCATCAAATAGCCCAGGGAACTGCTCATCAGGAAATACACCACCACCAGCGCCGCCGCCGAGGAGGCCACGAGGGCTCCGGCCAGCATCAGTGAAAATTCCCGATGGTCGAACGCTTGCTGCATCAGGTGCAGGGACCACGCCACCAGGGGGACCGCCAGTAGCAAAACAAGGATCATCCGGTACGATTCGCAGTTTATGAACGAAACTTTGCGTATTGTAACACCTCCCTTGACAGGGTGTCCCCAAGGGCAGGGGTGCTGCTCTTCAGCATGGGGGCGACGGGCTAAGCCTGATTCAACGGGGGTTTAAGGGTTTTTTATGGCCGATCGCGGGGCGGTTTTCGGGGGGTGTTGGGGGCCTCAGGGGGCGATCGCGCGCACGGGAACCCCATGGTCCCGTAAGTCTTTCTTAATCTCCGTGATCGTAAGCTGGCCGTAATGTAACAGCGATGCGAGCAGGGCCGCTTCGGCTTTGCCGTCCGTGAGGGCTTCGCGGATATGGGCGCAGGTGCCCGCGCCGCCGGAGGCGATGACGGGAATGCTGACGGTTTCCGCGATCGCGCGGGTTAGCTCCAGGTCATAGCCCGCCTGGGTGCCGTCCGCGTCCATGCTGGTGACGAGCAATTCCCCCGCCCCGAGTTGGGCCACCTGCTGCGCCCAGGCGATCGCATCGAGGCCCGTATTTTCCCGCCCCCCGCGCACATAGACATCCCAGGCGATCGGCGTGCCGTGGGCTGGCCCGGTGCCCGGTCGGCGGCGCGCATCAATGGCCACCACGATGCACTGGCTGCCGAAGCGATCGCTCGCCCGCCGGATCAGGTCCGGATCGCGCACGGCGGAGGAATTCATGCTGATTTTGTCTGCCCCCGCCCGCAGGAGCCGTTTGATGGTTGCGAGGTCCTGGATGCCGCCGCCGACGGTCAGGGGGATGAACACCTCCTCCGCCGTTTGGTAAACCACATCAAAAATAATGTTGCGATCCTCGTGGGTGGCGGTGATGTCCAAAAACACCAGCTCATCGGCCCCGGCGCGATCGTAGGCCCGGGCGAGCTCCACCGGATCCCCCGCATCGCGCAGGTTGACGAAATTCACGCCCTTGACGACGCGACCGGCTTTGACATCCAGACAGGGCACAATGCGTTTGGCAAGCATGGGGCGAGGGGCGAAGGGTGGAACAACGGGAGGCGATCGCGCCCCAGGGGGCGGACAAGCCGTGCAAGGGAGCGAAAATGCAGTAGTCTTGTAAGCTGTGGATTAGTTTACTAGAGACGGTTTTAGTCGTGATTGAAATCGGTCAGCGCGTAAAGGTCTGTCGCGTTCGCGATCGCATCTCTAGCGATTTGGTGGAGAAGATCAAGAAAAACCCCACCGGTGTCGTGGACAACTACAAAATTCTCGACGGCAAGAACCTGGGCCTGGTCGTGAAGTTTGATGACCAGTTTGCCACCTGGTTTTTTGAGGACGAACTCGAGGCCGTTTAACGGACCTGGGTTCCTGGCTGAGCGTCTGGGGCGTTCCAGGGCGATCGCCCCGCCCACCGCTTGATCCTGTCGCATTTGAATTGAATACAACCTTATGGCACTGACGCTGACCTTCCTGGGTAAGGGCGGAACGGGGCGCACGACGCTGGCGATCGCGGCGGCGCGGCACCTGGCGGACAACGGTAAGCGGGTGCTGCTCTTCAGTCAGGATCCAGGACCGGCCTTTGGCATTGCCCTGGGCCGCGAGGGGGACATTGGGGCGGATCCCGTGGCGATCGCGTCCAACTTCAGCGCCGTGCAGCCCACCAGTGTGGCCCTACTGGAGCGGGGCTGGGGAGAACTAAAATCCCTGGAGGCCCGGTACCTGCGATCGCCGTTCTTTAAGGACGTGTATGGCGAAGAATTGGCCATGTTTCCCGGCCTCGATAGCGCCCTGACCCTCAGCGCCCTGCGCAAGTATGACGATGGCGGGGCCTATGACGTGATCGTGTACGACGGGGCTGGGGATTTGGCCGCCCTGCGCCTGTTGGGTCTGCCGGAGGTGCTGTCGTGGTACGTGCGGCGGTTCCGGCAGGTGATTGGCGATTCGGATTTTATGAAGGCCATCAATCCGTTCATCGGGCCGGTGTCGGCGGCGGTGCTGGCGGGGGGCGGTGTGGACCGCTGGGATGAGCCCTTTGGGGAAGCGACGGATTTGCTTGAACAGGGGCGATCAGTGGTCAGTGATCCGCGCAAGCTGGCGGCGATGCTGGTGACCACGGGCGATCGCGCGGCGGCGGCCACGGCGGCCTATCTCTGGGGCAGTGCCCAGCAGTCGGGCATCACCGTTGGCGGTGTCCTGCTCAATCGGGGCAGTGAACCGGGCCATTTGGAAGAAAACTTTGCGCCGTTGCCGATCCTGTCGGTGCCGGAGGGGGATTCCGCCGCGATCGCCGCCGCCTTGCCGGATTTTGAAGCCCTCGCGATCGCCGCCCCCAAACCCCTCGACATCGACGTGGCCAATCGGCAGGTGCGCCTATTCCTGCCCAGCTTTGACAAAAAGCAAGTCAAACTCACCCAATACGGCCCCGAAGTCACCGTCGAAGCGGGGGATCAGCGGCGCAACGTGAAGCTGCCCCCCGCCCTCAGCGGTCGCCCCGTCACCGGAGCCAAATTCCAAGATCGCCACCTGATCATCTCGTTCTAGACCCTCGGAGAAGACCCATGGCTGCCCCCGAAAATACTCCCCCCACCTCCACCCCTGCGGCCAATGACGAAGGCTCCAAAGCTCGGCAAATGCTGGGCATGAAAGGGGCGGCGGCGGGCGAAACGAACCTCTGGAAAATCCGCCTCCAGTTGATGAAGCCGATCACCTGGATCCCTTTGATCTGGGGCGTGGTCTGCGGGGCGGCCTCGTCGGGCCACTTTGACTGGACCTTAGAAAATGTCCTCAAATCCGCCGCCTGCATGTTGCTGTCGGGGCCGCTGCTGACGGGCTACACCCAAACGATCAACGATTACTACGATCGCGAGATCGACGCCATCAACGAGCCCTATCGACCCATTCCCTCCGGAGCCATTTCCGAGAAGCAGGTGATCGCCCAGGTGATTGTGCTGCTGCTGGGGGGCTGGGCCTTGGCCTATGGCTTGGATCAATGGGCGGGCCACGACTTCCCGACGATTTTTGTGACGGCGTTGGTGGGCACGTTCATTGCGTTCATCTATTCCGCGCCGCCCCTGAAGCTGAAGCAAAATGGCTGGCTAGGAAACTATGCCCTGGGGGCGAGCTACATTGCTTTGCCCTGGTGGGCGGGTCAGGCCCTGTTTGGTACCCTGACGCCGACGGTGATGGTGGTGACGCTGATCTACAGTTTGGCAGGGTTGGGTATTGCGATCGTCAATGATTTCAAGAGCGTCGAGGGCGATCGCGCCCTGGGCCTGAAATCCTTGCCGGTGATGTTTGGGGTGACGGGGGCCGCGTGGATTTGTGTGGTGATGATCGACACGTTCCAGTTTGGCATTGCGGGCTATTTGCTCACCCTGAGCGAGAATTTGTACGCGTCAATTTTGGCCCTGCTGGTGATTCCGCAGATCGTGTTTCAGGACATGTACTTCCTGCGCAATCCTCTGGAAAATGATGTGAAGTATCAGGCCAGTGCCCAACCGTTTTTGGTGCTGGGGATGCTGGTGGCGGGGCTGGCCATGGGCCATGCGGGTATTTAATTTAGGGCGCTAACAAACACCTATGGCGGATCCGTTGCTCTATGACGATAGTGGCTATTTCGTAGTCCTCGAAGCCGATGGCCCTGAACAGATCGTGACGGTGGCGGAGTTGCGCGATCGCTTGACCGCCGCGATCGCGCAGTTGGGGGATGAGCTGCCGCGCGATTTACAAAAGTTCGAGACGACGGCGGAGCGAGTGCAGTCTCTGATCGATACATCCTGTGAGTTGGATTTGGGGCCGGATCGCCTGTTGCAGTGGTATGCGGTGCGGCTCGAACGTCCCAATGGAGACTGACTAAAACCGGTGTATTCGGGGGCGATCACAACCTTGCCAAAGTGGCGGTCCAGTCTCTTGAACAGTTTCAGCATTAGGAAGTCATCGTCCTCAGTGAACTGAAAAACTGTGCTCTTAATCCCGCTCAATCCTAGAGGCTAAGCAAGGGAGACGTAACCATACACTAGATCAATCTCTGCACGACCCTGTTGCTGCCTAGGCTAGAAGCGGCAGGCAGGATGAGACGTTTAGCTTTCGCTTTTGCGATAGTGGCCCAAACCACCGATGGCATGTAAGCTTAAGCCAGGGAGAAAAATAACGATTTCGGTCGGCAAGAGGCACATTTCGTCCCATGCTCCTTGCGTATCAAGGCTTCTGCAACCTCATTAATCATCGCAACTACTATAACTATCGACTATCCGTAATATCTGGAAGTGTTGGTATTAAAACTCGCCGAACATGATCAGTTAAGAAACGATCTCATGCGTCGTCAATCAACAGAATATACTTCGATTAAGCTAAAAAAAGCAAATGACCACAAAAAATCTTGATAGTATCACGATCCACAAGTTTAGAGGAATTAAAGATCTTGACCTCAAGGATCTCGGTCATATCAATTTACTTGTTGGAATGAATAATTCAGGCAAGACGAGTGTTCTTGAAGCTCTATCAATTTACTGTCACCCATTGGATATAAGAGCATGGCTAAGCACGGCCAGACAGAGAGAGCAAGAGTATAGAGTGCCTCAGACATCACCTCTCGATGCACTCCAATGGCTTTTTGTACACGATCTTTCGTTAGACCAGGAAACACTCAAGCTGGGAATAATTTCGATTTCCAGCAGTGGTTTATTTACAGTCAAGAAGATGGACGCATCCTATGAGGAAATAGAGGGAATGTCTGTCTCCGGGACGCGAAAAAGGACTGTCTCTGAAGATGAACAACTCACTGATATTGAAGACGAGCAACTGAGTGAAAGCGGGGACACTCTTGAAGCACGAAGGGGACTCAATTTAAATGTCGAATTGTACACTGAGCAATCAGATCTTTCCAACAGCCTAAAAGGAAATATTAAGGAAAGCTGGCAGATTTGGGAGCGTGGGACTTTCTTTAGACTGAATAGGCAACGAGAACCCAGTCTGCTTACTGCAGTAGTTACTCCTTCATCTCATCGTTCAGTCATTGGGCAATTCAGGCTGCTATCAGATGCTAGATTTCAAAATTTCAAAGCCGATGTATTAAACTTGTTACGTCAGTTAGATCAAAACATTTCCGACATGGAAATCCTATTACCTCCAGGGCAAAATCCCTATCGATTTAATATCTATATTCAACATAAAAAGCTAGGACTTGTACCTATCAGTACCTTTGGTGATGGAGTTCGCCGACTACTCCATATAGCTCTTAATCTTGCGAGCGTCAAAGGAGGTGTTTTGCTGATAGACGAACTCGAATCTGCAATTCACACTGAAGCATTGCAAGACTCATTCAGTTGGCTCGTTAAATGGTGTAAGAGCATGAATGTGCAGCTCTTTGCAACAACTCATAGTCTTGAAGCTGTTGATGCCCTGCTGGAAGCGACTGAGGATCAATCAGATCTTGTTCTTTATCGCCTTGAACCGAAGGAGACGCAAACGCGGGTAGTGAGGCACGATTGGGGTAGATTGAAACGGCTGCGGGAAGATTTTGGGCAGGAGATACGCTGGTGAAACGAAAATGTGTGCTAATTGGGGTTGAAGGAAATCACGATCAAGCATTTTTAGTCAAAATCCTCCGCAATTTTCTCGACTTCAAGGAATGTAAACGCATTAACGATGAGAATCTAGATGGTTTATGGCGTAAGTTTATCCCCAACTATCCTTCAAAAACGGGCAATCTTCATCAAAGGCTTGACATGCCATCAGTTCTTTATACTGACACCTTGTCTGTAGCCGTATATGCAGGCGAGGGTAGTAATCTACCAGCCAACTTAAAAGATAAGCTATCTGACATTGATTACTTAGATTCACTGGCAGCTTTTGCGGTTGTTGCCGATTCAGATAAGCGACCGCCCAGTCAAGTTGCAAAGAAGTATCATGATGAATTAAAGGAGCTTTTCTCTGACTTCCCGTATGAGACTAGGGCGGCAGGTTTCGTGACTCAAACTGTTCCAAGGCTAGGGATTTACATTTTGCCGAACAACCTAGATCAGGGTGTACTGGATACGTTGATATGCGAATGCGGAGATGTTGCCTATACCGAGTATATGCAAAAAGCTCGATCCTATATTGATCAGTTTTCTGATTCGGAGATTCAGCAACTTAGATGGAAGCCTTTCGACAGACAAAAAGCCATAATCGCAACGGTTGTAAGTATTCTTAAGCCGGGGATGACAAATACGGCTAGCATCGCGAAGGATAATTGGATCAATTCTCAAACCATCACTCAGGTTTCGAGCCTTAAAAACGTGCTTGATTTCTTGAACAACCTATTGTCTGTTTAAATAATGTCTGGCAATAGCTCCTATTCAGTCCTTGAGAGAGTAGTTGAGTCCAGATAATGTCAAAATTTGACTTGGCCCATCGGCATTCGGCCCCGGCCCACCTATCGCTCGCCCCTTTGTAGGAGGACAGAACCCTGGCTACGCGCGTCATCCTCATCCGCCACGGACAAAGCAGCTACAACACCCGCCGCATCATCCAAGGGCGCTGCGACGACTCGATCCTCACGGATTTTGGCAAAACCCAGGCCCAGCGGGTCGCGATCGCCCTGGAAGGTTTACCCCTCGCCGCGTTCTATTGCAGCCCCCTCCAGCGGGCGCGCCAAACGGCAGAAACGATCCTCAGCCACCTCGAAGCCCAGGGCGATCGCCCCATCCCCCTGACGGTCAACGAACTGTTGCAGGAAGTAAACCTACCCCTCTGGGCTGGGCGATCGGTTTCGGACGTGCGCGCCGCCGACCCGGATGGCTATAGCTGCTGGAAAGAACGGCCCCACGAATTCTCCATGGCCCTGCCCGAGGGGGACTATTTTCCGGTCCTAGATTTGCGGCAACAGGCCGACGCCTTCTGGCAAAGCATCCTCGATAAACACCAGGGGGAAACGATCGCGATCGTCGGCCACAACGGCATCAACCGCTGCCTGATCAGCACCGCCATGGGCATCGGAGCCGATCGCTACCAAGGGCTCCTGCAATCCAACTGCGGCATCAGCGTTCTGAATTTTGCCGGGGGCTACGGCAGCGCCGCCCAACTGGAATCGATGAACCTGACGGCCCACCTGGCCGGCCTACAGGGGTGCCGCGCCCTGCCGGAACCAAGCCCCAGTGACTGCGGCCCCCAACTGCTCCTGGTGCGCCACGGGGAAACGGAATGGAACCGGCAGGGGCGTTTCCAGGGCCAAATCGACGTGCCCCTCAACGACAACGGCCTCGCCCAGGCCCGCAAGGCGGCGGATTTCCTCAAGCAAATCACCCTCGACTTTGCCTTCAGTAGCCCCATGCTGCGGCCCAAGGCCACGGCGGAAGCAATCCTGGCGGAGCATGAGCACCTGAGCCTGCAACTGCTCGACGACCTCCAGGAAATCAGCCACGGCACCTGGGAGGGCAAATACGAGGCGGAAATCCGCGCGGAATACGGCGACCTGCTCGATCAATGGCAAACGGCTCCGGAAACGGTCCAAATGCCCGAGGGGGAAAACCTCCAGCAGGTATGGGATCGGGCGGCGGCGGCCTGGGCGGCGATCGTCAAAGATGGGGAAGAGCGGACGGCGGCGGCGGGGGGCGATCGCTGCCTGACGGGATTAGTCGTTGCCCATGATGCGGTCAACAAAGCGCTGCTGTGCCAGATCACCGGCCTCGGCCCCGCAAGCTTCTGGCGCTTCAAGCAGGGGAACGGCGGCGTCAGCGCCATCTGCTATCCCAACGGCTCGACGGGTCTGCCGATGCTGCAAATGATGAACGCCACCCATCATCTGTCCGGCACCATCCTCGACAAGACGGCGGCGGGGGCACTCTAGGGACAATTTGTGCCTTAGGGGCTGCGGTCAAACCGCCTGAAATCCCTACCGTGTCTTGGCTACAGCCGACAGGAGCAAGGGGCTTAAGCCCCTTGTCTGGTGGGTTTTTTGGGTCGATTTGTTTGGCTGGCGATCGCCCCCACCCAGCCCCACTGCCGCCTCCTATTCGAGACTATCGAGCATACTCGCCAGCCAGCCCACCGCCGCCTTCAACTCCGGCAGCGCCGCCATCTGCTCCGTACTGATGCTTGGGGTGAGGCGGGCGCGGGCGTGGATTTCCGCCACCTGCTGCTGAAGCTTGCGCGCCAAACTCAGGGCATCCTGACCCAATTTCGTCAACTGCTGCTGCTGATAGAACTTGAGGGCCGCCCCCCGCAGCACCTGCAACGTGCCCTCTTCCCCATCTTGACCGGGCACAATCCGCAGGCGCAGCAGCAGCAATTCCCCCTCATAGCGCCGCTCGATTTCCACCTGCTTAGGCCGCTCCACCATCATCAGGGGCAAATCCGCCAGAATTTTCAGTTCATTGATCACCCCCTGGAACGTGGCGCGATCAATCCCCTCCAGGGCCGCCTGGAGCACCCCATCTTGGCTGCACAGGACGCGGCCCGTGTCCCCCTGCCGTTCTAGATACAGCCGCCCGATGCCCTGGACGATCGCCCGCTGGAGCAACTCCTGGGCCAACACGCGCGGCGGCAAATTCGCCAGGGTCGAAAGGTGGCGATCAGCAAAGGGGGCCTTCACCTTCAGCAGGGGCGGAATCGGCTGGCGCGACACCGGGGCATCCAGGGACTCTGTGCCGCGCGAGCGATCCACCTCGCCGCCCCCAGCGCGATCGCGCACCCCCTTCGGATAGCCACTTTCCGCATCGAGGGCCGCCTCAAAATCCTGCTGGAACTGCTCCACCGTCGGCTCCGCCGATCCCGCAGGGCGATCGCCCAGGGCCACCGTATCCCCCGTCCGCAAATCCCCCATGGGAATCGTGGGCGAATCCGCCTGGTGCAAATCCCGCAGGGGCTGGCCATGATCCTCCCACAGCAAATCACTATTGGAGGCTTTGATCTGGCGATCGTAGTTGAGAAATGCCGACAGAAAATGTTGCTGAAGCTGGGCGGAAATGGGCTGCAACGCGATCGCGTAGCGCGTATGGGCCAACATTTGGCGCACATAATCCAAACTGCTCGCATCCTCCGGACAGACCGCCCCCAAAATCAGACTTTGGCCCTCAATGCGCAGGGGCAAGACCTGGTGATAGAGACACACCTCAAAGGGCAGCAAGCGATCAATCAGATCAAAGGTTTGCTCCGCATCGAACCCCGCCCCGGCTTGGTGGGCCGTCGTCGCGGTGGGATGATCGGAGGGGCTCGGGGGCTGCTGCTGTGCCATGGGGGAGTAGGACGATCGCGGTGGGTACTGGATGGGAACTGGGGGGATCTCCCTCCCAATTAACCATTCCAATCCATGAATTTGAATCGGTAGGAATTAACTCTAAATTAGATTTAAACGGCACACTGCGCACGGTTGCCAAGGGAAAAAGCACCAGGGATGGGACCGCTCAAAATCCTAGGGATACCACGACACAGCTACGATTGCGGGGGTGGTTAGGTAACCGATTTAACCAATTTCTCCAGGCGCACTGATGCTAAAAATATTGGGCTAATCCATGGGCTGACCATGACCTAGACCGGGAATGAGCCCTCGCCAAAATGACTGAACCCATGGGTCAATTATGGGCCAGGTTTTGGGGTTATTCAGGGGGCTGGGGCCGCTGACCATGGCCCGCTGCCTTCCCGGCCGCTGGGGGGCGATCGCACCGCGCCCAAGGGAACTCAGGAAACAGGGGACCAGAGCACCTGGAATTACCCTAAAACCCTAAAGGTTTTCCGGCAATTGGCCGTGGTCATCAGGACGCTGTGGCACCATCAAGGGCGAGCTTAACCCCCCTGCCCCATGCTAGAAAGCCTCGATCTAGACCGCTCCCTGGACAAGGACCGCTATCGCCAGGAAGCCGATCGCCTCATGCAGCAGTTGCGATCGCTCCAGAGCGACTGTCAGCGGGCCAAAATGCCGACCCTGGTGGTCCTGGAGGGGTGGGCCGCCTCGGGGAAAGGGCAAATGGTCAAGCAGATGCTCGGCCACATGGATCCACGGGGATTTGTGGTACACCCTACCTTGCCCCCCACCGCCGAAGATCAGGCCCGCCCCTGGCTCTGGCGCTTTTGGCTGCGGCAACCGGCCAGGGGGCAGATCACGATTTTTTACCATAGCTGGTATGTGCGGCTGCTGGAGGACCGTCTCTTTGGGCACCTGTCGGATCCGGAGGTGCCCACGGCGGTGCGGCAGATCAATGCCTTCGAGCGGCAGTTGGCGGACGATGGCACGGCGATCATCAAATTTTTCATTCACCTGGGGCGCAAGGAACTGAAAAGCCGCCTCAAGGCCTACGCCAAGGATCCCTACGATGCGTGGCGGGTGCGCCCGGAGGACTGGCAGCAGGCGAAGCGCTATAAACGCTACCGCGCCCTGGCGGAGGATGCCCTGATCCAAACCAGCACGGGCCACGCCCCCTGGACGTTGGTGGAGGGCAACTGCAAGCGCTGGGCGGAGGTGAAGCTGTTGGGGGCCACCGTGGCGGCGCTGACGGCGGCCTTTGACCGTCGCCATGCCCAGTTGCCGCCGCCGCAACTGCCGCCCCAGGAGAGTTTGCGCCCGAGTGAGCCGGATCTGCTGGCGGAGGTGGATCTGTCGAAGAGCCTGTCGCGCGATCGCTACAAACAGCGGCTCCAGGATGCCCAACTGCGGCTGCGGAACCTCCAGCGGGATATCCACCACCACAAAATTTCGGTCCTGGCGATTTTTGAAGGGTGGGACGCGGCGGGCAAGGGGGGAGCCATCAAGCGGGTGACCGATGCCCTCGATCCGCGCAATTTTGTGGTGACGCCCTTTGCGGCCCCCAGTCGCGAGGAGTTTGAGCGCCACTATCTCTGGCGGTTCTGGCGATCGCTCCCCGCCGCCGGGACCATCGGCATTTTTGACCGCAGTTGGTACGGGCGCGTGCTCGTCGAGCGCGTCGAAGGATTTGCCACGGAACCCGAATGGCGGCGCGCCTACGCGGAAATTAACGAATTTGAAAGCCAGTTAGTCGATGGCGGCATTGTGCTACTCAAGTTCTGGCTCCACATCAGCCCCGAGGAACAACTGCGCCGCTTTCAGGAACGGGAGGTCAACCCCTTCAAACAGCACAAGCTCACGGAGGAGGATTGGCGCAACCGCGATCGCTGGCCGCTGTACCATGTGGCGGTCAACCATATGCTCCAACGGACCCAGACGGTCTATGCCCCTTGGACGATCGTAGCGGCCAACGATAAACTCTACGCACGAGTCAAAACCATCGAAACCGTCGCCCAGGCGATCGAGGGTGCCCTTGCGCGCCGCCACCCTTAACTCATCACTGGTCGGCCCACCGCGCGCACCAGGCTCGACCACCACCACCCATCGATCGGGTTACCGGGAATGCTATTTGAATCGCTCACATTTCTCCTGATCTGGATCTTCATCGGTTGGCTGCTCTGGTACATGCTGTTCCAGGTCAAGTTCATCCCAACGGCCTACTACACGGGGCTGGGCATCGTCACGGTGGCGGCGCTGCTGACGATCGCCTTCATGAGCCCGACGGGCCGCACATCGGAACTTTTAGGCAGTCTGCTGTCGTTGCTGCTGACGCCGTTGGGCCTGTCGCTGCTGCTGCTGTCGCGCTGGACCCTGCGGGAGGGGCCGAATAAATTTACGTCCAATGGGCTGGCGGCGACGGCCTTTACGATTTTGCTGTTCGCCAGTACGCCGCTGGTGGGCTATAGCTTTGCGGAACAGTTGGAGCGCGATTCCATCCGCAACCTGGGCGATCGCGGCCCCACCCAGGCGATCGTTTTGCTGGGCCAGGGGACGACCCGGGTGGCGGGCATTGGCGAAGATCGGCTGGAGCTGACGGAAAGTGGCGATTTGATTACCTACGCGGCGCAGCTCTATCGCCAGGGGATTTCTAATCGCATTATCGTCAGTGCGGGCTTCCGACCGGAGGCCAATGCCTATTGGCTCTCGAAGCGGACCACCTGCCCCGATGATCCGGCGGCGTTCCGGGCCTGCCGCAATGCGGAATCGACGGATATTCGCATTTTGCTTCAGCGGATGGGGGTGCCGGCGAGCGCGATCGTGATTCCAGAGGGGGAATTGGCGAATCGGCGGGAGTTGGTGGATGTGCGGACAAGTGCGCTGGATGTGCGCGATGAGTTTGGCGGGACGCCCAATGGGGCGCGCATTGCCCTGGTGGCGTCGGCCCTGAGCATGTCGCGGGCGACCTATGCCTTTGAAAATGTGGGCTTTACGGTGGTGCCGAAGCCTGCGGATTTCTATACGCTGCCCTATGATTCGCCGGATCTGCCCAATGCGCCCTGGCGGTATCTATCCATTCCGGACCTGATCCCGAATGTGGATGGGCTGACGGTGACGACGAAGGTGATTAAGGAGTATCTGCTGAGTGTGTTCTATTTCCTGCGGGGCTGGGTGTCGCCGTTCCGGGTTTAGGATTCGGGGCCGCTCGATGCTGTAAAACCTGAAAATCCCCTGGGATCTGATGGCTTGAGGCCGCGATCGCGGGGGATTTTCACAATTCAATAATCAATCAACCACCGGTAGGGTGCGTTCGGTACCGCTCAAATCAACGGGATCCCGTATCTATCCCGAACGCACCGACCCACCCCAAATCAACGCGATCATCATGCAATCGCCTAAACACGATCACCCATGCAGGCCCAGGATTTCGGTGATCTCCATTGGCGAGGCGGATCGGTGGCTATCCGCAGGGGGCGGTGCGTTCGCATAAACCACATCCCGGTGAAAATCACCCGTAGCGAACGCACCCTACCATTAATTTTTGATTGGGGGATGGTTTGCGGGATGTGGGAATTTTTCGAGATTTGCCTAGGGCTCTTGGGGGTCTTCAATGGGGTCCGGATCCCGTTCATTGACCCACAGGAGCCGAATGCCCATGGCGGCGAAACCGATCGCGGCGACGGCCTTCACCAACTTGGCGGGCAGAAGCTGGGCCGTCCCTTCCCCGAGGAGGACACCGATCGCGCTAGCCACAATCAGCGCCGCCGCCGTGCCCGCAAACACCGCCCAGGGGGATTTTGAATTGCCGCTCAGGGCGATCGCCGCAAGCTGGCTCTTGTCCCCCAACTCCGCCAAAAATACCGTAATAAAACTCAGGCCCAATAAACTCCAGTCCATCGTGCGATCGCTCCCTAATTCCCCATCACCACATCCCAACTGAGCAGAACCGCCACCAGCAACAGCAGCGCCCCCACCGCCAACTCCAGCGTGGCCGCCGACAGCCGCTTAGCGAGCCACTGCCCCAGCACCACCCCCACCAAACTCGTGGCGATCAGGGCCGTCGCCGCCCCCAGGAACACCGTCCAGGGATTGTGGGACTCGGCGGCCATCAGCAGCACCGCCACCTGGGTTTTGTCCCCCACCTCCGCCAGAAAGATGGCGGCAAAGGTGGCCCCAAATACCCGCATATCCCGCAGGGGGTGGGGACGGCGATCGCCGGGGGGATCAGGGACAGGGCTCGGGGGCGGGGACGCGATCGCGTCATCAGGGCAGGTTTGGGACACGGCAACTGGCTAGGACGAAGCGTCCGATGGTGATTTCAGATTCTTTTCATTTTTGCACGCCCCTGGCCGTTCTGGGGACGATTCCGTCGCCTGGGCAAGCTGCTGGGTGAGGGTTTCCACCTGCCGCTGGAGCGATCGCACCGCCGCTTCCACCTCGGCGGCTTCGGGGGGCAGGGGGGCAGGGGCCACGGCCTGGGGGGCGCGGTTGGGGGTGGCGGGTTCGGCCCAACTGAGCAGGGCGATCGCACTGAGCAAGGCCCACAGCAGGCGGGACCAAACGCGGGGGGGAATAGGGGGCAACAGCACGGGGATCAATCGGCGAAGAATATCAGCAGGGGCACCGGTCAGCACCGCCGTCACCGGGAGGGGGTGCCCCACGGGGGCGATCGCCTAGGCCGGGTCGCAGCGGATCTCGACCATCATGCCATCGGGATCATAGAAATAGAGGCCGCGCCCGGTGGGCCGACTGACGGGGCCTTGGGCGATGGGGATATTGGCCGCCGCGATCGCCGCGATCGCCCGATCAAACCACTCCGGCGCAATGTCAAAGGCTAAATGGTTAAAGCGGGTGAATTGGCGATCAGGGTTCGGGTCCGGCGGCCCCAGGTCCGGCTCGGCAAACAGGTCCAAAATCCAGCCGTCCGGCGTCCGAAAATTCGCCACCTTCCCCTGTTCCACTAAAGGTTTGAGGGTGCTGGGGACCGCCTCCCCCGTCAGCTCCTCTAGCCCCAGGACGGAGCCATAGAACCAGCGGGATTTTTCTAGATCCTTCACATTGAGGGCCGCATGGTGGACCCGGCGCAGGGTACCGGCGGGCAGCCCAAGGGTGTTGCGGCTGTGGGGCGCGATCGGCATGGCTATGGCCTCCCAAGGGGATGTAAGGCTTGAGATCGGGGGCGATCGCCTCCCAGCTTAGCGCTCCCGTTTTTGGGGTGGTGCAGCGGATGGGGCGCGGGTGGGGACCGGCGATCGCAGTACAATGGCGTCGCAGACTGACCCTGTTTTGTGACGCCGTGACTGTTCCCGCTGTTGATCCCCAGGGCGATCGCGCGATCGCCACCCCACAATCCCCAGACCCCTCAGCCACCGTGGAACTGGCCCCGAGCTATGTGCTGCCGGCGGGGTTGGGCGCGATCGCGGCGCTGCTGCTGGCGGTCAATGGCACGGCGGCGGGGGTTTTGGGCGCATTTGCCCTCTTCTTGACGGTGCAGGCGGCCACCTTGCGGCTGCGCTTCACCGGCAGTTCCCTAGAGATTTATCGCGGTTCCACCAGAATCCGTGACTTTCCCTATCGCGATTGGCAAAATTGGGATATTTTCTGGACCTACTGGCCGACGCTGTTCTTTTTCCGAGAGGTGAAAAGTTTGCACTTTTTGCCGATGTTGTTTGATCCTCGCCAGTTGCGCGCCTGTCTGGAGCAGCACAATCTGCCCGTGCGCCGCTCCTGGGATTGATTCCCAACCCCTCGCCGATTTTCCCTGGCCCTGCCCTGACGCCCTTTTCCCCATTGCCTGCCCATGACTGTTGATGATCGTCCGGAACCCTTGAACTTGCCCGCCAAGGCGGAAGGGGGAGTCCCCAGGCCGTCCGCTGCGATCGCGGCGGAGTCGGTGGCGGCGGATCCGTGGGACGGGGATGTTACGGCAGCGCCCTCGGACGGGGCGGACAGCAATTGGCCCGAGGAGGTGGACCCGCCCCAAGGGGAGCCAGAGGACAGCGCAGGGACGGACCCGGCCCCCCTCCAGTTGCCCGAACCCCGCCGCCCTGGGGAACCCCTGGGGATGGCCCTGGAGGCTCCCCATGATTCGGCCCCGGACGCTGCGATCGCCCCGCCGGAGCCACAGCCAGAGCCGGAACCGGTCCAGGAGATCGCCCTAGAATCCCCGGCCGAGCTGCCTCCTGAAATGGTCCCGGCGGACTCGCCCGAGCCGCTGGATCCAGCCCAGCCCACGGGGTCGCCGGAGCCCGCAGAGCCGACGGAATCAGCCGTGGTTTCGGAACCGTCCGTGGTCGAGCGGCCCCCGGCATCGGATGGGGAGAAGGCCGATGATTTGACAGCCCTGCGGCATGAGCGCGATCGCCTGCAAGCGGAAATCGAGCAAACCCGCGCCGACCTGGGCCGCCTCGTCCAAACCAGCCTCAGCGACTTGGAATATCGCCGCCAGCGCCTCATTGGCAGTATCGAAAAGCTCGAACGTCGCCGCGATCGCATCCGCCAGGAGATGCAAACCACCTTCGCCGGAGCCTCCCAAACCGTCGCCGCGCGGGTCCAGGGATTTAAGGATTACCTCGTGGGCAGTTTGCAGGAACTCGTCGAAGCGGCCGAAGAATTGCAACTGATCCGCGACCCGGAACCGGCCCCGAGCCCCGTCCCCAGCGCCCCACCGCCCCAGGAGCGCGATCGCGGCGGCCCCCTCCGGCCCCAGTTTGCCGAACGCGCCTTCCAGGACGACAACCGCAAAATCCAGCAAATCCTCGATCGCTACCGCAACCGCCCCGACTACTACGGTCCCCCCTGGCGGCTGCGGCGCACCTTCGAGGCGGTCCACGGCGATCGCGTCGCCAGTTGGTTCTTTGACCAGGGGGGCCGGGGAGCCATCCGCGCCCTGGGCAGCCGCCTGCAAAATATCCTCGTCGCCGCCGCCGCCGTCTCGATCCTGCGGGCACTCTATGGCGATCGCCTCCATGTTTTAGTGGTGAGCGACACCCCCGAACGGCTGGGCGACTGGCGGCGCGGCCTCCAGGACTGCCTGGGCATTTCCCGCAGTGACTTTGGCCCCGATCGCGGCGTCACCCTCTTTGATGCCCCCGAACCCCTCGCCCAAAAGGCCGCCCGCATCCAGGAACGGGGCGATTTGCCCTTCATCATCATCGACGAAGGCAAGGGCAGTATCAGTCTCACTTTGCTGCAATTCCCCCTCTGGCTCGCGATCGCCCCGGACCCCCAAGCCCCCAGCAGCACCTACGACAGCTTCTACGAACGCTGATCATTCCCGCACAGTCCCCCTTCCCTGAAACCTCGGAGGATAGCCCTTTGGCAGTAGCCTAAAAACCCAGATATCGTGTAGGCAAAGCCTTCTGTTCTTGCGATTATCCGAGCCATGCAGCCATCAAATGAGATCAAATTGATCCTATTTTCTCAGCATGGCATGACCGACACCAATCAGGATATGAAAGCCTTAGCCCACAAGGTCGCTCCACCCCAAACCCAGGTGGTCGCCCCGAATCTAGGCTTCTTCCAAACCTGTTTTGCCATCGAGCCCCTCATCCGAAAGCTTGAGATCACGGCCACCAAAAACCTAAAAACCCATCCAAATATTCCCATCCGAATCATCGCCACTTCCCTAGGGGGCGTACTCTGGGTTGAATTGCTGTCGAGATATCCAGAATGGCTGACACGGTGCGAATCCTTGATCCTGCTGGGTTCTCCCCTCGGGGGTGCCGACCTGGCGAGAATCATCGATCCCTTTGGCTGGGGCATTGGCATGGCAAAACACCTGGGCAAAAATCGACGCCTTTTGGCCGAAGCGATCGCGGCCACCGTGCCGACGCTAGTCGTTGCTGGTAATACTGATGGTGGAGGAGATGGGACCATTACCGTTGAATCCACCAAGCTGAAATATGCACACTTCACCTGCCTTAATGGCGTCAGCCATCCTAAGCTCAAGACCCATCCGACGGTGGTCAAAACCATTCAAGAATTTTGGTCAAAGCCCCGAGACGTGCTGCCCGCTCCAGAGGAAAGCCTAATCTCCAAGCTGATCGAGCTTTTCAGATACACACCCGGCATGACCGATGCCAATGCAAAGGATTTTAATAAGGCAGAGATCGCTTTCCGTTTTAAAGATGGCACGACGATTCGGACCTGGAAAAATCCCCTCGGTGTCCATCATGTCTTCATTGCCAACGTATATGAGCAATGTGAATATTCTGGATTTGTAGGCTGGGTCCATTCCAATGACCTCAAGCACGCGATCAAAACCGCCATTCAATTCTTCTGAGTCCCGCAGTTTTTTATTCGCTTGATCCACAGGAGAAAAATCCCATGATCATGCAACTCGAAGAGCAGAAAACCTATACCCCCGAGGAATATCTTGACTTCGAGGTCCATGCAGAAACGCGCCATGAATATGTTCGCGGAGAAATCATCCCCATGACCGGCGGCACCCCCGAACATAACGAAATTGCTAGTATTCTCAATGCCGCCTTGAGGGTTGCCTTGAAAGGAAAGCCCTACAGCATTTTTGTGGCCGATCAGCGGCTTTGGATTCCAGATCGCCAGCTTTATACCTATCCCGATGTGATGGTGGTGCCCCGACCTCTCCAGCGGCAGCCGGGACGCACTGATACCCTGATCAATCCAGTGGCGATCGCGGAGGTCCTGTCAAAATCCACCAAAAGCTATGATCGCGACGAAAAATTTGCCGCCTATCGAACCATCCCCAGCTTTCAGGAATATTTGCTGATTGATCAATACACCCCCCACGTGGAGCACTACTTCAAAACGGGCGATCGCCGCTGGATCTTCACGGAATACAACGGCCTCGACTCATCCATTTCCCTGTCCGCCATCCCCTTTGAAATCCCGTTAGCGGATCTCTATGAAGGGGTGGCCTGGGAAGCCTAGAAACTTAGGCTAACGAACGCCCTCCGACCCCTAATCCTCAATAAAGCAAGTGGGCGTATAGCTACCGTGCAAGCCATAGGGCACATGCTGACGCAGGTGCAGCGTCGCCACCGGTCCCGCCGCCCAGTTCCACGCCTCCAGGATGGCCACCTCCGAGCGATGATTGGCGGCATTGTAGACCGTCACAATCACCCAGCCGTCGTCCTCTGCGGTCCCACCGGGGCGCGGCACAAACAGGGGTTCGGACATAAACCCACGCGGCGCGGCACTCCAGAGCGATCGCGCCCCCGTTTCCAGATCCAATTTGAGGATGCCCTGGAGAGGTCCATTGCCCTTAGGGTCGTGGGCGGCTCCGATGTATAGATAGCGCTGGGATCGGCCCACGGCATTGGGATGCAGGGTCGGAAACTCACAGGAGCGCGCTTCCATGAGGCGGCTGTGGACCGTACCCGCCGCAAGATCGAGGCTGTAGCGCCACAGTTGGCCCGCTGGCAGGGAATCAAATTCAATCTCACGAAAGTCCGTATCCGGATCCACGCTGGGGAAAGATTCGTAGCAAACGGAATCAACAATGATTTGGCCGTCCGCCTCGTGGGCATTGGCGTGGTGGAAAACGAAACAGGGCTGTGTTTCTAAAACCTGGACGGGGCCAGCCTCGGGGTTGCGCGGAATGACGATCGCGCGGGTGGGCTGTTTGGCGTCGAACTGGATGCACTGGGCCGCGCTGCGGAAGCCAAGTACATAGGGGAGGGGATTAAAGGTGACGGGATTTTGGAAAAAGATGCAATAGTTCGGCGTCAGGGCGAAGTCGTGCAAAAAGGCAAACCCAGGGACGCTGTGACTGTGGCGCGATCGCAGCGCGCCCGCCTCATCAAACTCATAGATCGTAATCGTCGTGGATAGACCTGGCTTCACGGCGAAATTGACTAGCCGCCGCTGGCCCGCCCCATTTTCGCCCCAGCGCCCCGCCGCTCCCATCGGGTCAATGCGCGGATGGGCGGCAAAGGCATCCCCCGGCTTCAGGACGCCATCGAGGCGATCGAGGCCCAGGGTTTCGAGGGTGGCCGGATCGAGGCCGTGGGGTTCCGCCGCCTCCCACAGGGCCAGGAGTTTGCCGCCCCAGGGCAGCACGTGGGTGTTGGCAATGTTTTTGATGCGCAGATCGAAGGCGTTGGCGAAGACGCCCCCCGGTTTCTGGGTACCGAAGACACCTCGGTATAGAATGCGACCGGCGGCCTGTTCCGCTAGATACCCTTCCGTGCGGACATAGCGATTGCTGAAGTGGGCGCGGCCACCCTTGAAGGTGAACCGGCAAATCATGCCATCGCCGTCGAAGGGATGGGCGAGGGGGGTGCCCGCCACATCCGTCAGGCCCGGTCCATTGCGGAAGATGGTGCCGGTCAAATCGGGCGGAATTGTCCCCGTGACCTCATCAATCCAATAGTCCATCTCCTCGGGCTGGGATTGGTAGCCCCGCTTCCAGTCTTCGCGATCGTAGGACGGGGTGGAGAGGGGGGAAACGCTGAGCTCTTGCATGGGACGGGGGCGCAATGGGGTTGGGTTTGGGGTAGACAGGGGCGGAACCGACCTCAGGGAAAACCTTTGGAATTGGGTAGTATTTGCTACTTGCTTTTGGATCGATTGTAGGGAATCGCTCGAAAAAGTGGGGGGACTATGGGGCGATCGCGGAATTGCCCTAGGGGGTGGGCGATCGCTCGGCCCGGTCCGGCGAGGGCAGCAGATCCGGCACAAAACCGGGCACGATGGACGGCTCCCGATGGTTCAGGGCCATGACCTCCGGCGCGATCGCCTCGGCATCGGTTTGCGGTTCGTCCCCCGTTAGGGCGCTCGTGTCCGGCAGCCACCGCACCAGGGGCAGGGGCAGCAGGGTAGACAAATTCGCGATCGTCAACAGCAGGGCCAAATTGTCAAAATTCCGCTCCGTCACCCCCAACCACGCCATCAGCAGCGCCCCCAGCTCGTGGGAGACGGCCCCGGCCAGGTTGCTCACGGACATCAGCAGGGCAAAGAACGTGGCCTCAACGCCGGGGGGACACAGGCGCGCCGCCAGCACCAGGACCGGCATGAAGGCGATTTGACCCATCACCGTCAGCACCAGACTGTCCCCAAGGCTGAACCAGCGATCATCAATGCCGATCGCGCGGTTGGCGTGGGTCACCAGAATCAGCGTGGTCATGCCCAGGGCCGCCGACAGGATCGTGCTCCAGGTGAAGATCGTGCGGAAGGGCACCCCTTTTAGAAAACGCTGGAACGCCCAAATGCCCACCAGGGCCGCGAGGCTGGTGATCAGGCGCAACCGCCCCAGGAATTCTGGCCCAAAGCCCAATTCATTGGTGGAGAAGTAGAAAAAGGCCGAATCCGCCGAGGGGGTCGCCTGCCAGAAGAAGAGGAACGCCGTCGGCAGAAGAATGGCCTTTTGGCTAATGGCGTTTTTGAGGAGGCGAATTTGACCGCTAACGGCGCTCCAGTTGGATGTTTCGTCGCTGCGCGCTTCGGCAATGGGCCAGGCGGCGGCGGCCACGAGCATCGGGAAGGTGGCCACGATCGCGAAGACCGTCTGATTACTCACGGATTCCAGGAGCAGACCGCTGAAATAGGCCGTCGTCAGGCCGCCCACCGCCGACACACCCCAGCACAGGGACTGGAGCGACCCGACCCCCTCGACGGATTCATGGCGCGCCCGCTCCACCACCAGGGAATCGACAATCACATCGCTCACGGCCACGGACAGGGACGACAGGGCGATCGCCGCCACCGCCGTCGCGGGGGAATCCACCACCGTCGCCAACGCCACCCAGGCCGCCGTACCCAGCAGCCCCGACAGCACCAGATAGGATCGGCGACGGTAGCCCGCGATCGGCAGACCATCGGACAAAAAGCCAAACAGGGGCTTAATCGTCCAGGGCAGCACCGTAATCCCCAGCAGGGCCGACACCTCACTGGGGCTCAGGCCCAGGTCATCCTTGAGGAAAAAGCTGACCGCCAGCCGCGACAGGCCCAAAATGCCCTGGACGAAATACACCAGCAAAATCGCCAGCAATTCCGGCGTCGGCTCATTGCCCAGCAGGAGCTTGGCCTTCACCCACTCCCCTAGCTGGACTCCCCAGGGGCGATCGCGCAGCACCGGTAACCGATCCATGGGTAATTGAATGTCCTAATAACTTACAAAACTTAATATTTCTTGGATCCCATCATAGCGCTTCTCCCGTGGGCGTTTCTGGCGTGGGCATTTCTGGCCCCGGCGATCGCCGCCCCCGCACCGCCTGGACCGTCCCCCCCGCATGGAGCGCGCGATCGCACCGTTCAAACCCAACCGCCTCCATCACCTGAACCAAATCCGCCCTGATAAATTGCCAGGACGTTTCCGTCTCAAACAGCCACAGGAACAGGGCCAATCCGGGCCAGAGGATCGGCCAGAGCAGCGGCACCGTCGGGCGATGGAAATCCACAAACGTCGCCATGCCACCGGGCACCAGCACTCGATGCACCTCGATCAAAATCTGCCGCAGTTGCTCCGGCTCCATCTCATGCAGCGCCGCGCTGGCGTGGACCACCTCAAACGACGCATCCCCAAAGGGCAGCCGCTCCGCCCACCCCTGCACATAGGTCGCCCCTGGCACCTGACGCCGCGCCCGCTCCACCGCGATCGCCGACGCATCCAACCCCGTCACCGCCCGCGATCGTTCCACCACAAACCGCGTCGTTTGGCCCGCCCCACAGCACAGGTCCAAAACCCGCGTTTCCGGCCCAATCTCCACCCGATCCAGCGCCAGCCGCCGAAAACGTCCCTCACCGCCCACCAGCAGCGCCGCAGCCCGCGAAATGCCATCGTAGAGCCACTGGTAGCGATAGCTCAGGTTCCGCAAAATCGTCGCCATAGACCCGATCTCCTTACCCCATCAGGGCTACAGGATTTTTTAAGAACTGCTGCTAAAATGCCCCAGTCCCCCATCACCCCGCCAAACCCTGTCAATATATATTGTTAATATCAGTTAAGAATCTGAAAGCGAAGGACAGCGCAATCACCATGGGCCGTGTAGGGGTTTTACTGCTGAATTTGGGCGGGCCGGATCGCCTTGAGGACGTGCGCCCGTTCCTCTTCAATCTCTTTGCCGACCCCGAAATCATTCGCCTGCCGGTGCCGTGGCTGCAAAAACCCCTGGCCTGGTTGATTTCCACCCTGCGGGCACAAAAATCCCAGGAAAGCTACAAGCTCATCGGCGGCGGCTCCCCCCTGCGGAAAATCACCGAGGAGCAGGCGATCGCCCTGGAGCACAAGCTCGCGGAAAAGGGCCAGCCCGCTTCGATCTACATCGCCATGCGCTACTGGTATCCCTTCACGGAAGAGGCGGTGGACCGATTGAAGGGGGACGGCATCGAAAAGCTGGTGATTTTGCCCCTATATCCGCAATTTTCCATCAGCACCAGCGGATCGAGCTTCCGGCTGCTGGAGCAAATCTGGGATCGGGATCCGGAATTTCAGCGCATTGACCACGCGGTGATCCCGTCCTGGTATGACCGTCCGGGCTATTTGCAGGCCATGGCGGACCTGATTCGCCAGGAGCTCGATCGCCTCGATGATCCCGATTCGGGCCATATTTTCTTCAGTGCCCACGGGGTGCCGGTGAGCTATGTGACCGAGGCGGGGGATCCGTACCAGAAGGAGATTGAGGATTGCGTCGCGCGGATCATGAGAACCCTCGGGCGGCCCAATGCCCATACGTTGGCCTACCAGAGCCGGGTGGGTCCGGTGGAGTGGCTGCGGCCCTATACGGATGAGGCGATCGAGCATTTGGCGGAAGAGGGGGTCAAAAATCTGGTGGTGGTGCCCATCAGCTTTGTGTCGGAACACATCGAGACCCTGGAGGAGATTGATGTGGAATACAAGGAGGTGGCCCTGGAGGCGGGAATTCGCAATTTCCTGCGGGTGCCTGCCCTGAATGCCCATCCGATTTTTATTGATGATTTGGCGAATTTGGTGGTGGAAACCCTAGCGAAGCCGGGGATGCAGCTTTCGGAGGTGATGCACCCGCCGGAGCGCACGAAGATTTATCCCCAGGAGCAGTGGGAGTGGGGGATGACGACGGCGGCGGAGGTCTGGAATGGCCGATTGGCGATGCTGGGCTTTTTGGCGCTGGTGGTGGAGATGGTGAGTGGCCAGGGGCCGTTGCACTATTTCGGGTTTCTGTAGTTCGGGTGGCTGGAGGGCCGCGATCGCGGCCTCAGGTGAGAAATCAATTCAGGGAAAGGGTTGATGAGGCAAGGGGCTTAAGCCCCTTGTTGGGTTGTCTTTGGGGGATCGATGGGGACTGATTGGCAGGAAATTTTGGCGAGCCCGTGGGTGCAGCATGGGCTAGGGCTGGGGATTTCGATCTACTTAGTCGGGGTGGCGGTGGATTATATGGGCCGCTTTGAACGGGCGATCGCGTCCCCAGATCCCGTAGATCCGAGTAATTCCACGGGTTCGCGATCGCTGTGGGGGGCGGTGCGGCTGGTGTTTGTGCAAATTCCGCCGAGCTTGCTGTGGTTTTGGCGATCGCGATCGCGCGGTTAGCGGTCCCCCAGGTCCAAGTCACCGAGGGCATCGAGGATCCGTTGCAGATCTTCGGGCCGCTGCTGCTTGAGGTTATGGAAAATTTTGAGGATGAGAGCGCGGCGGGTTTCGAGGTTACCGATCTGGGTTTGCAGATCCTGAAGGGTCTGTTGCCGGAGGGCCAGGTGTTGGCGCAGGCGATCGAGCTCGGCGCGGGTGGTTTGGCAGCGCTCCGTGAGGGTGACGTGCTCCTGCTTGAGCTGGGCGATCGCGGGGGGTAGGCTCAGGCGCTGGCGTTCGAGGGCATTGAGCTTCGTGACGAGGGTGCGGTAGTAGGCTTCGCGGTTGGCGATTTGGGTTTGGCAGTCCTGGAGGGTTTGCCGCTGGTGGCTGACCTGCTCGTTGAGTTGATGGATCGTGTCCGTGGCGGCGGCGATCGCGCGGTCGAGATCCTGCCGCCGTCCCTCCAGTTGGGCTACCTGCTCCGTGAGGCGATCGCGCTCCCCTTCGAGGGTGGTGTGTTGGGCTTGCAGATCGGCGATCGCCCCTTGGCGCTGTTCCCGCTGGGCCGTCAACTGTTCCAGATCCTCCCGTAGGGTTTCGGCGGCGGTCAGCTCGCGATCGATGGCATCCCGACGCCCCTGGAGGGTCGCCACCACGGCGGCCAGCTCCTCGCGATCGAGGGCCAGGGTTTGCCGCTCCGCCTCCAGGGCACTGATATCCTGGGCCAACTTTTGGTGGATGGCCTTGCGGTTGGCGAGGCTGCCCTTGAGCTCCTCCTCCTCCTGGCGCAGGACCATAATCACCGCCTCCAGGTGCTGCTTGCGGGTGGCGGCCCGTTCGACCGATCGCCCGAGGGCAATGACCTCCTCCGACAGGGGGGCCATCTGGGAATTCCCCTGGGGTACCAGGGCGCTGCCTGTCCCCGGATCCGGAGCGCGATCGGCAGGCAGGGCGGCGGCATCCGGGCGGCGGCGGTTCACACCAAACCCAAACCCCAGGCCAAACCCGCGATCGCGGCGGGGCAGCGGAGCCAACGGAGCCGGAGCCGGGGGCCGCTGCGGGGACGACACCGCCGCCAGTCCATCCCCAGGGGCCACCACCGCCGCCGACCCAGCGGGCAACTCCGGCATCGCCGCCGGGGGGAGCGCCTCCGCCGGGGGAAACTCCAGGGCCAGCAGATCCGCATAGTTCAAATCCGCCGGGGGCAGCGGGCGAAACCGACTCAACAGCCGCCGCCGTTCAATGATCGCCGTCGCCACCGCCGCCCCGGACAGGGCGATCGCCCCCGTCGCCAAGGCCCGCTGCCAGTTGCGATTGGTCACCGCCCCCACGGTCAAGCCCACGCTAAAGGCGATCGCCCCCGCGACCCACCACTTGCGATTGCCTTCAAACCATTGCTTGGTCAGGTTTGCCACCGTCTCTCATGCTCCTTGGCTGCCTCCCTCGGACGATCATCGTCGCGATCGCCCCTCGCCTCCTGGTCCCCGTGCGGCCCGTTCAGCGCTGTTCCCCTCCGATCCACCGATGCCATCCCCCCATCAACCGTCCCAACTCCCCCAGCAATAGCCCAGGGATGGCCCGGAAACCGCCCAGGCATCGATCAGGTCCGCCCCACCAGGGGTCAGCTTAGCCGCCCCCGCGCGCTTCCTCCTAGACTATTCCCCATCGGGGTCTAGAAAACCATAGGATAGATTCCCCCCCGCCGTCCCCTCCCGTGGGGAGATGGGTGCCCCATGCCCATGATCTAACCCCAAAAGCCCCTGGGGAAGGGTGGGGCGACCCGTCACGGTCGAAAAACCCCAGGGATGTGCCTGTTACCAGCCCATGCGAGGAGGTCGCCATGGATGAGGAGATGGATCCCCAAAGGCCCCCCGGCCCCCCAGCGGCCCCCAGGGGGAAAGAGCGGCTCGATGTGCTGCTGGTGGCGCGGAATTTGTGTGAATCGCGGCAGTTGGCGCGGCGGCATATTCTGGCGGGGGAGGTGCGGGTCAATGGCGATCGCGTGGACAAACCCGGTACCTGGGTGCGGCTCGATGCCACGATCGCCCTGGCGGCCCAGCCTCGGTTTGTGTCGCGGGGGGGGGATAAATTGGCGGGGGCGATCGCGGCGCTGGGGGTCGAACCGCAGGGGCGCATTTGCCTCGATGGGGGCATTTCCACCGGCGGCTTCACCGACTGCCTCCTCCAGGCGGGGGCAAAGAAGGTCTACGGCATTGACGTGGGCTACGGCCAGGTGGCCTGGTCCCTGCGGCAGGATGAACGGGTGGTTCTGCGGGAGCGAACGAACCTGCGGCACCTGACGCCGACGGAACTCTATGGGGAGTTGCCCGCCGCCGAATGGCCCGATTTTGGCGTGGCGGATTTGTCGTTTATTTCCCTGACGAAGGTGCTGCCTGCCCTCTGGGCCTTGCTAGTGCCGCCGCGCGAGGTGCTGCTGCTGGTGAAACCCCAGTTCGAGGTGGGGCGCGATCGCCTGGGGAAAAAGGGCGTGGTGCGGGATCCGGCGGATCGGGCCTGGGCGATCGCCACGGTTCTAGAAGCCGCCACGGCCCTGGGCTGGCACTATCGGGGGGTGAGCCTGTCGTCGATGCCCGGTCCCGCTGGCAATTTGGAATATGTCCTGTGGCTGGCGGATCACTCGACCGCTGAGCTCCCCACCGCCGCCGAATGGTTGGCGATCGCCCAGCGGCAACCGCCCATGGCCGCCGCCCGTGATGTGACGGAGACGTGACAGGCGACGTAGCCGAGGGCCTTGATCCTGATATTAATTCAGATACTCATTCCGATGACGTGGTGAATGGCCCCCATGACGAGCCCTAATGTCCCTGAGCCGTTGCCCGCTGCCCCGCCCACCGGTCGCCTGATGGGCCTGGATGCCCTGCGGGGGTTTGCGATCGCGGGGATGGTGCTGGCGAATAATCCCGGCAGTTGGTCCCATGTGCTGCCGCCGTTGGCCCATGCGGAGTGGCATGGCTGCACGCCGACGGATTTGGTGTTTCCCTTTTTTCTGTTTGCGGCGGGGGCGGCGATGGCCTTTTCCCTCCGGCGCGATCGCGATCGCCCGAAGCCAGGGGCGAACCGCCGAGATCCATGGCTGCGGCTGGGGCGGCGGGTGCTGATCCTGCTGGGCCTGGGCCTTTTCCTCAATGGCTTTCCCGCATTCGATTGGGCCACCTGGCGCTTTCCCGGCGTGCTCCAGCGCATTGCCCTGGCCTACGGCCTGACGGCGGCCCTGGTGCTGTGGACCAAGCGGCGGGGCCAGGTGATCGCCGCGATCGCGGTCCTGCTGGGCTACTGGATTTGGCTCGTGGCAATCCCCGTCCCCGGCGCACCGGGCGCTCCCCTCAGCCCCGAGGGCAACTGGGTGGGCTACCTTGACCGCGCCATCCTCGGGGCCGCCCACCTGTACAAAGGCGGTCCCTTCGATCCCGAGGGTTTATTGAGTACCCTCCCGGCGGCGGTCACCACCCTCTTGGGCTACTGGGCCGGGGAATGGTTGCGCGATCGCCCCGCCACCCCCCGCACCAGCCTCACCTTGATCTGGACCGGCTGCGCAGCCATTGCCCTGGGGAGCCTGTGGCACTGGGGCTTTCCCATCAATAAACCCCTCTGGACCAGTTCCTACGTGCTGTTTTCCGGCGGCTGGGGGGCGATCGCCCTCGGACTCTGGCATGAACTGGCCGACGTGCGGCGGTGGACTGCCCTTACAAAACCCTTTGTGATTTTGGGGATGAACGCGATCGCCATTTTCGTGGGGTCCGGCCTCCTGGGGCGCATCCTCCACCGCACCCACATCGGCACCGGCGACGAAGCCCCCACCACCTACACCTGGCTCTACCAACACCTCTTCGCAAGCTGGGCAGGCCCCTGGCCCGGATCCCTCCTCTTCGCGATCGCCACCCTCAGCCTCTGGTGGGCGATCGCCTGGGGCCTGTACCGGCGGCGCTGGTTCTTCAAGGTCTAGGGCCAAGGTCTAGGGCCACCGCCACCTATCCCACCCGGTTAGGACAGCCCCCTAGGGACAGCCCGATCACCGTCGGAAATCATCTCCGGCATTCCTCCGGAATTGGCCCCCAAGCCAGCGACTTAAGTAATATTACGGAGGGATGGCCCAAGGCAGTCCTTAGATTTAGCGTTAAGTCAGCGTCAGGCCACCCCGTCCCCGGCCCGTCGCCAGGGGTGCCATAGCCGCCAATGCCGCTACCGCACCACCACCAGCACCGCCTCCGGCCCCTCTAGGGATTGGCCTTGCTCCACCAGCGCCCGCTCCGCCAGGGCCTGCACGGATGCATTCGGCACCGCGATCGTGTCTCCCGGCTGGGCGTGGCGTAGGATCGCCGCCAAATTCACCGCCCAATTATCCCCATCCAAGAGGTTTAAGTCCTCGGGCGGTAGGGGGTTTTCAGCCATGGTTCCAGTCTCCTGAGCGTCAGAGGGGTCGGGGTGATTTGGGGGGGCTTGGGCCGTTGCGAATCCATGGGTGGCCCTGGGGACGATGGGGCCGCGATCGCGCCGGGGGAGTGGGCCTTGGCCCTGCGGCTGAGTCCTCAAGGGAGCCCTCATCCCACCCGTTTTGGGTGCGGCCCTCGGCCATGGTTCACGGCCATTGGATGGGTATTCGATGGCCGCCTTGGACCATTTCTGCCCTATTTGTATCTAACTAAATTAATGTATCTAACTAAATTGGGACTGACACAATCAGAAAAGGGACATCGGCGGCGACCCTCGCCCCCCCAGCCGCCTTCCCCCCTAGCGTTGAAAAAAATCTGCCGCCCCACGCCCTTGGCCCATGTCGCACTTCCGTTCCTCGTTTGCCACTGAGCCAGTTTCAGTCCCCCTTCGGCTGCTGTTGGTCGAAGATTCCCGCGCGGATCGCTGCGCCATTCGCCATTTGCTGAAGGTGGCGTCGGACTATCGCTTTGAGATTACGGTGGTCCGCAGTCTGGCGGGGGCGATGCAGTGTTTGGGGGGTCGCCATTTTGATGCGGCGTTTGTGAGTTTACATTTGCCGGATTTACCGGGATTGGCGGCGATCCGTGCCCTGCGCAATGAGGCGACCCATTTGCCGATTGTGGTGCTGCTCGGTCCCCAGGAGCGATCGCTCGGGCCTGCGATTTTGAGAGAGGGGGGCCAGGGCTATGTGCTGAAGCAGGGGCTTTCGACGCGGCTGTTGCTCCAGGCGCTCCATTATGCGATCGATTGGCAGCAGGTGTATGGGCAGTTGCAGCGGGGCCAGGGGCGGCTGTTGCAGCGGGAGATGCTGCTGCGATCGGTGGTGGATGCGAATCCGAATTTGATTTGTGTGAAGGATGAGCAGGGCCGTTTTGTGGTGGTCAATGAGGCGTGGGCGCAGTTCTATGGGCGGCAGCCGGAGGATCTCATTGGGCGCACGGGGGAGCAGGTGGAGCACCATCCGTCCCAGACCCAGCGGGATGCGATCGAGGAGCGGAAGGTGCTGGAGTCGTTCCAGGAGAAGTACATTCCCCAGGAGGCGCGACGGCGATCGACGGGGGAGGTGCATTGGTTCCAAACCCTGCGCAAGCCGCTGCTGGCCCCGGATGGCCGACAGCGCTATGTGCTTTGTGTGGCGACGGATATTACGGCGCGGCTGGATGCGGAGGAGCAGCTTTGGGAGTTGGCCTGTCGGGAGCCGGTGGTGCGCCAGGTGACCCAGCGGATCCGTAAGCCGCTGGCGGTGCGGGAGGTGTTGCGGACGGCGGTGGAGGAGATTCGGCCGTTTGCGAATGCCGATCGCGTGGAGATTTATTGTCAGTTGCCCCAGGTGGCGCTGGGGATGTTGGGGGTGGCGTGCGATCGCTATCAGCCGCCGACGGCGGTGGTGGAGCAACCCCTGGAGGCGGTGCCCTATGTGCCGGTGGTGCTGGGCTGGCTGGAGGAGCGATCGTGGCGGGGGGGGGAGATTTCGGCGGCGGAGTTGGTGCGGCGCTGTCCGGCGGTGGGGGAGGCGCTGGCGGCGATCCAGGCGCGATCGCTGCTGGCGCTGCCGATTTTTCGGGGGGAGTTGCCCCTGTCGATGCCGGATGCGGCGGTGTCGATCGCGGGGGGCCAAGGGGGGGGGATGGGGGGCGGGGCGATCGCGCGATCGCCCGAGGAGGGGCAAGGTCCCTGGGGTAGCCATCGCCTGTGGGGGGTGTTGCTGGCCTGCGATCAGCAGGAAACGCGGGCGTGGCCGGACTGGCAGGTGCGGTTTTTGGAACAGTTGGCGGAACAGGTGGCGATCGCGGTGCAGCAGGCGGGGTTGGTGCAGCGGCTGGCCCATACGAACCATCAACTTGAGAAGATGGCGAACCAGGATGGCCTGACGGGCATTGCCAACCGGCGCTATTTTGATGCGTCGCTCCATCGGGAGTGGCACCGCCGCCCGCCGAGGCCCCTGGGGCTTTTGCTGGGGGATGTGGATGCCTTCAAGGGCTATAACGATCGCTACGGCCACCTGGCGGGGGATGACTGTTTGCGGCAGGTGGCGGCGGCGATCGCGCGGACCCTGCGGCGGGCGACGGATGATGTGTTTCGCTACGGCGGCGAGGAGTTTATTATTCTGCTGCCGGATACGGATCTCGCGGGGGTGATCCAGGTGGGGCGCATGGTGCTGGAGGCGGTGCGATCGCTCCAAATTGACCACCTCGATTCGCCAGCTATCCCCTATGTGACCTTGAGTTTGGGGGGCATTAGCGCCCTGCCCAACCTGGAGCGGCCCCCGACGGAGCTGGTGGACTGGGCCGATCGGGCGCTGTTCCAGGCGAAGGAGCATGGCCGCAATCAACTCTGGGTGGCGGAACGGGTGGGGGGGCCGCTGGCGGTGGTGGATGGGCGATCGCGGGGGGTCTCCGGGGGCCGCCGTGACCCGCTCAAGCATGTTCCCTAGGTATTTTGGGCCAGCGCGATCGCCGCGATCGCCCCAACCCATGCGCCCGAGCCATGCGATAGATTGTGGACGAGTCCCGTCGGGTTGGGAAAAACCATGGCTGCTGTGGATGTGCTGGACACGAAACCATCGTTAACCGAAGCGTCACGCCATTGGCTGCTGGAATCCTCGGAAATTTTTCTAAATCACGGCTCCCATGGGGCCTGTCCGCTGCCCGTCCTGGCGAAACAGCGATCGCTCCAGGGCCGCATCGAGCGCAATCCCATCGCCTTCTTCTCGCGGGATGGGGAAGGGCTGCTGGATGGGGCGCGGCGGAAACTCGCGACCTTCGTTGGGGCCGATCCGGCGAATTTAGTGTTTGTGCCCAATGCCACCACGGGGGTCAACACGGTCCTGCAATCCCTGCTGCGCCCGTCGGACGGCTGGCCCGGTTGGCAGCGGGGGGACGAAATCCTGACGACGGATCACTGCTACGGGGCCTGCCGCAATGCCCTGGAGGCCCTGGGCGCTTGGACCGGCGTCAAAATCGTCGTCGCGCCGGTGCCCATGCCGCTGGCGTCGCCCGGTCAGGTGATCGATGCCCTGAAGGCCCACACGACGGCCCAGACGAAGCTGCTGCTGATCGATGCGGTGACCAGCCCGACGGCCCTGGTGATGCCGGTGGCGGAGATTGTGGCCCAGTGGCAGCGATCGCGGGGGATTGACGTATTAATTGACGGTGCCCACGGGCCGGGGATGGTGCCCCTGAATTTGGAGATGCTGGGGGCGGCCTACTACGTGGGCAACGGCCACAAATGGCTCTGCGCGCCGAAGGGATCGGGGTTTCTGGCGGTGCGGGGCGATCGCCATGGCCGCATTCGACCGCTGGTGATTAGCCATGGGGCGACGGATCCGAGGGGCGATCGCGGGGAACGATCGCGGCTGTGGCTGGAATTTGACTGGACGGGCACCGATGATCCGACCCCATGGCTCTGTATGCCCGAGGCGATCGCCTTCATGGGCCAACTGCTCGACGGGGGCTGGGATGATTTGATGCAGCACAACCGCACCCTGGCGACGGAGGCGCGGCGCTGGCTCGAAGATCGCTGGGGCATCGGGCAGTCCGTGGGGCCGGAATCCACCACGGGGGCCATGGCGAGCATTTTGTTGCCGGATCTGGCGGGTCGGGGCTGGTCGGCGCGATCGCTCCAGGCGGTGCTATTCGATCGCTACCAAATCGAGGTGCCCGTCATTGAATGGCAGCTCGCGACGGCGGAAACGCCCGTGAACCTCCTAAGAATTTCGGCGCAACTGTATAACCACATGCCCCAATACCAATACCTCGGCGAGGCGGTGGCGCAGCTCTTGGAGCTTTAGGGCCACGGGCTCTAGGGGCATCGCTCCAAAACTGGCACCGTTCCCAGGTAGGTCAGGCCCGCCGGATCCACCGCAAAACGACAGGCCAGCACCTCAACGCCCGCCGCGATCGCGGTTCGCAGCAGTTCCCCATAGGTCGGATCCGCCGAATCCCCCGGCGCAAAGCGATCGCAATCGCCCCGATTAATGAAATAGAGCATCACCGCCCGCGCCTGGGGCACCAAGTTTGTCAACTCCCGCAGATGCTTTTGGCCGCGATCGGTCACCGTATCGGGAAACAGGGCCAGGGAACCGGCGGTCCAGGTGGTATTTTTCACCTCGATATAAACCGGTCGCCCATCCTCCGTGTCCGTCAGCAGAAAATCAATGCGGCTGTTCTCCCCATACTTCACCTCCGATCGCACCGCCCCATAGGTCCCCAACTCCGGCAGGGCGCGATCGCCCAGCAACTGTTTAATGACGCGATTGGGCAGGGCCGTATTCGTGCCAACCCACGTCAGCGACCCATCGGCACCGGGCAGGGCGATCGCCTCCCAGGTATGGGCCAACTTCCGCTTGGGGTTATCGCTCACCGACAGCAGCACCGGCGCACCAATCTCACAAATGCCCGTCATCGGCCCCGTATTCGGACAGTGGGCCGTCACCACCGACCCATCCTCCAGCTCAATGTCCGCCAAAAACCGTTTGTAGCGTTTGAGCAAACGGCCCCGAAAGGTTGGGGGATAGGCATAGAACGGGGCCATGGGCGATCGCGTCTCAATCCGCAGCAGGTCCGGCAAATCCTACCACCGCCCCGCGATCGCGATCGCCGCCCCCGTTCAACCCAAGCCCTAGGATGGGAAATGGAACGGAAGAACCGTGATAGAACCGGTCTAGATCCTAGAACTTGCCCCCTCGCCCCCCGCCCAAGCCATTCAACCCCCTTCCCCCCGCCAAGCCGCCCATGGACTATCTGAAACTGCCCGAAGTTTTTTTGCTGCTGCTGCTGCTGACCCCCCTGCTCTACGCCCTCACCCACTTCCTATGGGCCTTGAGCCCCCTGTTGGCGATCGCCCTCTACCTCATCGGCGTTCTAGCCATGGGCATCCTCGGCTTCCGCATCGTTGACGGCTCCTGAGCAGACCCCGTCCGCCCCCGCCCCCACTGTCCAGAGAGCCCTTGACAACGCCGCCAAAAATCCCCCCATTCCCTAATTTCCTTGCCCGCCGATCCAATCTGGTGAGATAGTGGAGGGGCCGATCCGGGGAAGCCGCCGGCCGTCTTTTGCCGCGCGATCACAAGTTTGCCGGATGATCGCACGGTCGCGTCGAAAGCGTGCTGGATCGTCCCTCCCAACCCGTACATTGAGTCGAATAACCCTTTGAGTATGGCTGTCGCAACCCAATCCCTGGAAGAACTTTGCATTAATGCCATTCGCTTCCTCGCGATCGACGCGGTGCAAAAGGCAAACTCCGGCCACCCCGGTTTGCCGATGGGGGCCGCTCCGATGGCCTTCGTGCTGTGGGATCGCTTCATGCGGTTCAACCCCAAGAACCCCCAGTGGTTCAACCGCGATCGTTTCGTTCTCTCCGCTGGCCACGGCTGCATGTTGCAGTACGCCCTGCTCCACCTGACGGGCTACGACAGCGTCACCATTGAGGATATTAAACAGTTCCGCCAGTGGGGTTCCCGCACCCCCGGCCACCCGGAAAACTTCGAGACCCCTGGGGTGGAAGTGACCACCGGCCCCCTCGGCCAAGGGATTTGTAATGCGGTTGGGTTGGCGGCGGCGGAAGCCCACCTGGCGGCCCGTTTCAATAAGCCCGATGCCAAAATCGTTGATCACTATACCTATGTGATCCTCGGCGATGGCTGCAACATGGAGGGCATCTCCGGCGAAGCTTGCTCCCTGGCGGGCCACTGGGGCCTCGGTAAGCTCATTGCCCTCTACGACGATAACCACATTTCCATTGATGGTTCGACGGACATTGCCTTCACGGAGGATGTGTCCAAGCGCTTTGAAGCCTACGGTTGGCATGTGCTCCATGTGGAGAATGGCAACACGGACCTCGATGCGATCGCCAAGGCGATCGAAGAGGCCAAGGCCGTCACCGACAAGCCGACCATGATCAAGGTGACCACCACCATTGGCTACGGCTCCCCCAACAAGGCGGACACCGCTGGCGTCCACGGGGCCGCCCTGGGCAACGACGAAGTGGCCCTGACCCGGGAACACCTGGGTTGGAACCACGCGCCCTTTGAAATCCCCGCCGATGTGCTGGGCCATTTCCGCAAGGCGATCGAGCGCGGTGCCAGCCACCAGGCCGAGTGGGAAGCCGCCTTCGCCCAGTACAAAACCAAGTACGCCGCCGAAGCCGCCGAATTCGAGCGCCTGCTCGCCGGTGCCCTGCCCGAGGGTTGGGACAGCGACCTGCCCACCTACAAGCCCGAGGACAAGGTGCTCGCCACCCGCAAGCACTCGGAAATTAGCCTCAATGCCCTCGCGCCGAAACTGCCGGAATTGATCGGCGGCTCGGCGGACCTGACCCACTCCAACCTGACGGAGCTGCACTGCTCGGGTGACTTCCAGAAGGGGGCCTACGAAAACCGGAACGTCCACTTCGGCGTGCGCGAACACGCCATGGGGGCCATCTGCAACGGCATGTTGCTGCACAACTCCGGTTTGATTCCCTACTGCGCCACCTTCCTGGTGTTCGCAGACTACATGCGGGCGGCGATTCGCCTGTCGGCCCTGTCTGAAGCCGGTGTGATCTACGTGATGACCCACGATTCGATCGCCCTGGGTGAAGATGGCCCGACCCACCAGCCGGTGGAAACGGTGGCGTCGCTGCGGGTGATCCCGAATCTGCTGGTGTTCCGTCCGGCGGATGGCACGGAAACCTCGGGGGCGTACAAGATCGCCGTGGAAAACCGCAAGCGCCCGAGCCTGCTGGCCCTGACGCGCCAAGGGGTGCCCAACCTGGCGAACTCCAGCATGGAAGGGGTGGCCAAGGGGGCCTATCCGGTCATCGACTGCGATGGCACGCCGGATCTGATCCTGATCGGCACCGGTTCGGAAGTGGGCCTTTGTGTGGATGCGGCCAAGGAGCTGAGCGCGGCGGGCACGAAGGTGCGCGTGGTGTCGATGCCCTGCTGGGAGCTGTTCGAGGAGCAGTCGGCTGAATATAAGGAGTCGGTGCTGCCCAAGGCGGTGACGAAGCGGTTGGCCGTTGAGGCGGGTTCGACCTTTGGTTGGTGCCGCTACACGGGGACCGATGGCGACATCATCGGTGTCGATGGCTTCGGTGCGTCGGCTCCGGGGGGTACGATTATGAAAGAGTTCGGCTTCACGGTCGAAAACGTGGTAACTCGCGCCAAGGCTCTTTTGGGCTAAGGCTGGCGGGGTGCTCTCCTCCGTTTTGCTGTAAATCAACCGTGCTTTAGCGAAGGCACTGGGGTCCGCCGACGGCGGACCTTTTTTTGTGCAGTTTGATGGGATCTTGCCGGGTTGAGGGTGAGATCTTATCGTGCGTGGGGCGGTTTTGCGAGGGGGGAAGATCTGCGGTGGGTGGGGTGGCCGGGAGGGTTGTGGGGGCGCGATCGCGGGGAAGTTGACCTAACTCGATCGGTCGGCTTTGGGGAGTCCCTGTAGAATAAACAACGATCCCATCAAGTTAGGTAGAAGCTTACGTGCTGCTCAATAGCCCTCCTGATCAGTCAGACTCGACCGAGCCCTCAAGGGGGCGTCGGGATTTGCCCTTCACGCTTAAGGATGTGCGGGCTGCGATTCCTGACCATTGTTTCCAGCCATCGACCGCGCGATCGCTGGCCTATTTTTTCCTGGATTTGGGACTGATTGCGGGGCTCTATGCGATCGCCGCCGCGATCGATTCCTGGTGGTTTTTCCCCATCTTTTGGTTGGCGCAGGGCACCCTTTTCTGGTCCCTATTTGTGGTGGGCCACGACTGCGGCCATGGCTCTTTTTCTAAGCACAAGTGGCTCAATGATCTGGTGGGCCACCTGTCCCATACGCCCATTCTGGTGCCCTACCACGGCTGGCGCATCAGCCACCGCACCCACCACGCCAACACCGGCAATTTGGACACGGACGAAAGCTGGTATCCGGTCAACGAAAAAAAATACGGCGAAATGTCCTGGCCCGAAAAGCTGGTGCGGTTTTATATCCCCCTGCTGGCCTATCCCGTTTACCTGTTCCGGCGATCGCCCGATCGCAAAGGCTCCCACTTTTTGCCCAGCAGTGATCTGTTCCGCCCGTCGGAAAAATGGGATGTGTTGACCAGCACCGCCTGCCTGATCGCCTTCCTCGGATTTTTGGGGGCGCTGACCTATCAATTTGGGCCGATTTTTACGCTGCAATATTATGTCGGCCCCTACGTCATTTTTGTCATGTGGCTCGATTTGGTGACCTTTTTGCACCATACCGAAGCGGATATTCCCTGGTATCGCGGTGAGGATTGGTATTTCCTGAAAGGTGCCCTTTCGACGATTGATCGCGATTATGGCTTCATCAATCCGATCCATCACAACATCGGTACCCACGTGGCCCACCACATCTTTTCCAACATGCCCCACTACCATTTGTTGGAGGCGACGGAGGCGATTAAGCCCGTGCTAGGGGACTATTACCGCAAGTCCGAGGAGTCGATCTGGACAAGTTTTTGGCGCTCCTATTGGGCCTGCCATTTTGTGCCCAATGAGGGGGGCAAGGTTTACTATCAGCCGAAGCCGTCGGGCGATCGCGCCTAGGGCCACAGAATTTTTTGAACTTTGAAGCGGAATTAGAAAAGGTTGAATGGTGGCGGCCCTAAAAGGATGGGTTGCCCTTGCGTCCGTTGCCCCGTGCCGTTGGTGCGGGGTTTTTGTTGGATTTTTCCCTGGGGGTTGGCCCGTTGGGATACATTCGGGGGGCTTTTGGTGGATGATTGGTCTGGCGAGAACGCAGCCGTCCGTTACGCAGCGATCGCCGCAGCGACGTAACGCCGCAAGAACAACGAAGCGAGAGATTAGGAGAGTAGGCGATGCCTGTGGCCGTGGGTGTGATTGAAACGTTGGGATTTCCGGCGATTTTGGCGGCGTCCGACGCGATGCTGAAGGGGGGCCGCGTGACGCTGGTGTATTTCGATAAGGCGGAGAAGGGGAATTTTTATGTGGCCATACGCGGGCCGATTTCGGAGGTGAATACGGCCATGGCGGCGGGCCTCGCGTCGGTGGAGGAGGTGTTTGGCGGCCAGGTGATGAGCCATTACATCGTGCCGAATCCGCCGGAGAATGTGGTGGAGGTGCTGCCGATCGCCTATACGGAGGAGTCGGAGCCGTTTAGGGTCTAGGTCTAGGGTTTAGCCGCTAGGATCCAGGGCGGGTGGCTATCGCGATCGCGCTAGGTCCAGATCTCGGATGGCGTCGCGGGCGTCGCGGCGGAGTCCTTCGGCGATGCGGAACAGTTCGCGGCCATCGTTGAGGCGGCTGTCGTCGTAGTTGAGGGGGAAGTAGCCCATTTCGTCGAGGCCGTCTTCGAGGCGATCGAGGCAGTAGTAGAGGTGGGCGGCGGCGGCGGCGGCGCTGGGGGGGTTGGGGTGTGATCGCATGAGGCTGCGGCCCCGGTCGAGGAGGGTGCGCGATCGCTCCAGGTAGGTTTCAAAGGCGGCCATGAGGTCGTCGTCGAAGGGGTCGCCGGAGAGGGCGTTGATCTCCTGCCGCAGGGGTTTCATGATTTCGCGGATCTGGCGATCGAGGGGCCGATAGACCCCCTTGAGCCATTGATCGAGGGCGTCGTCGTGGGCTTTGCCGGTGGCGCGGCGGCGGTAGCGATCCTGGGCGGCGGCGGTGCGTTCGGCGCGATCGCGGATGTCCTGGTCACTGAGGCCCCCCTGGCGCTGGCGATCATAGGTGCTGCGCCGCTGGGGGTCGCTGAGCAGTTCATAGGCCGCGTTGATCGCCGTGATGGTCGCGTGGGTGTCGCGATCGGGGTTGCGATCGGGGTGATACTGCTTCGCCAGTTTCCGGTAGGCTTGCTTGATTTGGTCGGGGCTAGCCTGGGGGGAAATGTCTAGGGTTTGGTAGGGATCGAGGTGCGCCATGGGGGTATTTTGCCACGGCCCATCGGTTGGGGGAAACTAATCCGCGATCGCGCCCCCATAAAAATGTCTGAATAGCTCCTCTCCCAACCCTCAACACAAGGGTCTTATGACCAAATCAATAATTAATGGTAGGGTGCGTTCGGTGCCGATCCAATCAACGCGATCGCGTATTCATCCCGAACGCACCGGCCCTCCCAAATCAACGCGATCGCCAATGCCAACCCAGAATTTCGGTGATCTTGACGATATTGACCAGTGCCATTCAACGTGCGGTGCGTTCGCACGAGCTACATTCCGATGAAAACCAACGGTAGCGAACGCACCCTACCAGTGATTTATTAATTGTTGAATACTCCATAGAGGTTGTTAGGTGTTGCAGCTTAGCTGGCCCGACTTTTGAGAAAAACGGAAATTCTCCTGATAGTCCACCGGGCAATCAATCACCGTCGGCACATCCTGCGCCAGCGCCTCCTTGAGGGTAGGCAAAAAGTCGGCGGCGCTTTCAATGCGATAGCCCTTGAGGCCCATACTTTCAGCAAATTTCACAAAGTCCGGGTTGGTGAATTCAATGAACCGCGATCGCTGGAAATAATCCTGCTGCTTCCATTCAATCAACCCATAGCCCCCATCATTAAATACCAGCGTCACGAAGGGCGTGCCCACCCGCAGGGCCGTTTCCAATTCCTGACAGTTCATCATGAAGCCCCCATCCCCCGTCACGGCGACCACCTTGCGATCGGGATAGACCAACTTCGCGGCGACGGCTCCGGGAATCGCGATGCCCATGGCCGCAAACCCATTGGAAATGATGCAGGTGTTGGGGCGATCGCAGTGGAAATGGCGCGCCATCCACATCTTATGGGCACCCACATCGGAGATGGCAATGTCATCGGAACCGAGGGCTTGGCGCAGATCGTAGATGATCTTTTGGGGCTTGAGGGGATAGGCGTCGTCGTTGGCATATTGCTCATAGTCGGCGCGAATTTCCGCCCGCAGTTCGGCCGCATAGCTGCTGGTTTTTCCCTCGCGATCGCAGCGCCGCAGAATCTCCATCAAGGAATCAGAAATCTCGCCCACCACATCCACAATGGGAATGTAGCTACTGTCAATTTCGGAAGGGGTCATGCCGATGTGGACAATGGGAATTTCGCCATTGGGATTCCACTTTTTCGGGGAATATTCCACCAGATCGTAGCCAACGGCAATGACGAGATCGGCGCGATCAAAACCGCAGCTAATGTAGTCGCGCTTCTGTAGGCCCGTGGTCCACAGGGCCAGGGGATGGGTGTAGGGAATGGCCCCTTTGCCCATGAAGGTGTTGGCAACAGGAATATTCAGGCGGGTGGCAAATTCCGTGAGTGCGTCGCTGGCCTTTCCACGAATGACCCCATTGCCCGCCAAAATCAGAGGGTAGGTGGCCTTGGCGATCGCGGCGGCGGCCTCATTCAAACTGGCGAAGGATGCGAAGGTGCTGTCCTGGCGATCGCGTTTGAGGGGTACCCCATCGGCGGGCATGGCGGCGATATTTTCCGGAAGATCAATGTGGACGGCACCGGGCTTTTCGCTCTGGGCGCGCTTGAAGGCTTTGCGGACAATTTCCGCCGTGTTGCTGGGTCGCACAATCTGGCTATTCCATTTCGTAACCGGCGCAAACATGGCCACCAAATCGAGGTATTGATGGGACTCGATGTGCATGCGATCGGTGCCCACTTGGCCGGTAATGGCGACGAGGGGCGCGCCATCGAGGTTGGCATCGGCGACGCCGGTCATCAAATTAGTTGCGCCGGGACCGAGGGTGGACAGGCAGACCCCCGCTTGGCCCGTGAGGCGTCCGTACACATCGGCCATGAAGGCGGCTCCCTGTTCATGGCGGGTGGTGATGAATTGGATGGAGGATTGGCCGAGGGCTTCGAGCACATGCAAATTCTCTTCGCCCGGTAGGCCAAAAACGTAGCGGACCCCTTCATTTTCGAGGCATTGGACGAGTAGTTCTGCGGTATTCATAGAGGGAGTTTTGGGCGAATTTTTGCTGAGGACTGGAGGAAATTTGATGGAATTTAAGAGGCTTCTAGGGTCTGGAATAGAAGACTTTTGGGTGTGGTCACAAGGGGCTTAAATCCCTTGTCTCAAGTCGTGAATTGTGGAGATTAGAAGTAGTGGTTTAGCTAGGAAAATTGGCACCTGGGGTTAGGCGATCCAGACTGTTTTGATATTGACAAATTCCTGGATGCCTTGGCGACTGAGTTCGCGGCCGTAGCCCGATCGCTTGATGCCACCGAAGGGGAGCCGTGGATCGGATTTGACGAGGCCATTGATGAAGACGCTGCCCGCTTCGAGATCCGCGATCGCGCGGTGCATTTCGGCCGGGTTTTGGGTCCAGCAACTGGCCCCGAGACCGAAGGGAATATCATTGGCCAGGGCGATCGCGGCATCGAAATCCGGCACCCGAAAGGTGAGGGCCACGGGGCCAAAAAATTCCGCCTGACGGGCAGCGCAGCCCTCGGGGATATCCGTCAAAATCGTGGCCGGATAGAAACTGCCCCCCCGCAGCGGTTCCGGCAACTGGGCCACCAGAGCCGCGCGATCGCCGCCAATGATGGCCTTAGCCCCCGCCGCGATCGCCCCCCGCACCTGCTGATCCAACTCATCCGCGATCGCCGCCGTCGCCAGGGGACCCAGGTCCACCGCCGGATCCATCGGATCCCCCACCCGCACCGCCGCAAACGCCGCCGTTAGCCGATCTAAAAACTCATCCGCGATCGCCTCCAATAGGATGAACCGCTTCGCCGCAATGCAGGACTGGCCATTATTGAGCAGCCGCCCGACCACCGCCGTCCGCACCGCCGCCGCCAGGTCCGCCGTCTCCGTCACGATGAACGGATCACTGCCCCCCAGCTCCAGCACCACCTTTTTCAGCGCCGCGCCGCAGGCCGCCCCTAAGCTCGCCCCCGCCGGTTCGCTCCCCGTCAGCGTCGCCGCCTTGATCCGAGGGTCCGCCGCGATCGCCGCCACCTGATCCGCCCCCACCAGCAGCGTTTGAAACACCCCCTCCGGCAGGCCCGCCTCCGCCCACACCGCCTCGATCGCCAGGGCCACCTGGGGCACATTGGACGCATGTTTCAGCAGGGCCACATTCCCCGCCATCAGGGCCGGAGCCGCAAAGCGAAACACCTGCCAAAAGGGGAAATTCCAAGGCATCACCGCCAGGATCGCCCCCAGCGGTTGATGGGTCACATAACTAGACCCCGCATCCGTTTCGATCACCTCATCCGCCAAAAACGCCGCCGCCCGATCGCCATAGAACCGGCACACCAGGGCACACTTCTCCACCTCCGCGATCGCCGCCGCCAGCGGTTTACCCATCTCCAGCGTCGCCAGGGCCGCCAAGCGATCGCGATCACGCTCCAGAATTTCCGCCGCCCGATGCAGCCACGCCGCCCGTTGCTCAAACGTCGTCCTGCGATAGATCTCAAACGCCGCCGCCGCCCCCTCCACCTTCCCTAACCAGACCGGAGGCGCGATCGCCTCGAACGACTTCACTAAACCCCCCGTTGCAGGATTCACCGTCGCGATCGCCATCGGTCCATCCCTCCTTACCTATCGCAGAACCATGCCAACTATCCCCAGCCGCCCGGCGATCGCACCCGCCCCACGGCGCACCGGCCCGCCCACCCACGGCTGCCCCAACCCTCACATCAAAAGCCAATTTCAGCGCCCAGAGGCCCACTCGCCCCCGCTACCCCATTCTTGCACAGGCGATCGCCCCGCGCCCCGCCGTAACGTTCTGCGACGTTCCCTTGACGAAAATGTCATCATTTCGTCATCCTCGATACAGACAGCCTGAAAAAATGTGCAGCTTTTTCAAGCGCCAGCCTTTCCCTGTCGCCCCCCTTCGCCTAAGGAGCGTTGACCCATGGCCCGTGTCCTTGATCCCATGATTGCCCCCAGCGCCTTTTCTGGAAATTGCCGCTTGGATCTTGATCCCCGTCAGGATCTCCAGGCTGGCCAGTGGGTGCAGTTGCAGGTGTTGCCCCAGGAATGGAGCGGTGAATCGGCCCTGCTGCTGTGCCAGTCGGCTCCCCAGGCGTGGGTGGCGTGGATTCCTGGCCATGGGGAAGCGACCGTTTGCCTCGATGCCCTTGGGGAAATTTGTCCGGCCCCTTAGATCCTGAGGATCTCCCTAGGATTTGGGGCGATCGCCCGCGATCGATTTTGCCATCAGTTTTGCGATCGGTTTGGGGATCTCGCTTGGGCGGGATCCTGCTTTTATGTTCAAGTCTGTTCGGGCTCCTATTTTTCGGCGTTTTGGGGCCGCGATCGGCTGAGCCACAAGCCTGCTAATCCTCCGGTTCCAGGCCCGCCGCCCGCAGTTGAGCCAGCAGCCGTTCGGCCCGTTCTCGTTCCTGTTCAGCCCGCCGCTGTTCCAGGGCAACCTGCTCTGGCCCCCAGAGGAGCAAATTTTCCGCCGCATCCCACCAGCGCAGCCAATGGCCCTGGAGGTTTTCCCATTCCCCCTGCCAGGGGCCAAGGAATAGCTCCAGTTCAGGAATCCAGAATCTGCCTTGGCGATCGGGGGACTGCAGTTGGTAGGGGGAGCCGGGATTTTCTGGGCGATAAAGTTCTAGACTCCCCGTTTTAGGATCAAAGATTCCGTAGTTTGGCACCTGGAGAATCTGCCCATAGAAGAAGAATTTTCCGGGCGGATAGGTGGATTTAATTGAATATTCCGTGCCTTCGGTTTCTGACAAAAATTCTAAGACGATCGCGGGAATATCTCCCTGGAGCTGGGGGGTGTAGCTGCGGTTAATTTCCTCCCGTGGCACGGTGATGCGGGAAACATAGGCCCAGTCAGGGGCTTTGACAACCATTTTGCCGTTGAGGGTGGCACAAATGCCGTAATTGGTGCAGGTGAAGCCATGGGCGGGGAGGCGGTTGGCAATGCGCAGGCTTTCGGTAAGGGCTGCGGCGATCGCGGGCTGTGCGATGCTATCCACGGGGCCGTTCGGCAGGGGAAAGTCGTCGGGCAGTTTTTGCCAGGTGATGACGTGGGGGGGAGGAGTGGCAACCATGGCAGCTTCCGAGAATGCTTGTCCATCAGTTTAGCCGCTGAGCCGCGATCGCCCGAGGGGCCGACAGGGGAGACTATGGCCAATGCAACCCTTCCTAGGGCATTTCCCCGCAGTTTCCGCAGTGGCGAACCGGCTATTTGTGCTGCGAAGTGACGATATTTTCCCGCCTGAATTTCCTTGCCTGAAATCCTAGTTAGGGACGTCCCGCCGCCCCCGTAGCCAGTAGGTCATCATGGGGCCACGTCCCTTCACGACAATTTCCCCCCGCCGCTCGAAGATGAAGCGATCGCGCAGCCGCCCATAGACCAATTCCGTCACCTGAATGTGGCCCGGTTCCCCCTGGGATTCCATGCGCGAGGCCACATTGACCGTATCGCCCCACAGGTCATAGATAAACTTCTTCAGGCCAATCACCCCCGCCACCACCGGCCCCACATTCATGCCAATGCGGATCTGGAGCGGATGCTGGAAGCGCCCCTCAAATTCCCCCTCAAATTGGCGGATCACCCCCTGCATCGCCAGGGCCATGTCCGCCATCGCCTCGGCGGGATCCGCGAGGGGGGTCGGGAGCCCCGCCGCCACCATGTAGGCATCCCCCAGGGTTTTGATCTTTTCGAGGCCCAGGTCGTCGGCGAGGGTGTCAAAGCCGGAAAAGATGCGGTTGAGCCAGGTCACCATTTCGATGGGTGAGAGGCGGGCCGCCAGGGGGGTGAAGCCGACGATATCCGCAAAGAGGATGCCCACTTCGTCAAATTGATCGGCGATGGGGGCGCGCAGTTCGCCGCTCTGGACGAGGTTGGGCTCCTCCTTGAGGCGATCGGCCACGGGGCGCGGCAGGATATTGAGCAGAAGCCGTTCGGATTTTTCCCGCTCGATTTCGAGGGCGGTTTCGGCGCGGCGGCGGAGGGTGATGTCTTCGATGACGCCGAGGATGCCGATGACGTGGCCGTGGTCGTCGTGGATGGGGATTTTGCTGATGTCGAGCCAGATGGTTTCGCCGGTGGCGTCGGGGCGCAGTTTCGGGGCGATCGCGTGGAAGATGGGGCGATCAAGTTCGATGGCGCGGCGGTCCTGTTCCTGGAAGGCGGCGGCGGCGGCGGGGTCAATGGGTAGATCAAAGTCGGTTTTGCCTACCACCTCTTCGGGCGATCGGAAACCGGCGGCGATCGCCCAATTTTTGTTGCAGCCCAAGAAGCGCAGGTCCGTATCTTTCCAGAACACGTGCTGGGGAATGCTGTCGAGGATCAGGCGCAGGTAGCGTTCGCTCTGGCGCAGGGCATCTTCGGCCCGCTTGCGTTCGGTGATGTCGTTGCCCACCCAGAGGATGCAATCGCGATCGTCGAGGCGGATCGGTTCGGCGGACACCAGCACCAGCCGCCGCTGGCCGTCGCCGGTCCGTAGGCTCACCTCCTGGCCGATGGCGCGCCCCCGTTGCCGCACCGCCAGCAGGACGCGATCGCGCTCCCGAGGATCGTGCCAAATGTTCAATTCATCGGCGGTTTTGCCGATCACCTCCGCCGCCGATCGCCCCAGGGCCATCAAAAAACTGTCATTGGCCTCAATGAGGGTGCCCTCCGGCAGCAGGCTAATGGCGATGGGGTAGGGGCTCATGCGGAAGGCGGTGGCGAACCGTTCTTCGGAGTAGCGCAGGTCGGTGGTGCGCTCGGCGATCGCCCGTTCGAGCTTGTCCTTGGCGGTTTCCCAGGCGGCGAAGGTTTCGGCGAGGCGATCGGCCATGCCATTGAAGGTGGTGGCCAATTCCGACAGTTCCGCGATCGCGCTGGGGGGGAGCCGCTGATCCAACTGGCCCCGGGCGATCGCCTCCGCCGCGCCGCTAAAGCGGGAGATGGGTTGGGCCAGCCACCGGGCCGTCAGGACGCTCAGCAGGGCCGCCAGCGCCGTCGCCGCCGAACAGAGAATGATCGTCCAGCGGGTTTGATCACCGATGCGGGCGAGCATTTGATCCTCCGATAAAATCACCGCCGCCAGCCATGATCGCGGCCCCGGCCCCGCCAGCGGCACCAATTCAATGAACAGGCGATCGCCCGTCTCCGGATCAATCACCGCCGTCCGTTGGCGCTCCGTCAGGCCCCTGGCCAGGGCAAGCTGCACCGTCCGCCCCGTGGCCCGCAGGAGGGGATCGGCGCTGTCGCCCGGACCAAGGCGACGGGCCGCCGCCCCAGATCCCGCATAGACCGGCGCATCCGTGGAGCTGGCCACCAATTTGCCCGTGCCATCGACAATTTCCACCTGGCCAGGTAGATTGCGGGCCACCCGTTTGAGGAACCGATCGATCTCCGTCAGTTGCAAATCCAGGGCCAAAACCCCCGTCAACTGGCCATCGCGATCGTAGAGGGGCCGCGCGCCGGTGATACCGGGCACCGTCGGATTGGCAAACACATACACCGATGACCAGGTGAGTTCCCCCTGGGTGATCGTGGTTTGGTACCAGGGGCGATCGCGCGGATCAAAGGGTTCCCGCCGCAGCAACGGCCCGCGATCGCCCGTCTCATTCGCCTGATACACCTCCCAATTGGGAGCCGTCGCCGCCGTCCGCACCGAAATGGATGGCACCCCCTGGCGTTCCACCTGGAGCAAATACCCCGCCGGATTCACGAAATAGAGGGTTTTGACCACCGGCGACAGGGCCGCCTGCTCCCAGAGGAACGGCTGAAGCCGCTGAAAATCATTGGGATCGAGCCCCCCCTGCTGGATCGCCACGGCGGAGTTGTGCAGCATCAACTGGGCCGTTTTGAAATAATCCTGCACCTGCTCTTCGATCCGCTCCGCCAGGGATTGGCTGAGTTTGGTGCCCAGTTCAGTGACGGCGCTGCGGCCGTTGCGGAGGGACAAGGCCCCCGTGGCCGCCACCGCCCCAAAAATCTGTAGGACAAAGGGAATGACCAAAAACCAGCGCAACCGCACCGATCGCCGGGTACCGGACGATGTGAAGAACGGGTTAGGGAAGGCCATAGGGTAGGACCGAAACCGGGGTGCGGGTCGAGGGGGCGGCGGGACGGGGCTGGGGGGCTGGGGTGGGGTGCGATCGCCCCGGCCCCTCTCCTTGCCACCGTATCACCCCCCAAAAAGTTCCGTTCGGGAAGCCCTAGGCCCGTTCTGGGGCGGACCATGGGGCAAAAAAAACGAGGGATGGGATCTCCCTCGCCGGACGGGTGTGGCCCCACGGGGCCGACGGGCCTAACGCTGGTAGGCGTAGTAGGTAACCATGGGGATGGCCGTCGCCAGGATCAGCAGGACGACGACGATGATGGTTGCGCCGCCGCGATCGGTCTCTTCGGCTTTTTTATAGGTGCTTTCTACGGAAATTTTGCTTTCCACCACGGGCGGACCGGGATCCTCTTGGCCGCTGAGGACGGCGGCGAGGCGATCCTTGGCATCTAGAAAGGCTTCGTTATAGTTGCCGTCGCGGATGGGCACTTGCAGGGTTTCCTGGGCGATGCTGGTGGCGATCGCGGCGGGCAGGCGATCATTCACCCCCGGCCCCACGCGGATGGCGGAATTATTGGTAACCACATCCAGGGACATCAGGATTTGGTTGGCCTGGGTTTCGGCGTCCGGGTACCAGGTTTCAAAGAGTTCGTCGTTGAAGCTGTCGATGGTTTCGCCGTAGTCCAGCCGCCGGAAGGTGACGAACCGCACGGTAACGCCGGTGTCGTCGGCGATGTCTCGCAGGCCCCGTTCCAGGTTGCCCTTGTTGATGCGGCTAAAGAGTTTGGCCTCGTCGATCACCAGGGTGTCGGCCTCTAGGGGGGGCATTTCGTACACGCCCGTGGCGATCGCGGGGGCGGCGCTGCCCAGCCAGGTGCCAATCGTGGCGACGAGGGTGATGAGGATCCCCGCGATCGCGCGCCAGGGATGGGCGAAGGTCGAGGGGCCAGAAAAACGGTGCAGGATTGGAAGATTTTGGGGGGTGATAGGGGGATAGATCATGAAATGATATGTCTCTTATCTCAACGGGTGGGCAGGGCGAGGTCTCCGAAAAAATTTTACGCCCTGTCCCCGGCCGGTGGCCGAACGCCCCCCCAATTCACCCCTACGATCCTCCTAGGGCCAGGGGGTTGAGGATCCTCCCATCCCCAGGGCCGCCGGGGGCAGCGATCGCCCCGGATATCCCCCCGGTCTGGGTCGCCCCGCCGCGATCGCCTCCGGATTGTCCCGCAGCAGCACATCCCGCACGAACCGCGCGATCGCCCGCTGGGCCAGTTCCCCGGCAATTTGCTGCCCCATCTGCTGGGTTTCGGGCCGCACCAACAGCTTCGCCAGCATTTGGGCAAACTTCATCCGATCAAATCCCGGCGTCTCCTGCAACAAACCCCAGATATTTTGGAGCCGCTGGAGGGCGTCATTTTCCCCATCGGGCGATCGCGCCGCCCCCGGAGCCGACCAGCCCAGACGCGGCCCCCAGGTTTGCACAAACGATCGCACCGCCCCCTGGCCCGACTGTTCAATCGCTTCCACCAGCCGCACCACAATCTGTTCGCGGATGAACTCCCCGCGATCGGAAAACAGGAACTCCAGGGCGCGATCGAGCCCCTCATTCAAATCGTAATCACTGCTGTCCTTGGCATTGCGCAGGAGATTTTCCAGGCGATTCCAGCGGAACTGCCCATCGCGGAACAGCAAATCCTGCAACGACGCCCGCAGCTCCGGCGACGGATCCGTCAGCAGCCGTTTGGCAATGTAGGGATAGGCTTTACTCAACACCTTAAAGTCCGGATCCACCCCGATCGCAATGCCCTCCAGCGTCACCAGGGACCGAATGATCAGGGCATAGTAGGCCGGTACCCGGAAGGGATATTCGTACATCACCTCCGAAAGCTGATCGGTGATGCTCTTGAAATTCAGCTCCGCCACGCTGGCCCCCAAGGCATTGCCAAACACTTCCCCCAACGCGGCGGAAATGGGCACCAGATCCGTGTCTTCCGTCAAAAATTCCAGCTTGACGTAATCCTTCGCCAAATTGCTAAAGTCGCGGTTGACCATGTGGACCACCGCCTCGATCAGGCCATAGCGCTGCTGGGGTTTCACCTGGCTCATCATGCCGAAGTCCAGGTAGGCCAATTTTCCAGCGGGGGTCGCCAGCAGGTTGCCGGGGTGCGGATCCGCATGGAAAAACCCATGTTCGAGCAACTGCCGCAGGGAGCATTGCACCCCCACTTCCACCAGATGGCCCGCGTCGATGCCCTGCCGCGCGATCGCCTCCAGATTGGTGAGCTTGGTGCCGTCAATCCATTCCATCGTCAGAACGCGGCGGCCCGTGAATTCCCAATAGATCGACGGCACATAAATTTCCGGCAGATGGCCGTACAGATCCCGGAAGCGTTCGGCGTTTTCGCCTTCCTGGGTGTAGTCCATTTCCTCGAAAATGCGGGCGGCAAATTCGTCCGTAATCGCCACCAAATCGCTGCGCAGGCGACGGATATTGGCCTTGGCCCACTTGGCGATTTGCCGCAGCAGGTAAATATCTAGGGCGATCTGGGCTGTCAGACCGGGGCGCTGCACCTTCACGGCTACGGTTTCGCCGCTTTTGAGCTTGCCCTTGTAGACCTGCCCGAGGGAGGCGGCGGCGAGGGGGCTGGGGCTCAGTTCCGCATAGAGAGCGCTGGGGTGTGCGCCGAGTTCCTCTTCGATGAACCGGTAGGCGATTTCGTTGGGGAAGGGGGGCAGTTGGTCCTGAAGGTGGGTGAGTTCTTCCAGGTAGACCGGCGAAACGAGATCGGGGCGGGTGGAGAGGGCTTGGCCAATTTTGATGAAGGCGGGGCCAAGGGTGGTGAGCAGTTCCCGCAGGCTTTGGGCGCGGCGGCTTTCGTTGGCTTTGATGCGCCCAAATTTTTGATCGAGCCACACCTGGAGGGCAAACCACAGGCAGGGGGTCAGCACCGCGATCGCGCGACCCAGGGCAGCGAAGGGCCGACGGCGGTAGTAGGCTTCGATGGTGGCCGGGTCGTAGTGGGGGGCGCGATCGCGCGATCGCGGACTGCCGTTGGCTCCGACTTCACGGACGGCGGCGGCGGTCAAGGGCTGGGGAGAAACGCTCATGGGGCTGGCGCAAACGCTCGCGGTTGGGGCTCGAATCGGAAAACGGGGGATGGGCGTCAAGGTATGCAAACCTTGGATTGAAAACTATTGTAACAATCCCCGTTTCCCCTTCCGTGCGGCGGCGACGTTTGCGAAGGGGCGCACCCCGATAGACTAGAACGGTTTGCGGGGGCCGCTGACTGGTTCTGGTTCCGCGCATTCCCCGTTGGCCCTATGCTGCTGTCCCTCAAGATTGAAAATTTTGCCCTGATTGATGCCCTGACGGTGGAGTTTGGCCGGGGGCTCCATGTGCTGACGGGGGAAACGGGGGCGGGCAAGTCGATTCTGCTCGATGCCATTGATGCGGTGCTCGGTGGCCGGACGACGGTTCGCAGTATCCGCAGTGGGGCGACAGCGGCGGCGATCACGGCGGAATTTGCCCTGTCTGCTGAATTGCGCCAGTGGCTTGAAGCAGAGCTCGGAATTGCGGTGGCGGGCGATCGCCTCACCTGCGCGGTGGATCTGACCCTGACGGAGCCCAAAAGCCCCAAGGGCCGCCCCACGGTTCGCAGCCGCCTGCGGGTCAATGGCCGCATTACCCCCAAGGCAACGGTCCTGCGCCTGCGCGATCGCCTAGTGGAAATCGCCGCCCAGGGGCAAACGGCGGCCCTGATGGATGGCAACTGCCAGCGGGATTGGCTCGATGACTACGGCGGCCCGAAACTCCTCAAGGCGCGCCAAACCGTCGCCACCGCCCACGCCGCCGCCCGCGCCGCCCAGCAGGCCCTCGATCAACACCGCACCGCGATCGCCTCCCAGAAGGAACAGCGGGAATTTTTAGCCTTTCAATTGACCGAACTGCGAACTGCCCAGTTGGACGATCCCCAGGAGCTGATCCAACTGACCCAGGAGCGCGATCGCCTCAGCCACGCCGTCGAACTGCAACAGCACAGCTACCAGGTGTATCAACTGCTCTATGGCGGCGAGGGGGACGATCGCGCCTGCGCCGACCTGCTGGGCAAGGCGGAAGCGGTCCTTTCGCAAATGTTGCCCTACGACGATCGCCTTGCGGGCACCCTCGAAATGGTCAGCAGCGCCCTGGCCCAGGTGGTGGCGGCGGGCCAGGACATCCACCGCTACGGCACGGACCTCGAAGGGGATCCCCAGCGCCTCGAAACCGTCAACGATCGCCTCGCCACCCTAAAAATCATCTGCCGGAAATATGGCCCCGACCTGGCCGATGCGATCGCCCGCCAGCGGGAACTGGAAAATCTGCTGGGGGACAATGACGGCCAAAATTCCACCCTAGAAAAATTAGAACAGGAGCGCGATCGCACCCGCCAAGCCCTCGAAACCGCCTGCGATCGCCTCCGCAGCCTGCGCCAAACCGCCGCCCACACCCTCGAAGCCCGCCTCACCGCCGCGATCGCCCCCCTAGGCATGGATCAGGTGCAATTCCAGGTGTCCTTCGAGGACATCGCCCCCACCCCCCAGGGCCGCGATCGCATCATCTACTGCTTCAGCCCCAATCCGGGCGAACCCCTCCAACCCCTCCAGGACACCGCCTCCGGGGGGGAAATGAGCCGCTTTCTCCTGGCCCTCAAAACCTGCTTCAGCCAGGTGGATCCGGTGGAAACCTTGATTTTTGATGAAATTGATGCCGGCGTCTCGGGCCGCGTCGCCCAGGCGATCGCCCAACAACTGCACCAACTGGCCCAGCATCACCAGGTGCTGTGCGTCACCCACCAGCCCATCGTCGCCGCCATGGCCGATCGCCACTACCGCGTCGATAAACGCACCATCCAAACCCCCGATCCCGCCGCCGATCCCGCCCCCGATCAGCCCCCGCCGCCCGGTGCAGACCCCAGCCCAAGCGTCCGCACCGTCGTGCGTCTGACCATGCTCGATCCCGATCGCCGCCGCATCGAACTGGCCCAACTCGCCAGCGGTGCCCTGGGCGATCGCACCGACGAAGCCCACACCCTCGCCGCCGCCAGCGCCTTTGCCGACTCCCTCCTCGATCGCGCCGCCAGCCTCCGGCAACCCACCCCCTAGGGACCGCCCCGATCCACCCCAGGGGAGCAGGCTAGAATTCTAGGCATCCTCTCAACATCCATGGCCTGGATCCGGACGCCCCGGCACGGTGCCCTAGCGGCAAGACCGTCCCCGGCGATCGTAAAACCCATCACACAGCCAATTTCCCTTTGCGCCCATACTAAACTCCCAGCGGCTCCGCTCCGGATCCTCCCCCCGACCCATCCCCCCAGCCCCTCCGGGAAAATTCCCGGAATTCATCCTAAGATTGAGACAAAAATTCAACCCCTCGCCCCCTTCACTTGCCCTAGTCCCACCGCCCCGCGATCGCGCGATCGCCTTGTGGGAAGCCAAACGTCACCAATAAACTAGGGCGTGTACGTCCTGTCCTCTGGACGCAGGGCGTTAGGCACGGCCCCCACGACCTCGTCCTTCGTCCACCCCCCGCATCTATGACCTCACCGTCTTCCAAACAACCCCCCACGCCCGGTCCCGTCTTGGAAGCTACCGTCGTAGACGTGTCTGCTGAGACACCCACCCGCGAGGCGACGGCCCATGAACCCTCAATCCACAACGTAAAACCCCGCGATCGCGACGCCGTAACCGTCGATATCAACCCCAGCGGCAGCCCCAGCAGCCCCGCCCCAACCCCCGCCCCAAGCCCCAGCCCCAACCAATCGGACTCCTCCCTGGGCGGTGGCCTCGTCGTCGCCCGCAAGGGAAGTTTTAAGTCCCTCCTGGCCCCCCTCAAGCGCGACACCTTCAAACAGGTGGTCTCCGGCGTTGAGGCCAAACTCGGCGTCGTCAACCAAACCCTCTCGATGCTGGATGTCCTCGACGACAGCCAGGGGGGCTTTGAGGCGGTCCTCGAGGAAATGCTCGAGTCCATCAGCCTCAAGACGGGCGAACTCCTCAGCGCCGATCGCACCACCATCTATCTGCTCGACGAAGAGCGCAACGAACTCTGGTCCAAGGTGGCCAAGGGAGCCCCGGAACTGCGCTTCCCCGCCACCGTCGGCATCGCCGGGGAGGTGGCCACCTTCCGCCGCGCCGTCAATATTCCCTACGATTTCTACGACGACCCGCGATCGGCCGCCGCCAAAAAATTCGACCAGCAAAACCACTACCGCACCTACACCATGCTGGTGATGCCCCTGCTCAATGAGCACGGGGATCTCGTGGCCGTGGTGCAACTGATCAACAAACTCAAGCGGGATCTGATTGATCGCGCCGACCTGGCCCTCGACGACAAAATCGACCTGGCAGGGTTCACCGAAGACGATGAACAGGTTTTCCTGGAATTTGCCCCCTCGATTCGCCTGATCCTCGAATCCTCCAAAGCCTTCTACGCCGCCGTCCAGCGCCAGCGGGCCGCCACCGCCCTGATGAAGGCCACCGAAGCCCTCAGCAAGAGCAGCCTCGACCTGGAGGAAACCCTCGCCAACGTGATGAACCAGGCGAAGGAGTTGATGCAGGCCGATCGCAGCACCCTATGGCTGCTCGATGACGTGAAGGAGGAGCTGTGGACCAAAATCCCCATCCAGGGGCAGCTCATGGAATACCGCATCCCCGTCGATGGCACGTCCTTTGCGGCCCAGGTGGCGCGATCGCGGCAGCCCCTGCTGATCCCCTTTGACCTGTACGACCACCCGGATTCCGAAACCTCCCAGGAAACCGATCGCAAGAGCGGCTACCGCACGTGCAGCATGTTGTGTATGCCCGTGTTCAACTCCGACGGGGCCTTGATCGGCGTCACCCAGCTCATTAACAAAAAGCGCCAGGGGGATTACGGGGCCTATGATCCCAACGATTGGCCCCACGCGCCGGAATGCTGGAAGGCCAGCTTCAACCGGGGCGATCAGGATTTCATGGAGACCTTTAATATTCAGGCGGGGGTGGCCCTGCAAAATGCCAAGCTCTTCGCGGAGGTGAAGCAGCAGGAGCAAATGCAGAAGGATATCCTGCGATCGCTCTCCGATGGCGTCATTTCCACCGATCGCAACGGGCGGATCATTGCCGCCAATGAACGGGCGAAGGAACTGCTGGGCCTCGCGCCGGAGGATGTGATCGAAGGGTTGATGATCGCCGAGACCCTGCGGATCAAGGACAAGGAAGAATCCCAGGCGGAAAATCGCTTTTCCCAATGGCTCGGGGCGGCCCTGTCCGGCGATGAGCGCAACCGCCAGCAATACTATCCCGACCAAACCCTGCTGCCGTCACTCCTGGGGGGCTCTGGCGCGGCTAAGGCCACCCCCGCCCCGGCGACCGCTTCCGCACCAGCGGCGGCCCCGCCAGCGGCGGCCCCAGGGGATCTCGATGACCTGTGGGCCGAGGCCCCGCCCCCCGCGCCGGAACCGGAGCCCGAGCCGGAGCCGGAAACGGAACATAGCGTCAACCTGTCCCTGAACTCGATCGCGGATGCAACGGATCCTACCCAGGTGCGCGGCGCGTTGATTGTCATGGAGGACATCAGCGACGAAAAACGCCTCAAGAGCACCATGTATCGCTACATGACCCAGGAGCTCGCCGAGCAGCTTCTGGCCAGCGGCGAAACCAAGATGGGGGGCGATCGCAAGGAAGTGTCGGTCCTGTTCTCGGACATCCGCAGCTACACCACCCTGACGGAATCCATGACCGCCGAAGAGGTGGTGGCCATGCTCAACGAGTACTTCGAATCCATGGTGGATGCGGTCTTCAAGCACAAGGGCACCCTGGATAAATACATCGGCGATGCGATCATGGCGGTCTTTGGCTCGCCGCTGCCCCTGGAGGACCACGCCTGGATGGCGGTGCAAACGGCGGTGGACATGCGCCATCGGCTGGTGGACTTTAATAATCGCCGCATTTCCATGGATAAGAGCCCCATCAGCATTGGCATTGGCCTCCATTCCGATGAGGTAATCAGCGGCAACATTGGCTCGAGTCGGCGGATGGAGTTCACCGCGATCGGCGATGGGGTGAACCTCGGCTCCCGGCTGGAGGGGGCAACTAAACAGTACGGCTGCGATATTTTGATTAGTGAGAGCACCTACCTCAAATGCGGCCCCGAGAAGCTTTGGGCGCGGGAGCTGGATTTCATTAAGGTGAAGGGCAAGAATCGCCCCGTGTCGGTCTATGAGGTGGTGGGCATCCGCGAGGGGGATTTGGCCCGCCCGATCGCGGATTCCAAGATTGAGATCCTGGGCCATTATGCGGAGGGGCGTAAGTATTACCTCAATCGGCAGTTTGCCCTGGCGATGGGGGAATTTGCGCGGGTGATGGAGATTGACCATGGGGATAAGGCGGCATCTCTCCAGTTGAGCCGCTGTCAGCATTATTTGACGACGCCGCCGTCGGAGGAGTGGGATGGGGCGTTTACGATGACGACGAAGTAGAGCGGGGGCCGGGGCGATCGCGGTTTGGAGCGGTTTGGCAAGGAAGGCCCTAGGAATGTGGCGACCTTGACGGTGGATCCGGCCAAAATGGTTAGGATAATGGGGAGGAAATATCCGGATTTGATCCCCTCACTTGCTGGCCTAGGGTTCGATTGCGCCGCGATCGCGGTTTGCCCCCGGCCTCGGGGAGCCCATCGTTCGCTAGGCTGAGTCTTTAGGCTGAATCGTTAGAGTGTTTTTCCCATGGATGGCGCTGGCCCCATAGACCGATCCCCTGCCCCGGACGCGGATGTAGATCCTCACCCTGGCGGGGGGCAAGTTCCCCCGTCCGCCTTTGCCCAATTGATTGGTTCTTCCATTGCGCTGCTGACCCTGGTGCTGCCTGCGGCGGCGGTGGTGTCCTTTTCGGCCACGCTGCCGGGGGGGCCGCCGCTGCCGGGAACGGTGGAGTTGAATGGTCGCCGATAGCCCTGGCCCGCAACGGTTGTGGCGGGGGCGGGGGCCGTGGGGGACGAGACCCCGGCGCTTACAGGATGCGACATTTAGTGCGATTATGTAGGGCGCAGACTGGGGGGCTAACCCAAGGGATCGGGCCGTCGAATTCGGCCTTGGCGATCGCTGGGTTGGGCGCGGTGGTCGGGGCGCGATCGCGGCAACTCCCCCAGGGCCTCAACCGTTGACGGATCCTTTAAGCACCTTTAAGCAATTGTTGCGACGAACCTATGGACTTAGCGCTGATTCCCGCCCAACCGAAGCCCGGTCTGGTCAATGTGCTGGTGGAAATCCCCGGCGGTAGCAAGAACAAATATGAGTTCGATAAGGACATGCAGGCGTTTGCCCTTGATCGCGTCCTGTTTTCGTCCGTGCGCTACCCCTTTGACTATGGCTTTATCCCCAACACCTTGGCGGACGATGGGGATCCCCTCGATGGCATGGTGATCATGGATGAGCCCACGTTTCCGGGCTGTGTGATTGCGGCGCGGCCCATTGGCTTTTTGGAGATGATTGATGGGGGCGATCGCGACGAGAAGATCCTGTGCGTGCCCGCCGCCGATCCGCGCTACGCGGGGGTGAAGTCCCTGGCGGATGTGGCCCCGCACCGGTTGGATGAAATCGCTGAATTTTTCCGCAGCTACAAGAACCTGGAGAAGAAGGTGACGGAAATCCTGGGTTGGCAGGAGGCGGATAAGGTGGCGGCCCTGGTGGAGGAGTGCGTGAAGGCCGCTAGCTAGGCGGTCGGACGCGATCGCGCCGGTTGGGGGCAGGGGGCCATGGGTCGATGGGGTTGGGCGATCGCCCTGGGGGTGGCGGCGCTGGGGGGCTGGTTGGTGGCGCGGCCCCTGGCGGTGCGTTGGTCCTCGGGGGGGGCTCTGCCCCTGGCGGCTGGCCCTGCCCTGACGGCGGAGGCGGATGAGGTTCTGTCGCCGTTGCCCCAGGATCCGCAGGTGCAGGTGTGGTTTAATCAAGCGCGATCGGGCCGCTATGGCGATCGCTACCGGCGGATTGAACGGCCGGGGGATGATCTGGAGGCGGTGATTTTGGCGGCGATCGCCCAGGCGAAAACGAGTATTGAGGTGGCAGTGCAGGAGTTGCGGCTCCCGGCGATCGCGGCGGCCCTGATCGAACGGCAGCGAGCGGGGGTGCGGGTGCGGGTGATCCTCGAAAATGACTATGCCCGCCCCTGGAGTAGCTATGGCGATGGGGAGTTGGCGGCCCTGCCGGAGCGCGATCGCGGGCGCATTGAGGACTATCGGCGGCTCGGGGATGCGGATGGGGATGGGCAGGTGTCGGCGGCGGAGGTGCGATCGCGCGACACCCTGGTGATGCTGACGGAGGCGGGGATTCCCTGGATTGATGACCGGGCCGACGGCTCCAAGGGCAGCGGCCTGATGCACCATAAATTTGTTCTGGTGGATGGCCGCCTCACCCTAGTCACTTCAGCCAATTTCACCACCAGCGACATCCACGGGGATTTGGGGCGGCCCGACTCGCGGGGCAATCCCAACAGTCTGGTGCAGATCGAGAGCGGGGCGATCGCGGCGAGCTTCCGGCAGGAATTTGACCTGATGTGGGGGGACGGTCCCGGCGGCCAGCCCGACAGCCGCTTTGGGCTGCAAAAACCGCCCCGCCCCACCCAAACCTTCCCCGTCGGCCAGGGGACGATCGCGGTGAAATTTTCGCCCACCTCCCCCAAACGCCCCTGGGAAAGCGGCACCAATGGGGCGATCGCGGCCACCCTCGCCCAGGCCCAGCGTTCCGTCGATCTGGCCCTCTTTGTCTTTTCCGAGCAGCGCCTTGCTGATGTGCTGGGCGATCGCGCCGCCGCCGGGGTCCAGGTGCGGGCCTTAATTGATCCGAGCTTTGTCCATCGGGACTACAGTGAGGGGCTAGACCTGCTGGGGACAGCCCGCCCCAACCGCAACTGCCAGCTAGAGCCCGGTAACCGCCCCTGGGCCAGCCCCGCCGCCGCCGTTGGAGTGCCCACACTGCCCGTGGGGGATTTGCTGCACCATAAATTTGGCCTCATGGACGATCGCACGGTCATCGTCGGTTCCCACAACTGGTCCGCCGCCGCCGATCAGCAAAATGATGAAACCCTTCTCATCATCGAAAATCCCACCGTGGCCGCCCACTATCGCCGGGAATTTGATCGGCTCCTCGTCAATGCGCAACTGGGCATTTCACCCCAACTGCAAACCCTGCTGGACCGCGATCGCGATCGCTGTGCCCGCAACGGATCACCGAGCAATTAACGCCAGCAATCACGCCAGCAGTCACGCCAAAAAATTAATAATCGCCCCATGAAAAATCACCTTAAAAAAAAGCTGTATCCCCTGCCCCTGGTGGCCCTACTCCTCAGTGCCTGCGCCCCCAGCAAAGCCGATCAATGTGCCCAGACCCTGGCGATCGCCCAGGGGGTTCATAACAGCGCCGCCCCCGCCGCCTCGGGCCAAGAAGACGCCCTGAGGGCCGCCGCCACGGGGTTTGATGAGGCCGTTGAAGCCCTCGAAACCCTGCGCCTGTCGGAGGAACCCCTGACCGAGGCGCGATCGCAACTGAGCACCCTCTACGGCAACACCAGCCAAGCCATCCGCGAATTTCTCACCGCTGTCGAGCAGCAGGATCGCAACCTCGCCGAAGTGGCGGTGCAATCCCTCGAACAGCTTCAAAATGAGGAAACCACCGTCCTCAGTGAACTGCAAAAAGCCTGCGCCCCGGACCCGGCCCAGCCCTAGAAATCCTCCCCAGGATCAAGGCAATCGCGGAATAACCTCCCTTCTAAGACGATCATCATTAACCGTAACCCCCATCGTAAATCGGTCACCGCCAATCAGATCCTCAACCATGTTCGGAATCAGCCTGATGATGTTTTTTTCGTAGGCGGCGGGCCATAGCTTTTTCAGCATGGCGCGAGCATCCTCGTTGGCATAAACCTCATCCGCTTGATCAATCAACACCATGCCAAGACGGCCTCGCAGCTCAGCCACGGCAAAAATATAATCCTCCTCGTCGATCCATTTTGACTCGGAAAGTTCATCTATTTCTGCCTCTAGAATCTCCAAGAAGGCTTCAATTGAAAACATCTCGTCGTTTAAGAAGACGTTTCTGATGTGTCTTTCGAGGGCTTTCCGTCTGGATTGGCGACCCATGGTCAGTGTTTTCCTTCACGATTGGTTCCGTTGCCCCATCGCTCCGGCCCTAGGTTCAAAAGCCAAGATTTTAAGAGCCAAGATCCAAGGGCGCGGCGATGGTTTAATTCCTATTGATTTTGCCAAAACTGGGAGTCAGTAGGCCGCGATCGCGGCGGTGCGCCACATCAACGATCGCGACCAAACCTGAAACCCAGCGAAGCCCTCGGAAAGATTGCGGAAAGATTGCCCCAGAACCGCGATCGTGATCGGTTACAACCTCAGTTAGAACCAGAATGTTGTGACGATGGGGGCGAAGGCGCGATGGCGGTCCAGCGGGCGGTCGTGCGGACGGTATTGTGGGCGAATGTCATTGCCCTGGCGGCTCTCCAGGGGGCGATCGCCTGTGCCTGGGTGACCTATCGGCTCTATCTGCCGGATCTGTTGGCGTCCGTGGGGCTGGCGGGCTGGGGGCCGTCGGTGCTGCTGCTGGAAACGGGCTTGGCGGTGGCCCTCGAACCCCTGGCGGGCTGGTGGAGCGATCGCGACTGGCGGCGGCTGGAACGTCGATTTCCCCTGGTGGCGATCGCCGTGGCGGTGGCGGCGGTGCTGTTGATGGGGCTGCCGTTGCTGGCGGCGGTGGGGCCGGGGGTGGCGATTCTGCTGGTGGCGGTGCTGGTGGGGTGGGCCGTGGCCATGGCCGCCTTCCGCAGTCCCGCGATCGCCCTGCTGCGGAACTATGCCCTCGCGTCGCAACTGCCCCAGGCCATGGGTCTGCTGACCTTTGCCCTGGCCCTGGTGGGGGCGATCGCGGGGCCATTGCAGGGGTGGCTGGCGAGCTTGGGGGCGGCGGTGGCCCTGGGGGGCAGTTCGGCTCTGCTGGTGGCGGCGGCGGGGTTGATGGCGATCGCGCGGCCCGCCAATACCCTCGCGATCGAAGCACCTCCCGCCGACGGCGCAAAACTGGCGGACTCCCCAGATTCACCGCCAGACCTACCGGCATCCGTGGGGGACGGCTGGGACGAGCCTCCCCAGCCCAGCGCGCCAGACCTGCCCCCCCCGCGATCGCGGTTGCCCCACCTGACCATTGTTGTCCTGGGCATGGCCGTGGCGATGGCCCTGCGGCTGTGGTTCGCCACCCTGGGGGCCGCTGGCGATCGCTGGTTTCCTAACCTCGACGGTGCCCTGATCCCCTTTGGGGCCGGGATTGCGGTGGCCTTCCTGGCCGTACCCGCCGGGGCCGTCGCCGCCCTGTGGGGGTTGGGGCGCACCCTCATGCGAGCCGCGATCGCCCTCGCCATGCTGTGGCCATTTTTCGCCATCCTCGCCAGTCCCTACGGCGGCATCGTCCTGCTGATTTTGGCCATCGTCGGCTGGAGCACCCTCTTCAACGGAGCCATTCCCCTCCTGTTGGGGGCCGTCCCCCTGGGCCGCGAAGGGTTTGCCATTGGCCTCTACTTCGGCGGTTTCGCCGCCACCAATCTCCTGCTGGGCATCCCCGCGATCGCCGCCAACGTTTTGGGCAGTGACGCCAACCTCGGGCGCTGGGGGCAGGTGACCTTCATTGCGATCGCCCTGCTGGCCAGGGATCTGGGCCAAACCGCCGCCCCCCAAACGCCCCGCCCGTTGCCCTAGGCCGCCGTTGGGGTCGTCGCCGCCGCCGCCGTCTGCACCGTCAGGGTCAGGGCCACGCGATCGCCCCCGAGGTCGTCAACCGCCGCGCATACCTGGGGACCAAAAAACCGCTCGAACTTATCCCGCTTCCCCTGCCAGGTCTCGAAGGGGATGAACGGCGACTCAAACTCCAGCACCAGGGCATAGGCCCCCGCGATCGCCTCCTCCGCGATCGCCGCCAGCACCGGCCGCTGCTCATCCGTCGGTGACAGGCCCAGCCGCTCCAGGGCCACATCCAAATGGGCCTCCTGGCCATAGCGGTAGCGGGTCACATCCTTGCGGATTTGGTTGAGGGTAGCCGTAGCCTGGGTTTGGCGCAGGGCCACCACCTCCGGCGTAGGCGGCGTTTTGAAGGGCACCGGCTTCAGTTCCGCCGCCTTGAGGGCCGCCCCCCCCAGCAGCACGGGAATGCCATAGAAAAAGCCCACCAAATTCAAGGTGGAATTGCCCACCGCATAGGCCCCAAACCCAACCACCGTCAGGATCGCCCCCACCACAAGCAATAGAATCGAGAGGCGCAATTTTCCAAGCATGGCGTATTCCTTCAACGTTTAACTGGGTGTCTACCTGGGCCGGATCCCTCGCCCACGCCCCCAGCCCCAGGGACTAGTTGGAAGGGCCGCGCGGGCGAATCGGTGGGTTTCCTTAACTAGAGTTTACAATTGGTTACGCTGCTGCGCTCAACGGGAGCGTAGGGGCCAATGGCCACCGCTAGTGCTGACAGGAGACAACCGATGGACGTGCAGGGACTCAAGGACGGCGTTCGGGCGATCGCGGCGAAGCGCCCCTGGTTACTCGAACTACTGGAAAAGCCGGAAACCGGTTCCCTACGGCTGGATGTGAACCAAGCGATCGAAGAAATCGATGATTTGATGGACGAGTTTTACGAAACCTTCCCCGAGGAACGCAACGGCGACAATGGCTCCGGTTCGGTTCAGGGAATTTCTATTAGCTAATCTGACTGAACTCGAACACTCAATTGATGGTCACTGGGGGGCGTTCGCAACCGCTGAATTTCATCGGGATGTGGCCACCGCGAACGCATCGCCCCCTTTCAAGTCGCCGCCGCTTGATTGGTGGATTGGGGGGCGCAGAAACCGCGATCGCGCCCCCAAGCAATCCCCCTCCGGCAACCGTGTTTACATTCGATCTAGGGTCGTCAAACCCAGCAGGTTCAATCCCAGCTTCAGGGTGCGGGCCGTCAGATCGCACAGCAGCAGCCGGGACGATCGCGCCGGTTCCTCCGCCTGAAGCACGGGGCAGCGATCGTAGAATTGATTAAACTTTTTGCTCAGATCAAAGAGATATTCGCAGAGGCGATTGGGCAGCAATTCCTCCGCGATCGTCTCTAGGATCTCATCCAATTTCAATAGATGCTTCGCCAGGGCCAGTTCGAGGGGATCCCCTAGGGCGATCGGTAAATCCTCAATTGCTTCGGCGGCAAAATCAATCGATCCCTTGCGGCTAATGCTCTGGATCCGCACATAGGCATAGAGCAAATAGGGGGCCGTATTGCCCTGGAGGGACAGCATTTTATCGTAGCTAAAAATATAGCTACTGGTGCGATTTTGGCTCAGATCCGCGTACTTGACGGCGGCGATGCCCACGGTTGTCGCCACGGTGTCAATGAAATCCGCCGGTTCTTCGCGCCCCTCGTCCGCCAGCCGCTGCTCTAGGGAGGCCCGCGATCGCGCCACCGCCTCATCCAGCAAGTCCCGCAATTTGGGCGTATCCCCCGATCGCGTCTTCAGCTTTTTGCCATCCTCCCCCTGCACCAGACCAAAGGGCACATGGACCAGCTCCACCGTCGGCGGCACCAGACCCGCCCGCTGGGCCACCTGGAACACTTGCGTAAAGTGGTTCGCCTGCCCCGCATCGGTCACATAAATGATGCGCTCGGCCCGGTCTTCGCCAATGCGGTAGCGCAGGGCCGCCAGATCCGTGGTGGCATAGTTGTAGCCGCCGTCGGACTTCTGGACGATCAGGGGCAGGGGGTTGCCGTCCTTATTCTGAAACCCTTCGAGGAAGACGCAGCGCGCCCCCTGATCCTCCACCAGCAGGCCCGACGCCGCGATCGCCTCCACCGTATCCGCCAGCAGGGGATTATAAAAAGATTCCCCCCGCTCCGTGAGGGTGACGCCCAGGCGATCATAAATCTTCTGAAATTCCCGCCGGGATTGCTCACACAACAATTCCCAGGCGCGGCGGCTGTCCGGGTCGCCCCCCTGGAGGCCCACCACCCCCTCGCGCGATCGCGCCTTGAACGCCTCATCCTCATCAAACCGCCGCTTGGCCTGCTGGTAGAACGTCACCAAATCGCCGATATCTAGGGCATCCGCCGTGGTGAGCGCCTCCGGGCAGGTGTCCTGCAAATGGGCGATGAGCATCCCGAACTGGGTGCCCCAATCCCCTACATGGTTGAGCCGCAGCACGTCGTGGCCCAGGAATTCGAGGATCCGCGCGATCGCATCGCCAATGATCGTGGAGCGCAGGTGCCCCACATGCATTTCCTTGGCGATATTGGGGCTCGAAAAATCGACGATCGTCCGCTGGGGCTTGGCGCTGGGGGCAACCCCTAGGCGATCGCTGGCCCGCATGGTCCGCAGTTGGGCCACCAGATAATCGGCCTTGAGGGTGAAATTAATAAACCCCGGCCCCGCCACCGTGGGAGCCTCACAAAAATCCGCCACCGTCGGCGCGATCGCCCCCGCCAGCGCCTCCGCGATCGCCCGGGGTGGTTTGCCCAGACCCTTCGCCAGCGACAGGGCCGCATTGGCCTGGTAATCGCCAAATTTCGGGTTATTCGTCGCCGCCAAGAGGGGATCCGTCCCCGCCCACGCCTCCCCAAAGGTGGCCACCAGGGCCGTGTCGAAGGCAGCAGTTAAACGGGCGATCGCGTCTTTCATGGGGCAAGGAAAAAATCTGACGAAATAATCTGACGGAATAAATCGGGAGGGCGGGAGCAATGGGGACGATCAATAGCCCTAGAACGTGTCATCAAACCACGCCCCGGTTCCTGAAACAAGGGTCCAAGTCCTCGGGCCTGTCACCAATGCCGTTGCCGTGGGGGGTGGGTCTCTCAACCCTGGCCCGAGCGGATCATCCCAAACCTGTTCAACCTTAGGAATATCAGAGATCGCGGGAACGGGGTGACGGCGGGCGGTGGCGGCGGGCGGTGGCAGGCGGGGGCGGGCGGGGAAACCCCGCCCCTACGGCTGATCGATTGATGATGGGCTCTCAGCCCCTTGCTCTGAACGGATGGATGAATCAGAGCCTTGGTTCTTCTCAGGATCCGTGGGCTTGTTTGAAGGCTGACTAAAATTCGTCGTAGTTGTTGCCGTAGTTGGCCCCGGCGGCGGCCTCATTGTCCTTGCGGCTCCCCAGAAGGCGAAACTGTTCAACACGGATCACAGGGCTGAAGCGCTGGGCTCCGGTGGCGCGATCGGTCCAGCTATCAATCTTCAGACTGCCCTGGACCCCCAACAGCGTGCCCTTTCGGACATAATTGGCCGCTCTCTCAGCGGTTTTGCCCCAAATTTCTAGGTTGAACCAGTCCGCTTGACTGTCTTTGGTGGGGCGGTCCACCGCAAGTGTGACCTTGCAGAGAACGTTGCCATTCTCGAAGTAACGGACATCTGGATCGCGGCCCGCCCGACCCACAAGGTTGACCACATTGATGCTCATGCCATTTCCTCTCCCTTGGGGCTGCCATCAGAAGCGCTGGGCTAGGGAACCATGGAAGGGCGCGATCGCGCCGGACGGCCCGCCCAACTCGCGAAGCTAGTCTAACTGAAATAGGAACGAAACGAGGTCATGTTTCCCCAGGGAAATGCGATCGCCCGACCGCAGCCGATGGCGATTGCCCACCGGCAGGGGCATATTGTTCACATAGGTGCCATTAGCGCTGCCGGAATCCTCCAGGTAGTAGGTGCCCCCCTCGCAGCGGATATCCGCATGGATGCGCGACACCACCTCCGCATGGGGAAATCCCGACAGGTCAATGTCCGGCGGCACGCGGTTATTGGCCTTGCCGATGTGGATCAGCAGCAGATTCGGCGGCAGCTCAATGGTGCCATCGGTTTGCAGGTGCAGCAGGCGGGCCGTGGGCTGCTGAATTTTAGTAGTGGGGCCTTCCGGCGGCGCGATCGCGGTGCCCCCCAGGGCCGGTCCATCCGCCAGCACCGCCAGGGCATCATTGCGGATCGCCGCCTCGATCGCCGCCGAATTGAGCGGACGCTGCACCTCCGCCGCAAACAATTCCCCCAAATCCCCCGCATCCAGGGCTTCCTCCTCGCCCTCCGCATCCTCCTCCAACTCCCCCAGATCCGCCAGGGCCGCCATGCCCCCGAGGGCCTCTAGGTCCCCCGGCGATTCAAAACCCTCCCCCAGCTCCATCCCATCAAGCTCCTGGGCCGCCGCGCGATCGCCCTCTGCCCCGAGCCCATCCGCCGCCCCAAACTCCACCGCCATCGTCGGCAACGGCATCCCCTTCAGGGCCGGGTCCGGACGCTGCCCCATCGCCGCCGCCAGATTGTCCGGCATCGCCTCAAAGGTCGCCATGGCCCCAAACCCCTCCTCGTCCCGCAGCCGAGTCCCGCACTGGCCGCAAAAGTTGGCATCCTTGAGCACCGGCGCACCGCAACTGGGGCACGCATCGGCGGTCGGCAGGGGAGCCAGACACGCCTCGCACTGGACCGCCCCATCGGGATTGGTGTGATTACAGTTTGGACAAATCATTGTGGGCCCCTACGCGATCGCTCGAGTCCTTTAAAAACTAATCCTTCATGTCCCAGTTTTATCCCTGGGCTGGCCATCCCCCAGCCCTGCCGCCCCTAGCCCTCACGCAAGTACTCCGGCAACCCCTGGGCCGCCGCGCGATCCAGCAGCCAGAGCAGTTGCCCCTCGGCGGTGGTGGGCTGAACCCCACTGGCGGGATATTGGGTCAGGCGATCGCCCGCTGCGGCCCCCGGTGCAAAGATCTGGCCCAGGGCCGCCTGCTTACTGGCTCCAGCAACCCAAAAGTAGATCCAGCGCGCGCCGTTAATCAACGGAAAGGTAAACGTAATGCGCGGCTCGCCATCCTTACTGCCCGCCTGAACCAGCCGTTGGCGTTCCGTGAGCACCGCCGTACCGGGAAACAGGGACGCCGTATGCCCATCATCGCCCATGCCCAACAAAACCACATCAAGGGTGGGTACCCCTTCGGGGCAGCCGAGGGCCGATCGCACGGTGGCCTCATAGCGGGCGGCGTCGATGGCCGCATCGCCCGAGTCCGTCGGCACCGGGTAGATGTGGTCCGGCGGCATGGGGACGCGATCGAGCCACGCTTCCCGGGCCATGCGGGCATTGCTGTCGGGGTGATCCTGGGGCACATAGCGCTCATCGCCCCAGAAAATCAAAATCTTTTGCCAATCCAAATCAGCGGCGGCCAGCCGTTCATAGACCGGTCGCGGCGTGCTGCCACCGGACAGGGCCAGGGTACATTGGCCGCGCTGGGCGATCGCCGCCGCGATCGCCTCCACCGTCAGGGTCGCCGCCCGCTCAACCAACGCCGCCCGATCCGCCACGATCTGAAAATTTGATACCGTCGTCATCTGCTCAGTCCTGGGTCATCCCCCGCTGTGGGCAATCGGCAATTCCAATCAACACCTGCCCTTGACTGCCATCCACCTCCCCCAATTTAGTCGCCAGCGGCCCAGGTCTAGGCAAATGACCCGGATCTCGCCAGATTTGCGGTGCATTGACTCCCCAGGGCATCTCGCCGCCCCCCGGCCCCACAGGCTATGACTGGACTGGGAACTTAGGATCTAGGCCCCACCCGTAGCCCCTGGCCAGGGACCGGTCCGCCGTTCACCGCCGCCGCATCTACCCCGAAAGCCGCCCCCGGATCATGGCCGAGCAATAACTTCTATTGCAACGCCCGAGGCGCGATTCGGTCCCTTCGGGGAACGGGGTAAAATTTCTCAGGCCGCCGCGATCGCCCCACCCACCCCCTATCCCCCACCCCCCAAACCAGAGACCTTTAGACCCATCGGACCCTATGCAAACCGGCCAACCCCCCAGATCCGGAGCCCTTCTACCCGCCCGGAGTCTCATTGTCATCGGCATCACGGCGATCGCCCTGGCCCTCGTGAACTACGCCGTCTTTGCCTCCATCCTGCTGCCCCCGAACGCCGCCCGCCTTCAGGTCTTCACCGCCCAGGTGGTCGATCTGGGCATCGTCCCCGGCCTAGGGCTCGCCCTGCTGTTCTGGGGCCTGTGGATGTATGAGCGGGAAACCAACAGCGTCGGCCAATCGAAGCCCCTGCGGCTGTCGGCCCTGGCCCTAGCCCTGCTGTTGGGGATCAGCTTCGCCATCTTGTCCCCCGTGCATTTACTCAATGTCCGCGCCACCGCCCGCGAAACCCTCGCCCGCATCGTTCGGGAAGGGCGCGAAGCGGAGGAGCAAATCGACTCCGACGCCTTCAAAAACAACCTAGAGCAGCGGCAGCAAATCCTCAAACAGCAGGCCGACGCCCTCCTCAGCGACAACGCCAGAATCGAAGAACTCCTGGCGGGGGACGAGCTCAACGAAGCCCAGAAGGACTTCCTGCGCAGCGCCCGCGAAAATCCAGAGGAAATGGATCGCCTAATCCAGCAGCAAAACCAAAATTTCCCGGTGGAGGTGCTCGGGCGCATCCGCCAGCGACGCCAAGAACTTGAACAGCGCGCCCGGGTGCAGGCGCTCCGGTCCGGGGTCCGCACGGGATTCAGCGGCATTGTCCTGGGGGCCGGTTACCTCGCGATCGCCGCAGTCGGCCTTCTACCCAACAAAAAAGGGCGTCGGAGCCGACCCTCACGACCATCCCAGCCCTAGGGAACCATCCCCTAATACCCCCCCTGCCCCCCGGCAGCCCGCCCATTAGCCACATCCATACAATCCACACCGATGAAAGCCAAAAGCCAAAAGGGTAAACGCACCTCCCCCCTCGTTGCCCGCGTTCTGTTGATTGTGGGCCTCGTTCTCGTGGCCTCCTCCCTCCTCGATGTCCTGATCGCCCTCTTCCCACCGGACTTTTCCAGCCGTCAGTGGGTCTTTCAGACCGTCACCCAATTGGTGGATCGCGGCGTGGTGCCCATGGTGGGCATTGGGCTGCTGTTCGCCAGCGTTTGGGTCGATGCCAAGAGCGGCCTGAGCCCCGCCCGACGCGGTATGGCGGGCGACGTGCGCGTTTGGGCCTTGCTGCTGTCCACCATCCTCGGTTTCCTATTCCTGATCCTCACCCCCCTGCACATCAACGGCGTGCGGCTGTTGCAGCAGGAGCGGGCCAGAAGCATTGAAGCCCAGGCCCAGGAAGCCACCCAGCAGCTCGAAGTCCAGGTCAACCAACAGAGCGAGCGCTTCCGTGCCCTGCTAGCCAATCCCCAGGAATTTGACCAGATTCTCGCCAGTGGCCAAATCCCCCCCCAGCAGGCGGAACAACTGCGGCAACTGCGCAGCAACCCCGCCTCCCTCAATGCCCAGGCGGCGGAATTCAAGGAGCGGGCCTCCCAGCAAATTACCCAGCGGCGCGAGGAGGCCCTCGCCCAGGCCCAGACCCAGGCAATCCAGTCCGGTATTCGCACCGGCTTGAGCAGCCTCATCCTGGCGGTGGGCTATCTCTCCCTGGCGGGGATGGGCATCCAGGGGCGCAAGTCCTAGGGTTGCCAGGGGTTGGGCTAGGACCGTCGAGTGCCCTTGCGGTGGAATTCGACGGGGGCGGGTCTCCTTCCAGAGGGTGAGGAGGCCCGCTTTGATCGTTGGGGTCGGGGCCACGGTCATCGAAGGATCGGGCGTTCCCGGAATCCGAAGGGGGCGGCGCAGAAAAATGGCCGTCCGAATGTCGTTAAAAATTGTTAAATTATGTGAAGTGCGTCGCCGGGATCGGGGGCGGCGCGATCGCAAAACTCCGTATCACGAGATACGGCGTCCCTGGCATACTGGGGACAATCACGGGTCCATCGTTTCAAGTGTCACGGGGAGGCGTTTGGATTGTCCGCACTCCACAGATTCAAGCAAGCCTTAAAAAATGACCTGATTGCCGGGTTGTTGGTGGTCATTCCCTTGGCCACGACGATTTGGCTGACGGTGACCTTGGGCAGCGGGGTCATTCGGTTTTTGACCCGCGTCCCGAAGCAGTTCAATCCTTTTGTGGATCTCGATCCCTTTTTGGGCAATTTGCTTAACCTGGCGGTGGGCCTGTCGGTGCCGCTGGGGGGGATCTTGTTGATCGGCTTGATGGCGCGCAATATTGCGGGGCAGTGGCTGCTGGGGGTCAGTGAGCAGACGGTGCAGGCGATTCCCCTGGCTGGGTCGATTTATAAGACGCTCAAGCAGTTGCTCGAGACGCTGCTGAAGGATTCTAAGACGCGCTTCCGGCGGGTGGTGCTGGTGGAATATCCGCGTCCGGGGATTTGGACGATGGGGTTTGTGACGGGGCAGGCGGGGGAGAAGATCCAGCAGGTGGTGCGCGAGCCGGCGCTGAGTGTGTTTTTTCCGACGACGCCGAATCCAACGTCGGGCTGGTATTGCATTGTGCCGGTGGCGGATGCGCTGGATTTGGATATTTCGGTGGAGGATGCATTCAAGATTTTGGTGTCGGGGGGGATTGTGGCTCCGGGGGCGACGCCGGGGGCGGTGCCTGGTGTGAGTTCTGGGACGGTGCCGGGGTTGGCGGCGGGTGCTGACCTGGGGGGCCGAGAGGGGGTTGAGCGGGGGCCGGTGGAGGAGGGGGCGATCGCGGCGGCCATCGGTCGTGGGGGGGCGATCGCGGAGGAGGGCAGCGGTGGCTAGGGCGCGATCGTCCAGGGGCGCGATTGTACGCTATTGTTAATCCGCTCCACCCCTGAACACCCTTTCGCAACACGCCATGCAACCCCGCCGAGTCGCCCGTGAGCTTGCCCTGCTGAGCATCAGCCAATTGCCCAATAGCCCCGAGAAGTTGCGGGATAAGGACTTAAAGGATTTGCTGGCGGCGGCGGTGCGGACCCTGACGGCGGAGGTGCGCGAGACGCTGGAAACGGCGGCGGCGGAGTTGCAGCGGGGGAATGATCGCGTCCTGAAGACGGAGTTGTTGCGCCATGAGGTGCAGGCTAGTGATGCCCAGCGGGCGATCGCGATGGTGAAGGAGGCGATCGGCCTGACCCAGGGGGCGATTAACCGGCTGGGCATGGCGCTGGATCTGCCGGAAATGCTCCAGATGGCGGGGCAGCTTAATGTGCAGGACCACGCCATGGAGTTGATTTCGGCGGTGCTGGAGCATCGGGAGGCGTTGGATCAGTGCCTCAATGACAGCATGGTGGATTGGCAGTTGAGCCGTTTGGCGCGGGTGGATCGGGACGTGCTGCGGCTGGCGATGGCGGAGATTTTGCACCTGGGGACGCCCGATCGCGTGGCGGTCAATGAGGCGGTGGAGTTGGCGAAGCGCTATGGCGATCCGGAGAGCTACCGGTTCATCAATGGGGTGTTGCGGCGGGCGCTCGATCGCCTCAAGGCGGATCATCAATTGCCGCCGTCTGCGGAGGGCCATCGGCAGGAGGGTCGCCCGCCCCGCCGCGATCGCGACTAGGCCCTTAGGGTTAGGGCTTTCCGCACCGCTGGGCTCATCGACAGGGGCAGAGATAGGGTTTATGGTCTTCACTAGCTTGGCTGTGGGGCCGCGCGATCGCGCCCCAGAAGCGTCTGAACCCCACCGCAGCCCCGCACTTGACCGTAGTTTTTGACCATTGGCTAGCCACTGAGATCGTTGGATATGGTGTTTAACTGGTTCCGCCGTCAGTTTGCAAATGAGGGTGATGGGACACCGGCAGACGGCGACGGCCAGATGCCGCCCGCGCCGGAGTCGTCTGGGGACGCGATCGCCGATGCGCCCCCCACGGATGGCGGTGAGGGCACGGCGACTGAGGCTCCCCCGGAAGCGCCGACGGTCCAGGAGGATTACCTGGCCTGGGCGAAGATGGCCTATCAAAATCTACAGGCCCAAACGGCGGCCCCGGCTGAGGCGTCGGAATCGCCTGAACCGTCTGAACCGGTGGCTGAGGTGGAGGCGCAATCCCCTGAACCGGAGCCGGTGGAGGCTGCGACAGAACCGGAACCAGCAGAGCCGGAGACGGTAGAGCCGGAAGCCGTTGAAGCGCCTGAGGTTGAAGCCCCTGAAGTTATTGACGCGATCGCGGAGCCTGAAGCGCTAGCCGAACCGGAAACGATCGCCCCCGAAACTCCCGCAGTTGAAGAGCCCCAGGAACCGGAAGCCATTGAAACGCCGGATGTTCCTGAAGCGATCGCTGAACCTGAACCTGAAGCATTAGTCGAACCGGAGGCGATCGCCCCCGAAACGCCGGAAGTTCCCGAAGCTCCAGAAGTGGAAGAGCCCCAGGAACCGGAAGCCATTGAAACGCCGGACGTGGCTGAAGCGATCGCCGAACCGACCGAAGAACCCGAAGCGGCCCCAAGCCTCTCCTTCCTAGAGCGGGCCGAAGCGGAACGGCTAGAGCGGCTAGAGCGGGTCCGGGCCGAAGCGATCGCCGAACCGGAACCCGAGCCCGCCCCGGAACCGGAACCGGCCCCCATCCCCGCCCTGCAATTCGACGAAGACTTCCTGTGGTCCGCCGAAATCCTCGCCGCCCAGGGCCGCCGCCCCGAAGACATCTCCGTCGAAGAAATCACCTGGCTCAAGCGCCTGCGCCAGGGCCTCGATAAAACCCGCCGCAGCCTTGTCAATCAGCTCAAATCCCTCGTTGGTCAAGGGCCACTGAACCCCGAAGCCGTCGATGAAATCGAGTCCCTGCTCCTGCAATCGGACGCCGGGGTCGAAGCCACCGACGCCATCGTCCAAGCCCTCCAGGCCAAACTGCGCGAGGAAGCCCTGCCCCCCGACGCCGCGATCGCCTACCTCAAACAAATCCTGCGGGACCTGCTCGATCGCCCCTGGAGCGATCGCGGTGAATCCTACCCCGGCCTCCTGGTGCCCGACAAAGGCCAGCTCAACATTTGGCTCATGGTCGGCGTCAACGGCGCGGGCAAAACCACCACCATCGGCAAACTGTCGCGCCTCGCCACCAAATCCGGCTACCGCTGCCTGATCGCCGCCGCCGACACCTTCCGGGCCGCCGCCGTAGAACAGGTTAAAGTGTGGGGCGAACGGGCCGGGGTCGAAGTCATCGCCAATCCGGGCAAAAACACCGACCCCGCCGCCGTGGTCTATGACGCCATCTCCGCTGCGCGATCGCGCAACACCGAACTCCTGTTGGTGGACACCGCCGGTCGCCTACAAAACAAAAAGAACCTGATGGAGGAACTCGGTAAAATCCGCCGCATCATCGACAAACAAGCCCCCGAAGCCCGCGTCGAAGCCCTCGTGGTCCTCGATGCCACCCTGGGACAAAACGGCCTGCGACAGGCGATCGCCTTCTCCGAGGCCGCCAACCTCAGCGGCGCAGTCCTCACCAAACTCGACGGCACCGCCAAGGGGGGCATCGCCCTGGCCGTCAGCGAACAGCTCAACCTCCCCATTCGCTTCATCGGCGCTGGGGAAGGCATCGAAGATCTGCGCCCCTTCTCGAGCTACGAATTCGTTGAAGCGCTCCTCAATGGCTAGGGATCCGGCGGGCGCAATCTAACCGTCTCTCCCCTAGCGCCCCCCCAGCCATCCCCCGGCCCCATGGCTCCCCCCATGGCGGCACAGACCCCCACAGCGATCGCCCAACGCCCCGGATCCGCTCCCCGCCTCCCCCGTTCCCATCGTTTCACCCCGGACATGCCAGCAATGGCCGATCCCTCCCCCATATTTGCCCTCAAAGAACTGGTTGCGCGGCTGAACCGGGAACAGTACAAGGTGCAGGACCTGCTCGGTTCCCTGGGGTTCGCCCTGCGCAGTTTTAAGAACCTCACCCAATTCCTGGAACTGATTCCCCTGATGGTCAGCCGGGTGACCGACGCGGACGGGGGGGCGCTGGTGCTGTTCCAGACGGGCAACCGCATTCGCCTAGAGCAACTGCACTGCCAGGATGCGCCGGACCATGCGCAGCGGCTCCAGGACCTGCGGCGGCGCATTGAACTGGCGGCCCGACAGGCGGAATTGGCCCTGCGGGAGGGACCGGACCCGAATCCGGGCGATCGCAGCGCCGCCCTCGATCGCGCCCTGGCGGTCCAGTTGGGGAATCAGTGGCGATTTTTTGGGGCACCGATTTGGGTGCAAAGCGAGGAGCGGGGGCGGCTCTATGTCTTTGGCGAAGGGGAAGAGGCAAGCTGGAGCCAAAATCTGCAAAATCTGGTGCGCCTCGTGGCGGATCAAACGGCGGTGGCGATCGAAAACGATGCCCTGACGGTGGAACTGCGCAAAAAGGAACGGCTTGATCGCGAGCTAGAAATCGGCGCAGAGATCCAACTGCGGCTGCTGCCCCGGCAGGCCCCCACCATCCAGGGGGTAGATTTGGCGGCCCGCTGCAAAACCGCCAGCCGCGTGGGGGGCGATTACTACGACTTCATCCCGACTGATCGCGATCGCTGGGTGGGCGACCCCGCTGGCCGATCAGCCCCCACCTCCGTCGGCTGCGCCACGGCCCCCTGGAGCATCGCGATCGGCGACGTCATGGGCAAGGGCGTCCCGGCGGGGCTGATCATGACCATGACCCGAGGGATGCTGCGGGCCGAGGTACTCAATCGCCACTCCCCAGCGCGCATTTTGCAGCACCTCAACCGGGTCATGTATGACGACTTAGAGAACTCCCACCGGTTCGTCACCCTGTTCTATTCCGAATACGATCCCCAAACCCGCATCCTGTCCTACAGCAATGCGGCCCACCATCCCCCCCTGCTGTGGCGACAGGCCACCGGGCGCGTCGAGCGGCTCGATACGGCGGGAATGCTCATTGGCCTAGAGGCGGACAGCCACTATGAGGACGCCCAGGAAGTCCTACAGCCCGGAGATACGGTGATTTACTACACCGATGGCCTAACGGATGCGGCCGATCGCCGGGGCAATCGCTTTGATGACGATCGCCTGATGGATGCGGTGCGGTGGGGCTGCGCGAACTACAGCAGCGCCCAGGATATTTTGGATCGGCTCTTTGCGACGGTGGAGGCGTTCATCGGCCCGGACCAGCGCAATGGGGATGACATGACGGCGATTATTTTGCGGGTGACGGAGGGGGCCTAGGGCCGGTGCGGGGGGTGGGGGGCATCCTGGCATACTGTTAGGGAGCACAGGGAGGGCCGCTGTCCCCTTGGGATTTTGGACCTCCGTTCCACTGGACTAAAAGGCCATGCAAACGATTGATTTTCCGTTCTCGGGCGGGGTTGCGCCCCTGCCCGTTGGCCCCCAGGCGATGACGATGCTGGAGACGGGGGCGATCGCGGCCCTGCCGATGGAAACCCAGCCCGTTTTGGCGCAGCAGTTTAAGGATCCGGACCTGATGGGGCAGGTGCAGCGGGCCTGGTCAGGATTTGTCAACAGCGGCCAGATCTGGGCGTTGATTATTGGGCTGATCATTGGCTATACCTTTCGCAAGTTTTCGATGTAGGGCTTGCCTGGAGCCGCGATCGCGCCCGGTGGAATGGGCCTGCGGAATTGTACGGAGGCGATCGCCAAGGGGCCACGCGATCGCCCCGCCACCGCGCTCCCGTGGGATACTAGAGGCCGTCTTCTAGCCCCACGTCCGAGGAGCCATGACCCAAGCGCAAACCTGGAGCCAACGCTTTGAATCTGCGCTCCATCCGGCGATCGCCCGCTTCAATGCCAGCATCGGTTTTGATATCAAGCTGATCGAATACGACCTGACCGGCTCCCAGGCCCACGCCCGCATGTTGGGCAAATGCGGCATCATCTCCCCCGAGGAGGCGACGCAACTGGTGGAAGGGCTTGAGCAAATCCGCCAGGAATACCGCAGCGGCCAATTCACGCCGGGGATTGATGCGGAGGATGTCCACTTCGCCGTCGAGCGTCGCCTAACGGAACTGGTGGGGGATGTGGGCAAAAAGCTCCACACGGCGCGATCGCGCAATGACCAGGTGGGTACCGATACGCGGCTCTATCTCCGCGATCGCATCCAGGGCATCCGGCAGCGGATCCTCGCCTTCCAGGAGGTGCTGCTCAAACTGGCCGAACGCCACGTGGAAACCCCCATTCCGGGCTACACCCACCTCCAGCGCGCCCAGCCCCTGAGCCTCGCCCACCACCTGTTGGCCTATGTAGAAATGGCCCAGCGGGACTGGGAACGCCTCGGGGAAATCTACCGCCGCACCAATATTTCCCCCCTCGGGTCCGGGGCCTTGGCGGGCACCACGTTTCCCATCGATCGCCACTACGCCGCCGAACTGCTGGGGTTTGGGGGCGTCTATGCCAATAGCCTCGATGGGGTGAGCGATCGCGACTTTGCGATCGAATTCGCCTGCGCCAGTAGCCTCATCCTCATGCACCTGTCGCGCCTGTCGGAGGAAGTCATCCTCTGGAGCTCCGAAGAATTTAGCTTCGTCACCCTCAAGGACTCCTGCTCCACCGGATCGAGCATCATGCCCCAGAAGAAAAACCCCGACGTGCCGGAACTGGTGCGGGGCAAGGCGGGGCGCGTCTTTGGCCACCTCCACGGCCTGCTGGTGCTGATGAAGGGGCTGCCCCTGGCCTACAACAAGGATTTGCAGGAGGACAAGGAGGCGATCTTCGACTGCGTAGAAACCACGGACGCTTGCCTAGAGGCCATGACGATCCTCCTGGAGGAGGGGCTGGAGTTTCGGCCCGAGCGGCTGGCGGCGGCGGTGGCCGAAGATTTTTCCAATGCGACGGATGTGGCGGACTACCTCGCCGCCAAGGGGGTGCCCTTCCGGGAAGCCTATAACCTGGTGGGCAAGGTGGTGCGGGCCAGTTTGGCGGCGGGTAAGCTGCTCAAGGATTTGACCCTGGAGGAGTGGCAGGCGCTCCATCCCCAGTTCGAGGAGGATATCTACGCCGCGATCGCGCCGGAGCGGGTCATTTCTGCTCGCAATAGCTATGGCGGCACGGGGTTTGAACGGGTGCGCGAGGCCCTGGCGGCGGCCCGCGATCGCTGGGAAGCCTGCAAAAACAGCACCCCCTAGGGTCTGCCCCGATCACCCCCAACGGCCTCGAACCTAGGAGCTGGCCCCGACCCTGCGCATAATCCGCCGCCCCATGGGTGACAGCCCCCGGTCCCTTGGGTTAGGATCGGCCTAGGACCTCCGTAAAAGTACGCAAAGGCCCCGCAACACCCCCGCGCCCTTGGCTAAAATCGTTCCCCCCACGGCTCTGCTCGGTTTCAGCCCACTGGGCCGCAGGTCTGGCCCCGAAGCCCAGGAGGTTTGCCCCTCGTTAGGGCGTCCAGCATCTGACCCATTGAGCCGCGCAACGGACCCGAGGGGGACACCACCATGGTTTTCACTGCCCATCACCCTGCCCTGCATTCCCATCACCACCGCCGCCCGCAGGAACTCTCCAGCGTCCAGCGGGAGGTTTTGGAGGCGATCCAAACCTGCTATGACCGGGGCATTCCAATCACCGTGGCGCGCCTGAGCCACTGTACGGGCTATGAGGTGCGGGTAGTGGAACCGGCGGTGGCGCAACTGTTGACTAAGCATTTGATCCGGGCGATCGCGGTTGAGGATGACGCGGCCCAGGGGGAGCTGGCAACCTGAGGGGGCGTTGGGGAGTTGAAAAATTGAGAACTTGAGAAAAATCTGCGGCCCGTGTTGCCTAAGCGCTACCAGCCGATGAGGTAGCGGCTGCGATCGCCCAGGAGTTGTTTGAGGCCCAGGGCGATCGCCATGGATGCTGCCGTCAGGGCCACCGCGATCGCCAGGATCCCCGGCAGGTGCCCCTGCAAGTGGAGGGCCGCCAAGAGGTTTTGGACCCGGCCATAGAAAAATGGTTGATTGCTGAGGGTCAACAGGAGGGGATGGATGAAATAGATGGGGAAACTGGTGTCCGCCACCAGGGAGAGCCATTGAATTTTGGTCTGCTCTAGGGTTTGCAAAATGGAGAGCAAAAAGAGGCAAAGGAAGATTTTTTGGAAGAGGTTGATGTCGATGCCCTGGAAGACAAAAATCTCATCCAGATCTTTAACAAAACTGTTGCCGCTGCCCAGCCACATCACCTGGGCGATGCCCAGCAGTAGACCCGCCGCCAACAGTCCCCAGCGGTAGCGCACAATGGCCCGAAAGACGCGATCGCGGTGGGTAGAAACGGTCATGCCCAGGAGATAGATCGGCGCAAAATAAATCAGGGCATGGAGGGGATTGAGATCGTCGTCGGGCCGGTGAATAAAACTAGAGATCGCTAGGCCAACCCCCAGGATCGGAATGATGTAGCGCGATCGCGCCAGGGCAATCCAGAGGGGCGAACTGAGGTAAATCAAGATCGCCATGGGAATGTACCAATAGGCGACAAAGACCCGTCCCGTGGCCATAAACCACGCAAACAGCACCATGGGCCAGCTTCCTAAGCCTTCAGGGGTGTGGGGGGGCCAGTCGCCCGTCAGGACGGAATAGAGGCTGGCGCTGCCCGCTAAGATGCCGTAGGGCAGGGCGACAAACAGCAGACGTTTGGTTAGGAATTTGCGGTAATTGAAGGGGCGTTTGGCGATGTAGATATGGTGGAATAAAAATCCGGCGATGAAGACAAAATAAACCGTCACATTTCGCACGAGGGCAAAGATGAAGGAGTCGGCGAAGGTGGTAGGTTCCCAGCGGCCGATGCTGTTGCAGTGGCTGAGGACCACGAGGAAGATGGCGATCGCGCGGAAGTAGTGGATGGATTGGAAAAACATGGCCCCAAATGTTGACCGGCAATGGAAAAGTTTCCCCCAATTGGGGGATGCAGGGCAGGGATCGGGTTGCCCGTGGGGATTCCTGCGGTGGCTAATCCTGCCGCTGTCTTAACTGCAATTGCGGGCGATCGCAATGGGGGGGCGATCGCAAGGGGCCTAGACGATTAGGTTTAGACGATGAACCGACCGGGGCTCAGGAGGCCGTGGGGATCAAATTGTTGTTTGAGTTGGGCCATGGCGTCGCGGCCGGTGCCGACGGTGCCCCAGGGGTCGATCGCGCCCTTGACCGCCGCCGGGGCCGCCAGGACCGTTAGATAGCCGTCGGAGGTTTGGCACCGCTGCCGCAGGGTTTGGATTTGGGCGATCGCCTGGGCCGGATCCGCTACGGGAATGCGCAACCGACCGATGCCGCTGCTGGCGTGGATTTGGGCGATCGCGCCGAATTTTGCCGTTTCCGTGAGCAGGGCCGCGATCGCCGTGGGCAACAGTCCCACCTTGAGGATCATCGCCCCCCCCTGGGTGCTGTCCCGCTGCGATCGCGCGGATTTCCAAAAAGCAGCCTCGCGATCGGGGGCGATCGCCTCCCAGGAAAGGCCCAAATCCGTCGCGCTGGCCTGGAGCCGTCGGGCCTGTTCCGCCACGCTGGGGGCCACGGACCCAAACCGCACCGCGATCGCGATCGCCCCCGATTCCTGGATCCAGTCCACCGCCATGGGACTCAAGCTAGAGGCAAGGAGCCCCCGCATCAGTTGATCCAGCTTGGCAAGCTCGCCGCGAATCACCAGGGTCGCCGAAGTTTCCGGCAGGGCATAGGTGCGAAACGTCACCTGGGAAACGATGCCCAAGGTGCCCCAGGAGCCGGTCATCAGCTTCATCAGGTCATAGCCCGCCACATTCTTGACCACGCGGCCCCCGGCCTTGGCGATCGCCCCATCCCAGCGCACAAAGGACAACCCCAGCAGCAGATCCCGCACGCCGCCGTAGCGATGCCGCCAGGAGCCCGCATCCGCCGTCGCCACAATGCCCCCCAGGGTGGCCGTGTCAGGAAAAGCCGGATCGATGGGCAGAAATTGACCCGCCGTGGCTAATTTTTCCTGGAGCGTCGCCAGGGTCATGCCCGCCGCCGCCGTGACGGTCAAATCCCCCACGGCCCAGTCCACCAAACCATTGAGGCGATCGCAGCGCACCAGCACATCAATCCCCGTCGTCGCCGTGCCCCAGGCCAGTTTCGTCGCAGCGCCGCAGGGCAAAATCCGCCACCGATGCTGGGCCGCCACCTGCACCACCGTCGCCAATTCCTCATCCGTTTCCGGCGTCACCACCACCGCCGGAGGGGCCGCCCCCGGTGCGATCGCCCGCCCCAAGCGATCGCCCAAGGCCGGATCAAACGCCCCCCACAGCACCGCGCGATCGCCCGGAAGCACCTCCCCGAGCCGCCCAAAAATTGCCGCCGCCGCCGCACCACCCTGCCCTGCCATAGTCGTCCTCAAATGCCTATCCTGGAAGCAATTGCCACGATTGGATTTCCACCGTAGACCATCATGAATCAAAAACTGGGCCGTATTCTCGCCGCCGTCCTGCTGCCCCTGCTGCTGGTGGGGGGCTGCATTGGCCTGACCCAAACCGTCACCCCCCCCACGACCGCCAGCGCCCCGGCCACCGAAACCGTCGCTGGGGCCGCCAAACCCCTAGCGGGCGGAGAATTTAATAAATTTTTCCCCAAATCCGGCGATGGCTATGACGTGGTGTTCGTCCAGGAAAAGGCGGGCTTTGCCCAGGCCAATCTCAATCAAGGGGGCGAAAATTTGGCCCAATTGTCCATCAATGACGCCATTGGCGATACCAAATCCCTGGCGAAATACGAGGGGGCAACCTTGAAAATTTCTGGCTATCCCGCCGCCCAAATTGGCAATAGCCGCACCGCTCTCCTGGTGGGCGATCGCTTCCAGGTCAGCGCCATTTCTAAGAGTGAAGCCTTTGGGGTTAGCGATCGCGCCTCCTGGCTGAAGAAATTCGATCTGGCCGGTCTTGCCGCCCTCCAATAAATTCCCCTAGCCCGAGGCCATGGTCTCGCGTTCAAGCCCGGTCCAAAAACCTAGTAAAATCGACCATTCCGAACAGTGCCCTGATCGCAGGGGCGATAGAGTCGGGGATAAAGCTGCCGCGATCGCGGGATCTAGGGCAGCTTTCATCCGCTTCATCGAATCACCGGGCAAGTCCAGCAGATCGCACCCAATCACAGCTATGGTCAGCACGATCGATAACCAATCCTCGCCACCGCCCACCACCAGCGCCACCGGCACGGACCCCATCTGGACCGGCAGTAGCCACCGCCACCATGTGGTCATCGTCGGCGGTGGATTTGGGGGGCTCTATGCCGCCAAGGCCCTGGGCCGCGCCCCCGTGGATGTGACCCTCATTGACAAGCGCAATTTCCACCTGTTTCAGCCGCTGCTCTATCAGGTGGCGACGGGGGCCATTTCACCGGCGGATATTGCCTCGCCCCTGCGGGGGGTGCTGGCCCGCAACAAAAATACGCGGGTGCTGCTCAATGAGGTGACGGATCTCAATCCGGAAACGCAAATCCTGATCCTCAAAAATGGCGATGCCCTCCACTACGACACGCTGATCGTGGCGACGGGGGTGAGCCATCACTATTTCGGCAATGATCAATGGCAGACGATCGCGCCGGGGCTCAAGACCGTTGAGGATGCCTTAGAAATGCGCCGCCGGATTTTTTCGGCCTTTGAAACGGCGGAAAAGATCGAGGATCCGGCCCTGCAAAAGGCGTGGATGACCTTCGCGATCGTGGGCGGTGGGCCGACGGGGGTGGAATTGGCCGGCGCGATCGCGGAAATCGCCCACGGCACCCTGCGCCACAACTTCCGCCATATCGACACCAGCCAAGCGGAAATCATCCTCATTGAGGGGATGGATCGGGTGTTGCCCCCCTACGATCCCAGCCTGTCCGCCACGGCTAAAGAATCCCTCCAGCGCCTCGGCGTCACGGTGCGGACCCAGGCCATGGTGACCAACATCGACGAGCAGGGCGTTACCCTCAAACAGGGGGATACCACCGAGGCGATCGCCACCAAAACGGTCCTCTGGGCGGCGGGCGTGAAAGCCTCCTCCATGGGCCAAATCCTGGCCGATCGCACGGGCGCAGAACTGGATCGGGCGGGGCGCGTCGTCGTCGAGCCGGACCTGAGTGTCAGCGGCCACGGCAATATTTTTGTCATTGGTGACCTGGCGAATTTCCCCCACCAGGGCGATCGCCCCCTGCCCGGAGTGGCCCCCGTCGCCATGCAGGAGGGGGAATATGTGGCGAAATCCATCGTCCAGCGGCTCAAGGGAGAAACCGTCAATCCCTTCCGCTATCTGGATCTGGGCAGCCTTGCCGTGATTGGCAAAAACTCTGCCGTGGTGGATCTGGGCTTTGTGAAATTCGCGGGGCCTTTGGCGTGGCTGGTGTGGGTCTTTGCCCACATCTACTACCTGATCGAGTTTGATAACAAGCTGATCGTCATGATCCAGTGGGGCTGGAACTACGTCACCAAGAGCCGGGGCGCGCGGCTGATTACCGGCGAAGATGCGCGCATTGTGGACCCGACGGAGGTGCGCCAGCGAGAGCCGGAAAAGGCCCTGACCACGGGGGGCCGGTAAGCTGTCGTGAGTGAGATTTTTCGGGACTATCTCAAAAAGGTGGGCAGCGGTCGCCATACCCGTCGATCCCTGACGCGGGCGGAGGCGGCAGATGCGGCGCGGCTGATGCTCACGGGGGTGGCAACCCCGGCCCAGATCGGGGCGTTTTTGATTGCCCATCGGATTGCCCGTCCGCTGCCGGAGGAGTTGGCGGGGTTTTTGGATGCCTATGACGAGCTTGGCCCCGCGATCGCGCCGATCGCGGTGGACGGGCCGGTGATGGCCTTTGGCATTCCCTACGATGGGCGATCGCGGACGGTTCCTTTGGGCATTGCCACGGCCCTGGTGCTGGCGGCGGCGGGTCAGCCGGTGCTGCTCCACGGGGGCGATCGCGTGGCGACGAAATACGGCCTGCCTTTGGTGGAACTCTGGGATGCGCTGGGGGTGGACTGGCGATCGCAGGATCTAGCCGCCACCCGCACCACCTTAGAAACCTGCGGTGTGGGGTTTATGTACCTGCGGCGGGATTTTCCGTTGGCCCAGGGCCTCATGGGCTACCGGGACGACATCGGCAAGCGCCCCCCCCTCGCGACGCTGGAGTTGATGTGGTCGCCCTACCAGGGACGCCAGCGGATCGTCTGCGGGTTTGTGCATCCTCCCACGGAGGTGATGATGCGCGAAGCCTTTGCCCTGCGCGGCACGGTGGATTTCGTGACGATCAAGGGGCTCGAAGGCAGTTGCGATGCGCCCCGGGAGCGGACGGTGATCGGGGGCATTAATCGCCTTGTGGAGGGCTCGGAGCAGTTCGAGCGGCTGCGGCTGTCGGCGCGATCGCTGGGCATCGAGGGGCCGGATCTCCCCCTGGCGGACACGGCGATCCTAGCGGCGGCGTTGCGATCGGCTTTAGAAGGCGAACCGGGGCCATTGGCGGACGCGATCGCCTGGAACGGGGGCCTGTACCTGTGGCTAGCCCAGCGGGCCGAATCCGTCGAAGCAGGCATTGCCCAGGCGCGATCGCTCCTGGCGGCGGGGGCTCCGGCGGCCCTGCTGCAACGGCTGCGGGCGGAAGTGGGATCCGCGATCGCCGAGCCGGTCAAATTATCCTGATGGGCCACCCATCCCCCAGAACAAAGCAATGGTAGATGCACCCTGACGATTTTGCCCCCGGCCCCGGCTGGGGGTTTTTTGTTGGGGGTTTGTGGGGTTTTTGCCGCGATCGCGTCGGATTTTGCCCCATTGCCGACGGTGGCCGCCCCCTTGACCAAGGCCATCTGGACCGATAGAAATCGGCGGTGCGATCGCGATCGCAGGCATCGATCCCCTGGGTAAGCTAGAACACAAATCAAAGCCTTGGCGATGCGGCCCTAGCAACTTTCCCGCCCCGCCCATCGTCTAGTCTTTAGATAAGGCATCAGGTCAAGCATCAGCCCCAAACCTTTAGATTTCCCCAGAGACCCCGTCCGGTCTGCTCCCCCGCGATCGCCCCTTCCCCCCGCGATCGCGCCCCCCTCCAATCGTCCCTGCATTGGCCCTACCGCAGCCTGAAACCGATGGATACTCAAGCCTTCAACGCCCCCACCGCCCTCTCAGGATTGACCCACCGGCTGAGCGAACTGGGGTTTGACCAACTGCCGGTGGCGGCCCTGGGCTACACCTTCAGCCCCTTTGCGGGCAATCCCGTCGCCCTGGCCGGTGCCCTGCTGGAGTTGGGGGAAACCGTGCGCCCCTGGGTGACCACGTTCCTCGATCGCAACGGCCCCGCCCTCCAGGCATGGGTCGCCACACAAAATCCTGCCGATGTGGGGCGCTGGATCAAGGGGCTGGATCTGTCGGGCCTCGACGATGCCTTTGGCGGCGTTTTGGGGGGCATCGATCTGAATCAGGTGGGCGATTGGGTCAATAGCCTCGATCTGGGCAATGTGGACCTTGGCAACCTAGACCTGGGTAGCCTCAATCTCCAGGACCTCGGCACCGATTGGCTGACGGGGGCGCTGCGGTTTGGCCGGTCGGCGGCTCCGCGCGATCGCCTCGCGATTATTGATGGGGCGGTGGGAGATCTCGATACCCTGTTGGCGGGGATTGATCGCTCCACCACCGATGTGTTGATTCTGGATCCGACCCAGGACGGCATTGCCCAGATTTCGACGGCCCTCAATGGGCGATCGGGCCTGCGGGCGATTGATCTGATTTCCCACGGGGACTCGGGTTCCCTGCAATTGGGCTCCTCGACGCTGGATTTGGCGGCCCTGGGCGATCGCGCCGATGAGTTGGCCACCTGGGCCACCGCGATCGCCCCCGGAGCGGATTTGCACATCTATGGCTGTAACGTGGCCGCCGGAGCCACGGGCGAAGCCTTCTTGCAGCAACTGCACCAACAGCTTGGGGCCGACATTGCCGCGTCCGATGATCTCAGCGGCTACGGCGGAGATTGGGATTTTGAACGATTCATTGGCCAGGTTGAAACCGATGTGGCCGTGTCTCGAAATCTCCTGGCCGCCTACCGCGATACCCTCGCCACCATTACGGTGAATTCCACTGCCGATACCATTGCCGCTGATGGGGCCACGACGCTGCGGGAAGCGATCATTGCCATCAATGCAGGCTCGGATCTAAATGGTGTGGTGGCGACTGGTGATGCCTACGGAACGAACGACACGATTGTTTTTGATTCTGCTTTTAGTACGCCCCAAACGATTACTCTTGCGCTTGGTCCTGTAGAAGGGGTAACTGCTGTTGATGCGACTGTGGGTGACTTAGATATCACCCGGGACGTCACAATTACCGGTCCTGGGGCCAATCTGCTCACCATTCGCTCCCGCACCGACACCCGAGCTTTTCAAATTGGCAGTAACCGCATCGTCACCCTGTCTGGCATGACCATCACTGGTGGCAGCTCTACCTACACGGGGGCAGGCGCGGGGATCTACGTTGATATCTCGGGCGGAAATATAACCCTCAGTGGCACTTCCATCGAAGGGAGCCAGACTACGGCCCAGGGCTCTGCAATTTTCGTTACAGGTACAACTGATGGCAGCTTTAACATTCGTCAAAGCTCTATTCTCAACAACGTTGGAGCTGGTGGTAACAAATCAACAATTCGAGTCGGTCGCGGCAATGTTGTTGTGGAAAATTCGACCTTCTCCGGTAATGTAAGCTCGGACTCAGGTGTTATTCGACTTACAAATGGCGTGGTGACGCTCAATGCTAGCCACTCGACTTTTCTGGGGGTTGGTGGTGACCGCGCGATCGTAACGGAGGGTGGTGCAACTACCCCCGCAGGCAGGAACTACAACGTCACTAACTCAATCATCAAAAACTTCTCTGACTTTTTCGGTGTCTCTGGGCAACCGGCAGGCAGTGGATCATCCGCAACCACCGGCTCGATCGCGGGCACCATCGTTGACCTTGACAATAGCTTGCTAGGTCCAGCCCGCTTCAATACGACCTTGGCGCTGAATGGCGGCACCACCAAAACCCATGCCCTCATCGCCCCCGTAGCGCCGGCGGTCAATCCAGCCTTTAATGGGGCAGTCAGCAGTGCCGCAACGGTAGATCAGCGGGGAATTGCCCGACCGACGGGTCAGCAGGATGTGGGGGCATTCGAGTTGTTGGTGAGTGCGCCGCCGGTAATTTCATTGAGAAAAGATGGGGTTGCAATTCCCTTTACCTTCATTGATGCTCCGGCAATGAAGGAAAACAACCCGGCTCCAGATGCGGGTTTGTTGAATAGACCAAGAACACTAACTTTTGACCCGACGGCTACGGCTAGTATTGACAACACATCTGCAAGTGCCAAGACAGATCGGGCAATTGTAGTGGAGGATGCGGATTCCCCCAGTGTCATTGTGAATTTAGGGGGCATCAACGGCACCATTGACCTCGACAACGCAATCCTTACAACCCTGCCAGGGCTCACGGTGACAGGAGATGCAAGCAGCGCAGTGGAATTAACGGGTTCCCCCGCGAACATCAGTGCGGCCCTGCGGGGTATGGTCTTTACCCCAACTCCCTACGTTGCCAATCTGCTCAGTGCCACCCCCGCTATTGGTATTTCGGTAGCGGTGAGTGATCTGGTCAATGTCGTTAGCCAAACCTATGACATCGAAGTAGAAAATGAGGCAACAGCTCCCGTCTTGACGCCGAGTGATTCAACAATCACAGGTTTGAAGGATACGCCAATTCCGATTGGTAGCCGCTTCAATCCCGTGGCCACCCGCGTGGCAGCCCGAGATACGGATGCAGGTTCGGCAGAAACTATTGGTGCGTGGCGGGCGAATACTCCGGGGGATACCCTGGTCTTTACGCCGGGACGAATCATTTTCGATGGGGTACCGGGGGGGGTGACGGTGCGAAATGGGGCAACAGTCCTGACCTCCGTGGGTGGTCCGGATATGGGCCTTCAACCTGGTTTTGAGGAGATTGAGCCGGACGGAGATCTGAAGGAGGTCTATGAGATCAACATCGCAGATCTACCGAACCTGACGTTTGAGTCAGCAACTGCTCAAACTTTCCAGGCCAATTTTTACCTATGGTCTCGGGAGAATAACTTTGCTGCGCCCTACACGGGATTGGAGCAGGCAATCACGGTAAATGTGACGGGGGTGAATACGGCTCCGGCCTTTGCTGTTGGTTTTGCGCCGACGTTGCCCGCGACGTTCCAGGCTCCGTTCCCGTCGGCGGGTGAGGTGGTGAGTACCCTATTTCCCCTGGGGGCGACGGCAGTTGTGGATGGGGATACGGGGGCGGCGGTGGCGGGTATCGCGATCGCGGCCAATGCAGCCGACCCGGTGACGGAAGGGGCGTGGCAATACTCCAGTGATGGCGGCACCACTTGGCAGAACGTGGGGGCCGTCAGCAATGCGGCGGCCCTGGTGGTGAAGGCGGACTCAAAACTGCGATTTTTGCCGGTGGCGGGGTTCAGCGGCACCGCCCCCGCCCTCGATTCCCTGGTGGTTCATGCCCTGGATAATACCTACCTGGGTGGGTTCTCTGACAGCACTGGGGTGGGTACACCGGCGACATTGAATGTGACCACCAGTGGGGGAACGACGCCCATTTCGGGGAATACAGCGGCCCTGGGGGTCAGTGTGACTGCGAATGTGGCCCCGGTGATTTCTGGCAATGGTTCCCTGGGGGCGGTGGTTCGGGATACGGCGAATCCGACGGGGGTGGCGATCGCGGCGCTGCTGCCCTTTGGGACGGTGGTGAATGATACGGGGCCGGAACCGACGGTGCCGCCTGCCAATCGCTTCACGGGCCTAGCGGTGGTGGAGAATAACGCGCCGGGGACGGAAGGGGTTTGGCAATATTCCAGCAATGGCACGGATTGGAGCCCCATCGGTGCGGTGACCCCAGCGACGGCCAAGATGCTGTCGGTGGCGTCGCAGGTGCGGTTTGTGCCAGCGGCGGGCTATACGGGCACTCCGACGCCCCTGACGGTGCGGGCGGTGGATAACACCTATACGGGAGGCTTTTCGATCAGTGGGGCGGTGGAAACGCCCGTTGCGCGGGATGTGTCGGTCAATGGCACCACTACGCCCTTTTCAATGGCGACGGGTCAGTTGCAGATTTCGGTGATTGATAACAATGTCGCTCCTAGCTTCACCGGGACGACGGCGACCCTGGCGGCGATCGCGGCGGGCACCGCCAACCCACCGGGGAACACCGTCACGGCCCTGTTTGGCGGCATCGTCACCGATCCGGATGCGGGATCTGCCCTGACGGGCGTTGCGATCGTGGGGAATACCGCGATCGCCGCCACCCAAGGCACCTGGCAATATTCCACCGACGGCACCAACTGGTTCGATGTGGGAGCTGTCGCGGATGATGCCACGGCCCTGGCCCTGTCGGCCACCTCGCGGCTGCGGTTTGTGCCAGCGGCGGGCTTCACCGGAGCGCCCCCCAGTCTCACGGTCCGCGCGATCGACAACACCTTCGGCGGCTCATTCACCACCGGTGCCGCGCGCCAACTGACCAATGCGTTGGCCAATGGAGGCACCACGGCCATCTCCGCCAGTACTGCGAACCTGAATACCTCTATTACCGCCGTTGTGGTGCCGCCACCCCCGCCGCCGGTGCCCACGCCAACCCCGGTGCCTGCCCCCGCACCGCTGCCGTCCCCCGGTAATTTGGTGGTGACGATCGCGGGGGGCGGTCCCTTGAGTGATGGCACCCCGACGGATGTGGTGCTGGGGGCGATCGCACCGGGGGCCGTCTTTGAAACCACCCTCACCCTGCAAAACAGCACCGCCAACACAACCACACTCGGGGCGATCCAACTGCCCACCGGGTTTGTGTTGGGCAATCCCCTGCCCAGCAGCCTCGGGCCGGGGCAACAGGCCAATATCCGCCTGCTGTTCGGCGGCACCGTACCGGGTACCTATAAGGGCATCATCGGCATTCCCACCGATGGGGTGCCGGATGGATTATTCAATTTCCCGGTGGTGATCGCGATCGATGCCAGCGCCCCGGCCCCGAGCCCCACGCCGCCCGGTGAACCCGGCACACCCACGCCGCCCGGAGTGCCACCGGTACCCCCCGGCCCCGGCCCATCCCCCGGCCCGAGCCCCAATCCGGGTCCGGCCCCGAGTCCAACGCCCCCGCCGCCCGGTGAGCCCGGTGTACCGCCCGTTCCTCCTGGGGGACCGTCGCCGCTGCCCTTGAGCGTGTTGCCCGCGATCGACCTGCTGGACTTCAAGCTAGGAACCGGCGCGGGGGCGGGGCTGGCCAATCTGCTTTTTGATCCCAATTTCTACCTAGCCCAGGCTCCCCAGGCGGCGGCGGAAGTGGCGGCGGGGCTGGCCCAGGATTTGTTCGACCATTACGTCAAATTTGGGCAATTTGCGGGCCTGAGCCCCAGCGGTGCCTTTGATGAGGCGCTGTATCGGCAACTGAATCCGGATATTGTGCCGCTGATTGGCGGGCCGATCACCAGTGGCTTTGACCATTATGTGAAGTTTGGGCAGTTTGAGAATCGCTATACGCCGCTGCTGCTGTTTGATTTGGGCTATTACCTGGCGGCGAATCCGGACCTGCGGGGGACGATCGCGCCGACGGATGTGGCGGCGGGCCTGGGGCATTTCCTCTCGACGGGCCAGAAGGCGGGGCTCAATCCAAGTGCCCTGTTTGATGCGGCGTTCTATGCCCAGCGCCATCCGGAGGCGTTGGCGGCGGTGCAGGGGGGTCAGGCGGCGGGCCTGTTTGACTATTTCGTGCGCTTTGGTTTGAAGGCAGGCCATGTGCCGACGCCTGGATTCGATGGGGCGCAATATCTCCTCGAAAATCCGGAGGCCCAGGGGGCGATCGCGGCGGGGCAGTTTAGTGGCCCGTTCGAGCACTATCTCATCCGGGGCATCGGCCAGGGGCGCGGCCAGGGGACGCTGCTGTTCGATGCGGACTTCTATCTGGCGAACCATCCCCAGGTGGCCCAGGGCATCGCCCAGGGGGACTTCCTGGATGCCTACGACCAGTTCATTCGCTTTGGGCAATTCGCGGGCTGGCAGCCGAATCCCACCTTCGAGGAGCAGACCTATCTGCGCAATAATCCCGATGTGAAAGCCCAGGTGGATGTGGGCACCTTCGAGACGGGGGTGGAGCACTATATCCTGTTTGGCCGCGCGGAGGGCCGCAAGGGGATGGCCTAGGGATGGCCTAGGGATGGATGGGGTCTAGGAGCCGTTGCCCATGCCCAACGTATCCCAGGAGGGTTGGTTGAGGAGTAGGGCTTCGGCTTCGTTGGCGGCCATGGGCTTGGCGAACACGAAGCCCTGGCCGAAGTGGCAGTCGAGGTTGCGCAGTTGCTGCACCTGCATTTCCGTTTCGACCCCTTCGGCCACCACTTTCATTTGGAGCGTATTGGCGAGGGTGGCGATCGCCCCGGCCAGCGATCGCCGCGCATCGTCCGCATTGAGGGTAATCGTGCAGGATCGGTCAATTTTGACCACATCAATGGGCAACTGGCTCAGGTAGCTCAGGGATGAGTAGCCCGTGCCGAAATCATCCAGGCAAATTTGGATGCCCTTCTCCCGGAACGCCGCCAGCAGCAGGGCCACCGCCTCGCGATCGTCCACCGGGCACCGCTCCGTAATTTCTAGCTTGATGCAGTGGTAGGGCACGCCCGCCGCCGCGATCGGGTCACAGATCCGCTCCACCACGTCCGGGCTGGCGAACTCCCTAGGCGATAGGTTCACGCTAATAAACATCTCCTCCGCCGCACTGCCGCGCGATCGCCACGATCGCAAATCCCGACAGGCCGCCGCCAAAATCGCCGCATCAATCTGGCGCAGGATGCCAATCTCTTCCGCAATTTCCACAAAAATATCGGGGCGAATCCAGCCCCGCTGGGGGTGGTGCCACCGGGCCAGCACCTCGAACCCCGCCACCCGATTGGTCTTGAGGCACACCAGCGGCTGATAGAAGGGAATAATCGCCCCCATATTCGCCGCCCGCCGCAGATCCGTCTCCAGGTGCAGGCGATCAAGGATCTGGGCGTGCATGGGCGGGTCAAAAATTTGATAGCGTCCCTGGCCCGACGCCTTAGCGCGATACATGGCAATGTCCGCATCCCGCAGCAGGTGCTCCGCCTGGTGGTAGTGGTTGCCGCCGATCGCCACGCCAATACTGGTGCTGACAAACACCTGCCGCCCCTCGATCAAAAACGGCCGCGCCAAACTGTCGAGGGCCGCCTGGGCCACATCCCGCGCCGCCTCTAGGGTTTGGGCCGAAGCGAGGAACATGGCAAATTCATCGCCCCCCAGCCGCGCTAGGGTATCGTCCTGGCCCAAAAGCCCCTGCAACCGTTGACCCATGGCCACCAGCAGGCGATCGCCAATGGAATGGCCCAGGGAATCGTTGACCAATTTGAAGCGATCGCAATCGAGAAACAGCACCGCAAACTGGCGGCTCGGATCCTGCTGCACCTGAAGGAGGGCCGCCTCGATCCGCTGGAGCAGCAGGGTCCGGTTCGGCAACGAGGTTAGATCATCGTGCATCGCCATATGCAGCAGGCGGCGGTTGGCCTCCTGAAGCTGCTGGGTCCGCTCCCGCACCCGGGCCTCTAGGGTGGCATTGAGGGCGCACACCTCCCGCTCCTTGGCCTGAAGCTGAAGCTGATTGCGCACCCGGATCAGCACCTCCTCCACCTCGAAGGGTTTATTGATAAAGTCGGCGGCCCCCACGGTGAAGGCCCGCACCTTATCAAAGGTGCCATCGAGGGCGCTCAGGAAAATGATGGGAATGCGGGCGTGGTCCGGGTGGGACTTGAGGGCTTCGCAGGTGCTGTAGCCGTCCATTTCCGGCATCATGATGTCCAGCAAAATCAGATCCGGCTGGCGGATTTGGATCTGCTGGAGGGCGGCGCGGCCGTTGCGGGCCTTGCGGACGATGTACCCCTCCCGCTCCAGCAGGATGGCGAGCAGGGAAAGGTTTTCGGGGGTGTCGTCCACGACTAAAACTTCGGAGGGGCGATCGCAAGGGCCAGGGGCGATCGCGGCGTCGGAGTCCATTCCACAGGGGTCGGCGACACGGGCTGGACCAGCGGAATCGGTCGGGAGGGGGTGCTCCAACTCTGGAATGTGGCCGGGTTGGTCGATTTTCATCGCCTGCATGTCTCCCTGTCCCGTCGCGGGGTGCTTCAGAACCCCTAGGGGGGATTACCGTGAAAGGGCAGCGCGTGGATGCACCCATCGCGAGGAATCAACCGGTTGACCTGAAGCGAGTCTTGAGTACTTCTGTATACTACGCGATTCCCTTCGGGCTTAGGAATGGGGGTGCGAGATTGCACCGGGGAACAGGGGCAAGGCGGAAAACCACGGGGCCGCCGATCGCGTTCCCGAAGATGGGGACCTAGGGGCAGTCCTGGATGGGCGATCGCGGCGGCCCCCCGAGGCCCTCGAGTAGTTCCGGATTCACCCGCTGCAAAAAGCCCACCACGGCGGCGGTGAACAGCCCCTCCAGCAGAATGACCGGCCCATGGGCGATCGCCAACCCCAGCAGGGCCGCCCGTTCCGCCTGTTCATTGAGATCGGGGGTGATGGTGCCCAGGGCGATCACGAAAAAGATCGCCGTCGAAAGGCCCAGGGCAACACTCCCGGCCACCCCCGACGCCACCAGGGCCGCCCCGCGATCGCCCAACCAAGGCCGCAGCACCAGCCGCCGCTGAAAAATCGCCCCCGCCACCAGGGCAGGCCACCCCATCAGCACCGCATTCACCCCCAACGTCGTCATGCCCCCATGGCCAAACAGCAGCGCCTGGAGGGTCAGCCCCACCAGCACCGCCGGAAAGGCAAAGGCCCCCAGCATCACCCCCAGCAATCCATTGAGCACCAAATGCACACTCGCTGGCGGAATCGGGATACGGAGACTCGATGCCGCAAAAAAGGCCGCCGTCAGCAGGGCCGCCCGGGCAATGCCACGGCTCGGGTCCGGATGGCGATCGATGCGCCGCAGGCACAGCCAGGTGGTCAAGCCCGTGAGGCCATAGCCCCCGAGGCAAATGGGGGCCGGGATCAGTCCGTCGGGAAGGTGCATGGGGCAAGGCTCCTGGAGGGGCTAGGGGGTGGGGCTGCGGCGCGAGAAAAAGAGGGCCGTGCCGATGCAGCCCCAGGTGACCGCTGCGATCGTAATCCAGCGGCTGAGGGGGGAGGGTGCGCCGCTGGGGGGGCTGAGGGTGGCCCCCAGGGGGGCGGCGGGGGCGGCGGCGGGGGTCACTCCGGGGGAAACGCTGCCGGTGGGGGTTAGGGCGGATTCTTCCACGGCGATCGCCACGAGGGCACCATGGCCCGCCTGCCGCACCTTGAGTTCCCAGGTGCCGGGGCGATCGGGCCGAAACCAAAAGCGCCCCTCCCCATCGGTGGTGCCGGTACTCCAGGGGTTTTGGGGATCCTCGGGGCCATAGACGGTCACGGAGGCTCCGGCCATGGGTTCACCGGAATCGTAGCGGGCGATCGCCTCGATCGCCTGGACCGTTTGATGATCCAGCTTGGCCCCATGGGCGCGGGCAATGGTGGGAAGGCCAAGGATCAAGGCAGCGGCCAGGGGCGCGATCGCCACGGGAGCACGCCAGCCCGTGGGCCAACCCTGATCCCGCAACCGAGCCCTCAACGGTGGTGATAGGGGGGGCGACATATCAATCTAATTCTCCTGTAAACGACAGTGGCCTTCCCCCACATGGGCGAGATTATTAAAGACCTTCGTGAGGGTTTCCTGATCGGCGGCGGGCAGTTGCGCGATCGCCTCGGGTTCTAGGGTGAGGCGATCGCCCTGGGCTAGGGCAATCAGCGGCTCGATCCCCAAGGACTCCTGGTTCATCGGATCATCCGCCGCCAGGGACGCATCGCCAAACCAATGGTCGAAGTGGAGGGTAATTTCCAGCTCACCCCCCTCGGCAGTGACGACCCCCTTGCGCTCATCCCCCACATAGTCGCCACATTCAAAGCGCAAATCCGGAGCCACCGCGATCGTAAAGGGCACCGTGCGGCCATCCTTCGTCGCTTGGCCCGCCAGGAGAATCGAGGCGCGGTTCCCCCCTTCGGTTTCCACCGTGGGGGCCAGGTGCCAGGACAGGGCATTGTAGCGGCCGGGGGCGGCGGTGGCTTGACCGACGGCGGGCAATTCAGCCCCCTCGGCCACCTTGAGGTTGACCGGTTCGGCGGTGGGGACGGGGACGCTCACCTGGGCCGCAAGGGGGGCGGCGGCTTGGGCATCGAAGGGGGGCTCCGTTTGGTGGACCACCACGTCTTGAATGCCCACCAGGAGGCGATCAAAGGTGACCTGCCAGCCATCGCGACTGGTGAGCCCCTCCTGCACAAAGGCTTCGCCGTTAGCCCGCACGGTGATGAGGCTGCTGCCAGCGGCGGGGGTGGCGGTGCCTTCGGTGGTGGCACCCTCGCCTTCAGACGGGGTTGGGGCGGTGCAGCTTGCCAGGGCGATCGCTGCGGCGATCGCGGCCATGGAACGACACCGGGCGGGCCAACGGAATTGCCAATCGTTTATCACAAAAATAATCAATAACCTCGACAGGATCCAATGGACGCTGAAACAATGCAGCGGTCCACTGCGAGTTAAGGGGAAATGCCCACCCCTGGCAATGCCCCATCCGGGGATGGCGGTGCGCTACCGAGGCCGCGATCGCGCGGGCCGCCGCAGATTCCCCCCCAAGAAATGGAGATAACCCCCTAGGAATTGAGGCCGTTGCAGGATGATGGGAAGGGCATCCCGATGATTCATCTTGAGATTAAGAAATTGTTAGTTTAAAGGCGGATCACAATTGGCTCGAAAATTAGATCAAAAGTTTACGCCATTTGCAAAAAAAGCTTAGAATTTATTGCTTTTTGGGGAGGTCGGCCCACCTTGACCAGGCCCAATTCCTAAGGCAGTTAAACGCAGTACGGGGGAAATGACGATGCACCGACTAGCCGCAGTGCCGGGGGGCTGGGATGCGTCCCTGGAGGGGGTGATTTTTGTGGAGCAGTCCCCGGCTCCGGTGGTGGTTTTGACGGCGAAGGATACGGATATCCAAACCCTGGCCGCTGCGATCGCGCCGTTGCCACCGGAGTTTCCCATGGTGCGGGCGGCGAATCTGTTGCAGTTGCAGCAGCAGTTGACGATTGATACCTATGTAGAAGACGTGCTCAATCACGCACAGGTGATTGTCCTGCGGCTGCTGGGGGGGCGGGCCTATTGGAGCTATGGCCTGGAGGTGGTGGAACGGGCGGCGCGAGATCGCGGGATAGCGTTGCTGGTGCTGCCTGGGGACGATCGCCCGGATCCGGATCTGATGGCCTGCTCGACGGTGCCCCTGACGGAGGTTCACCAAATCTGGCGGTATTTAAATGAGGGGGGCGTCGAAAATGCTCGCCATGCCCTGATGGAGCTTTGCGATCGCCACCTGGGCACGGCCTACAATCCGCCGCCGCCGCGATCGGTGCCGAAGGTGGGACTCTATGATCCAATTTCGGCGGGGCTAGGCACTGCTGATGGTAAAAATGAATCTAATAAATCGGCGGTAGCAAGGGGCTTAAGCCCCTTGTCTGAACCGGTGAATTTGGGGGCTCGGGTGGGAATTTTGTTCTACCGTGCCCATTTCCAGTCGGGCAATCTGGCGGCGATTGATGCCCTTTGTTTGGCCCTGACCCAGCGGGGCTTAAAGCCTTGCCCCTACTTCGTTTCGTCCCTTCAGGATCCGGAGGTGCAGGGGGAATTATTAACCCAGTTAGCGGGGGTGGATTGCCTCATTACGACGACGGGATTTGCGATCGCGCGGCCCGGTGAAATGATGCAATCTAGCCTATGGGAGAAATTGAATGTGCCGGTTATTCAGGCAATTTTGAGTGGCGGCACGGCGGACCAGTGGGCGGCGGGTAATTTTGGCCTTGCCCCGCGCGATATGGCGATGAATGTGGCCCTGCCGGAGGTGGATGGGCGGATTGTGGGCCGCGCGATCGCGTTCAAGGCGGTCCATCGGCGCGATGAACGGCTGGAAACGGAGGTGGTTGGGGTTGAACCGCTGGGCGATCGCGTGGAGTTTGTGGCGGATTTGGCTTTGCGTTGGTGTGAGTTGCGGCGATCGGCGGTGGGTGATCGGCGGGTGGCGCTGATTCTGGCGAACTATCCCAATCGTGATGGCCGCCTTGCCAATGGGGTGGGTCTTGATACGCCCCAAAGCTGTGTGGAAATCCTCCAAGCGTTGGCCGCCGCTGGCTATGATTTGGGTCAGGATAATTCCGATGGGTTGCCGTTACCGAAAACGGGGGGTGAACTGATCCAAAGGCTCACGGAAGGGGTGACGAATGATCCGGAATTTGTCCATGGGCGCACGGTCTATCAATCCCTCTCGCGGGCGGACTATAACACTTGGTTTAATACGTTATCGGAGGCGGCGCAGGGGGGAATTCGTGATCGCTGGGGCGATGAACCTGCCGATGATTTGGGGGAAGATTTAGCGATCGCGGGGATCCAGTGGGGCAAGATATTTGTGGGAATTCAGCCATCGCGGGGTTATGATCGCGACCCCAGCTTGAATTACCATGCGCCGGACCTAGAGCCCACCCATGAATATTTGGCCTTTTATGAATGGCTACGATCGCGGTTTCAAGCCCAGGCGATCGTCCATGTGGGGAAGCATGGCAATTTAGAATGGTTGCCGGGAAAAAGCATCGCCCTTTCGGAGCAATGCTATCCCGAGGTAGCCTTAGGGGCCTATCCCCATTTTTATCCCTTTATTGTCAACGATCCGGGAGAAGGATCCCAGGCAAAGCGCCGCGCCCAGGCGGTGATTTTAGATCACTTAACGCCGCCTCTGACCCGCGCGGAATTGTATGGAAATCTAGAAAAATTAGAGGGCCTCATTGATGAATATTACGAGGCCCAAAGTCTAGATCCCAAGCGGACCCAGGCGGTGGCGGAACGGGTGGCGGATTTGGTGAAAACGGAGCATTTAGATCAGGATTTGGCGACGCGATCGCGGGGGGATCAAGTCATTGATCCATCAACAGAGCAAGTGGAGGACTGGGTGACGGTTCTGGATGGCTATTTATGTGACCTCAAGGAGGCGCAAATCCGCGATGGGCTGCATATCTTGGGCCGCTGCCCGGACGGTGCCCAACTGCGGGATTTGATTATCGCGATCGCGCGGCTCGGCCATCCGGGGGTGCTGGGGCTGACGCGGGCGATCGCGCGGGACTGGGGCCTAGGGCTCGATCCGCTGACGGATGAAATGGGCAATTTTTTGACCGATTCAGATCAGGCGCTTTTGAAAAGTTTCCAGGGGGAAGATACACCAATTCGGACGGTGGGGGATGCGATCGCGCTGCTGGAACAGGAAGCCATTCAACAGGTAGAACTTCTATTAGAAAAAGCTGAGCCCCCGTCTAAAAATTCCCCTGGCCCCAAAACGACCCTCGTGCTGAATTGGATCCGCGATCGCCTGCTGCCGAATCTGCGTCAATGCGATCGCGAAATCCATCATTTACTCAAGGGCTTAAACGGCGAATTTATTCCCGCCGGTCCCAGCGGAGCCCCCACCCGAGGCCGCCCCGAAGTCTTGCCCACGGGCCGCAACTTCTATTCCGTGGATTTGCGCGCCCTGCCCACCGAAAGCGCCTGGGCCGTCGGTCGCGCCGCCGCCGAAACCCTGGTGGAGCAATACACCCAGGAGCATGGGGACTATCCCAAAACCCTCGGCCTGTCCGTGTGGGGCACCGCCACCATGCGCACCGGCGGCGACGATATTGCTGAAGCGTTGGCCCTGTTGGGGGTGCGTCCCCAGTGGGATGGGGCGGCGCGGCGGGTGGTGGGCTTTGAGATTTTGCCAATCTCACAAATGGGGCGTCCTCGGGTGGATGTGACCCTGCGGATTTCTGGCTTTTTCCGCGATGCGTTTCCGAATTTGATTGATCTATTTGATCGTGCCGTGCGGGCGGTGGCGGATTTGGATGAATCGCCAGATGACAATCCCCTGGCTGATCGTGTGCGCCAGGAGGAAACCCAGTGGCAGGCGGCGGGCCTCGGGGAAAACCAAGCTCGCGATCGCGCCCGGTACCGCATTTTTGGGTCTAAACCCGGAGCCTATGGGGCCGGTCTCCAGGGTTTAATAGAAGCTCAGAATTGGGAGACGGACGCGGATCTGGCGCGGGCCTACATTAACTGGAGCAGCTACGCCTACAGCACCGCCGCCGCGATCGCCACCACCGCCACCCCCCAAACCGGCGACGCCCCCAGTAACCTCGCGATCGCGGCGATCGGCCACGCGGCCCCGGAAGCCTTTCAGGCCCGCCTCGCCGCCATGGAAATTGTTCTACAGAACCAGGACAACCGCGAACATGACCTCTTAGATTCCGACGATTACTATCAGTTTCAAGGGGGATTAACGGCCGCCGTTCGCACCGTGCGCGGCCAACAACCGGTGACTTATTTTGGTGACCATTCCCGCCCCGAACGGCCCCAGGTGCGATCGCTCAGCGCCGAAATTAGCCGCGTCTATCGATCGCGCGTCATCAACCCAAAATGGATCGCCGGAGCCATGCGCCACGGTTACAAAGGAGCCTTTGAAATGGCCGCCACCGTGGACTATCTCTTCGCCTACGACGCCAGCGCCCACTGTGTCGAAGACTTTATGTATGAGGGGGTCGCCCAAGCCTACTGCGGCGATCGCCCCGTCCAGGAATTTTTGAAGCAAGTCAACCCCTGGGCCTTGCGGGACATGGCCGAGCGGCTCCTCGAAGCCCACCAGCGCGGCCTGTGGAAAGACGCCAACCCCGACACCCTCGACATGCTCCACGCGATCGCCCTCGACGCCGACGCCAAACTCGAAGGGGTCTAGGGGCAACCGATGGCGGTCAAACCCGCACGGTACAATGAAACCGCCCGAGAACACAGCATAACCATGACCACAGCAGCACCGGCCAAGACCCAGTACGAAGCCGTCATCGGCCTCGAAACCCACTGCCAACTCAACACCGCCACCAAGATTTTTTCCCCCAGTTCCACGGAATTTGGCGCGGAACCCAACACCCACATCGACCCGATCTGCGTCGGGATGCCGGGTACCCTGCCGGTGCTGAACCGCAAGGTGCTGGAGTCGGCGGTGAAGATGGGCCTCGCCCTCAACTGCGCGATCGCCCCCTACAGCAAATTTGATCGCAAGCAGTATTTCTATCCGGATCTGCCCAAAAACTACCAAATTTCCCAGTACGACCTGCCGATCGCGGAACACGGCCACCTGACCATCGAAATCGTCGATAAACAGGGCGTTCCCACCCAAAAAACCATCGGCGTCACCCGCCTGCACATGGAAGAGGACGCGGGCAAACTGGTCCACGCCGGGGCCGATCGCCTCGCCGGATCCGCCTACTCGTTGGTGGACTACAACCGCGCGGGCGTGCCCCTGCTGGAAATCGTCTCGGAGCCGGACATCCGCACGGGGGTCGAAGCGGCGGAATATGCCCGGGAACTGCGGCGCATCGTCCGCTACCTGGGCATCGGCGACGGCAACATGCAAGAGGGGTCCCTCCGCTGCGACGTGAACATTTCCGTGCGGCCCGTCGGCCAAAAGGAGTTCGGCACCAAGGTCGAAATCAAAAACATGAACTCCTTCAGCGCCATCCAACGGGCAATTGATTACGAAATTGAACGGCAGATCGCCGCGATCGAAACGGGCAACGACACGATCCGCCAGGAAACCCGCCTGTGGGAAGAGGGCAGCCAGCGCACCATTTCCATGCGCTCCAAGGAAGGATCCAGCGACTATCGCTATTTTCCCGAGCCGGACCTGACGCCGATTGAAGTGTCCGTCGAGCAGCGGGATGCCTGGGGGGCGGAACTGCCGGAGTTGCCCGCCGCCAAGCGCGATCGCTACCAAACGGAACTGGGGCTATCGGCCTATGACGCCAATATTTTGGTGGACGATCGCGCCAACGCCGAATATTTTGAAGCCGCCGTCGCCGCCGGAGCCCCGCCAAAACTGGCGGCCAACTGGGTGATGGGGGACATCGCCGCCTATATCAAAACCGAGAAGCTCGCGATCGCGGACCTGCCCTTCACCCCCACGAATTTGGCGGAACTGATCGCCCTGATCGAAGACGGCACCATCAGCGGCAAAATCGCCAAGGATCTCCTGCCGGACCTGCTGGCCCAGGGGGGTTCTCCCAAGGTGATCGTCGAAGAACGGGGCCTGGTGCAAATCTCCGACACCGGCGCGATCGAAGCCATCATCCAGGAAATCCTCGACGCCAACGCGGGCCAACTGGAGCAGTACCGCGCCGGCAAAACCAAACTCAAGGGCTTCTTCGTCGGCCAGGTCATGAAAGCCACCCAGGGCAAAGCCGACCCCAAACTGACCAACCAACTGCTCACCCGGATGCTCGACGGCAACCCGTAGGGGCGGGGTTTCCCCCACTGGCTTCAACTTAAGGAAGTTAGGCTGTAGTCA
>JAKRSF010000004.1:257875-802978 GCA_022402445.1 Cyanobacteriota bacterium | reverse complement strand
CAGCCTAACTTCCTTAAGTTGAAGCCAGTGGGTTTCCCCGCCCAGCCCCCACCAGTGACCCCACCCAGCCCCCGCGATCGCCCCCAGTCCCAAGGCGGCGGCATTGAGGCAGACCCCAAAGAGCCCTTGTATCGAGCATGTTACACGGGGCGATCGCGCCGCACCGGAGTGAAATAATGGAACCCGTGTGCCCCGTGGCCCCGTTGTTTTCCCCTTATTCTTCCCACCGTTCCCCATGAAACCCCGCCCCTTTTTCCTGGCCCTCGGCGCGATCGCGGCTGTCCTGCTGTCGGGGGCGATCGCGGTGGCGGTGACCGTTGCGACCCACAATCCCTTGATGGTGCTGGCGGGGTTGCCCGATCGCGCTCCGTCGGCGGCGGCGCTGGTGCCGAAGGATGCGCCGGTGATGGTGTCGTTGCTGGTGAATCCCGATCGCATCGAAGCGCTGCGGCAGGTGTTGACGCCACCGAAGTTGCAGCGGCAGGCGCGGCAGGAGTGGCAGCGGTGGCGCGATGGGCTGCTGGTGCGCGCGGGGCTGGACTATGGCCGGGATGTGCGCCCCTGGCTCGGGCAGGAGGTGACCTGGGCGCTGACGAGTTTGGATCTAGATCGCGATCAGGGCAACGGCCAACAGCCCGGTTATCTGCTGGTGGCGGAAACGGAGGATGCGGATCGGGCGCGGGAATTTTTGGAGCTGTTCTGGCAGCGGCAGGCCCTCAATGGGGTTGAGCTGAAGTTTGAGCGCTATAAGGGGGTGCCGATCGCGTCGGCGGAAGCCCTAGAGGGTTTGCCCCAATTGGGATTGCCCTGGGGGCGATCGCGGCAACGGCGGGAGGCGGCGGCGGCGGCGGTCACCCGGCTGGCGACGGCCCTGGTGGGCGATCGCTTCGTGCTGCTGGCCAGCGATCCGGCGGTCCTGCGGGACTCGATCAATAACGTGCAGGCACCGGGCCTGAGTTTGGCGGCGGATGAAGCCTATCAGGGGGCGATCGCCCAGTTGACCGGCGATCGCGTGGGGCTGGCGGTGGTGCGGCCCCAGGAAACGGGCCAGTGGCTCCTCGGCTCCCCCAAGGCGGGCACCGGCACCGATGCAAAACCCCAACCCTGGCAACCCTTTGATCGCGCGATCGCCACCTTAGGCATTGACCGGGCCGGATTGACGGCGGATCTGGTGCTAGAAGGCTCCCCCGAGGCGCTCCCGGCGATCGCCCCCGCCCAGGACGGCACCACCCCCGACCTGCTGGAGGCGTTGCCCCCCAATGCCCTCGTGGCCGCCGCCGCACCGAATTTGACCGAACTCTGGCAGCGGTTAGAGTCGTCCCTGGCCAACACCCGCGCGGGGGAAACCCTCGATCGCGCGATCGCCCTGATCCAAGACCGGGTGGGCCTCACCTGGTCCGAGCAAATCCTGCCCTGGAACGACGGCCCCTTCGCCCTGGCCCTGCTGCCAGCGGAACCGGGGGATCGCCCTGACGAGCGCGCCCTGGGGGAATTTCCTGGCGATTGGGTGTTCGTGACCCGCCACCGCCCCGAAACCACGGCGGCTCTCGAGGCCCTGGATGATTTCGCCCGCGATCGCGGCACCAGCATCAGCCCCCTACCCTTGGGGAACCACACGGTCACCGTTTGGTCACAATTGATCCTGCCGCCGCGCCCGAGCCTCTTCCGCGTGCGCGAAGAACCCCGCATCGTCACCCGCATTGACGGCGTGCGCGCCACCGTGGGCGATCTGGACCTGTTCGCCTCCTCGATTCCCGCCATGGCCCAGGCGATCGCGATCGCCGAGCAGACCGCCGACCCGTCAAATTCCAGCGGCCCTAGCCTCGCCACCTACGGCCCCGTCGCCCGCCTGACGGACCATGTATTAGCAAACCCCAACGACGGCCTGATTTATCTGGATTGGCCCCGCAGCCGTGGCCCCCTCGAACGGGTCATCCCCGCCCTGAAATTCCTCGAAACCGTCGCCAGCCCCCTGACCGATCGCCTCGACGCGATCGCCTTCAGCAGCCAGGGGGGCCAAGTGGGCAGCCGCCGCGCCACCGTCGGTTTCCGCCTCAGTCGCCTCTAGGGTTTTGGCTAGGCGTTGGGCACCGTCAGGGGCAACCACACCTCAAAGGCCGTCCCCGCGATCGCCCGTCCCTGGGCATTGATGCGCGGCGATCGCAGCACCAGCCGCCCCCCGTGGGCCTGGGTCACAATCTCGTGGGTAATCGCCAGCCCCAGCCCCGTCCCCTTGCCGATCTCCTTCGTCGTAAAAAACGTCTCAAAAATCTGTTCCTGGATCGCCTCCGGAATCCCCGGCCCATTGTCCGCCAACTCCACCACCACCCAGTTCGGCGCGAGGCCCCCATCCCCCTCGATGGGCGGTCCAATCATCGCCAGCGGTTCCGTCCCCGGCGCAAGATCAACCGCCACCCGCCGCCCCGTAATCTCAATGCACGGTTTCCAGCCATCCGCCGCCACCGCGATCGCCACCCCCCGACGCTCCTTTTGGATTTGCCACTCATCGAGGAGCGCATCGATCGCATTCGCCAGCAAATTCACAAACACCTGCCCCATCTGCCCCGCATAGGCCGGCACCGACGGAAACTCCGGCTCGAAATTCACCACCACCTCAATGCCCTCCCGCAGGCGGCTCCCCAGCACAATCAACGTGCTATCGAGACAATCGCGCAGATCCGTCTCCTGGCGCGCCGACGCCCCCACGTGGGAAAAATGCTGCAACCCCGCCACAATCCGCTTGAGCTGCTCCGCCCCCACCCGCATACTTTCGACCAGCTTCGGCAAATCCCCCCGCAGGAAATCAATATCCATCGTCGCCCGCAGGGCCTTCACCGACGGCGACGGCGGCGTCATCTCCGCCTCATAGGCCGCCGTCAACTCCAGCAAATCATTGGCATATTCCGTCAGGTAGGCAATATTACCCGCGATGAAATTGACCGGATTCTTGATCTCATGGGCAATGCCCGCAATGCTCTGGCCCAAAATCGCCATCTTCTCGTTCTGGACAATCTGGGTGCGCCGCTGCTCCCGGATGCGCCCCACCGCCAACTGGTGAATCCGCGCCTGGGCCACCAGCAATTGATGCACATCCACAATGCGGTAGTCCTGCTCCCCCAGATGCACCACCGCCGGTTCATAGAGCAAATCCCGCGATCGCCCCAGGGTCAGGGTAGCCGCCTCCACGATCGACGCATCTCCGGGCAGCACCAGCGGCTCCGTCTGGGCGTACTTATAAACCACCCGCAGGGGCCGCCGCAGGAATAGCTCCTGGCCATACATGCGGCTGAGGTGTTTCAGGAATCGCCGCCGGGACAGCACCCCCGCAAAGCGATCATCCTCCATCAAAATCACCCCCGGCAGGAGCGGATCCTCCTCCAGGGCATCCGCCAGCACCCGACCGGGCACATCCAGGTTCAACGAAAAGGAAAACAGGCTCAGATCCCGCAGGGTGGAATCCAGTTCAAGGACCAGGGGCATTGCTCCACCTTCGGGGGAAGAGGCGCTATGGGGTTTAGATTGGGCCAGCATGGTTCAAATCAGTGACGGGTTAGGTTACGGCAGGGCAGGGCACGGGGGAGGTCATGGGGGGCGCAATGCCGACCGATTCACGATCAAAAGGCCCTAGACAGCAACCGAAAAGGGGACATCTGAACCGCCCTGGGGGCGCGATCGCCGCCGAGGCATGGCCGAAGGGGACTGCCCAGGATCCATGGAAAGCGCGGCGGCCCAGAGGTCCCCGCAGCCATCCTCCATGGGGAAACCGCTGGACTGGGGGGTTGAGGTCAAGGTGAGAAGGGCGCGGCCGCTGGACTGGGGGGCGATCGCCCAAACCGGGCGGCTGCATCTTAAGGAAAACTTAACAGCAATTGCCAAAAAATGGATTGCTCCGGAAAGATTTGGGGGGCGCACTCCCCTGGGGGCAGTGCCATTTGCATAGGGGTAATGGGGGGTAATTGGGGGGCGGTTTGTGGGGAGATGGGCGGATAGTTTGGGGCGATTCTGGGCCGTGGATTTCGTCAGAAATTGCGAGGTTTTTCGAGAAAACTTCACGAAGACTTGACGCAAGGGGCCGCCGCGATCGCGCGGGCCTGGGTGGACCCTGTGGGCGCAATGGTAGCACTGGGCATGGGACGGTTCCGCCGGGGGGTGGTTTTAGATCCTAAGGGTTCCCCGTTTTACCGAGGCTATTTCTAACTCGGGGGGCGGGAACTAGGATCTGGAGATCCCTAGGGGATGGATAGACATTGCACCACTGCTTGATTCATCATAGCGAGTCTAGGAATCAGGACCAAAAAGAGTTTAATAAGCTATTCTTAGCTGTTGCTTAACCTTCTGGAGTAGGGGCGGTTGCCGGGGGGCGCGGCGGGGCGATCGCGCGATCGCGCGCTACACTCCGAACCAACGATGACCCCCACTGCGGGTCTAGGTTTTCTGCGTTGGTGGAGGGGGAGTTGATGGGGCAGGCGGCGGGGACACGGGGGGCGGCGGGGGGCTGTGCCTATTTTTTGGTGGCCCATGGCAGTCCGGATCCACGGCCGGGGGGGGCGATCGCGCGGCTGGCGACGGTGCTCGGGGCGAGTTTGGCGACGGTGCGGACGGGGTGTGAGGGGGGGGAGTTGGTGGGCCACGGGGCGCTGGAATGTGTGTCGGTGCCGCTGGCGGAGCAGTTGGGGGAGTTTGGGCGGCGGGCGGCGGCGGCGGGGCGATCGCGGGTGAAGGTGGTGCCGCTGTTTTTGCAGGCGGGGGTCCATGCGCGGCAGGATGTGCCGGAGGCGGTGGCGGCGGCGCGATCGCCAGTGGAGTTGGAGGTGCTCGATCCGGTGGGGCTGCATCCGGCCTTTGGCGGGGCGATCGCCCGGTGGGTGGCGGCGATCCGGGCCACGGAGGGGGATGTGGAAAAATCCCTGCCGCTGATGGTGCTGGCCCACGGCAGTCGGCGGGCGGGGGGCAATGGGCCGGTGGAGGCGATCGCGGCGCAGGTGGGGGCGATCGCGGCCTATTGGACGGTGGAGCCGGGATGGCGGGGGCGGGCGATGGCCTTGGCCCAGGGGGCGGCTGGGGGGCGCTGCGATCGCGCGATCGTGTTGCCCTATTTTCTGTTTGCGGGGAGTTTGACGGATGCGATCGCCGAGGCCCTAGCGGACTGGAACCGCGCGGGACGGGGGCCGCAGCTACGGTTGGGCAGTGCGATCGCGGCCACCGAGGACGGCATTGAAGCCCTCGCCCAGGTGATCCATGAGATGGTGCAACCGCCCCCGGAAACGGCCCCGAATCCTAAAATCTAGACCCAAAATCCCAAAATCTAGACCTGCGCTTTCCAAACCTTGACGGCGCGATCGCCACTGCCACTAGCTACGGTGGTGCCGTCCGGCGCGATCGCCACCGCATTCACCCACCAGCCGTGGCCCGTCAGGGTGCCCAGGGCCTTGCCCGTCTCCAGGTTCCAGAGCTTGACGGTGTGGTCCTCACTGCCCGTCGCCAACAGCAGGGCGCTAGCACTGGTGGCCACCGAAAATACCGAATCCCCATGGTCCCCCAACGTGCGGGCGGGCCGCTCCTCCGGCAGGCCATCGGTGGTGCGCAGGGGCCAGAGTTTCACGGTTTTATCCTCGCCGCCGCTGATCAGCCACCGGCCATCGGCGCTAAATTCCAGGGCATTTACACGGCCCACATGCTGGGTCAGGGTCATGGCCAGGGCGCGTTCCGCCACGGACCACAGGCGAATGGTGGCATCGGCGCTGCCGCAGGCCAGCCAGCGGCCACAGGCACTGAAGGCGAGGGAGCAGATTTGCCGCTTCTGGGGCAGTTCCATCCCCTGCAAGAGTTCCCCCTTCCCCAAGGCCCAAAAGTTCAGCCGCCCGTCATCGCCGCCGCTGACGAGGATTTCGCCGTCCGGGTGGATCGCCAGGGCGCTGACCCAATCGATGTGATTTTTCAGCTCACTGCGGGGGCTGCCGTCCGCCAGGTTCCAGAGGCGCACGGTGCGATCGCTACTGCCGCTCGCCAAAATCCGTCCATTGGGGTCGATCGCCAGGGCATTGACGCGGCTGCCGTGGCCCGTGAGGGTTTGGCGCTCTTGGCCCGCCACCCAGTCCCACCGCTTGATGGTGCGATCGCCACTGGCGCTGAACAGGGACGTGCCATCGGGGGCAAACACAACCGACAGGACGCGATCGCCGTGGCCCGTGAGGGTATGGGCGCAGGGCCACACCAGCCGCTCCAGCAGGCGATCGGGCGGCGGCATCGTCTCCGCGCGTTTCAACCCCCGACGATCGCCCAAATCCTGCAACACCTCCTGGGCCGACTGGTAGCGATCGCCCACCCGATCCTGCAACATGCGCTTGAGCACCGTCGCCAACTGCGGCCCCATCGCCGCCCCCTGGGGACCGAGGATTTTCGCCCAGGGCCACCCCCCCGACAGGGGATCGTAGAGGTCATCCGGCGACTGGCCCGTGATCGCGTAGAGGCAGGTGGCCCCGAGGCTGTAGAGGTCGCTGGCGGGGTAGGCTTGGCCGCTGCGCAGTTGTTCCAGCGGCGCGTAGCCCTCCGTGCCCACCTTCGTGCCCCCTCGGGTTTTGCTCTGGCCCGTCAGTTGCTTGGCGACGCCAAAATCAATCAAAAACGGTTTGCCGCCATCCTTCGGCAGCAGAATATTGTCCGGCTTGATGTCCCGGTGGATCACCTGGCGATCGTGGACAAACCGCAGCACCGGCAGCAGGGACAGCAGGAGCGATCGCGCCTGGGCCTCATCAAACAGTCCCCCCTTCGCTAAAGCCTGGGTGAGGGTTTGCCCTTCAATAAACTGCTGCACCAGGTAGAGGCGATCGCCCTCGGCGAAGTAGGCAAAGAGGGTGGGGATTTGGGGATGTTCCCCCAGTTCATGGAGCCGCCGCGCCTCCTCCTCGAACAGTTGCACATACTTGCGGAGGCCGTCGGGGGTCTGGAAGCGATCGCGATCCACCTGGGGCGAAAGCTGCTTAATGACGCAATATTGCTGGAGGCGATCGTCATCAATGGCCAGGTAATTGCGCCCGAAGCCCCCCTGGCCGATGGGGTGGAGTGGTCGATAGCGATCGCGCAGCCGCCCGATGATCGGCTGACCGCAGTGGTGACAAAACCTGCTCCCGTCCGGGTTGAGGGGGCGTTGGCAGTGGGGATTGAGGCAGCAAACCATACCGAAGCCCGTCGGCAGGACACCTCTATGGTAGGCCACCCGATCCCCCTCCTTCCCCCCGCGTCAGAGGTTTATGCAGGCCAGCCTCAGTTCCAATCACAGAACTGCCCACAAAGAACCGTGGCCATTCAGGCTGGTCAGCCACCTAGATATCCCTCTTAACACCATGCCCGCGACGATTCAGGAAGTCTTGATCTTTTGTGCGGCAGAATTTGTGCGATAATCAACACATATAAATATCACTCATTGCCACTCAATGCAATCTCCAATGTCTGCCACTCAGCGCATCAAACAAGAACCCACCAATGACCTCCACTTTTTGAATCTAGGCGATCAGCTACAAGCAGATCGAAAATATGCTGAAGCCATCAGGGCTTATTCTAAAGCCATTGCAATCAACCCCATAAATCCAGAGATCCATGAAAAGATTGGAGATTGTTACAACAATCTATCGTCAAAAAAACACGCCATCTCTTTTTACATTAGATCTTTAGTGTATCGTCGGATTAATGACAGAGTCTACAACAAGATCGCAGATATTTTAGCTCAAATGAATCGTCATGAGGAGGCAGGATATTGTCGCATTGCTCATGGTCTCCATCATCTGGTTTATGAATTTTGCCCCGAGTATAAAGACACGGGTTTATTCATATCAGATCTAGTTAAAAAGCAAAATCATTGCTCTAGAAAAACATCTCAAGATTGGAGACTTTATGATGCAACCCTTGCTCAAGATCATCTCTTAACCTATCCCGTTGGGCTAGACCAAGATCTTTCACAGGGTCCTAGAAGTATAACTCCCTCCTTGCAGCACCCCAATACTTGGGTTATCAGTTTAAGCCATGGCTATGTCTTTTCAGATCCGCAGGGAATTATTGTTGCAGACACACATCAAAATCTTTTACGTGATTTTTCCATTGGCGATTCTATTTTGATGTATCACTCTCCTCTCCGAGTCCCTCAATTTTTTGATGGGAAGGTGGCTTTTTTAGGTTCTCTGTGGGGAGAGACCTTCTACCACTGGATGGTAGATGTAATGGGTCGGCTTGCAATCTTGATGCAAGCTGGGTTTTCCATCAAGGACTTTGATTGTTTTGTTTTTGACTATCAGCAGCGACCTTACCAAAAAGAAATTCTAGAATGTCTCGATATCCCCGAAGACAAAATAATCTCATCAACGCCGCATATCTCACTTCAGGCCAAAGTGCTTATGGCTCCTACATGGCCAGGAGGCATTCGATCTGAAACCGTAAAGCTTCTCAAAAAATTACTCTTGCACAATTATCAGCACCCCAACTCAAGTGCGTCTTACAGAACACCTTTCAGAAAAATTTTTGTTAGTCGTGGAAAAGCACAATATCGTCGTCTCTTGAATGAAGATCAGATCTGGCCAAAGATTGAAGTTATGGGATTTGAGAAGATTTTCTTAGAGGATTTATCGCTGAGAGAGCAGGCTATGCTGTTTGCGGAATCTAAGTTCATTATTGCTCCCCACGGCGGCGGCTTGAGCAATCTCATGTTTTGTCATCCTGGAATTTCTGTGTTAGAAATTTTCTCTCCAGATTATGTAAATCCATGCTATTGGCATATGGCCAGTGTGGTGGGCTTGCAATACTTTTATCTTGTGGGCGAATCAAAGAGTGATGATTTTTGCGTAATGCAAGATATTGAGATTGACCAGGCTAAGTTTGAGAACATGCTCCAGCATTTTTTGTTTCCAAGATAGGAAGGTTCGATGCAAAGGACTTTCTGTTGTCTAGCCGGTGGCGTCGATTTGGCCCCGGCGCACGGTGAGGATTCGCGCCCCGTCGAGCCAGCGCCCGTCGAAGGCTCCGAGGTGGGTGGCGGTGACGAGGGTTTGGAAGCGTTCCGCGATCGCGCCGAGCAGCCGATCTTGCCGTTTGAGGTCCAGTTCCGCCAGCACGTCATCGAGCAGCAGCAGGGGCGGCTCCCCCAACAGTTCCTCAAGGGTGGTCAATTCCGCGAGCTTGAGGGCCAGAACCAGGGTGCGCTGCTGGCCCTGGGAACCGAACTGGCGGGCGGGGACGCCGTTGACCCGCAGATCAATATCGTCCCGGTGGGGGCCGACGAGGCTGGTGCCCTGGTGCCGTTCGGCGGTGGCTTTTTCGCGGATGGCACTCAAATAGGCTTGCTGGACGGCGATCGCGCGATCGCCCTCATTCCCCTCCAGCAGGTCCGGCGCGATCGCCCCATTGGGCACATAGGTGATGTCGAGAGTTTCCGTGCCGCCGCCGATGTCCCGGTGCCACGCCGCCGCCCTGGGGGCCAGCAGGGCCAAGGCCCGCGCCCGCCGCCGCACCACCCGCGCCGCCGCGATCGCCAGTTGGGCATCCCACAGGGCCAGCTCCGCCGCATGATCATCCGTGGACTCCGGCTCCGTCACCCCCCGGCGATCGCCACGCACCTGTTGACGCAGCAGGGCATTGCGCTGGCGCAGCACCCGGTTATATTGCCCCAGGATGTGGCTATAGAGGGGCTCCAGTTGCAGCAGCAGGCCATCGAGCCACGCCCGCCGCCGCTCCGGGCCACCGCGCACCAGTTCCAAATCCAGACAGGAAAACAGCACCGCATTCAGCGTCCCGAGGCCATCCGCCTGCCGCCGCAGCCCCTGGCCATTGAGGGCAACGGTCCGCCGTCCCCCCCGCCGCAGGATCAGCTCCAGATCCATCGACCCGGAACTTTGGCGCTCGATTTGCCCCTGCACCGTCGCGATCGCCGCCCCCTCTTGGATCAAATCCCCATCCCGGCTCGTGCGGTGGGATTGCAGCGTCGCCAGCAGTTCCACCGCCTCCAGCACATTGGATTTGCCCTGGGCATTGTCCCCCACCAAAATCGTCTTGGGCGCATCAAAGGCGATCACGCGATCGCCATAATTCCGAAACTGGCGTAGGTGCAACCGGCGCAAATACATAACAAGCCCAACAAGCCCCAAAACCGCGATCGGCCCCGCGATCAGGCCACCGGACACCATACCATCGCCCGCGCGATCGGCTAGGTCATCAACCGCGCGATCGGCCCCTAGCGCCGCCGCCACACCCAGCGCAGGAACAGCTTCTCCCCCTCAATCCACAGCAGCACCAGACCACTCATGCCCAAACACACCCCCAGCTCCAGCCCATCGAGGGGCGACGTGCCAAAAAAGTCCCGCAAAAACGGCACATACACCAGCGCCAACTGCAACAGGGTCGTCACCGTCACGGACCACAGCACATAGGGATTCGAGAACAGATCCATCTCCACAATCAGCTTCGTATTGGAGCGCACCGCCAACGCATGGCCCATCTGGGCAATACACAAACTCGTGAACACAACGGTTTTCCAGCTATCCGGGTGATCCGTCCCCTGGGCATAGCCATGGGCCCACCCCATCAGGGCGATCGTAAAGAACGCAAACACAATGCCAATGCGCACCATATACGACCCCAACCCCCGGGCAAAAATGCTCTCATTGGGCCGGTGGGGCGGGCGCGTCATCACATCCGGCGTCGCGGGCTCCAGGGCCAGTGCCAACGCGGGCAGCCCATCCGTCACCAGGTTCATCCACAGGATCTGGAGCGGGCTCAGGGGCACCAAATCTCCCCCCCCCACCAACTCCTGGGGCAACAGCAGCGGCGCACTGGCAATGACGATCACCTCGCCAATATTCGAGCCGAGGATATATTTCACGAACCGGCGGATATTGTCATAGACCACGCGCCCCTCTTCCGTGGCGGCGACGATCGAGGCGAAGTTGTCATCGAGCAGGACCATGTCGCTGGCCTCTTTGCTCACATCGGTGCCGGTGATGCCCATGGCGATGCCGATGTCCGCCTGCTTGAGGGCGGGGGCGTCGTTGACCCCATCGCCGGTCATGGCGACGACGCAGTTTTGCTGCTGGAGGGCTTTGACGATGCGGAGTTTGTGCTCGGGGGTGACGCGGGCGTAGACGGGCACGGAGACCACTTCGCTTTCTAGTTCGGCGGTGCCCATGGCCTCGAGTTCGCGGCCCGTGAGGATGCGATCGCCCGGTTCGGCAATGTGGAGGGTTTCGGCGATCGCCCGGGCGGTCAGGGGATGGTCACCGGTGATCATGACCGGTCGAATGCCCGCCTGCCGACATAGGCGCACGGCTTCCTTCGCCTCGGGCCGCGTGGCATCGATCGCCCCCACCAGCCCCAGCCAGATCAAATGCCGCTCCGGCTCGAAGTCCGGTTGATCCGCCTCCGGTTCCTCATGGGGCAGCCGTCCGAGCGATCGATAGGCAAACCCCAACACCCGCAACCCCTGGGCCGCCAGCCGTTCATTGTCCGCCAGGATGCGATCGCGATCGGCCCCCGTCAGCGGCAGCACCTCATTGCCCATTTGCAGGCGATCGCACCCCTGCAACACCAGCTCCGGCGACCCCTTCGTAAACATCAAATAGGGCGGCGGCGGATCCAACTTCAGGGGCCACACCCGAAACAACTCCTCATGGAGCGGCCAGGCCGGCTGCACAAACGTACTCATGCGCTTGCGCTCGGACGAAAAGGGAATTTCCGCCACCCGTGGAAAATGGCGCGTCCACACCTCCTGGACAATATTCGCCTTCCCCGCCAGGGTCAGCAGCCCCCCCTCCGTCGGATCCCCCAAAATCGTCCAGGGGGTCTGGCCGGGGCGATCGCCCGCCGTCGCCGGAGCCTGCTGCAACACCGCATCATTGCACAGCACCCCCGTCACCAGCAGCAACAGCAAATCCGGCGCTTGCTGCTCCAACGTCGAAGCATGGAGGGTTTCCGCCACCTCCCCATCAACCCCCAGGCGCGAAAACGTCCCAAACGGGTCATAGCCCTCCCCAGTCACCCGAAACGACGTGCGGGGCAGCACCACCGCCTGGGCCACCATCTTGTTCTGGGTCAAGGTGCCTGTCTTATCGGAACAGATCGTCGTCACCGATCCGAGGGTTTCCACCGCCGGTAGCCGTCGGATCAGGGCATGGCGGCGCACCATCCGCTGGGTTCCCAGGGCCAGGGTCACCGTGATCACCGCCGGGAGCCCCTCCGGCACCACCGCCACGGCCATGCTCAAGGACACCTCCAGCAACTGCCGGAATCCGGTCCCCTTCATCAGAATGGCCCCCACCACCACCACCAGCGCCACTAGGATCATGGCACCGGTCACCAGCACCTGGCCCAACTGGGTCATGCGCTGCTGGAGGGGGGTTGGTTCACTTTCGACCCCTTCGATTAGGGTGGCGATCTTGCCCAGTTCCGTGTCCATGGCAGTGGCGGTCACCAGGACTTTGCCGCGCCCCTGGATGGTTTCGGTGCCGCAAAAGACGCAGTTGACGCGATCGCCCAGGGAAGTATCCACCGCGAGGGTGGTTTCAGCATATTTATTGACCGCCAGGGCTTCCCCCGTGAGGGCCGCCTCCTGGATCCGCAGGTTCGACGCTTCCAACAGGCGACCATCGGCGGAGATCTGGGTGCCCGCCTCCAGGTACATGATGTCGCCGGGGACCAGCCGCCGGGAATCGATTTCTACGAAATCCCCATCCCGCAGGACGCGCACCCTCGGGGCGGACAGTTGCCGCAGGGCGGCGAGGGCTTTTTCGGCTTTGCTTTCCTGCAAGTAGCCCAGCAGCCCATTGAGCATCACGATCAGGGAAATGGCGATCGCGTCCTTGGGGAAGATGAACGTATCCTGTTTCCAGCCCTCATAGAAATCCAGGCCCGCCGAGACGATCGCCACGCCGATCAGCATCAGCAGCATCACATCGCCGAACTGATCGAGGAAAATTTCCCAGCCGTTGCGCCCCCCATCCCGGTTAATTTCATTGGGGCCGTAGCGCTCCAGGCGGGTTTGCACATCGTCGCTCCCCAGGCCAAGGTCTTCCTCGACCCCGAGTTTGGCCCGGGCCTCCTCCGCCGTCAGGGCGTGCCAATGGGGGGGCGTTCCCACGGACGTATGGGGCTGATCGCGATTTAGGGAGTCGGTCATGGAGGGGGTTAGATCCTGTGTGCTGGAGGTCGTCGTGGATGGGGGAGCCTGCGATCGCCCAGGTTACCCAGGAACTCGGGCACGGGTGGCAGATGGCGGTCGATGGGGGCGGTCCTGAAGCTCTTCCCCAATGCTTTTTTATTGTATCGGTGACCTTTGCCGCATCCCGGTTCTGGGGGGATGACGGGTCGGCGGGTCTGGGTTTTGGGCTGAAGTGGGGCCGGATCTGGGGGAATCTTGGCGGGCCGATGGGGACGGGGCATCCCACAAAAGATCCCCCGATCGCGCGATCGCGGCGCGCAGGACCGGGGGACAACAACCAACGCAAAGGTGAACCGCCCAGGCCAACGCAGGGGGTGGACCGGGGCACAATGCCTAGCCCTAGGCCGGTTCCTGGGGCGGCGGGGGCGTATCGCCCGGAGGGGAGGGTTTGTCCGTCGGGGCCGGATCCGGGAGCCGTTCCGGCGCGATCGCCTGGGCCCAGAACATCCGCCCCGCCATGGGTTTCGCCGGTTGGAGCCCCTGCAACACGTCCTGGAGCCCTTCGAGGGAAATGGCCCGCGATTCACGCACCTTGTGCCAGACCGATCGCGACATCAGCAGCCGGTGGCCCAGGCGGCGGGCTCCCAGCTCATCGAGGTAGGCTTCCCGCTCCGGTTGATAGTCCGACGAGCTCAGTTGCAGGGGGGCCACAGGGCCGATCCGCGCGATCGCCGTGGCCATCTTCACCATCAATTCTGGATACAGCCACGTATAGGCCGGATGGACCGTCAGCTTGGCCCGGTGGGCGATCGCGCCGCCGCCCGTCTGGCCCTGAAGGATCAGTTCAAAGCGACCGATCGCCGCCTTGCGCTGGGGCTCAAACACATAGCCCCCCAACCTTTCGAGGCCCGACAGCCGCAACTGCACCGCCGCGATCGCCGCCGCCAGCAGATCCGAGCGGAAATCATCCATATGGCGATCAAACACCTGCCGCACATGGGGGGGCATCGCCGCCGTATCCAACTGGTACAGCAGCGGCGCATCCGCATTGCCCACCGGCAAAAAGTTCGGCAAATCCGCCTCCCGCTGGGCCAAGGCCGTCAGGGTCTCCACCGGAATTTCCCAATCCGTCAACTGGGCCAACGGCTGAAAGCCATTGCGGCGATAGAGGGCCATGGCATCCGTCTGGGACACATCCACCTCGACGGTCCAGGTGCGCGCCTCCCAAATGTGGCCGAAGCAATAGCGCAGCAGCTCCGAACCGATATCGTGGGTGCTTTCCCCCGGAGCCACCGCCACATGCTTCACCCGCCACGTACTGCGGGTGCAGTTGGTCGGTTCAATCAAAATCGAGCCACACAGGGCGCGATCGCGCTCCGCCACATGGAGACACAGGGCATGTTGCAACGGATTCGGGAACCAGCGCAGCACCCGCAACAGGCCATACCAGGTGCGGTACTGTTCCCAGTCCGGCTGGGCCGCAGCGGTCATGGTGCCGCCGCGATCGCCTGCGTCCACCGACTGCGCCAGGGTTTCCACATCCCGATACTGGCCGGGACGCAACAGCAGGTCAGCATTGTGGGGCAAAAACGGCGTCGGAGGCATGGCGAAGGGGACCGGGGCGAAGGGGGCAGGGGCTTCGGGCAAGGGCTTCGGGGGACACCGGCCATGGCCAAACCCCCAAGGAACACCCTTCTAATTTAGCGTTTCTGCCCCTGAATCCCCCTCCGGAGCTTCCCCACGGATCTCCCCATGGCCCCCAAACGGGGCTCGGATAGGGGAAGTGATGGCCCTCAAATGGCCCTCGGATGGGACCGTCTCCGATACCGCGATCGCGCCAATTCGCAGCAAAATTTTTACAAAAACTTCGTAAACCTTCGTAAACTGTAAACCAATGCGACGGGGTTTGCGCCCGCGCGATCGACCTATCACGCTACGGGTTGCGAGGAGTTCCATGAAGCAATTAGTCCTTGTCGAGCGAATTTGCGCGATCGGCCACGGGTTGTCGATGGCCTTCGGCATCATCGGTTTGCTCTACGTCATGCCCAATCCTGACTTCGTAGCGAGCTTGCCGCCGTTTGGGCTCCAGGTGTTCCAATGGAGCTTGAGTCTGGGGGGGGTGGGCTACATTGTCCTCGGAGCCCTGGCGATGGTGCTGTTTTTAGGGCAGTCGGTCGGCTGGCGGCGCTGCGCGCTGTTTTTTGTGCCGGCGGTGGCCCTGTCCTTGAGCAGTGAACTGCTGGGCACGAGTACGGGGTTTCCCTTTGGGGCCTATCACTACCTGACGGGCCTGGGCTATAAGGTGGCGGGGTTGGTGCCCTTCACGATTCCCCTGTCCTGGTTTTATATGGGTGCCCTGTGCTATGTGCTGTCCCGGGCGGCCCTGGAGGTGCTCAAAGCTCCTGTGTGGGTGCAGCGCTTTGGGGCGGTGGCCGTGGGGGCAATGCTGCTGACGGGCTGGGATCTGGTGCTGGATCCGGCCATGAGTCAGACGGCGTTTCCGTTTTGGGAGTTTGAGGAGGTGGGGGCGTTCTTTGGGATGCCCTATCGGAATTTGAGCGGCTGGATGGGCACCGGGGCGGTGTTCATGCTGGTGGCGGCGCTGCTGTGGGACTCGAAGCCGGTGAATTTGACGCGCGATCGCGGGGCGCTGTTGGCAACGCTGTATGCGGTGAATTTTGGCTTCGGGGCGATTATTACCCTCGGATCCCTCGATTCCCAATTCTGGATCCCGACGGCCCTGAGTGTGCTGGTGGGGGTGGTGCCGGTGCTGGGCTTCTGGTGGCTGCTGCCCACCCGCGAGGCGGCGGCGATCGCGCCGGATCAGGACCTGACATCGGTGCGCCCCCTGGAGGTGGTGGCTAAGTAGGCGATTTGCCTAAGAAGTAGTTTTGACTGGTGGGGGCGATCGCGGTGCGATTTTCCCCCGAACCTTGAGCCCTAGGGGCCGTTGCCGTCAGCGCTGAATCTAATCTGAGCCGATCCGGAGCCGATCTAGGGCGCGATCGCAGATTGGATGCTTTGATGACTCCAGCAGCGGCCCTTTTCTGTGGCTAGCCATCCGTGGCCTTGTGCCGGGGACCGCCGCCGGGGATTCTGGTAAGGCATTGCGAAACGATTGACTTGATACCCAAGGGAGAGACGCCAAAACGTGTGGGAAGCGGTTGCATTTATTTTGCTGTTGGGCCAGCTACCGGCGGCCCTGGTGCTGTTGGCGCGCCTGTCGAAGGGGCCGAGCCGTCGCCCGCCGGTGGCCCCCCGCCGTCCCCAGTTGGCGGATCTCGGCTGCGCCAGTGTGGTGGTGCCCACCCTCAATGAGGCCTTGCGCATTGGGCCGTGCCTGGAGGGGCTCAGCCGCCAGGGGTTTGAACTGCGCGAGGTGATCGTGGTCGATAGCCGCTCGACCGATGGCACGGGGGATCTGGTGCGCGATCGCGGGCGTCGGGATCCACGGCTGCGGCTGATGACCGATGATCCCCTGCCCGCCGGGTGGGTGGGGCGGCCCTGGGCGCTGCAATCGGGCTTTGAGGCCACCAATCCCGCCAGCCGTTGGGTGCTGGGCATTGATGCGGATACCCAACCGCAACCGGGCCTGATCGCGGGGGCGATCGCGGCGGCGGAGGCAGAAGATTTTGACATCATTTCCCTGTCGCCCCGGTTCATCCTCAAATATCCCGGCGAATGTCTATTGCAGCCCGCCCTGCTGATGACCCTGGTCTATCGCTTTGGCCCCACCGGCAGCGACGCCACGGGGGCGGAACGGGTGATGGCCAATGGGCAATGTTTCCTGGCCCGCCGCGATCGCCTCGCCGCGATCGGGGGCTATGGCAGCGCCCGGCGATCGTTCTGTGACGACGTAACCCTCGCCCGCCATGCCGCCGCCTCGGGCCTCAAGGTGGGATTTCTAGATGGCTCGAAGGTCATCAAAGTGCGGATGTATGACGGGGCCGCCGAAACCTGGCGCGAGTGGGGGCGATCGCTCGACCTCAAGGACGCTTCGAGCCGGGGGCAACTGTGGGGCGACCTGTGGCTCCTGACCGCCGTCCAGGGTTTACCCCTCCCCCTAACCCTCCTGTGGGGCAGCGCGATCGCCCTAAGCACCCACCCCGTCGCCCCCGTCCTTTGGGCCGCCTTTGGTCTCAATAGCTTTCTGTTGTTGATTCGCATTGCCCTCAACTGGGCGATCGCCGGGTCCTACGACCTCAGCGGCGCGCGGGGGGCGTGGTTGTTCTACTGCTCCGCGATCGCCGATCCCTTGGCGGCGCTACGAATTGGGCTATCATCGGTGCAAACGCCCAGCCAGTGGCGCGGTCGCCAGTACGACGCCACCCTAGGGGAAGCGGTAGACTAGGGGTCACCGAGCCCCCGCCCCAAGGCCCAGCGGCCCCGCCCATGGACATTGGGCAGCCCCGCCCGCGCCAAACCCTGCGGGGAGCCGCAGCCCCTCCCGGTCCCGTTGATCGGTCCGAGCCGCCCCCAGCGCACCGGCCATCGTTCGAGCATCGAGACGCGATCGCGAGGATTCGAGCATCGAAAAGCAGTAGCGGTTGTTTTGAGGATTACCGGTCGTGGGTTCGGATAACGCGCAAGTCGTCAAATTCTTTATCCTCGAAGCTAACGAGCACCTCGACGCCATGGACGAGGCCCTGAAGGATCTTCAGGCGACGGTCGAGGACTATGAATCGTGCAACACGGTCTACCGGGCCGCCCACACCATCAAGGGCGGCGCGGCCATGTTGGGTTTCGAGAGCATCCGCCGCCTCTCCCTGCTGCTGGAAAATTGCTTTAAATACCTGCGCGAACACCCCATTCCCATGAATGACCGGTGTCAGCGGGATTTTACGACGGGCATTACCCTGCTGCGATCGTTCATCAAAGTCCTGGAGGATGGCACCTACGATGACGCCAACCTCAGTGGCCGCGTGGATGAGGTGGACGGCCCCCTGACGGACCTCTACGACTACATCAAAACCGAGGGCAGCGACGGGGGCGTCCCGGCGGATTTTGTCGCCAAGGTGATGACGGGCCTCAAGCAAATGGTGGTGTTGTTTAAGCAGCCGCCGTCCCCCGCAGGTCGCCAAAAGCTGGTGCAAATTTGCGACCAGTTGGGCAAGTTGGCGGAAAAGTGTCAACCCTGGCAGGCGATGGTGACGACGGCCAGCGGCGCGATCGCGAATCCGCGCGTGGGGTTTGCGCCCCTGGCCCCCCACATTCTCAAGGAACTGAAGCAGGCCAGTGAGTTGATTGCGGCGGGCCGCGAGAGCAGTGTGGTGCCCAGCGCGACGCTCCAGAAGTTGGCGGTGGCGATCCCGGCGGCTCCGGCTCCGGCCCCGGCGGCTCCTCCGGCTCCGGCGGCGGCTCCGGCGGCGGCAACTCCAAAACAGATCACGATTCCCCTGGATCCGAAGGGGGCGGCCCGGGCGATCATTGGCTCCTTCCGCAAGGATCAGTTGATGGAGTTGGCGAAATATTTGGCGATGGCGGCTCGGCAGTAGGCAGGTCAGGGAAACCATGGGGTGACGGGAATTTGGTCCCGAGCGGACGGCCCCATGGTTTGCCCCGAACCCCTAAAATCCCGATCGCTGGAGCAGCAGGGTGGCGATCGCCTGGGACAGCAGGATGGCCCCCATGAACGCCAGGGTAATCGCGAGGGTGGCGAACCGGCTGGGGATGCGGGCGAGCTTGACCTGACCGGCGTAGAGAATTAGGGCGCTATGGCACAGGGCCAACAGCCCCAGCCCCCACCCGACGATGAGGATGAGGTTCATCCGCGCCAGGGGATCTGACCCCACCAGCGAGGGCAGCACGATCGCCAGGACGACGGAGACCACACCCCAGGGGAGGGCGGCGATCGCCGCGACGAGAAAATCCGTGCCCAAGCTGCCGCCGCGCCCCCGGAAGAGACCCCGAGCGATCGCGTTGGCCACGGTGAACCCCAGGACGGGCACCGCACTGGTGAGCAGGACATTAATGGCAACGGTGTTGGGGGAAATGGGCGGCAGTCCCACCTGGCTCGCCGCCCGCTGGAGCAGAATCCCCATGGCCAGCAGCAGCAGCCCGCTATTGATCGCGATCGCGGCGAGTCCCGTGGGCAGCGTTTGACCCGGCCCAAGACGTTTAATGGTCTCCGCCAGGGTGCCGGTGGGATCGAGGAAGGCGCTTTTAAGGACCAGGGCGATCGCCTCGGGGCCAGAAAGCCATTGCAGCGGCGGCAGGGGCGCTTCAGGGGCGAGATCCTCGTGATTGGCCGCCTTGGACCCCGTACCGGTGGGCGTTTGGGGCGATCGCGGCGGCAGTTCATTCCCCGAGGCGGCGATCGGCGCGGCGATCGGGGACGCAGCCGGGGCCGGGGCCGTTGGCGTACCGGCCCCCCCCACCACCAGCGGCGTCGTCACCACCGCCTGGGGGGGCGGCAGGGCCGTCAAATCCACCGTTTCTTGCCAGAGCGCATCCCCCGCCAGGGCCACCCCCTCCACCGTCGCCCGGTCAAAATGGGTCAGTTGCAGCACCTGCAATTTCCGCTCCAGCAGGGTCAGGGCCACCTCGCGATCGGGCGCAGTTTCCCCCCGCACCGTCAGCCGCAGTTGCCGATCGCCGGTTTCCAGGGCACCGACGGACCAGTTTTTGTGCTGCACCGCGTGGGTCAAAATCTGCCCGAGGGCGAGGGTGTTGCCCTGCTGGGCGAGCTTTTTGAGTTCCTGATAGTGGGGCTGTTTGCCGATGATGGCGGTGGCCGTTACGATGTCGCCCGCCATGGCGAGGCCGGGGGCGATCGGTGGGGGGGCGAGCGGCGGCGGCGGCGAAGGGGGCGGCGGTGCGGTTTCCCCCTGGGCCTCGTGCGTTTCGGGGGGTTCAGGCTCCCCAGGTTCAGCATTTGCAACGGGCGGCGGGGCGATCGCGGGGGGCGGCGGCGGCGGCGGCGGCGGTACGGGCCTTGGGGCAGATCCCTCGGGCGGGGTCGGCAGATCAAATTCAGCGGACCAGGCGATCGCATCCTCCGCAGTGCCCCCCCGCACCGCCACCTGGGCCAATTCCGGCACCTGGAGCTTGGGCAAAATCTTGGCGAGCCAGTGGACCGTGCGATCGCGCGGGGGCAGGGCCGCCGCCACCAGGGTAATCGACAGCAGCGGCCCCTCCTGATGAATCGTGGCCCGGGCGTCCGCGATGCCCAAATGCTCCTCAATCAACGCCGCCAGGGCCACCATATCGCCCCGATGGACCTGATCGATGAGCACCCGCTCAACGGTTGGATCATGTCCGCGCTCCATAGCCTGCTTCCGGCGCGATCGCGCCGCCCCAACGACTGTTCCTGTTCTACACAAGATGCGCCCGCAAGGCTGCACCCTGACGCCCCTTTAAAGATGCCTCAAAGCGGCCCCGATCCCCCCCAGGTTTATTTCAGGTTTATTTTATGGATCGCCCAGCCGTCTCCGGTGGGGGGCCAGGAAAAACGTTAGGCTAGGGCTAAAAACCGGGCCCCATTTCGGTTCGTTTCCGCCTGTCCGGCGATCGCGAGATCCCGCTTCCGTTCCCCATCCCATCGCCGTTTCGCGAGATCGCATTAAGAATGGTTACCTCCTCCGTTTGCCCCGACCCGTCGCCCACCGCCTCAACCCCCTCCGTCCGCGACGAGATTGCTGCCCTGTTACCGCAGTTGGTGGCTTGGCGTCGCCATCTGCACCAGTATCCAGAGCTAGCCTTCCAGGAAAACCAAACGGCGGCGTTCATCGTCCAGCACCTAGAAGAATGGGGCATTCCGTTTGAGGCGGGCATTGCGGAAACGGGCATCGTGGCGACGGTGAAGGGCTTACTGCCAGCAAAGGACGGTCCCGACAAACATCCTGTCCTTGCCATCCGCGCCGACATGGACGCCCTGCCGGTCCAGGAGCTCAATGAGGTCCACTACCGATCACGCCACGACGGCAAAATGCACGCCTGCGGCCACGATGGACACACGGCCATCCTCCTGGGCACCGCCAACTATCTTTGGCGACACCGCACTCGTATCGGCGGCACCGTCAAACTGATCTTTCAGCCCGCCGAAGAGGGGCCGGGGGGCGCAAAACCGATGATTGACGCGGGGGTGCTCACCAATCCCGCCGTGGACGCCATCATTGGCCTGCACCTGTGGAATAACCTGCCCGTGGGCACCGTCGGCGTACGCCCTGGCCCGCTGATGGCCGCCGTAGAAACCTTCGAGTGCGAGATTTTCGGGCGCGGGGGCCACGGGGCCATGCCCCACCAAACCATTGATGCCCTGCTGGTGGCGGCGCAGATCGTGACGGCGCTCCAGGCGATCGTGGCCCGCAATATGGACCCCCTGGATGCGGCGGTGGTGACCGTGGGGGAACTGCACGCGGGGACGGCCCTCAATGTGATTGCCGATACGGCCCGCATGACGGGCACCGTGCGCTATTTCAAACCGGAACTGGAGGGGGCAATCCAGAAGCGCATTGAGGCGATCATTGCCGGGATCTGTCAGGCCCACGGGGCGTCCTATCGCCTGGACTATGAGCAGCTTTATCCGGCGACGGTGAATGATGCCGCGATCGCGGAATTGGTGCGATCGGTGGTGGAAACGGCGGTGGAAACGCCCCTGGGCATTGTGCCCGAGTGCCAGACCATGGGGGGCGAAGATATGGCCTTTTTCCTGCGGGAGGTGCCGGGGTGCTACTTCTTCGTGGGGGCGGCGAATGCGTCATTGGGCCTTGATTTTCCCCACCACCATCCCCGGTTCAATTTCGATGAAACGGCCCTATTGACGGGGGTGGAGATTTTCTGCCGCTGTGTGGAGGCGTTCTGCCCGTAGGGTCTGGGGGGGCGCGGGGGCTAATTGCCGGAGCGGGCGTTGTGGTTGTCTACGGCTTGGTTGAGGCAGGTGTTGGCGATCGCGTCTAGGGGTTCGGGGAGTTGTCCATTGGTGGACTGGCGCACCTGCTCATAGAGGGCGATCGCCTGCTGGAAGCTGTAGCGGCTTTGGAGGGTGGTGACGGTGCAGCCGCAGTAATCCTCGGCCATATCCGGCGACAGGCCCCCGGCACGGATCGCGTTGAGGAGGCACCCCTCCGTGAAGTCTTCCTCGAAGTTGGGGGGATATTGATCTGTGTTCGATTGGGCCAGGGCGCTCGGGGGCGCGATCGCCACGGCCCCCCCCAGACTCGCCACCGCGATCGCCACGGGCAGACCGCGCCCGAGGACAGACGGGAGAAAAGGCAACGTCATGGTTCAGCCTCCGGTTAGCACTTCTAGACTTCAGCGGGGATTGATGGCTTCTCCGCCGCGATCGCACCGCCCCCCGGACGGGCCTGGGTCCATCTAGCGCTTACTTAGTCGGCAATTGCCGCCCGCAACAGATCCTCGATCGAGCGATCGCCAAAGGCCGACGCCGGGAACGTATCCACCACATCAAACTTCGCCCCCATCGCCACCAGCTCATCGTCGAGGAACTTGAGGAAATTGGCCGCCCCCTCATCGTTGCCCACTTGCACAAAACTCACGGCCAACTGCTCATCGCTATCCATCCGCTTCGTCGCCGCAATCAACGCCTGGGCCGCCGCCGCGCGATCGTCCGGTTGCCCATCGGTCACCACCAGCAGCGTCATGGGCACCTCCGGCTGCCACTTTTGCAGCAGCACCGTATTCAGCAACCCCGCCAAATTGGTGGATCCAAACGGTTTATTTTTCTCAAACAACTCCGCCACCGTCTGGGCCGTGGCGCTGCCGAGGGAATTCACCTTGCTCGCGAACAGATACACCTCAATGCCGTCCGGATCCAACTCCTCGATCGCCATCGCCAACCCAAAGGCCGCCTCCGCCACCGACGCCCAGCGGGTGCGCCCATCGGGGAGTTTCATGGCCATGGAACTGGAGGCATCGACGGCCAGGACGTAATCACGCATGAGATCAACCACGGTTTCCCGCTCCTGTAATACGGCGATTCCAATTGTGGCAGGTTCATTCGGGTCCGTCGGCAGGCGGCGCGATCGCCGCTGGATTCTGCCAAAAACAGGCGGTACAGTAGGATTGCCCCGGCTAACCCTCGGTTTGCCCCCATCCGCCTCGACCCCATCGCCCCTGCGCGAGCTACTCCTATGCCTCCCGCCTACGTTGGAACCCGCGTCTTCATTGGCCTTGTCACCTACCTGGTGATGATGCAAATCCTCAAACCCCTCATCGAGGAATGTCCCTTCGGCAGTTGCCTCTTCCCGCCCATTTCCATCTCCATTGGCGACGCGGCCTGCCCCCCCACCACCCCAAGCTGCAAACCGGCCAACACCTGTTTGAGCTACGAATACGCCCCCTGCAACTCGCACTAGACCCAGATCAACCCAGGCCCAGACGCGCCACCCCCTAGCCGCGTTCGGGGCGCTGGTCTGGGCGCTTGTTTGATGGTCCGCCTTTGGTCAACAATGGGTAGGCTTATAAGCTCGGTCAGCGCGCCCCTTTGCCAAATCTCTAAACCGGCAGGGCCGCGATCGCCACGGGCACCATTGGGACGATTGAGGAGTTGGGCGTGAGTCAAGCATTTGATTACGACTTGGTGATTATCGGCGCGGGGGTGGGCGGCCACGGGGCGGCGCTCCATGCGGTGGCCTGCGGCCTCAAAACCGCGATCGTCGAAGCGGCGGATATGGGCGGCACCTGCGTCAACCGGGGCTGCATTCCCTCGAAAGCGCTGCTGGCGGCCTCGGGGCGGGTGCGGGAACTGGGCGATCGCGCCCACCTGAGCGCCATGGGCATCCAGAGCAACGGCGTCTCCTTCGATCGCGCGGGCATCGCCGACCACGCCAACACCCTCGTCAGCAAAATCCAAGGGGATCTGACCAACAGCCTCACTCGCCTGGGCGTAGACATCATCCGGGGTTGGGGCAAGGTCATGGGGCCGCAGAAGGTGGAAGTGAACACCCCCGACGGCAACCGCACGGTCACCAAAACCATCACCGCCAAGGATGTGATGATCTCCAGCGGCTCCGTGCCCGCCGTGCCTCCGGGCATCGAGCTCGATGGCAAAACCGTTTTTACGTCCGATCAGGCGGTGAAGCTGGAGTGGCTGCCCCAGTGGGTCGCCATCATCGGCAGCGGCTACATCGGTCTGGAGTTCTGCGATGTTTACACCGCCCTCGGGTCCGAAGTGACCATGATCGAAGCCCTGCCGGTGCTGATGCCCGGTTTTGATCCGGACATTGCCAAGGTGGCGAAGCGGACCCTGCTGGACGGGCGCGATGTGGAAACCTACACGGGGGTGTTCGCCACGAAGGTGATTCCCGGTGCGCCGGTGACGATTGAACTGACGGACGCCAAGACCAAGGAAGTGGTGGAGGTGCTGGAGGTGGATGCGTGCCTGGTGGCGACGGGGCGGCGTCCGGCAACCCAGAAGCTGGGCCTGGAGACGGTGGGGGTGGAGACGGTGCGCCCTGGGTTCATTCCCGTCAATGACCAGATGCAGGTGCTCAAGGATGGGGAGCCGGTGCCCCACCTCTGGGCGATCGGCGATGCGACGGGCAAGATGATGCTGGCCCACGCGGCGTCGGCCCAGGGCATTGTGGCAGTCGAAAATATCTGTGGCCGCGATCGCACGGTGAACTATCGCAGTATTCCGGCGGCGGCGTTCACCCATCCCGAGGCGAGTTTTGTGGGTCTGACGGAACCGCAGGCCAAGGAACTGGGCGAGGCGGAAGGGTTTGAGGTGGCGAGCGTCCGCACCTACTTCAAGGGCAACTCGAAGGCGATCGCGGAGGGCGAAGGGGACGGCCTCGCCAAGGTGATTTTCCGCAAGGACACGGGGGAAGTGCTGGGGGCGCATATCTTCGGGATCCATGCCTCCGACCTGATCCAAGAGGCCGCCAACGCGATCGCCCAGGGCACCAGCGTGAAGGAATTGGCCTTCCTGGTCCATGCCCACCCGACCCTTTCTGAAGTGCTCGACGAAGCCTACAAGCGGGCGGAACAAACCCTCGTGACGGTCCTGTAGGGGCGGGGTTTTCCCGCCCAGCCCCCACCAGCCAGCCACCCGGTCCCCTAGCTGATGTCCCGCAACCGCGCGATCGGCAGGGGGATGGGATGGCCGGCGCGGTGGCCCTCGAAGGGGATCAAGGTGGTCAAAAATTGCTCGATCTGCTGGATCGGACGGGCGGGGGAATACCGATAACCCTGGCCGTAGGTGCAGCCCGATCGCCGCAGATAGTGGGCCTGGGCCTCCGTTTCGATGCCTTCGGCGACGACGCTCAAGCCCAGGTTGCGGGCCAGCATGAGGGTGGCATGGACGATCGCGCGGTTGCGAGGATCGTGGGGCAACGATTGGATGAAAGCGCGATCGATTTTGATCGTGTCGATGGGGAACTGGTTGAGATAGTTCAGGGAACAGTAGCCCGTCCCAAAGTCATCGAGGCACAGGTGGACGCCGCGATCGCGCAGGTGCTGGAGGGCTTCGCGGGTGCGGTCCGGGTCCACCGCCAGGGCCGTTTCCGTAATTTCCAGCTTCAGGGCACCGGCGGGCAAACTCACCGTATCGAGGATGCGATCAAGGCGTTCTAGGGCCTCCGGGTGCAGTTGCAGGGGCGAGAGGTTGGCGCTAATCCAGGGGGGCTGGGCATTGCTAAACAGCCGCTGCCAGCGATCGAGGGTGCGGCACACCTCCCGCAGGGTCAAGGCCCCCAGCTCGACGATCGCCCCCTGTTCTTCGGCCAGGGGAATGAAGCGATCGGGACCAATGCGCCCCCAGCGGGGATGCTGCCAGCGGATCAGGGCCTCGAACCCCACCAGGCGATCGCTCGCCAGATCCACCACCGGCTGATATTCCCAGAAAAATTCCCCCCGTTCGATCGCCCAATGCAAATCCGACTCCAGCTCAAGCTGCTCACGGGTATCGGACTGGGCCGCCGCATCAAACACCGCCCAGCCCCCCGTCCCCTGGCCCAACCGCTTCGCCCGCGCCAGGGCCGCCGTGGCATCGCGCCAAACCTCCTGGGGATAGGTGGGCAGACAGCGGCTCTCACCGGGCAGCACCTGGGCAATGCCGATGCGAATTTGCAAAAATACGTCGCGATCATCCACCGGGAAGGGGGCATGGAGGGCCTGCTGGAGCTTGCGGGCCAGGTCCGGGGCCGTGGTGGCGGCGGTGAGCGGTTCGAGCAAAATGGCAAATTCATCGCCCCCCACCCGCGTCAGGGTCGCCCCCGCCTCCAGGCAATGTTCGATGCGGCTCGTAAAAGCCAGCAGGAGCCGATCGCCCGTGGCGTGGTTAAAACTTTCGTTGATGCGGTGGAAGCGATCAAGGTCGAGAAACAGCAGCCCATAGCCCCAGTTGGCATCCTGCCGTCGCCGCGCGATCGCCTCCGCCAGGGCTTCGAGCAGCCAGGTTTGATTTTTCAGGCCCGTCAGTTCGTCATGGAAGGCGTTGTAGTGCAGTTGGGCGGCGATGCTGTGGTGTTTGGTCACATCCAGAACGCTGCCTTCGTAGTAGAGCAGCCGGCCGCTGTGGTCATGGACCGCCCGCAGGGTTTGCTCGATCCACAGGCGGGTGCCGTCCTGGCGATAGACTTCGGCGCAAAAGCCCCGCACTTCCCCGTGGGCCTCAAGCTGCGATCGCAACTCCCGCTCCGCATGTTGGGCCGTATAAAAATGGCGATCGTCCCCATTGAGGCTCGCCAGGAGCGCCTCGGGCGATCGATACCCCAGCATTTTCGCCAGGACCGGATTGGCGTGGAGGTAATGGCCATTGGGGGCCATCTGAAAAATCCCCTCCAGGGAATGCTGAAAAATTTGGCGGTAGCGATCGGCCTGCTGATATTGCCGCAGGATCGGACCCAACTGGGCCGCCGCCCGCTCTAGGGGCACCGCGCGATCGCGATCGTAGGGCTCGGGGCGATCGCCAAAAAACACCAGCACCGCCAGCACCTGCTGCCCCGCCCGCAGGGGCACCGCCAACGCCGCCCCCAACCCACAAGCCTGGGCCAACGGCTGCCGCAGAAATTCATCGCCACTGGCGTGGGACACATCATCAATCCACTCGGGCCGCCGCGATCGCAGCACCCGCCCCGGCACCCCCTGGCCCGCCTCCAGCCACAGGGCCAAACTCGCCTTACGGAACCGCCGAAACGCCCCCTGGAGATGGGGAACATCCGCGTAGCCCATACTGCCGCAGTAGAGCCGCTGGTGGTGCGGATCCGGAATCCACACCTCCCCAAAGGGCCAGCCCGATCCCCGCCCCAGACTACAGAGCACCACCTTCAGGATCGTTTCAAAGTCCGCCTGGGCATATTCCGGTGACCCCAGGGCTTCAATGGTTTGTTGGCAAAGATCAGCGGCCGTCGGAATGGTAGACAACGGAGTCAGCAGGGGGCGCATCGTAGGGGGAAGGGGGAATCGGGCAAACCAAGGGAACCGCCACCGGCCATGGCCTTCATCCGCCGATCTCCCTCCCTATCCTTAGGGTGCCCGGATCGGCTCCCCCCGCAGACAGGGCCGTGGGGGTCGGCGGCGTCATCCCATCCACCGTCGAGGGGATCGGGGCATCGGAGACGGGCGATCGCGGCGCGAGAACCAGGGCATTCCGAAGGCGAAGCGCCCCAGGGCCGGGAACAGGACTAGCGGAGGTCAAGGGAACCGGGGGCTGCGGCGGTGCCCCGTTGATCAAACGCGGCGACGGCACCCCCCATGGGGCTCCAAAACACCCAAAAGTGGCGGTAGATGCAGTGCCCTAGGACATGGCTCCATGGGGCGGCCCTTCGGGGTTGTAGGGGACGATGGACGGCTGAAATGCGCTTTAAAAGGCCGGGTTGAAACGCGGTTGCAAAGGTCAGCGGGACATCAACAATAAAAGGGGTGAAAAAAGAGCGAAAAAAAAGGCAGAAAAACCGGGACGGTCAAAAACTGCGGGCTAAAACGTGATGTGCTCAAGGGGCGATTCCGGCGGCGCTCCGGTGCTGGGTCCATTACCCGGACGGACGGCGGGGCCGCGATCGCTATTCCTTGGGACTATATCAAAAACGGTCCCATTCCGCAGGGTTTCATGCATCAATTGAATTGAGTTCATGGTCCTCCGGGCGATCGCGCGGGCACCCCCTAGGGATGGCGATCTAGGGTCCGGACGGCGCTGCGAATTTGGGGGGGCAACTGCCGTTCATCCAGGGGCAGCCAATTGACGAGATCGTAGGTGGTGCGTTCGATCGCGCCGCGATCAAGAAACAGATCCAGCAGGGTGAGGGTTTGGACGGGGGGGCGATCGCTGCCCAGGAGCGATCGGGCTCCGTCGCCGAGGTTGCCCAGGTGCAGCAGATCTAGGTTACCGACGCGGGCGGGGAAATAGGCGTGGTGGTGGCCGCTGAGGTAGGCGCTGACCCGGTGCCGGTGCAGCAGCCTGACCCAGCGATCGCCCTCCTCCAGATAGTTGCCAGGGGTGTCGCGGCCCGGTGCGACGGGATAGCAGGGCATGTGGCCCAGGACTAACCGCAGGGCGGCCCCCTGGGCGGCGGGGCTGGCCAGGTCCCGGTCGGCGCGCTCGGCGATCGCGGCGGGGATCCGGGCGGTGGACGCATCCCACACGAGGATATAGACCAATCGCCCCGACGGATCCCGCAACCGCAGGCTGTAGTAGAAGGGAAAATCGCGCCGATCAATCCAGTCCAGCCCTAGGGATCCTTGGATTTGTTGCCAATAGGCGGCGGCGGCGGCGCGATCGGCGGCAAACCGAAACTGCCCGTCCGGCATCAGGGATCCGGAGGCGTCGTGGTTGCCCATGGTGACCGCTAGGGGCAAATTCGCCGCGCGCAGGGGGGCGGCAATGTGGCGATCAAACCCGGCCCACATGGCGTCCAGTTGCGATCGCGTCAGATCCAGCTTTTGGCCCGCCACACAGTCGCCGCCGCACAGCACCAGATCGGGCCGCCACCGGGGCAGCAGGGCGATCGCCCGGTGGACCGTCTCGCGGTAGGTCGTCGAGCCATAGGGACCATTGAGATCGCTAATGGTGACAAGGCGCAAATCCCCCCGGCGCGGCTCCGGCCAGGGGAGCGGATCTGGGTCTTGACGCTGGCTTTGGTTTTGACCGAGGGGTGAAAGGCTGGCCCGCGATCGCCCCACCCCCAGCCACGTCCCCCCCAACGCCAAGCCCCCCAGGCCAAGGCGGCGCAGCAACTGACGACGATTCAGATCCAGGCCCCTCATCCTTTCACCCCATCCCTTAACCGGATCAGTTTCCCAAGGCCGCAATAATCGCCTGCTGACTCGCCGTGCGATAGACCTCATCGAGGTATTGCATCACCGCCCGATTCGCCAACTGCCGCCCCTCCGCCGACCCCGTCGTACTCGTCGGCAGGGGAATTTCCCCCAACAGATCGCAGGGCGTCCCCGCATCGGGCGACGGGGCAATCACCGCCAAATCCGCCTCCAGCGGTTCGTCATAGCTCCAGAAGGCATCGACGCGGATCGGCGTTTCCTGGGTCGCGAGAACGAGGGCCGTCGCCGCATCCACGGGCCGCAGGGTTGGGCCATCGCCCCCCAAGCCAGAAGATTCTGCTGATTCTGCTGATTCCACCGATTCCGCCGAGGCTGATGGCCCTGGGGACTCGATCGCGCGATCGCGCCCCCGCGCCTCCCGCAGCGCCTCCAAAATCGCCTCCTGCGATCGCCCCCGCAACTGGAACAGCACAAACGGATCTTCACTGAAGCGATCGGCCAGCAGGTAATAGACCGCCCCAATGTGCTTACAGGGGTTCGCCTCATCCGGGCAGGAGCATTTGCTATGGACATCCCCCAGGGAAAAGGGAAACAGGGACAGGCCATTGCTCGCGAACACGGATTCGATATCGTGGGGCATCTCCCCCGCCAGCAGCTTCGCCGCCCAGACCGCCCGCCCCGCCAGGGTTTCGCACACATGCTGCCAATCCTCATCGCTGAACGGATCCAGCGACAGGGACACCCGATAGGGGCTCGGCTCGGTCCCCTGCACCCGGGCCAGCACCTTAGCCCCCCGGAATTCAATACTCAGCACATTGCCCTGGCGCGCATAGTTACGAGCCCGCTCCAGGCGCTTCTTGAAGCGATAGGACGCCAACAGATCCAGCCAACCCTGAACCCACCATTCCCGCTCAGTGGTGCCGTACTCATCCATCCGGTTGCCCCCCGCTGCCCCTAAAAATGTGGCCCCTATTCTACCGAGATCCTCGCCGGATCCCCACGGCCTCCCCAGGCCCTAGGGCGATCGCTCCCCCTGGGCAATGCGCTGCCACCACAGGCGCAACGGCACATACACCACCGGAGCCCACAAACTCGTCAAAATCGCGGAACAGAGGGTCAGCCACTGGTGCAGCGCCCACACGTCCGCCGGATCCCGCTGCCCTTGCAGGATGAACTGCACGGCAAATACGGTCTCCGCGATCGCGACGAGGGCAAACACCAGCAGCATCAACATGCCAAACTCATCCTCAATCAGCCGCCGCCGCCGCAACTGGGCCGTCAGCACCGCCACCAGGGCCAGCGGCACCATATGGGTCGGCTCCGGGGCCGTCAGGCCATCCATAATCGCCCCCGCCGCCAGCCCCGCCACCAGCGACGGCCACACCCCGTGGAACATGCTCCAGGACACGACCCAGATCAGCACCCAGTTTGGCCCCACCCCCAGCAGATCAATGCCCGGAAACCGCATGGGCATCACCGTCGCACACAGCAGCAGCGACAGCACCGTCACCGCAATATTGGCCGAGGTGCGCCAGGAGGGCGACCAATGGGGGATTTGATCCAGGAGCGATCGCGCTTGGCTGGCCCTGGCGGGTTTTAGGGGACCACTCACGCCCATCTTCCTCCGGGTACTTGCACTGAATTTGTCCTGATAGTTTTCCTGATGAATTCGGTCAGGGTGCCCCGCTGGGGGAATGAACCGTTGGCCGGGGCCGCGATCGCCCCCCTAATGGCCCTTAATCCTCATCCGACAGTTCCGGCAACTCCGGCAACTCCAGCACCGCATCGCCATTGTGGGGAATCACCACCACCCACTCCAACATGCTCAAGGGGGCGGACAACGCCACCGTCGCCTCCGGGGCCGGTCCCTTCTTCGTATCAATAAAATCAATGGTGCCAATGGGGATCCCCGGCGGAAACAGGCGGCTATAGGCCGAAGTGGTCACCGTATCCCCCACCTTGGCATCGGGCATCTTGTCGAAAAATTCCATCTTCACCTGCGCGCCATTGGTGCCGTGGAGATAGCCCATAAACCGCGATCGCGACACCGTTGCCCCCACCCGGCTCGTGGCATCACTCACCAGCAGCACCCGGCTCGTGGAGGGCGTCACCTGCACAATGCGCCCCACCAGGCCCCCCGGAGCCGTGACAATATCGCCCTTTTGGATGCCCGCGCGGCTGCCCCGGCCCAACACCACCTGCTCCCACCAGCGATCGGCACTGCGGCCAATGACCGGCGCAACGGTGCCCTTCGTCGGCAGCGTCGCCTGGTGTTCCACCAGCCCCTGCATTTGGCGGTTGCGGCTTTCGAGATCATCAATGCGCTGCTGCAACTCCAGAATGCGCGCATTTTCCAGCACCATCCGCTGATCCGGCGTCGTACTCAGGGGAGCCGCCAACCAGCCATACACCTCCGCCAGCGGCCCCGACTGCGCCTGCCGCAACCCCCACGCGCCCCCGAGGGCCAGACTAATGGCAAGCGTCCGAACCCAATACTTAACGAACCAGCGACGTAAGGCGTACATACGGACCTACAGGCTCTCCTTGATGGGGCTAGGGGAATGGCTCAAAGGATTGGCGCTTAAAAAACGGATGGGCAGGACTAACCAAACACAATTAATCCAGGATTAATCCAAGAAGCAAAATCAATCCCGCAGGATCAATTCAGCAGAACTAGCAAAATCAGCAAACTGAAATGGGCGGATCCACAAACACGGTTCAACAGCCAGTCAAATGCGGTTCCTCGAAGGGGTTGCCCGACATCGCCAGCGGCCAACCGGACCCCACCTGAGGCGGGGGGTGACGGTGGCCCCAGGGCAGCCACCCCCGTCCTCCCCCCCAAGGATCCTAGAGGCCGCGCGATCGCCCGCTGAACACCCGCTCCAACTGCTTGAAGTTTTCGAGCACCCGGCCCGTCCCCAGCACCACACAGCTCAGGGGATCCGCCGCCACATGGACCACAATGCCCGTCTCGTGGCTGATCAGCGTATCGAGCCCCCGCAGCAGGGCACCGCCCCCCGCCAGCATGATGCCGCGATCGATAATATCCGCCGCCAATTCCGGAGGCGTCCGCTCCAGGGTGCGCTTCACCGCCTCCACGATCACCGACAGGGGCTCCGACATGCTCTCGCGGATTTCCCCATCCTTAACGGTGACCGTACGCGGTAGCCCGGACAGCAGGTGCAGGCCGCGCACCTCCATGATCAAGTCATCCTCGGTGGTGGGATAGGCGGAACCAATTTGGATCTTGATCTCCTCGGCGGTCCGTTCCCCAATCACCAGGTTGTGGACCTTCTTCATGTACTGGGCGATCGACTCGCTCAGTTCATCCCCGGCCACGCGGACGGACTCACTCAGGACGGTCCCCTGCAAACTCAGGACCGCCACCTCCGTGGTGCCGCCGCCGATGTCGATGACCATGTTGCCCGTGGGTTCGGCCACCGGCAGGCCCGCCCCGATCGCGGCCGCCACCGGCTCATCAATTAAATAGACATCCCGCGCCCCGGCCTGGGCCGCCGCCTCCATCACCGCCCGCCGTTCCACGCCCGTCACGCCACTGGGGATCCCAATGACAATGCGCGGGGGCATCAGGGCGCTGCCTTCATTCACGCGCCGAATGAAGTGCTTGAGCATCAGTTCCGCCGTATCAAAGTCGGCGATGACCCCATCGCGCAGGGGGCGCAGGGCCGTGACATTCCCCGGCGTGCGCCCGAGCATTTTCTTGGCGTCTTCACCCACGGCTAGGGGAACGCGGTTGTCGCGGTCGATCGCAACGACGGATGGCTCCTGCAGGACAATGCCTTTCCCGGACACATACACCAACGTGTTGGCAGTACCGAGGTCGATGCCCATGTCCCTCGATAGGGAAAAGCGATTGAATGGACCCACTGCTTTCTTAGCCTCACAGGATGAATGAAGGACGTACTTGACAAAGTGCGTGTTACTTGCCAACCCGACCGCAATCGAGGTGGATTCTAGTATGTTTTGGAGCAAGCGTCTAGTCAGCTTGTCGCCCCGAAAGCGCTTTTGGGTCAATCGTCAACCCTTGCAGTCTAACGGTTCCCCTGGGACAGTCGCGGGGCCGGTCGTGGATGGGTCGAGGGCCATGGATTGCCCTTAAACGGCCTTAGCGGTTGGGAGAACTAGCATGGCGTCGCCAAAGGAATAGAACCGGTAGGGAACGCCAAAGGGTTCGGCGGGAGCCTCCAGGGCGGTGCGATAGAGCGCCAAGAGGCGATCGCGACCCAAAAAGGCGCTGACCAACATCAACAAACTGGATTTGGGTAAGTGGAAGTTGGTGATAAATCCATCCACCACCTGCCAGCGGTAGCCAGGATAAATGAACAAATCGGTTTTGCCGCTGTAGGGCAAAAGCTGGCCGGTGCGGGCGGCGCTTTCGAGGGCGCGGATGGCGGTGGTGCCGACGGCAAAGACTCGGCCGCCGCGATCGCGGGTTTCCTGGATTTTGGCGACGGTGGCTTCGGGCACCTCGATCCATTCCTGGTGCATCCGGTGGGTGGTGATATCTGATACCTCCACGGGCCGGAAGGTGCCCACGCCCACGTGCAGGGTCACATGGACCCGGCCCACCCCCATGTGGGCGATGCGCTCTAGGAGTTCTTCGGTGAAGTGCAGGCCGGCGGTGGGGGCGGCGGCGGACCCGTCCACCCGGCCGTAGACGGTTTGGTAGCGATCGGGCGGGGCGGTGGAGTCGGTGATGTAGGGGGGCAAGGGCAAGGAACCCCAGCGATCCAGGTCCAGGCGCAGGTCGCGATCGCCAGGGGTGGTGAATTTCAGGACCCGTCCGCCGGTTTCCTCGTCAATGGAGACCACTTCCGCCACCAGGCGATCGCGATCGTCCCCCGCCACCGGCTCAAATTCCATCACCGTGCCCACGGGCAGCCGCTTGCCGGGACGCACCAGGGCCAGCCACAGGTTGGTGCCCTGCTCCTCCAGCAGCAGCGCCTCCACGGCCCCGCCCGTGTACTTGTGGCCCCGCAGCCGCGCCGCCAACACTCGCGTGTCGTTGACCACCAACAGATCGCCGGGGCGCAGATAGTCCGGCAGGTCACAGAATTGCCGGTGCTCATGGGCATCCGGGGACGCTACGACGAGCAATCGGGAGCGATCGCGGGGAGAAGCGGGGTTCTGGGCAACCCGATCGCCCGGTAACTCGTAATCGTAGGCATCTAGGGCGCGATCGCGGTGGGAAGCCAGATCCATACCAAATAAAATGCTTTCAACTGGATAAGTGTAATATTCTTTTAAGATTTTATTTCATAAAACTTGAGAGTTTGAGAGAATGGAGGGGTAGAAAGCGCTTGGCAGTCAGGCGAGGACGAGTGTCCTGTGGACTATCTTTATCACTTTGAAAATGCCAGCCTGGCCCTGCGAGTGGTGGAATATCTCCGTGATGCGCGGGATCTTCGCATCAATTTTGTCACCGTGATCCATGAGGTGAGCGGTTGGGTGATTCGCCTTCAGGTTCAGTTGCCTTGTATGTCCCAACGGGCGTTGAATATCCGGGCAATTCTGGGGGAATTTGGGGAGGCTTTTCTTCCCAGTCGTCGTCTGCGGCAGGCCCTGTGGTGTCTGGAGGCGGGGGAGTCGCCCATCAATGTGATGTGTTGGTACCGGGTGGCGGTGGTGTCCCACGGTTCGCCGGACCTGCGGGAAATTGAGGAGTTTCGGACGCAGTTTATTTCGGGGTTGGGCTATTGCCCTGCGAGTCTGGCTTGAGGGGAGGCGGGGGCGATCGCGTTGTCCCATGGCCAAGGACTGGGTTTGAGCGGTTGGGTTTGAAAGGGTTGACCGCCTCAGTCCGCCGGGGTTTGAACGGGGGCAAAGATCCTTTGAGCGGCCCATGGATCTGCCCATTTCTAAAGTTTTTTGTGCGTTTTTTAGCCCGACGGTGCGTGAATTGGGGGGGCTGGGTTGGGCGATCGCGGCGATGGAGCCCGATCCACGGCCCCCATTTTTTTTAAGGGATCAATCCGCCAGGAAGGCGTTGGCGAGATAGGTTTGCAAGGTCAGGTGATGGCCCCGGAAGGGATGGGGCTGCCCCAGGTGGATGGGGGCGATCACGGCAGCCTCGGGGGGGGTTTGGCGTTCTGGAGATGGGGCGGATCGGGGGCAGGGGACGGCGATCGCGGCGGCCACATCAAACCGGCAGGGGGCGTCTTGGTAGGCCGGGGTTTGGGCGAGGTAGTCCTGGGCGGTGGTGATCAATTTCCGCTGCTTGGTGGGCGTAATCGCCAACAGGCCCCCCTCATCCCAGGAGCCGCGCGATCGCGTCTTCACCTCCACAAAGGCCACAGTGCCGTCGGGATCTTGGGCAATCAGATCCAGTTCTCCCCAGCGGCAGTGCCAGCGCTGGGCCAACACTTGATAGCCCCGCTGCTGGAGCCACTGGGCCACAAAAGCCTCGCCGAGGAGGCCAACTCCATGGGAAGACGCGGGTGCCACGGGCAGGATCCCCAGGTGAGGGGACGGGTGATCGACGGTTTCGGCTATGTTAATGGATGCGTCCCCTCTTTCAGCCCCGCGCGATCGCGCCCCTGGGCCACAGGGGGGAAACTGAGCCCCTAGCGCCCGTTGATTGCCCCTAAACCCATTGCCCTATCCCTACTGACCTACCCTATGCCGTTCAAAGGTCTTCATCCGACGCCGTTGCAAGTTCGTCTGCGCCGCTGGTGCCGCCCCCGGGTGATCGCGATCGTCCTCATCAGTCTTTTGATGTGGGGTATGGGGACCATGGGGGCCATCGAGCCCGCCGCCGCCGAAGACTACACCCGGGTGATGTTGCTGGGGGCAGATTTTTCAGAGCAGGATCTGCGGGACTCGGAATTTACGAAGGCGAACCTGCGCCAGAGCGACTTCCACGGGTCCAACCTACAGGGGGTTAGCTTCTTTGCCGCCAACCTAGAGGAGGTCAACCTCACGGGGGCGGATCTGCGGGACGCCACCCTCGACTCGGCCCGGTTGGTGGAGGCGAATCTCACCAACGCCCGCCTGGAGGGGGCCTTCGCCACCAATGCCAAATTTGAGGGGGCGATCATTACCGGCGCGGATTTCACCGATGTGCTCATGCGCTCCGATGCCCAGGCGAAACTCTGCGCGATCGCGGAAGGCACCAATCCCATCACCGGGCGCGATACCCGAGAAACCCTCTACTGCGACTAATGCCGGCTTCCCTTGGAAATCCGAGCCAATTGGGAATTGCTGGCGGGGGCTGGGCGGGGAAACCCCGCCCCTACGATGTGGAAAGGGTTTGGGGAGATTTGGCCCTGTCCCTAGCCCTCGATAATTTCTAGTTCGTCTTCGCGGAAGTGGGTGCGGAAGCGATCGCCCAAATCCACCAGAACGGGGAAGTTGGCGCTGATGGGTTTGCCGTTATATTCGGTCAAGATCGCCGCGATCGTCCCCTCTTGTCCCGCCAGATCGTAGGGCTGGTTTTTCGATTTGGGGTGGTGAAACACCTCGACTTTGGTCTTGACGCGGACGCGATCGCCAACCTTCATAGCTTGAATGCTCGTTCTCGTAGATAACGGTAGCGGGGGCGAACCCATGGGCCGGTGGGGGATGTGCCATACAACTCCCGCTGGCCGGTGGCCCTGACCATCTTCCCACAGAACGGCAAAGGGCTCGCTAGGGCGCGGGATAGGTCGGTTCCGTGGGCGTTTCGGGAGGTGTTTCGGGGGGGGCAGGGCGATCGCCGCGCACCAGGGTCAGGCCCACCACGGCCCCCAGCAGCATCATCACGATCGCCACCGTGGCCATGATCGCGCTCGACGGGAGCGATCGCCGTTCCGGATCCGGGGCCGGGGCCGGGGGCCGCTCCGTTTCCGCGTAGAGCAGGGCCTTCGACGCCTCGGAAAATTGGGAATCCCAGGTGGCCGGTGCCAGGGTGGAGACCGGTTCCGGAGCCGTCGCCCAGGGGTCAGGAATCGCGCCCGTTTCCGGCACCACCTGCACCAGGGTGGCGGTCACGGTGGTGTTGTCGTGGCCGTGGCGCTGGATTGCTTCGGCCACCCAGGCCCGCAGGGCGGCGGCCAGGGGCATCCGTCCCGCCAGGATCGGGCGGCCGTAGCGCTGCCAGGACTCTTCGACCCAATCAAAATCGCTGAACCCGTCGGAGCACAGCAACAAAAGGCCCGTTTCGTCGGGAATCAGCCGCTGCACCGTGGGCCGCAGGGTTTCGCCGTCGCGGGTGCCCAACGCTTGGGTGAGGGCGTCCCCCTGGCCCCGGGCGATCGCCTCGCGGTAGGGGCCTTGGCCGTCACGGGTTTCGCGCACGGCGAGGTTGTCGTCCGTGGTGAGGCAGCGGCAGCCGTCGGCGGTGAGCCAGTAGGCGCGGCTGTTCCCCACATGGGCGATGAATAGGTCGCACACGTCGCTGGGGCTATCGACCCGAGGGGGCACCAGCCGCTGGATCAGGGGCAGGGCCAGGGTGGCGGTGGTGGCCATGCGCTGGCGCGATTCCCGCAGTTGGCTATCGTTTTGGCCGGCGATGAGGTTATTGGCGACGCGGAAGATGGCTTCGATTTGGGCGATCGCGGTGGCCGGATCCACATAGCTGCCATTGGATCCGCCGTTGCTGCCACCATTGATGCCGCCGCCATTGGTGTCGAGGCCGCTGCGGACGCCGTTACGAAATGCTTGGGCCTGGAGTTGGAGGGAGCGGATGGCCAATTGGCTGGCCACTTCCCCCTTTTCGTGGCCGCCGATGCCGTCACAGAGGATGGCGAGGCCGTCGGCGATCGCGGTGTCCGGGCTACCCAAACCGCTGGGGGCCGCCAGGGTGCGTTCCGTCAGGGGATAGCAGGCGTCTTCATTCTGCGATCGCTCGCGCCCCACCTCGCTGATGCCCGCCGTCTGGAACGACACCCGATAGCGCCCTTGTTCGCGGATGAGGATCTGTTCCACCCGCGATCGCGCCGTCGCCCAGGGCAATTCCCCCCGATGGATCTGCTCAAAAATGGGCCGCAGCCGCGCCGCGATCGTCGGTTCCCCATCGCTGCTGGCCGCCGTTGCGCCGGTACACCAGGCCAGCCACAGATCCCCCCACTGGCGCAACAGGGCCGCGCCGTCCGCATCCTCCGCATCGCTTTTGAGTTCCGCCAGGGTCAGCCGCCACCCCTGCACCCGCAAATTATTCAGCGCCAGCAAACTGCGCCGCGCCCCCACCTCCGTCAGCAGGGGCCATAGGTCAAAGGCTTGCACCATCCAATGGATCTGCCGCAACGGGGGCACGGTGCCCCAGCGCTCCGTCAGGGCCGGAAAGGGTTGGCCGTCCGCCGCGATCGCCGCATCCTCCAGCAGCATCACATCCGTCGCCGTGGAAGCCTCCCCCAGGGGACAGAAGCCATAGAGCCTAGGGATAGACCAACTGCGGCCATGGAGGCGGTTGTAGGCGATCGCCGCCGGGGGAAGCGCCGTGGGCACCCAGGGGAACGTGTGGGGTTCCGTATCGAGCCAAATGCCAGGACCGCAAACGTAGTAGCGCCCCGCCACCAGGCTGCCGACGGGCATCGGCGTCGCCACCGGCCCCACCGCCCGCACATAGCGATAGACCAGGGGGGTTTGGCATTCCGCGCAGACCTCGCGCCCGACGGCGTTGCGGGGGCGGGGGCATTGGGGATTGATGCAGTGGAGCGGCGGTTCTAGGGCACTCATGAAGGGGGGTAAAACCCAAGGGCTGGCAATGCCCCCGATTGTATCTTGCGGTTTCCGTTCCCCCGCGATCGCGGCTTCAAGGTTGAACGGGTTTTTGGCGATCCCTCGGGCTAGGGCTGGGAGACCCCATCCCTACGGCGGCGGACTGGATGACATGCCCGAGGTCCCACAACCCTGAACCTGGCCTAAAGCTCTGGGGGGCCGTCCGGGTCCGTGGCTAGAATCGAGACATCGGAGGTCCATATCTCTGCGGTCCATATCTCTGCATTTCGGCATTTGCGCCGGTTCGGGGACGATCGCCCCGGACCTGAACCGCTAGTGGTCTAGATTTCGCCCTTCCCCCCTGTGCCCACTGGGCCAGTTGTTCCATGGTGATTGCCCCGCCGCTGCTGTGGCTGTTGATTGGTTTGGGGTTGTGTGCCGTTGAGGCGCTGGTGCCGACGGCGTTTGTGGCCTTTGTGATGGGGGTGGGGGCGCTGGTGGTGGCGATCGCGGCCTTCGTAATCCCCAATCCACTGGTGCAGGTGGTGCTGTGGGGGGTGGTGACCGGGGGGCTGCTGCTGCTGTCGCGGCGGTGGCTGGCGCGATCGCGGCCATCGGAAACCTGGGACGCCGTAGAGGCGGAAACCCTCACGGACTTTTTGCCCGATCGCCCCGGCCGCGTCCTCTATGAGGGGGGATCCTGGCGCGCGATCGCCGCAGACCCAGCCCTCGCGATCGCCGCCGGCCAACGGGTCTACGTCATCGGCCGCACCGGCACCACCCTACTCATCCTGCCCCATCCCCCCCTCGCGGACCTGCCCCCAGAACGCCCCAACAACCATCCCCTCAATCCCGAACCCCCTAACCATGAATGAAATCTTCCTGCCCATCCTGCTCATGGTCCTCGGCGTCGGCTCCTCCGGCGTCCGCATCGTCCACCAGGGGGACCAAGCCCTCGTGGAACAGTTGGGCCGCTACCAAGGCAAACGGCTCGAACCGGGCCTCAACTACGTCATCCCCGTCCTAGAGCGCATCGTCTGCCGCCAAACCATCCGCGAGCGCGTCATCGACATCCCCCCCCAGCAGTGCATCACCCGCGATAATGTCAGCATCACCGCCGACGCCGTGGTCTATTGGCGCATCGTCAACCTCGAAAAGTCCTACTACAAGGTGGAAAACCTCAACCAGGCCATGGTGAACCTGGTGCTCACCCAAATCCGCTCGGAAATGGGCAAATTGGAGCTAGACGAAACTTTTACGGCTCGGGAACAGGTCAATGAGGTGCTCCTGCGGGATCTCGACATCGCCACGGATCCCTGGGGCGTCAAGGTGACCCGGGTGGAACTGCGGGACATTGTGCCGTCGAAGGCGGTCCAGGATTCCATGGAACTGCAAATGGCGGCGGAGCGGCGCAAACGGGCGGCGATCTTGACCTCGGAAGGGGAGCGGGATTCGGCGGTGAATGCGGCGCGCGGGAAGGCGGAGGCCCAGGTGCTGGAGGCGGAGGCGCGCAAAAAGGCGGCCATTCTGGAGGCGGAGGCCCAACAGCAGGCCATTGTCCTCAAGGCCCAGGCCGATCGCCAGCAGCAGATTCTGGCGGCCCAGGCGACGGCCCAGGCGCTGCAACTGGTGACGGCGGCCCTGAATGAGGATCCGCAGGCGGCGGCGGCCCTGCAATTTTTGATGGCCCAAAGTTATCTGGCGACGAGTACCGCGATCGGCACCAGCAGCAGCAGTAAGGTGCTGTTTATGGATCCCCATAACCTGATGGCGACCTTGGAAAGTGCGAAGGCGGTGGTGGCCGATCGCGGGGGCCAAGCCTAGGAATCGGTAGGTGGCTGGGCGGTGGAAGACTCCGTAGCGTCGTTCTGCTTCGGCTTGTCTTGCGGCCCCTCCCCTTCCGTGAGGGCTTCGATCGCCTCCAGTTGCAGATCCGTATCGAGGGGGCTGAGGCGATCGTCCTCCAACTCCCCCGCCATGGCCGCGATCGCCCGCAAACTATCCATCTCATCGCCGGAGCCATCGCCGCGATCGATCCGCTCAATCCGCACGCGATCGAGCCGTGGCCCATCCGTAGACACCACCGTAAACACCCAATCCCGGTAGGTGAGCGATTCCCCCACCGCCGGAATTTTTTGGAGCTGATAGATCAAAAACCCCCCCAGGGTTTGGTAATCATCCCCCAACGGCAAATCCACCCCCAGCAGCCCATTGACCGCCTCCAGATCCACCTGGGCCTGCACCCGGAAGGTGCGATCGTCCAGGGTTTCCAGCAGCACCTCCTCCTCCTCACCGCTGGGCAGATCGCCGATCAGCTCCTCCACCACATTTTCCAAGGTCACCAGCCCCGCCGTCCCCCCGAACTCATCCACCACCATCACCATGGACCGGTGCATCCGCTGCATCATCCGCAGCAGCTCATCGAGGGGCGTATATTCCTGCACAAACTTCGCCGGACGGATCCAGGGGGTAATCTCGCTCTGGTCCGTCAGTTGCCCCTCCGCCAGCGCTTCAATCAGCTCCATCACCCGCACCATGCCGCAGATGTCGTCGAGGGATTCCCCCGTCACGGGATAGATGGAATGGCCCGACTCGGCCACCTCCGCCAGCACATCGGCAAAGCGGGCGGTTTTGGGCACGGCGGCGATGCTCGTGCGCGGCACCATCACTTCCCCCGCCGTCACTTCGCCAAATTCAAAGACGTTGTTTAACAGCTCCCGCTCTTCCGCCTCAAGGCCCGTGGATTCCGTGGCGGTGGAAATGATCAGTTGCAATTCTTCGGGGGTGACGCGGCTGTACCAGTTCTGGCCCGTGTAGCGTACCCCCAGCAGCCCCAGCAGGAAGCGGGTGGAGCGGTTGAGGATCCAGGCGAAGGGGTGAAAGATTTGGGAGATGGCGAGGCTCGGTGGCCCCAACAGGCGCGCCAGGTGTTCCGCATGGAGGAGGGCGACGGATTTGGGGCACAGTTCCCCCAGGACGATTTGCAGGTAGGCCACCAGCAGAAAGGCGAGGCCAATGGAGACGCCCCGGGTCATTTCTGGTTGGACGAGGGGGACGGCGTGGGTGCTCAGCCAGGTGGCTAGGGGCAGGGCGATCGCGCGCTCACCGATCCACCCCAGGGCCAAACTCGATAGGGTGATGCCCAGTTGGGTGGTGGACAGGAGCCGTTCAATGTTGCGCTGGAGCTGCTGGACGCTGTGGGCCGCTAGATCCCCCTCGTCCACCAGTTGATTCACCCGCGATCGCCGCACGGACACCAGGGCAAATTCCGCCGTCACAAAGAAGGCATTGATGGCAATGAGCAGGAAGACGGCCAAAATGCCCAACAGCGTCCCCTGGCCCTGACCACCGGTCTGCCCCGGCAACGTAGCAGCGCCGCCGCCGCCCACAACAGCCCCCTGCGCCCACCCCAAGGATGGCCCCAGGAGTACGATCGCCAGGGCCGCGATCGCCATCCATCCCCACCGCCACCCCCTAGACCGAACCAACCGCGATCGCCGCGATCGCCCCAAACCGCCAGGGTCAGGCTCCATTTCCATTGACGGGAATGCCATACAAATCCAACTGCAACTCGCGATCGGGATAGTCGGTCAAGGTCAGATTCAAGAGCTGTACCCCGTCCAGCAACACCGCAGGAACGCTAATGGTACCGCGAGCCGTACTGCCATCGGCGGGCAAATCCGTCGGCAGCCCCTCCGTCAACGCCGTCACCGCCTGACCAAAATCGTCCGTCACCTCCAAAAAGGCATAGAGGAACTGCACCGGCCGCGTCCCCCCATTGCGCAACTGCACATCCAGCAGCAGCGAACTCCCCGATCGCCGCACCCCCGCCACCGTCATCGTCACCCCCTCCACCGTCACCGCCTGGGGCAACCGTCCCGGCACATTGGCCGTCCCCGTGGGGCTCGGCTCCGGACTGGCCTCAGGACTCGGGGTAGCCGCCACCTCCGGCGCAGCCCCAGTCCCAGGGGCCGGACTGACCCCCGCAATCTGCTTCTCGATGCGGCCAATAATGTCCGACTCCTTGAGGAACTTCGGACTCGCCGGTTCCGGGCGGCTATTGGTGGAGCGATCCGCCGTAGGGCGAAAATCCGGCTGGGTAATGCCCTTGAGGGCTTCGCGTCCCAGGTTGAACCCCCAGGAGGTGCTGGCGGCCCCGGCGGCACACATGAGCGCCAGGAGCAATAGGGTCAGGCCAACGGTACTGTTCACGGCAGGGTAGGCGACGGGGGGGATAGCGGGAATCAATGGAGGGGGCATTGCCACCCATTGCCACTAATCATAGAATTTGACTGAACACTTCCCGCCCCGGCCCGTGGTCCATCCGCCACGGCAGGCCCTCGAAGGGGTGGCGCTGGACTGGCGCTGACCGGGGAAGGGTTTAAACATAACCAGGGTTGGCCGAGCGGTTTAGGCAGCGAACTCATAATTCGCCTTAGACAGGTTCAACTCCTGTACCCTGGACTTTTTTCTTTGGGGGGACGTGGGCCATGAACCCCGAGCCCCCCTTTCCAATGATTCTGATGCAGTGCTGACGCGGCCTGAGCCCCGTTCCCTAGAAGGGGCCAACGCCGCCGCCGGTCCCTTCCGATCGCAGGGCCTCCAGCAGGGAGGAGTTGTAGGGGTTGGGGTAGTCGTCGGTGCGCATGACCGGATCGGCGGTGTTTTGCAGGTACATCACTTCCCGGTGCAGTTCGGTGATACGGCGGGCGTCCCGGGCGGTGCCGGAGTCGGGGAAGGGGAGGCCCAGGAAGGTGGCAAATTGGCCGCCGATGGAGTTGTCGAAAATGGCGTCCTTGTTGCTGTCGAAGAAGGCTTCGTGGAAGGCTTCGGGGATGGTTTGGATGGGGGTGGCGGTGGCGCGGTTGGGGGTTTGGGGGTCGCGGGTGCCGGTGGTGGGGCGTTCGGCGTCGCGGTTGGAGCGGTTGGGTTCGGTGATCCGCTGGGCCTGGGCGGCGGGGGCGATCGCGCAAAGGCCCAATGTGGCGATGAGGGCTCCCGTGGCGAGGGTCTGTAGCCGATGTTGCCGGTTGGTCGCGCCCATGGTGTGTACTGCTCCTCGCCCGCCCTGGGGCCACGTCTCGTTGGGGACAGAAAATGAAAAGGTTGGAAGTTGCGCCAATGCGCGGGGATTTGAGTGCTTTGGGGGGCTGGGGGGATCCCGCGATCGCCGTGCCCTGACCTTTCCCTAGGCTACGCCCCGATACTGCCACAGTTTCTGGGGGATTGCAAAAGCTGGGGGAGGCCCTAGGGGTTGTCGTTAGGGGGGGGCGCTGGGGTTGCTGCTGGGGGGGATGCGATCGACGGCGATGAGGGCTTCCATGACGGTTTTGGCGGCGGGGGCGGCGACGAGGCCACCGGAACCGCCCTGGGGTTCGTCGAAGATGGCGAGGATGGCGTAGCGGGGCGCTTCGGCGGGCAGCAGACCCACAAAACTGGCGATGGAGGCTCCGGGGAGGTAGCCGCCGCGATCGCTGATTTTCTGGGAGGTGCCGGTTTTGCCTGCGATGCGATAGCCGGGAATGCGGGCGCGGGTGCCGGTGCCCCCCTCATCGAGGACCCCTTCCATCATGGCGAGGACGGTTTGGCTGGTTTCGGCGGAGAAGATGCGCTCGGGGGCGGGGCGGTAGGGCTGCCAGTAGCGATCGCCGTCGGGGGCGGCGAGGGCGTCGATGGTGTGGGGGGTGACGAGCTGGCCGCCGTTGCCGATCGCGGCGATCGCCTGGATCAGCTTCAGGGGGGTCAAGGACAGGCCCTGGCCGAAGGAGGTGGTGGCGCGATCGATGGGGGAATTGATGAAGGCGTCGCGCGATCGCAACTGGCCGGCGGTTTCCTGGGGCAGGTCGCTGCCCGGTGGCCGATCAATGCCCAACTGTTTGAGGCGGCTGTAATACTCCTCCGGGTTCATCTTTTGCATGATGCGCACCATGGCCACGTTGCTGGATTTTTTGAGGGCGGTGGCCAGATCAATGCGGCCGGGGCCGGGGATGGCGGGGAAGCGGTAGTTGGTGATGGTGCGATCGCCCACGCGGATGAAGCCGGGATCATTAAACGGCTCGTCCGGCGCGATTGCCCCGAGATCCAGGCCCAGGGCGACGGTGATCGGTTTGAAGGTGGAGCCCGGTTCATAGAGATCGCTGACGGCCCAGTTTTTGAAGGCGGCGATGTCCGCTTCGTAGTACCGGTTGGGGTCGTAGGACGGGGCGCAGGCCAGGGCGACGATCGCGCCGGTGCGCACCTCCATGGCAATGATGGCCCCGCGTTTGGGCTTGAAGGCTTTGAACTGTTCCTCTAGGGCGGCGCGGGCGGCCCGTTGGACGCGGCTATCGAGGGTCAGGCGCAGTTGCAGGCCGTCGGCGTAGGTGAGGCGGTTATCGCGATCGCCCGCCTGGGCTGGTTCGAGGGATTCGGCGGGCAGGGTCAAGCCCTCGGGAGCCCGTTCGAGGACGATGGGATCCACCCGGCGATCGAGGATTTTGTGCCAGCGCCGCTCCAGGCCCGCCTGCCCCTGGCCATCAAAGTCCGTATAGCCCACCACCTCGGCGGCGAGATCCTGTTGGGGATAGATGCGGCTCGGTTCCGGCAGCAGTTCTAGGCCATTGAGGTTGAGGGCGCGCACCCTAGCGGCCAGATCCTCCGGGAGCCGTTGCCGCAACCGAATGCCGCTTTTGCCGCTGCGCAGTTTTTGCCACAGGGCGGCGGGGGATTCACCCAAAACGGGGGCGAGGGCTTCCGCGATCGCGTCGGTGCTGGTCAAAAACAGTTTGGGGTGGGCATAGAGCACGTAGGTCAGGCGATCGAGGGCCAGGACGGTGCCGTTGCGATCGACGATCGCCCGACGCGGCACAAAGGGGGTCACGCTCACCCGTTGGCTGGCCCTGGCCCTGGCCGTCAGTTCCTTACCCTGGGCCAGTTGCAGCACCGACAGCCGCACCGACAGCCCCACCAACCCCACCCCCAGGAGCGCCGCCACGGCCCAAACGCGACTGCGGGATGGATTGACCTGATCGATGGGGGGCAGCCGGTGCCAGAGGTCGCCCCAATCCCAACCGGGGGTGGAGCGCAGGGGCGAGATCCGCTGGGGCCACCGGAGCCCCCGTAAGACTTGGGCGCGCTGGCTCCAGGACCGGGCTTGGCGGGCCGTGGGGCGCGATCGCCCGTCCCGAGGGGAAGGTCCGCCGCCCGAGTCGCGATCGCGGTAGCGGGAAATATCAAACGCCTCCAGATCCGGCGCATCCCCCTGGGCCGACGGCCTCGGCTCCCCCGGTGTCCCTAGGGACGGCGGCACCTCCAAGGCCCCCAGCACCCGCCGCACGCGATCGCTCGGGGGTGGTGGGTTATCCCGGCGGCGATCGCGGCGGCGACGCAGCTCATCGGCTCCATTGAAATCCATCGGCTCCCATCCATCCCCAAGGCCACAGCAACCCTACCGCACCCCCAGCCCGATCCTAGCGAATTCACCCCCCGCCACCACGGCCCATGACCATTCCCCCCCGCGCAATGGCAAGATCAATGGACACGATCGCGCACATTCAAGCACCGCTGCGGCGATCGCCCCGGCCCCAAACCGGGCATCCCCAGCCGCCAGCGCCCGCGCTACCCCTTCTTCATCCATCGCACCCAAAGGCAATTCAACACCATGCGTATCCTAGTCATGGGCGGCACCCGCTTCATCGGGGTCTACCTCACCAAACTGCTGGTCGAGCAGGGCTATCAGGTGACCCTGTGCAATCGCGGCAACCACCGGCCCCCGGTCGAAGGGGTCCGCGAAATCCACTGCGATCGCCGGGATGGCGAACGGCTCAAGGAACTGCTAAGCGGCGAAACCTTTGACCTAATTTTTGATAACAATGGCCGCGAACTCAGCGATACCCAACCTTTGGTGGAAGCCCAGTGGGGCAAGTTTGAACAATTTATCTACATGAGTTCGGCGGGGGTTTATCAAGCTTCGGATGAATTGCCCCTGCTGGAAAGCGATCCCACCGATCCAAAAAGTCGCCACGCGGGCAAACAGGAAACGGAAGCCTATCTCGACCACCACGATCTCCCCTTCACGTCCATCCGCCCCACCTACATCTACGGCCCCCTCAACTACAATCCCCTAGAAACCTGGTTCTTTGATCGCATTGTCCGCGATCGCCCGATCCCCATCCCCGGCAACGGTTTACATATCACCCAGTTCGGCCATGTGGCGGATTTGGCGAAGGCCATGGTGGCGACGATTCGCAATCCGAAGGCCATTGGCGCAATCTATAACGTGTCGGGCGATCGCTATGTGACGTTCGATGGGTTGGCGCGGGCCTGCGCGATCGCGGCGGGCAAAAATCCCGACGATTTAGATTTGGTCCATTACGATCCCAAAAAGTTCGACTTTGGCAAACGTAAGCCCTTCCCCCTGCGGACCCAGCATTTCTTTGCCTCGAACCAAAAGGCCAAGGATGAACTGAATTGGCAGCCGGAATTTGATCTGATCAGCGGCCTCAAGGATTCCTTCGAGAACGATTACCTCAAACTCGAAAAGGACCGCGATCGCGTGGACTTCTCCCTCGACAACGAAATTCTAGACCGCCGCGATCGCCGCTAGGATTTTGCCCTAAAGCTCCCATCAAAATGCCCCTTTCCTGTTCGGGGAGAGGGGCCAGGGGTGAGGATCGCGATCGCCGCAAATCTTCACCCATTTTTGCCATTGATTGATGGGCTATTGATCAGCTATTGATCCTTGCCGTAGCTGTAGACAAACTGGGTTTTGGTGATGGCCGACGGATCATACCAATCCGCCATCTTTTGCAGCTCCTCAAAAAACGCCTTTGCCCGCCGCGCCCCCTTCGCCGTAAATTCCCCCGACGGATCACCATAGGCGAACGAGAATTCCGCGATCGCCGGTTCCCCCGCCCCATCGGTCCCCGGTTCATACCAGAGCGTAATCGCCACCGTCGCCTCCTCCTGGCCAAAATCCAGCACCGCGCCCCGGCTCACCAACTCCTGGGCCACCAGCCCCCCCACCCGCTCGATGGGCGTCTCCGGCGGGAACTTGAGGCGATCGAGCCCCGGAAACACCGCCAGCACATCCGCCAGCGTCGTCCACGGGCTATCCGTCACCGGCGCACTGGTGGAATGGGCAAACTGACTGCGGAACGGCGCAAGAATATCCTCCTCCAGCTTCGTTTCCGCCTTCGGGGCCGGACTGCTGACATCCACCGACGACGCAATATAGACATCCGGCGATCGATACTTCAGCATCGCCTTCACCTTCGCCACCTTGCCCTCCGCGATCGCCCCCCGCCGCCGCAGCACATACCCCCGACTCAGGAGATTGTGGTCCGGCGTGTCATAGAACTCCACCTGCCGCTCCACCTGCTCGCTCAGCAGCCCCTTAATCGCAAAGGATTGGGCCTGGGCGATCGCCTCAATCTCTCGCCAAAATTTACGGATGCCTTCGACGCGATCGCAGAACGCCGCCGTCTTCAAAATGACCTTATATTCGCGAGATGTCACCAGATGCATTGTGGAGAACCAATTTGTGTCAATTGCACCTTCAACCCTAGCCAATTCACCCCCTCAAAAACATCCGTATTCCCCCGAAACTCGCCATTTCACCCTTCAAGAAAGGTGAACAAATTTCACGAAAACAACCAACCACCGAAAAATCTTTACCCGATCGCCCCCTCCCGGATCGCCAAAAAAATGGGGTCATCTCCGAAGAAACAACCCCACGGCTATTCATATCTGCTAGGCCCCCAACGCTAGGGGGCAGATGGTGGATCGATCAGCCTAGGAAATACCCGACAGCACCACCAACCCCAGCACCGCCCCAAACACAATCAGGGCATAGAACTGGGCGCGGCCATTCTCGAAATACTTCAGCCCCTCCCCCGACACCAGGGTCACAAACCCCGTCAGGTTCACGGCCCCGTCCACAATGCGGAAATCCACCTCCATCACCTGGCGAGCCAGACGGCGGCTACCGCGCACAAACACCGTGTCGTAGAGCTCGTCGAAGTACCACTTCTTCAACGAAAAACGGTAGATCGGCCCCAGCTTCTCCGCGATCGCGGCGGGGTCAATCTTGTCACGCAGGTAGGTCAGCGACGCCAACGTAATGCCAATCAGCGCAATCCCCACGGAATTGCCCGCCATAATCAGGAACTCCGCCCATTCAAAGGCCTGTTCCCCGTGGTGGGCCACCGTTTCCGGCTCCAGGAAATGCTCGAACGAATTATTCCAAGGCATCCCCAGCAGACCGATCGCCATCGACGGCACCGCCAGCACCATCAGCGGCACCACCATCGTCCAGGGCGACTCGTGGGGCTCATGGGCATGGTGATGGTCCCCATGATCGAGCTCCTTCGGATCCATCGCCCCCGGCCCAAAGGCAGGCACCTCCACCGTCACCGGCACCATCGCCTCCGCCAGCAGCTTTTGGCGAATCGTCTCATCATTGCCCCGGAATTCCCCCTCGAACGTGGAGAAATACATCCGGAACATGTAGAACGCCGTGATGCCCGCCGTCAGCCAGCCCACCAGCCACAGGGCTGGATTCGCCTGGAAGGCCAGCCCCAGAATCTCATCCTTCGACCAGAACCCGGCAAAGGGCGGAATCCCGCAAATGGCCAGGGTGCCGATCAAGAACGTGGCCGAGGTCACGGGCATATATTTCCGCAGGCCCCCCATCAGCCGCATGTCCTGGGCCAAAACGGGCTCATGGCCCACCACCGCCTCCATGCCATGGATCACGGAGCCGGAGCCCAGGAACAGCATGGCCTTGAAGTAGGCGTGGGTCATCAGGTGGAATAGCCCCGCGCTGTAGGCCCCCACACCGAGGGCCATGACCATATAGCCCAGTTGGGAAATGGTCGAATAGGCCAGGCTCTTTTTGATGTCGTTCTGGGTGATGGCGATCGTCGCCCCCAAAAACGCCGTAAAGGCCCCCGTCCAGGCGATGACATCCATCACCATGGGCAGCCCCTCAAACACCGGCAGCATCCGCGCCACCAGGAAGACCCCCGCCGCCACCATCGTCGCCGCGTGGATCAGGGCGGAAATGGGAGTGGGGCCTTCCATGGCGTCCGGCAGCCACACATGGAGGGGGAATTGGGCCGATTTGGCGACAGGCCCCAGGAAAACGAGAACGCAAAACAGGGTGGCCAAGCCCGCACTGAGGGCACCGGACGCGACGAGATCGTGGAGGCGATCGCCCATCACATCAAACTCGAAGCTACCCGTACACCAGTAGAGAGCCAGCATCCCCAGCAGCAGGCCAAAGTCCCCGACCCGGTTGGTCACAAAAGCTTTTTGGCAAGCATCCGCCGCCGGTTTGCGATCAAACCAAAAGCCAATGAGCAGGTAGGAGCACATGCCCACCAGTTCCCAGAAGATATAGATCTGGACCAGGTTAGGGCTGACGACGAGCCCGAGCATGGAGGAGCTAAACAGGCTCAGGTAGGCATAGAAGCGCACATAGCCCGGATCGTGGGCCATGTAGCCGTCGGTGTAGAGCATCACCAACAGGGCAACGGTGGTAACGATCACCATCATCAGGGAGCTGAGGCGATCGATGGTGTAGCCCATGGTGAGCTTGAAGTCACCGGCGGCGGCCCATTCGATACTGCGCACGAAGGCGTCGTGGCCGCCGATTTGGCTCCACAACAGCGCCAGCGACATCACCATCGCTGCGCCAAGGGTGGACATGATAAAAACCGCGTTTGCTTGTCGCAACCGGTTCGTGGCCTGGTTAAACGAAATCAATCCCAGTCCAACAGCCGTCGCTCCAAGGAGGGGCAGGACTGGGATTGCCCAGGCGTACTCGTAGATCGGTTCCATTACGCAAGCCCGATTGAACGTGATGTACGCAAACTCAAACTCAAACGGTAATTCAAATGCAAGACGGTCGGCGTAAAGTTGCCGTCAATTCAACAAAACAAAATGCCGTCACTATTGTGGCATGTTCGTCTGGGGCCGATGGGGGCCAGGGGCGGCGATCGCGGGGGCCGGGGGCGAGGTTGCGCGGGGGGGCAAAGCTCGGTTACGAGGTCGAAAAAGCCTTGAGGCGCTTAAGCATGAGGGCATTGAGGGCGCGGCGCATTTCTTCGCGGCCCCCGATCGCATCGAGGCGATCGACCGGCTGGCCGTTTTCAAAGAGAATTAAGGTGGGTAGCTGGGTTAGGCGGTAGGTGTTGGCCAGTTTGAGGTTGTCGTCCGCGTTGACGCTAACTAGCTTGACCTGCGGTCCCCAATCGCGCTGGAACTGGTGCAGCAGGGGCTCAATGAGCCGACAGAGGCCGCACCAGGGTGCCCAAAAGTTGACGAGGACGGGGACGTTAGCACCCAGAACTTCCTCGGCAAAGCGCGATTCCTCGATGGGATAGGTCATAGGTCAAGCGGGTTATCAGCGTTGATCACGGGGACACTGAACGGAATCGGGGCGGGCGGGCGGCGGGGATGCGGAGGCCGTCACCAGGGGGCGGCGGCGGTCCAGCGCATCAGGGAGGGGTGCAGCCACCACAGGGCGAGGACGAAGAGGGTGACGCCAACGTAGGCGGGCCGCGCAAATTCGCGGGGGTAGGTCTTCCAGTCCATTGTCTGTTGCCCGCGCGCGATCGCGACGAAGGGAATAACGGACGTGCGGGCCTTGGCGGCCAGGAAGGCGTCCCCATGGCGGGCGAACCAGCGGCGATCGCCATGCCAGACGGCAAAGAGGTGATGGGCAATCAACCCCAGGGAGGTGACCAGGGTGAAGCTGGTGCCAATCCAAAGGGTGTGGGCGATGCACCAGATCACCTGGCCGACCATTTGCGGGTGGCGGGTGATGCGCATGATCCCCGTTTCGTAGAGGTGGATCTCGGGCTTGGCGATCGCGGCGATCTCCAGCAAGTTAAAGGTCGCCGGATAAAGAAACAGGAACGACAGGGCCGAGAGCCCCCACACGAAGGACTGCACACCAGCAACCCCCTGCACCTGCCAAAGCTGCACGCCGTCGTAGCGGTGCTTGAAGAAGTAAACAATCACCACCACCGCCAGGGGCAGGCTCACCAGGGCAAAGAGCACCCGATAGGCCCGCGCGCCAATCCGGGCTTCCCCGCGCGATCGCAGGGCCGCCAAACCGCTATGGGCCACCGCAAACAGGGTCAGCAGCCCCAACTCCACCCAATGGCTCGCGGTCATCCAAGGGGGGGTCAGCCAGTCCCCCAGGGCAGACCAGGGGGCGGCGGCGGCGAGGGGCAACAACGGCGCAGGGGACGGGATAAGAAAAGGCAATGGTCCGGGGGGAACAGAAGGGACGGGGATCAAGGGCAGCGGAGGGGAACGATGATCGGTGACGGAACGGTTGCGGCAAGGGGCGATCGCGGCGGTGCTAGGGCTCTGTGCCGGTACCCCCATGGCGGTGCCCGAGGGCGGGTTTACGGTAGCCCATCGGGGGTCGAAAAGTCGCTAGTCTGGGCCTGGGATTGATGGGTGCATCGTTGCAAAGTCACCTGGGACATCCCCTCTAAGGGTAGGGCAAATTCGGCGATCCCTGCTAGATTCGAGGCGGTGATGGCCCCGCGATCGCCTGATCCCAAATTCCCCGCTTCACCCTGCGATCTAACCGCGATCCGCGCGGCCCACCGGTCTCCCCGCGCCGCGATCGCCCCGCCGCCCCCGCGCTTCCCCAGGGCCAAGCCTGCGATCGCTTCAGTCCCCCCGGAGCCGCCCAACGGGACCCGCAAAACATTAATTTTTTTAATCATTGTGTTCATTTTGTTTGAGAATGAATTAGTCAAATGACAGGCCCTAATCCGGCTGCCCCAGCCATCGGCCCACGGCCCAGCGGCCCCACCCCCACGGCCCACGGCCCTGTAGTGCTGGGCTCTGCCCCCTAGGCCCCCGGCGGACCATGGGATCGGGTCGAACGCAATCTGGCGATCGCGGAGCCACCCACCCCCCGATCACCCCTGCCCCCGACCTCCGATCCTTCACCCTCTCTCGCCTTGGAATGAGGCGTCATTCGGCCCCATGACCATGTCCGACCTTCCGTTCACCCTCGACCAACTGCGGATCCTCAAGGCGATCGCCTCCGAGGGCAGCTTCAAACGGGCCGCCGACAGCCTCTACGTGTCCCAGCCCGCCGTCAGCTTGCAGGTGCAAAACCTCGAACGCCAGCTTGACGTACCCCTCTTCGATCGCGGCGGACGGCGAGCCCAACTGACGGAAGCGGGCCACATGCTGCTGAACTACGGCGACAAAATCCTCACCCTCTGCCAGGAAACCTGCCGCGCCATCAAGGATTTACAAAATCTCCAGGGGGGCACCCTCATCGTCGGCGCAAGCCAAACCACCGGCACCTACCTGCTGCCCCGCATGATTGGCCGCTTCCGCGAAACCTACCCTGAAGTGGGGGTCCAGCTCCATGTCCATTCCACCCGGCGCACCTCCTGGAGCGTCGCCAATGGGCAAATCGACCTGGCCATCATCGGCGGTGAGGTGCCCTCGGAGCTTCAGGACTCCCTCCATGTGGTGCCCTACGCCCGGGACGAACTGGCGTTGATTTTGCCGATGGGCCACGAGTTGACGCGGACGGAGAGCATTCACCGCGATGACCTCTACGGGTTGCAGTTCATTGCCCTCGATTCCCAGTCCACAATCCGCAAGGTGATTGACAATGTGCTGACCCAGTGCGGCATTGACACCCGTCGCCTCAAGATCGAGATGGAGCTCAATTCCATTGAGGCGATTAAAAATGCGGTCCAGTCTGGCCTGGGGGCGGCGTTTGTGTCGATCGCGGCGATCGAGAAGGAGTTGCAGATCGGCAGTTTGCACCAGGCCCACATTGACGAGGTGCGGGTGGAGCGGATCCTGAAGGTGATTTCTAATCCCAACCGCTACCGTTCCAAGGCGGCGGAGGCGTTCACCCGCGATATTTTGCCCCATTTCGCCTCGACGGAACTCTATCCAGCGCCGGAGGCCGCAGAGGTGCCGGAGCGGGTGGCTAAACCGGCCCCGGAAACCACTGGCGCAGGCTGCTAGGGGGCAAGCTCTGCTGGTACTGGCTCGACGTGCGGGCTGGTCCCTGCGTACGGGCTGCCTTGGCGGGGCGGTGGATCTTAGGGATCTTCGCCCGCGTGGTAGGAACTGCGCACCAGCGGCCCCGATCGCACATGGCTAAAGCCCAGCGATCGCGCCAAGGCCCCCAACTCCTCAAATTCCTCCGGCGTCCAGTAGCGCCGCACCGGCAGGTGGTCCAGGGAAGGCCGCATATATTGCCCCAGGGTGAGGCGATCGCACCCCACCGCCCGCAAATCCTCCAGGGCCGTGCGCACCTCATCGATCGTTTCCCCATGGCCCAGCATCAGACCGGACTTGGTGGCGATCGCCGGATTGAGTTCCTTCACCCGCCGCAGCACCGCCAGGGAGCGATCGTAGGTAGCCCCGCGCCGCACCACCCCCTGGAGCCGCGCCACCGTTTCCAGGTTGTGGTTGTAGCACACCGGTTCCGCCGCCACCACCGTCGCCACGCGATCGCCCTGGAGTTGCTCCGGCGTTTTCCCCGGCGACTTGCCCCCCCAAAAGTCCGGCGTCAGCACCTCAATTTGCGTCTGTGGCTGCCGCGATCGCACCGCCGCGATCGTCCGGGCAAACCAACTCGCCCCCCCATCGGGCAAATCATCCCGCGCCACCGACGTCAGCACCGCATAGCGCAGCCCCAGCAGGGCGATCGCCTCCGCCACCTTCTCCGGCTCCAGCGGATCAAGGGCCATCGGCGCATGGTGCTTATCCACCTGGCAAAAGGCGCACGATCGCGTACACACCGGCCCCATCAGCAAAAACGTCGCCGTCCGGTTGCCATAGCACTCCCCCCGATTCGGACAGCGCCCCTCCTCGCAAATCGTATGGATCTGCCGTGCCTTAACAATGCGCTGCACCGTCGAAATTTCACTCGCCCGCCCAATCGGTCGGCGCAGCCACGGCGGCAACGGTTCCACCGCCCCGGAGGCCACCCCCTTCGACTCCCCCACCGGCACTTTTTCCAAACCCTCCATCCCCGCACCTCCCACGGCTCCCGATCCAACCGCGCGCACTCATCCGCCCCCTGATTCTAAAGCCAGACCCCAACCCCAACCTCCAAGCCCCCCACAACCCCTGCCGCAAGGGGAGCGATCGCAATATACTGGACTCTCAGAAGCGAGATTGTGTTATTGAATGGGGAACGGGGCTAGCCCCCACAGCGGCGATCGCCAGGGTCCATAGCACCCCCTCGCCCAACCCGCAGCCCAGCATTCCGGCGCTGCACCCCCAGCGCGATCGTCATCGCCGACTGCCGTGTAATCACTGCGATCGTCAAGGAGTCAATCGTGGCAGCCCACAAAATTCTGGTTATCGACGACAGCAGAGTGATTCGGATGCGCGTCCGCGAAATGCTGCCGACCGGTAACTTTGAAGTACTCGAAGCCAAAGACGGGGCAGAAGGTCTCACCCTCATCCAGCAGGAGCACCCCAACTTGATCATGTTGGACTTCCTGCTGCCGAAAAAGAGCGGCTGGGAAGTCTTTCAGGAAATCCAGGCCAGCCCTCACCTCCAGACGATTCCCCTGCTGCTGATGTCGGGGCGCAAGGAAGAGGTCACGGAAAAAATCCCCGAACCCTTCGAGCATTTCGCCTTCATCGAAAAGCCCTTCGAGAAAAAGGAGCTGGTGGAAGCGATCAAGGAGGCCATGCGCAAGGCTCCAAAGGCCACCAGTCTGCCCCCGCGATCGGCCACCTCGACCATGGGGGGCGACGGGGGCAGCGGCATCCACGAGGGCAAAATTGCCGCCCTGGAAGCCCAGGTGGCCTCCCTGCAGGGGGAAGTGGACAACCTCAAAAAGCAAATGGGCCAGTTGGTGGCCTTCATCAAACAAAAGCTCAAGTAGCCAGACGCGCCGCACTCAGGGGCTTCTGCCTAGCCGCAACCCACCCTCAGGACGGGACTTCGGCTAGGCAAATTTGCCATTTGATGAATTCAGCTTGGCACCGGGGTTGCGGGGGGTGGATCGACCTTGGAGGGTGGTCCCTAGGCCATTTCGCGGCGTCCCTCCAGGGCGCGGGCGAGGGTGACCTCATCGGCATATTCCAGATCACCCCCCACGGGCAGGCCAAAGGCGATGCGCGTGACGCGGGTGAAGGGTTTGAGCAGTTGACTGAGGTAGAGGGCGGTGGTTTCTCCCTCGACGCTGGGGCCGATCGCCAGGATGACCTCCCGCGTACCCTCCCGCTGCACCCGCTGGATCAGGGGTTGGACCGTGAGCATGTCTGGACCGATGCCGTCCATGGGGGAAATGGTGCCGCCGAGGACGTGGTAGCGGCCCCGATATTCCCGGGTTTTTTCGAGGGCGATTACGTCGCGGGAGTCGGCTACGACGCAGATGGTGAGGCGATCGCGGTTGGGATTGCGGCAGATTTCGCAGACCGGCTCCGCCGACAGATGGAAGCAGACCTGACAGGTGCCCACCTGCTGCTTGGCCTCCAACAGCGCCTTGGCGAGGGCTTCCACTTCCGCATCGGGCCGTTTGAGCAAATGCAAAGCCAGCCGTTGGGCGCTCTTGGGGCCAATGCCGGGGAGCCGCTGCAACTGCTCAATTAATCGGGCGAGGGGACGGGTATAAACGGTGCTCTCTCCTGGGGCACGGAGCCCCGGCGTCAGGGGTTAGGGAAAAGTCTCGGGGGGTGTGGAAATTGGGGCGTGCCACCCGTTCAGTGATCTCGAAGGGCAACCTTGATCAGTGGCCTTAAATCTCGGTCTCACCGCCACCAAACTGCTTGGGGCGAGGGGCTGGCAGACCCTTGCTGCGGTCACTGGGGGCTCTTGCTTAAGATGCCTCGATTGGGGCAGTGGGGTGGGGGAATCGGGGAATTTGCTAAACGCCGCCTCGGGCCGGGACGGAACTGCCTAAGATGAAGATGGTTTTTTTGAGATGGCGTGGATGGTCTGCCACCGGACCGTCTGCCGTTTGGCCATCTGCCACCTATTCCTTGTGTCGTTCCTTAGGACGCCTAACGCCCGATGACCGCTAGCGATCGCCCCGAACTGACCAGCCCTAGTTTAGTGTTTCCCGACCTGTCGGCGGACCTGCTAGAAATTTATCGCAATCTGCCCCCGGTCAAGCTAGGGATCCTAGCCTCGGGCAACGGCAGTAATTTTGAGGCGGTGGTCCAGGCGATCGCGGATGGCCGCCTGCGGGCGGAGGTGGCGGTGGTGATCTACAACAATCCGGGGGCCAAGGTGGCGGTTCGGGCGGAGCGCTGGGGCGTGCCGAGCCACTGCATTGACCATCGCCAGTTCGTCAGCCGCGAAGCCTTTGACTATGAGGTGGTGTCGGCCCTACAGCGGGCTGGGGTGGAGTGGGTGGTGATGGCGGGCTGGATGCGCCGGGTGACGGAGGTGTTCATCGAGGGCTACCGCGATCGCGCCATTAATATCCACCCCAGCCTCCTGCCCAGTTTTCCGGGGATGCGTGCCATTGACCAGGCGATCGCGGCCCGCGTCAAACTCGCTGGCTGCACCGCCCACCTGGTGACCCTAGAAGTGGATTGCGGCCCCATCCTCGTCCAGGCCGCCGTCCCCGTCCTCGCCACCGATACGGTCGAAACCCTCCACGCCCGCGTCCAGGTGCAGGAACACCGCATCCTCCCCCAGGCGATCGCCCTCGCCACCGCCCAGGCCGCCCACCATCGCCAGCACTCCCAACCCCATTCCTAACCCTAGGGATCGAGGCCGCGATCGCCAACGCCACCCTCGATCCCCATCAAAACTCCATAAACAAACCACAAAAAAGCAGCCCGCTCGCATATCAGGGGCTGCTTTTTACTTTTTCAAAGTCCAATATTCAAAGCCGTTGAGACTAGCGCCAAACCACAGCGCCTAGCCATCCCCTACAGCTTCACTTCAATATCCACACCCGAAGGCAAATCCAACTTCATCAGCGCATCCACCGTCTTCGACGAAGGCTGGTAAATATCAATAATGCGGCGGTGGGTCCGCGTTTCAAAGTGCTCCCGGGAATCCTTGTCCACGTGGGGAGAACGGAGCACGCAATAAATCTTCCGCTTCGTCGGCAAAGGAATCGGGCCAACCGCCGTCGCGCTCGTGCGATTTGCCGTATCCACAATCTTGTCGCAGGACGCATCCAGCAACTTGCGGTCAAAAGCCTGGAGGCGGATGCGGATCTTCTGCTGTTGAATCGTCGCCATCTTCTCTTCCGTCGTCCTGTGGGTTAGTTGGGCAGTAATTGAATTTTCAAGGTTCCTAAAAGACCCATTCCGATTATTAAGTCAGAACCGGCAACCCATCACCCATGCAATGGCCCCGCCAGTCCTGACTCAGATTCGGAACGCTAGGTCCGCGCGATCGCCCCACCCCTCACCCGCCATCGAGCGACGGAGGAAACGCGATCGCGCCCAGCAGCATCAGACCCTACTTGAGGATCTTCGACACCACACCCGCACCAATCGTCCGGCCACCTTCACGGATTGCGAAACGCATCCCCTGCTCAATCGCAACCGGCGAAATCAGCGTCACCGTCATCTTGATGCGATCGCCCGGCATCACCATCTCCACATTTTCCCCTTCGTCAGAGGTGTACGCATCGATGGAACCCGTCACATCCGTCGTCCGGATGTAGAACTGAGGACGATAGCCCGCGAAGAACGGCGTGTGACGACCACCCTCCTCCTTCTTCAGCACATACACCTCAGACTCGAACTGGGTGTGGGGCGTAATGGAACCGGGCTTCGCCAGCACCATCCCACGCTCGATGTCCTCCTTCTGCACACCGCGAAGCAGCAGACCGGCATTATCACCAGCCACCCCTTCATCCAGTTGCTTCCGGAACATCTCAACCCCCGTCACCGTGGTGGTGCGGGTGTCACGCAGGCCGACGATTTCCACCGTCTCACCCACCTTCACACGGCCCCGCTCAATCCGGCCCGTCGCCACCGTACCGCGACCCGTGATCGAGAACACATCCTCAACCGCCATCAGGAACGGCTTATCCGTATCCCGCTCCGGCGTCGGAATGTAGGAATCCACCTCATCCATCAGCTTGTAGATCTTCTCGACCCACTCATCCGGCGCGCCACCGCTCAGGGCTTCCGTCGCCTTCAGGGCAGAACCCGCCACAATGGGAATCGCATCCCCATCAAAACCGTAGTCGCTCAGCAGCTCGCGGACTTCCAGTTCCACCAGCTCCAGCAGCTCCTCATCATCCACCTGGTCTTGCTTATTCAGGAAAACCACCAGATTCGGCACGTTCACCTGGCGAGCCAGCAGGATGTGCTCACGGGTTTGGGGCATGGGGCCATCCGCCGCCGACACCACCAGAATCGCGCCGTCCATCTGGGCAGCACCCGTGATCATGTTCTTCACATAGTCCGCGTGACCCGGGCAGTCCACGTGGGCATAGTGACGATCATTGGTCTCGTACTCCACGTGGGCCGTGTTGATCGTGATCCCACGGGCCTTCTCCTCAGGAGCCGCATCGATTTCATCGTACTTCTGGGCCTTAGCCTGGCCACGGGCCGCCAGGGCCATCGTGATCGCCGCCGTCAGCGTCGTCTTACCGTGGTCCACGTGGCCGATCGTACCGATGTTGACGTGGGGTTTATTGCGCTCAAACTTTTCGCGTGCCATGAGTGTGCGTTCCTTTCCTTGTTATGCGTTCCCTTTGCTCTTTGCGATGATGGTTTCAGCCACGTTGCGAGGGGTCTCGCTGTAATGGCTGAACTCCATGGAGAAGATTCCACGACCTTGGGTCATGGAACGAATGTCGGTCGCGTAACCGAACATCTCTGCCAGTGGCACCTTGGCAGATACCTTGGCGAGGCCGTCCTCCGAGCCCATCCCTTCAATCTGACCACGACGGGAGTTGAGATCCCCCATCACATCACCCAGGAAGTTCTCGGGCGCTTCCACTTCAACCTTCATCATCGGCTCCAGCAACATCGGAGCAGCCTTCAAGACTGCCTCGCGAATTGCCATGGAACCGGCGATTTTGAAGGCCATTTCCGAAGAGTCAACATCATGGTAAGACCCATCCACCAGGGTCACCTTGACGTCAATCAGCGGGTAACCGGCAAGAATACCGGATTCGCAGGCCTCGCGCATACCCTGTTCTGCGGGGGCGATGTATTCCTTCGGAACCGTACCCCCCACAATCTTGGACACGAACTCGAAGCCGCTACCGGCTTCCCCAGGGGCCACCTCGATCACAACGTGACCGTACTGACCCTTACCGCCACTCTGGCGGACAAACTTACCTTCTGCCTTGACGGACTTGCCAATGGTTTCCCGGTAAGCCACCTGGGGAGCACCCACGTTGGCCTCAACCTTAAATTCCCGCAGCATCCGGTCCACAAGGATCTCTAGGTGCAATTCACCCATCCCTGCGATGACCGTTTGGTTGGTTTCCGGATCCGTGCTCACCCGGAAGGTGGGGTCTTCCTCCGAGAGGGATTGCAGAGCCTTGGACAGCTTGTCCATGTCCTGCTTGGTTTTGGGTTCCACCGCCACGGAGATGACCGGCTCGGGGACGAAGAGGGATTCCAGGATGACGGGATCGCTCTCGTCGCAGATCGTGTCGCCCGTGATGGTGTCCTTGAGGCCCAGGGCTGCCCCCAGATCACCGGCCCGCAGTTCGTCCACCTCGATGCGCTCGTCGGCCTTGAGGACGATCAGGCGTGAGATGCGTTCTTTCTTGCCCTTGGTGGCATTGAGAACGTAGCTGCCCTTCTTAATCGAGCCGGAATAAACCCGAATGAACGTTAGACGCCCATAGGGATCGGCCATGATCTTGAAGGCGAGGGCCGCTGCGGGGGCGTTGTCGTCAGCGGGACGCTCCACCACGGAGCCATCGTCCAAGGTGCCTTGGATGGGGGGCACGTCGATGGGGGACGGCAGGTAATCAACCACCGCGTCCAGCAGACGCTGAACCCCTTTGTTTTTGAAAGCGGAGCCGCAGAGGACCGGTACGATCGCGCCGGTCACGGTGCCTTTACGGAGGGTGGCGCGGACTTCCTCTACCGTCAGCTCACCCCCTTCGAGGTAGCGCTCCATCAGATCATCATCAAGCTCGGCAACCGCCTCTAGCATGATGGTGCGGTACTCTTCCGCCACCTCTTGCAGGTCGGCAGGGATGTCCGTTTCTTCGATGTCTTGGCCGATGTCATCGTTGTAGATGTAGGCCCGCATGGTCACGAGGTCCACCAAACCCTTCAGGTCCGCTTCTGCGCCAATGGGGATCTGGATCGGCACTGCGTTGGCCCGCAGGCGATCACGCATCTGCTGATAGACCTTGAAAAAATTGGCCCCCGTGCGGTCCATTTTATTGATGAAGGCAATGCGGGGAACCTTGTAGCGATCGGCCTGACGCCACACGGTTTCGGACTGGGGCTGCACCCCGCCCACGGAGCAGAAAACGGCAATCACACCGTCCAGCACCCGCATGGAACGCTCCACTTCAATCGTGAAGTCCACGTGGCCAGGGGTGTCGATGATGTTGATCTGGTGATCAAGCCAGCTCGTGCTGATGGCGGCGGCCGTGATCGTAATCCCGCGCTCGCGCTCCTGGGCCATCCAGTCGGTCACTGCGGTGCCGTCATGCACCTCACCCATCTTATGGACGACGCCCGAGTAAAACAAAATACGCTCGGTCGTCGTCGTTTTGCCGGCATCAATGTGGGCGGCAATACCAATATTTCGGACTTTTTCGAGCGGGGTGGATCGTCCCACAGCTACCTCCTTGGATCTCTGCTGCAGATTATCATGTTACATGCTTGTAAAGATTTTATGGAGATTCCTTGGCGAGGCATTATTAAGACCCACGCGCAGAAACCACCTCGCTAAAATCACTTTGTTACCACAGGTCTGCGCCGTAGGCTGAAGATTGGCGGGCCAATCGAGTCGTGGGCGGTGTAGCTATGGCCAAGCTCGGGGGCGTGGGGGTGAACCAGGGGATCGCAGATGGACGATACACCCCCCAGCCCTTATCCCTAGTAACGGTAGTGGGCGAAGGCTTTGTTGGCCTCGGCCATCCGGTGGGTTTCTTCGCGCTTGCGGATCGCGCTGCCGGTTTCGTTGGCGGCGTCCATGATCTCGTTGGCGAAGCGGGCAACCATGCTGCGACCCGGACGCTGGCGGGAAAATTGGATCAGCCAACGGAGGGCCAGGGCGGTACCGCGATCGGGACGCACTTCCATGGGCACCTGGTAGGTGGCACCACCAACCCGGCGGGCTTTCACTTCCACAAGGGGCGTGGCGTTTTTGACCGCCTGCTCGAACACGTCAAGGGGCTCAGAACCGGTGCGCTCCTTGATGAGATCAAAGGCGTCATAAATGATGCGGGAGGCGAGGGATTTTTTGCCCTGCTTCATGATGCGCCGGATCGTCATACTAACCAGTCGGCTGTTGTAGACGGAATCGGCTGGGACGGGGCGCTTGGGGGCTCTGTTACGACGGGACATGGTTGACGAAAAATCTAAACGCTTTTGAACTTTAAGGTGGCGGGGCCATGGGGCGCGGGGGGTGAGGTGGATTGCCCTTGGGGGGCGATCGCGCTGAACCAGCGCCCACTAGCTAAAACGGGTGAAGCTAGGGGAAAAAGCGCTCCGCCATGGGGCCTGTGACTGGAATTCCGTCAACCAGCCCTCGGGAGCAGCCGAAAAAGGCGGACCACCAGACTTATGCGGCGTTTAGTCACGCCCATGGGACCGGTGGAGCTTTTTTCGGGGATTGAAATCTATTCCTTAGGACGTTTTGCGCCGTACTTGGAGCGTCCCTGGCGACGGTCCTTCACGCCGGCGGTATCTAGGGTGCCGCGAATGATGTGGTAGCGGACACCGGGCAGATCCTTAACACGACCGCCCCGAATCATGACCACGGAGTGCTCTTGCAGGTTGTGGCCAATGCCGGGGATGTAGGCGGTCACCTCAAATCCAGAGGTCAAACGAACACGAGCCACTTTGCGCAGCGCGGAGTTGGGCTTCTTCGGTGTCGTGGTGTAGACACGGGTGCAGACGCCGCGCCGTTGTGGGCAGCTTTTGAGAGCGGGAGACTTCGTTTTCTTCGTCGCTTTCTGGCGCTCGGATCGGATGAGTTGCTGGATGGTGGGCATGGGTTACCGCGGTCGCAATCGAAAATACTTCGCCATAAATCTGACAGCACCCGAGTATATCAACACGCTCTCGATGCTGTCAATGCTGGAATGGCGACGCGATCGCGGACCAGAACTTCTTGAGGGGGCCGTCGGGGGTTCAAGGGGCCGGTGCGGCGGGCTGGAAGGATGCCCCGCATCCACACACTTCGGCGGCGTTCGGGTTCTGGAAGCGGAAGGCTCCCCCAACGAGGTCTTCGGCGTAGTCCAGGTGCAGGTTCTGGAGATGGGGAATATCCTCGGCGGCGATTAGGAAGGTGATGCCTCCCCCAACGTCCACCTGGTGTACCGGGGCATTGGCGCTCGGCGCATCCGCTGTCGGGGGGGGGAGTTCACCGAATTTGAGGCGGTAGGCCAAGGGCTGGCAGGCCCCCCGCGTGAGGCCGAGGGCAATGGGCTGGCCCTGGGGTGCGCCCTGGGCCTTGCGAAGGCGCTCAATTTCCCCAAGGGCGGTGGGGCTTAGGGTGATGCGGACGGCCATGGCGGACGGTTAGTGGGACGAACGTTTAGGGATTGTGGGGGGTGTTGAAAAGGGGGCGGGCGATCGCGGCGGCGCTCCGCCCAGGGGGGGGTAGCTCAGGAGTCGCTGCGGGCGTAATCGTCCTGGAAGCGGATGATGTCGTCTTCTCCGAGATATTCGCCGTTTTGCACCTCAATCAGCACCAGGGGAATCACACCCGGATTTTCGAGGCGGTGGCTGGTGCATTGGGGCACGTAGGTCGATTGGTTGCTCTGGAGCATAATTTCGCGATCGCCACAGGTCACCCTTGCGGTACCGGACACCACAATCCAATGCTCACTGCGATGGTGGTGCATCTGGAGACTCAGGCGGTGCCCCGGCAACACCTCAATGCGCTTGATTTTGTACCCCTTTCCCTCCTCTAGCACCGTAAAAGTGCCCCAGGGGCGGGAGTCCGTCGGACCGCTCGATAGCCCCTCCGCGATCGCCGGGGTGCCCTGACCATTTGCGGCAACCTTATCTTTGGCTTGAACCACGGTTCTGTGCTCCTAAGACTACGCTCAACCTATCCTCACCCACGGCACCCAACGCGGCGCACCACGGGCGATCGCGCCCTGATCCTCCAACTATTTCGAGTATAGGCGATGCCCCTTAGGCCCGTGCAGTCCACCTCCGCTCCCCAGGGCGATCGCGATCGCCCGCCCCCGATCCCAGCCCCCCCACAATCTAGGATCAGTCGTCAGCGGTGGCCTTACCCTTCAGTGATAATCTGATACATGGCTAAAAAATCCCCAGGTTCCCTGGCCAAAAAGGCGATTCACCATCGCAAAGCCCGGTTAGCCGACGGGACATTGCCTAGCAATAGGATCTAGACCCCGCATCTAACCCCCCACAAGGGCCGTTAGATTGACCCTAAATCCAAGCCGATTTAGACATCGCCACCCAGTGGATTGACTGATACCTTCTTTTACCAGGCAACAGCGAACCCGCCGCTAGCGACGGCAAGCAGGTACTGTCTACTGTTTATCTGACTCGTTAAACACACAGGCTCAAGCATGGTCACCACCACAGAAAAAACCAATGTCGGCTACATCACCCAAATCATCGGCCCGGTGGTCGACGTTAAGTTCCCGGCTGGTCAACTGCCCCAGATCTACAACGCCCTGACCATCCAGGCCACCAACCGCGCTGGCAACCAAGTGGCTGTCACCTGTGAAGTGCAGCAACTGCTGGGCGATCGCCAAGTGCGCGCCGTGTCCATGAGCACCACCGACGGCCTCGTGCGCGGCATGGAAGTCACCGACACCGGCTCCCCCATCAGCGTCCCCGTCGGCAAAGCCACCCTGGGGCGAATCTTCAACGTACTGGGCGAACCGGTGGACGAAAAGGGCGACGTGGATCGCACCGACACCATGCCCATCCACCGTCCCGCACCGAAGCTGACGGAACTGGAAACGAAGCCCTCCGTGTTTGAAACCGGGATCAAGGTGGTTGACCTGATGACCCCCTACCGTCGGGGCGGCAAGATCGGCCTGTTCGGCGGGGCCGGCGTGGGCAAAACCGTGATCATGATGGAACTGATCAACAACATCGCCACCAAGCACGGTGGGGTGTCGGTGTTTGCCGGGGTGGGTGAGCGCACCCGCGAGGGCAATGACCTCTACAACGAAATGATCGAGTCCGGGGTGATTGACGCCAACAACCCCGAAAACTCCAAGATCGCCCTGGTGTACGGCCAGATGAACGAGCCGCCGGGGGCGCGGATGCGGGTGGGCCTGAGCGGCCTGACCATGGCGGAATATTTCCGTGATGTGAACAAGCAGGACGTGCTGCTGTTCGTGGACAACATCTTCCGGTTTGTGCAGGCCGGTTCTGAGGTGTCTGCCCTGCTGGGTCGGATGCCTTCTGCGGTGGGTTACCAGCCGACCCTGGGGACGGACGTGGGTGACCTGCAAGAGCGCATCACCTCCACCACCGAGGGGTCGATCACGTCGATCCAAGCGGTGTATGTGCCCGCCGATGACTTGACGGACCCGGCTCCGGCGACCACGTTTGCCCACTTGGATGGGACGACGGTGCTGTCTCGCGGCTTGGCGGCGAAGGGCATTTATCCGGCGGTGGATCCCCTGGGTTCGACCTCGACGATGCTTCAGCCGACGATCGTGGGTGAGGAGCACTACAACACGGCGCGATCGGTGCAATCGACCCTGCAACGCTACAAGGAATTGCAGGACATCATTGCGATTCTGGGCTTGGATGAACTGTCTGAGGAAGACCGGCTGACGGTGGCCCGCGCCCGGAAGATCGAGCGTTTCCTGTCTCAGCCGTTCTTTGTGGCGGAGGTGTTCACGGGTTCCCCTGGGAAGTACGTGACCCTCGAAGACACGATCAAGGGCTTCAAAATGATCCTGTCGGGTGAGTTGGATCATCTGCCGGAGCAGGCGTTCTACCTGGTGGGCGATATCAACGAGGCGATCGCGAAGGGCGAGAAGTTGATGAACGAATAGGACGGCGAGGGGGCTAGGGTTCTGGTTAAGTCCAGGATTTCCCGGCCCCACCGTTCAATTCATGTCATCTGACCCTTGATGGGGACAGCCCGATCGCGGGTGCCTAGGGAGGATCCTCTAGTCTCCGCATCGGGCTTGGGCGTTGTGTTATCACGTTGTGAGCGGTAGGAAGCTATGGGTTTGACGGTTCGCGTCATTTCCCCAGACAAAACGGTCTGGGACAGCGAGGCAGAGGAGGTGATTCTGCCGAGTACGACGGGGCAGGTGGGTATTCTGCCCGGCCACGCGCCGCTGCTGACGGCCCTGGATACAGGGGTGATGCGGGTGCGGGCCAATAAGGATTGGCAGCCGATCGCCCTGATGGGTGGTTTTGCTGAGGTGGAGGAGAATGAGGTGACGATCCTCGTCAATGGGGCAGAGCGCGGTGACGCGATCGCCCTAGAGGAAGCCCGCACGGAGTTTGAGGCAGCCCAGCAGCAGTTGGCAGCGGTACAGAACGGGCCGAGCCACGACAAAATCAAGGCGGAGCAGGGGCTCAAGCGGGCTCGGGCGCGCTATCAGGCCGCCGGTGGCAATGCCTAGGCTGAATCATCCTTGAGCTAAGGGGCGGCTGCCCGCAGATTAGCCCAACTGCCGAGACCGACCGTTTCCCTGGGGAAGGTCGGTTTTTAGTTGTTGGTTGCTATTGGCGTTGGCGTCAAAAACTCCAAACTGATTCACCCCAGCTTGGCCCCATCTCGACCTCAATTCGCCAATGTCCGCCAATGTCCTAGGACACCAGAAAAGTGCCGAAAAATACCCAGAAAAGCTCAAGGGGGCGAGTGGTTAGACTGCGCCCCCTAGGGATTTTTTAGCTATGTTGAATGGCAGATTCAAGTGGTCTGCCATGGGTTGTCGGTTGAATCGGAGCGGCGGGATTTGAACCCACGACCCCCACTACCCCAAAGTGGTGCGCTACCAAGCTGCGCTACGCCCCGACAGCCAAGCCATAATAGCACATTGAATGGGATTGTCACCCCTGTTTTTGCTTTTTTTGGCGGGGCGTTTTAAGCATGGGGGCAAGGCGTTTCAAAACAACTCCAGGGTGCGCATGGCGTCGATCAGGGGGGGCACGGCGATCGCGGGCCAGGTTCCCTCCGCACCGCGCCCGGTCTTGAGCAGCAGGCGCACGTCGTAGGCATGGGGAAAACCGCTGGCCCCCAGCCACAGGCGATCGCTTTCCACCTCGCAGTCAAGCACCTCATCGGGCATCAGTTCATCGGCGGCGGCGGCCATGGCGCTGGTGAGTTGCTGGAGAAGCCGTCGGAAATCCTGCCATTCCGCCGCCGTCAGTTCGATCGCCCAGGCATCGCTTCCCACCAGGGCCACGTAGGTGGGGGCCGCCCCATCCCAGCCCAGCCGCCAGCCCTCCCCCTGCCGGAGCAGGCGATCGCCCCCGACGGGGACATCCGGGCTAGGACAGGTGTTCGACATGGCGGCTGGAGCGGTCTGGGAAAAACAGCTAGAGATGGGGGGCGGCCCTGGGTCTAGTCAAGCCGGAGGGCATCGGCCCCCCCCTGGCGAATGACGGGTTCCGGGGGGGCTTCCGGGGGGGCGGCGCGATCGCCACGGCCATTGCCATGACTACTGCCATTACCCCCCCCCTGAAAGCGCTGGGCAAAGCCGGTCATCAGTACATGGATGAGGGCCTCGCGATCGCGGCGATCCAGGGCACGAACGGCCGCCAAATCCCCCTCCATGGGGTTCACATCAAAGCGGCTCCCGTCGGGGTAATCCTCCGGCACCGGGAATTGGTTAGCCCCGAGATAGTCCGCCAGGGTCAGTTTCCAGTCCAGCCGCGAGAAGGGCGATCGCGATTGGACATAGAGGTGATAGCGCACCAGCCGCCGCAGGAGGGTGCTCTCTTCGGCGATCGCCCCGGTCTCGCGATCGCGGTATTGGTTTTCCAGGGGCAACTCCGGCAACTGCAAATACAGTTCCTGGGGCAAATCCCCAATGGAAACGGGAATTTGCGCCGTCGCCAGCCCAGCTAGGCCCGTCCCCCATAGGCCCAGACCCACCATCCCCACCGCGATCGCCCCCCAGATCCCCGGAGAGCGGCCCCGCGATCGGTGCTGGAAAAACCCATGAAGCGCAGCAACCATAGCGCAGACCCGCCCACTCAACCTTCAGTGCAAAACCATCCGCCCCAAAAATCCCTTGCGGGGCCTCCAGCGAGACCCCATACCCCTAGCCGCCAATGATGTCCGGCTGGGTCAGCTCATCCGACATTTCAATAATGGCGCGGATGACAGGCTTCATGGTCTGATCATCCGGGCTATCAAAATCCTCATAGCGGCGACGCTTCGCCCGATTCGCCACCTGCACGGTAATTTTGTAGCGATTCGAGGCGGCGGCAACCAGCTCCTCGGCGCGGTACATCAACTGGGAAGTATCGAAGGACGGCGGATATTTCGACATAAGACCACTAGAAACCTGGACCCCGAAAAGGGCGGACACGGTTGACCGCCCCCGCCCCTTTCACCGCCTTTTAGCTTAGTCGATCGAGGGGAGCGCGCCTAGGGCTCAACCACCACCGCCATGCCCACCTCCACCTGCTCAAAGAGGTCGGCAATGTCGCGATTGTGCATCCGCACGCAGCCGTGGGATACCGCCTGACCAATCAAGGTGGGGTTGGGGGTGCCGTGGAAGCCGATCGCGTTGGTGCCATCACTCCAGAAGCCAATCCAGCGCACCCCTAGGGGGTTCCTCTCCCCCGGCGGAATCACCTCATGGGTGAAGGGATGCTGCCAACTGGGGTTGACGATCGTTTCGCGCACCTGGAACTGTCCCGTGGGGGTTTCCCAACCGGCGCGCCCGATCGCCACGGGATAGCTGGCAATGACGCTGCTGCCCCGGTAGAGATAGACCCGCCGTTCCCCCAGCCGCAGCACCAGACGGCGGGTCAATTGGGGCAGGTAGGCGGTGGGCTGGCTGAGGGCGGGCAGTTGGGGCAGGCGTTCCGGCGGCAGGGGGCCGCTGCTGGCCTGGGCGGCAATGGGTAGGAAGGCCCCGAGGAGAGCGGCGATCGCGGTGGTTCGGAGCCGCGATCGCCCAGGGCCACGGAACCGCAAGGGGGGAACAAACTCGTCGTAGGGCATGGCTAAGGCATCAAGGCAACGGCGCGGGCGGCCCCTCAGGCTCCGGGAACCATTCAGGGTCGCCCCTTCAGGCATCTTGCACTTCCCTAGGGCACAACCCGGACAATGGTGCCCATCTGCACCCGCTCGAATAGCTCCACCACGTCATGGTTGAACATGCGAACGCAGCCATTGGAGGCCGCCTGACCGATGGAGTTGACCGTGGGGGTGCCATGGAAGCCGATGATGCCGTTGGGCATTTCCGCAAAGCCGATCCAGCGCAGGCCCAGGGCGCTGTTGGGACCTGGTTCGGTGATGCGTCCGGTCCAGGGGCTTTGCCAGATGGGGTCGCGGATCATCTGGAAGACCCGGAATTCGCCGGTGGGGGTGGGGGTGTTGCGGGTGCCGATCGCGACGGGGTAGCTGGCCACTTCGCGATCGCCCTCATAGACGAACACGCGGCGGCGGCCCAAGCGCAGCACCAAATGCACCGGCTGCTCCAGGCTGGGGAGATAGGCGGCGGCATCGGCCAGTTGGGGTAGATCGGGCACGGGGCCGCTGGGGATCTGGCCGCCAGTGGCCACCGACGGGGCCGGGACGGCGGTGCTGGCCAGGGGGGCCGGATCGCTCGCGAGGGCGCGGGGGGGCAGGCAGACGCCCAATCCGGTCAGAATGCCTAGGGCGATCGCGAGGGGGCGGCGATCGCGGCGGCGGACTCCAAAGCGAGGGGCCACGGGAGAGTCCCCAGGGGATTGGGGTGAAGCAGCCCCACTGATTGGACCATGCCGCCACCGTTTTGCCGCCGCTGCTCTCATCTTCACGACCACCACTCCATCACGCTTCAAGGCTGTTGGGAACTCGAATTCATCCAGGCTCCAGAGGGACCGGAACACCCCTCAGTTTGGAGGCCATTGTAGCCCCCGTTCCCGGTTCCCCAGGGGAGGACGGTCAGTTTTTCGGCTGGCTATGGCCCCGCTCCGGAGGTCCGCGCTGCCATGCTGAAGGCTATGGGGGGTGATGATCCTACGGGCATCAGGCGGGGGCCGATATGGTGAGCGGCAAGGCGGCGGGAAGTCTCGGGGCGGGGGGGGCGGAGGGCGCGATCGCGATCGTCCCACCCCAGATCTGGCTGACGGCGGCGTCGGGGAAGCGGGGCCATTGGCGTGGTTCGGTTTTGCTCCATCTGCAACTGCGGCCGGGCGATCGCGGGGGGTTCTCCTCCGGTGCGATCGCGGCCGTGGCGGCAACGGGCAATCCGGTGGGCTGGCCGGAGCGGTGGTCTTTCCAGGGGCGCAGGGGCGGGGGGGCGCTGCCGCCGGGGGTGCGGGCCACCTTTGTTCCCCTGTCCCCGACGGTGGGGCTGGTGCGGCTGCGGGTGACGCCCCAGGGGCAGCGGGCCGGTTTGCGGGGGACGCTCTGGCTAGAATTTTTGGGGGCTCCGTCCGCAGACCCATGGGGACCGATCGCAGCGCCGCATCCGCCCGCCCGCTGGGCCGTGGCCTTGACCTATCAACTGTTGCCCCCCCCGCGATCGCCCTTGGCCTACCGATCGCTCCTGGGGATTGTGCTGTTTTTCTGGAGCGCCACGGCGATCGCCACGGCCAGCGCACCGGAAGCCGCGATCGCGATCCTGATTGGCTTCATTCTGGGCATGGGGGCCGGGGATCTGGTGGAGCAGCGCCGCACCCGCCGCCTCCTGAGCCGATCCCTAGGCCGAGGCTGGAGCCAAGCCCTGCGCTGGCCCATGGCCCACGGTCTCTGGGCCGGTTTTCTGATTCTGCTGGTGGAAGGCCACTGGGTGCCGGTCCCCCTCCTGCTGAAGGCGATCGCGGGGGGCCTATGTGGCGGCGGCATCTGGCGAGAGGTGGCCCGTCTGACCCGCTCCGGGGGACGCGCTCCACCCACCAAGGAATCCGCGATCGCAGCCATGGCCCTTGGAATCGGCCTAGGGCTCGGCTGTGGCTTGGGATTCACCCATCCCCTGGCCCTCGGGTTTATCCTCCCGGCGGCCCTGGGGCTGGGGCTGCTGGGCTACGGCAGCCAGCGGCGACCGTCCCCCTAATGGCTTCCAGATGATCTGCGGGAGCGCTCCCCCCGCCGACGCCGCTGGGCCGCCAGGAGCGATCGATCCACCGGAAAACCCACCACCGGAATTTCCTGATACTGACGCTCCTGCTCCAGCCGCTTCAACTCCGCGTAGTCCACCCAGTGGATACAGCTCACGGGACAAGTATCAATCGCCTCCTGGATCAACTCCTCCGAGTTGCCATCCTGGCGGATTGCCCTAGCCCGCCCATAGTCCGGCTCGATATAAAACGTATCGCTGGCCACATGGGCGCAGTTCTTGCAGCCAATGCAGGTGATCTCATCCACATAGACCCCCCGCTGGCGCACCACGCCCCCCAGCTCTGGCTCTAGGCCCGATCGCGCCGCCGCCGATCGCAGTACACCCCCCAACTCCGGCTCTAGGCCCGTGGGTTGGTCCGTGGGTTGATCACCCGGCGATCGCGGCTCCGAGGCTGCCATTAGCCGTTCCAGCGCTGCAACACCAGACGGATCGATCCATCCGCATTCTTCTGCTCTTCCGCCACCTGGAAACCACCCTCGCGGCCCGCCGTCATCACGGTGTGATAGGCGTAGCGCTGGGAAATCCGCTTCAGGAACCGATCCACGGAGCCCACCTGGTTCCAGTACTGCAAATCCGTCACCAGTTCGTATTCCACCCCATTCCAGCGGAAGCCGATGTCGTAGCCATTGTCCTGGGCGATCGCCACATCCGCCGTTTCCGTCAGCCCCTGGTAGCCCCGCACCTCGCACGGCCCCGCCTTCCACTCGTGGCCCAGGTCCGTCAGGGCCGCCTTGAGGGATTGGAGGTTACGGATTTGGGTCTTGATTTGACTAAAGTGCGACATATTAGCCTCTTGTTAACCAATAAACCAACAAACTCTTCGACCAACGGGGGATCGCCCTTAGACCGGGCAGCTCGGCCCCTTCTTGCGCCCTACGACCATTGACCGTAGGTTTGGTTCGCCGTCACGGTGGCCCCCTCCGTCACGGTTTGCTCGGCGAAATGATCCGCCGTCAGCTCGCGATCTAGAACCCGCCCAAGGGACGCTTCAATCACAGCCGTCACTTCCGTACAGGAGGCACCGACGATGCCGGTGACCGTCTCTTCCACACGACCGTCGGGGTGGATGATAAATTCCAAGGTTTCCATACGTCGGGAAAGGCGAGGGTGGAGGTAGGGCGTCTCGGGCGCGGCCAGGGTCAGAAAATCCTAGGAAAATTCTTGATCCTGGGCCGGAGGGTGGGGCGGTTAACAACCGAAAAACCCGAGGCTAGATAGGCTTAATCTTTTGACAACAACCCTCAAGGAAACGTGATAACCCTTGATGGAATGATGAGCCGGGGCTCGCCTTTTCGTTAGTGTGGCGTAACTTCCTAGTGCAGTCAAGGCGATCGCGGGGCCAGGACTGACGCTAGGGGTGGGGCCAGGGGGCGCGAGTCACGACGCTGCAATCGAGTCTTCAGGAATGGGTGGGGCTAGGGGGGCGGTTCCGGTTCCGGTAGGATCAGACGGTTATGCGTCCAGGGTCTTGTGTCTTGATGAGATTCAGGGGGTTCTGGCGCTGGTTTGGTCGGTCTACGAGGTTTGTGATTCCTATGACTCAATCCCTGTCTCAATTGCCCCAGTCTGCGGCGGTGGACCCGCGCGATCGCCCGTTGCGGGTGGGGGTGCTGGGTTTTGGTGGCCTTGGTCAGGCGGCGGCGCGGGTGCTGGCCCCGAAGCGGGAGATGCGCCTGGTGGTGGCGGCGGATCATTTGGGCTTTGCCTACGATGGGGCGGGGCTGGATCCTGATCGCTGCATTGAGGTCTATGGGGCGGCGGGGACGTTGGGGGCGCTGCCGGAGATTGGTGAACGGTGCGATCGCAGCATTGAGGCGGCGATCGCGGCGGCCCAGGATGTGGATGGCTATTTTCTGGCGCTGCCGAATTTGCCCAATACGTTCATGGCGTCGGTGGTGGATCAGTTCATTGCTTCGGGCTGGCGTGGTGTCCTGGTCGATGCCCTCAAACGCACGAGCGCCATGGAACAGATCATCGAGCGGCGCGATCGCCTGGCGGCGGCGGGCATTACCTACCTGACGGGCTGTGGGGCGACCCCCGGTTTGCTGACGGCGGCGGCGGCGATCGCGGCCCAGAGCTACGCGGAAATCCACCAGGTAAAAATCACCTTCGGCGTGGGCATTGCCAACTGGGAAGCCTACCGGGCCACCATCCGCGAGGACATCGCCCACATGCCGGGGCACAGCGTCGAGAGCGCCCGGGCCATGACCGACGAGGAGGTGGCGGCCCTGCTCGATCGCACCAACGGCATTTTGGCCCTGGAAAATATGGAGCACGCCGATGATCTGATGCTGGAGTTGGCGGGCATCTGCGATCGCGATCGCGTGACCGTCGGCGGCGTGGTGGATACGCGCAACGCCAAAAAACCCCTGAGCACCAATGTCCAGGTGACCGGCCGCACGTTCGAGGGCAAAATTTCCACCCACACCTTCACCCTCGGGGACGAGACCAGCATGGCGGCCAATGTCTGCGGCCCTGCCTTTGGTTATCTCAAGGCGGGCACGGCACTCCACCGGCGCGGTATCTATGGCCTGTTCACCGCCGCCGAGGTGATGCCCCAGTTCGTGCGCTAGCTAGCTAGTTAAAAATCCCTAGGGGGCTGGGGAGGGGGTCTGGTTCCACCCCCCTTCCTGGGGCACGGGCGCGGGATCGGGGTCGTTCTCCACCGTGGCCTGGGGGTTCGGGGCCGGGGGAGTGACGACGGGGGCGGGCTGGAGCCACTGCCGCCATTCCTGGATCAGGGTTTGGGCCTCGGCGGCGGCGCTGCTGTAGCGGGGGATGCGCTGGGCGATCGCGATCGCGGCGGTGGGGTTGCGGCGGGCTTGGCTGCGGGCGAGATCGAGCAATTGGCTGCCCCAGCGATCAATGTCACTGCGGGCCTCTCCGTAGGCGGGGCTGCCCCGATCGATGCGGTTGGCCGTTGCCATGGCGCTCACGAGGCCCTCAACCCCCTGGCCCGCCGCCAGTCGCCGCGATCGCTCCAGCAAGTTGATTCCCTCCAGTTGCGATCGCCACTGGCCCGCCAGCCGGTTCGCTTCCCCCCGCAGGGCGCTGTTCTGGGGCAAATTCTCCACCAGTTGCAGGGCGGCGCGCCAATCGCCAGCGGCGGCCTGGGCCTGGGCCTGGTCGAGCTGGGGGCGATCGCGCAGACGGCTGAGGCGGGCATTCCAGGTTTGGATCCGCTCCTGGGCCGCCGCCGCCAGGGGACTGGAGCGATCAATGCGCTGGGCCTGGGCGATCGCCTGTTGCAGGGACCCGATGCCGTCTTGACGCGCCAAAGCTTCGGCCCCATCCAGCAGTGGGCGATCGCGCTGCTCCCGCAGTTGCCGACTCCAGGTGGCCGCCGCCCGTTGCGCCTCCCCGTAGGTGGGGCTCCCCTCTGAAATTTTGTTGGCCTCCGCGATCGCCGCAATCAGATCATTGGCGTCGCCCCCTGTCGCCAGCCGCCGCGCCCGCTCCAGGACCACCCCATCGGAGCCCTGTCGCCGCCAGCGGGCCACGAGCTGCTGGGCCTGGTTGTGCAGCGGTCGCCCCGCATCCACCCGCGATGCTTGGCTGATCGCCTGTTCCAGGGCCTCAGGCGTGCCCTCCGCTGCCAGGTTTTGCGCCTCCGCCAGCAGCCGCAGATCGTTGGCCTCCGCCTGGGATTTGGTCTGATCCGGCAGATCCGCCGCGATCGCCAAGGCCCCGTCCGCATCCCCCGCCTGGAGCCGCGATCGCGCCAGGGCAATTAGGCGATCGGTCGCCGCCTCGATTTCCGCCTGGGCTTCCCCGTAGGCTGCTCGCTCCGGCTCAATTTTTTGCAGTTCCTCAATGGCCGCCTTGATGGCCTCCACGTCGCTACCCGCGATGACCCGCCGCGATCGCTGCAACAGACCGTCGTCCTGCTGGGCCTGATCCAGGTCTACGCGGAACTGGGCTAGCTTTTCCGTGGTCCAATGGCGATTGTCGATGCGCCGAAGCTGGACCAAGGTGCCCGCCGCCGCCGCCCACTGGCGCTCCGCCATCTGTTCTCGGAAGGTGCGCTCCAGCTCCGTAGCCCGATCCCACACCTCGCGCCATTGGGCAATGGTCGATTCCACCAGGCCATAGCTCGATACCCCCGCCGGGATGCGCTTCACCGTGGCGATCGCCCGCTCTAGGTCCCCCGCCTGAAACACCTCCTCCGCCAGGATCAACACCTTCTGGGTCCAGGCTTCCAGGTACTGGTCCGCCTGCGATCGCAGTTCATGGTCGGCGGGCAATTCCTCCAGCAGCGCGATCGCCTGCAATAAATCCTCTAAACTGTCTTTGCTCGCGGCCAACTCTGCGCAGTACAATCGGACCGATGCGGATGCGATCGGCCAAAATACCTCCGGGCAGTTGGGCAGCGCTGGTACTCTCAGGAGCACCGCGATCGCGCCAAAAGCCACAAATGCCAAGCAAAAAATCGCACCACCCCCCAGCCACAGCAGCCAAGGGCGCTTAGGGCGCACAGACGCAATAGGCAACTCGGTTAAACGCTGAGGACCGCGTAGGGCCATGGGCTCAATCTAGGGCAATGCCAGTAAATCATTCCTCATGATGAAGTTCAGCGGACCAGACTGCAACCTTTGTCTCAGTCCAGCAATGCTCCCGTCAGAAAAATTCTTAGAGGGGAGTGATGGTCGTTCTTGGTAGGCATTTAAGGTAAGGCAGACACTTGTGCCCCCTCCACGGCCTTCTGCATCACGCAAAACTCGACCCAGGTAAAATCCCTAAGGAATCATCCGCTGCTCCTGGGTCCCTCTCCAGCATCATACAGGCGCTCTAATTTTTTCTTAACTATCTATTTACTTTAAGCATAATTTCTGTTCAAATAGCTTGCCACCTCCATTTCGATCCGTCGCCTCGAACAAACAAGCAGCAAAAAATTTAAGTATAAAGAAGGATAGAGCATTGTCTGAGCTAGTCGAGTTAATTCACCGCTTAAGCAACAGAACTGCAACTATTGCTGCTGTTGGCCTAGGCTATGCAGGCTTACCCCTAGCCCTCCGTTTTTCCGAGGCCGGGTACTCTGTCCTGGGTATCGATATCGACCTTAACAAAGTCAAAGAACTAAATGTCGGCCGTAGCTATATCAAGCATATTCCCTCCACTGCAATTCAATCGGCAGTCAAAAACGGATTCTGTGCAACCTCTGAATTTGAGCAAGTTGCCAAGGCAGACGCCATCATTATTTGCGTTCCAACGCCTCTAGGAAAACATCGAGAGCCTGACCTTAGCTATATCCATAGCACTATTGCATCAGTTGCTCCATTCCTCAAACCTGGACAGATCATTTCTCTGGAAAGCACCACCTATCCAGGTACAACCGAGGAGATCATTCAGTCCTCAGTTGAGGCCCATGGTTTCATTGTCGGTGAAAATATCTTCCTGGTATATTCCCCTGAGCGCGAGGATCCCGGTAACAGTAAATTTGAAACACGGACTATCCCTAAGCTCGTTGGAGGAATCACGCCCAACTGTCTTAAAGCCGGAGTCGCATTGTATGAGTCTGCCGTCGATCAGGTTATACCAATGAGCAGTGCTAGAGCTGCGGAAATGACGAAGCTTCTGGAAAACATCCATCGAGCAGTCAATATAGGATTAGTCAACGAGATAAAGATTGTTTCTGATCGAATGGGTATTGACGTCTATGAAGTCATTCGTGCCGCAGCAACGAAACCGTTTGGATTCACGCCCTATTATCCAGGTCCTGGCCTAGGAGGGCATTGTATCCCCATTGACCCATTCTATCTGACTTGGAAGGCTCGCGAATACGGTATCAACACGCGCTTCATTGAGCTCGCTGGCGAAGTCAATCGTCTGATGCCTGAATGGGTTGTCGCCAAAATCACAACAGCACTCAATGAGCGCGGCAAGCCCATAAGCAAAAGCCATATCTTAGTTCTGGGTATTGCCTACAAGAAAGATGTTGATGATGTTCGTGAGTCCGCTTCAATACAGATTATGGAGTTGCTGCGAGATCGTCAGGCCAAGCTAAGCTATTGCGATCCCTATGTTCCAGTTTTTCCAGCCATGCGTGAACACAAGTTCGACATGAAGAGCTTGACCCTAGATGAAGTCGATTGGTCTGAAATTGATTGTGTCTTGATCGCAACAAACCATGATGTTTTTGACTATGAGCTAGTGGCATCTTCCGCATCACTCATTGTCGACACTCGCGGCGTGTATTCGAAGGTCAGTGCTAATATAGTACGAGCCTAGGAGAATAATATTGTTCACATCCATAAAGGCAAGAAAAAAGGAATAAAAATCTAAGATCTGAGACCATTATCAATTTTTTGATTTTCTTCGTTCTCATCCAAGTGTGATCTAGAGTTTTTACTACTGTAACGGCCTGAGTTTTTGACAAGGTTATGGGACAGGAAGAAGCTTTGTGGAGCTCGGATTCTCAAGACGGGCATGTGGTTCCTGGAATTCAGCTTTGGATTCAAGCTCGGATGAGTTCTAGGCGATTTCCAGGAAAGGTCCTGGCACCTTTCCGCGGCCAGCCACTGATCCAACACGTTATCCGCTCAGCGGCAACAGCAGTGGGTATAGAAAATGTTGCTGTCTTGACGAGTGATCAGTCCAGTGATGATCCCTTAGCTGCCTATTTAGATAAGCTTCAGGTACCCATATTGCGAGGACCACTAGACGACGTATTTGATCGGTTTCGACAGGCGGCAGAGCAATGGCCGTGCGAGAGATTCATACGCATATGTTCTGACAGTCCGTTGCTCTGTGCTGATTTGCTAAAAGACGCGATCACAACATCAGCGCAACTCAAAGCTGACATGATCACCAATGTAGATCCAAGAACCTTCCCTAAGGGGCAAAGTCTAGAGATTGTCAAGACCTCTACATTTATGGCAATCAATCCGGAAGATCTGACGGATCATGATCGTGAACACGTTACTCCGATTTTCTACAGACGGCGTAATCACTATAGGATTTTGAACTTGCGCTCACCGGATTCTCATTGGTCTGAGATTGTGACCACCGTAGATACGCTCGATGACCTTCGTCGTTTAGAAGCATGCGATCCTACGCATGCACTCACCCTACGAATTGCGAGCATTGATCAGGTGAGTTAGTAGGAAAAAGTATGCCACCAATTCTTACGGCTGCCACCATTGGTTTGGGAGTGGGCGAGCAACATGCAAGAACCTACGTACAGTCGCCCCACAGTCGTCTGAAGTGGGTCTTCGATCTGAACCGAGCAAAAGCTGCTGCGGTTGCTGCTGCCATTGGTCAGGGTAGCGTTGCTGACAGTTATGAGCAGGTGCTGGCCGATCCAGAAGTCAACGTTATTTCGATCGCAACCTACGACGATGACCACGCCAATCAAATGATCGCGGCCCTCGAAGCGGGTAAGCACGTCTTTGTTGAAAAACCCCTGTGCCGGACCCTAGAAGAACTTCGGGCCATTTATCAAACCTGGAGGCAGTATCCTCATTTGGCAATCGAGTCCAATCTGGTTCTCCGGTCAGCCCCTCTATATCGCTGGTTGTCAGACGCCGTACATTCTGGGCGCTTAGGGCAAATCTACGCCATTGATGGGGACTATCTTTACGGCCGTCTGCATAAGATTACGGATGGTTGGCGCAAAGATGTCCGCGGTTACTCTGTCCTGGAAGGGGGCGGTATCCACCTCCTGGACTTAGCGGTAGGTTTACTGGGCGAGCTGCCCACTACAGTAACAAGCCAGGGCAACCGCATTTGCACCCAAGGAACAGCCTTTTCCTACAATGACTTTGCCTGCTCAACTTTGACCTTTCCGTCGGGAGTGATTGGGCGAATTACGGCTAATTTCGGCTGCGTCCACCGACACCAACACGTTTTGCGCGTCTTCGGCACCCAAGGCACGGTGATTTATGATGACTGTGGACCACGCATTCACACAACACGCGACCCGGCAGTGATGGCTGCACCCATTGCCCTGAGCCCGCTGCCGGCATCGAAGGGCGATTTACTCTCCTCTTGGCTAGATGCGATCACGAAAGGCGATAGGATAGCTACACAGCGAATTACACGCAACAACCTCGACCTCATCAGCGTCTGCATAGCAGCGGAACAATCGCTGATTGAGGGCGCTACCGTCACGATTGATTACCTATGAATCCGCTCCCGTCGATTCCCTTTGGTCGTCCGTGGATTACCGCCGACGAGCGGCAAGCCGTAATGGACGTTCTAGATAGTCCTATCCTCACCCATGGCCCCCAATGCAAGGCATTTGAGGAGGAGTTTGCGGCTTTTGTGGGAGAGGGGGCACACTGCGTTAGCGTTAGTTCTTGCACGGCTGCCCTGCACCTCGCATATTTTTATTTTGGTTTGGGTGCGGGCGACGAAGTGATTGTACCAGCCCAAACCCACACAGCTACGGCCCATGCGGTCGAGCTCGTTGGCGCAAAAGCTGTCTTTGTTGATTGCATTCTAGAAACAGGGAATATTGACCCCGCTGCGATCGCGGCTGCCATGACCGAACGAACTAAGGCCATCTCAATTGTTCATTTCCTCGGAATCGCCTGTCCAATGGATGAGATTATAGCGATCGCCAATCGCCATAATCTTAAAGTGATTGAGGATGCCGCCCTTGCGGTCGGGACTTACTTTGACGGCAAGCATGCTGGGCTACATGGCGACGTGGGAGCGTTCTCGTTCTACCCGGTCAAGCACATCACAACGGCTGAAGGCGGGATGTTTGTCACCCGCCATCGTGAAATTGCAGATGCCGTGCGTAAGCTTCGCGGGTTTGGGGTTGATCGAACGTTTTCCGAGCGCAAGGTGCCCGGCATGTATGACGTTTTGACTCTGGGCTTTAACTACCGAATGAGTGATGTCCAGGCGGCGATTGGTCGTCAACAAATCCATAAAATCCCTGATATTTTAGAGCGCCGCGCCGCCAACTTCCGTCGCCTCCAATCACACCTGGCCGCCGTTCCCAATACCCTAATTATTGATAGTCAGACTCCGCGCAGTACCAATAGCTTCTATTGTCTAACCCTCATACTTCGCGGTCCGATCTCCACGAGCCGCGATGCCGTTGTTGAACAACTCAATGCCCGTGGTATTGGCACCAGCATCTACTACCCACAGCCCGTGCCGCGCATGACCTACTACCGCAAAAAATATGGCTACGATACCAGTCGCTACCCGAATGCCACGACGATTAGCGACTGCTCGATCGCCCTGCCCGTCGGCCCACACATCAGTCTCGATGAGATGGACTACATCGGCAAAACTGTCCAACAAGTGATTCAGGAGATGACCCCATGAGCCAACCCTTGACCCCCGATCGCTCCCTTGCTAATCGTCGGATTGTCTTGATTGGTGGTGCAGGATTTATTGGCCACAACTTGGCCCTAACCCTCAAGCAACTCGGAGCGCATGTCGAAATTATTGACAGTTTACAGGTCAATAACTTGCTGGCCTATGCCCAGAAAATGCCTGATTTATACCAACGCGATCTTTACCTGAAGATTCTGCACCAGCGGCTTGATCTATTGCACGAAGCAGGCATTCCCCTCCACATCCAGGATGCGCGCGACTATCATGCTATTGGCCATTTGATCACGGAAATCAAACCGCAAGTGGTGATTCATTTGGCGGCCGTCGCCCATGCGAATCGTTCCAATAAAGATCCCTACAGCACCTTTGACCACAGCTTGCGAACCCTAGAGAACGCCTTGGATGCTTCGCGGGGTCGTGTGGAGCAATTCATTTTCTTCTCGTCCAGCATGGTTTATGGCAACTTCCTCACCCCGGAAGTTACTGAAGAGTCACCGCTAAACCCACTTGGGATTTATGGGGCATTGAAGCTGTCGGGCGAGAAGATTGTGATTGCTTACAACCAAGTGTTTGATCTGCCCTATACGATCATCCGCCCCTCAGCACTCTACGGCCCTCGTTGTGTGAGTCGCCGGGTTGGTCAAATCTTTATCGAAAATGCCTTGAATGGAGCTAAATTGCGAATTGATGGTGACGGTCAAGAGCGCATTGATTTCACGTTCATTGACGATTTGGTACAGGGCGTTTGTCGAACCATCGACCATCCCCAAGCCATTAACGAAATCTTCAATTTGACCTACGGCAGTTCACGATCAATTCAAGACTTGGTGGAAATTGTGCGTCAACATTTCCCACAAGTTGACGTGGAAAGCGTTGCCCGCGATAAATTGATTCCGTTCCGGGGCACGCTGAACATCGACAAGGCCAAAGATCTCTTGGGCTACACACCAGCCAACCCAATCGAAATTGGTTTCCCGAAATATATTGATTGGTACAAGAGCCTGATGACGCCTGAGCGTGAACCAGCGCTCACGGTGGTTTAGCGCCCCGTGGTCAATTTGGACGCTGTAGCCCTGAATCCCAGCTGGACGATTGCCCCTGACCCATGGTTGGGGGAACGGCTTGGAAAACCGGCATTCCGCTTGTCAATCACTGACAGGTGGAATGCCGAGGCACTGCAGTCACATCTTGCCCAACCGGGATTCTATGAAGTGCGAGTGCCTTGCGATCAGATTGACTGGGTTAAGGAGCTGGCACAACTGGGCTTTGGAGTGGTTGACACCCATCTCTTACTGGAGTTACCCGCATCGAAAGCTAGTCTTAAGGCTCCGACTCAGCCCATTGACGTTGCGATCGCCGCTGATCGCCCTGGCATTGTTGAGTTGGCCAAACACGCCTTTCGCTATTCACGCTTCCATCTCGATCCGCAAGTGGATAACGCTGTGGCAGGGCAAATCAAGGGTGACTGGATGGCCAATTGCTGTGACGGGCGACGGGGTGATCGGGTACTTGTGGCCCGAAACGCTAACCAGCCCATCGGTTTTTTGGCAGCCCTCCTAACCCAGGAACCTGAGCACTCGGTGGCGACGATTGATTTGATTGCGGTGGACGACCAGGTACGCGGTCGAGGCATTGGACAATCTCTGATTTGTGCTTTTATGCAAACTTACCGCGATCAGTGTAGCCTATTCCGAGTGGGTACGCAGGTTGCGAACTTGCCTGCCCTGCGCCTGTATCAGTCCTTGGGCTTCTCGATTGTTCATAGCCAATATCTGTTGCACTACCACGCTTAGCCATGAAAATTGGAACGCTAGACCTAACTGAGCGCGTCGTGATCGTGGCAGAAATTGGCAACAATCACGAGGGTAACTTTGAGGTTGCCTGCGAATTAGTTCGCCAAGCCGCTGCCTGCGGTGTCGATGCTGTCAAATTTCAAACCTTCAAAACTGAGCAGTTTATCCGTCCCGTTGATACGGCTCGTTTCCAGCGTCTTCAATCCTTTGAACTGACGATTGAGCAGTTTTCTCAACTTGCAAACTTGGCCAAATCTTTAGGTTTATTATTTATCTCGACACCACTTGACTTAGAAAGTGCTCAAGGACTCGAACCCTTAGTAGACGCCTATAAAATTGCATCTTGTGATGATACGTTTTATCCTTTGTTGAGCACGGTCGCCAAAACTGGTAAACCTGTGATTTTCTCCACGGGGATTAGTGATTGGGAGCAAGTCCAGAAGACAGTTCATTACCTGAAATCTATCTGGGAAGTTGAGAAGATTTCCAATCCATGTCTGACCGTATTGCACTGCGTGAGTAGCTATCCTGTTCCACCGGAACAAGCAAACCTAAACTCAATTCGATTCTTACAAGATCATCTGGATTGTCCGATTGGTTATTCCGATCATGTGATCGGACTCGATGCAGCTCTCCTGGCGGTAGGATTGGGTGCGAGAGTCATTGAAAAACACTTTACGTTGGATCAACACTACTCTGACTTTCGTGATCATCAACTCTCGGCTGATCCGACAATGCTGAAGGAATTGGTTAACCGAGTTCGTCAATCAGAATGTTTGTTAGGAATACTAGACAAGCAAGTACAGCCTTGTGCTGCCGAATTGGCGATCGCAATTCGCCGTTCCATTGCCGTCAAACAAGATTTGCAGGTGGGTGAGATCCTAACCGATCAGGATTTGATTTGGAATCGTCCCGGCGCAGGTTTACCTCCTGGTTCAGAGTTTCTCGTGGTCGGTAAAACCCTGAAACAACCTGTCAGGGCAGGTCAGCAATTAACCCAATCAGATGTTGAGTAGATGTTTGACGGTGATTATGATCCAGAATAGGCTGTAGCTGCGCTATAGCAAAGCTATTGAAACTTCTTGAGTAACCCATGTGTGGAATTGCAGGCTATATCGGAACGCAAGAATTGGGACGAGGACGCATTCAAGCCTGTTTACAGCGGATGGAGCGACGTGGACCTGATGCTGCAGGCAATCACCACTGGTTGACTCCCACAGGGCAACACGTTCATCTCTTGCACACTCGCCTCAGCATTATTGATCTCGATCCTCGATCCAACCAACCCTTTAATGTTGGATCACGCTGGATTGCATTCAACGGCGAGTTGTATAACTATTTAGAACTCAAGTCTGACTTAAAATCGCGCGATCGCACCTTCAAAACCACATCCGACACTGAAGTACTGCTCACTGCTATTGACGAATTTGGCTGGGAAGTCCTGGATCGCTGCGAGGGGATGTGGGCTTTTGCGACCTATGACGAGCGTGACGGATCATTGGTGTTGTGCCGCGATCTCTTTGGTGAAAAGCCGCTGTACCTATGGCAACGGGAGGAAGGTTTATACTTTGCATCGGAAGTTAAAGCCCTTGCAGCCCTTGCAGGTATTTGGCCACAAATCAACAAAAATCATTTACTTCGTTACCTTATCAATGGTTATAAGTCTCTATACAAAACGCAAGAAACCTTCTTTCTGGAAGTTAAAGAACTTCCTAGGGCGAGCTGCCTCTTCATAAAGCCTGATGGTTCTAGAAACTTTGAGTGCTACTGGCAACCACAATCGGTTGAAGACTCAAAAATGTCGTATGCAGATGCCGTTGCAAAGACGAAGGAGTTATTGATTGAAGCAGTCCGCATCAGAATGCGATCTGATGTCCCCATGGCTTTTTGTATGAGTGGGGGAATCGACTCCAACAGCCTAATTGCCATTGCTCATCGGATACTTGGCATTGATGTTCATGGCTTTACAATTGTCAACACTGATGCTCGCTACGAAGAGCAGGAAATGGTTGATTGTGCTGTGCGCGATTTGGGAGTCCGCCACACTCCCATTTGCCTAAGCCAAGAAAACTTTCTTGACAATTTGCGAACCCTTGTTGCATCGCACGATGCTCCAGTGTACACTATTTCTTATTATGTTCACTGGCAATTGATGCAGGCTATGGCTGCCCACGGCTACAAGGTTACTGTCAGTGGAACAGGTGCAGACGAGCTGTTCACAGGCTACTATGATCACCACAACCTTTATCTATATGAGCTTGCCCGCATCGATCCATCACTGCATCAACAGTCACTAAAAGATTGGATGATGTACCAGTCAGAAACCGTTCGTAATCCCTATTTGAAAGATCCCGATCTATACTTTAAAAATCCTAATTGTCGAGACCATATTTACCTCAACAATAGTTTGTTTTCGAGTTGGCTCAAGGAGGAGTGGTTTGAGCCATTTACAGAAATTGATTATGGATTTTCTTTCTTACGGAACCGAATGGCAAATGAGCTTTTTGTTGAAGCTGTTCCTGTAATCCTTCACGAAGACGACTCGAATGCAATGTTCTTCTCGATGGAGAATCGTTCTCCGTTTTTAGACAAAAACTTGTTTCAGCATGCTTACTCGATCCCGCTACCTTACCTAATCAAGAAAGCAAGAGCTAAAGCTGTTTTGCGAGATGCGATGAAGCATATTGTCCCTTCACCAATTCTTCAAAGTTACCGAAAAGTTGGATTCAATGCACCGGTTCTTGACCTGATAAACATAGACAGCCAGGACGCAATGAGCTATATTCTAGATGATGGTTTAATCTATGATTTCTTCTCGAAACAAAAAATTTACAATCTTTTAAAATGTGAATCCTTGTCTAATAGCGAAAGCAAGTTTTTATTCTACTTCTTGAATTCTAAAATATTCCTTGAAACCTTAACTTGAGAAAAAACATCTTTTAAAGATTTCAGAAGTAGTCCCCGCAGCAGCATTCCAAAATTCAGCCAAAAACACACCTACAATGAACCCATGAACACCGAAAACAATCACTCACCGCTTCAAGCAAAGCTTCAAGCAAATGCCGAAGAGAAAAGAGCACAGTATTTAGAGCAAGGGTTTGGTACTTCCATGGATAAGAATCGCTCCCTCATGCGATTTATGAGTCGACAAGAATTTGCGAAAATCCATGACTATACCAAACCATTTGAGACGACTTCAGGAGTTGCAGGATCAATTACTGATTGCGGAGTCTATTATGGTAAATGCTTGATGACCTATGCAACTCTATCCGCTGCTCTTGAGCCCTACAATTGCCAATGCAAAGTTTACGGGTTCGACACATTTGAGGGCAATGCGTCCTACGACGACCTGGATTCAAAGTCATCAAAGGATAGGTGGGTAGATCGACAAAAATACACTTACGATGCTTCTACATACGAAGACCTAATGCACTGCATTGGCATCTTTGATGAAGACAGACCGTTCAACCACCTACCGAAAGTAGAACTAATTAAGGGGGATTTGGTTGAAACAGCAAAAAGCTTCATCCTAGAGCGCCCTGAAAGCCTACTTAGAATTACTCACCTTCCAGTCAACCTATACAAGACGACAAGGGCAGCATTGGAGAGCTTTTTTCCTAGGCTTTTTGGAGGCGGACTGGTCGCTGTGCATGGGTTAAATAATACTAGTGGTGTAACAAAGGCTCTTTTAGAAATTCTTGAAGCAGCAAACGTTAAGCACTAGCGCCTCAAAGTGATAGGTTTCTATCCCAATCTTGGATATTACGTCGAAGAATAAAGCTGTTGCCAAGTAGAACAAAATAAACAATCATGAATGTGTTTCAGAACGTTCCTTTGAGGAGAGAGCTCAACTATGCGTATTTTATTTTCGTGGTCTACTTAGTATGCTCTCAACTTCATCGGCAGCGGCATTTTGGGAAAGCCAACTCCCCTTACTTTCATTGAATTTAATACTATGAACTACTGTAAAACATGTATATTGCCTGATATAAGACCGGGCATTCGATTTGATGGTAGCGGAAATTGTAACTGCTCTACCTTGTCGTTAAAGGCTCAAGTGGATTGGCATCAGCGCCAGGAGCAGTTTCAAGCTTTAGTTAAAGAAATTAAGTCACAGGAGTCTTTATATGACTGCATCATTCCTGTCAGTGGCGGGAAGGACAGTACTTGGCAAACGTTCAAAGCCTTAGAGTATGGGCTGAACCCTCTGTGTGTTACCTGGAAAACACCTGCACGTAATACTCTGGGTGCTGCCAATCTTCAAAATCTAATTAGCCTGGGAGTGAACCACATCGACTTTAGTATCAACCCTAAAGTTGAGCGTAAATTCACTCTCAAGGCATTTGAGCGGATGGGCAGTCCACTAATTCCCATGCACATGGCACTTCACGCTATACCTCTACAGATTGCAGTCAACTTTAGAATTCCCCTGATCCTATGGGGAGAAAATTCTGCATATGAATATGGCGGAGATGATGAAGCACTAAAGGGAGTACACCTGAACCATGCTTGGCTAAAGCAGTATGGTGTGACTAACGGCACTACTGCCGAGGACTGGATTGACAATGAGTTAAGTCGTGCTGACCTTATTCCATATTTTTGGCCCAGCGACGCAGATCAAGCAAAAGCAGGTGTCACCGCAGTTTTCCTAGGGTATTACTTTCGCTGGGATCCCCTTGAAACTTATCATCTTGCCAAAGAACATGGATTTCAGGCAGATGATAGGCCCAAAATAGGCTACTATAAATTTGCAGATATTGATGACAGCTTTCTAATTACCATCCATCACTGGATGAAATGGTACAAATTTGGGTTCACTCGACTATGGGACAACCTTTCCCTGGAAATCCGTAATGGACGCATGACACGGGAAAAAGCAATTGATATCGTTTGTCAAACAGGTGATGAAACGCCACACAATGAGATCAACCAGTTCTGCGACTACGTTGGCATTAGCCACGAATATTTCTTTGAAGTTGCCGAGCGCTTCCGCAATCGAAAAATCTGGCAGCAGGACTCAGCCGGTGTTTGGTCAATTAGAAATTTCCTAATCCAAAATTGGAACTGGTAATTATGCAAATACATCTGAGAGAATGCTCGCGTACATTCACCGTCGGAAAAAATCACAATATTGAGATCAGAGATCTTGGAGATATTCATCTAGAACCAAATGAACAAATTAGTTTTGTCACAGAATCTGGCTGTCGTTACGATTTTGTAGCAAAAGATTGGGGATTTTATGCTACACCCTCCATTAATGGAAGACTAAAGAACGAGGGGTTCAAAACGGCACTCGTTCAAAACTCTCAGGGCAAAGTTTATATTATGGTTGTAGAAGAAATTCAATTGCAGCTATTCCAGGAGTATTGCTCAAATGAAAATCAGAAACTTCTCGCTTGGCTTGACGAGTAATATTTCTGGAGACATTTAAGATATTTAAAGATGGACATAAAATTTCTGGCATTTTTGCTGGGATGGTGGGTTTACCATCCATACAGTGTACTAATTTCCATCGTCTTAAGACTAAAAGGTATACACGTTGGAAAAGGTTTTTACATTCAAGGTGTTCCATATCTTAAGCTACGTGCTAATCCTAGCAATATTATTATTGGCAACAATGTCAAGATTTATGGAGATATTGATTTACGAATTCGCGAAAATGGGAGAATTCAAATTCAAGACAATGTCTCATTTGACACATGCTGTCGCCTAGTGTCTGCAAATAATGCTGTACTGACATTTAAAGAATATGCAGATATTGGAGGATATTGCGTATTCAATGCTGGAACTGATATTCTTATAGATAAGCATGTACTAATAGCTGGTTATTGTTATATACAAAGTTCATCCCACGGCTTAAGTCGATCAAAGACCATTAAGAGTCAACCACACAGCTATGGGAAAGTAGTTATTGGTGAGGATTCTTGGCTAGGATCTCATGTCACTGTCTTACCGGGTGTTGATATTGCAACAGGAACTGTGATTGGAACAAAATCAGTTGTCACAAAGAGTACAATGACATACAATATATACGCTGGCGTCCCAGCAAAAAAGATTGGGGAAAGATCGCTATAGAGTAAGTTTCCTTAAATCACAAGTGGTGATTGAGATACGAGAATAATAAATTCAGCTTCCTTGAAAAACAATAATTATAGGGTCTACACTATGGATTATCGAACACAACTATACGAGTTTATACGAGTGGATCCTTGCAATCCATTTAATTATATTCAACTCGCAGAGGTTCTAGATTTTTTAGGAAAAAAAGAAGCTTCAGCAAAGTCTTACTCTCAAGCGAATGCACTTGATTCTGAAAGCTTAGACTTAAGATCCAAAATCAACTGGCTCAATGTGAGCAACAAAAATAAATCTAGTGAGGAGATTTTATCAGGTTATGATAGAATTTTGCATGGACAAGAAGTGGCATTATATTTTAGTCCTGATGTCAGTGTTTTACCACATTTCTCTGCTCAATGTGTCGTCGCAAAAACTCTTCAAGAACAGGGTATCCAATCACTCTTTCTAAACTGTAGCGACTTATTTTATCCTTTTCTAATTCCATCTACGGATGCTATTCAAGATTGGTTTAAATCTGAAAACATACAAAACTACAAAAACAAAGTTCATCTAATCTTAAAAAGCTATTTAAAGGAATATGATCTAGTAGATATTTATCCAAATTTTTCTGTTGATATTCCAAGTATAGATAACGATCTCAAATTATTTTTACATCAGAACAGAAACTTTCTGGGCTATGAGTATGACGGGGTAGCTTTCGGCAAGCTTGCCCTTCTAGACTTATCTCTGTTAACAAAAAAAATCGACTTTAGTCAAGCCTCTGATAATATTCAGTTGCTTTGGTTTCTTTTTATAAAGAATAATATTATCGCATATCAAATATTGAGATATGTTTACTTAAAACTCAATGTCAAATATGCCTTTCATTATGGTGACTATTCTTTAATGTTGACACATAGAATAGTTGCTCAACTTTATCCTAAAGTCTCTCTTTTCTCAATTTCTCATCCAAGTCATTTGGGTGTTGACAGACAACGCTACGCTATTTATCGTGGGACTTTTCGAGAAACGGCTCTCAAACAAGGAGAACTATGGCCAAGTTTTCGTGACTTGTCACTAACCCAAAAAATGGTACTTGAAGTAGGTGACGATTTGATTGCTCGACTCTCAAGTGCAGTATCTCATATTTACTCTCCAGCAAAGACAATAGGTCAAGACGGTCTTAAGAAGAGGCTTGGCTTAGACGATGGTAAATATCTAGTCGTTGCTTATACAAGCAGTCTAGATGAATATTTATCTGCAAAAATGAGTATAGAAGAAGGTCTAAGAATTAAATTGCCTAATAGAAGTGATCCCTTTAAAGATCAAATAGACTGGCTAAAAAAGTTAGTTTCATTTTTCGAATCACATGATAATATAAAGTTATTGGTTAGGGTTCATCCCAGAGAATCTAAAAACAAACGTGATTCTGTAGTGTCAGAGCACCTTCAATTATTAATGAATGAGTTTTCAGGCACTTTTCATAACTCTCATTTTATCTGGCCAGAAGATCCTGTATCGAGCTATGATGTCGCGGAGCTGGCTGATTTAGTATTAACTAGCTGGAGTAGCATTGGTCTAGAGTGCGCACGTTTAGGAGTGCCTGTTTTAACAGCAATTCATGGCATGTCACCATTTCCCCATGATGACTTTCTTGAATGGGAAGAAACCCCAACGCTCTATTTCCAAAAGCTTCAATATTTGATTGATCAACCAGCTTCAACTTCAACAATAGCACGTGCCTTTCGATGCTATTATTTGTATCAGTTAGGAGCTTCTTTGGATTTTAGCGATGTTGTTCCCAATAAAGATTTTTCTTCTCTACCTGAATTCCTATTAGGAAAAGAAGCTAAAACACTCCATGACGCAATAACTAGTGGTCAAGATCTCTTAGAAATCAATTACAACCATTTAAAAGTAGCTCAGTCACCTAACAGCTTTCTTGTTGAAGAGCAAGAAATAATCCATCAACTTCGCCGCATATTTCACTTTATTTTTACAGGTCAAGATGATTTTCCAAAAAACAACCCTGGAGTTAAGTTTCAGTATATATCACAATGTGTCAACCTAGGAACTCTTGTGAACTGCGCTAGAGAACAAGGATTACGTATTGGAGACCAGGTTACTGCTTTTGTAGGACAACATGACAAAGAGGTATTTTATATTGCTCCCAATGGTCAAGCACTCCATCGTTACTCACCCTTATGTACTCGTCTAATTCCTTTAATATGTTAAACAACCTAACCTGTTGATATTAATCTCTCAGAATTTAGCCCTTGCCATGAATGACTTAGTTAATCCTCATCCTTGGTTGAATGAAAAAACGATTCAATATACACAGCATCCTGCCTTCTCAGCTTATCACTTATCCCAAAGTGGTTTTGAGAACAGAATGATGGAGGATTGCCAAGATCTTAGTCATGAGATTGAGTCCTTGTCCTTAGAAACCTCGCTGTCCTGTAATCGCCTTTCTCTACAAGACGCGATTCATAAAATATTACCGAAGCTAGCTAAAACTTTCACGCATCTCAATAACATAAACAAATCTCAAATCCCGAATGTCCAAGAATTCCTGACTTCTGTGTGGCAACAGACGATCAGAATCTTAGTTGACGATTTGGCTTACTTTGAGCGTCGCAACTCCCTGAATCCAGTCGTCAGCAATCAGCATGAGCTGAATATATACCGGTTGCTGGAGCAGCAAGGCTTTTTCACTTGCCACATTCCCCAAGAGATCGTACATAATCTTCACCGTGCCCTTCAACTTTGGATGGAGACGATTCAATCCCGAGCAGACCAAGGGATCAACAGCCGTGAAGAGTTATCTATTAACCAAATTCCACGCGAAATAGTTCAATATCTCAATCAACAATTTGAAGCCTTGGGAATCAGCTCTGCCATGCGTTCTGCCCGTCGCGAACATTCTACCCTCTCGGGCTTTGCTCTAGAGTTATCAGTTCCCCATGCGGGATGGTGGCAGTCAGATTATCAAGACTTGGCTTATGGAACTGGTCGTTCCAGTTACTTTCATGTTGACGAAGGACGAGATGTTTATAGAGCAATTCTCTACCTGAGTGATGTGCCAAACGCAGATTTAGGTGCGGCGGGTTGTCTACCTGGAAGCTTTACTATGAAGCGTGATCGCCTCCCTTGGATTCTGAGTCGCTCCCTACACCTTGCGGCTCGCGCTCTCTACAACGACATTGGTGCTACTGGGCGTTTAACATCTTCTCCCACCTTTCGTTGCGTCGCCACTTTATGATGATGCCTGAGTATTTGCGTGAAAATTCTCATTGGGTTTTTGACTCACTAGATGCCTTGTGTTGATACAGTATGCTGTTAACCAGTGACCAAGTGCCTAGGTGTCAAGCCAAATTTGGTTTGACCTATCATGTTAGCTACGCGCAATGTTGTGAGCAGATGGTGGGTTTTGAGGGCAAACATATCCTTGAAGTGGGAGGTAGCCTACCTCAAGAGTTTGTCTTTGATGATCTCGGAGCTAGGACTTGGACTGCCTTGGAAGCACCCGCCTATGAAGCAGAACTACAGACAGCCGGTGGATCGGTACATACGGGCAGTGACATCAAAAATCCAGCAGTGGGGGCGATCGCCGAACGAGGCTATGGCCCCATGCGCCCTGATCGCTATCGTCTCCTCTGGGCCAATATTGAAGACCTACCAGAGTCCTACTACGGACACTATGACCTAATCTTTTCGATCGCTGCCTTTGAACACATCCAGCCCTTCCCCCTAGCCCTGGACAAGATGTTTCATGCCCTGAAGCCCGGTGGCAAGCTTTTCTCGATGTTTTCACCCATCTGGTCAGCCCATGATGGCCACCACCTGCCCCAAATCAGTGATCGCACCGGCCAAGTTTTCAACCACGGTCAATCTCCCATTCCGCCCTGGGGACACCTTTTGATGAAGCCCGCCGAACTATGTCAATATCTGTGCCAACATACTGATCGCGAAACAGCTCAAAAGATTGTTTACTATGTTTATCAGTCTCATCACATCAATCGCCTGTTTACAGAAGACTATCTAGCTTTTGTGCATCAAAGTCTATTTAATATTGAAAACCTATCTTTAACATTTCCGAGCCCTATCCCGGACTATACCCACTCACTCCTACAACAACTCCATCCCGGTAGACAACACTTTCAAAATAATGGCATCCTCATGGTTTTAGAAAAACCACGATAAAGAGTCTGTTATTGACATAAATTTTTATAGAAAATCCTGTGAAGTACCTTATTACTACGACCTATTACGAAGAATTTATTTCTGAATTCTATAGTACACACTCAGGAATCTCTGAGACTTCCTACGCGGATCAACTGCTTGTTTTATTACAGCAATGCTTTGGGACTTCCGATTTCTTCTCTTGGAATCTGCAAAATCTCGGACATCAGTCAACAGAAATTCTTGTTAATGCCCAAATTTTGCAACAGCGATGGGCACTGGAATCAGCTCGTGACTTGGGTTTTCCAACTCGTCCTGAAGAAGTTTATGCTTGGCAACATCAGGTTCTACAACGACAAATCGAGACTTATCGTCCCGATATTTTGTATATCCATGATATTAATTGGACGCAGGAAGAGTTATTACGTTCAGTCCGTCCCTTTGTTAAATTAATTATTGGTCAGAATGCCTGTCCATTGCGATCTAATCTTGATTTTCGTGTTTATGACTTAGTATTAACGTCATTCCCGCACTATGTTTCCCGATTTCGGAATCAAGGAACCCAAAGTGAGTATTTCCAGCTTGCTTTTGAACCTAGAGTCTTAAGCAAAATCCAGAAAAATTACCCATCGTACAACACAAGCTTTATTGGGGGATTCTCACCCAACCATCAGGCCGGAATTCAAATTTTTGAAGCAGTGGCCCGGCAAACACCCATTGATTGTTGGGGCTATGGTGGGAGCCTGTTGCCAGACGACTGGTCTTTGAAGCAGCGCTATCACGGAGAAGCCTGGGGACTGAAAATGTTTCAGCTCCTTGCCAACTCGAAGATGGCCCTCAATCGCCACATTGACGTAGCAGAGCGCTATGCCAACAACATGCGGTTGTATGAAGCAACGGGTGTGGGGACGTGTTTAGTCACCGATGCCAAGGACAACCTGCATGAGTTGTTTGAACCCGATCGCGAAGTCGTCACCTACCGCAATGCCGCAGAATGCATCGAAAAGGTGCGCTATTTACTTGATCATGAATCAGAACGCGCGGCGATCGCCCGTGCCGGTCAAGCTCGCACCCTCCGCGACCACACCTATCGCCACCGCATGGCCGAACTAGATGCCATTGTGCATCGCTATCTGTCCGGTCGTGACCCCCACCCAACTGTTGTATCGTTAGTGACCAAGGGAGAAAAAAACCGACCTGCTGGGAGTCAACCAGTGCCAGCAACGGCGGCTCAGCCCGCCCCACCATCCACTATTGCTACCGGGGAGAGCGATCGCGAAATGTTTTGGGACGATATCCGACTCGTTACGCAGCAAGTTGAGAAATATGGCTGTCAGCAGCCCTTTGTGGATCTCGGTGGGCTAGCCCAACCAGTCATTGCTGACTATGACCTGACGGTAGGCACTGGAGATCAGCAGGCACGATTTGTCGGGCTGCAACAGCGCCCCTTCGATCACATTGCCCCTGGCTACGCCATCATCAACCCCGAAAACGGCGAGCCTTACATTGAAGAACTCCCAGCTAAATATCCAGAGGCCTTTGGCACGGCTGTCTGCTTAAGTGTTCTCGAACATGTCAACAACCCATTCGAGATTTTTGAAGCCTTTCACAAAATCATGCGTCCAGATGGACTCTTGATTTTATCCACGGTATTCTCCTACCCCTACCACCCTTCGCCCAACGATTACTGGCGATATACCCCCGACTGTTTACGCTACCTAGCGCAGTCAGTTGGGTTTCGGGTGCTGGAGTGCGATTGGCGGTTGATGATTCCTGCTGACCGCGGCATTCGTGCGGTTCAGGATGGTAACTTGCTAGAGGTGAAGTCGGTTTATGCAACTCTGGCTCGTGAGCAATTTGTGCCCAAACCCCTAGGTCGCACATTAGAGTTGCCGCTACGGATTTCCCGCAATCCTGCCGCCAATGATCTCGTTGCCCAAGAGCGTCAAACCCGGTCCTCGCAAGCAGCTACACCCCAAGGCCACGCTCCTGTGCTCTTTCAAGTGGATTGGCCCGATCACCCGGATCTCGACCAGCATCGCCTGGTGATCGCCCAACAACTCGCGACGGCCGGTCATACCCTCACATGCATCACCCCCAACCCTAAGCCCCAGGGTGGCTTCAACCAGCGATCACTGCCCTACAATCCCCAAACTGAGTTTCATCTGGGCATGGGCGATCGCGTCTCATTCGAGCAATGGGTCAACGAGATCCGACCAGAACTCATCATCTTCGGGGATGCCTGCCCCCTCTCCAACTTTGCTGCCAAGCAGGTCGCCCGCGATCGCGGTATTCCCTACGTCATCGTTGTTGCTTCCGCCGATCCTACGGTTGCCCACAACTTTGCCCCTTGCCTGACCGATCTAGCTGAACTCTACCACCATGCCCGCCAAGTAATCACCCTGACGGCGGACACCCAACCCACCCTTCAGCAGCACTTCGGCCTCACCCATCCCAACACCACCAGCCTCAACCTGGCACTGACCTGGGATCCCTTCATTCCCGCCATTCAAGTGCGATCGGCACCACCCCCCGCCCCAGCGATGGCCTCTAATCCTGCAAACAGCAGCCCCCCACCCAATCGCCCGGAGTGGGAATATTTGCCCCAGGGCTGGCAAACCCAAGATCCCCACATTCTGGGCTGGAATGTGCAAAGTATCCTTGAAACCCAACGGGCAAAATGGGATGACTTTGCCGCTGCCCTACGCACCACCTCGCCCTTGGGTATCAGCCATGAATCCCCCAATGTCACCGCCGCCAGCTACGGATCCCACAACACCATGATGGCTTTTGGGTATGTCCTTGCTCTGGCCGCCCGTAAAAAAGATCGAGTTTCCATCCTCGATTGGGGTGGAGGACTTGGGCAATATTGTCTAATCGCCCAAGCTCTGCTCCCTGATGTAGAAATTGACTATCACTGCAAGGATCTCCCGCTGCTTTGCCAAGGAGGACGGCAACTGTTACCCCAAGCTACCTTCTATGAAGATGAAGTTGCCTGCTTCCAACGTCGTTATGACTTAGTTTTGTCCAGTTCTTCCCTACAATATTGCCAAGATTGGCAAACCATTCTAGGTCGTTTAGCTACAGTCACTGACCAGTATCTTTACCTAACTCGCTTGCCAGTTGTGCATCAGGCGCAATCCTTTGTCGTCGTCCAACGCCCCTATGCCTATGGGTATCATACGGAGTACATTGGCTGGTTCTTAAACCGTCAAGCGGTTTTAGACTGCGCTGGGCAATCACACCTTCAACTCCAGCGTGAGTTCCTGATTGCCGAACAATTCGCCGTTCCTGGGGCTCCCGAAACTGCCGAAGCTCGGGGCTTTCTTTTCAAATCTATTTAGACCAAACACACAACCTTATTGACGAGCCTGGACATGTGACAATGTGTACGTAATGGTTAGCCAAAAGCAAGGATCGCTTGAAATGTGCTACCAGGAAGGTCTCTTCTTGTTTCTAAAACTAAATTCCGCACCTTGAGCAACATCCCATGAGTCCAGTAACTCCTACATCTCATTTTCACCAAAAAAGCATTCTAATCACTGGTGGCTTGGGGTTTATCGGGAGTAACTTGGCGATCTCCCTTATCAGTCAGGGAGCAAAAGTCACCTTGATTGACAGTTTAATCCCAGAATACGGGGGAAATTGGTTCAATATTGAACCAGTGCAAGATCACGTCATCATTAATATTTCAGATGTGCGGGATGAGCATAGTATGCGCTATCTCGTCCAGGGAAAAGACTATCTTTTCAATCTGGCTGGACAAACAAGTCACATGGACTCTATGCAAGATCCTTACACCGATCTTGAGATCAATTGCCGTGCCCAGCTATCTATCCTAGAGGCCTGTCGCAAATATAATCCTGCCATCAAAATCGTTTTTGCTAGCACTCGTCAAATTTATGGCAAGCCTGATTATTTGCCCGTCGATGAGCATCATTTATTGCGGCCTGTAGATGTTAATGGCATCAATAAGATGGCCGGGGAATGGTATCACATTCTTTACAATAATGTTTATGGCATTCGGGCCTGTGCGTTACGCCTCACAAATACCTATGGCCCTAGAATGCGAGTTAAAGATGCTCGGCAGACGTTCCTAGGAATTTGGCTGCGTTTGCTTGTGCAAGGGAAACCCTTTGAGGTGTGGGGCGGGGAACAACTACGGGACTTTAGCTACGTGGATGACACCGTGAACGCCATGCTGTTAGCGGCCACGAATGATGCTGCCAATGGTCAAGTATTTAACGTGGGAGGAGATCGCACCATTCCGCTCCAAGACCTAGCCCAACTAATGATCGACCTTCACGGAGGCGGATCATTTACGGTGCACGACTTTCCTGCTGATCGCAAACGTATTGACATCGGGGACTACTATGCCAGCGACGAGCAATTACGCACCTGCCTAGGCTGGCAACCCCAAGTTTCCTTAGAAACCGGATTGGCACGATCGCTGCACTATTATCAGGAGCACCTAGCACACTACCTCTAGCCTTTATACTCAGGTATGGATTGTTGACCCGATCATGGGCTTGGCTCAGGGGGGACAAAATCCGGTCTAGTACTCGAAGCCATCAACACCGTGATTCCCCAAACCGACCCCAAAGCCAGTTATCTGGCCCACCAGGCTGAGATTGAAACCGCGATCGCCCGTGTTTTGGCCAGCGGTTGGTACATCTTGGGTCAAGAAGTTGCTGCTTTTGAGCAAGAATTCGCCGATTACATCGGGGTTACCGCCGCAGTTGGCGTAGCAAACGGCACTGACGCCTTGGAATTGGCCTTGCGATCACTCGACATTGGTCCCGGTGATGCTGTGGCCACCGTTTCCCATACCGCTGTAGCCACAGTTGCCGCGATCGAACTGGTGGGGGCAACCCCCATCCTCCTCGACATCGATCCCCATACTTATACCCTCGATCCCACGCACCTTGCCCAAGCAATTCAGGAATTTCCGAACCTGCGAGCCGTGATTCCTGTTCACCTCTACGGCCATCCTGCTGCCATGCCCGAGATCATGGCTTTAGCCGAAGAGCACCAGCTTGCGGTGATCGAAGACTGTTCCCAATCCCATGGTGCCAAATTGGGAGACCGCACCACCGGCACCTGGGGTGACTTCGCTGCGTTTAGTTTGTATCCAACGAAAAATTTAGGGGCGATCGGAGACGGTGGCGTATTGATTAGTAACAACAACGTCCTCGCAGATCGCGCCAAGTCCCTGCGGGAATATGGCTGGAAAGATCGCTACATCAGCCACGAAGCAGGCTTGAACTCACGGCTTGATGAAATTCAAGCAGCAGTCCTGCGAGTCAAGTTACGTCACTTGGAGAGGGACAATGATTGCCGACGAGCCATCGCTCAGCAATACACTAGCGCATTGGGAAAGCTTTCCAGACTTCACCCCCCTGCCATTGCGCTATCCGTCAAGCATGTGTACCACCAATATGTAATTCAGTGCGATCAGCGCGATCAGTTTCGGTTATTCCTTAAGAATCAGGGTATTGGCACCGGCTTACATTACCCCATGCCTGTTCATCAACAACCTGCTTACCAACATCACCACACCACTAGCCTAGGTCTGCCCGTCACTGAAAGTATTCGCCCCCGGATTTGCAGTTTACCCATGTATCCTCAATTAACAAACGATCAAGTCGAACGCACCATTCTCTCTTTGAAAGCATGGGGCCAGAAAAGCTAATCAAATGCAGACACAGACATCAAAGCTTTTGCTATTCAGACCAGATCAGATATTTAATCTGATCTTTTGCATACGTCTCCTCAAACGAACTTAAACTTATGCGTTATTTTTGCACCTATTTTGATCACAACTACCTACCCAAAGGTCTTGCGCTCTACAATTCTCTCCGGGAGCATTACAACAGCAAATTTCACCTTTGGATTTTATGCCTTAGCTCCGACTGTTACACGGCCCTTAAAACTCTTAATCTTCCCAATTTATGCCCAATACCTCTAAAAGATCTCGAAGACTATGATCAGGGATTGCTGAAAGTCAAACCAACCAGAACAACTGTTGAATATTACTTTACATGCACCCCTTGCTTTCCACTTTTTCTCCTCAAGGAAAATCATGACATTGATATAATTACCTATCTTGATTCTGACCTGTTTTTCTTTGACAACCCTGAGTCTGTCTTTCAAGAAATTGATGACAGTTCTATTGCCATTATCCCCCATCGTTTCTCGCCAGAGCGAAAAGCACTTGAGCGTTACGGCATCTATAATGTGGGCTGGCTATCGTTCAGAAATAACGTAACTGGACTAGGTTGCTTAGAGTGGTATAGAGAACGATGCTTAGAGTGGTGCTTTGATCGATATGAAGATGGAAAATTTGCCGATCAAAAATATCTAGATAGTTGGCTCGAGCGTTTTTCTGAGGTCTGCTCTCTTGAGCACAAAGGGGCAAACTTGGCTCTTTGGAACGCTTCCAACTACTCCATCTGTATCAAGGATGATAGGGTTTTTGTAGACGACCAGCCGCTGATCTTTTTCCATTTTCAGGGAATTCGACTGGATCCAGACAGAGGTTATCTTGCCGCTGTATCACCCAATGATGTACGTCCGGACAACTGGGAAGTCGTTTGGTCCAGAATCTATACTCCCTATTTGCAAGCCCTTCACGAGTCAACTTTATGTCTGACGCAATATCTTCCCCTAACGTCTCTGTGGGGAAGTGTGCGCGGCCCTGCAGACATGAGCTGGCTACAGAATTCTCCTCCGGGACTCGATGTTCCTCATGATGAATCGACAACAAAATCAAGCCGTATGTCTAACTCTAATGATGACCATGATTTCGACCTTGCCAGTTCAGTAGTCGCTCTTATCGAGAAGGCGTTATCCCCCAAAAACACGGCAATGGATGGTGGTGGCCCTATTAAAATCAGCTCAACACCGGATACCAATAGTCAGGATATCGCAACGGATGGAGTGTTTCTTCATCGTTTACTTGGGTGTGTGAATTCATACTACATTGACCCGCAGCGCCCCGATACTATTACGGAAATACGTCAGCTACGATGGCAATTATCCGAGTATTGGTTGACCGTGGATTATGGCCGATTGGAGCAGATATATGGGTCTGATTTTGGGCAGTGCTATCGAGCCCTCTTGAAGAGTGGTGTACAGGCTCAGACGCTGATGCCAGAGGAGCAGCATTGGCTGCGATCGCTATCTGAGCGTGTAGGAGAGGGGGTAGAGCAACCAGATGGTCTTAAGGCGCTGATGGCGGCCATGCTGTACTATCCTCCAGGGAAAATGCGCGTGCAGAATGCGGCGGAACGCCTACCAGGGTGGCTGCTGCCGGACTATCAGGCGGTATTCGAGTCACCGGAAGCCCTCGCCGTGATCGCGCAACACCAACCCACCCCCTCCTCAGCACCCGCGCCAGTGGCCGCACCGACCAACCTCGCCGAGGACATGGTGTTCCTCAACCGGATGCTGGGCTGCGCGAACCTGTATTACATCGACCCGGACGAACCAAGCATTGTGGAAGAATTGCGGCAAATTCGGCGGCAGGTGGCGGAATTCTGGCTGTCGGTGCCGGGCGATCGCGTGGAGGCCGTGTTCAATAGCGAATTCGGGAACCGGTACCGGGCGCTTCTGCAATGCGGGTTCCAGAATGAGCCCCTGCAAGACGAGGAAACCGCCTTTGTGCAGGCCCTCAGTCAGCGGGTGGCGGCGGGGCTCGAACAGCCGGATGGCATCAAGGCGTTCCTGGGGGTGATGCTGTACTACCCACCGGGCAAGATGCAGGTGCGGGATGCCCAGACGCGGCTCCCGGCTTGGCTGTGGCCGGACTATCGGACGGTGTTTGAGGTGACGCGCTCAGAGCCCTTGGTACCAGGGACGGTGCCGACATCGGAACCGGTGCCAACCCAGACAGCTAGTCCGGTGGTGACTGCGCCGCCCCCGATCGCGCCGCCCCCCACCAATGCCATCGAGAAGCTGGAGGATATGGTGTTCCTCAATCGGCTCCTGGGTTTGACGAATCTCTACGAAATTGATCCGACGGATACGGCGATCGCGGCGGAACTGCGAGAGATGCGATCGCAGGTGACCCAACTGTGGCTGAGCGTGCCGGACGATCGCCTGGAGGCCGTGTTCAATAGCGAATTCGGGCGGCGCTACGGATCCTACCTGCGCTGCGGATTCCAGCGGGAAGCCCTGACGCCGGAGGAAACCCAAACCCTCCAGCAGCTCGCCCAGCAGGTGGCGACGGGCCTAGAGAAACCGGCGGGCCTCAGGGCGTTCCTGGGGGCGATGATGTACTACCCGCCCGGAAAGATGAAGGTGGGCAATGCGGATCAGCGGCTCCCGGCGTGGCTGCTGCCCACCTACCGGGCCGTGTTTGAGGAGGGGGCGGCCCTACCGGCCTAGGCGGGGTTCGAGACTGGCCTGCTGTCGCTTGGGTGGCAGAACGGACGGCGGCGCGATCGCTACCCTAGGGAAAAAACCAGTTGGCAGGGGAGTCGAAACGGCCCATGGCACAGGGAATGACGGCGGGGCAGCGGCGGGACCGGCGGCGGGTGCTGGCGGTGGTTCACCAGGGCACGGCGGATCCGGGCCGGGTGGGGCGCTGGCTGCGGCGCGGGGGCTATGAATTGGACGTGCGGATGCCGAGCCGGGGGGATGCGCTGCCCCTGGAGGATGAGCTGCGATCGCTGGATGGGGTGATCGTTTTTGGGGGCGTGATGAGTGCCAATGATGATCATTTGGACTACATCCGCGCGGAGTTGAAGTGGATGGAGGCGGTGCTGGGGGCGCAGGTGCCGCTGCTGGGGATTTGCTTGGGGGGGCAGTTGCTGGCGCGGGTGCTGGGGGGGCGGGTGGCTCCCCATGAGCAGCGGGTTTGGGAGATTGGCTATTGGCCGATTTGGCCGGTGGTGGCGGGCGCGGGGGCGGAATCACCCCACTTCGGCTCGGCGCGGTTTGTGTTCCACTGGCACCAGGAGGGGTTTGAGGTGCCGACGGGGGCGATCGCCCTGGCGAAGGGTGAAACCTTTCCGAATCAGGCGTTTTCCTATGGCGATCGCGCCTATGGCCTGCAATTCCACCCGGAGGCGACGCGGACGATCCTTGAGAATTGGTGCGATCGCGGGGCGGATCTGCTGACGAAGCCGGGGGCGCGATCGCGGGAGGAGCAGCTCGAACAGCACCGCCACCACGGCCCGGAGGCGTCCCGATGGCTGGATGGCTTTCTGGCGGATTGGCTCGACGATCGCCGCGATCGCATCTCGTCCGTGGCTTGATCTGCCCTGAACCGCGACGAGATCCCTAGGCGGGGCTCCAAATGCCGTGGAAACTGTGGGGCACCACCCCCGGCAGGGCGAGGCGACAGTGCGGCCCCTGGGCGATCGCGGCGGCATCATAGATCCACAGTTCGCTTTGGTCGCCGTTGCCGTCGTAGACCACGCTCAGGAGCCAGTTTCTTTCGTTGCGATCGCGGTCCATGGCCACAATCGGCTCCGATGGGTAGCGGCCCGGTCCCGCCTCCGCGATCGCCACCGTCTCCCGCTGGGCATCGTGGCAGGCGATCGCGCCGAACAGTTCCTGGCGATAGTCCTCCGGCCGACGGAATTCCGCCCGGTGGACCGATAGGTAGCTGTAGCGCCCCCGCTGGCCCACCGCCGTTGCCCCCACCACGGGGAAGTCGCAGTGGCGATCGTAGAGCACCGTCTGCGATCGCACCCGCCCCGCCGCCGGATCGATGCGCACTTCAACGAACTGGGCCGGAGCCGCCCGCCGCACCCGCCCCGTGGGAATCTCCCGCAGGTGTTGATTCGTCGCCAAATCGTCATAGCGACAGAGGGTGAAGGCGATCGCCCCATCCGCCTCGGTCCAGCCATTGCCAAAGTGCCACTGGAACCAGGGGGGCGCTTCCAGGCGGGCCGTCACCTCCAGGGTGTCCCCGTCCACCACCAGGATTTGGGTCATCCCCTCCGGCTGCCAGGTGAGGGCTTCACTAAAACTTTCCAGCCGCAGGAGCGCCGGCAGCAGACGCATCCCCACGGGGGGAATGCAAAAGATCAAATGGCGACCGGTCCAGACGCAATCGTGGATCAGGCTCAAATTTTTCAACGGCAGGCGCGATCGCCGCTGCAACCGCCCAGCGCCATCGAGCCGGTAAATGTGCAGGGCTGGACGCGGCCCCACCTCCAGGCCAAAGTTGAAAATTGCCCCCGTTTTGGCATCCACCTTGGGATGGGCGGAAAAGGCTTCACTGCCCCGCAAATAGCCCAGGTCATCTTCCCCAATGGTTTCTAGGGTGTCGCGATCGAGGGCATGGGGACGACCCCCTTCCCACAGGGCCAGCAGGCGATCGCCCAGGGGCAGCACCGACGTATTGGCCGCATTTTTGAGGGATTTATTAAAACGCCCCAGCCACGGGCCGGGGGGCACCATGCCGTAGTTGGCGAAAATAGCGCGATCTTCGGCCTCCTCCTGGCGATAGGCGGCGCTCTGGACATAGCGGTAGGTGGCGCGGGCTTGGCCCCCCTCGAAGCGCACCGCCAACACCGCCCCGTCCCCGTCAAACCAATGGCCGTAGGGCACTCCGCCCCGTTCAAGCCGCCCAGGGCCGTTGCGGTAGAGGGTACCCCGCAGGCCCTCGGGGATACGACCGGCCAGGGGGGTCAAGGGGGCGGGGCCAAATTCGATCGCGGGCCGCTGGAACGGCTTGTGCCACGGGGGCAGGTCAGAACGGGCAGGGGCCGAGACGCGATCGCGCAAACTGGGGGTCATAGCACCACGGGATGGGGGGACGGCACGAACAGGCGGGGCGGGCTTCCAACGGGGATCCCAAGGCGACAACCCAGCCTTTTTAAGGATTGTTACCGAAACGGATCGCAGCTCCCCTACCGAGTTTGAAGTATTGTTTCTAGATCATGACATGGTTTCATGGTCGGGTTAATTCAAACGAGGCGTAGTGGGGGGTAGCGGTTGATGGGATGCGATCGCGCGGGGGCAGACCCTGGACTTCGGGGGGTGTATGGGCTGGCGGCCTTGCAGCGGGCGATCGCGGCGGACCCGGAACGCTGGCGACCGCTGGTGTTCACCAACGGCTGTTTTGATTTGCTCCATGCGGGCCATGTGCGCTACCTGACGGCGGCCAAATCCCTGGGGCGATCGCTGGTGGTGGGGTTGAATAGCGATCGCTCCGTGCGCGGCCTCAAACCGGCTCCGGTGGGCTATCCCGCGCGGCCCATTGTGCCGGAGGACCAGCGGGCGGAAGTGTTGGCGGCCCTCAAACCCATCGATGGGGTCGTCATTTTCGAGGAACCCACCGCCGAAGCCGCGATCGCCGCCCTCAAACCCGATATTTATGTCAAAGGGGGCGACTACGACCTGGCCACCCTACCGGAAGCGCCCCTGGTGCAGTCCCTCGGGGGGCGCATTGAACTGATCGCCATTGAACTGCCCACGGGCACCAGCAATCTCATTGAACGGATCCTGGCGGCCCGCGATCGCTAGGGCCTCCCCGCCCCCGCCGCCAATCCACCGGATCGTTCCCCAGGGCAACCGTAGAACCGAGCCATAAGCGATCGCGACGAACAGCCGCCCCCTCCCCTAGCCCCTACAATGGCCTTGGAGTCCCGCCGGTTTTCCCCTAGGGCTCCCCAAGAGTTGCCACCGCATTGCCCCGCACCGATTTGGGCCTTGGATTTTTGGGATCTTCCCGCCAGACCCCTGGCCCCGCAAATCTTCGGCACCCCAGACGGCCCCCAGACGGTCCCAGGGCGATCGCCCCGGGCGGTCCAACTCGCTTAGTCTTTTGTCCATCGGCGTTGCCATCGTCAGGGCCCATCGCCGTCGGCCCCCAGCGGGGTCGCTCCCATTGCCGCAACGCCCCTCACCGTCGTCCACCGCTGGCGGCGATTTGTGCGAATCACCCATGGGCTGGTTTTCCCTGCGGCCACCAACTCCTAAAGATGGTGGCAAACTTTCCCTCAGCTTCATTCTGATTGTTCCGTTCATCATTCAGATTTTTGTGGTGGTGGCCCTGACGACCACCATGGCCCTGCGCAATGGCGAAAAGACCGTTGATGATTTGGTCGAACAGCTCCAGAAGGAAATTAGCGATCGCATCCATGTCTATCTCCAGGGCTATACGGACCAGCCCCATGCGTTTTTGGCCAGTACTGCCGCCGCGATCGAGGCGGATTTGCTCGATCCGAACGATCGCGCGGCCCTAGAGCGCTATTTGTGGTACCAAGGGGCGCTGAATCCGTCGGCCCAGTTGCTGTATTTGGGTCGCCGCGATGGCAGTTTCCAGGGGGTGGAGCGGGTGGGGCCGGGGCGGCGGGATCTGCGCTGGCGGCGGGAGGCGGCCACGGGGGGCGCTTTGGTGCTGCAAACCTTGACGGCACCGGGCCAGGAGGGGGGGGCTGTGGTGGAGCGGGTGCCGGCCTTTGAGCCTCGGTTGCGGCCCTGGTACCAGTCGGCGATCGCGGCGGGGCAGGCCACCTGGTCGCCGATCTATGCCGATGCGATCCAGCCGATTTTGACCATCAGCGCCGCACGGCCCCTGCGCGATCGCGACGGCAACTGGCAGGGGGTGCTGGCGGTGGATTTTGATATCACCCAAATCAGCCGCTTTTTGCAGGAGCTGAAGGTGGGGGAAAACGGCCAGGTGTTCGCGATCGAGCGATCGGGTGACCTGGTGGCCAGCTCCGACCTGCCGCCCCTGTTCATCGATGGCAACAACCGCCCCAGCCGGGTTTCCGCCCTGGCGAGTGAGAATCCCCAGGTGCGCAATACGGCCTATCGGCTCCTGAAGGAGTACGGCAGTTTTGAGGCGATCAATGGCCCGACGCGCCTGGTGACCAGTTTTTCCAACAGCCGCCAATTCATTAGCGTGCGGCCCTTCCGGGATGGGCGGGGGCTCGATTGGCTCGTGGCGATCGCCATTCCCGAATCGGACTTCACGGCGCGGGTGCGGGAAAATACGCGCAATGCCATTTTGCTGTGCTTTGCGGCCCTGGCGATCGCGGCGGTGCTGGGGGTCGCCACCACCCGTTGGATCACCCGCCCGATCCTGGAACTGATCGACGCGGCGGAGGGCATCGCCTCCACGGGCAAAATCGATCGCCAGGTGATGGACGCCGTGGGCATCCGGGAACTGGAGGGGCTGGCCCTGTCGTTTAACCAAATGGCCCGCCGCCTGAAGGACGCCTTCGAGGAATTGGAAATCCGCGTGCAGGTGCGCACCTTCGAGCTGTGGGAGGCCAAGGAGGCCGCCGATCGCGCCAAGGAGGCCGCCACCACCGCCAGCCGCGCCAAGAGTGAATTTTTGGCCAGCATGAGCCACGAGCTGCGCACCCCCCTCAATGGCATCCTCGGCTACGCCCAGATTCTTCAGCGCGATCGCGCGATCGGCACCTCCCAGCGCCACTCCGTCGATACGATCTACAACTGCGGCACCCACCTGCTGACCCTGATCGAGGACGTGCTGGACCTGTCGAAAATCGAAGCCCAGCGGATGGAACTGCGGCCCGCCGCCTTTTCACTGCCAGCCTTTTTGCAGACGGCGGTGGACATGTGCCGGGTGCGGGCGGAAAAGCGGGGCATTGAATTTCGCTATGGCTTTCAGAATTTGCCCGCGACGGTCTACGCGGACGAGAAACGCCTGCGGCAGGTGCTCCTCAACCTGTTGGGCAACGCCATTAAATTCACCGAGCAGGGCAATGTGACCTTCACCGTGTCGCCCTTGGGGGAGCCGGAGCGGGATGGGGCCGGGGGCGAGGAACGGCAGCGGCTGCGGTTTCAGGTGAGCGATACGGGCATTGGCATGTCGCCCCAGGAGTTGCACAAGATCTTTTTGCCCTTTGAGCAGGTGGGCGATCGCGCCTTCCAGGACAAGGGCACGGGGCTGGGGCTGGCGATCGGCCAAAAGATTGTGGAGCTGATGGATAGCCGCATCCAGGTGACCAGTGAACCGGGCGAAGGCAGCACCTTTTGGTTTGATCTGGAGTTGCCCATCGGTCGGGCGATCGCGACGGAAAGCCTCACCCTCAGCGGGGCCAGTGGCGACACCCAGGCGATCGTCGGCTACCGGGGCGATCGGCGCGCCCTGATGATCGTGGACGATCTGGAGGCCAACCGCGACCTGATCGCCAGCTTCCTGCTGCCGTTGGGCTTCAAGCTCAAGGCCGCCGAAACCGGAGCCCAAGCCCTCGAACAGGTGAGCGATCGCGCCCCCGACGCCATCATCGTGGACCTGAATTTGCCCGACTGCAAAGGGGACACCCTCATCGGCCAAATGCGCAACTTGCCCCACCTCAAAAGCACCCCGATCATCGTCTGGTCCGCCAGCGTCTTCCTGAGCGATCGCGAGCGCAGCCTCCAGGCCGGAGCCACCGACTTTTTAGCCAAACCCCTCCAGGCCGCCGAACTGTTCGAGCAACTGCACCGCCACCTCCAGTTGGAATGGATCTACAGCGAAACGGAGGTCAAGGGCAGCGCCAGCCTCACCATGGCCGCCCTGGCCCCCGCCACCCTCACCGTCAGCGGCAGCAGCAACACCCTCAGCGCCACCCCAGCCGCCGCGATCGGCCCCGATCGCCCCACCCCGGCGGACCTGGTGCCCCCCAGTGGCCCGATCCTCGACACCCTCTTCGAGCTAGCCATGCGGGGCAACGCCAACCGCATCCAGGAGGAGGCCCATCGCCTCGCCCGCGAGGACGCCACCCTGCAACCCTTCGCCACGGAGGTCCAACGCCTCGCCCGCAGTTTTCAGATCAAGGAATTGCGCAAGTTCATTGATCAATACCGAGCCCCCTAGCCCCCGCCCCCCGTGCCCCCGATTCCCCCATCAATCCGGTTCCAGCGGTTTCTGACCGAAGCCTGTTCTTAAGGCCCCCAAGCCCTGACGCCTGCGGTCTACCCCAAGCACCGGCGGCAGCCCCAGGCCCCCAGCGCCCTAGTCCCAACGCTTGACGAACCCCATGGATCAAGACAACCATCCCCCCCCGGTGTCGCCCCCGCCGTCGTCCGTCGGCCCTGCCCTGCCGATCGCATCGGCGGAGCCGGAAACCCATTGGGTGGTGTTGGTGGTGGACGATAATCCCACCAACCTGGATCTGCTGTGCAGTGCCCTGGGCGATCGCGGCTGGGAAATCTTAGTGGCCACGGACGGCGAAAGCGCGATCGAACAAAGCCACTACGCCCAGCCCCATTTGATTTTGCTGGACGTGATGATGCCGGGGATCGACGGCTTTGAAACCTGCCGCCGCCTCAAGGCCGACCCCGTGACGGCCCACATTCCCGTCATCTTCACCACGGCCCTCGCGGATGTGGAGCGCAAGGTGCTGGGCTTCCAGGTGGGGGCGGTGGATTATGTCACCAAACCCTTTGATGTGCTGGAGGTCCAGGCGCGGGCCTATACCCACCTCAAAATGCAGCAGCTCCAGGGGGATCTGCGGGCCTCGAACCGCAAGCTCCAGGAGGAGATCCGCTGGCGCAAGGCGGCGGAGGAAAAGCTCCAGGCGGCCAATGGGCGGCTCGAAAAGCTGGCGACGTCCGATGGGTTGACGGGGCTGGCGAACCGGCGGGAGTTTGACCGGTACCTGCACCACTGTTGGCAGCAGCAAATCCGTCATGGTCGTCACCTGTCGCTGCTGCTGTGCGATGTAGATTACTTCAAAGCGTATAACGATACCTATGGTCATCCGGCGGGGGATGAATGTCTCATGGCCATTGCCCAGGCCCTGGCGGTGTCGGCGCGGCGACCGTTTGATTTGGCTGCGCGCTATGGGGGGGAGGAGTTCGCGCTAGTGTTGCCCGATACCCAGTCGGAGGGGGCGTTGGAGGTGGCGGGGATGATTCGCGATCGCCTCCACCACCAGGCCATTCCCCACCAACGATCGCCCCTGGGGATTGTGACCCTCAGCATCGGCATGGCCACCTTGATTCCGAGCCGCGATCGCCCCCCATCGGACCTGTTGGACCTGGCCGATCGCGGACTCTACCTCGCCAAACAGCAGGGCCGCGATCGCCTCTGCGACGGCGCAGCGACGGTCCCCCTCCCTCCGCCCCCCGATCCGCCCCCCGCCCCCCCCGCCACAACGGCCGCCACCAACGTCAACGCCGCCACCGCCCCTTAGCCATCCCCCGTCCCGCCGCCTTGCCCCACCGCGCCATGAGTGCCAACGCCCCCAACCCCACCGATCGCCCCCCCTATTCCGCCCTGGTGTCGTCCCCGCCGGGCAGCCCTGGTGGCGGCGGCGGTTCCGGCCTCGGGAATGGTTCCCCCCCCGGCACCGACGACGCGATCGCCGTGACCCCCGCCAATATCGTCCTCGTGGTGGATGACAACAGCACCAACCTGGAGGTGCTCTCCGGTGCCCTCACCTCCGCTGGCCTAGAGGTTTGGGTGGCGATCGACGGGGAAAGCGCGATCGAACAAATCCACTACGCCCCCCCCGATCTGGTCCTGCTGGACGTGATGATGCCGGGGATCGACGGCTACGAAACCTGCCGCCGCCTCAAGGAAGATCCCGCCACCCGCGAACTGCCCATCCTCTTCATGACCGCCCGCACCGATCCCGCCGATCGCCTGCGGGGCCTGCGGGCCGGGGCCGTGGACTACATCACCAAACCCTTTAATCAAGACGAACTCATCGCCCGGGTGGGGGTGCATCTCCAACTGCGCACCCTGAGCCGCCAACTGGTGGCCAAAAACGAAGAACTGCGCCACCTCAACCAAACCCTCGAGGAGCGCGTCGCCCAGCGCACGGCCCAACTGCAAAAAACCATGGAGGAACTGCGGGAATCCCAGGGGCTGATCGCCGCCCAGGAAAAAATGTCCACCCTCGGGGAAATGATGGCGGGCATCGCCCATGAAATTAATAATCCCGTCAGCTTTTTGACCGGCAACCTCAAGCACGCCCAGTCCTACGCGGAGGATCTGATCCGCCTGCTGGACCTGTATACCAAAACCTATCCCGACCCGCCGCCGGAGCTGGCGAAGCTGGCCCAGGAGATCGAGCTGGATTTTGTGCGCAAGGATCTGCCCGCCCTGCTGCTGTCGATGGATGAGGGGACGACGCGGATTATGCAGATCAGCCGGTCGATGCGGACCTTTGCGCGGGCGGATACGGCCCAGAAGGTGGAGTTTTCCCTAGAGGAGGGGCTCGATAGTACGCTGCTGATCTTGCAGCATCGCCTCAAGGGGAAGCAGGCGCGGCCGCCGGTGGTGATTGATCGCCACTACGGGTCGCTGCCGTCGGTGATGTGCTATCCGGGGCCGATTAATCAGGTGTTTATGAATCTGCTGGCCAATGCGATCGATGCGTTTGAGGAGCGCGATCGCCCCTATGAGGAGCTGGTGGAGGATCCTGATCGCCTCATCCTGACCACGGAACTGATCGAGGCGGCCAATCCCGAGGACGATCGCGTGCGGGTGATCATTGCGGACAACGCCCTGGGGATGCCAGCGGAGGTGCAGGCGCGAATTTTTGATAAGTCCTTCACCACCAAGGCGGTGGGCAAGGGGACGGGGCTGGGGCTGGCGATCGCCCATCAGATCGTGGTGGAGCGCCATGGGGGCACCCTCACCTGCGAGTCGGTCCTGGGCCAGGGGACGCGCTTCATTGTCGAATTGCCCATGGAATAGTTTTTGAGCGTTTTGCTTTGCCCAAGCTTCTACCCTAGGGAAATTTGACCCGATAGCCGCGAAAGACTTCCCCGTCGAGGGTTTTGGTGATTTGGCCGCCCGCGGATTTGACCAAGGCGCTCCAGCGATCGCCCCCTTCCAGCAACACTTCCGCCCCGAGGTAGGTTTCTAAAATCGCCCAATTTTCCGCCAGGGGAGCCTCCGGCGCGATCGCATCAAATAGGAACGTCCCTCCGGGCACCAGCAGCCGCTTCACCTGGGCCAGCACCACCTCCCAATAGTCCAGGGGATAGTAGCAACTCACCCCCGTCGCCACCACCAAATCAAAGGATTTCGGCGCGTAATCCTCCAACTGGTGGGCCGCCCCGCAGAGGGTGCCCTTAAAGAGCTTTGAATTCAATTGCGGCGCGCGGGAATTGAGAAATTCGCAGGCCACCGGGCAAATGTCGCGCCCCTGAAACAGGGCCTGCCAATCGAGCCAGGGATAAATCAAAAAACTCAGGCCACAGCCCAAATCCAGACAGCGCCAGTTTTTCTTCGGCAGGAGCAGTTGCCAAAAGGGGGTAGCGATGCGCCCGGACAGCTTGCCCGCCACGAAATCCTGATAGATGGGCATGGCGGCCACCTCATCCGGCACATTGAAGGGCTCCCGGCGAAACTCATGGCTGTAGCGCACATTGACGGCATCGAGGGCCGCCTGCCAGGGGCCGATCGCGCCGTTCCCCTTGGGCAAGGATTGAAAGGACATGGAAACCTGTTGCTTGCCCCTCGCAGGGGATCGGTGGTGGGTATCGGTCAAGTGGGGGCGGTGGCGGCGCGATCGCGTCCTAGCGTCCCTTGAGGGCCTTCTGGAAATTCTGGCGATAGGACCGATTCGAGATCAGCAGCACCGGCCACAGCAGCGTCAACGGCAGCCGCCCCTGGGAAAAGTTCGTGCGCCGGAACCCATTCCAAAAGCGCCAACCCACCCAGCAGTAGGTCCCCAGCAGTAGAAGAATCAGAAGCTTTGCCATGGATGTTGCTCCTTCTGGTTACAGTAATCAACCCGTTGGTGGCAAAGGATTTTAGCCCCTTTCGGCCCTAGGACCGTCCCTGGGGGCCACCTCGTCCTCAAATCCAGCGGTGGGCCTTGCCAGCGGCGATCGCGCCCTCCAGAGCAATTCTACAAACACTCGCCCGGAAACAGAGCCCGCCCCAACCCCCCCCAGCGCCAGAGTGCAACAAATTGCAACCGTCCTGCCGCCCCCAGTCTCCTTGGCTAGGATTGAAGTGGTGTGCCGATCGCGTCTCCCCCAAGGAACGGGCCATCCCCACCATGGACCCCCACCGGGAAGAGGGCACCCAACCGACGGGGCGGTGAAGTGAGGTCGGTTCCCTGATGACCCTGCCAGCGCCAGCCCCGGCCCACCTCGCCCTGGATAGCAACGGAGGAATCATGCGCGCAGTATTGATGGCGGGGGGCTCAGGCACGCGGTTGCGGCCACTCACCTGTGATTTACCCAAGCCGATGGTGCCGGTGCTGAACCGCCCGATCGCGGAACATATCGTCAACCTGCTCAAGCGCCACGGCATCCTCGAAATCATCGCCACGCTCCATTATTTGCCGGACGCGATGCGGAATTATTTCCAGGACGGCACGGAGTTCGGGGTCCGCATGACCTACGCCGTCGAGGAGGATCATCCCCTGGGGACGGCGGGCTGTGTCAAAAATGTTGAGGAATTGCTCGAAGGGACGTTCCTGGTCATCAGCGGCGATAGCATTACGGATTTTGATCTGTCCGCCGCGATCGCGTTTCACCGGGAACGGCAATCGGTGGCGACCCTTGTGCTGGCCCGGGTGCCCAACCCCATCGAATTCGGCGTGGTGATTACCGACGAGCGCGATCGCATCGTGCGCTTCCTGGAAAAACCCTCCACCAGCGAAATTTTCTCCGATACGGTCAATACGGGCATCTACATCCTGGAGCCGTCGGTCCTGGCCCATCTGCCGGTCAATCGGGAATGTGATTTTTCTAAGGACCTGTTTCCCCTGCTGCTCGATCGCGGCGAAGCCATGTACGGCTACGTGGCCGAGGGCTACTGGTGCGACGTGGGCAACCTGGACGCCTACCGCGAAGCCCAGTACGACGCCCTCTATGGCCGGGTGAAGCTAGACGTGGCCTACCGGGAGGTGTCCCCTCGGGTGTGGGTGGGCCAAAACACCTACATCAACGATCAGGCCCGCATCGAAGCGCCCGCCCTCATTGGCAACAACTGCCGCATTGGCCCCCGGGCGATCGTCGAAGCGGGCACGATCATTGGTGATAACGTCACCGTCGGGGCGGACGCGGACCTCAAACGGCCCATCCTCTGGAATGGCGCGATCGTCGGCGACGAAACCCACCTGCGGGCCTGCATCCTCGCCCGGGGCACCCGCGTCGATCGCCGCGCCCATGTGCTCGAAGGGGCCGTGATCGGGTCCCTGTCCAGCATCGGCGAAGAGGCCCACATCAGCCCCTTTGTGCGGGTTTGGCCCAGCAAGCAGGTGGAAGCCGGGGCCATGCTCAACATCAACCTCATCTGGGGCCAGAGCGCCCACCGGAGCCTCTTTGGCCAGCGGGGGGTGGCGGGGCTAGCGAACATTGACATCACGCCGGAATTTGCCGTGAAGCTGGGGGCGGCCTATGGCTCCACCCTCTCCCCCGGTAGCCAGGTGTCCGTGTCGCGGGATCAACGGAGCATTTCGCGCATGGTCACGCGATCTCTGATCGCCGGTCTGATGTCCGTGGGGGTGCATGTGCAAAACCTCGAAGCCACCGCCATCCCCGTCGCCCGGTCCGCCGTGCCCACCCTCAAGGTCACCGGCGGCATCCATGTGCGGGTCCACCCGGAGCGGCCCGATCAGATCCTGATCGAATTCTTTGACGAAAAGGGCATCAACATCTCCAAAGGCAAGGAGAAAAAGATCGAGGGGGCCTATTTCAAGGAAGACCTGCGCCGCGCCCTGATTGACGAAATCGGCGATGTCACCTACCCCAGCCAGGTGATTGACCTCTATCGCCGGGGGTTCGAGCGCCATTTGAACCTGGAGGCCATCCGCTACAGCAAGTCAAAAATCGTGGTGGACTATGCCTATGCGGTGTCCGGGGCGATTTTGCCGCAACTGCTGGCGAAATATAGCTGCGATGCGGTGGTGCTCAATGCCAGCTTGAACCAAACGGTGCCGTCGTGGGTGGAGCGCGAATCCCTGCTGATTCAGTTGGGCCATGTGGTGGAGGCGGTGCAGGGCACCTTTGGGGTGCAGATGGCCGCCAATGGGGAGCAGTTTGTGCTGGTGGATGAGACGGGGGGCCAGGTGCGGGGGGAAACCCTGACGGCGCTGATGGTGGATACGATTTTGACGGCCCATCCGCGCGGGACGGTGGTGGTGCCGGCCTGTGCGTCGAGTGCGGTGGAGCGCATTGCCCGTCGCCACGATGGCCGGGTGGTGCGGACGAAGGTGAATCCGACGGCGCTGATGGAGACCTGCCACGCGAACCATGATGTGGTGCTGGGGGGCAGTGGGGATATGGGCTTTATTTTTCCGGATCTCCATCCGGGGTTTGATGCGATGTTCAGTGTGGCGAAGCTGGTGGAGATGCTGACGCTCCAGGAGCGATCGCTGGCGTACATTCGGGCGGAGGAGCTGCCCCGGGTCTATCACAAGTGCTGTACGGTGCGGTGCCCCTGGACGGTGAAGGGGGCGCTGATGCGGCATTTGGTGGAAACCCACGCGCCGGAGACGTTGGAGCTGGTGGATGGGGTGAAGATCCACGATCGCGCCAGTGATGGCTGGGTGCTGCTGCTGCCGGATGCGGGGGAGCCGCTGGTGCATGTGATTGTGGATAGCTGCAACCGCCATTGGGTGGATGAGACCCTGCGGGATTACCGGGAGCGGCTGCACCTGTTTGTGGATCGCGATCGCGGGGTGGATGTGGAGGCGTTTGAGATTGTTTAGGGGGTGCGGTCTAGGGGGTGCGGTCTAGGGGACTTGTTTCGGGGGGCCGGTGCCTTCAAACTGACGGTGGGAATTTCAGGAGCAAATGGACGGTTATGAACACTTGTCTGCTGATGGCGGAAATCATCAAAGCGCCGGAGTTGCGCCATACGCCGGACCAGTTGGCGATCGCGGAAATGCTGGTGCAATTCCCCGGTGTGCGGCCCGAGGATCCGGCGGGGACGGTGAAGGCGGTGGGCTTTGGCAATTTGGCGACGGAGATCCATCAACAGTACCGCCAGGGCGATCGCGTCTTGATCGAGGGGCGGCTGACCATGAATAGCATCGATCGCCCGGAGGGTTTCAAGGAGAAACGGGCGGAATTGCGCATCAGCCGCATCCACGCGATCGCCCAGTTGGCCCAGGGTCCGATGCAAGCAGCCCCAACCCCCATGGCGGCACCCCCCGCGCCCCTGCCCACGCCCCCAACGCCGATCACCGCCGCCCGGTCCGCCAGCCCCGCCCCCTATGCCCCGGCTCCGGCCCCCTACGCGCCGCCCCCGGCCCCGAGCCTCCCGGACGATGAACCGGACTACGACGACATTCCCTTCTAGGCCGCGATCGCCCCGCGATCGGTTCGAGGGCAGGCGGGGATTTGGGCGCAAATTGCTCGAAGACCGGTCGGGAATCCTGGCGGTCAATCGTTAACTTTTGCATCAAAATAGACAAGATAGACCAGGCAACCCGAAAAGCGTCGCCCTGGCGATCGCCCCGTCCGGCCCCCAGATCCCTCACGGCACACCCTAACGGCAAACCATGATCGACATCCAAACCCTATCCAGCAACGCCCACCAACTGGCCCGCGACCTGGGCATCGACAAATTTGACATCTACGGCTCCTCGGTGGATTCCAGCAGCGTCAAGGTGGATCACGGGGAACCGGAACAGGTGAAGGCGGCCAACCGCTCCAGCGTGACCGTGCGGGTGTGGAATGGGGACGGGCGCATGGGGGTGACGTCCACCACGGATTGTGACCGGGCGGGGCTGGAGCTGGCCCTGCGGACGGCCCAGGAGGCGAGTGATTTCGGCGCGATCGACCATGTGCCGGACTTTAGTCCTGAGGCGACGGTGCCCATTGCGGACCTCAAGGATGATCTGGCCCCCCACGCCCCCATCGATGAACTCCTCAAAACCCTGGTGGATGCGGAGCGGCGCTTCCTAGAGGCCCACGAGGCGATCGCGGCGGTGCCCTACAACAACCTGGCCCAGCAGGATACGGAACAGTTTTATCTCAACAGCGACGGGGCCGAGCGACGGGAAGCGCGATCCTATGCCTCCATGTACCTGGTGAGCAAAACCGAGCAGCCCAACCGCAAACCCCGCAGCGCCGGAGCCTATCGCATCGCCCGGGATCTGGCCCGCCTGGATGTGGAGGGCTGCCTGCGGGAGGCGACGGAAAAAACCCTCGCCCATTTGGACTACCAAAAAATCCAGTCCGGCAAATATTCCGTGGTCCTGTCGCCGGAAGCATTTTTGAGCTTGCTGGGGGCCTTTTCTAACCTCTACAACGCCCAGAGCATTCTCGATAAGCAGAGCCTTTCGACGCCGGATTCCTTGGGCACCGCGATCGCCGCTCCGCTCCTGTCGGTCTATGACGACGCCCGCCACCCGGAAAACGTAGCCGCCACCTACTTTGACGGGGAAGGCACCCCCACCCGCCGGGTGCCCCTGATCGAAAACGGCATTTTGACCAGCTTCCTGCACAGCGCGGGCACCGCCAAACGCCTGGGGGCCACGCCGACGGGCCACGCCAGCATCGGTGCAAAGGTGAGCATCAGCCCCGAGTTTTATCACGTGGTGGCGGCGCAACCGGCGGACGCGGCCTCGGGCTCCTACGATGTGGCGACGGCGGAGAACGTGATCCTGGTCGATGAACTCCACGCCCTCCACGCGGGGGTCAATTCCCTGGAAGGGTCGTTTTCCTTGCCCTTCGACGGCTGGCTCCTGAAGGGGGGCGATCGCATCAGCATCGAATCGGCCACGGTGGCGGGGGATTTTAGGGACCTGCTCCAGGCGATCGTCCATGTGGAAACGGCGACGGAAATCACCCCCGGCGGCATTTGCCCCCGCGTTTGGGTGGGGGAACTGGCGGTGACGGGGGAAGGCTAGGGAGGGCATTTCCACCCATCACCCCAAAGTTCCCTAGGGGCTAGGGCTAGGGCTAGGACTCGGACTGGGGGCGGCGGGGCGATCGCGCTCCTGCGGCCCCCCGGCCCCCTCTCCAGATCCAGATCCGGGCATTCCCTGGGGTGGCTGGAACGGCTGCGGCGCGATCGCGGCCCCATCAAACAGGCGCTGGGTGCCCGTCGCCACCACCGCATCATTGGGCTTGAGCCCCTGCAAAATTTCCGCCTGCCCGTTGCGCACCGCCCCCACCTGCACCGTCTGCTGCCGCACCGTGGCGCGATCGCGCGATCCGCTCACCACATAGACGAACTGGCGATCGCCCTGGAACACCACCGCCGTCGCGGGCACCACCACGGAATTAGGCTTTTGGCTCCAGAGCACCGTCGCCTGGACAAACTGCCCATCGAGCAACTGCCCATCTCGGTTCGGGATCGCCACCTTCACCAGCACCGTCTGGGATTCGTTGTCGGCGGTGGGCGAAATAAAGCTAATGCGCCCCGTCCCAAGCACCTGCCCCTGGGGCGTCGAGATCTGCACCGGCAGACCGGGCCGCAGTTGGGGAGCCCGCTCTAGAGGCACCGACAGCCGCAGCTCCAACGTGCGATTGTCGATGATTTCCGCGATCGCATCCTCCGGGCGCACAAAATCCCCCAGCTTGAACGCCAAATCCCCCACCCGGCCATCAATGGGGGCGCGCAGTTGGGTTTCCCGCAGCCGCGCCACATCCAACCCCACCGCCGCCTCCGCCTGCTGGTAGCGGCCATCCGCCTCCGCAATTTCAAATTCCGCCCGCTCCAGTTGCGCCCTGGCCGCATCCACCGCCGCCGTCGCCGCCACGATGCGATCATTGAGGGTGCGCACCTGGGCCGCCGCGCGATCGCGTTCACTGGTTTTTAGATCCAGCTCCCGCCGCTCGATCGCCCCCTCTTCCACCAACTGCTCCGTCCGCTCAAAATCCTGCACCTGCAATTTCAAATCCGCGATCGCCCCCTGCCGCTCCTGCTGGAGGGCCGCCAGATCCGCCTGCCGCGCCCGCAGTTCCGCCAGCATCGTCCGCGCATCGGCCCGACTGCGATTACTCGCCGCCCGCAGGGATTCCAGCGCCGCCGTCGTCCCCCCCAGCTCCGCCTGCCGCTTCTGGGGCGACAGTTGAAACATCGGCTGGCCCGCCGCCACCGGCTGCCCCGACTCCACCAACTGCCGCACAATGCGCCCCTCCACCTCCGGCCGCAGGGTCACCCGCCGCGCCGCCGATAGGGTACCCACCAGCTTCGAGGTTTCTAGCACCGTCCCCACCCCCACGGGCACCACCGCCGCCGGGGCCGGGGGCATCTCCGCCATCGCCGCGTCCCCTTCGGATGGGGCTGGATTCAGGATCCGCCACAGGCCCCACCCGCCGACGCCGATCACCAGCAGGATCAACACCCCCGCCGCGATCGCCCAGGGGGACGCCCCGGTCCCCTCCTCCTCCGCTTCGATTTCCGCCTCCAGATCAATTTCCTCTAGGGCATTGGGGCGATCGCCCGCCGCCGCCTCCGTGGGCGGGACCGCCGACGACTGGACTGAAGGGTTCGATGCACTGGCGTTGGACGGTTCCGAAGGCATGGGGAGCAGACTGAATCTTGCGGGCAACGATTCCTATCCTAGCTCCCAGCTTTCCGGAACAGGCCCCCCGCGATCGCGGCGAAGCCTCCACCCATCGCGGCGATCGCCCGGTCCACCCTAGCCAATCAACACACGCCAGGACGCCGGCCCCACAATGCCATCGACCACCAGCCGGTTCATGCTCTGGAAGCGCATCACCTCCGCCCGGGTGCCCGGTCCAAAAATTCCGTCCACATCCGCCCCCACGCGGAATTGCAGGTAGCGCACCGCTGGCCCCGCCGCGTGGTTGTAATACAGCGTCGGCTTGGCCAACACCTGCCGGATATTGCGCCAGGTCCGCTCGCCCGCGATGCCATCCGTCGCCAGCCCCAGCACCGCCTGGAGTTTGCGGGTGGCCGCCTCCGTTGCGGGGCCGGGGAGGCCGTCCTCCGTCAGGGGGCGATTATTGGCGTCGGTGATCCGCAACTGGTTGAGGGTCTTTTGCAGTTGCAGGATTTCGGTGACGGGTTTGCTGTCCTCATCGGGGGGGGCGGGGGGAGCCGTTTGGCCCGTGAGACCCTGGACGATCGCGTCGGCCATGCGATCGGAGTTGTAGCGATCCATGTCCGCGCGGGAATCGATGAAGCAGCATTCCACCAGCATGGCCGGGGCCGCCGTGTTGCGCAGGACGTAGAGATGCGCCCCATTCTTGAGGCCCCGGTTGAAATAGCCCATAGCGATGATCGCATTGAGCACCGGCTGAGCCCGCGATCGCCCCGCATCGCTCGCCACAAAAATCTCGGTGCCATTGGCCCGCCCATTGAACTTATTGAAATGGATGGACACGAAGAGATCGACCCGGTTCACATTGGCCGTATTGCACCGCTGCCAGAGGGAATTGGTGACGCTGGAGGCGCGGCTGGGGGTGCAGTCAATGACCGTATGGCCGAGCGATCGCAGCCGGGTGATGACGCGGGTGCCCACTTCACGGGTGAGGTCATCCTCTTGACGGATGCCGGTGGCTCCGATGTCGGGGGAGGCGTTGTGGCCGATGTCGATGCCGAATCTCATGGCGGAGTCCTAGGGGGCGATCGAAGAATGGGTGAGGGGGGCGGCCCCGGTGACTGCACGGAATCACCCACGGAATTACCCGCGCTGGCGCTGCCCCCGCCTTCCCTTCAATTCAACCCCAAGGGTCGAGGGCTGTCTAGCCGCCGCTGCCCCTAGGGCCTGTGCCCCCAACCCCCCGAGGCGATCGCCCTAGGCCGTGCGCGACAGGATGCAGGCGGTGGCGGACCAGTCCCCCCGCAGCAGGTGAGGGGCCACGGGGGGCGCAGGGGTTTGGGATGGCCGGGGCCACAGGTCCGCGCGATCGCGCAGGCGCTGCACCGCTTGCCGACGGTGGTATTCAAGGCGATCGCCATCCCCCTGGCGACCAATCCGGGGCACATGGTGCAGGAAATAGCCAAACAGCCACTGGCAATCCGGCCCATAGCGGCGGGTGTCAAGGATATGCAAATGCCACACCGTATCCACATCCGCGCTCACGGCGAAGGATTCCTCCGGCCACAGGAAGTGCAGCAGCAAAAATTGGTGGTAGTCCGCCAGGGCCGCCACGGCGCGCTCCCACGGCCAGCGGTGGGCACCGCCTTGATCACTCAACTCCTCCAGCAGCGGCCGCCAGTCCAGTTCCATCAGCCGCTGCCAAAAGTCCTGGATTTGCTCGGGGCGGTGGTTCGGCCCGTGGCCCTGGGGGGGGGAACATCGGCGATCGCCCTGCGTCGCATCCCGCCAGGGGTGGCCCGGTTCCGGTGCGGTGGCCTGGGGGCGGGTGGCTTGGGCCAGGGGGGATATCAGTAATGGACAGTCCAACACAAACTCTTCTCCGACATGCGTCACGGCATTGGCCTAGGGGAAGCGATCGCGGCCCAGATGGCCTTGACCGGTGCCCCTATGGCTTTATCGGGAGTGGCCCAAAAAGTTATGCACTCCCCCCCAAAGGGAGATCGCCGCGATCGCCCCCCAACCGCGATCGCCCCACCTCACCGGAGCCCCACTCCCCCGGTACAACAGGTCAAGGGAGTCAGCCCCCAGGGCCAGATGCCTAACCGATCCCTTTTTTTGTGAAGATTCACTAAAAATTTCCCAGGGGATTGGGTCAATTGATTTTTAAGATCACATTTTCTGATCCCATGTCCCTAACCGCCGCGCCCTCCGGCTTTTCCTGCCTTATCCCTCCGGGCGGGGGGCGAGAATATGGGGGGAAATTGGAGATCATCAGCTAGATTCAGATACGCTAGATCGAGCCTAGGGGCCAATGACGCTGCCTTGTGCTGAAACCTGGGGGATCACGCGTTGGGTGGGGGTATTTCTGTTGGTTTATCGAGTGAATCGCGATCGCTCGCCTGATGCCTTGGTGGAGCTTCTTGACCGGACCCAGGGGACGGGGGCGGATCGGGAGCTTGCCCTAGGACGCCTTCTAGCCCTGGTGACGAAGTTACCGGAGCTGCGTCGTGATACCCATCCGGACTATCTAGATGCCCTCAATCGCACCCTGGTTTTTGTAGAACAAAACCTGGCCACCTTTCGCTACGATCGCGGGGCCCCTCCGGGGATCACTTACCAACAGTTTGTGCGGTGGGTGAATGGCCACCTGAGGTTCCGTATCCTCGATCTCTACCGCCAGGGGGAAATGCCCTTAAGTTTGGATCAGGCCCCCCGCCAGTTTGCTGGGGATGAGAGGATGAGCGGTCGCGCCCAGACCCCTTGGCTGGATCGGCTGCCGACGGGCTCCGGTGCCCTCGATGGCCTTGAGGCGTGGCTGGAGCAGCAGCAGCGCGATCGCCTCCAGCGGCGGGCCTTGCTGTTGGAGCTGTATATCGAACGGGATCCGGAGGGGCGGCTGGGGGACTGCTACGCGGCCCAGGAACCGGCCCATAACTGTCGGGCGATCGCCCAGGCCCTATTTTTGCGATCGCGCGGGGCGGCCATCCAGCGCCGCCGCCAAACCCTCCCGGCGGAACCCAAGATCACCTGGAGATCGCTCGCCCGCCAGTGGCAGCTCAATGAACAGACCCTCCACAGCCACTGGAAGCGCCGGTGCCGCCCCCTGCTCCAGGAAATTGCCCAAAATATTGATCAAAATCCCGACGCCTACGCCCACCAACTGCATTCCCCCGCCCCCTAGGATCGATGGCCCTGCCGCCATCCGCCCCGCTGCCCCCCGTCTGCCCATTGCCCAGGCCGCTTGCCCCGCAGGATGCAAAATTTCCTCAACCCCTACCGTGCCGTGCCCTCCTATGGTTGATCTGAAGCCCGTGGTCATTGCCCTGACGAATCCCGATCGCGCGGCGGCGATCGCGGCGGTGGAGCAGGCGGACGCGGCCCTGGGACGAGCGTTGTATTGCGATCGTCTGGCGATGGGTGCCCTGGCGGGGCTGCTGCAATGGCTGGGGGAGTCGGCCACGGCGGCGGCCCTGGACCCGACCCTCGATGGCTGGCTGGGGCAATCGTCCGTGGCGATCGCGGAGGTGGGCTGTTTGATCTGCGCCACCTTTGGCCCCGAGGTGCTGACGGCGGGGCTCCCGAGCCGGTGGGATTTGCCCCTGGATCTGCCGGACGATTGCCTGGGGGTGGTGCCGGTGGGGTTGAGTGCGGCGCTGGATCGGGCCTATCTCTGGGGCTATTGCCCGCTGGTGCCGGGGCGCGATCGCGCGGATGAGGACGGTACCATTCCCCTGGCCCCCCTCCATAGCTTCGAGCGCCTGGGTCGCCGCCTCGATGCCATCCGCGAGGGGGTTGCCCTGGTGACCGCCGATCATGAATTGGGGCGTCAGTTGCAGGCCCATCTGGTGCCGGAGGCCCTGACGGCGGCGATCGCGGCCTTGGAGTTGATCTACCAAGAGTCCCCCGGTGGACCGGCCCCCCTGGCGTCCTGGGGCGCGATCGCGGGGGATGTCTTGACCCAAACGGCCCAAATCTGGCCCCCACCGCGCCGCCCCTTGACCCCCAAACCCGTCGGCCCCGTCCGGGTCAGCGAAGCCCACGGCACCTATCAGGTGCAGCCCGTGACGCCCCCCGATCCGGCCGCCGTTCCCCTCACGGATCTGGGGATGCAACTGGCCCAGCGCCTCGCCACCCTCTGGCCAATTCCCCCCAACGGCAACGGCAGCCCCGTCCAAGATCCCATCCCCTAGGGCGCGGGCCGGGGTCGGGGGCACGCGCAGGGGGCCGCGCCCCTATAGAATTTTGGAACCTTTCCCGAACGCTTCCATGTCCGCCGCCGCTGCCGCCCCGTTCCCCAAGCCCCATGACCTTCGCTGAAAAACTGACCGCCGCGATCGCCCGCAACCAAAGCCTGCTGTGCGTGGGCCTCGATCCGAGTCCTGAATTTTTGCCCCGGCCCGATCGCCCCTTCGAGGTGACCGACGATTTAATTAATCGGCTCGAAGGATGGCTCGGGGAAATTGTGGCGGGCACGGCGGGGTTGGTTTGCGCCTATAAGCCCACCCTGGACATTTATCTGACCCTGGGGGCGGCGGGGCTGGCGCTGCTGGAGCGGGTCCTGGCGAAACTGCCGGACAATCTCCCCGTCATCCTCGATGCCAAACATGCGGATCTGATTACGGGGGGTATTTTTGCGCGGACGGCCTACGATCGCTGGCGGGTGGATGCGGTCACCGTTGCGCCCTTTTCGGGGCAGGACCATGTGGCTCCGTTTTTGGTCTATCCCGATCGCGCCATTTTTGCCCTGTGCTACACGGAAAATCCCTCCGCCCGCTTTTTGCAGGATACGAACCAGGGCGATCGCGCCGCCTATCTCCAAAACATTGAGCAGATCAAAAGCTGGGGCATTCCCGATCAGGTGGGCCTAGAGGTGGAGGCGTCGGATCCGGCGGTGCTGCGGCGCATCCGGGCGATCGCCCCCACCCGGTCGATCCTGCTGCGGGGGGCGTGGTCCAGCGGCATTCTACAAACCCAAACCTACAGCAGCGACCTGACGGCGGAGGAGATCGACGCGATCGACCGCAACCTGCCGGAAACCCTGGCGGCGGGCCGCACCACCGATCACGAGGGGCTGATTATTCTGGTGCCGCGATCGGCCCTGAGCCACCCCAACCCCGCCCGCCAGGTCCGCACCCTCTACGATTGCCTCAACCGCGCCCGCCGCACCCTGCCCACCCTGCCCGCGCCGCCGCCGATCGCGCCGGGGGATGACGATCGCGATCGCCCCGGCCCCAGCGCCAACGGCTCTAACGGTACCAATAGCTCTAACGGCTCGAATGGCTCGAATGGCTTCCAGGGCAGGCCCATTTCCCTAGAGCCCCTGCGCGATCGCGCCCCCCACCGGGAAGATCGGCTGATTTTGGCCCTGCACGACCTGGGCTGCATCCTCTTCGGCGAATACATCCAAGCCTCCGGCGCAGTCTTTCCCTACTACATCGACCTGCGGCCCATCATCTCCAATCCCAGCGTTTTCAATCAAATCCTCAACGCCTACGCCCGCCTCCTGGAACCGCTCCAGTTTGACCGCATCGCTGGCATTCCCTACGGCTCCCTGCCCACGGCCACGGGCCTGTCCCTGCGGCTCCAGCGGCCCCTGGTGTTCCCCCGCAAGGAGGTGAAGGCCCACGGCACCCAGCGCCTCGTGGAGGGGAATTTCCAGCCCGGTGAAACCGTCGTGGTGGTGGATGACATCTTGATCTCCGGCAAGAGCGCGATCGCGGGGGCCAAGAAACTCGAATCCGTCGGCCTCAAGGTCACCGATATCGTCGTCTTCCTGGACCACGAAGGGGGGGTCAAGGATCGCATCGCCGCCGCCGGTTACCGTGCCCATTCCGCCCTGGCCCTGTCGGACATTTCCTACGCCCTGCACCGGGCGGGCCGCATCAGCGATGATCAGCTAGCGGCGCTCCAGGCCAGCCATCATGGCACCGTCCCCGTCCCCTAGGGCCTCGCGTCCCGTCAAAGTCGCTGACCGATCGCGTACGGTTGAATCATCAAGTCAATCAGCCCATCAAGAAAACCATGGATGGCGTGGGGGAGGTGTCATGGTGTGGCCTGTATCTAGTCTGATCGGGGGGCTGTTCCTGGGGGTCAGCATGGCAACCACCGCGATCGCGTCGCCGCCGCCGCAAGGGCCGGAGAACAGCAGCGACCCGATGGCAATCCTGGAGGCCGTGGATCGCGAATTACCCTGCCCCGATCCGCCGAGCACCGACATGCCCCAAGACTCCCTCGCCCTCCTAGGCCGTGGGTTCTGGCAATTGTGTACGGATCAGGAGGATGCCGCGATCGCCACCTTTGAAACCCTCCTGACCACCGATCCAGTCTTTGCCGAGGGCTTTGATGTGGACGCGCTCCTGGGCCATGCCCTACGCCGCCGGGGGGACTGGGACGCCGCGATCGCGATCTATCAGCGCGTGGTTGACCGTGGGGGGGATCCCGCCTCCGGAGCCCAGGCGGCCCTCGGGGCCTTACAGCGCCTACAACACCCGGAGGCTCCCCCGCCCCATGAATCCTCAAAAAAGCCGTCCCGGTTTTGAAAACAGTTTGCTATGATATGGACTCCGAGCGGACGTGGCGGAATTGGTAGACGCGCTAGATTTAGGTTCTAGTGCCCTCGTGGCGTGAAGGTTCAAGTCCTTTCGTCCGCATCTGACAAGTAAATCAGCCCCCCAGAATGCCCCAGGATCCTTGGTTGTTCTGGGGGTTTGTTTTGGTGGCAATCCCCTTGGACCGGCGATCGCGATCGCGGGAAAACGGACCAGAACCGCCGCGATAGCCCCCCAGAGGGCCTAAAACGGGGGTAAAATTAGAGCATCCGCCGGGAGAGGTGGCAGAGTGGTCGAATGCGCTCGACTTGAAATCGAGTGAGCCGAAAGGTTCCGTGGGTTCGAATCCCACCCTCTCCGTTTCCGCCTAGGATTTCTCAACCTAAAAATTTTCTGGAATTTTGAACCATGGGCCGCGCCGCCGGATCCATCAAAATCCATGCGCCCCGGTGATCCGCCCCCCCGCGCGCCCCGATGATGCGCCCTAGCATCCCCCAGATAAGTTAGGTAGACTGATGGCGAGCTGCATTCCTGCGGAGGCGGGCGTTGATCCATCAAAAATGCTTGATCGCAAGGGCCGCCACCTTCAGGGACTCCCGCGCTAGGGCGGGGGGCAGCACCCCACTTTTTGGGTCTTCCCCGGCTTAACCCAAGCTTGAAAATTCCTTGGGAAAAATCCCCCTAAACCTGCGTATCGTTTGGATACGGAGGGAGGGGGACACCAACGGGCAAGGCCGGCCGGGGAGTTGCCCTCGACGGGAGGCCCACCGCCGGAAACCGTCCGCTAACACCACCGTCCACTGCACACGGATCAAGGCGATGAGTTCAGGTCAAGTCCCGCCGACCCAGACGGATCAGTTAATGGATCGGTTGAGTGAGGGGGCTCGGGCCAGGGGCGATCGCCCCCGCTCCAACCCAGAAATCGAGGACGAGGGGCCGATCGCGGAGGCCACCATCCTGGCGATCGATGACAATCCCACCAATCTCAAGGTGGTGTTTGAGTTCCTCCGCGATCGCGGCTTTAAGGTCCTGATTGCCTCCTCGGGAGAAAGCGGCATCGAGCGCGCCCAGAAGGCACGGCCCGACCTGATTTTGCTCGATGTGATGATGCCCGGAATTGATGGCTTCACCACCTGCGCGCGCCTCAAGGCGGACCCCCTCACCCAGGACATTCCGATCATTTTCATGACCGCCCTCGCGGATGTGGACAGCCGGGTGCGGGGCCTCACGGTGGGCGGGGTGGACTATATCACCAAGCCGGTGGAGCGGGATGACGCCCTGGCGCGCATCAATATCCATCTACAACTGCGGCAGGAAATGAAGGCTCGCATGGCGGCCCAGGCGGCTCTGACGGAGTTGGCGGCGGGCCTCGAGGAGCAGGTGCAGGAGCGGACCCGTGCCCTGTCGGAGTCGTTGGCGCAGTTGCAGCAGGCCCAGGTGCAGCTCATCCATGCGGAAAAGATGTCGTCCCTGGGGCAGTTGGTGGCGGGGGTGGCCCATGAGATTAATAATCCGGTGAATTTTATCCACGGCAATTTGACGATCGCCCAGGAATATGTCGAGGGGCTGATGGAGTTGGTGGATTTGGCGATGGGGGGGGCGATCGCAACGGACATCGAGAAGGTGGCGACGGAGCTAGATTTTGAGTTTGTGCGGGAGGATTTGGCGAAGATCCTGCGATCGATGGAAACGGGCACCCAGCGGATCCGCGATATTGTCCTGTCCCTGCGGAATTTTTCGCGGCTGGATGAGTCCCACCTCAAGGCGGTGGATCTCCATGAGGGGCTCGATAGTACCCTGACGATTTTGAATGCGCGGCTGAAGGGGCGGGGCAATCGGCTGGCGATCGAGGTGGTGCGGCGCTATGGGGAGTTGCCGCCGGTGGAGTGCTACGCGGGGCCGCTCAATCAGGTGTTTATGAATTTGCTGGCCAATGCGATCGATGCCCTCGATGAGGGGCCGCCGCCGAGTTGGACGGGGCCGGAGCTGGACTGGCAGCCGCGCATTGAGGTGAGGACGGAGGCGCTGGCGGGCGATCGCGTGCGGGTATCGGTGACGGACAACGGTGCGGGCATTGCGCCGGAGCAGCAGAGCAAGATTTTTGAGGCGTTTTTCACCACCAAGGAAATCGGCAAGGGGACGGGGCTGGGCCTGTCGATCAGTTGGGATATTGTGGTCCACCGCCACGGGGGCCAGATGCACTGCCGGTCGGAACTGGGCCAGGGGACGACGTTTATGATCGATCTGCCGGTGCGCCAGGGGACGGCTTCCTAGGGGGTTAGGGCTGGATTGATGGGGCGATCGCGCGATCGCCGACGGTCGCCATCAGTTTTTCGAGGCCCACGTCATCAAAATCCCGCACCAGGGCCAGGAGGCGATCGCCAAAGGGACCATAGGCCGGGTCGAGGACCTGTAAGCGTTTCGCCTCTGCCTTGACGGTCTGCAAATCGCCCCAGGATACGGCTTCCCGCAGGGCCACGAGGATTTCGGCGGGCGGGATGGGGAAGGGGTCCGCGCGATCGCCCCCAACCCCCTGGGAGATGGTGGTCGGCGTGGTGGCGATCGCGGGCGTATCCGCTGGCGGCGTTTCCTCAATCCAGTCCAGATCGAGGTGCTGGGCGAGGCTCGCCAGGAGGGCATCGAAGTCGAGGGGCTTGGGCAAAAACTCCTGGCAGCCCAGGTCTAGGCAGGCGTCGCGATCGAACTCAAAGACGCTGGCGGAGGACACCACAATGGGCACCTGGGCGAGGGTGGCGTCCTGCCGCAGATGTTTAATCAACGTGAGGCCGTCCATTTCCGGCATGGCGATGTCCGTCAAAACCAGGTCCGGCGGCTGGGCGATCGCCATCTCCAGCCCCTCCCGGCCATTGACCGCCAAACGGATCTCAAAGCCCAGGGGCTCCAGCAGGGTGGTCACCACCGCCCGATTGGCCTCGCCGTCATCCACCACGAGGATGGATTTGCGATCGCCCCGATAGCCCACGATCGTTGCCTGCTGTGAACCGTTTTCGCCGGAAGGATCCGCCGCGATCGTCGCGATCGGCAACCGTAGATCAAACCAAAAGCGACTGCCCCGACCGGGCTCGCTCTCCACCGCGATCGCGCCGCCCATCCGCTGCACCAACCGCTGCCCAATGGCCAGACCCAGGCCCGTCCCCTCCGATCGCTGGCGACTCGATCCCGCCTGCTCGAAGGGTTCAAAAATTTTGCGGCATTGATCCGCCCCAATGCCCACCCCCGTATCCTCCACCTCGAACCGCACCGCCGCGATCGCGCGATCGGCCCCATTGGTTTCTTTGGTTTCTGCCGTTTCTATGGGCTCTAGTTCTGACGCTTCCGTTGGTTCCAGCGATCGCACCCGCAGGGCAATCGCCCCCTGGTGGGTGAACTTCACCGCATTGCCCAACAAATTCAGCAGCACCTGCCGCAGGCGCTTGCCATCCACAATCACCCAATCCGGCAGATCCGCCCCCAGGGTCAGGGAAAACGCCAGCCCCTTCTCCTCGGCCCGCATCGCGCACATGTGGGCCACCTCCTCAATGCAGCCCTGCAGGGCCACGGGCTCCGGCATCAGATCCAGCCGCCGCGCTTCGATTTTCGACAGATCCAGCACATCCTCAATCAGCGACAGCAAATGATCGCCACATTGGCGGATCACCTGGGCATAGTGCTGGCGATCGTCCGGCTCCACGCGATCGCGCTGCAAGATTTGGGCATAGCCGAGGATGCCATTGAGGGGCGTGCGCAGTTCGTGGCTCATATTGGCCAAAAACTCACTTTTCGCCAAACTCGCCGCCTCCGCCGCCGCCCGAGCCTGCTGGGCCGCCTGTTCCGCCAACACCCGCCGGTGCGCCTCAAAGGCCAACGTCACCAAATCCCCCACCGATCGCGCAAAGGCCAACTCCTCCGGCAACCAGGCCCGCTCACTGCCCACATGCTCCAGGCAGATCACCCCAAACACCCGCCCCCGTTTTTTGAGGGGCACATCCAACATCGCCTGAATATCCAGGGGCCGCAGGTACTCCTCCGCAAATTCCGCCGTGCGCGGGTCACACAGGGCCGACGAGGTGGCGACCATTTCCCCCACCGCCAAGGCCGCGAAATAGGTCGGGTAGTCCGCCATCGCCATGGTGTAGCCCGAGGAGTGGTCACGGTCCCGCTGGTCGAACAAATCCAGGGACTCTAGAACGTGGACCGCTTCAGCGTTGCCATCATCCCCCAGTCCCCCCGTTTCATGGCACCGCCACACGCCGCACCGGGCCACCGCCAAGGTGCTGCACAGCGCTTCGGTGATGTGCCGGAGTCCCTCGGTCAAATCCTGGCCCTGGTGGAGGGTTTCATTGCGCGATAGGTCCGCCAGGATGCGATTGTGCTGCTCCAGCAGGGCCGCGCGATCGCTCAAGGCCCGTTGGGCGCGGGTCCGTTCCTGCACCTCCTGTTCAGCGGCGCATTTGGCCGTCTCCAGTTCCGCCGTGCGCGTCAGGATGCGATCTTCGAGTTCCCGATTGGCAACGGCGAGGCGATGGGCCACCGTTTCCCGTTCCGCCAGGATCGCCAGGATCGCCCACACCATCACCGCCAAACAGCCCAGGAACGATTGCGCCAGGACAAAATTGATCGCCTGGGCCTGGGTTGCGCCGCCGGTCAGCAGCAGGGCCAAGCAGCCCGCCAGGGTGACGATGGACACGACGCTACCCGCCGCGCGATCGCCGTAACGAAACGCGGCCCATACGGCGACGGGGATCAGCAAATATTCCAGGGGCAACCGCTGCCCAAAGCTCAGCCAACTCAGGAGCAGGGCGATCGCCAGGGTCAGGGCAAATTCCCCATAGCGCCGGAGGTTGCCGTTGAGAAACCCGCGCGTCCCCTGGCCCCACAGCATCAGGGTCGGCCCGAGGGTGATCGCTCCGATGCTATTGGACACCCACCAGTGGTAGAACAGCCGCACCGCCTGATTCGGAGCCATCCCCGAGAGGCCAAAACTCAGCCCCGCGATCGCCGCATGGGCTCCCGTCCCGAAGAAAATTGCCGCCACCAGGGGCAAGATCTGCCGGGGATGGCTCAGGAACCGCACCGCCGGACGGGGACCGGCATAGGCCCCCAGGGGCAAGAGCAGGGCCACCATCTCCACCGCGATGCCGACGGTCAACCCCACATCCCGCCACGGCATCGAGATGTCGCGCCACAGGACAAATAAGCCATTCCCCAGGGTGATACCCACCACCCCCAGCCACCGCCACCGCAGCGCCGCCCACAGGGCCACCCCCGACGCGGGCCACACCAGCGACACGGACCCCACCAGGGCTAAACGCAGGGAAACCCAAGAACTGACGATATACAGAGCCGCGAGGGCCAGGGCGATCGCCCCCTGCCGACGGCCCCAAAACGAACCCAAATCCCGTAACCCTTTCCAACCCTTCGGAATGCGGATGGGCAGCATTGTTCTCAAATAACCCGCAGGACGGGGGCGCTAGGCAACCACACGCAGGCTAGGCATGAAAAACCCGAGCCGCAAATTTGGCACGTTTAACCAAACCTGCCGACACCCTAGCGCGTCAAATCCCTAGGGGAAAGGGTTTGTCAACGGCCTTGCGAAAATTCCGCCGCGAGCATTAGCCCGAGCCTTAAACACGTTCCCAACGGAATCCCGCTGCACCCCGTCCAAAATCCGCCGATTGCCCCTACTGGCTTTGGCGGGACAGGAGTTTTTCCACCGATTCTTGGGCTTCGCGCAGCAGTTGCTCGCGGCCACCGCCGAGGGCTTGGCCCAGGGACGGCAGCAGGTTACGGGACTGGAGGGTCATGTGAAGCTGCATTTCCGCCACGTAGTCGCTCACGCCGGTCGAAGCGGGGATCGGAGCGCCGAATACGGGAGGCTGGGGGTTGCGGTTGTCAGTCGCCATAGCAGTCTCTCAAACCGGGGGTAAAGGGGATAAAACCACAGGAAAACCGGAATCGGAATGAAGCTGAAAGGATTGCGGTGCAAGGGGCTGTGGTGGTGCCAAGCACCGATAAACCGTATCACGCTACCCTAGGGGGCTGATGCAATTTGAAATGAACGTTAACGTCGAAGCGCGAATAATCGTTGAAGGTCCGTAATATTCTTGCTGGCGGCGATCGCGCCCTGGCCCCCCAAACGCCCCTCAGCCCATGTCTTCCACTTCTGTTGATGTTGTTGATACGCCTTTGTATGGGGCGGTGATGCCTGATCACGATCCCTTCTGGTCAGCGTTGGCCGCGCACCTCGCGGCGGATATTGATCCGATCGCCGCCCAGCTAGACCATGACGCGATCGCGTTGGCGGCGGCCTTTCGGGGTTTAGGCGATCGCGGCTGGCTGGGGTTGCGGGTGCCGACGGAGTTGGGGGGGCTGGGGTTGAGCGATCGCGCCTATGGCCGGGTGCGGGAACTGTTGGCGCGCCATTCCGGAGCCCTCGCCTTTTTGCAGGCCCAGCACCAGAGCGCCGCCGCGATCGTGGCCGCCAGTGACAACCGGGATCTGCGCGATCGCTACCTGCCGGACCTGTGCTGGGGGCGGCGATCGCTGGGGATCAGCTTCTCGCACCTGCGGCGATCGGGGGAACCGGTCCTGCGGGCGGCACCGACGGCCAGCGGCGACGGCTATCACCTCACGGGCAGCGCCCCCTGGATCACCGGCTGGGGTTGTTTTAGCGAAGCCGTCGTGGCCGCCACCCTGCCGGATGGGGCGATTCTTCTGGCCCTGATCCCGCTCGATCAAGACGCCGATCGCGCCACCTTGCAATTCAGCGAGCCCTTGCCCCTCGCCGCCATGGCCGCCGCCCAAACCGTCAGCGCCCGCTGCGATCGCCACGTCATCCCCCGCGATCGCGTCCTTGGCCTGCGCCCCGCCGACTGGATCCGCCAACTCGATCGCCGCAACGTCATAGCCGGAGCCTTCTTTGCCCTCGGTTGTGCCGCCGCCGCCCTGGACTGCCTCGCTGGCACCCGCGATCGCAACCCCTGGCTCACCACCCACCCCGCCATCGAACGCCTCACGCGATCGCTCACCACCTGCCGCCACGACCTCTACCACCTGCCCCCCGACGCCCCCTGGGATCAGCGGCTGAGCTTACGGGCCAACGCGATCGCGATCGCCTTCCGCGCCACCCAAGCCGCCATCATCGCCAACGGCGGAGCCGCCAACGGCCAACACCACCGCGCCCAGCGCCTCCATCGGGAAGCCGTCGTCTTCGCCGTCACCGGCCAAACCCCCGCGATCGCCCAAGCCAGCCTCGACGCGATCGCCCCCGATCCCCACCCATCGCCCCAGCAGCCAGACCACCGGCCAGACGCGCTACTATCTATAGACGGTCTATAGGACGGCCCCATCCAGCGCCCCTAAACCAGCGCCCCAAGCGCCCGCCCAGCAGCCCCATCCCCGCCGAACCAACCGCCCGATGGACGCGACCCAACGCAATTTCATGGACACCATGATGTATCCCAAAATTGAAGCCGTTCAAGCGCCCTACTACGCGGGCGACGCCGCCTACCGCACCCCCCCCCCCGACCTGCCCTCCCTCCTACTCAAGGAGCGCATCGTCTACCTGGGCATGCCCCTCGTGCCCGCCGTCGCCGAACTGATCATCGCCGAACTGCTCTACCTGCAATACGACGATCCCGACAAGCCGATCAAAATCTACATCAACTCCATCGGCACCCTCGGCTTCGAGACCGACGCCTTCGCCATTTGTGACACCCTGAGCTACATCAAGCCGCCGGTCCACACCATCTGCATCGGCTCCGCCGTCGGGATGGCCGCCCTGCTGCTGGCCTCCGGCACCCCCGGATTCCGCGCCAGCCTGCCCAACAGCAAAATCGTCCTGCAACAGCCCCAGAGCGCCGCCCGGGGCCAAGCCACCGACATTCAAATCCAGGCCCAGGAAGTGCTTCGCAACAAGGAAGCCACCGTCCACCTCTTCGCCAAGAAAACCGGCCAGGATCCCGATCGCATCAGCAAGGACATGAACCGCCGGTTCTACATGACCCCCCCCGAGGCCAAGGAGTACGGCATCATCGATACGGTCTTGGCCCCGAATTCCCCCGCCGCCAAACCCCTCGCCGGGAGCGGTATTGGCTAGGGCCATTGGGATCGTCCCCATGGTTTTTGATGGTTTCGGTTAGTTCGATTCGGTCCTGTTGCGGTTATTCGTTCTCGCTTTTTAGGAGTCAAGCGCCATGCCGATTGGCATTCCCCAAGTTCCCTACCGCCTGCCCGGTAGCCAATACACCCAGTGGATCAGCATCTACAACCGCCTTTACCAGGAGCGCATCATTTTCTTGGGTAAGGAAGTGGATGATGAAATCGCCAATGAAATTGTGGCGGTGATGCTGTATTTGGATTCGGAAGATAACAGCAAAGATATTGTGCTGTATATCAATTCCCCCGGTGGGTCCGTGACGGCGGGCATGGCGATCTATGACACGATGCAGCACATCAAGTCGGATGTGGTGACGATTTGCGTGGGTCTGGCGGCGTCCATGGGGGCGTTTTTGCTGGCGGCGGGGGCGAAGGGTAAGCGGTTGGCGCTGCCCCACGCGCGGATCATGATCCACCAGCCCAGCACCGGCGGGTTCCGGGGGCAGGCGACGGATATTGATATTGAAGCGAAGGAGATCCTGCGGACCCGGCGGCAGTTGGATCAAATCCTGGCGGACAATACGGGCAAGTCCCTGGAGACAGTGAAGAAGGATACGGATCGGGACTATTGGATGTCGGCGGCGGAGGCGAAGGAGTATGGGCTGGTGGATCGGGTGATTGAGGATCGTTAGGATCCTGCCGATTTCTGGTCTGGCGATCGCGGCGGGTGGCGGGTTTTTCGGGTCGGCTACAATGCGATCGCCCACTGCATGGTGGCTGGCCCGAGGGTCGCCCTAGGAACCGAGGAAACGATGACGCTGCGCGAGTGCTATCGATTGTTGGAGCTGCCGTCGGGGGCGTCGCTGGAGGAGGTGAAGGCGGCGTACCGGCGGCTGGCGCGGCGCTATCATCCGGACGCGAATCCGGGGGGCGAGACGCGGGACCGGTTTATGGCGATCGCGGATGCCTATCAATACTTGACCCAGCGGCTTCAGGTGCAGGCGGCGGCGATCGCGGCACGGCAGCGGCAGGATGGGGAGCGGCGCGCTCGCTCGGTGGCGACGGCCTATCCAACGGCCCGGACGACCCCCTGGGGGACGAGATCGCCCCAGGTGCTGGTGAATCCGCGCCTGTCTGCCTTTGAGCAGGAACTGAAGGAGGATGCCTACCGGCGGTTGCAGGAGCTGCTCCACAAGCGCCGCTGGCCCCGCGCGATCGCCCTGGCGGAGGGGTTGGTGCATCGCATTCCCCAGGATCCGGAGATTCAGCAGTGGCTGGCGATCGTTTACCACCGCTGGGGGCGCGAGCTGATTGACCGGCGCGAGTTTGATAAGGCCAGAATTTTTCTGAAGAAGGCGCTCCAGGCGGATCCCTACAACCGCGATCTGTGGCTGGCGGCGGAGCGGGAGTTTGAGCGCATTGAACAGGTGGTTTAGGGGGCCAAGGCCATGGGACAAGTCATGACGCGGCGATGGGGCGGTTTATTGGTTGGTGCGATTGGCGCGATCGCGGGGGTGCTGGGGCCTGGGGCGATCGCCCTGGCGACGCCGGTTCCTGCCGAAGAGCGGCCCCGGTTAGTGCCAGCCTTTTTTGAAGAATCCCGCCGCCAAAATGAGTCCGGCTTTGGGGAGTCGTTTATTAACGATGCCCTCAATGGGGTGGCGGATCCCCTCGGGGGGCGCGGGTCCGTGGGGGTGGCGGGGACAGGGCGATCGGCCAGCGCGGATCCCACCGCCCCCCGTGGCCGCAGTGGCGCAGCCCCCAGCCCTCCGGCCCCCGGCCCAGGGACGCCGCCCCCCAGTAATCCCGGCACCCCGTCGCCGGGGCCAGGGTTACCGCCCGGATTTGATCGCACGTCGGTGATTATTCGTCGCTAGGGGCTAGGCGATCGCGCCCATCTGGATATCGTCCAGGATCAATTTGTCCGCCTGACTGCCGAAGGCGACCGATCGCGCGATGCCGCTGAAATTAATCACAAAGGGGGTCGCAGTCAGGGCAAAGGCTCCGACGGGGGTGCCCGGATCGGCGGTGGGGGGCAGCTTGGCGATCGCGATCGCGCGGCCCGTGCCGTTGGGTCCCTCAAATAGGATCACCTCATGGAGCCCATCCCCATCCGCATCCAGGGCCGGATCCAGCGGGAAGGGGGCCGCATAGCGGAAGGCCAGTTGATCCCTAAAGCCCGTGGGCACCTCCATGACGATATTGGCCCCTTCGCCGTAGGTGAGCCCCACCGCCAGGGCATTGGGAGCCAGGAGCGGATCGCTAAAATTGCCACTGCCACCGGCGTCGAAGTTGGCGATCGTCAGGGCATTGGCGGAAAAGCTGACCCCCGAAAGCGGATCCACCCCGGCGGGCAGGAGGTCGCCGCGATCGCGGAAATCCAACCGCGCCGCAAACTGGTCATTGTCAAGGATTTCAATGGCGGCGGTGCTGCGGCTGCCCAAACTCGCGCCGCCGGTGCCATTGGCGAGGGCAAGGCCCGCGATCTCCGTCGGTTCGAGCAGGCCGTCATCCGCCACGACGAAGCTGATGGTTTTGGGGGTTGCGTCCCCGTCGCCAAAATTCACCAGGATGGTTTCCGCTGGCGCGAGGAGATCCTCGCCAAAGACCGCCGTGCCCGAACCAAACAGCACCTGAGCCCCCACGGCCCCGGCGGTGCCGCCGCTGCGGGTGACCGTGACCGCTACGGTGGGGGTGCCTTCAACGACGGAGTAGACCGCTTCGGAAAATTCCAGGACGCCGGCGGGGGCGTCGTCATCAACAATGGCTACGGTGGTGGCGCTGGGGTCCGCCGCGATCGCGCCGCCGGTCAAATTGGACAAGGTAGCTCGGAAGGTTTCCGCCGCCTCCTCGATCGCATCCCCCGCGATCGGCACCCGCACGGTTTTGGGCATCGCATCCCCATCGGCAAAGGTAACGGTCTGGGGCGTGGCGACAAAATCTGCCCCCGCCGTCGCCGTCTCCCCAGCCAGGGTCACCGTGGCCGACACCTCCCCGCCGCTGCCCCCCGATCGCCGCACCGTCAGTTCCACAAACCCATCCCCCTCATTCACCCGTACGGCCGTCGCCGCAAACGACAGGGCACCGGGGGGCTCCGGCTCCGGTTCATCATTGTCAATGATCGTCAGGGTCGCATCCCGGCGATCGCCCAATCGCCCATTGCCCGTCGGGTTCTGCAACAACAGCCCCAGGGTTTCGTCCCCCTCCACCAGGTCATCGTCCACAATCGGCAGGGCCACCGTCGCCGTCCGCGATCCCGCCTCGAATTCCACCGGCACCGTCGCCAGGGTCACATCGGCCCCCGCCTGGGTCGTGCCATTTTGCAGGGCGATCGTCACCCCCACCGCCGCCGCCGCCGCATCACCATTGAAATAGGGAAAACTGCGCACCAGGGTCACCGGCGCGATCGCGGAGCCATTCTCATTCACCGAAAAGCTTGCCGCCGCAAACTCGATCCGCTCCGCCTCCACAAACTGGGCCGCCGTCAGATCCGCCGATCGCACCCCCAGCACCCGCGCGATCGGCACCGTGTCCGTCCCCGCAAAAATGCGCACCTCCCGCGCCGCCTCCAGATCCAGCACCGACGCAATCCCCGAGGCCACAAACTGATTAAGCTGCGCCTCCGAAATCTCGCGCCCCTGCAACCCCCCCGTCTGGACCACCAGGGCCTCTTCAAACCGCAGATCCGCAAACCGCAGACCGGGCGCTAGGCCAATGCGATCGCGCATCGGCTCAAAATCCGTAATCACCTGCAACGCCGTCGCCGCCGCCAGGCTCCCCATCAGCGAAGCGGGTCGCTCAATCACAAAAATATCCGCCCCCTCCCCCCCCGTCAGCCCATTGGTGCCCCCATTGCCCAGCAGCACATCATCCCCGGCCCCCCCCAGCAGCGTATCGTTGCCGCTGCCCCCCGCCAGCACATCATCGCGATCAAGGCCAATGAGCAGATCATTGCCCCCCCGACCGCCATAGGCCACCGCCGCAGTCGCCTCGATCGTGTCGTTACCATCCGTCAGAAAAATAATCGCCATCGTCCCTCCTCCTCGTCCCGCGTTCTTCGCCGCGATCGCAACTCCAGCACAACCCAATCGCCACCGGTTCACCACCGGATCCCCGTCCTAGACGCCCCCCCTCCCCCGTCAGTTTCCGCCCCCCAAAGCCGGTCAAAATTACGCTAGGATCAAGAGCTTGCAGAAAGCTTCCAGAAGGCTTGCAGATCGTCGCACAACCGTCATCCCAAGGAGACACGCAATGGCTCGGATGTATTACGACAATGACGCCAACCTTGACCTGCTGTCGGGCAAAACCGTCGCCATCATCGGCTACGGCTCCCAGGGCCATGCCCACGCCCTCAACCTCAAAGATAGCGGCGTTAATGTCATTGTCGGCCTCTATGAAGGCAGCCAATCCGCCCCCAAAGCCAAGGACGCGGGGCTGACCGTCTATCCGGTGGCCGAAGCGGCCCAAAAGGCTGACTTCATCATGATCCTGATGCCGGACGAGGTGCAAAAATCCGTCTACAAATCCGAAATCGAGCCGAACCTGAGCGCGGGCAACGTCCTAGCCTTCGCCCACGGTTTTAATATCCACTTCGGCCAAATCGTGCCCCCGGCCAATGTGGACGTGGTGATGGTCGCCCCCAAGGGTCCGGGCCACCTGGTGCGCCGCACCTATGAGCAGGGCCAAGGGGTTCCGGCCCTGTTCGCCGTGTTCCAGGATGCGTCCGGCCAAGCGCGCGATCTCGCCATGGCCTACGCCAAGGGCATCGGCGGCACCCGGGGCGGTGTGCTGGAAACCACGTTCCGCGAAGAAACGGAAACGGACCTGTTTGGTGAGCAGGCGGTGCTGTGCGGCGGCCTGAGCGCTTTGATCAAGGCAGGCTTTGAAACCCTGGTGGAGGCGGGCTATCAGCCGGAGCTGGCCTACTTCGAGTGCCTGCATGAGGTGAAGCTGATTGTGGATCTGGTGGTGGAGGGCGGTCTGGCGAAAATGCGCGACAGCATCTCCAATACGGCGGAGTATGGGGATTATGTGACGGGGCCGCGCATCATCACCGACGAGACGAAGGCGGAAATGCGCCGGGTGCTGCGGGATATCCAAGAGGGGACGTTTGCGCGCAATTTTGTCCTGGAGAACCAGTCGGGTAAGGCGGGCTTCACGGCGATGCGTCGGCGCGAGGCGGAACATCAGATCGAGTCGGTGGGTAAGGATCTGCGGGCGATGTTTAGCTGGATGAAGCAGGACTAGGCTTGGGGATTCGGTGATTTCCTGATCGTTCTAAAAACAGGGGGTTGAAGCCCTTTGCTCCCACCGGCTGGGTGGGGTTGCGATCGCGCCGGGGTTCCATGGGGAATTCTGGCGCGTTTCTTTGGTGTGTTTCCGTAAAGATTTTTCCGATTCTGGGGGGCTGTGCCGATCGCGACAGTGGCGATCGCTAAGCTAGAGATGGACCCGGTGGCTGGCACGATAGAACGGTGACCAGGGCGGTCCGATGGGCAAGGCCGCCGGGGAGTTCATCTGAAGCAATCGAGTGCGTTGGGGGTCAAGGCCATGGGGAGCCAACTGGTAGCAATGAATACCTGGGGCGCGATCGCGGCGGTGCTGCTCGGAGGGGCCATGGTGCCCCCGGCGATCGCGGAAACACCCACCACCCTAGAGACCTATCAGCAGCAGCATATGAATGGGGGCGGCGCGATCGTCTGGGCCGACGATCTCCAACCCCAGGGGGACAATGGGGACTGGGGGCTGGCCTGCGATGCCCAAAATACCCTGCAAACGGCCCTTGTCTATGGCGTTCCCCTCGGGGGGCTCCCCTGCACGGTTTATACCCAATATCCGGAGCTGGATGGGAACGTGGGGGGCCTTGGGCCAATCGTCCTGCGGGTCCAGTCCGCCGCCACCGCCGATGCGACGCTGCTCTTTGCGCCGGGGGACATGGAACAGGTGGTCTGGCAGGCGGATGCGATCGCCTTCGAGCCGGATCAAGGGTCCGCCATGGTGGTCTATTGGGCCATGCCCGATAACACGGTCGTTTCGCCCATGGGGGCCACCGCGATCGGTCAGGTGGTCGATCGCAGCGATCCCACCCCCCGCCTCGCCCAGTCGGACAACAGCAGCGCCGTCCTCTTCCAAGCCCGTTAAGGGGATCCGTTAAGGGGATTGATCGCGGGGGCAAGGGCGGGAAAACCCCGCCCCTACGGTGACGGAATTACGGGCTCTTAGGGTTCAAAAGATAGGGGCCGTCCGCGCACCTGCCCATTCACCCGGCCATTTTCGTAGACCACCTGGCCGCCAACGATCGTCACCACCGGCCACCCCGTCAGTTCCCAGCCCTCGAACGGACTCCAGCCGCATTTACTTAGCAGGCGATCGCGGCTGACCGGGCGATAGGTGTCCAGATCCACCAGCACCAAATCCCCATCAAACCCCGGCGCGATCGCCCCCTTGCGCGGAATCCCAAAGAATTTCGCCACATTGGCCGACATCCAGCGCACCACCTGCTGCACCGTGCAGCGCCCCGCGATCGCCTGGGTCAGCATCAGGGGCAGCGACGTTTCCACCCCCGGCATCCCCGACGGGCTCTCGGGATAGGGTTTCGCCTTCTCTTCGAGGGTGTGGGGGGCATGGTCCGTGGCGATGAAATCAATCACCCCATCCAGCAGCGCCTGCCACAGCACCTCGTTGTCATGGGGCGATCGCAGGGGCGGATTCATCTGGGCCAGGGTGCCAATCTTGGCGTAGGCATCCGTATTGAGCAGCAAATGCTGGGGCGTCACCTCACAGGTCACCCAGGCGGGCTTGTCGCGGCGCATCAGTTCCGCCTCCTCCGCCGTGGACATGTGCAGAATGTGCAGCCGCCGGTGGTACTTCTTCGAGAGCTTGAGGGCCAGTTGGGTCGCCTCCAGGGCCGCTTGGTTGTCCTGGATCACCGAGTGGATCGCTGGATCGCTGATGCCCGCAAACTCCTTGCGCCGTTCCTGGATGCGCTCCTGGTTTTCCGCATGGACGGCGATCAGGCGACCGGGGCCACTGTCCGGCGTTTGGCCCATGGCGAAGAGGCGATCGAGCACCGGCTCCTCATCCACCAGCAGCGGCCCCTTCATAGACCCCATAAAAATCTTGATGCCGCAGGTGGGGGTGGTCGTCAGCAGGTCCGGCAGGCATTCCGAGGTCGCGCCGATGAAGAAGCCGTAGTTAACGACGCATTTCGAGGCCGCCAGGGCCAATTTCGCCGTCATATCCCCCTGGGTGACCGTGAGGGGTTTGGTGTTGGGCATTTCCAGGAAGCTGGTGATGCCCCCCTGGGCGCAGGCGTAGGAGGCGGTTTGGAGGTCTTCCTTATATTCCAAACCAGGCTCGCGGAAATGCACCTGGGGATCGATCGCCCCCGGCAGCAGGGTCAGGCCGGTGCCATCAATTTCGCGGCCCCCGTCCCCGAGGCGATCGCGGTCAATATGCGATTCCACCGCCGTGATGACGCCCCCCTGCACCAGCACATCTCCGACGGCGAGGCGATCGTCGGGGTGGCAGATGCGGGCTTGGCGAATCAGGAGATCTGGGAGATCCGCGATCGCGGACGAAGGGGAAACAACCATAGGACTAGGGGCCGCAGATCACGGCCTTAGAAACGAAGAGGTAGAGCAAGGGGGCGGCCATCGGGGGCTATTTGCCAGCCTACCACCGGTCACCCTTGCCCTCGGGAAAATAACCGGCCCCGCGATTACCGGCGAGAATCCAAGCGACCGGTAGAATGGATCGAGGCTTAGGCGAGCGTCCCGCGATCGCCCCACAGTCCCCCTCGCCGCGCGTCACCGCGCCCCACCGCCACCGTGTCCGATCGCGTCCCCCGCCGAGCAGAGCAAACCGTCCCCGCCGACCTGCCCTTCCCCTGGTGGGAATGGGGCACCACCGCCGGGATGGCCCTCATCCTCTTTGGCCTGCTGCGGGCGTTTTTTGTGGAATCCTACCGGGTCAATTCACCGATCATGGAGCCCACCCTGGTGGAGGACGATCGGGTCATTGTCGAAAAAATTAGCTACCTCTTCACCAGCCCGCGTCAGGGGGACGTGATCGCCTTTCAGCCCCCGGTCAATGCCCGCAACCTGCGCCCGGACCTCAAGGGTGCCTTCATTGGCCGCACCATCGGCATTCCGGGCGATCGCGTCGAAGTGCGCGACGGCAAGGTTTTTCACAACGGCAAACCCATCGGGGAACCCTATCTCGATCACCAGCCCAACTACACCATGGCTCCCCTGGTGGTGCCGCCCGGTCAATACCTGGTGCTGGGGGACAACCGCAACAACAGCTTCGATAGCGTCACCTGGGGCTATCTGCCCCACGACAGCATCATTGGCCGGGTGGTGTGGCGGTTTTTCCCCCTAGAGCGCCTGGGGCCGGTGTCGCATCTGGGGCCAGCGATCGCGGGAACGCAAACAGCCACCCTGCCAGAATTCTTGCCGGGAACCACAACCTTCCGGCCCTAGGGCGATCGCGCCGAGCCCTAGGGGTTTCGATTACACTCAAAGCAGATTTATGGTTTTTCCGCCCCCTCACCGTGACCGACAATCCCGCAAAATCCGTCAAATCCGCCGCTGAGCCGCCCCAAGAGGAAGAAAATGCCTGGGTTGAGGCGGTCAAAACCATCGGCCTGAGCGTGGTGCTGGCCCTGGGGATTCGCACGTCGATCGCGGAGGCGCGGTATATCCCCTCCGAGTCGATGGTGCCCGCGCTACAGATCAACGATCGCCTCATTGTCGAGAAGCTGAGCTATCGCTTTGGCGAGGGGCCTGCCCGGGGGGACATCATTGTCTTTTCGCCGACGGATGCCCTCAAGGCGGAGAGTTTTAAGGACGCGATGATCAAGCGGACCATTGGCCTACCGGGCGATCGCGTGGAGCTGCGCGAGGGGCGGGTGTATGTCAATGGCAGCGCCCTGGATGAAGCCTACGTGGCTCCGATGACGGTGCTGGATACGGGGGATCCGAGGTTGCAGGGGCGCTTTGTGCCGCCGCTGGAGAATAATCGCCAGGGGACGGGCATCAATGTGTGCCGCCCGAGGGCCGATGCGTTCCTGGAGGGGCCGGTGACGGTGCCGCCGGATAGCTACCTGGTGCTGGGGGACAACCGCAACCGCAGTTACGATAGCCGCTGCTGGGGGGTGGTGCCGCGCGATCGCATCATCGGGCGGGCGGTGTGGCGGTTCTGGCCCCTCGATCGCCTGGGAACGCTGGATGGGCCGACGGAGGCCGCGATCGCGGAGGAATAGAACGTCAATATTTTCTCGTTTTTCAACCGATCATCCGCAGGGGCAGGGTCTTCCCGCCCAGCCCCCACGATCCCTGATAGGCCAAAACTTGAAGGGGGTTGTGGTGATCGGTCGGGTTCGGTTTGGGAGACCCAACCCCCACAATGACAGAACAGAATTGACGATGGTGCCTAGCGCCACACGTTCATGACCTGGCCCCGGAGGGTGCAGCCCAGCCAGGGGGTGTTGGCCGATCGCGACTTGAGGGCACTCGCTTCGACGGTCCAGGGGCGGTTCGGGTCAAAGAGCACCAATTCTGACGGCTGGCCCACGGCGATCGCGGCGGGCTCGCGTCCGAGGCAGCGGGCCGGGGCAGCGCTGAGGTATTGCCACAGTTGCAGGGCCGTCAATTCCCCCGTTTCCACCAGGCAGTGCCAGAGCAGGGGCAGGGCAAATTCAAACCCGGCGGCTCCGGGGGGGGCGGCTCCGAAGGCGACGTTTTTTTCTTCGTAGGTGTGGGGGGTGTGGTCAATGGCGATCGCGTCGAGGGTGCCATCACGCAACCCATCGAGGAGGGCGCGGCGATCGACGGCATTCCCCAGGGGCGGCGCAAGGCGCAGGCTGGCATCGTAGGGGCTCGCGGCGCGATCGCTACCGGGCAGCGGCACCCGCCCGTCAATGTGGCGACTGTCGCAGAGCAGGTGCATCCAGGTGGTGCTGGCGGTGATGGGCAGGCCCCGCCGCTTGGCGATGCGGATCAATTCAACCCCGCGCGCGGTGGAAATGCGCATCAAATGCACCGGCCCATTCACCTCGGCGATGCACTCAATGGCGGCGGCTAGGGCGCTCGATTCCGCCGCGATCGGACTGCTCACCAGGCCCAGCCGCAGGGCTTCGGCCCCGTCATAGACGCTGGCATCGGCCCCCAAATTGCGATCGCGCGCCCAGAGCATCGTCGGCAACTGGAGGGGTCTGCCGTAGCGCAACAGGCGATCGAGCAGGACCAAATTATTGAGCGGGCGGCCATTACTGAAGCCAATCACCCCCGCCGCCGCCAAATCCGCCAAATCCGCCATCATCTCGCCCCCATCCGCCGTCGGGCGCGTCAGGGCACCCCACAGGTGAAATTCTGGACCCACGGGGCAGGCGCAGCGATCGCGCAGCCAGTGGATCACCGCCGCCGTATCCGCCGGGGGGGTGGTGTCCGGCAAAATCGCCACTTGCGTAAACCCCCCGGCCAACGCCGCCGCCGCCAGGGTTTCGAGGGTTTCGCGGGACTCGTAGCCCGGTTCCCCCGAGTGGCTATGGAGATCCACCAGCCCCGGCCCGAGGATGAGCCCCTGGCAGTCCTGGCGGGTTACCGCTTCGGGGTGGGCCGACGGGTCGGGGTTGATCGCCAGGATCAGGCCATCTTCGAGGAGCACATCCACGACCTGATCCAGTTGCGAGACCGGATCGATCGCGCGCACCTGTTGGAGAAGTTCGACGGGCATGGGTGGGGGGGCGATCGCGCGGGGCGAGGCGGGAGGAATGGGGTTTAGGCGTCCTGGGGGGCGGGGCGCTGGGGTTTGGCGTTGGGGGCCTTGGGGGCTGTTGCCTTGGGCGGCGGTGGGGGGGCGATCGCGCGGCAGCGGTCTAGGGCCACGGTGGCGGCGCGCACCACGGCTAGGCTCGGATCCCGCAGGGCGGCCTCGATAATGGGGCGGGCGGCGGGGCTGGCGCTGAGGCCCAGGGCTTCGATCGCGGCGATGCGGGTTTGTACGTCGCGATCGCGGCTCAGGCGGGCCACATCTTGAAATTGCTTTTGATCTTCGATCCGCAGTCCCTGACGCTTGATCCGCTCGGCCCAGGCGCTAATCTGAGCGATCGCGGCGGACTCGGAAGTTTCAGAGGTTTCAGAGATTTCCGGGGCGATCGGCTCAGGACTCGGCTCGGGCGCGCTTTCAGGTTCGATGACAGGTTCCGGCGCGATCGCAGGCTCGGGCTCGGACTCCGGCGTCTCTAGAATCGGTTCCGGTTCGGGAGTCGGTTCGGGCTCGGGGGTCGGTTCCGGCGCGCGGCGATCGCCACCCCAGGGATCCGGCAGGGCGGGCGGCGTTGGGGGCACCGGCGCGGGCAATGGATTGGCAGGATCCGTCGGACGCGATCGCAGCCGCGCAATTTCCGCCTGAAGCTGACCCACATCGCGATCGCGCTGCCGTTGGATCGGCTCAATGGCCGCCTGCATCCGCAATTCAAAATCCCGCTCTAGATCCTCACGGGTGCGGCGCAGCTCCTTTTCGTGCTGAAAGCCCTGGGCCGCCAACCGCTGCTGCATCAGCCAATAGACCAAGCCAGCCCCAATCCCCAGCCCCAGCAGGGCCGCCACAATTATCCCAACGGTCATACACTGCACTCAAATTCCCTTCCCATCTAAGCAAAGGCTGGCCGTCTCGAAAAGCGATCGCCCCAAAACGCAACAGGGCCACTCCCCAACCAATTTCCCCCCCGTCCCCCCATCGCCCCCCACCCAACCGCCGGGGCTACAACGATAAAATGCCCCCTCGGTTGCCCCCCGTCCTTCACTGAAGCACCCCCATGGCCCCTTCCCCCCTCCCCCTCCCTGGCCTCACGGAAGCCGACGCGATCGCCCGTCGCGCCGCCGGCCAAGGCAATAACGTCACCCTCACCTCCAGCCGTTCGTATCTGCAAATCCTGCGGGAAAACCTCTTTACGTTCATTAATTTTGTTTTTCTGACCATCAGCGTCGTCCTGCTTTCCCTTGGGCGTGTGGGCGATGCCCTGCTCGTGATCGTGGTGATTTTGGGCGGCGTGGTCGTGAGCGTCATCCAGGAGATGGCCGCCAAGCAAAAGCTCGATGAAATCGCCCTGCTGACCCGACCCCAGGCCACGGTGGTGCGCAAAGGGCAGTTGCGATCCATTGATCCGAGTGAAATTGTTCTGGGGGATGTGCTGTCCCTCCAGCCCGGAGATCAGATTTTGGTGGATGGGGTGCTGGCGGGGGGCGGCACCGCTGAGGTGGATGAGTCCCTGCTGACCGGGGAATCGGACGCCATTTCTAAACGCCAGGGCGATCGCGTCTACTCCGGCACCGCCTGCGTCAGTGGCCGCGCGTTCTATGAGGCCACGGCGGTGGGGCGCGACAGTTTGGCCTATCAACTCACCGCCAGCGCCCGCCAATTTCGCCGCAACTACACGCCGTTGCAGCTGGAATTGAATTTGGTGATTCGGATCTTTATGCTGCTGGCCTGCTTCCTGTGGGCGATGGTGGCGATCGGCCTGCTGGCGCGGGTGGTGTCGTTGCAGGATGGGGTGCAGCGGGCGGCGGTGATTGCGGGGCTGGTGCCGAGCGGCCTGTATTTGACGGTTACCTTGTCCTATGCCCTGGCGGCGGTACGGATGACGCGCCAGCGGGTGCTGATCCAGCAGGCGAACGCGGTGGAGTCCCTGAGCAATGTGGATGTGCTCTGTTTGGACAAGACGGGGACCCTGACGGCGAATCGGATTCGGTTGGAGGAGTTGGTGCCGATCGCGGGCGATCGCGCCGATCTGGCCGAATGGGTGGGGATCTACGGGGCCAGTGTCGAAACCACCAATGCCACGAGCGATGCCCTGGTCCGGGCCTGTCCGGGGAGGGCGCGATCGCCCCTGTACGAAATTCCCTTTTCCTCCGCCCGCAAGTGGAGTGCCCTGGCCTTTGGGGCGGCGGAGTCTGATGGGATGGCCGGTTTTTATGTCCTGGGGGCACCGGAGGTTTTGGGCAAAGCCCTGGCGGATCCCCTGCCGGACCCCCTGAAGGCGCGGATCCAGCGGGCGACGCAGGCGGGGTTACGGGTGCTGCTGATGGTCCACACGCCCCAGGTGCCGCCCCCCCCCAGCCAGCGCGATCGCGCCCCCCTGCCCGAGGATTTAAAACCCTTGGGGTTACTAATCTTTTCCGATGAACTGCGGCCCCAGGTGCGCGAAACCCTGGCGGGATTCACCCAGGCGGGCATCGCCATCAAGGTCATCTCCGGCGACAATCCGGCCACGGTGACGGCGGTGGCCACCCAGGCGGGCGTGGGGGCGGGCCAACCCCTCAAAACCATTTCCGGGGCGGAATTAGCCCAATTGGATGGGGCGGGCTTCGCGCGGGCGGCGGCGGAATGTCACATCTTTGGGCGCGTGGCCCCGGACCAAAAGGCCAAATTGGTAGAAGCCCTGCGCGATCGCGGCGACTACGTGGCGGCGGTGGGGGATGGGGTCAATGATGTTCTTTTCCTAAAAAAGGCCAACCTCGCGATCGCCATGGAAAGCGGCAGTAAAGCCACCCGCAACGCCGCCGACATTGTTTTGCTGGACGATTCCTTTGAAACCTTGCCCTACACGTTCCTCGAAGGGCAGCGGATCCATAACAGCATTCGCGATGTGCTGAAGCTGTTTATGGTGCGGGTGTTTTGCGTCACCCTGCTGATTTTCGCCACGGGCCAAATCCTGGGCACCTTCCCGATGCTCAATAAACACAGCGCCGTGGTGACAATCGTGGCGGTGGGCCTGCCGACCTTTGGTTTTCCCATCTGGGCGCGGCCGGGGCGATCGCACGACAAGGGCGTGATCCAATCGATGCTGCATTTCACCCTGCCCGCCACGTTGTCATTAACCCTGGTGTCATTGGCGGTGTATTTGGGCTATCTGGTGACGAGTTTGTGGAGCCGCTCCGCCCAAGGGTCCGAGGTGGTGGTGCTAGATGATGCGCTGCTGTCGGTGCCCCGGACGGCCCTGGTGACGGTGCTGGTGGTGTGTGGCCTGCTGCTGGTGCCGTTCCTCAAACCCCCGGCGGCCCCGTGGGTGGGGGGCGAGCGGCTGTGTGGCGACTGGCGCTATACGGTGCTGGCGGGGCTGCTGTTGGCGGTGTTTGTGGGCATCACGGCGATCCCGGCCACGCGGGAATTTTTTGAGTTGGCCCTTTTAAATCCGGTGGATTATGCCTTTTTGGGGCTGGTGTGTTTGCTGTGGGCTTTGACGTTGCGCTACCTGTGGCGATCGCGGCTGCTGGATCGGTTTTTAGGAATTCGCCTATAGATGATTCAATAATCAATCGATCACCGGTAGGGTGCGTTCGGTCCCGTTCAGCCCAACGCGATCGCCCATGCCAGCCCGAACGCACCGACCCACCCCGAAGCAACGCGATCGCCCACTTCGGCCCAGCATTCGGGGGATATTCATCGGTGATATTCATTGGCAATATTGACCGGTGACATCCCAAAGGGGCGGTGCGTTCGCAGTAGCCACATCCCGGTGACAATTACCCGTAGCGAACGCACCCTACCGTTAATTTTTGATTTGGGGTCGTTAATTGGGGCGATCGCGCGGCAACGGCTGGGGGCTCGCTGGGGGCACCGTCCTTTGGCAGAACCGTTCCACCCGTCTTCCTTCAATTTCTAGCTGTTCACAGTCGAGGCTAGGCCGATCGCCCAGTCGCGATCGCTCCGGCCAGAGGGGTTTCCAGGCGATCGCCGCGATCACCACCACACTCGGCAGCAGCAGGGCGATCGCCAGCATATTCCAGGTCAACTTCAGGCGGGGCACTCGGGACATAGGGGCAGCGAGGCATACACACCTCGGTCTTCCCACCATACTTCCCCACCGCGCCGCACCCCCTCCGGTCCCCCGCCGCGATCGCCTCGGCCCTGCCCCCCAAGACCAAAGCCCACCGGATCGAGCCATTAGGATAGGGGCAACGCACCGGCCCCCTCCCCCCCACCGTCCCATGGGTTCCCCCCTCCGCCGTCAGTTGCACCGTTGGTCCCGCATTCTGCACACGGCCACCTGGCGATCGGTGGCGATCGCCGTGGTGCAGCGGCGCTTGCTGGGGCTGTCGTGCGAAATGGCCTACAACGCCATGCTGGCCATCTTTCCCGGCATCATCGCCATCCTCACCGCGATCGGCACCCTGCGCCCCTCCGAGGCGGTCTTTTTGAAACTGGCGGAACGCATGAGCCTCCTGGCCCCGGAACAGGCCATGAACCTGATCACCGCCTTCGTTCAGGAAATCCGCGTCCCCAGGGAAAATCCCTTCTTCTCCCTAGGGTTTTTGATTGCCCTCGCGATCGCGTCGAGCGCCATCGGAGCCGCCCTCCACGCCATGGACGAAATCCACCAAATCCCCCAGCGCCAGCGGCGATCGTTCTGGCGCACCAAACTGGTGGCCCTGGCCCTGACCGTGGGGACGATCGCCCTGGTGGCCGTCGCCTCCTTTCTCATTTTTCTGAGCGACTGGCTGCTGCGGCTGGGCCTGACCCAGGCGGATGTCACCCTCTCGAAGCCGATCCTGGCCCTCTGGCGCACCCTCACCTGGCCCGCCGCCCTCGCGATCGTGGCCGTGGCCTTTGGGCTGCTCTATCGCTATGGCCCGAGCCGCTGGCGCAGGGGCACCCCCTTGATTCCCGGCGCGGCGGTGGGGGCGCTGCTGTGGGCCGCCACGTCCGCTGCCTTTCGGCTCTACGTTGCCAATTTCGCCTACTACAATCGCATCTACGGGGCCGTCGGGGCGGTGATTGTGCTGCTGCTGTGGCTCAACCTCAGTTCCTTTGCCCTGTTGGTAGGAGCCCAGGTGAATGTGTCCCTGCGGCAGGAGTTGAGCCCTTCTGCGACCCGTTCGTCCTCCCCCTAGGCGTTGCCATGGCTGTTCCGGCGATCGCCCCTCTCCTGACCCTTGCTGCCCCCGGCAGGATAAACAGCTTTAGCGCGATCTGATTGCTGGCTGAATACTGGCCTTGCCCAGTGTGGCCCCCCGATCGCGTGCCCCCCGCGCCGCCCCCATGACTGGCCCCCCCATGGCTTCCCCCCTTCCGCTCCGACAGGTTTTGCGCGCCAAGCTTTCCCAACGGGTCGCCCTTTGGGTGTTGGGCAGTATCCTCGCGATCGAGGTGGTGATTTTTCTGCCGTCCTACCAGCGCCGCAAGGGGGAGTTGATTCAGCAGATCAGCACCCTGTCCCTGGTGAAGATGCAGACGGTGGCCTTCAAAACCGCGATCGGTGACCTGAAGGATCCGGCGATCGCGGCGGCCCTAGGCGATCGCTGGGCGGAACCCCTGAACCTGGGGGGCAATAACCTCCTGGGCATCACCATCTACAACCGCGACGGGGAAATTGTTGAACGCCTGGGCACCGCCCCCCACTGGACCCTGGCGGACTGGCGACGCACCGGACGGCGGCAATCCCTCGATCGCGCCGGAGCCCGCCTCAGCCTCGTGTGGACCCCCGAGGATCTGGATTTGCCCTATTGGCTGATCGCCGAACATGACTTTCGCCCCAGCCAGCAGGAACTGTGGCATTACTTCCTGCGCATTAGTGGCCTGATTTTTCTGGTGTCCCTCGTGGGGACGGTCGCCACCCTCTATGGGGTCAGCCGCGCCGCGATCGGCCCCATCACCCAACTGCGCGACGACCTCATGGCCGCCGGGGACTGGCTCGCCCAGCCGGAACCCGTCGCCAGCCTCCCCGGCCAAGCCGCCGCCCGGGATGACGAAATCGGCGAAGTGTTCCGCGCCTTTGCCGCCATGTACGATCGCGTGCGCCACGAAATCCTAGAGCGCCGTCGGGCCGAAGCGGAAACGGAAAAACTGCTGCTCAATATCCTGCCCGCCCCCATCGCCGATCGCCTCAAGCGGGGCGAACACCCCATCGCCGAACGGTTCGAGACCGCCACGGTCCTCTTCGCTGACCTGGTGGACTTCACCGGCCTCGCCAGCGCCCTGCCCCCCGCCGCCCTGGTGGAAAAGCTCAACGGCATCTTCTCCACCTTCGATGCCCTCGCCGACCACTACGGCCTCGAAAAAATCAAAACCATCGGCGATGCCTACATGGCCGTCGGCGGCGTCCCCAATCCCCACCCCAACTGCGTAGGGGCCGTGGCCGAGGCCGCGATCGCCATGCGCGACAGCATCCGCCAATTCCAACGCCCCGGCGATCGCCCCTTCTCGATCCGCATCGGCATCCACACCGGCCCCGTCGTCGCCGGCGTCATCGGCACCCGCAAATTCATCTACGACCTCTGGGGCGATACGGTCAACGTCGCCAGCCGCATGGAATCCCACGGCCTCGCTGGCCAAATCCAAACCAGCGCCACCGTCTACGACAAACTCAAGGATCATTACCACTTCCAGCCCCGAGGCCCCGTCAGCATCAAGGGCAAAGGCCCCATGGATCTCTATCTCCTCATCGATCGCCTGCCGCCCCCCACCCCATCGCCGCCCCCTCCCCAAACCGAACCATCGGCCTTTCCAAAGCCATCCATAAGAAATTCTTGACCCCGCCCTGCCCCCGCGATCGGGGCAAAGCCCCCACCCATCGCCCCCACCGCGATCGCCCCGCCCCTTGGCCCTTTCGCCCCCAACACCCCCCAGGGCAGCCCCGCCGGGAACCCATCCCTGATCCCAAAGGTCAGTGGAAGTAGGTAAAAACGGTAGGCATTTTGTCAAATCATCGTTACCCTTTGTAATAACGTCGTACCCAAGTTCAGGAGACCCCGGTGCCACCGGCCCCGTCTCCGGCTTCCCACGTCCTAGGCGCGACCGGTTGCGGCCACCGCCATCGATGGCTCCCCCGCGATCGTCCCTAGCTCGAACACCCCGCACAGGGAGGAACAAACCATGGATCGTTCGATTGAACTTTCACTGGAGCAGCAATTCAACATCCGCTCCTTTGAGTCCCAGGTTGCCCGCATGAGCCTTGATCAAGCCCAGGAATTTCTGGTGCAGCTCTACCGTCAAATGGTGGTCCGCGAAACCATGTACAAGGAGTTTATTAAGCATGAATGGGGCCTGGGCGATGGCCTACCCGGCCGCTAGGGCGATCGTCGCTAGACCCTCCCCCTATGGGTCAGCAACCCTAGCCTCCCCACACCCCACCGGAGCGCTTCCATCTCTTGCTTAGCTTCCTCGCGAATCTGAACAGGGGATGCGAGAGTGATCTCCCTTGGGTCAACCCTCCGCCCCAACCCATTACCCCTTAAACCCTTTCCCGTCGATGGGAATTCCTGCGATCGTTCGCACCCTCCCATCACCCACCGGGGGACCACTTCACCCCTTCAGTAGCAACGCCACCCGCCGCCCACCGGTCCCTATCGCTTCAGGGGGCGCGATCGCAAGGCCCCGCAGAGAACTTTAACGGTTTCAGCAGTAGGCCCCCGGACCTCCATAAACTTTGATGAATTCAGTCACGTCCCCAGGGGTTCGGTGCTACATTACAAATGAGGCAAGAGGTTGCCTCCCTGACCGATGAACAGCAAGTAACCTGTTAGTTCAGAAGAGGAAAAAAACCTGACCGCTGTATATTCGTCTCGATTGTTTTGCGCTTGCATCCAAGTCGAGAGTTGATATTTCCTCAATTGATTGTATTGGGAGAAAAGGGCAGAGCGCCCGCTCAGGCTTGACAATCTTCATCCCAGAGCCCCCGTTCTTCCCCTCCATATCAGACTCTAATCCCTACGGGGAGATCGCTCAATTCTCAAGATACTGGATGTGACTGTTCTGAGTTGATTGTCTGTTGTCTAGATAGGTCAAACTAGATAGGTCAAAGACGGTTCGTCACTTGATAGTTCGTTCACGAACGAGATTCTCCTGCTTGAGTTAACTGCTATGTGAAGGGACACCCACATCGGGTGTCCTTTCCTGTTGTTTGGGGTTTATTGGGGGGTCTGATACCCTTAGGGAGGCTCGCGGCTGGGGCTGGTGCGTTTTGATCTGGCGGGGTGGCCCGTTGGCGGCGCAGTGGGGTCTCGGTTGAGGGTTGTTTCTTTCCCGGGCGCTGACGGCGAATCCATAGATCTATGCCTAGTAAAACCCCTGACGAGATTGCGGTTCATTTGCTTTTGGCGGGCGGCCACCGCGAGGAGGTGCGCTTTGCGTCGATGCCGGATTTCCAAAAGTGGTACAGCACGGTGCTGGTGCCGAAGGCGGATACCTCGACGTTTGTGAATGTGCCGATGACCCTGTCGGAGGGGGAGTATTTGCTGGTGCGCCCGTCCCAGGTGTTGGGGGTGCGGGTGGTGCCGATCTATGCGTCGAGTATTGATCGGTCCTATTAGGGGGGCTGGGGGTGGGGTGGCGATCGCGCGATCGCGGGGCCATGGTTTAGCGATCGGGGCCAAAAACGTCACGGGAATTGATCCCGTTGGGGCCAGTTCAAGCTATAAAGGCCCCTAAGGCTTTGCCGGTTTCGCTCACCGGGTCGGAAGTCTGTCAATGGCTCGCAAACCTTTGCAACACACACACCACGTACACCCTATGCAATTTAGCCAACTCCGTCGGCGCTCTTTGGTTGGGGCGTCTGTTTTGGCGTTCCAGATGCTGCTGGGGGGATCGCTGCCCCTGGCGGCCCAGCAGGGTCCGTCCCCTGGTCCCGATTTCCGCCGGAGTCCCCTGGAGGGGCTGCCGCCGACGCCGAGGCCGCCCATGGAGCAGGATTTGCCGGTGTCGCGGCCCATTCCCCTGGAGCCGGTGGAGATTCCGAATTTGGGGGCCATTGGCCTGGATGAGCAGTTGTTTGGGCCGGGGGGCGATCGCACGAATCTGCTGCGGGCGATTGATCACAGCCTGCGCTACATCGAAACTCCGGCGGCGGTGACAGCCTATCGGGGCTACAACATTCCGGGGGTGAGCCGGGAACGGGTGGCGGCCAGTCTGCGGCGGTTCCGGCAACTGGTGGCTAATGCAAGCTCGGCCCAGGCGCTGCAACAGGCGATCGCGCGGGAATTTTTGCTCTATCGCTCCGTGGGGCGCGATCAGCAGGGCGAAGTCTTTTTCACGAGCTATTACGAACCGATCTACCGGGCCAGCCGCACCCGCACAGAGCAGTTCCGCTATCCCCTCTATGGCCGACCGGCGGACCTTGATCGCTGGACCCAGCCCATGCCCACCCGGGAACAGTTGGAAGGGAAGGACGGGCGCGGTGAGGCGAGCCCCCTGCGCGGCCAGGAACTGTTTTGGCTGGATGACCGCATGAACGCCTTTTTGGTGCATATCCAGGGATCGGCGCGGCTGCAACTGCCGGACGGGAGCGTGGCGACGGTGGGCTATGCGGACCACAACGGCTATCCCTACGTCAGCGTGGGGCGCGAACTGGCGAAGGATGGGCGGCTGCCCCTCGATGGCATGACGCTGCCGGTGATGATCGACTATTTCCGGCGCAATCCGGCGGAGTTGGATAATTATTTGCCGCGCAATAGCCGGTTCATTTTCTTCCGGGAGACCCATGGGGCTCCGGCGACGGGGAATTTGGGCCTGCCGGTGACGCCGGAGCGGTCGATCGCCACCGATCGCGCGATCATGCCGGCGGGGGCGTTGGCCCTGGTGCATACGAGTTTGCCCTACCGCGATCGCAGCGGCCAGATGGTCTACCGCACCGTGAGCCGATTTGTGTTGGATCAAGATACGGGCAGCGCCATGATTGGCCCCGGTCGGGTGGACTATTTCATGGGCACCGGCGTCGAGGCGGGCAACCGGGCGGGGGTGACCGGCTCTAGGGGCAGTTTGTACTATCTCCTGCTGCGCTAGGCTGATGCTGCATGATCCGCCGCCGCCCCCGCTGCCCCACCCCATGACTGATGATTCGACCCGACTGTTCAACCAGGCCAAACAGGGCAACCTGGAGGCGATCGCGGCGCTGATGTCGCGGCCCCTGCGGAAGGAGGGGATTTCGGTGCAGGTGGAGCGGCGGGGGGATGGGGGGCTCGCGGTTGGGTTTATGGGGGTGCTGGCTCCCGATCGCGATCGCATGGTGGGCTTCACGCGGCGGGCTTTAGAAAAGCTGGAGATCGATCGCATGGAACGCCGCGCGATCGTCGAGGGTTGGGCCTTGGGCAAGATGGCGGCGGAATGGACCGAGGGGCTCGATCTAGACGGCAAACCGGCCAATCCACCGGGGGAGGCGGCCCCTGATCGCAGCGAGGGCGCGATCGCGGCGGACCATCTGCTGTCGGCGGGGCCAGTGGCGGAACCACCGCCGCCGGTCCAGGATCCGGGCACCCGGCTGAATTTTGCCGATTTGCAGCGGGTGGTGGGCCAGGTGGTGGAAACGGCCATCCAGCCGCAGACCCTCGGTTCCCTGAGTTTGGATGATCCCCTGAGCGATCGCGACCTGGCCGCCGCCGGAGATCCCGAAGCCGTCCAGAGCACCCTTGATCGCGCCTTTGAACTGATCGAAGCGAGCATCGCCCAGGTGCAGTCGCGCAACTTGCCCGTGCCCCACGTGGCCCTGGGGACGCGCATTGATCTGGGGGCCATTCAACTGGATATCCGCCTGGATGTGCCGATCGCGGGGAATCCTCGCCTGGTGAAGCTGGATGTGGCGAGCGAGTCCGCCAGCCCCGCGCCGCCGCCGCCCCTGCAAACTCCCCCAGAACCGGCACCGGTACCCGCACCAGAGCCAGCATCCACTTCAACGGCAGCGGCCAACCCAGCCCCAGATTCCCCGCCAAATCCCGCACCAGCCCCGGCAGCGCCGCCGCCGGATCCCCTCACGGAAGGGGGCGCAGGGACGGAAACACCGGGAACGGTGGCGGATCCTGACATTTCCCCCGACAGTCCGCCGCTGGTGCAGGTGCGAACCCTCGTGGCCGCCGGACGCCTTGACGACGCGATCGCGGCCCTGAACGCCCTCGTGAGCCAGGATCCAAGCTGCGCCCCGGCCTATGAACTCCTCGGCGACAGCTTCGAGCGGCAGGGGCGACGGGCCGAGGGGCTGCTGTCGCTCAAAATTGCCCGCAATTTATTCCGTCAACAGGGGGATCTCAACGCCGCCAACGCCATCCAGGTGCGCTTCGCCAAGCAGGGCATTGACCCGGACGGCCCTACCTTCCACGGGGTCTTGGGCGTGGTGCTCTATAACCAGGGGGATGCCAACGGCGCGATCGAGGAGCTCAAGCAGGCGATCGCGGGAGCCCCCGACGACCCGGAAGCCTATAAAATTCTGGGCGGCATCCTCGGTCGCCAGGGCAAGCTCGAAGAGGCCAAGGCCAACCTGCGCCGCGCCCAAACCCTGTACCTAAAAGGGGGCAACCAGGACGCGGCTCGCGAAATCGACGCCTTTTTGCAGCGCTCCGCCGCCCCAGCACCCGCCGACGACGCGATCGCCCCAACGCCGCCCTCGCCCCCCGAGGCCGCCGCCCCCACCCCCTAACGCCCCATGACCAACCCCCAGCAAATCGCCCAATGGATTGACGAGATCCAGACCCTCAAACAGCAGGTGACGGATCTCAAACGCGATCGCGACGCGGCCTACGAAGCGGCGGAACGGTGGCAGGAACGCTACACCATCGAAGCGCAGCAGCGGCGGCGGGAGGCGGAGGCGGCACGGCTAGATTTGCAGCGGTTGCAGCAGCAGCTTGATCGCTTCCAGGGCATCGGCGACGGCCCCATGGCGGGGGAAACGCCCCAGGATCATTTGGACATGCCCACCCTCGGGGGCGATGAACCGGACGCCGATGGCGATCTGTTGCAGGAATGCCGCGACCTGCGCCAGCGGATCCGGCAACTGGCCCAGGCCCTCCAGGCGGAACAGCAGGCCCACGAAACCACGCGCCAAAATCTAACGACGGCCCTCGGGGATGCGATCGAGGCCCTCGGGCGGGAGCGATCGCGCCCCACCTGATCCCCCAGCCCGTCCCAGCCACAGTCAACGTCAACCCTCAACGTCCACCATGCAAGAAATCGACGTACAAACCCTCGCCGAGCGGCTGCAAGCCCAGGACGACACGGCCCAATTCGTCGATGTGCGCGAACCCCAGGAACTCGCGATCGCGCAGTTGCCCGGTTTTATGAACCTCCCCCTGAGTGAATATCAGGACTGGGGCGATCGCATCCAAACCCTCTTGGACCCAGATAAACCCGTCATTGTGCTGTGCCACCACGGAATGCGATCGGCGCAGATGTGCCAGTGGCTCGAACAGCAGGGCTACGGCCAAACGATCAACGTGCGCGGCGGCATCGATGCCTATTCGATTCGGTGCGATCGCGCCATACCCCGCTACTGACCCTTCCCCAGTCCTAAAAAACGCAAAAAATAGGGCGACCCCGAAGGATCGCCCCCATTCATCATCTACTGGGTTCTAGGGCAATCAAGCTCCTAGCCCCTCACGCTAACTCAAGGGTTAGGGGAAAGCGCAAGCTTTGGTGATGTCGGTCGAAGACTTGGCAGCAGCCGCAGCGGCCTGACCAGCGGTCTCCGTGATGCAGAGGATCGCGTCCGCCTGCTGGGAAACGGGGTTCAGCTTCACTTGGCCCTTGAAGCTCTTCAGGGCGTCCGCCTTGGTGTCGGCGTTGTTGGTCGCTTCGTTCGCGGTGCCAACGCTGGTGTACTTGAAGGAATCGGTTTCCGCCGGCACGCCCGCCTTCAGGGTTGCCAGGTCAGCGGCAAACTTGGCGTTCTCAACGTAGTACGCCTGCTGGGAACGGTTCAGGGTACCCACGTAGGTGCTGCCTTCCGACTGACGGGCTTTCGCCGCTTGGTTCAGGAAGGAGGGCAGGGCGATCGCGGCCAGGATACCGATGATGATGATCACCACCAGCAGTTCAATCAGGGTGAAGCCCTCTTCACCGCGCTTGTTGGCGAGGTGTTGGATGAGCTTGGCTTTAAAATCGGTCTTCATGGGGGTTCTCTCCTTGAGATTTGGGGGGGCAGAAGAGTTCTTTGCTTCCTGAGGTGAATTTACCCAGCCTTTTGCGGATTCATATCACCCTTCCCAATTTTTTTTCGATTTTCCCGGCGCGATCGCCTGGGGCGGGGGCGGATCCGAGGGGGACGGTCCCTAGGGCTGGGGCGGCAGCAGCAGGTAACCCGCCGCCTCTAGGTCAATAATCGCGGTGGTCAGGGCCGTTTTCAGGCGATCGCGATCGGTCGCTTCTCCGGTGACGGGATTGAGGGGATAGACCTCCAGGAGCCGTAGCAACAGGCGATCGCGCGACTGCGGCCCATCGAGCAGGGGAATCAGGGCGGGCACCAGTTGGCTGCTGACCACGGTCATGCCATGGGTCACCGAAAAGAGTTTCCGCAGATCTAGGGGTTTGAGGGTGCGCGCCGCGTCAAATAGTTGCTCCTGGAACTCCGGCGTGTGCAGCAACGGATGCAGGGCCACGGCATGGGTGTCCCAATCCGCCTCGGTCCAGGTGGCGGCGTCGGGGCGATCGCGGGAGGGCACGGGCGAGCACCAGAAATCAATCAACCGGTTACTGGGGCTGAGCAGTTCATGGAGGTGCATTTTCTCGAACTGATCCAGCGTCGCCAACCGTTCCGGCAGCGGCTCCGGCAGGGCCTCGCGATCGCGGAACAGCCGCACCACATCCCAATCCTTCGGTTCCACCATCCGCGCCAGGTGCAGATCCGCCGCCGTCAGCAGTTGCGCCATATCCAACACGCTGAAACCGCGATCGCCCTGGAGCAGCAAATTCGCCATCACCACCTCCGCGCGATCGTCCACATCCTTGTTTCGGTGGGGCTGCCACATGCGCGCAATGCCCAAACTCGGATCGAGGGCATTGAGCCATGCCTCCACCGTTTCGATGCCCTGGCGCTGGTCCGGCCAATCCCACATCCCCAGCCGCTGCAAACAGTCCTGGGCGTCATAGACCGTCGATCGCTGGTAGCGGTTATGGAGATTGGTGCGGATGATGCCGTGGGGTTTGAGGGCCGCCTTCATCGCCGCCAGGGCCGCCGCCGGATCCGGGAGCAGGTACAGCACCTCATCGCAGTTGATGTAGTCAAACCGCTCCTCCAGCTTGGCCAGATCGGCAATGTCCATCACCCGAAACTCCAGGGCGTCGGCCATGGCCTGGATCTCGGCGCGCTCTTGGGCCAGTTCGATGGATTTGCCGGAAATATCAATCCCCAGCACCCGCGCCCCAGGGTTGGCATGGGCCAGCAGCAGCCCCTTGAAGCCACTGCCGCAGCCCACGTCCAAAATGCTCAGCTCATCCCCCACGCTCAGGTGATCCAGGTGGCGATCGCGGGCATAGAACGCCGTCGCCGCGCAGTGGCTCGAAAACAGGTGGCGGCACTCCTGGGGATCGGTGTCCATGGGCAGCCAGGGGTAGGGCGTGCCGTCAAACTGCTGCCGGACCTTTTCCACATCCACCGGCGGCGTTGCGGGGGAGGGCGCTGAAGAACTTTGGGACATGGGGAAACTACTTAAACGCGACGACTGGACGCAACGACTGAACGCGACGGGCGGACCATTAGCGGTCACAAAATTGGCAAAAACGGGCAAGAAATTAGCCAAACCTTCTCAGCCTGGGGGATTAGGCCATCGGCTCGACGAAGACATAGCCCGCCTTCACAAATTCCCGCAGGAGGTAGCGCAGGGGGGCCATGGCCTGATCCGGCCCCATGGGATCGAGGGTGACGGGATCCACCGGGCGCGATCGCCGCCCCGCCGCCACCAGGTCCTCAAAGGATTTCGGGCCACTGAACAACGGTGCCAGCAGACCCGCCATGGCGCTACTGACCGTCGCCAGCCCCCAGGGGAAGGGCAAATGGTCATTCATGTTGAGGTTTTTGCCATCGAGGGCCGCCGCCTCCAATGCTTGGCGGAATTCGTCCGTGTGCAGTTGGGGATGCAGATGCACCACCGTTGCTTCCCAGTCCTCCGGCTCCCATTCCTCCACGGGGGTCCAGTCGCGATCGCCCGCGTCCGGGTGGCTGCACCAAAAGTCAATGAGGCGATGCTCAAAATGCAGCAGTTCGTAGAGGGCGAGTTTGTCCGCCTCCTCCGCCATGTCTAGCCCCATCGCCAGGAACGCCGGCAGTTCCTCCTGATCCTTGAAAAGCTCCAGAAGATTCCAGCCCTGCCAGTTGATCATGCTGACGAATTCCAGATCCGCCGCGCCCAGCATGTCAAACAAGTCCGGCACCGTGAAGCCGCGATCGCCCTGGAAGAGGAAATTCATCATCATCTTTTCCTCCTGCTCCCGGTTGTCCTTGTTCCAGGTGCGGGCCTTGAGGCGACAGTCATCCCGCAGGGCGTCGAACAGGTCACTAAAGGCTTCCACCTCGAATTCCCCCGGATTGTCGTCCAGCAGCCCCAGCATGGACGCGATTTGCTGTGCCTTAAAATATTCGCTGCGCTGGTGGCGGCTGTGGAGATTGGCGCGGATGATGCCGTGGGGTTTGAGGACTGCGCCCATGGCGGCGAGGCTGGCGGCGGGGTCCGGCTGGAGGTACAGCAGCTCGTCGCAGTTGATGTAGTCAAACTGCCGCCCCAACTGGGCCAATTCTTCGAGGGAAAGGGTGACGAATTCGGCGCGATCGCCCAGGCCGTGATGCCCCAGGCGCTTTTGGGCCAGATCCACCGACGCGGGCGACAGGTCCGCCCCCACCACCGTGGCCCCCGGATTCGCGATCGCCAGGGCCATGGTGCCAAAGCCGCTGCCGCAACCGACGTCTAGAATGTCCATGCCCGCCGGATCCACCACCCGCTGATCCCGGCGATAGAAGGCCGTCTGGACGCTGTGGTAGTAGAGCTTAGGGGGGGGCGGCAGGGTATCGAGGGCAATGCGCGGATAGGGGGCGCGGTCAAACTGGGCGCGAATTTTGGCGAGCAGATCGTCCGGGGGGGCGTCCGTGGGGGTGTCCGTCTGGGGCGCGATCGCGGGATTGTCGGCAGTCATGGGTGTTGGGAGAAACGTTTCAGCACGGGCGTTGGGGCCATGGTGCCATAGTTCCCCAGTTTGCTCCGAAGCGATCGCGACGGCCACCGATCCCGACCCCCCGATGTGCCCCACCCGTTGCACCCGTCCCCCAGGGGGATGGCCTAGCGGATCGGGAATTGTCAATGATCACGATCGCGGTTCCTTAACCTCAGGATCATCGCAGTCGGTTACCGCGATCGCCACAAACCGCCCCTTCACATCACGCCAAAACCATCGTCCCGTCACAGGAACCCGCCAAGGTCGCACCGATAATGGAGAAGAACAGGGCAAGCGGTGGAAACCATAGTGATGACAGCGGAATACCTGGCTTTTTTCAATCGCCACACCCGGCAGCCCCACCGCAACCTCGACGACGCCGGTGGCAGCCCTACCATTCCCAGCCCCAGCCCCGCCCCCAAGCCCCCCCGCCTCAGTCCCCACAGTCCGGAATTGCGATCGCGCATGGTCAAGGGCATCAACGCCAGCTACCGTAGCATTGTGGAAAATGCAATCGCGGGTATCTTTCAAACCACGCCGGACGGGCGGTACATGAGCGCCAACCGCGCCCTCGCACGGCTGTATGGCTACGACTCACCGGCGGCCCTGGTGGCGGCCCTCACCAATGTGGGGCACCAACTCTACACCAACCCTGGCGATCGCGACACCTTCGTGCGGATCATGGCCCAGGAAGGCAGCATCAACGGCTTCGAGTCCCAGGTGCGCCGCAAGGATGGCACCGTCCTGTGGATTCGTGAAAGCGCCCGATCGGTCTATGACGACGACGGCGAGCTTCTCTACTACGAAGGCTTCGTGGAGGACATTACGGAATACAAGGCACTGGAGGAGACCCTCAAGGCAACCCAGGACACCCTAGCGGAACGGGAGCGGGAATTAACCTCAGCCCGGGCGGCCCTGCTGGAGGCGGAGCGCCTCTCGACCCTGGGGCGGATGCTGGCGGGCATTGCCCACGATCTCAATAATCCGGTGGGGTTTGTGCGCGGCAACCTCGATCCGGTGACCCAATACGCCCAGGATTTGCTGGGGTTGGTGCAGCTTTACCAACAATATTTGCCGGAGCCGCCGCCGGAAATCGCGGCGCGCATTGAGGATATCGAGCTGGATTTTCTGGGGGAGGATCTCCCAAAGGTGCTCGATTCGATGCAGGTGGGCCTAGAGCGCATTTATCGCACGGTGTCGGCGTTGCGGGCGGTGTCGCGATCGGACGATACCCAGCCGCAAACGGTGGATCTGCGGGAGACGATTGACCATACCCTCACGATTGTGGCGAATCGGCTCAAGGGGCGCGGGCGGCGGGCGGATGTGCAGGTGACGCGATCGCTCGACCCCCTGCCGCCGGTGACGTGCTATCCGGGGGCGATCGAGCGGGCGCTGATGAATTTGCTGGGCAATGCCCTCGATGCGATGGAGGAGGCGGCCCAGGGCGATCGCTACACGGACGGCGGCGGTCCCCAGTTGACGATCGCGACCCGGGCGATCGCGGCTCCGGAGGCCCAGGGCGGGGCGGCCATGGTGCAAATTTCCGTCAGTGACAACGGCCCAGGTATCCCGCCGGAGATCCAGCAAAAAATCTTTGAGTCGTTTTTCACCACCAAACCCCCCGGAGTCGGCACGGGTCTGGGCCTGTCGATCGCGAAGGGGGCGATCGTCGATCGCCACGGGGGGCGCATTTGGCTCGATTCGGAGCCCGGTGTGGGCACCACGTTCCATCTGGAAATTCCCCAGGACATTGCCCCGCGCGATCGCGGCGACTCCAAGCCCTATCACGACTGCCTCGACTGTTCCCCCTGACGGTGGGGCGACCCCCCTAGGTCAAGAGCCGGGGCGAAGATTCCGGGCAAAAACTTCTAAGATGCAGGGGAATCGCACTCTGGATATCCGCCGTTGTCTACCCCTGATCCGACCCTGGAATCGATCGCCGAGCCGTCCTCCGATCTGAGCGCCCTAGGCGGGACCATCCCCATCGCGCCGGAGGGGTTCCGCTCCGGATTTGCCACCATCGTGGGCCGCCCCAATGTGGGTAAATCCACGCTGCTCAATGGCCTGGTGGGGCAGAAGGTGGCGATCGTTTCCCCCACGGCCCAAACCACCCGCAACCGCCTCCAGGGGATTTTGACCCTGCCGACGGCCCAAATCATCCTGGTGGATACGCCGGGAATCCATAAACCCCACCATGCCCTGGGGGAAGTGCTGGTGAAAAATGCCCAAAATGCCCTCAATTCCGCCGATGTGGCCCTGATGGTGGTGGATGGGTCCGTGGCGGCGGGGCGCGGGGATGAGTTTGTGGCCCGATGGGTCGAGGCGGCGGGGGTTCCGGCGATCGTGGGTATCAATAAGGCGGATTTGCAGACGGATGAGGCGCTGGATGAGGGCTACCGCGCGATCGCGGCGGACCACGGCTGGGGCATCGCCAAATTTTCCGCCACCACGGGGGAAGGCATCGAGGAGCTGCTAAGCCAGATCGTCTCCCGCCTCGACCCCGGCCCCTACTACTACCCGCCGGACCTGGTGACCGATCGCCCGGAGCGGTTCGTGATGGGGGAATTAATTCGCGAACAGATTTTGCTACATACCCGCGAAGAGGTGCCCCACTCCGTCGCCATTTCCGTCGAGCGGGTGGACGAGTCGGACCCGAAACTCACCCGCATCCAGGCGGCGATCCACGTGGAGCGCGATTCCCAGAAGGGCATCCTCATCGGCAAGGGCGGCAGTATGCTCAAGCTCATTGGCACCGCCGCCCGCCAGCAGATCCAGCGCCTCATCGATGGCAAGGTGCATCTGGAACTGTTTGTGAATGTGCGCCCCAACTGGCGGCAGTCGCGATCGCGCCTCCAGGAATTTGGCTATCGGGTCGAGGAGTGAGTGATCCAGCGTGAACGCCCCCTAGCGATCGGGCAGTTCCCCCAGCAGATCCTGCGCCTCCTGCGCCCCCATCTCCAACGCCCGCTCCAATTCCTGGCGCGCTTCAAAGTAGCGACGCTGGCGCAGGAGGGCTCTACCCAGGCCAAGGCGGGCGCTGGCATCATTGGGTTCCAGGTCCACCAAACGGCGGTAGGCAATGATCGCCATGAGGGGATCATCCTTTCGTTCCCACAGGGCCGCGATCGCCCGATGGATGTCCGCCCGCTGGGGTTCGACGGTCAGCACCCGTTGATAGGCTTGGATCGCCCCTTCGAGGTCATTTTCCTGCTCTAGGATGCGGGCGATCTGAAGCTGCACATCACCGTTGCGGGGATTGAGGCGGGCCGCCTGCTCAAAGGATTGGCGCGCGGCGGCGGCATCCCCCAGGCGCAGGCGCACCAGGCCCAAATTCAGGTGTGCCCCATCGTTGCGGGGGTTGAGGACGAGGGCCTGCTGGAGTTCTTCGGCGGCGCGGGGCAAATCCCCCAGGAGTAGGTAGGACGTGCCCACAAATTCCTGGGCCTTGGCGTTGCGGGGGTTGAGGGTGAGGGCTTGGCGGTAGGCTTGGATCGCGCCGCCGTAGTTTTCCTGGCGAAAGAGGACGGCCCCGAGGCCCATGAACCCGTTTTCGCGCCTCGGATCGAGGGTGACGGATTGGCGGTAGGCCGCGATCGCGCCGTCATAGTCCCCCGCGTTGGCGAGGGAGAAGCCCAGGGCATAGTGAAATTCCGCCTCCTGGGGGGCCAGGGCCACCGCCTGCCGATAGGCCGCCGCCGCCGCTGGATAATTTTGCTGCATGGCCCGCACGTAGCCGAGGCCGGAGTGGATGCGGGCGTTTTGGCCGTCCAGTTGGGCCGCCCGTTGATAGACCTGGGCCGCCGCTTCCCAGTCCCGCTGTTCCACCAGTTGCTGCCCCTGTTCGATGAGCTGGTTGAGTTGGGGATTGTTGGCCTGGGCGAGCCATGAATTGGCCGTGGAATTGGCTGTGGGTACCGCGATCGCGGGGGCATCCGGCAGAACGATCGCCCGCGCCGCTGGGGTCACCAGGGCCACGGCACAGGTCGCCAAAAACGCCATGGAGCCGACTGAGCCGATTGAGCCGAAGGACCAGCGGGGTCGGAGGGGCGATCGGCCACGGATGTCGCCAGGGGAAATAGCCATAGAGCTGTCGGGTGGGTGTGGGTGTGAGGGGGGCGATCGCGGGACTGCACCGGCAAATCATGGCGCAACCTTCACCAAGGTCACCGACACAAGGCCCCGCGCCGCCATATCGCAGGCCAGTTTAGCAACTCACCCCCGCGATCGCGGGCCGCCCCCATCCACCCTTTCCAACCGTTGTGGCGCGAGATCCCTACCCCTGGGCCAGGGCCAACGCCGCCGTCAGGCGATCGCCATCCACCCCGCGCCGGTGCAGCACCAGCCACGAGGGCACCATCTCCGGCCCCTGCATGGCCCCCATCAGCGCCGCCCGCAACGTCCGCATCACCAGCCCCTTCTTCGCGCCGGAGGTTTTCACCACGTCCTTCACAATGGCCCCGGCGGCCTCTGAATCCAGCTCGCCCTCCGTCGCCGCGATCGCCGCGATCGTCGCCTCCAGAATTGGGGCAATGCCCTCCTGTTGGAGATGGGCCGTGGCCGCCTCGTCATAGGTCAAGGGCGTCTCAAAGAAGAGCTTCGCCACCGTGGCCGCCTCATCAAGCCGGATCATGGCCGTCGCCAACAGGGCCGCCAACGGTTCCAGCCAGGGGCGATCGCCCTGCGGGTCAAATTCATAGCCCGCCGCCGCCCACCGGGGCATCAGCAGATCCAGCAGGCGATCGCTCGGCATCCGGTGGAGATATTGGCCGTTGAGCCAGTTGAGCTTATCCCAATCGAATTTTGCGCCGGCCCGGTTCACCCGCTCGAAGCCAAACACCTTGGCCGCCTCGGTCAGGGTAAACACCTCCTGGGTCGAATCCGGCGACGACCAGCCCAGCAGGGTCATATAGTTCGCCAAGGCTTCGGCGGTGTAGCCCATGGCCTGGAATTCCGCCACGGAGGTCACCCCATCGCGCTTCGAGAGTTTGCGCCCTTCGCTGTTCAAAATCAGGGGCGTATGGGCAAATTCCGGCACCGTTGCCCCCAGGGCTTCGTAGAGCAGGATTTGCTTGGCCGTATTGGCAATATGGTCTTCGCCGCGAATGACATGGCTGATTTTCATATCAATGTCATCTACCACCACGGCCAGGTTATAGAGGGGCTGACCGATCGCATCGCCGCTGGCGGCCCGGGCAATGACCATATCGCCGCCGAGATCGCTGGCCTTCCAGGTGACCGTGCCGCGCACCAGATCGGTCCAGGTGATCACCCGGCGATCGTCGATTTTGAAGCGGATCACCGGCTGACGCCCTTCGGCAATAAACGCTTGCTCCTGCTCTGCGGTCAGATCCCGGTGGCGGTTGTCGTAGCGGGGGGCCTCATTGCGGGCCTTTTGGCGCTCCCGCAGTTGGTCGAGCTCTTCGGAACTGGTGTAGCAGCGGTAGGCGAGGCCGCGATCGAGCAGGGTTTGGATCGCTTGGCGGTAGAGATCGAGGCGCTCGGACTGGAAAAATGGCCCCTCATCCCAGGTCAGCCCCAGCCAGGTGAGGCCGTCGAGGATGTTTTGGGTGTATTCCGGGCGCGATCGCTCCAGATCCGTATCCTCAACGCGCAGGACAAATGTACCGCCGTGGTGGCGGGCAAAGAGCCAGTTGAACACCGCCGTGCGGGCGGTGCCGATGTGTAGATTTCCCGTGGGGCTAGGGGCGAGGCGAACGCGAACGGTCACGATGGTGGGTTTTCCTTGACTGAGGGAATGATGGACGAATGGGCGAACCGGTATGGCTCAAGCATGACGGCAATCGGCGACGCGATCGCCGGACCCCCTATTCTAAAGGCGCGCCTTGCCGCAAATCGCCCGATTCGTCCGACCGCCACCGCCGCGATCGCGCATTTCCCACCGCAACGTTCCGTCATCCGTCGCCGCAGAACGCGATCGAGTGTAAAGAACCTTAAGACTTTTTAATAAAGAGCCCCAAAAAATCGAGCTACGCTGGGACATTGAGGCCCGTTTTCGCGGTGCTATTGCCGGTCTGTGGTACCGTGCGACCTCCGAAAACGCGATCGCGCCTCCCCATAAGCAATCCATGCGGACGTTTTAACATGAGCAGCAATTTAGCCATCAAACTGCGCGAGGGCACCAAGAAGTCCCACTCCATGGCCGAGAACATGGGCTTTGTGCGGTGCTTCCTGCGCGGCGTCGTCGAAAAGAATTCCTACCGTCGCCTGGTGGCCAACCTTTACTTTGTCTATTCCGCCATGGAAGCGGAAATGGATAAGCTGCTGGATCACCCGATCGTGTCGCAGATCCGTTTCCCGGAACTCGATCGCAAGCTGGCCCTAGAGCAGGATTTGGCCTACTACTTCGGCAGCAACTGGCGCGATACGGTGGCCCCGTCGCCCGTGGCCCAGGAGTATGTGGCGCGCATCCAGGAGATCGCCCGCACCGCGCCGGAACTGCTGGTGGCCCATTCCTACACCCGCTACCTGGGGGATCTGTCGGGCGGCCAAATCCTCAAGAAGATTGCCGTGACGGCCATGGGGCTCCAGGACGGTCAGGGCACGGCGTTCTACGAGTTCGCCCAGGTGTCCGATGAGAAGGCGTTCAAAACCCAGTACCGCGCCACCCTCGATGGGCTGCCGGTGGATGAGGCGACGGCCGATCGCATCGTCGATGAGGCCAATGCGGCCTTTGGCATGAACATGAAGATGTTTGGGGAACTGGAGGGCAATCTGATCAAGGCGATCGGCCAGATGCTGTTCAATTCCCTCACCCGCCGCAAGAGCCGGGGCAGCACGGAATTTACCCCCGCTGCGGGCCAGTAATTCCCCGTTGACTTAAACCATCAACAAAACTAAACCGCGATCGCGCTGAAACCACCCTGGGTCTGAGGCGCGATCGCGATTTTTTCGGTCATAAGGGCGTGCTATCAATTCCGTTGTCGTAGGGGTTGGGTTTCCCAACCCTCGCCCCACCGATCACCCCAAACCCGTTCAACCTTGGGGCGATCGATGTCGGTGGGGGCTGGGCGGGGAAACCCCGCCCCTACGGAATAATCGGTTGAGGAAGGGAAATTTGACCCCCTTCCCTAGGACGCGGGCAGCACCAAATTCTCGGCCCCGCTGATCACCTTCGCCGACAGGATTTGATCGCCAGCGCTCAGTTTGCCCAGCACATCCTTGCGGCCATCCACCGTATAGCCAAAGACCGCATAGCGCCCATCCAGCAGGTTCAGACCGGGCGGCGTCAGTTCATTGTCCAGCAGGAAGAAGAACACCTGGGAGGATGCGCCATTGGGGTCCGGCTCCGGGCGGGCCATGGCCAGGGTACCGTAGGACGAGAACGGCAGTACGGGCAAATCCCCATAGCGGCCCGCATCTTCGAGGGTGATGCCGTAGGTGGGTTCCGTATCCCCCTGGGCCAGGATCTCTAGGGGAATAGCGCGATATTCGCCAGTTTTCGGGTCAATAAAGCCCTCTTCTTTCCCCTCCGGATCGCCGAACTGGAGCACATAGGAATCTTCGGCGCGGGTGAATTTCAGGCCGTCATAGAAACCGCGCTGCACCAAATCGACAAAATTACCGGCGGTCACCGGGGCGCTGTAGCCATCCACCACGGCGGTGATGGGGCCTTGGGTGGTTTCAAAGGCGATCGTGGCGCGGCCCTTGAGCTGGGGCAGGTTCGCGTATTCGGCGGGCACCTCGTAGGGGAACCCTTGCACCATGGATTCTTCGAGGGTGCTGAGGGCGTTGAGGAATTGGCGGCGCTCGGTCCAGACCGCTTCGCGATCGCGGTTTTCGACGGCTTCCCGGATGCTTTCCACCCGCGCGGCCAGGTCATCGAGGATGGCGGCGGCTTGGGTCTGTTCCTCGGGGCGCACCGACGCCAGCAGGGCATCGCGATCGTAGGTCAGGATGCGGGCCGCATTTTTGGCCTTGGCTCCGACGGGGCTCCAGCGCTTCGCCCGCAGTAGATCGGCCATGGATTCGATGTCCGACTGCACCTGGCGCACGGGGCCATTGTCAATGGGCAGGGCATTGCGCAGGAGTGCCCCCCCATCGGTGATGGCGTTGCCTGCCGGTAGGGCCGCCTGGGCGGGATTGGTGAATACCCCCCAGGTGAGCACTAGGGTGGTGGCGATCGCCAGCGATCGCGCCCCCCAGCCCAGACCTTGATCGCTACGCCATGGCCGCACCGCCATCGTCAGCCAACCCTGAAGCCGTTGGCAAAGTCGTTGCCAAAACTGCCGCCCGTGGCGGTCCTCGATTTGCCTTGAACTGCCCATAGGATCGCGAAACCTGCCTTTCTAAAATTGATTGTTTTGCTACGATTCTTTCATCGTGCCATAGGGCGCGATCGCCACCAATGCCGTTCGAGGTCCCCCCGCGATCGCCCGGAAAGGGAGGCCACAGTGGCCGCGATCGCGTGGTCGCCAGGGATACCCAAACGTCCCGAAAAGGGGTACAGTGTATCCCGGTCGTTGTCCCCCAAGTGTCCACCATCTAATGATTTCCAGTAACGATTTCCGCCCCGGCGTAACGATCGAACTCGACGGCTACGTTTGGCGCGTGGTCGAGTTTTTGCACGTGAAACCTGGGAAAGGGTCTGCCTTCGTGCGAACCAAGCTCAAAAATGCCCAGACCGGTGCCGTGGTGGAGCGCACCTTCCGGGCGGGGGAAACGGTGCCGTCGGCGAGTCTCGAAAAGAGCGACATGCAGCACACCTACAAAGACGGCGAGCAGTACGTCTTTATGGATCTGCAAACCTATGAGGAAATGCGGATTGATGCCAAGCAGATTGGCGATCGCGTGAAATACCTCAAGGAAGGGATGGACGTGACGGTCCTGACCTGGAATGACCAGATTTTGGAAGTGTCGCTGCCGACGAGCGTGGTGCTTGAGGTCATTGAAACGGATCCGGGCATCAAGGGCGACACGGCCACCGGCGGCACCAAGCCCGCCAAGGTGGAAACGGGCGCTCAGGTGATGGTGCCCCTGTTCATCACCATCGGCGAGCGGATCAAGATTGATACCCGCGATGATTCGTACCTCGGTCGCGAAAACTAAGCGATCAAAGGGGTGACGACGGCCCCGCGATCGCGGAGCCCCCGACTGCTGGGCCAGACACTATCGAGGATTGAGGGAGTCCCAAAATTCGTGCCACTGGACTTTGAAGAACTGCGGGAACTGCTGCAAACCATCAGTCAGGCGGACATTGCCGAGGTCACCCTCAAGGAGGGGGATTTTGAGCTGACGGTGAAGAAGGCCGTGGCGGCGGCGGGGGCTCCGGTGGGCATTCCGATGGCCATGCCGCAGCCGATCTATGATGCGGCGATCGCGATGCCCCCCCAACCGATGCCGATGGCGGCTCCGGCTCCGGCGGCGGTTTCCACGGGCGGCGGGGCGTCTCCCCTGGCCCAGGAGGACAATACCGTGGCGATTTTGTCCCCCATGGTGGGTACGTTCTATCGGGCTCCGGCTCCGGGGGAACCGCCCTTTGTATCCGTGGGCGATCGCATCTCGTCGGGCCAGACCGTGTGCATCATCGAAGCCATGAAGCTGATGAATGAGCTAGAGGCGGAGGTGAGCGGCGAGGTGGTGGAAATTTTGGTCGAGAACGGTCAGCCGGTGGAGTTTGACCAGCCCCTCATGCGGGTGCGGCCCGCCTAGGGTCCAGTATTACGGAAGGTCAAGCCCCCAAAGCCCATGAGTAGCGATTTAGACAGGACGGCCAGTGGCCCCAACGGTGAGGGGGACGGGCGCGATCGCCCCCAGGATTTGCGGCAACAGTTGGCCGAGGCGGTCGGTCCCGCCCGGTGGGATTGGCTGCAACCCCACGCCAAGCGCGACGCGGTGATTGTGGTGACCGCCGAGATGGATTTGGTGGAGGTGGGGGTGGCCCTGGCGGAGGATAAGGCCGCCAATGTGCGCCGCTGGATTGATGAGCAGGCCATCTATAAACCGTTGCCGGAGCAGCTTAGCGCCTGGAATGAGCAGGCCCAAGCCAGTACGTTTGAGGCGCTGATCGTGGCTCCGTTTGTGCTGATCCGCGAGCCCCAAACCGTGCCGTAGGGGTTGGGGCTCCCAACCCGGCCCACCCGGCCCTACGCGATCGCCCCAAACCCGCATTCCATCTTGGCAATATGCAAGATCGCAGTGACAGGGCGGGGTCACTGGCGGGGGCTGGGCGGGAAAACCCCGCCCCTACGACGGGTCAATTTTTTCTTCAACAATTTCCGTGAGGCTGGTCCATTCGCCGGAGGCGTCGTAGTGGCGCACCAGTCTGCGGCGGCGGTTGGGGGCCACGAGCCAGCCTAGTTCCAAGACAAAGGGTTGTCGGAGTTGCACCTGTTCGGGGCAGTTGGCGGAAATTCCATCCTTGAGTAGCAACACCTGGACGGCGGGTTTTCCGGGGGTTTCTTGACCCTCAAACCGGATGCGATGGCCGTCGAAGTGGCCGCGCGATCGCACGGTCCCGCTCCCCATGGCCCCCCCAAAGGTCAGACATTGCTCGATCGCCGACCCATCGGCCCCTGATCGCGCCACCGTCAATTCGCAAGAGCCGCGATCGCTCGGGCGAAAGTCCGGGTAGACCGTCATCGTCTCGCCGCGCCACGTCCCCACCAGGGCCGCCAATAGGTTTTCTCCAGGGGCACCAGAGGCGATCGCGCCCGACCCAGATTTAGAGCCAGACTCATCATCTCCCCAAGCTGGACCCTCCCCGCGCCACTCCGGCATCAGCGTCATCGGCTCCAGGGCACCGCCGCGATCGAAGCGCATCACCAGCCGCACCCGACGATCGCCCTCGATCAACCCCAGCTCCGCCCCAAACTCCGCAAACGGCCCCAACTGGGTCGAACCCTGGGAAAACGCCCCCGACGGCAGGGCCATAAACCCCCGCCCCAACGACGAAATGAACAGTTGGCGATCGCACAGCAGCCCCTGAACATTCGGATCCTCCCAGTCCGCGATCGGCCCCGACGCCCGCCGGATCCGCTGCACCACCGTTGTCCCCCCATCCGGCGTCCGCAGCGACACCAAACTCGGCTCGATGCCCAAGCGATCGCCCGTACGCGGCTCAATCCGTTCAAACCCCCCGTACCAATCCCCCAAATTCCTCAGCAACCCATCCCACTGCATCCCCATACCGATTCATCCACCCCATCAACTAACCTGATTAGCCGCATTAGCCAGTTCCATCATCCCATCCGTAAATCCCGCAAATCCCGCCAAAAGTGAAGATCGCGATCGCACCAAAGCTAAACTGAGTAGCGTTATGGGAGCAGGAGCGATTCCTGCTATCGTTAAACCCGCTGTTTTTCGGCAAGTTCATGTCCGCGCAACCCCTCCCCCGCCGCACCAAGATCGTCGCGACCATCGGCCCCGCCACCAGCCAACCCGATGTCCTGCGCGAACTCATCGAAGCCGGTGCCACCACCCTCCGCCTCAACTTCTCCCACGGCACCCACACCGACCACCAGCGCAACATCCGCCTGATTCGTCAAATCTCCTTTGAACTGAATCAACCGGTCGCGATTCTACAGGATTTACAAGGCCCCAAAATCCGCCTCGGACGCTTTGCCGAAGGGTCCATCGTCCTCAAAAAAGGCGACCCGTTCCTGTTGACCAGCCGCGAGGTGATCGGCAGCCAGGAAATGAGCTCCGTTACCTATGACATGCTCGCCCAGGAAGTGCCCACCGGTGCCACCATTCTCCTGGACGACGGGCGCGTGGAAATGCGCGTAGAAAAGGTCGATCGCGAGGCCGGAGACCTGATCTGTCGCACCGTGGTGGGGGGCCGCCTCTCCAACAACAAAGGGGTAAACTTCCCCGGCGTTTATCTCTCCGTCAAGGCCCTCACGGACAAGGACAAGGAAGATCTGATGTTCGGCCTCGATCAGGGGGTCGATTGGGTTGCCCTCAGCTTCGTGCGCAATCCCCAGGATGTGCTGGAAATTCGTGAATTGATCGCCAGCCGGGGCAAGCATGTGCCCGTCATCGCCAAGATCGAGAAGCACGAGGCGATCGAGCAAATGGAGGCGATTTTGTCCCTGTGCAACGGCGTCATGGTGGCCCGGGGCGACCTGGGGGTGGAATTGCCCGCCGAGGATGTGCCCATTCTGCAAAAGCGCCTGATCCAGACCGCCAACCGCCTGGGCATTCCGATTATTACGGCCACGCAAATGCTCGACAGCATGGTCAATAATCCGCGCCCCACCCGCGCCGAAATTTCCGACGTGGCCAACGCGATCCTCGATGGCACTGATGCGGTGATGCTGTCGAACGAGACGGCGGTGGGGGAATATCCCGTGGAGGCGGTGGCGACGATGGATCGCATTGCCCGCCGCATTGAGCAGGAGCAGGGGTCCCACAATGCGTCGGGGGTGACCCGCTCGATTCCCAATGCCATTTCTAAGTCCGTGGGGGATATTGCGGACCAGCTTGAGGCCGCCGCGATCGTGACCCTGACCAAGAGCGGGGCGACGGCGCGCAATGTGTCGAAATTCCGGCCCCGGACGCCGATTCTGGCGGTGACGCCCCAGGTGGATGTGGCCCGTCAGTTGCAGTTGGTGTGGGGGGTGCGGCCTTTGATGGTGCTGGATTTGCCGTCCCATAACCAGACGTTTCAAGCCGCGATCGGCTTGGCCCAGGAGGAGTCCCTGCTCAAGGAGGGGGATCTGGTGGTGATGACGGCGGGGACGCTCCAGGGGGTGTCGGGCTCGACGGATTTGATCAAGGTGGAGGTGGTGACGTCGGTGCTCGGGCGCGGGCGCGGTATTGGCAATGGGGCGGTCAGTGGCCGGGTGCGGGTGGCGCGCAGTGCGATGGATGCCAATGGCCTGAGTCCGGGGGATATTTTGGTGGCTCCGGCGACGAATGCGGATTATGTGGAGGCCCTGCGGCGGGCGGCGGGGGTGATTACGGAGGATGATAATTTGACGGGCCATGCGGCGACGATCGCGCAGCGCTTGGGTATTCCGGTGATTTTGGGGGTGCAACGGGCGACGGAGACGATCCGCGATGGGGCGATCGTGACGCTGGATGCTCAACGGGGGTCGGTCTATTCGGGCATTGCGAGCAATACGCTGGCGGAGATGCAGGCGTCGGTTTAGGGGCTGCTTTCGAGCCGAATTACAGCAAAACCTGATCTAGGAAAAGCTCAAAAGCTCAAAAGATCAAAAAAAAGGCGATCGCGGCGACGGATGGGGGATCCAAGGCGGCGATCGCTTTTTGCTGGGTTTGTGACTGGTTTTGTTGCGAGGGATCTAGCGGGCGGATCCGGCGAGGAAGAGGAGACTAACCAGGGTGCCGCCGTTCCAGAGGCCGTGGAGCAGGATCGAGGCGAGGAGGTTGCGCGATCGCGTGTAGACCACCCCCAACACGATGCCCAGGGCCATGAGGGGCAGCACTTCAGAAACGCTCAGGTGGGCGATCGCGAAAATGAAGGCGCTGAGGGTGATGGCGGCCCAGACGGGCATGTAGCGGGTGAGGGAGGGCAGCAAAAATCCCCGGAACAGGGTTTCTTCAAAGAGGGGGGCGGCGATCGCGGCGGTGATCACGAAACAGGCGACGGTCCAGGGGTCATTGCTTTCGAGGATGATCGCCAGGATGGGATTACTGCCCCCTTGCCCCTGCCAGAGGGGTTGATTGAGCAGGGAAATGCCCACGACGATCGGCAGGGCGCTGAGGTAGCCCCCCAGACCCCACAGCCACCAGCGATCGCCCAGGCGGAACCGGAACCAGTCCCCCGAAAGCTGGCCGAAGGAGCGGATGGAGTAGATCAGCACGGCGATGCCGATGCCCGCCAACAGGCCGTATTGCACTAACAAAAAGGCGGCGCGGGCGGGGCCGGTCAGGGCGCTCGGCGGCACCCCCAGCACCAGTTGGCTCGCGGCGGGCAGCACCAAGGGCAGCACCAATTGGCCGGTGAAGAAAAATCCGAGAACCAGGACTTGGGCGATCGCTTCCCCATCCCAGGGCACCTCCCACCGCCAGCGATCGCCGAAGGACAAGATGGCCTGATCGCCCCGGCGGATGCGTTGGACAATCAAGCTAATCAGCAGGCCGGTGCCCACCAGCAGGCCCAGGAGGGGGACGGTATTGACGATCGCCAATTCGATCAAGGTGCGATCGGCGATCGCGCGGCTGCGGCGCACCAAGTCCGTCAGGGCCGCTTCATCACCCGTTGCGCCATAGGTACGGGCCAGGACGCGATCGCCAAACCAGCCGTCCAGTTGCCGCGATCGCGTCGCCAGATCCGCCGGGGGGGTGGCCGGATCCGTCCAGAGGGCATCGAGATCCGCCGCCAAATTCGCCAGGGGGGTCAGGGGCGATCGCTCCGGCTCCGGCAGTTCCGCGACGGTGGCCTCTAAACTTTCCCAGGTGCGGCGGGCAGCGTCGAGATCCGCGCGATGGGCCTGGAGGATGCCAATGCGCAGATCCAACTCCGCCAGCGATCGCGCCGCCCCCCGCACCTGATCCCGCAGTTGCCGCTCCTCGTCCGGCTGCCCCGCAAACACCGCCCGATCCGCCGCCGTGATTAGGCGATCGCGCACCGCCGCATCCTGTTGCCGCACGGATTGGTATTGCTTGAGGGCTTCCGCAAAAAAGTCCTGGCCCAACAGGCTTCGGCGCACCTGGATTAGCGTTTCATCCTCATCTTCGGCCTCGGTGACCGCTGGCGCAGGCAGCGCTTCCCCCAAATCGCCGCTCGCCCGCAGGAGCAGATTGGTTTGATAGAGCTGAAGCCGCCCCTGGATCTGGGGACGATCCACACTGGCGAGCAATGACGTGCCGATCAGCGCGATCGCGAGGCACGACAGGACAATCAGCAAAATCCGTTTAACAGACATGGGCGCAGAGCGGGACGGCGTGACAGGGCAAGGGAACCGTCGTTTTAGCTTAGCGGCCCAGGCACCCCCCCGGACCATCTGAAGAATTGACCGCGATCGCCGCGATCTCCCCCAGGCCGGATTTAGGATGAGCCCAACCGAAAAGGGGGGTAGGGAGCCGGAAGCGGTGGACCGGGGCCGTGGGGCAGACCCAGCGCAAGGCCCGAGCCTCGCCCCATCCCACTTGATCGAGTTGAATCGGCGTTAGTGAGGGGTCAAATCATGGGTTATCAAGGGTCCAGGGGACAACGGTTGGCCAAGCGGCCCCGTCCCACGTCCACCCCACCGCTGTCACCGCTGCGGGGCATTGGTCTGGTCAGTCTGCTGCTGGCGATCGCGGCCCTGGCTCCGGAATCGGCGATCGCGGCGATCGCCCGATCAGCACCCCCCACCTCGCCCCAAACCCTGGCCCAACTCCCCCGCGATCGCGCCCCCAGCCCCATGCCCAACCCCCAACCCCTCGGCGGCCTCTACGTCGCCAACCCCGACGGCACCCAAGATCGCTTCGTCCTCGATAAAACCGACGTGGCGGCCCGCATTGCCGGTAACGTCACCCGCGTCGAAGTCACCCAAACCTTTACGAATCCCTTCCCCGAAGCCCTCGAAGCGGTGTACGTGTTCCCCCTGCCGGATGGGGCCGCCGTGGATGAAATGGAAATCCGCATCGGCGATCGCGTCATCCGAGGGGACATCAAAAAGCGCGAAGAGGCCCGCCGCATCTACGACGAAGCCCGCCGCCAGGGCCGCACCACGGGCCTCCTGGAACAGGAGCGGGACAATATCTTCACCCAATCCCTCGCCAATATCCGCCCCGGCGAATCGATCCAGGTCACCATCCGCTACACCGAATCCCTCAAATTCAGCGGCGGCGACTATGAATTCGTCTTCCCCATGGTGGTCGGCCCCCGCTACATCCCCGGCCAGCCCATTGACGATCGCGGCAACACCACCCGCGTACCCGACGCCAGCCGCATCAATCCGCCGATTCTGCCGCCGGAGGTCCGCACGGGCAACGACATTAACGTCACGGTCACCTTTGAGCCGGGGATGTCCATCGAAGCCATCCAGTCCCCGTCCCATCGCATCCTCACGGCAATTCAGGGCGATCGCCAAACCGCGCGCCTCGCCCCCGACGACACCATCCCCAACAAGGATCTGATCCTGCGCTACCGCGTGGCGGGCCGAACCACCCAGGCGACGGTGCTCACCCAGGCGGACGATCGCGGCGGCCATTTCGCAACCTATCTCATCCCCGCGATCGACTACCCGGCTAGGGCGATCGTCCCGAAGGATGTGGTCTTTTTGATGGACACCTCCGGCTCCCAGATGGGGCCGCCCCTGGAGCAATCCAAGGCCCTGATGCGCCGCTTTATCGACGGCCTCAACCCGGACGACACCTTTACGATCATTGACTTCGCCAACACCGCCACCCGCCTCTCGAACGCCCCCCTGCCCAATACCCGAGCCAACCGCGATCGCGCCTATCGCTACATCGACAGCCTCGATGCCAACGGCGGCACCAACCTCATGGAGGGCATGGAAGCGGTCCTCAAATTCCCCGCCGCCCCCAATGAACGGCTCCGCAGTATCGTCCTGCTCACGGACGGCTACATCGGCAATGACGTGGAAGTGATCGGGGCCGTGCGGGAACAGCTCCAGCGGCGTAATCGGCTGTTTACCTTTGGCGTGGGCAGTTCCGTCAATCGCTTCCTGATCGAACGGCTGGCGGAGGTGGGGCGCGGCATGGCCCAGGTGGTGCGCTACGACGAACCGGTGGCCCCCGCCGCCGAAACCTTTTTTAGCCAGATCGCCAATCCGGTCCTGACGGATGTGGCCGTCCGCTGGGAAGGGCCGGGGGATGCGCCGATTCTCTATCCCAGCGCCTTGCCGGACCTGTTTGCCGCCCAGCCCCTGGTGCTCTTTGGTAAGAAAGCCGATCGCCAGAACGGGACGCTGATCATCACCGGACGCACGGCCCAGGGGCAGCCCTACGAACAGCGTTTTAATCTCACCTTTGACCAGGCCAACGATAATCCCGCGATCGCGCAGCTATGGGGGCGATCGCGCCTGAAGGATCTGATGCTGCAAATGAACGGCGGCGAGGTGCAATCCCTGGTGGAAGCGGCCACCCAAACGGCCTTGGATTATCGGCTGCTGTCGAACTACACCGCCTTTGTGGCCGTCAGTGAAGAGGTGCGCGTCGATCCCGACGGCAGCCGCCGCACCGTCAGCGTGCCCGTGGAAATGCCGGACGGGGTGAGCCATGAGGGCATCTTTGGCGATATGGAAGGGATGGGCGTGCCGCGCGCCATGGGGATGCCGCCCCAGTCTGCGCCCCTGCCAGCGCCGCCGCCGACGCAGCGGAGTGGGGGACTGCCGAGGGGCCGGGTGGATTCCCTGGCAGCCAGTGAAGCGCCGCTGACGGGGAATTTCCCTGAGGAGGATGCGCCGGTGCAGATTCTGCGGGCGGATGGCTGGGGCGATCGCGATCGCGCCCAACTGATCCAAACCTTGACGGCGGTCCTCGGCAATCCTGGCCCGAGCGGTACGTTGCTGTTCACGGTGGAGGTGCGCGGCGGGGCGATCGTGCGGCTGATCCTTGATGATCGCGCTAGCACTCTCGGCGATCGCGCCACGATCCGTCAGGTGGAGGCGGCCCTGCGATCGCTCACGGGGCTTCAGGTGGCGGATGGTCAAACCCGTCTGGAGTTGCAGGTTCGGTAGGGCGATCGCGGGAAGCGAGGCATGATGGGGGTATCTGGGCTTTGGGAAATTGCCATGTCCACCACTGCACTGAACCCCCAACTGTTTGCCGTCCCCAGTGAACCGATCTGGCGGCTCAGCGTTGCCCAATATCGCCAAATGGTGAGCGCGGGCATCCTGACTGAGGCCGATCGCGTGGAACTCCTAGACGGTCTGCTGACCCTGAAAATGCCGAAAAATCCGCCCCATCGCCTCGCCACCAAGCTATTGCGCACGGCATTCGAGGCGATCGCGCCCGATGGTTGGTATATCGATAGTCAAGAGCCGATTACGTTGGCAACGAGTGAACCGGAGCCGGATTTAACGGTTGTCCGTGGCGATCCCCGTGATTACCGCGATCGCCACCCCGGTGCGGCGGATTTGGGTTTAGTGGTGGAAATTGCGGATGCGACATTGGAGCGCGATCGCGGCCTCAAAAAGCGGCTCTATGCGGAGGCGGCGATTCCGCTGTATTGGATTGTCAGTTTGCCCGATCGCCAATTGTTTTGCTACAGCGAACCGGTGATGACGGCGGCGGGGGCTGATTATCAGGTTTGCGAAATGGTGCCGGTGGGGGGACGGGCGATCGTCGCGATCGCGGGGCAGGTTTGGGGTGAAATTGAGTTATCAGCCATACTTCCCTAGATGCAGTTGCCAAGGATTGAGCAGTTCAGATGACCGCGCTACGGTTGGATTGATGAGGTAATTTTGCAATGGATACCCCGCTGAACTGCCGCGCCATTATCCAAGCTGTCCTGCAAGAACATGTGGACTATCGCAACAGCGCCAATAGTCCCTACCGATCGCGTCTTCTCGTGGATGAGGCCCGTGATAGCTATGCTCTGATCGACAGTGGCTGGGATGGCGATCGCTATTTCCACAGCACGCCTATCCATATCGAAATCATTGATGGTTTAATCTGGCTACAAGTCTTTGGGTGAGGCGAGAGAATATCCTAGCGCTCCTAAGCCAAGCTTGGTTATTGGAAAGCTTCTTTAGACGCGCTGAATAAGAATCGTCTCCCGGGTCCGCACCGGCCAAATCTCCTGCAAACCACGCCCCGGGAAGAGTGCCGCGATTCAACCCATCTAGATAGAAATAGACGCTTGTCCAATTGATCCACCAACCCTCCAAACGCCAGCCCACGCGATCCCCAAATGCTCTCCAAATATTCAAACTGGGATTTTTCGCATCCAGCTTAGCGCCGCAGGCAACATAAATTTCCTTCTGAACACTGAAGCCAAACTTTCCCTGGCTATAGCGCACCCAGAGACCATCAATGGCCCGAAGATCCTCGCAGGGAAATTCGTTAATGCTGTCCTCATCCAGCCACCCTTGTTCCTTTCGGTTCGCCACCGCCAGCATCACCGCTCGCGTCTCCTGGTCAGCCCCCTTCCAGTCTCCCGCCGCCAGCAGTTCCTCTAGCTTTTGATAGCGTGGCGGCGTCGGTTCGGTTGCGGGCTGGGGTGCTTCCTCGCGGCTCAGTTCTACCGCTGCCGGGGCTGTCACAGGTTTCACGATTTCTTTGGTCGATGCTGGCACAGCCGCCATCAGTTTCACATTGATCGCGTCGGCGTCCTCATCCTTCAAACTCAGTTCCTGCCGCAACGCCGCCAGAGCCCGCCGCGCCACCTCCGGCAACTGCATCCCATAGTGGGTCAAGTCCTCAGCTAGCGCCAAGCGATACTCCCGCAAATTCTCGCGATATTCCACCCACGGTCGCCGCACCGCCTCCCGCAGTTCCGCCGCCCGTTCTGGAGTGATGCCGAGCCCCGTTGCCTTGCGTTCCAGAAGCTTCACCGCCGCCGATGGAAAAATACCGCACGAATCGTCAAAATATTCCGCGCATTCCCGCCGATAGCGCACCTCCGGATCGCCAGGTTTCGCTCGCGCCACGTAGATTCCGCAGCCGTCCTTTTCCACATAGATTTCCGGCTTCATGGCATAGCCCCCCAGCCGGACCCGCGTCGCCACATAGTCATGGAGCATCCGCGCCGAAATCCACTCCGATCCCTCGCTCGCCGCCGCCCCCGTCACCAGCCCCTCATGGAAATAGCGCGTATAGACCGATAGCTCATGGTCCGACTCTTCGAGGGCATAGCCCATGGAATCGGCCGCCGTCAGCACCACCCGCCCCTGGCCCCCCAGCGCCGCCGCCACATCCACCGTCTGGTCATCCATGGTCAGGATGCCTTCACCAAAAGCCCCAGCAAAACAGCAGTCCAGCACCACCATCACCCGCCGATGGAGCGGGCTACCCATCATGTCTTTGATGGTGTTGGCGCTGATGGCCGTGCCCTTATTCAGGGTGCCGTCGGCATATTTGCGCGTTTCGCGGTTGCTGAGATAGAGCCGCCGTTCCTCATCCGTGATGCCATGGCCCGAAAAATAGAGCAGCAGCAGATCCTCGCGATCGCGGCTATAGAATAGGTCCGAAATTGCCCGACTCATGTCCACCTGGGTCGGATTCAGGAGCGGCGTCACCGCAAACCCGCCCACCGCCTCATTCCCCAGCACCTCAGCTAGGGCCGCCACATTCCGCGTCGGCGTACTGAGTCCCTTGAGGCCCGAGTCTTCGGCATAATCGCCCACACCAATCAGCAGCGCAAACTTCTGTCCAATCCCCATAGGGCGCTACTTCGAGGGGGTCCCATCATCCAACGGTTCCCCCAGGGCAAGCTTCTGGACGAGTTTTGTTGCCTTCTCTAGGTCATCAGAATTTTTCACTTCAACCCTGTAATCGCCAGGTCCCTTTGTCTCAATCACGATCGCCCGTCCGCCCAACTGCTTTGAGATCACGCCCATTGCCTTTGCAACTCCTTGGACCAGGATCTGAACCACCAGCTTTCCAGGTAGCCAACTGCCGCCGGAAAAATTCCCCTCCGGTGGATTCGGATCCGCCACCCGCTCCACCGCCGCAATCTCGTCAAGCCGTTGCAGCTCACGGAATAGGGTTTGGGTCTGACGCTCCAGAAGCACGTCATCGCGATCGGCATCGCGAAAATCAATCACAATCGACACATTTTCAGCCATGGACAAGGCAGAGGGGTAAAAGGAAAACGTTTCGGAACCGCTGCCACTAATGTAACTGGATTTCAGGGGAGACCTAATCGCCCCCACCCACCCATCACCCCTCGTCCAAACACGCCCAACGATCGCTTGACAGCCGTCACCGCCATTCCTGATACTGGTAAGTCGGCTCATCCATTGGTCAGGCCCAGCGCGATCGCGCCAATGCCCCCAAGAATCGGGCCAAGCGCCCGCAAGCCACCCGCCGTTGCTCGGATCGGGTCGAGCGACAGATAGCAACAAAGCCACCGCGCACTCCGCGATCGGCTACCCGTACGGCAACCCCATCAGCATCAAACGCCCATGGCATACGCAATCATCGAAACCAGCGGCACGCAACTGCGCGTCGAGCCCGGTCGCTTCTACGACGTGAACCGTTTGGCAGCCGAAGAAGACGCCACCTTGACCCTCGAAAACGTCCTGCTCGTCCGCGACGGCGACACCCTCGAAATCGGTCAGCCCACCGTCTCCGGGGCCACCATCACCTGCAAAGTGATGCGCCACCTGCGCGGTCGCAAGATCATCGTCTATAAGATGCAACCCAAGAAAAAGACCCGCAAGAAAAACGGGCACCGCCAAGAGTTGACCCGCCTGATGGTCGAATCCATCACCTACGGCGGCAAAACCCTGACCACCGCAGACTAATCGCGATCGCCCCGCCCCCGCGATCGCCCCTGAAATAGGCGATCATGGGGAAACTTGAGGGCCACATCCTCCGCAGACATCTTCAACTTTTGAGGTAAACCATGGCTCATAAGAAAGGTACCGGCAGTACCCGGAACGGTCGCGACTCTAACGCCAAACGCCTCGGCGTGAAGCGCTACGGCAGCGAAGTCGTGCGGGCCGGCAACATCATCGTTCGCCAGCGCGGTACGAAATTCCACCCCGGCAACAACGTCGGTCGCGGCAATGACGACACCCTCTACGCCCTCATCGATGGGGTTGTGACCTTCGAGCGGCGCGGCAAGAGTGGCAAAAAAGTCAGCGTCTACCCCGCCGCCACCGAAGTGGCCGCCTAGGACATCCTCAGAGATGTTGGGTTTAGCCCTGCGAGGGTAGTCCTAAGGATGATCCACCGCCGCAGGCTATGGTTTTTACAGCCCACTCGAATCGATTGAGTCACCACTGGACGGAGGCCCCTAGGGTTCTCCGTTTTTTATTGGGCGAGATTTTAGAGCGAAATTTTAGACCACGTCTGAACCGTTGCGGTGGGAGCCATGACCTATTGGTATGACGGCCAATGGATCGACGGGGATACCATTACCCTCTCGATTCGAGATCCGGCGCTGATCTATGGGGCGAACACGTTCACGACCCTGCGGGTGATCGAAGGTCAGTTGCACCACCCGGCGACCCACTGGCTGGCCCACCGCGATCGCCTCCTCCATAGCCTTAATTCTCTCGGGTGGCCGGAGCCCGACTGGCCACGATTAGAAATGGCGGCGGCCCAATTGGCGCGGGAGTCTGCGGTTCTGCGGGTGGTGATCCTGGCCGATGGGCGCGAGTGGATCGTGGGGCGATCGCTCCCGGCGGACTGGCAAACGCGGCGGGACCAGGGGGTGATCGCGTGGCTAGCGGTGGGACCGACCTATCAACGGGCGATCGCGGCCCAGAAAACCGGCAATTATCTACCCAGTTGGCTTGCCCTGACGGACGCCCAACGCCACGGGGCCGCCGAAGGGATTTTGGTCGATCGCGACGGAAATTGGCTCGAAACCAGCACCGGCAACCTCTGGGGCTACCGCGATCGCGGCCCCGACGGCCCCCAATGGTTGACCCCCGAACTGGGCGAAATCCTGCCGGGAATCGCCCGTGAGATTTTGATCGAATCCCTGCGATCGCGCGGCGAAACCGTCACAGAACTCCCCTGGAGCCCCGAACTGGTCGAAAGCCTCGATGCGATCGCCTACAGCAACAGCGTCTACGGCCCCGTCCCCATCCACACCGTCCTCGCCCCCGACGGCCAGCCCCTGCGCGATCGCCCCACCCCCCGCGATCGCCTAAAATTTCTACAGACCCTATGGCCCTAAAAAGCCCACGCCAGAACAACTTGACGCCCCATGCCCCGGTGGCGAAACAATTGCGTTAACATTAGTTAACACGAAATTAATCAAATCCTGGCAGAACCAAAGTTTAGGAGGATTGCCCCAGTGAACAAGCGGTGGAGAAACGGCGGGCTCTATGTCCTGCTTGCCGTCGTGGCGATCGCCCTCGGGACGGCCTTTTTTGACCGACAGCCCCAGGTCCAGGACACCTGGCGCTACAGCGAATTTGTCCAGCAGGTGGAAGCCAAAAAGGTTGATAGCGTCAGCCTCAGCGGCGATCGCACCCGCGCCCTCGCCAAGACCCAAGACGGCAACCGTGTCCTGGTGAACCTGCCCAACGACCCGGAAATCATCGACATTCTCACCAAGAACAATGTCGATATCGCCGTGCAGCCCCCCTCGGATGATGGCTGGCTGCGGGCCTTGAGCGGGCTATTCTTCCCGATTTTGGTTCTGGTGGGCCTGTTCTTCCTGCTGCGGCGCGCCCAGGGCGGCGGCGGCAACCCGGCGATGACCTTCGGCAAATCCAAGGCCCGGGTCCAGATGGAGCCCCAAACCCAGATCACGTTCAATGACGTGGCGGGCATCGAGCAGGCCAAGCTCGAACTGACCGAGGTGGTGGACTTCCTCAAAAACGCAGACCGCTTCACCGCGATCGGCGCAAAAATCCCCAAGGGCGTCCTCCTCGTCGGCCCTCCGGGGACCGGTAAAACCCTCCTGGCGCGGGCCGTGGCGGGCGAAGCGGGCGTGCCCTTCTTCAGCATCTCCGGCTCCGAATTCGTAGAAATGTTCGTCGGCGTCGGCGCATCCCGCGTCCGCGACCTGTTCGAGCAGGCCAAGCAAAACGCCCCCTGCATCGTCTTCATCGATGAAATTGACGCGGTGGGTCGCCAGCGGGGCGCGGGCCTCGGCGGCGGCAACGACGAGCGTGAACAGACCCTCAACCAGTTGCTCACGGAAATGGACGGCTTTGAGGGCAACACGGGCATCATCGTTGTGGCGGCCACGAACCGCCCGGATGTGCTGGATGCGGCCCTGATGCGTCCCGGTCGTTTCGATCGCCAGGTGGTGGTCGATCGCCCGGACTATGCTGGTCGCAGCGAAATCCTCAATGTCCACGCCCGTGGCAAGTCCCTGGGTAAGGATGTGGATCTCGACAAGATCGCCCGTCGGACCCCTGGGTTCACCGGTGCGGATCTGTCCAACCTGCTGAACGAGGCGGCGATTCTGGCGGCGCGGCGCAACCTCACGGAAATTTCCATGGATGAGGTGAACGATGCGATTGATCGCGTCCTGGCCGGTCCCGAGAAGAAGGATCGGGTCATGAGCGAGAAGCGCAAGGAATTGGTGGCCTACCACGAGGCGGGCCATGCCCTGGTGGGGGCGCTGATGCCGGACTACGACCCGGTGCAAAAGATCAGCATCATTCCGCGCGGGCGGGCGGGCGGCCTGACCTGGTTCACGCCGAGCGAAGATCGGATGGATTCGGGCCTGTATTCGCGCACCTACCTGCAAAACCAAATGGCGGTGGCCCTGGGTGGCCGTCTGGCGGAGGAAATCGTCTACGGCGATGAGGAGGTGACCACGGGCGCGTCCAATGACCTGCAACAGGTGACCCGCGTGGCGCGGCAGATGGTGACCCGTTTTGGCATGAGCGATCGCCTGGGGCCGGTGGCGCTGGGTCGTCAGCAGGGCAATATGTTCCTGGGCCGCGACATTGCCGCCGAGCGCGATTTCTCTGAGGAGACTGCCGCCGCGATCGACGATGAGGTCCGTAACCTCGTCGATCAAGCCTACCGCCGCGCTAAGCATGTGCTGGTGGAAAACCGCTCGGTGCTCGATGAACTGGCCCGGATGCTGGTGGAGCGCGAAACGGTGGATGCCCAAGAGCTTCAGGAGCTCCTGGATCGCTCTGAGGTGAAGCTGGCCGCGATCGCGTAGGCCCAGACCCTCTAAACCGCAAAACTCACAAAAAATTAGGAGCTTGGGACAATCCCAGGCTCCTTTTTCATTGGGCTTCGTTTGGCTTTGGCGTGACGTGGTGTTTCCGCAGAAAATGGCCGCCCCTAGCTCGCCAACCGCTGTTCCGTATCCGTCGCCTCCAGGTTGAACAGCAGATGGAGCGTTTGCATGGCCCGTTTGCGCGCCTCAATGTCCTGCTGAGCCCGCAGTTGCACCATCGGATCGTGGAGGATTTTGTTGACGATGCCTCGGGTCAGGGCCTCGATCGTATCCTTGTGCTTTTCGCCAAACTCCGACCCCAGCCGCGACAGGGCCTTCTCTAGCTCCTGCTCACGGATCGACTCCACCTTTTGGCGCAAACAGTTGATCGTCGCCACCGTATCGAGCGATCGCCACCACACCTCGAAGGCATCCACCTCCTCCTCGATCAGTTCTTCGGCCTCCATGGCCATCTTGCGGCGGCTCTCCTGGTTCTGGGCCACCACCTCCTTCAGGTCATCCACATCGAACGCCTGCACCAGCGGCAGCTCATTCACATCCGCCGTCACGTTCCGGGGCACGGAAATATCAAAAATCGTCAGGGCATGGTCCCCCGTTAGCACCGGCTCCAGCTTGGCGCGATCCACCAGCGGCTCCGTTGCCCCCGTGCTCGTAAAGGTGATGTCCGCCGCCGCGATCGCGCTGAGCAGATTGCAGATCGGTTGCAGGTGGAGCTTCACCTCACTAAAGCGCTGGGCCAACTCCTCCGCCCGCTCCATCGACCGGTTGAGGATCGTGATTTGCTGCGCCCCCTTCGAGAGCAAATGCTGCACCAGCAGCCGCGACATCTTGCCCGCCCCAATGATCGCAATGCGCTTTTGCGACAAATCCCCCAGCTTGAGTTGCGCCAACTCCACCGCCGCCGAACTGATCGACACGGCCCCCGTGCCAATGCTCGTCTCCGTCCGCACCCGCTTGCCCGCCGTCAGGGCCTGTTTAAACAGGCGATCCAGCAGCCGCCCAATCCCTTGATATTGCTTGCCCAGCTTGTGGGTGGTCTTCACCTGGGCCAGGATTTGCCCCTCCCCGAGCACCAAACTGTCGAGCCCCGCCGCCACCCGCATCAGGTGCGCGATCGCATCCTGGCGCAACAGAATAAACAAATGCTGGCGCAGGGCCTCCGTCGTCAGGCGACCCCGCTCCGCCAGGAACTCCACCACCTCCCGGACCCCTTGCTCCGTACTGCTGGTGACAAAATAAATTTCTAGCCGGTTGCACGTACTCAGCACCGCCACCTCCTCCACGTGGGAGCAGTCCAGCAGATGCCCCATCGCCTCCTCCAGGGCCGGCTCCGGAATGCTCAGGCGCTCGCGCACCTCCACCGGCGCAGTCTTATGGCTCAGACCAATAACAACAATGTTCATTTTTATTGAAAAGGTTTCTTAAGGGCTGGCGTCCTGGCACCCAATTCGAGGGCAATACAAAAGGGCGATCGCGCCCCCCAGCTTTTTCAGCCTGAGATCGCGATCGCCCCCCTTAGCCGCCGTTAGTGCAGTTGCAAATGCTGCGGGCTTTCCACCATGTGGATCGTGTCCACAAAGCGCGCCGTCTTCGAGTCGCTGGAGATGACCAACGATTGGGTCCGCGCACCCCCATGGAAGAAGCGCACCCCCTCCATCAGGGTCCCCGGCGTGATGCCGCAGGCCGCAAACAGCACCGTGTTGCCGCTGGCTAGCTCCTCGGCGTCATACACGCGATCGGCATCCTCAATGCCCATCTCCTTCAGGCGGGCCAGGTTGCCCTCGCGGCTCTCACCGATTAGCCCCGTCTTGACGACCGCCGGATCGTAGATCAACTGCCCCTGGAAGTGGCCGCCGAGGCAACGCATCGCCGCCGCCGAAATCACCCCCTCCGGAGCCGCACCAATCCCCATCAGGGCATGGATATTCGTCCCGGAGAACGCGCAGGAAATGGCCGCCGACACGTCCCCATCGCTGATCAGACGCACCCGGGCACCCGCCTCGCGGATCTCCTGGATCAACTCCTTGTGGCGGGAGCGATCCATCACCACCACCACCAGCTCCTCAACGGTGCGCTGGAGGCAGTCCGCCAAAATCTTGAGGTTTTCCGTCGCCGACTTATTGATATCGACTTTTCCCTTCGCCGCCGGCGGAGCCGCCAGCTTCTTCATATAAAAGTCCGGCGCAGCAAACAGGCCGCCCTTTTCCGAAATGGCCAACACCGCCATCGAACCGTTCTGACCATAGGCCACCAGGTTCGTCCCCTCGCAGGGATCCACGGCAATATCGATTTCAATCAATTCATCAGGATTGCAGTAGGTCTTCGCATCCTCGCGGGTGCAAATGCCCACCTCTTCACCGATATACAGCATCGGTGCATCGTCACGCTCGCCCTCGCCGATCACGATCCGACCGCGCATGTGGATGCGGTTCATGCGCTCCCGCATGGCCTCCACCGCCACCTGGTCAGCCGTGTTTTTCTCGCCCTTCCCCATCCACCGGGCCGAGGCGATCGCTGCCTGCTCGACCACCTCAATAATTTCTAAACCGAGGGTGCTTTCCACGAAAAAATTCCTCCCGACTGCTTGCAGTTTTTAAGGCTGCATGGCGCGTAAATATTGCGCTTTTCAGTTCTCAAGTCTATCAAAGGGCGGCCATCGCCACGGAACCCGCCTGGGCTATACGTGTTAAGTTTTGTGGGCCATTCCCGCAGCAAAAAACTTCCCCACCGCCAATGATGATGGGGAAGTTTTGAAGCAAAATCTATGGGAAGTTTGCCGCGATCGCGTCCCTAGAACACGAAGGTGGTCCGCAGGGTACCCACAAACACATCATCCAGATCCGACGTCTGGTTGGTGTTCGTCTGCCAGATCACACCGGGCGTGATCGAGATGAAGTCGTTCACCTGGTACTTGTAGAACAGCTCCACGTGGAACGGAATTTCCACATCGTCGCCGCTGGTTTCGTAGGGTTGCGCCCCCACAAACAGACCCGCCAGGTTCCCTTCCTTACCCAGATCCGGCAGGGCCAGCCCCAGGGCGTAGTACCAGATCTCCGCATCGGCCGCGTTGCTGTTCTTGCCTTCCGCGTCCGTATAGCCCACAAAGCCGGTCAGAGCCAAGCGGGGGCTGAACTGGTAGTACCCTTGCAGACCCACCGAGTTGGTGGTCACCCGATCCAGCTTGGCGAGGCTATTGGCACGGGTCGTGCCCGCAAACCCTTGGCCGAAGCCCGCGTTGTCAAACGCGAACTGCCCTTCCTTGAAGTAGGCATGGTTGAAGGTGGCACCGATGCCGAAGCGGCCATTGTCGTAGGTCAACTGGGCCAGGGCAGAGTAGTTGCCGTTGAACAGCCCTTCACCCAGGTTCGGGCTCGCCGCTTGACCGGCCAGGTAACCCACGGTCAGTTGCAGGTTGTCGCTGAAGTCATAGTTGACCCCCAGGCCCGCGCCACCGCCAATGCGGTAGATGGGGTTGCGCTGGGCGAAGGCCGACAGGGAGCCGCTGCCGCCGTCGAAGTCTTCAAAGTAGGGATTCATGGTGTTGGCCATGTCATCCCAGATGCCCGCGTTGGCGGTCAGGTAGACCCGCGCCTTGCTGCCCAGGGGGAACTGGTATTGCAGGGTGTCGAGGGTGAAGGTGTTGCCCGTGTCACCAAACACTTGGTTGGTCAGGGTACCTTCGCCGCTCAAGCCGTTGAACTGCTGGGAGTTCCCCACCTGCAACCGGGTGATCAACAGATCTTCGCCGGAGAAGCTGGTGTTGAAGTTCAAACGGGTCCGGTGCTGGAAGACGATTTGGTTGTCGTCTGCGCCGGTGGCGCGATCGCCGGTGGCCCCGGCGAGCATCATGATTACTTCACCGGTCAGCTTGGTGGTGGTGGAGAATTGGGTTTTCTCCAGGAAGGACACGCGCCCTTCGAGGCTATCCACCCGGCCGCGCAGGGTAGCGAGCTCCGCCCGGAATTCCTCTTGAAGCTGTTCCAGGATGGCCAGATCTTCCCGGGTGGCCATGTCGGCGACGGAGGTGGCGATCAGCTCTTCCACCTTGGCGAGACAGGCGTTCAGACCGGCGGCAAATTCGTAGCGGGTCATGGCCCGGTTGCCCCGGAAGGTGCCGTCGGGGTAACCGGCGATGCAGCCGTAGCGCTCCACCAGGGATTGCAGCGCCTGGAAGGCCCAGTCGGTGGGCTGCACGTCCGACAGTTGCGACACGGACGTAACTTGCTCGGCGGCGGCGCGGGTGCGGCGGCCTTCGTTGCTGTAGCGATTGAGTTGGTCGATGTCGTCGAAGGACACCGAAGCGGCCTCGGTCTCAAGGGTGTTGACCCCTTGGAACGGTGCAGCTTCCGTTGCGATCGCGGCGGACGCCACGGCCATGGCACCGAGCATTGCAGGGCAGCCCAGTAGCGATTTCCACAAAACCTTGTGCATGGTTTTCTCCTAATCCTCACACCATAGGAATGGCTACCGCCGGTTGGGGGACCGTTTCCACATCCCGTTCCCCATGGGTTCGCCATTCTCCCCCTAGTTTACATGGTTCCCCCGGATTCCCCAACCATTGTTGGCGCGTTTCGTCAATCGCTGCGGGCCATTCCGGGCCAAGGCTGCGCCGGTTGATGGGGCGATCGCGGGGGGCGGGCCATTGGTGCGGCGGTGCTCGCCTAGGGAGCCATGAGGGTGGCGATCGCCTGGGCCAGATCAAAATCCTTTTCCGTGAGCCCCCCCTCATCGTGGGTGGTCAGGGTAACGGTCACCCGGTTATAGGAAATGCTCAGATCCGGGTGGTGGTTGGCCGCCTCCGCCGGTTCCACCAGGCGATTGACAAAGGCGATCGCGGTGACAAAATCCGCAAACACCCGCTCACACACAATGGCGCGATCGCGCTGCTGCCAACCGGGCAAACTACCCAACCGCCGCTCAATTTCCCCTTGCCCTAGCAGTGCCATAGATCCCCAAATTCCTTAAGATTCCTGATCAATTCTTGCAAAACCTGCCGCAGGGTTTCCACCCCCATCAACCCAACCCCTGCCCCACCAAAAACTATCCGCTCCCGTCGAGGCATTTGAGCAAGCCATTTGCCGTAGCAAATCCCTGTCAAACAAACCCCAACGGGAGCGGTCTAGCTGGGCGGTCGTCGTTGAAACTCGACTGCCGAAGGTTCTATCGATTAGGTGCTGCCATGGAAAATGACACGCCCCATCGCAGATGGTCTAGAGCTTGCAACCTTAACCGAATGACAATTCGGTATACAGCCAGCATTCTCCAACGCGACGCCCCAATTGTTTACTGCTACAGTCCATTGGCAACACCTCCTGTTTAACTAAACAACCCAGCCGTAATCCCATTGAAGCTAGGGTTCCGTCGATCATCGCTCCGAAGAACTCCCGTCGGGATTGGCCTAGCGGACTGGCCTGAATCTAAAACTAGCACAACTGCCAAAAATGGGGCGCGATCGCGCGATCGTCGCAACAAACGCAACAAACCCCGCAACCATCACCCCCCAAAAGCCCACAAAAAACGACCCCCCACAGGCATAGGAGGTCGTCCAGATCGGATTAGCCCAAGGGCTCAGGCCAAGACCCCCTACGGAGTCATCGCCCAAGCCACCTCAATACAATCAAGGCTTTCGAGCCAGAAAAATGTTGCCCTTGCTGCCCTACAGCGCGTTACCGCGAGGAAGCACTTCCTCAGGGAAGGCAAATTTTTCGTGGGGTTGATCCTGCGGAGCCATCCACGCACGGATGCCCTCGTTCAGCAGGATGTTCTTCGTGTAGAACGTCTCGAATTCAGGATCCTCAGCCGCACGGATCTCCTGCGACGTGAAGTCATAGGCACGCAAGTTCAGCGCCAGACCCACAATGCCCACGGAGCTCATCCACAGCCCCGTCACCGGCACGAACAGCATGAAAAAGTGCAGCCAGCGCTTGTTCGAAAACGCAATCCCGAAGATCTGCGACCAGAAACGGTTCGCCGTCACCATGGAATAGGTCTCTTCCGCTTGGGTCGGTTCAAACGCTCCAAACGTGTTCGCTTTGTCACCATCTTGGAACAGGGTGTTCTCCACCGTTGCTCCGTGGATGGCGCACAGCAGGGCACCGCCCAGAATCCCAGCCACGCCCATCATGTGGAACGGGTTCAGGGTCCAGTTGTGGAACCCTTGCAGGAACAGCAGGAATCGGAAGATCGATGCGACGCCGAAGCTGGGGGCGAAGAACCAGCCCGATTGACCCAAGGGGTACATCAGGAACACGGACACGAACACGGCGATCGGGCCGGAGAAGGCGATCGCGTTGTACGGACGGATGCCCACCAGGCGCGCAATTTCAAACTGACGCAGCATGAAGCCGATCAGGCCGAAGGCTCCGTGCAGCGCCACGAAGTTCCACAGGCCCCCCAGTTGGCACCAGCGGACGAAGTCCCCCTGGGCCTCAGGACCCCACAGCAGCAGCAGGGAGTGGCCCAGGCTGTTGGCGGGGGTGGAGACGGCGACGGTCAGAAAGTTGCAACCCTCCAGGTAGGAGGAGGCGAGGCCGTGGGTGTACCACGACGACACGAAGGTGGTCCCCGTCAGCCAGCCCCCAACCGCCAGGTAGGCGCAGGGGAACAGCAGCAGGCCGGACCAGCCCACAAACACAAAGCGGTCGCGTTTGAGCCAGTCGTCGAGGACGTCGAACCATCCCCGCTCTGCGCTCGCGCGTCCAACTGCGATGGTCATAATTCAAATCTCCGAATCGGCAGTTAGCAGTTATCAGATGCGAATTGGGAAAAAGCTTCCCTGGGCTCCGGGGACGGGTGCAGCATGAGATATAGAAAAATGCCTGGGGGCGATCGCCCCTGGTGCGTTCCCGGACGCCCCTTGATTCTGAGTAAAGTTTAAGAATCTTTACCTTTGGGTGCAATTATACCGTACATCCCCTGGGGCGGTCCGGGGGTGGTCTGAAAATTTGGCCCATTGGGGTTGACCTCTCGCCCGTTGGGGGCCTTGGCGGTTTAGGCTGGATTCGGTTTGGTCTTAGGAATTATTGGGATTGACGCGGATGTATACGGTTGAAGTGTTGTTGAAGCAGGTGGCGGCGTCCCTTTCGGTGCAGCGTAAGGAGTTGGCCGATGCGGAGGCGGATTATCAGCGGGTGCTGGCGGCCCTGCGGGGGGAGACGACGGGGGTGATTGAACTGGTGTGCGATCGCCAGGTGGGTAAGCGGGTGTCGATCCTGGCGTCGGAGGTGGCGGCGGTGCAACTGACGGAGAAGCAGGGGGCGGCGTCCGGTGGGGCGCGGGTGCCGGGATTTTTGGCGGCGGCCAGTTCGGGAAATTCCTAGGGCCGCTGGCGGTTTGGGGAGATCGGGGCGGATTCTGGAGGATCTATGGCGATCGCGGCGCGGGAGACGGCGGGCATTTGGGTCGAGGGGCTGTCCTTTGCGCGATCGCCGGAGCGCCTGATCCTTTCGGACTGCTCTTTGGCGGTGCCCCAGGGGGAATTTTGGATGCTCCTGGGGGACAACGGCAGCGGTAAATCAACGCTGCTGCAACTGTTGGCGGGCCTGCTGACCCCGACGGCGGGGACGGTGCTCCTGCGGCAGCCGGTGGGGTTTGTGTTTCAAAATCCCGATCGCCAACTGGTGATGCCGACGGTGGGGGCGGATGTGGCCTTTGGTTTGGCAGAGTTGGGCCTGTCGTCATCTCAAACCCGCAGTCGGGTGCGCCAAGCCCTGGCGGAGGTGAATTTATTGGATCTGGAGCGGCGGCCCATCTATGCCCTCAGTGGTGGCCAAAAGCAGCGGGTCGCGATCGCGGGGGCGATCGCCACGGACTGCGAGGTGCTGCTACTGGACGAACCGACGGCCCTGCTGGACCCGGACAGCCAGCGGGATCTCGTGGAGCGGGTGCGGCGGCTGGTGAACGATCGCGGCATCACCGCCCTGTGGGTCACCCACCGCCTCGGGGAATTGGACTATTGCGATGGGGCCTTCTTGATCGAGGGGGGCCAGGTGGCGGACTCGGGCAATCCCCAGCGGCTCCGGGCCAAGCTCATGGCCGCCACGCCCTAGGGAACGGTTCTGGGAGAACGGCATATTAGGATAGGAATCGTTAAGATTCTCAACGGATCAGGGTGAGTCATTCATCTGCCCTTAACGGCTTTACCCCTTGGGCCTTGGTCCCCTGGGGCATTGTCCCCTTGACCCATGGGGCCGTGATGAATCCATCATCTGGCCGCTGCTTTGTCCTAAGTCCTAAATTTCCGCAACGTCAGGCTATTTTGACCCTCCTTGCCCGCTATCCCCCCTATCCCTAAACCTCGCCATGAATGCCCCCACCCCACGCCGGACCCTGCTGCTTGTTGACGGTTACAACGCCATTGGCCAGGGCGAACACCTCAGGGGCCTACGCGATCGCGATGGCCTCGACGCCGCCCGCCAGAGCCTCGCCCAGGAGTTGGTCAACTACAGCGCCCACCAGGGTATTGAAACCCAGCTTATTTTTGATGCCCATTACCGGGACGACGGGGGCAGCCGCGAGGTGATGTCGGACCGGCTGACGGTGGTGTATACGGAATTTGGCCAGAGTGCTGATACTTATATTGAAAAAACCTGCGCCGTCCTCAAGCGGGATCTGGCCTTTGCGCGCCATCGGCTGATGGTGGCCACGTCTGATCGGACCCACCGGCTCACGGTGAGCGGCTACGGGGCGGAATGGATGTCCTGCGCCCAGCTTTTGGGGGATATGGAGCGCTCTAGCCAAAGTCTGCGGCGCGATCGCGGGCGGTCTACGCGCTCGGCGGGGCGGTTTTTGGCGTCGGGGCTGGACCGATCGGTGCGCGAAAAATTATCCCAAATGCGCTACGGCTAGGGGCGATCGCGCGATCGCGTTGGGGTCTCCTAGGACTGGGGGGATGGGGTTAGGATAGGGTCACTTTTCTCGGTCTTGGCCGCAGACGCTGGTTCACTCAATGGAATACTGGGAATTTCTAATCCAGAAGGAAGGCGATCGCGCATGGCTGCCGCTGGAGTCCCCCACGGTTGAAATCCTGGAGGGGCGCTACCGGATCGTGGCGCGCTCCAGCTATGTCAATGCGGCGGTGGAGGTTCGCATTGCCTTCCTGCCGGAGGATGCGGCCCTTGGGGGCGGGCGGCAGCGGGTCCAGAAGCGATCGGGCCAGACCAATGGAGACGGGGTGCTGGCGATCGTGCCCTATACGCAACTGCGGCCCGGTCGGTGGGAGTTCCGCTGCTCGGCCCTGGAGGAGGCGGACCCCTGGCGCTATGAGATGGAACTTCAGGTGCTGTCGGTGGAGTCGGATCTGTGGCTAGAGCCGATCGCGCCGATGGCGGATCCTGGGGAGTCGGGGGATATCGTAGGGGCCGCTGGGGCGCGGGCGGGGGAATCCGCTGAACTGCCGATCGCGGAGCCAACGCCGCCCGGAGTCCTGGCCCCTGAATCGGTGGTGGAGGCGCTGCCTGAAATTTCACGGACGCCCGAGGAGGCGAACATTCCCGCGATCGCGGTTGGGGAGTCGTCTGGGGATCAGCACGATGTCGCCCCGATCGCCGAAGCCGAAGTTGAAGTTGAAGGGCATTCACCGGAAGAGTTGACCCAAACCGCCGAGGCCGGTGTGCCCGATGGTGCCCTGGTGTCCCCTGAGCCGACCGGGGATCTCAACACTGGGGCGGATGGGGCGATCGCGCCGGAGCCCACCGCCGATCCAACCCCGCCCCCAACCAGTCCACCGCCGCAGGAACCGGCCCCCTTCATGCCCCCCCGCGATCGTCTGCTACAGGGGGGAGGCGATCGCCTCGTGCGGGTGGCCGATCGCCTAGCCCAGGGCAATTCCAACGTCGCCTCACCCCCCCCAACCGGTACGCCCTCGTCCGCCGAGCGCCCCACCCTGCCCATCGCCCTCCAGAGCGATCGCCTGCGTCTGGCCCTAGAACACAGCACCTACATCACCGCCTGGGGCCGCCCCCTGACCCTCGATGGCGTCATTTCCCTCGAAGGCGACCCCCGCGAAGCCACCACCCCAACCCTGCCGGTGGGCCTGGAGTTGCAGGTGAGTCTGCGGGATCCGGCCACCCAGCGGATGGTGGTCTGCCTCAGCCGCCCGCTGCACCACTGCGCCCTGGGGGCCACGGACGCCAATGCCCTGCCCCTGCCCTGCCCCTTTGCCCTGGATGTGGAACTGCCGGTGGAAAGCCAGGGGTTTCTGCTGCTGGGGCATTTGGGCCTCTACCGCGCGACGGTGGCCAGTGATGAACCCCTGGTGGAACAGACCTTTACGGTGGCGGCGGATGCGACGTTGCTGATGCGCGCGATCGACCCGGCCTTTTCGCCGGAGCGCTGCGCCCAGGCGGCCCCGGTGCAGCGTCCGTCCCCCAGTGGGCGTTTGCCGTTCCAGGCCCATGGGTCAACCCTAGATACCCAGTTGCTCAACTTTGTCTCGGGTCGCCAGGGAGCGTCCGCCCAACCGGCCCTGCCGCCGCCGCCGACTTCGACGCGATCGCGGCCCTTGGTCTCCCCCACCCTCCCCGGCGAACCCCGGCGGCCCCAGCGGCCCCAGGGACAATCGTCGCCGTCGCCCTTGTCATCACAACCGTCAACGGCCCCCGCGATCGCCCCCCAAGCCGTTCCCCAAGCCACCCCTCAAACTCCAGCCGTCCCCCAAACTCCAGCCGCGCCCCCGCCCGCCTTTGCCGCCAAAGCCCCCGCCGCCCCGCCGCCCCTGGGCCACGATCAGCGCTTCTGGGGCCGTTTAAATGCCCTGGCGGACGATCGCGAACTAGAGCACTGGCTCGCCAGCCACGGGGAACACGCCAGCCCGCCCCTGCCGGAACCCCTGGCCGCCGATGCGGAGCTGGTGCAGCGGGAAATCGTGATCGAAGAGGGGCCGCCGTCCCCGCGATCGCCCGTCCAAAATCCAGACCTGAAAGCCCTCGCCGCCCTGCCCGTCCCCACGCCGCGCCTGAGCATCGCCACGGATCCCCTCGTGGGGGGCCAGCCCGCGATCGTGCGGGTGCGCGTGGCCGACACGGGGGCGCAACTGCTGGTGAAATTCTGGGTGGAGGATCGCCAAACCCGCAATTTCATCGTCATGCCCCAGTGGCTCAGCCAGATGCGCCCCAATGGCCTCGATGAACTGGAGGCGAAGGTGACCCTCAATCTGCCGCCGGATCTGCTGGAGGTGACCCTCCAGGCGGTGACGATGGATGCGGCCACCAATCGCCAAAGCCATCGGGCAGAGTTGGTTGCGTCGGTGGTGCCCCCCTTCGAGCGGCCCCGCGATCGCCCCTTGCCGGATCCCTTGGGCCTCGACCTCTTTGAACTGCCGCGTTCCCAGCGCCGCGATCGCTAGGATCTCCGGGTCAGGCGGGTTTGGCCGGGGGCCAGGGGGCCAGATCGAGATTGTTAAAGATTTTTAGCAGCCTTTAACAATTCCGCAACGGCCCCTGTATAGTTCGGATGAGAGTTTGCATCCATTAAGATAAGGACTTTTTGTATGGCAGCTTCGTTTCTTCCGTCGATCTTCGTGCCCTTGACCGGCCTGGTGTTCCCGGCCGTAGCCATGGGCCTGCTGTTCCTGTACATCGAGAGCGACGCCTAGGCCGCGATCGCGGCGACCTCCGCCGTGTGTCTGTGTTGATCCATTTCTTTGAACCCTTGACCTTCGCACCCCCCAGGGATTCTTGCGAGGGTTTTTTTTAGTCCTGTTCCACCCTCCCCATCCCCCGTCCCATGGGCAGTCCCCAGGCCAACCTTGTCGAGATTTTTTCGGCCCTCCAGGGCGAGGGGCCGATCGTTGGCACCCGCCAAATTTTTATTCGCTTTGGCCGCTGCGATCTGCGCTGCCATTTCTGCGACAGCGATCGCACCTGGCAGCCGAGCCCCTCGGTGCAGGTGGAACAGCACGCGGGCCTGCGGGATTTTGTCGAATTCCCCAATCCCGTTTCCCTCGAACAATTGCTGGCCTGGGTCGATGGCCAACATCAGCCCCCCCACCTCCACGACAGCATCAGCCTCACGGGGGGCGAGCCGCTGCTCCATGCCCCTTTCTTGACGGAATTTTTGCCCCAGGTCAAGGCGGCAACGAACCTACCCATCTACCTAGAAACCGGCGGCCATCGACCGGCCCAACTGGCCCAGGTGTTGCCCTGGCTCGACGCGATCGGCATGGACTGGAAACTGCCCAGCGCCAGCGGCGAAGACCACGGCCCCCAGCATGGGGACTGTTTGCGGCAATGTGTGGCCGCCGGTAAAACCGTGTTTGTCAAAGCGATCGCCACCCGCGACACCACCGACGCCGATCTAGAAAACTCCGCCCGCAGCATCGCCGCGATCGCCCCCGACACCCCCTACATCCTCCAGCCCGCCAGCCCCCTGAGCGCCCCCATCAAACCCAACCAAGCCCCCCCAGAACCGCCCACCCCCGATCAAGTGCTCCACTGGCACAGCCTCCTGAAGCAAATCCTGCCCCAGGTGCGCGTCATCCCCCAATCCCACAAATACATCGGCCAACTCTAGGGACGAGTCCAAGGGACGCATCAAAACGCCCAAAAAATCGAGACAAGAGGATTCAGCCCCTTGCCCCATCGGTTGTATTCCAGAGTCAGAGAAGGTTTCAAGGGGTTCAGCGAACAGGGCCAACCCCCACCGCCCTAGGACAGGGGCATCTCCGTCGGACCGCTCGCCGCCCCCTTCGCCCGGGCCTTCGCCTTTGCCGCACTGCGCTTGAGGGCCTGCAACCGTGCCTCATAGCGACTGCGGAGACGCTTCTTCGGCGTTTGCTCCACCAGCGTCTTCAGGGCCGATCCCAAACTCTTGTAGGCATTGGGCAGCGAATAGCCAAACCGCGTCGCCAAAGCGATCGCCCGCTCATCCGCCTCCACCGCCTCCCGCAGGGTGCGATCGCTATTATTTTTCTGATAGAGCCGGTAGCCCGACACCCCACACAGGGCCAACGCCAGCAGCAGCAGCAGGCCATCTTGCACCCAAAGCTCCCCCACCGCGCCCCCCAGACCAATCGCCAGGGCCGCCATCTCCCAGCCATCGCGCGGAATCGTATCGTTCTGGATGCGCGCCACCTCATGCCAAAACAGCAAGTTGCGCTGATCCTTAGCTAGCTGCTCCCAGGCCACCAAATCCACCTGGATTTCCACCTCATCCTTGCCCAACTCCTCCGAGCGGATCAGCGGTGGATTCACGTCGATCGCCTTTTCCACCATCACCCAACTCTGAAGCTCAGGCGGGAGCAGCGCCTTCAGTCGCCGCAGCTCGCTCATGTCAGATTTTGCCGTGGCAAATGTGGTCATGGGTGCCGCCTTTCCTTAACAAACGCAACAAACGCTCCATCACCGCAGTATATCGCGCCCTCTCCCTGGGCTCCAGCGCCGGTCATCCCCTTGGCCCCATTGCCCCGCACCCGATGCCCCCAAAGGGCCAAAAAGCGTCCCACAGTCAACGCTGTAGAACGCCTTTTGAAGAACCTGCCTAACCTCCCGTCAACGGGGCGGCCAGCAACCGACGCGATCGCCCGAAAATACGAGAGTTGAAAATAGCAACAGCAGCGTGGCGACCTAGAGCGACGAGCCGAGACCCGCGTAAGCGCCATAGAAAAACAGGGAAACAATGAAGATTGCACCGATACCGGCAATCGTGCCCACCACCCACAGGGGGATTCTTCCGCCTCCAGACAAGGGTCTTACCTCTCTCAAAATAGGATGAATAGGTTGATGATCAGTTGCCTAGCAATGGTCACTCAGCAGCAAAGATCGCATCGTCAACATTGCCCAGCAAGTCCGAACCCTAGCGCTTCAACCGAACGATGGATGGATGGCCACTGGCACCAACGGCTCCCATAGCCCCATCTGGCCCAAGGTTCTAGTTGAAGAAGTAGCTAGAGAACAAAATGCCCAGTACGAAAACCAACAGCAGCCCCAGGTACAGCGAGGTCCGATTTAGCTCGACGGGCTGCTTATTAGGGTTGGGAAGACGTTCCATAAAGAACCTACGTTAATTAACGCTGAATGAACTGCATGGCGGCGATCGCGCCGAGGAAGAAGATCGTCGGCACCCCGAGGGTGTGAACCGCCAACCACCGTACCGTGAAAATCGGATAAGAAACCGGTTGATTCGTATTCGTTGCCATGGTCCGTCCTATGCGGGTTTTCTAAAATTACTTCGCCTTCTCGATGAAGTTTTGGATCTGTTGCTTCGACTCCAGGCGATCGCTGACGATCGGCAACTCCAGGCGATTCTCGGAGAAGTATTCATTCGGGCGGGGCGTGCCGAAGGCGTCATAGGCCAGACCCGTGCTCACGAACAGCCAGCCAGCGATAAACAGGGCCGGAATGGTGATGCTATGGATCACCCAATACCGGACGCTGGTCACAATATCCGAAAAGGGACGCTCCCCAGTGGAACCAGACATAGATTTGTGGTGGTCTCTAAAATGACAATAGACAAGGGCAGATAGCGGGTTTCGGACAGGTTCGGCACCGCCGTTAGGTACGGGAAGCCCAACATTCCGACCGTTAGCTAGTTTTCATGATACAGAACTCGGGAAAAACTCTACAAGATTCTGAGGGCCTTTCCCGAGGCTGCCCCTAGGCGGCGGGGGTGTCGCTGGCTTGGGGCGCGATCGCGCTGTTGTAGCGCAGGACGATGCCCTCTTGGCCGAGGATGAAGCCGCGATCGGTGCCAAAGAAGGACACCTTGTAGAGGTTGGAGGGGACGCTTTCCACCTCGCGATCTTTGATCCAGGTCTGGCCGCCGTCGGGGCTGTAGAGCAGGTTCCCGCTGCCGCCCGCTAGCCATAGCTCCTCAGGGGTGCGGTAGGCAATGTCCAAAAAGCCCCAGCTCGTTTGCACCTCTGGGCTTTGCAGTTCTTCCCAGGCTTCCTCGTCGCCGCTGTTGGCCCCGAACTGCACCTGACCGCCCCGGGCGATCGCCCAGAGGCGACCATCGGGGGTGAAGCCCATATTTTGCAGGCGGCGGGAGCTGGTGCGGTTGTGCTGCTGCCAGGATTCATCCCCAGGATTCCAGGTGGAATAGTAGTTCCCCCGGGAGGATACGGACACATAGCGGCCATCGGTGGAACGCTGGATATTGCGCACGACGCCGACGGCCTCCTGGACCAGGGCCTTCCAATGCTGGCCCGCATCCTGGGTTTGGTAGATGGCCCCGAGGTCCGTCACCATTTCCGCCTTGCCGCGAGCGATCGCGAAGATCTGCGTCGGATCACCAGGTAATTTATTGCTCAGGGGAATGCGGGACCAGTTGCGGCCGCCGTCGTCCGTGTGCAGCAGCAGGGACGGTTTGCCCACCACCCAGCCCTCGTCGCCCTCGAAGCTGACGGAGGAGAGGTTGTAGTTATTGCCGTCACCGAAGTCAAAGGATTGATCCACCCAGGTTTTGCCGCCGTCGGTGCTGGCGAGCAGGGTGGCCCCTTTGCCCACCATCCAGCCGCGATCGCCCTTGGGGTCAAAGGTGATATCGAGGATGGTTTTTTCGGTGGGCAGTTCCACCACTTCCCAGGGGTTGCTGCTCAGGGAAGGCACCTTGCTGCAACTGGCGCAGAGCAGGGCGATCGCCAGCAGGGGCACCAAATATTTGAGACGTTTAAGGGCGTTGAATAAACCAACCATAGGTCGCGTTAAGCATCAGTGAAGGATCGCGGTCGCGGATGGGGGGCGCACCGGCAGGCGCGCGCTGGCAAACCCCTAGCGCAGGCCATAGAGGCTGAGCATGAAGGCAAAGGCGGTGGCGAGCCCCAGGAAAATCAGCAGGTTTTTGGCCCCCGGCGTCAGGCTATTGACCCCCAGGCCATAGCCCAGGTTTTCTTCAAATCCGGATGCCTTACCCGCCGGACCAATGTTGTCAAACTGGGTGATCTTGCCGCCACAGACGGGGCAGCGCCAGGTGGGGGGCAACGCCTCGAAGGGGGTGCCCACGGTGCTCTGGGAGCGGCCATCCCCCCGGCTGGGTTCGTACACGTAACCGCAGGCGCGGCATTCGTGGCGATCGGGGGGCGGCGGCGGTGCGATCGCCTCCGGGGCCGCCTCTAGGGTTCCCTCTGGATTAGGGGCTCCCCCCGCCACTGGAGCGGAGGACGACTGCGCCGGATCGAAGTCTGGGGTACTCATGGGCAATGGGGGGCAAACGTAGTAACCGGAGGACCGAAACCAAGGGACCAAACGCAGGAAAATGCCACCGGCACCGGCAGCCGACGCTAAAAGCCGCGATCGCCCCGAGCCATCGGTGGCGCAGATCCTGACGTTTCCTTAAAGATTGTTTTAAAGATTATTACATAATGATGCGATCGCCCCCTGACCTGTGCCATGGCCCGCGTCATAATCCCCCCGTCTCCCCCCCATCGGCACAACTAATCCATGGGAGCAGCAGCCCCAAAGGCGGGACCGGTCGGTTCATGTCAAAATAGGTTGGCCCTGCCCAGCCCCCCGCAGTTATCCACCCAAGCTAGTTAGAGAGAAGGCCAACCCGTGTTCTCGCTCAGTGGCTACGAATATTTCCTCGGCTTCCTCATCATCTGCTCCCTTGTGCCGGTCCTGGCCCTTGGTGGCTCCCGGCTCGTCCAGTCGCGCGGCCTCGGGCCAGAGCGCCGCACCACCTATGAATCGGGCATGGAACCGATCGGCGGCGCGTGGATCCAGTTCAACATCCGCTACTACATGTTTGCCCTCGTCTTTGTCATCTTTGATGTGGAGACGGTGTTTCTATACCCCTGGGCGGTAGCTTTCAACCAACTGGGGTTGCTGGCGTTCATTGAAGCGCTGGTGTTCATTGCCATCCTCGTGGTGGGATTGGTGTACGCATGGCGCAAAGGAGCATTGGAATGGTCGTAAATACGCAACAAAATGCCCCCGCGAATGATCCGATGGCGGCGGTGATGAACCCGACGGGACGCCCGGAGGTGACCCAAGATCTGTCAGAAAATGTGATTCTGACGACGGTGGATGACCTCTACAACTGGGCGAAGCTGTCGAGCCTGTGGCCGATGCTCTACGGGACGGCCTGCTGCTTCATCGAGTTTGCGGCGTTGATCGGGTCGCGGTTTGACTTCGATCGCTTTGGTCTGGTGCCGCGATCGAGCCCCCGGCAGGCGGATCTGCTGATTACGGCGGGGACGGTGACGATGAAGATGGCCCCGGCCCTGGTTCGGCTCTATGAGCAGATGCCGGAGCCGAAGTATGTGATCGCCATGGGGGCCTGCACGATTACCGGTGGCATGTTCAGCATGGATTCCACGACGGCGGTGCGGGGGGTGGATAAGCTGATTCCGGTGGATGTCTATTTGCCCGGTTGTCCGCCGCGTCCGGAGGCGATCGTCGATGCGATCGTTAAACTCCGCAAGAAGGTGGCCAATGAGTCCCTCTCGGAGCGTAGCCAGCTTTTGCAGGACCACAGCCGCACCTTTGAGGTGGCCCACCAGATGCGCGAGGTGCCGCCGATTTTGACGGGTGAATATGTGCAGTCGGCGGCTCGCACGACGCCCCCTGCGGCCCTGACCGCCGCGATCGGGACGCCGGTGCCGCCCGCGTTGCAGTCCATTTCGCAACCCCAGGAGGCTTAGGAGTCGTGGCAGAGGAGATGAAGACGCCGGAGAGTGGGTCGGATCAGGCTTCTGCGGCCCTGGTGGAGCAGGCGAAGGTGTCCCGATGGCTGACGGACAATGGCTTCGGCCATGAGCTGTTGGAAATCGATGATCTTGGGGTTGAGGTGCTCAAGGTCGATCGCGAGGTGCTGGTGCCGTTTTCGATGGCGCTGTATGCCTACGGGTTTAATTACCTGCAATGCCAGTGTGGCTACGATGAGGGGCCGGGGAAGGCGCTGGTGAGTGTCTATCACCTGATCAAGGTGGCCGATGGGGTGCGTCAACCCCAGGAGGTGCGCTTTAAGGTGTTTGTGCCGCGCGAGGATCCGCGTTTGCCGTCGGTCTATTGGATCTGGAAGGCGGCGGATTGGCAGGAGCGGGAGACCTATGACATGTATGGCCTGGTCTATGAGGGTCACCCGAATCTGAAGCGGATTTTGATGCCGGAGGATTGGGTGGGCTGGCCCCTGCGGAAGGATTATGTGTCGCCGGATTTCTACGAGTTGCAGGAAGCCTATTAGGATCTGCGGTTAAATTCGTTGGATTCGTTGAATTTAATACACACAAAAACCGGGTTTTGGGGTGAGTTCCAAGGCCCGGTTTCTGTTTTTTTAGCTCTTTTTGCCTTTGGCCTTTGGCCTGCTAGGTGCGGGCAACGCCATCTTGACGGGCGGCCTGCTGGACGGCGGCGGCGACGGCGATCGCGACGCGCTGGTCAAAGACGGAGGGGATGATGTGTTCGGCGCTGATTTCGCTGGATTTGACGAGGGCCGCGATCGCGAGGGCGGCTTCGCGATACATGGTCGGGGTGATTTTGCGGGCGTGGCAGTCGAGGGCACCCCGGAAAATGCCGGGGAAGGCGAGGACGTTGTTGATTTGGTTGGGGTAGTCGCTGCGGCCCGTGGCGACGACGGCCACTTTGTCGCGGATCAGCTCCGGCTGGATTTCCGGGATGGGGTTGGCCATGGCGAAGACGATCGCATCGGCGGCCATGGAATCGACCATTTCGGGACTGACCACGCCCGGAGCGCTGACCCCTAGGAACACATCGGCCCCCACCATGGCATCGGCGAGGGTGAGGGGACCGGGGCGATCGACGGCGAATTCTAGCTTTTGGGGGGTCAGGTCGGTGCGATCGCGGGTGATCAGCCCTCGGGAATCGCACATCCAAATTTCCCCGGCCCCGGATGATCGCAGCAGTTGCGCGATCGCAATGCCCGCCGCCCCGGCCCCGTTGATGACAATCCGCACATCCCCCATGGCCTTGCCCACGTAGCGCAGGGCGTTGCTCAGGGCCGCCAGGGAGACGATCGCGGTGCCGTGCTGGTCGTCATGGAAGATGGGAATGTCCAGCTCTTCCCGCAGACGCCGTTCAATTTCAAAGCAGCGGGGGGCGCTGATGTCTTCCAGGTTGACGCCGCCAAAGACCGGGGCGATGCGCTTGACGGTTTCGACGATTTCGTCCGTGTCCTGGGTGTTGAGACAAATGGGGAACGCATCCACCCCGGCGAATTCCTTGAACAGCATCGCCTTGCCCTCCATCACCGGCATGGCGGCTTCGGGGCCGAGGTTCCCCAAGCCCAGGACGGCGCTGCCGTCGGTGACGATCGCCACGGTGTTTTGCTTAATGGTCAGGCTGTAGACCTTTTCCGGTTCCGCCGCGATTGCCTTGCAGATGCGCCCGACGCCGGGAGTGTAGGCCATGGCGAGGTCGGACTGGCTGGTGAGGGGAATTTTGCTGACGATGCTGATCTTGCCGCTGCGGTGCAGGTTGAAGGTGCGATCGTAGACCTCCAGCACTTTGATGTCCGGCAGGGCCTTGACGGTTTCAACGATCTGCTCGGCATGTTCGCTGCTGGCGGCGTCCACGGTGATTTCCCGCAGGGAGGTGGCGCGGGTTTGCTCGATCAGATTGATCTGGCCCAGGTTGCCGCCGCTCTCGGCGATCGCGCGGGCGACATTGGCGAGCATACCCACCTGGTTCGGGATTTCGATGCGGAAAGCGAGGCTATAGCTGGGGTTGGGGGTTAGGGTGACCACGGGTGCGATCCTGCCAAAAATAAGGGCGTCGAGGGGAACAAGCCTGATAGTCTATCACCCGCCTCCGATGGCGCTGTATCGGTTGGCGCGGCGGATTGGGGCAGGTTAAGGGACGGACTAGGGGACAGGCTAGGGCAATTTATGGACGGGGGCGAGGCTCGGATCAAAGATTTTTTGGCCGCCCCCGTCGAAGCGCACGGCGATCGTGATTTTTCCCCCTTCGCCAAACACATGGCTGACCCGCCCGGAGCCGAACCGCTCATGGACCACGCGATCGCCCACGGTCCAGGTTTGTTCGGGGCGGCGCTTGACGGATTTTCTGCCCCCCGAAGTTGCGTCCGGTGATTTGCTGGCGCGGGAACTGGGGGTACGGGTGCGGCGATCGCCCGATCCATTGCCACTGGCGGGGGTTACCTGGGCCGCTGCCAGGGCCGCGCGATCGCGGCGACTCACCAAACTCAAGCCCCCCACATCCCCACTGAGGTACTCCCGGGGCAGCTCGTCGAGGAACATGGACGGCACCGCCGGTTCCCGCGCCCCCCACAGCCGCCGCTCCTGGGCATGGGTCAAAAACAGCCGTTCCTTTGCCCGCGTGATGCCCACATAGCACAGGCGACGCTCCTCTTCGAGCGATCGCGGATCATCAATCGAGCGGTAGTTGGGAAACAGCCCCTGTTCGAGGCCCACCAAAAACACCACCGGAAATTCCAGCCCCTTGGCCCCGTGGAGCGTCATCAGGGCCACCGCCTCCTGGCCCTCCTGGAGGGAATCGAGGTCCGACGCCAGGGCCGCATTGGCCAAAAAGCCCGTCAGGGATGGGTCTTCGTTGTCTTCGGCATATTGCTGCATGGCGCTGCCCAACTCCCGCACGTTCGCCAGCCGATCCGCCGCCTCATCCGTGCCCTGGTTCTCCAGATCGCGCCCGTAGCCGGACCCCTCCACGATCCCCTGCAACACCTCTAGGGCACCCACCTGATCCACCCGCGATCGCCAGGTTTGCAGCAGCTCCGCGAACTGGGTAATGGCCTTCGCCGTGCGCCCCGCCAGGGTTTTGACCGAATCCTCATCCGCCACAATTTCCCACAGGGGCACCCCCAACTGCTGGGCCGCCCCCTCCAGGCGATCGAGCGTCGTTTTGCCAATGCCGCGCCGGGGCACATTGATGATCCGCTTCAAACTGACGGAGTCCGCCGGATTCACCAGCAGACGCAGGTAGGCCAAAACGTCCTTAATTTCCTTGCGATCATAAAACCGCAGCCCCCCCACCATCGTGTAGGGAATATTGCGCCGCAGCAGCACCTCTTCAAAGGGGCGAGATTGGGCATTGGTGCGATACAAAATCGCGAAATCCCCATAGGATAATTCCGGATTTTTGTGGACGAGGCCCGCGATCGCGTTAACAACAAATTCCGCCTCGAAGATTTCATTGTCCGCCCGGTGGCAAACGATCGCCTCTCCCGCCCCCCGCGTGGCCCGCAAGACCTTGTCAATGCGTTCCGTATTGCGCTCAATCAACTCATTGGCGATGTGGAGGATGTTTTCGCGCGATCGGTAATTGTCTTCTAATTTCACCATCGTCGCCGTTTCATCATCGGGGCGACCGTCGCCAAAATCCCCCTGAAAATCCATCAGGATCGTAAAATCCGCCGACCGGAATGAATAGATGGACTGGTCCGCATCCCCCACCGCAAAAATGGACCGATGCTGCCATTCCCCAAACTGATCCGTCGCTTCGCCATTGGTCACCAGCAGACGAATGAAATCATATTGAACCCGGTTTGTATCCTGATATTCATCCACCAAAATGTGGCGGAATTTGGAGTGCCAATAGGCCAGAACCTGTTCATTTTGCTCAAATAATTTGACGGGCATCCCAATGAGATCATCAAAATCCAGGGCATTATTGGCCGCCAACGATCCCTGGTAGCGGTTATAGACCTCCGCGATCACGCGCCCGCGATAGTTGGGTTCACTGCGCTCAAACTGTTCCGGCGTTAGGCCCAGGTTTTTGGCATTACTGATGGCGTGGCGCATCTGGCGAGGCTGGAATTTTTTGTCATCCAGGTTCATATCCTTCGTGACAATTTCCTTGATGGTGGCCTGCACATCCGACTCATCAAAGATCGTGAAATCCCTGGTCCAGCGGTGGCCCTTCGGGTGCCGATATTTTTCGATATCCAGGCGCAAGATGCGGGCACACAGGGCATGGAACGTACCGATCCAAAGGTGTTTAATGGTGTCGCTGTAAACCTGGGATTTGAGGCGCGTTTGCAGGTTCGGTGGCAGTAGATCGAAGGGGGTTTGATAGCGAGATCGTGCCTCCTGTTGAGCAAAAAGCGTTTTGATGCGCTCCTTCATTTCCCTAGCGGCCTTATTGGTAAACGTAACCGCCAGAATTTGTTCAGGATCGACGCGGTAATGCTGAATCAGGTGGGCAATGCGAAAGGTTAGGGCGCGGGTTTTGCCAGAACCGGCCCCCGCCACCACCAGCAGCGGGCCACTGTAATGTTCCACCGCCTGACGTTGGGCGGCGTTGAGTTGGGCAAGAAAATCTGACATGGCAACGGGGCGGCGCGATCGCGGGGGCTAAACAAATCAACTGGGGAGAACGCTCGGATCATCTCCTAAACAGACTCAGATGGCGCTAAACCTTCTGGAGCAAGGGGCTTAAGCCCCTTGTCTGGGGGACAACGACTAAAAACTGCTGGGAAATTTCACGGAACACGGAACTAGGAGCCACCGCCCTTGGCCTTCACCACCAGCACCGAACAGGCCGCCCGCTCAATCACCTCACTGCTGACGGACCCCTGCAAAATGCGATCCATGCCGCTGAGGCCCCGGCTGCCAATGACGATCAAATCCGCCCGGTGAATATTGGCAAGGCGCACAATCTCATCCGCCGGATCGCCGCACACGATTTCGATGTGGCTCGGGCAGGGCAGTTCCCCTTGGTAGATCTGCAACTGCTGCTCGATCGCGCGGTACTGCTCCTGGGACGATCCGTGGGGGCGATCGAGGGACGTTTCCGCATCCGGCGCATCCACAGGAATCGCGTGGGCCAACACCACCTTGGAATGGGGGCCGAGCTGGAGCGATCGCAACATCGTCACCTCTGCTTGGGACAGGTCAGAGCGATCGAGGGCAACTAAAACGACCTTCAGCACCGCAACACCTCGCAGAACGGGGACTCAAGCAGTAGTCTACAATACTTGCCCTAAGCCCCGACCGCTGGGCGATTAAGCGTAATATTCAACCCCGGATCTTCCCCTACAGGGCCGCATCCCGCCGCAGGCGCACGGAGTTGGCATGGGACGGCAGCCCCTCCGCCTCCGCCAAAATTTCCACCGCATCCGCCACCTCCGCCAAGGCCGCCGCCGAATAGGAAATGATGCTCGAGTGCTTCATAAACGTCTCCACCCCCAGGGCCGAGGCATAGCGCGCCGAGCCAGACGTGGGCAGGGTGTGGTTTGGCCCCGCCAGATAGTCCCCCACGGCCTCCGGCGTCGAATGGCCCAGGAAAATTGCCCCCGCGTGGCGGATATGCTCCACCAAGGCCCAGGGCTCGTCCACCTCCAGTTCCAGGTGCTCCGGCGCGAATTCATTCGAGAGTTCCGCCGCCTCCTCTAGGCTCGACACCACGATCGCGGCCCCGTAGTGGGCGATGGATTTTTCCGTATCAATGCGGCGGGGGTGACCCTCCAGTTGGGCCATGACGCATTCCACCGTGCGCTTGGCCAGGTCCAGATCCGGCGTGATCAAAATCGCCGCCGCCATGGGGTCGTGCTCCGCCTGGGCCAGCAGATCCGCCGCCACATGGACCGGGTTGGCGCTGCGATCGGCAATCACCAGCACCTCCGACGGCCCCGCCAACGAATCGATGCCCACGGTGCCGTACACGAGCCGCTTAGCCAAGGTGACGTAGATATTGCCCGGTCCCGTGATCACGTCCACCTTGGGGATGGTTTCGGTGCCGTAGGCCAGGGCCGCGATCGCCTGGGCACCGCCAACCCGATAGATTTCCTGGACCCCCGCCTCCTGGGCCGCCACCAGCACCGCCGGATTCATCACACCGCCGGGACCGGGGGGCGTCACCATCACCGTCCGCCCGACGCCGGCCACCTTGGCGGGGATGGCATTCATCAGCACCGTACTGGGATAGGCCGCGCGGCCACCGGGCACATAGAGCCCCGCCCGATCCACGGCGGTGTAGCGCTTCCCGAGGACCACATCGCGATCGCCGAACTGCACCCAGCTTTTGGGCACCCGCTGGCGGTGGAACGCTTCAATTTGTCGGGCCGCCCGCTGGATCGCCGCCAACAGATCCTTCGACACCTGTTGGTAGGCCGCATCAAGCTCCGAACCGCTCACCCGCAACTGGTCCGCCGTGAGGGTTTGCCCGTCAAATTCAGCGGTATAGGCCAGGACGGCGCGATCGCCCTGGCGGGCCACCGTTTGCAGCACTTCCCGCACCGTGGCTTCCTTGTTGGCAACCCCTTCGGTGTGGGTGCGCTCGCAAATCCGGCGCAGTTCCGCGCGGGCTTCGTCCCGTTCTGTGATGATTCGCAGCATGTGAAGTTCAGCGTCCCGATCGTTCAATTCAGCTAGTGACCGCCCCCATTGCCACCCACCGTCCCCCGCGATCGCGAGGAACCCGAAGTGCTAGGTTTAACAAACATTATAGATTCCGCCATTGATTCCGACCGGACCACGGCGCAATCGGGTGGATCCTTAGGCAAGCCATCGGTGACCCACCGGCGGCCCATCGACCAACCATCGGCAAAACCTCAGCCCCTCCGGCGATCGCCCAGCGGTCCCAAAAATACAATTGACCCAGAAGCACCCGCAACCGGCGAAGGGTGATACAATAAACGACCGGACATTTCCCGCAAACGCACTGGTAGTATCAGAGATCGGTCGTGGCCAATATTAAGTCTGCAATCAAGCGCGTCCAGGTTGCCGAGCGCAATCGCCTTCGCAATAAGTACTACAAATCCACCGTCAGAACCTTCATGAAGAAGTTCTTCTTGGCGGTGGACGCCTATGCAAGCAACCCGTCGAACGAGGGGCTGCAAGCGATCCATGAGCAAAAGTCGATCGCGTTCAGCAAAATCGATAAGGCCGTCAAGCGCGGTGCATTCCATGCCAACAATGGGGCTCGCAAAAAGTCGCGCCTCGATGCCTACTTCAAGCGCTCCACCGCCGCCGCGTCTTAAAGGGTGCCGTTGACGATCGCCCCCGTGGCAACCCGCCGTTGCCCGGTCGAGCGTCGGGGTTTGGCCGTTTCGGAGTCCGCACCACGGCAGCGCAATGGAGTTTATTGATACGCACGTTCACGTCAATTTTCCAACCTTTGAGGATGATTTGGACGCGGTGCGCCTACGCTGGCTTGAGGCCGGGGTTGGCGCGCTCGTGCATTCTTGTGTGACCCCGGATGAGTTCGATCGCACCGCTGCGATCGCGGCGCGCTACCCGGAGGTCTTTTTTGCGGTGGGGCTCCATCCGCTGGATGTGGAGCGGGTTTGGGAGGCGTCGCTGCCGGAGCGGGTGCGGACCTTGGCCCGATCTAATCCGAAGGTGGTGGCCATTGGCGAGACGGGGCTGGATTTTTATAAGTCCACGGCGCGATCGCTCCAGGCGGAGGCGTTTTTGGCCCAGTTGGCGATCGCGATGGATCTTGATCTGCCGGTGATCATCCACTGTCGCGATGCGGCCCCTGAGGCGGCGGACCTGCTGCGGGCGCTGCGCCGGGACCGTCCGGACGATCGCCTGCGGGGGGTCATGCACTGCTGGGGCGGCACCCCCGAGGAAACCCAATGGTTTCTGGATCTGGGGCTACACATTAGCTTCAGCGGCACCGTCACCTTCAAGAAGGCTGAAGCGATCCACGCCTCCGCCCAGCTTGTGCCGGACGATCGCCTGTTGATCGAAACCGACTGTCCTTTCCTGGCCCCCGTCCCCAAACGGGGTAAGCGCAATGAACCGGCCTATGTCACCCATGTGGCCGATCGCCTCGCCCAGTTGCGGGACACCAGCGTCGGCGCGATCGCGGCCCAAACCAGCCAGAACGCCCGCGCCCTCTTCCGTCTGCCCCAACCCCTAGATCTGACCCCCGCGATCGCCACCCCTGCCCATGCAGAATAATCCCCCAGCCACCGGGGCCGATGAACCCTGACCATCCCCACCGCCACCCCTCGCCCACCGCATTTCGGTTTGGCGAGCATCGTCATTTTCGCTCCCCGGCCCGCGACTAAATTGTAGTCCTACTGAAAATCCGCTAAACTTAAGGGTTCGCATTGGGCGTAACCTGCTTGAGGAGACGCATGACCGACCTAACCTACACCACCCCCGCCTTCACCCTGCCCGATCTCGTCGAGATCCAGCGCGCCAGCTTCCGTTGGTTCCTCGAGGAAGGCTTGATTGAAGAACTCGACAGCTTCTCGCCCATCACGGACTACACCGGCAAGCTAGAACTGCACTTCCTAGGCAAGAGTTACAAGCTCAAGCGGCCCAAATACGACGTTGACGAAGCCAAGCGGCGCGACAGCACCTACTCCGTGCAGATGTACGTGCCCACCCGGCTGATCAATAAGGAAACCGGCGAAATCAAGGAGCAGGAAGTCTTCATCGGCGATTTGCCCCTGATGACCGATCGCGGCACCTTCATCATCAACGGTGCGGAGCGGGTCATCGTCAACCAAATCGTCCGCAGTCCGGGCGTTTACTACAAGTCGGAAACGGACAAAAACGGTCGCCGCAGCTACAGCGCCAGCCTCATCCCGAACCGGGGCGCGTGGCTGAAGTTCGAGACCGACAAGAACGACATGGTGTGGGTCCGCATCGACAAAACCCGCAAACTGTCGGCCCAGGTTCTCCTCAAGGCCCTCGGCTGGAGCACCGCCGAAATCCTCGACGGCCTGCGCCATCCGGAATATCTCCAGCGCACCATCGAAAAGGAGGGGGATTTTTCCGAAGATGATGCCCTGATGGAGCTCTACCGCAAACTGCGGCCCGGTGAACCCCCCACGGTGTCCGGGGGGCAGCAGCTCCTCGATTCCCGTTTCTTTGATCCGAAGCGCTACGACCTGGGCAAGGTGGGCCGCTACAAGATCAACAAAAAGCTCCACCTGAATACGCCGGATTCCGTGCGCGTGCTGACGCCCCAGGATATCCTCGCCGCGATCGATTACCTGATCAACCTGGAATTTGACATCGGCTCCACCGACGACATCGACCACCTGGGCAACCGCCGGGTGCGATCGGTCGGGGAACTGCTGCAAAACCAGGTGCGCGTTGGGCTCAACCGCCTGGAGCGCATCATCCGGGAGCGCATGACCGTCTCCGACGCCGACTCCCTGACCCCCGCCTCCCTGGTGAACCCCAAGCCCCTCGTGGCCGCCATCAAGGAATTTTTCGGCTCGTCCCAGTTGTCCCAATTCATGGACCAGACGAACCCCCTGGCGGAACTGACCCACAAGCGCCGCCTCAGCGCCCTCGGTCCTGGCGGTCTGACCCGGGAGCGGGCGGGCTTCGCCGTGCGGGATATTCACCCGAGCCACTACGGCCGCATCTGCCCCATCGAAACGCCGGAAGGCCCCAACGCGGGCTTGATTGGTTCCCTAGCCACCCACGCCCGGGTCAATAACTACGGCTTCATTGCCACCCCGTCCTACAAGGTGGAAAACGGCCGCATCTTGAAAGATCGCGCCCCCGTTTACATGACCGCCGACGAGGAAGATGATCTGCGCGTTGCGCCAGGGGACGTACCCATCGACGAAGAGGGCAACATCCTCGGGGAATCGGTTCCCGTGCGCTACCGCCAGGAATTCACGACCACGACGCCGGATCAGGTGGATTATGTGGCCGTGTCGCCGGTGCAGATTATTTCGGTGGCCACGTCGTTGATTCCTTTCCTGGAGCACGACGACGCCAACCGTGCCCTGATGGGTTCCAACATGCAGCGGCAGGCGGTGCCCCTCCTGCGACCCGAGCGCCCCCTGGTGGGGACGGGTCTGGAGGCCCAGGCGGCTCGGGACTCGGGGATGGTGATTGTCTCCCTGACGGATGGGGAAGTGTCCTTCGTTTCGGCGGACTATATCCGGGTGCGCGATCCCCAGGGGGTTGAGCACGAGTATGAGTTGCAGAAGTACCAGCGATCAAACCAGGACACCTGTCTGAACCAGCGGCCGATTGTCTACCACGGCGAGCGGGTGGTGACGGGTCAGGTGTTGGCGGATGGCTCCGCGACGGAGGGGGGCGAGCTGGCCCTCGGTCAGAATGTCACCGTGGTGTATATGCCCTGGGAGGGCTACAACTACGAGGACGCGATTTTGATCAGTGAGCGGCTGGTCTATGACGACGTGTATACCTCGATCCACATTGAAAAATATGAGATTGAGGCGCGTCAGACCAAGCTGGGGCCTGAGGAGATCACCCGGGAAATCCCCAACGTGGGGGAGGATGCCCTGCGCCAGTTGGATGAGGGGGGCATTATCCGCATTGGGGCCTGGGTGGAGTCGGGCGACATTCTGGTGGGTAAGGTGACGCCGAAGGGGGAATCCGATCAGCCGCCGGAAGAGAAACTGCTGCGGGCGATCTTTGGCGAGAAGGCCAGGGATGTGCGCGATAACTCCCTGCGGGTGCCGAACGGCGAGAAGGGCCGGGTGGTGGATGTGCGGGTGTTTACCCGGGAGCAGGGGGATGAGCTGCCGCCGGGGGCGAATATGGTGGTGCGGGTCTATGTGGCCCAGAAGCGGAAGATTCAGGTGGGCGATAAGATGGCGGGTCGCCACGGCAATAAGGGGATTATTTCCCGGATTTTGCCGGCGGAGGATATGCCCTATTTGCCCGATGGGTCGCCGGTGGATGTGGTGCTGAACCCGCTGGGGGTGCCGTCCCGGATGAATGTGGGGCAGATTTTTGAATGCTTGCTGGGCTGGGCGGGGGACTGCCTGGGGGTGCGCTTCAAAATTACGCCGTTTGATGAGATGTACGGGGCGGAGACGTCGCGGGAGACGGTCCACGGCAAGCTGATGGAGGCCCGGGAGGAGACGGGCAAGGATTGGCTGTTTGATCCGGAGAATTCGGGCAAGATCCAAATCTACGATGGCCGGACTGGGGAGCCGTTTGACCGACCGGTGACGGTGGGTAAGGCGTACATGCTCAAGCTGGTGCATTTGGTGGATGACAAGATCCATGCGCGATCGACGGGGCCGTACTCGTTGGTGACGCAGCAGCCGCTGGGGGGTAAGGCCCAGCAGGGGGGTCAGCGGTTCGGGGAGATGGAGGTGTGGGCCCTGGAGGCGTTCGGGGCGGCCTACATTTTGCAGGAGCTGCTGACGGTGAAGTCGGATGATATGCAGGGGCGTAATGAGGCGCTCAATGCGATCGTGAAGGGCAAGGCGATTCCGAGGCCGGGGACGCCGGAGTCCTTCAAGGTGCTGATGCGGGAGTTGCAGTCGTTGTGTTTGGATATTGCGGTCCATAAGACGGAGATCCAGGACGATGGCACGAGCCAGGATGTGGAGGTGGATCTGATGGCGGATGCGGGGGGCCGCCGTGCGCCGTCGAGGCCGACCTATGAGGCTTTTTCCCGCGAGCCTGATGAGGAGTAGTTCCTGATTGCTGTTGCTTGGGGGCGCGCGATCGCGCCCTAGCCATCCCTCACGCCGATCCAGAATTTTCTAGCGCCACCACAAGACATGTCGAAACTGAAGCAGCGGTTTGATTACGTCAAAATCGGTCTCGCCTCGCCGGACCGGATCCGGCAGTGGGGCGAACGGAGCCTCCCGAACGGCACGATCGTCGGCGAGGTCACCAAACCGGAAACGATTAACTACCGCACCCTGAAGCCGGAGATGGACGGTCTGTTCTGTGAACGGATCTTTGGACCGGCGAAGGATTGGGAATGCCACTGTGGCAAATACAAGCGGGTGCGTCACCGTGGCATTGTCTGCGAGCGCTGCGGCGTGGAGGTCACGGAGTCGCGGGTGCGCCGCCACCGGATGGGCTTTATTAAGCTGGCGGCCCCGGTTACCCATGTGTGGTATCTCAAGGGCATCCCGAGCTATATGGCGATCCTGCTGGACATGCCCCTGCGGGATGTGGAGCAGGTGGTCTACTTCAATGCCTATGTGGTCCTGGATCCGGGCAACGCTGACAACCTGAGCTATAAGCAGTTGCTCAGTGAAGATCAGTGGATGGACATCGAAGACCGCATGTACGAGGACGATGCGGACCTCGAAGGCATTGAGGTGGGCATCGGGGCGGAGGCGATCCAGCGGCTGCTGTCGGACATCAAGCTCGATGAGGAGGCGGAGCGCCTGCGGGACGAAATCGCCAACTCGAAGGGGCAAAAGCGGGCGAAGTTGATCAAGCGTCTGCGGGTGATTGATAACTTCATCGCCACCCAATCCCAACCGGCCTGGATGGTGCTGGATGTGATCCCGGTAATTCCGCCGGATCTGCGGCCCATGGTGCAGTTGGATGGGGGCCGGTTTGCCACGTCGGACCTCAATGATCTCTACCGCCGGGTGATTAACCGCAATAACCGTCTGGCGCGGCTCCAGGAGATTCTGGCTCCGGAGATTATTGTCCGCAACGAGAAGCGGATGCTCCAGGAGGCGGTGGATGCTCTGATTGATAATGGCCGTCGCGGGCGGACGGTGGTGGGGGCCAATAACCGCCCCCTGAAGTCCCTGTCGGACATTATTGAGGGTAAACAGGGCCGTTTCCGCCAAAACCTGCTGGGTAAGCGGGTGGACTACTCGGGCCGTTCCGTGATCGTGGTGGGGCCGAATCTCAAAATCCACCAGTGCGGGCTGCCTCGGGAGATGGCGATCGAGCTATTCCAGCCCTTTGTGATCCATCGGCTGATTAAGCAGGGCCTGGTGAATAACATCAAGGCCGCGAAGAAGATGATCCAGCGCAATGATGAGCAGGTCTGGGATGTGCTCGAGGAGGTGATCGAGGGGCACCCGGTGATGCTGAACCGGGCTCCGACGCTGCACCGGCTGGGGATTCAGGCGTTCGAGCCGATTTTGGTGGATGGGCGCGCGATTCAGCTCCATCCGCTGGTGTGTCCGGCGTTTAACGCGGACTTTGACGGGGACCAGATGGCGGTCCATGTGCCCCTGTCCCTGGAGGCCCAGGCGGAGGCGCGGCTGCTGATGCTGGCGTCGAATAATATCCTGTCGCCGGCGACGGGTCGTCCGATCGTGACGCCGAGCCAGGATATGGTGCTCGGGTGCTATTACCTGACGGCGGAGAATCCGAAGCAGGAGGCGTCGATCCGTCGCTATTTCTCCAGTTTGGAGGATGTGACGATCGCCTATGAGCAGGGTCTGTTAGGGATCCACACGTTCATTTGGGTGCATTATGACGGGCCGGTGGAGTCGCCGGAGCCGGAGAATTTGACCCTGGTGATGGGGGAGGCGGACACCCTGGAGGTGGATCTCAAGGGCGCTGCCGCGATCGCGAAGCCTGGGGATGTGGTGATGCAGGGCTGGCCTTTGGCCAATGGGGTGAGCGCCCCTGAAACCGGCCAAGTGCTGCGGGTGACGGGCGATCGCGTCCTGATGCGCGTTGCCAAACCCCTTGAGGACGCCCCCGCCCCCAGCGGCACCGACGTGGTCACCAAACTCTTCATCGGCACCAAGAGCAACCGCCCCATGCGCATGGTGCGCGAAGCCGCCGACGGCACCATCCTGGCCCAATACCTGCGGACCACCCCCGGACGGATCATCTTCAACCAAATTGTCCAGGCGGCCCTGGTGGACTAACGCGCCCCTTCCTTCCCTTGCCTGCCCCTCGCGATCGAGAAGCCCTTCATCCGCACGAGCCATGAGCGACCAAACCACCCCCAAACCCAAGTTCTACAACCGCATCATCAACAAGGGCCAGCTCAAAAACCTCATCGCCTGGTCCTACACCAACCACGGCACCGCCCGCACCGCCCACCTGGCCGACCTGCTCAAGGATCTGGGCTTCCGCTACGCCACCCGCGCCGGGGTCTCCATCAGCGTCGATGACCTGCAAATTCCCCCCATCAAGCGCCAACTGCTCGAGGCCGCCGAGGAGGAAATCCGCATCACCGAAAGCAAATACGAGCGCGGTGAAATCACCGAAGTGGAACGTTTCCAGAAGGTCATCGACACCTGGAACGGCACCTCCGAGGAACTCAAGGACGAGGTGGTCAAAAACTTCGAGGCCAACGACCCCCTCAACTCCGTCTACATGATGGCCTTCTCCGGGGCGCGGGGGAACCTGTCCCAGGTGCGTCAGTTGGTGGGGATGCGCGGTCTGATGGCCGATCCCCAGGGGGAGATCATTGACCTGCCGATCAAAACCAACTTCCGCGAGGGACTGACGGTCACGGAGTACATCATCTCCTCCTACGGCGCCCGGAAGGGGTTGGTGGATACGGCCCTGCGGACAGCGGACTCGGGCTATCTCACCCGCCGTCTGGTGGACGTGTCCCAGGATGTGATCGTCCGCGAAATCGATTGCGGCACCGAGCGCGGCATTCCCGTGCGGGCCATGACCGACGGGGAACGGGTGCTGATTCCCATTGGCTCGCGGCTGCTGGGGCGGGTGCTGGCGGCGGATGTGATCAACCCGGAAACGGGGGAGGTGCTCTATGAGCGCAACCAGGATCTCTCCGATGAGATGGCCCGCCGCATTGACGCCCTGGGCATTGAGGAGGTGTTCGTGCGATCGCCCCTCACCTGCGAAGCCGCCCGATCCGTATGCCGCCACTGCTACGGCTGGAGTTTGGCCCACGGCCACTTAGTGGATCTGGGCGAAGCCGTCGGCATCATCGCCGCCCAGTCCATCGGCGAACCGGGCACCCAGCTCACCATGCGGACCTTCCACACCGGGGGGGTCTTCACCGGGGAAGTGGCCGGCCAAATCCGCGCCCCCTTCGATGGCACCATCAGCCTGCCGAAGAACCTGCGGGCTCGATCCTTCCGCACCCGCCACGGGGAAGACGCCCTGATCGTGGATGCCAACAGCAAAATCACCGTCGAAAGCCCCACCGGCAAGAAGAAGAGCTTTGACGTGAGCCAGGGCTCGATCATCATTGCCCGGGAAGGCACGCAAGTGCGGGCGGGGCAGATGATGGTGGAAATTCAGGCGTCCACCGGTCGTACCCGCAAATCCACCGAGAAGGCCGCCAAGGACGTGGCCTCGGATCTGGCCGGGGAAGTGCTGTTTGACGGCATCGTCCCCGAGGAGAAGAAGGACCGCCAGGGCAACACGACGCGCATCGCCCAGCGGGGCGGTCTGGTGTGGGTGCTGTCCGGGGAGGTTTATAACCTGCCGCCCGGTGCGGAGCCGACGGTCAAAAACGGGAGCCGCGTCCAGGCGGGCAGTGTCCTGGCGGAAACGCGCCTGGTGACGGAGCACGGTGGGATTGTGCGCCTGCCCCAGGAGGATGAGGAGACGGAGGCCCGCTCCAATAGCCGTGAAATCGAGATCATTACGGCGTCGGTGCTGCTCGATCGCGCTCGGGTGCGATCGGAGAGTGCCCAGGGCCGTGACCACTATTTGATCGAGACCGATCGCGGCCAACTGTTCTCCCTGATTGCGGCACCGGGCACGAAGGTGTTGCACAACCAGGTGGTGGCGGAACTGATTGACGATCGCTACCGCACCCAGACCGGCGGCGTCATCCGCTACTCCGGCGTGGAAGTGGCCAAGCGCGGCAAGGCCAAACAGGGCTACGAAGTCCTCAAGGGCGGCACCCTCCTGTGGATCCCCGAGGAAACCCACGAGGTCAATAAGGACATCTCCCTATTGATGGTGGAGGACGGCCAGTTCGTCGAAGCGGGCACGGAAATCGTCAAGGACATTTTCTGCCAAAACTCCGGCGTGGTGGAGGTGGTCCAGAAGAACGACATTCTGCGGGAGATCATCATCAAGCCCGGTGAACTCCGCATTGTGGACGATCCGGACGCGATCGCCCTAGCGGACGGCAAACTCTTCGACGCGGGCCAGGACATCACCGCCGACATCACCGCCGAAGCCCTGTGCCTGGTGGAATATATCGAAACGCCGGAAGGGTCCGCCCTGCTGCTGCGCCCCACGGTGCAGTACGTGGTGCCCGATGAACCGGCGGTGCCCAGCCAGGAATCGGTGGAGGAGTCCGGGCGCGCCATCCAACTGCGGGCGATCCAGCGGCTGGCCTACAAGGACGGCGAGCGGGTCAAGGCCGTCGAAGGTCTGGATCTGCTGCGGACCCAACTGGTGCTGGAAATCGATCGCGGCGGCACCCCCCAACTGGCGGCGGACATTGAACTGGTGCCCGAGAGCGAAAGCGACAAGGCGGACGGCACCCTGCGGCTGCAACTGGTGATCCTCGAATCCCTGGTGGTGCGCCGCGACGTGGCCGCCGACCCCACCCAGGGCAGCACCCACACCCGTTTGCTGGTCAAGGACGGCGATCGCGTCGATCCCGGAGCCGTCGTCGCCCGCACGGAAATCCAATGTAAAGAAGCGGGCATCGTGCGCGGCATCCGCGAAGGGAGCGAAGTACTGCGCCGTTTGCTGATCGTTCGGGAAGCCGACCTGCTCGATGTCAGCACCGGTGACGCCAAACCCAGCGTGCGCGCCAATGACCTCGTGGTGGCGGGCAAGAGCGAAATTTCCCCCGGCATCCTCGCCAACGACTCCGGTCAGGTGCTGGAGGTGGACGGCAACCGCGTGTCCCTGCGGATTGCGCGCCCCTACCGCGTGTCGCCCCAGGCGGTCCTGCACATCGACGACGGCGACCTGGTGCAGCGGGGAGATAACCTGGTGCTGCTGGTGTTTGAACGGGCGAAAACCGGTGACATCATCCAGGGTTTGCCCCGGATTGAGGAACTGCTCGAAGCCCGTAAACCCAAGGAAGCAGGCGTTTTGGCCCGCCGCCCCGGCACCGCGCAAATCATCTACGGCGATGATGACGTGACGGAGGTGAAGATCGTCGAAAGCGACGGCACGATCGCGGAATACCCCATCCGTCCCGGCCAAACGGTCATGGCGATCGATGGACAGGCCATGACCACCGCCGAACCGATCACCGACGGTCCGTCCAATCCCCACGAGATCCTGGAGATTTACTACAACTACAACCAGGAGCTCTATGCCCCCTTCGAGGCGGCCCTCAAGAGCCTCCAGGAGGTGCAGACCTTCCTGGTGAACGAGGTGCAGTCGGTGTACCAATCCCAGGGCATCGAAATTTCCGACAAGCACATCGAAGTGATCGTGCGGCAGATGACCTCGAAGGTGCGCATCGACGACGGCGGCGACACGACGATGCTGCCGGGGGAATTGGTGGAACTGCAACAGGTGGAGCGGGTCAACGAGGCCATGTCGATCACCGGGGCGGCTCCGGCCCTCTATACGCCGGTGCTGTTGGGGATCACGAAGGCGTCCTTGAATACCGATAGCTTCATCTCGGCGGCGAGTTTCCAAGAAACCACGCGGGTGCTGACGGAGGCCGCGATCGAGGGCAAGTCCGACTGGCTGCGGGGCCTCAAGGAGAACGTGATCATCGGGCGGCTGATCCCGGCGGGGACGGGCTTCAATGCCTACGATGACGGCAGTCCGGACCTCGACAATAGCTACGACGGCAGTGGCTATGTGACGGATGGGGCGCTCTATACGGGCGATGAGGGGGATCTCGATGATGTGGTCCTCGACGATCGCACGGCCCGGGTCTACGAGATGGAAGGCAGTTTCACGTTGACGGGGGAGGGCGGCCGCAATGCCTCGATCCTGGATGACGAGGTGATGCTGGACGATGTGACGGCCAAGTCGGCCACCGATGATGAGGAGGATCTCGGCGGCGGGTTCTCCGATGAGGAGGAGTTCGATGGGGCCGGTGAGGAGGAGTAACCGGTGACAGGGGGGCAGGGCGATCGCCCACCTCCCTACCCTAAAACCCTTGCGGCATCCTAAAAAGCGCCGACGGTAGCAAGGGGCTCAAGCACCTTGTCCCAAGGCCCTCGGTTCGGGGGGCGGGGCCGCTGAAAAGCTCCTGAAAGACGGAAAACCGATGATCCTTTTTGCCCTGGGGCTGGAACGATCATCGGTTTTTTTGTGGTGTTTTGTCGTGTTTTTGCGCTCCGGTTCCCTCCCCCTAGGTGCGGGGGGCGGCGGGGGCGATCGCGAGGCTCTGGCGCAGTTGACGGATGCGATCGAGGCCGCTGGCGTCGTTGGTGCGGCGATAGATGGCTTCGGCGGCGCTGAGGTCGGCGGCGGCTCCGGGGCTGTCCCCCTGGGCTGACCGGGCGAGGGCTCGATTGATGTAGGCGCTGGCGTAGTCCGGGTTGCGCTCTAGGGCGATGGTGTAGTCCGTGATCGCGCCGGGGAGGTCATTGGCAGCTTGGCGGGCGAGGCCACGGGTGTGGTAGGGGATGGGGTCGTTCGGCGTGAGGGCCACGGCGCGGCTGTAGTCCGCGATCGCCCCCTCTAGATCCCCCTGGCGGTGGCGCAGCAGTCCCCGGTTCACGTAGGCATTGGCATAGTCCGGCTGGGCCGCGATCGCCCGGTCATAGTCCTGCCGCGCCTCGCTGGGGTTGCCGAACTGGGCCTGGGCGAGGCCGCGCATATTCCAGGCTTCCGCAAAGGATTCATCCAGGCCGATCGCGGCGGTGTAGTCCACGATCGCGCCGCGCAGATCCCCCGTCACATGGCGAGCAAGGCCGCGCTTGAGGTGGGCATTGGTGGAGTTGGGGTAGCGGCGGATCACCTCGCTCAAATCCGCGATCGCCCCCGGTCGATCGCCCTGGTCGTAGCGCGCCAAACCCCGGTTGTAATAGGCTTCCACGGAATTGGGGTCCAGCTTGAGGGCTTCGGTGCAGTCCGCGATCGCCCGGTCGAAAGCCCCCTGCTGGCGATGGACCGCCGCCCGGTTCACATAGGCATTGGCATAGGTGGGCGACAGGGCAATGGTCTGGTCATAGTCCGCCAGGGCCAACCCCCAATTCTCCCGCTGGCGATGGACATTGCCCCGGTTATAAAAAATGTCCGGATCCTCCGGCGTCAGGGCCAAGGCCCGGTCATAGTCCGCGATCGCCCCTTCGAGGTTGCCCAACGCTCGCCGCGCCACCCCCCGATTGATATAGGCGCTGGCAAAATTTTCATCCAACTCGATCGCGCGGCTATAGTCCGCCTGGGCCGCCTCCGCCTCCTGCAAACTCCAATGGGCATTGCCCCGGTTGTAGTAGGCGATCGCCAGTTCAATCGAATCCCCATCCCCATTGCGCTCAATCGCCGTCGAAAAGTCCGCGATCGCCGCCGCATAATTCCCCAGGGCCAACCGTTCCAGGGCGCGGTTAAAAAAGTAGCGCGCTTCCCCCGTATCCTCCTCCTTCGCCCCCGTCCCCTTCGCCGCTGTCCCCTTCGCCGTCATTTCCCCCTTCACCCCGATCCCCTGGACAACGGAAAGCTTCACCGGCCCGCGATCCCAGCCCTTCAGGCGATCGCCCGCCCCCCACGCCCCCAGCGCCTCCGGTTGCCCCAGGGCGATCGCGCGGGCCTGTAGATCAACCCGCCGATCAAACTGATCCAGTTGTTCAAGAAGCTCCAGGGTCGGCCCAGGGACCGCCGCCACCCCCCCCGCCAGCACCAGCGATCCCGCGATCGCCCCCAGCAGCCCCATAGCCGCCCGCCAACCACCGCCGCGATGGCCCGCGATCGCCCCATCACCACACCGAATCACCAACGGAGCCAACAACATCTTCACAGCAGCAGGGGAGCGCAGGGATCGCATCGCAACCAAGGAAAAAATCAATTGAGGTGTATTCAGTTCAGAAAAAGCTGGCCAGCCCTCGACCCCACCCAAGAGGATCCAGGGACCAGAACAAAGACGAAGGCCAGAACTAGGCCAGGGGAGCCGCATCCAGCGCCCGGTCCACCGCCCGACGGCCCCCCCAGCGGGAGACGATCGCGTCGTCATAGTCATCCGCCAGGGTCAAAATCGCATTCACCGACGTCAGCAGTTCCGCGCGATCGCACTCCGACCCCACGATCGCGTGGTTCAGGAACACATCCCCGTCCTCATCAATGCCAAAGGCCCCGAACAGCAGGCGATCGTTCTCCCGCAGGAGATATTCCATCAGCCCCGGCACCAGTTGCACTTGAGTGACCACATAGGAGCGGGTGTGGATGATCGTATCGCCATCATGCCAGGGCAATACTTCCACCAGCGCGCAGGCGGAACCATAGGCTACATAAACCGTCGGATTTCGCGCATCTGGATCAAGGGTGAGGCCATGGGGCAACTCCTGGAGCCAGGGCAGAATCTTGTCAAAACAGGCCCGTTGGGCATCGTTGGCGGAATCAAACACGCTCCGGCACTCCTGACTAGGTGCTGCTTTTGCTCGTTTCCTATTCTAGGAGCCTGCCTAGGGATTCCTAGGGAGATTTTAAGAAGCATGTCGGAATTGGCCCCTAGGTGGCCCCAGTCCCCAGGGCGGGCGGGGCGGGGCGATGGGGCATATGGGGTCTGGCCGGAAGGCCCTGGGCTGGCTGAACTTAACGGAACTTCAACTGGTCTTCAACTGATGATTAGTAAAGGCGTTCCCCGGTGCCGCCGTCGGCGCGATCGAGGAAGGGGCGCAGGTCTAGGGAGGTTGAAGGTCGCCAGTCGCGGCGGCTGGGGGCGCGATCGCGCGAGCCTCCGAGATCAAGGCCCAGGTCAATGCCAAGGCCGTCGAGGATGTCCTGCACATCGGACTGCCAGCGGCCCCCCTGGAAGGTCAAGACCCCCGTGGTGGTTTCGCCGCTGTCGGCCTGGGCGAGGGTGGAAAAGACTTGGTCGCGGGTGATGTAGGGATCCTGGCCCGGTGGCACCGTGAAGACAATGCGGCAGGTGGGGTTGCGATCGCTGGTGGCGCAGACGGTGTTGTAGCCATTTTCCTGGCCCGCTTCGAGGGCGACGAGGCCATCGGGGCGATAGGTTTCCAGGCGGCGGGCAATTTCCACACAGCGGCGGTTGGCGGTCCAGCCACCCCCCAAATCCTGCGGCACGGCCCAGGGGTAGTAGCGATCGGGTTCGCTCTCGGGGCTGTAGGTCACCACCGATCGCCCGTCGATGGTTTGGCAACTGAAGCGGGGGCTCAGGGCCGCATCGGGCAGGGTCAGGGGGCCATCGATCGCATCCGCCGCCAGGGCCGGGGCCGTGCCCGTCAGCAGGAGGGCCGCCGCCGCGATCGCCAGGTTCCGCCGCCCCTGGGGAGAGGGGGTTGGGGGAATTTTGGCCTTGGGCGATTGGTGCAACTGCGGTGGAATGTTCATTGGCTTTGCTCCCTCCCCGTAACGGGTATGGCTCCAATAGCCTGGACGGGCGATCGCGCCAAAAAGTGCCCGTTTCCCCGACCTGATCCTGCGCCGCCCTAGGGAATCTAGGGCAATTTCCCAAGGAAAATAATGGGTTCTCCAAGCGATCGCGCGATCGCAACACGGTTCAACCCATCGCATAAGATAAAAAAGCCGTAGACTTCAACATAAAACCGCTACACTAGTCAATTCACTTGATCGCAAGCGCACCCCCATCGACCACCCCTGACCCAGGCGGGCGATCGGGCCTCGCTCGAATTAACCGTTCAAGATTTCGTTCAGGTTTTGGGACCAGGAGATGGCACTGCTATGGCACTGCCAATTGTGGCGATTATCGGTCGCCCAAATGTTGGGAAATCAACGATCGCGAATCGCCTAACGGGGGATAAATCCTCCATCGTCTTTGATGAGCCAGGGATTACGCGCGATCGCACCTACCGCCCCGCCTTTTGGAATGGGCGCGACTTCCTCGTGGTGGATACGGGGGGATTGGTGTTCGATGACGATACGGAATTTTTGCCCCTGATTCGTCAGCAGGCCCTCGCCGCCCTAGAGGAAGCCGCCGTCGCCGTGATGGTGGTCGATGGCATGGTGGGCCTGACGGAGGCCGATCGCGAAATTGCCGACTGGCTGCGGCGGCACCCGCGCCCTGCCCTGCTGGCGGTGAACAAGTGCGAATCCATTGAACAGGGCCTCGCCATGGCGGCGGAGTTTTGGGAGTTGGGCCTCGGTCAACCCTTTCCGGTGTCCGGCATCCACGGCAACGGCACGGGGGATCTGCTCGATGCGGTGGTGACCCATTTCCCCGCCAATGCGGAAATTCCCGCTGAGCCGGAAATTAATGTGGCGATCGTGGGCCGTCCCAATGTGGGCAAATCCAGCCTGCTCAATGCCTTTTTGGGGGAACAGCGGGCCATTGTTAGCCCCATTTCTGGCACGACGCGCGACGCGATCGATACGGTGGTGGAGCGCAACGGCCAGCGCTATCGCCTCGTGGATACGGCGGGCATCCGGCGCAAGAAAAATGTGGAATATGGGCCGGAATTTTTCAGCATCAACCGCTCCTTTAAGGCCATCGATCGCGCCGATGTGGTGCTGCTGGTCATTGACGTGCTCGATGGGGTGACGGAGCAGGATCAGCGCCTCGCCAACCGCATCGAAGATGACGGCAAAGCCTGCATCATCGTGGTCAATAAATGGGACGCGGTGGAGAAGGATTCCGACACCATTTATCAGGTGGAACGGGAGCTACGGAGCCGCCTGTATTTCATCGATTGGGCAGAAATCATTTTCACCAGCGCCCTGACGGGCCAGCGGGTGCCGAAGATTTTGGACCTGGTGGACATCAGCGCGGAGCAGCATCGCCGCCGGGTGACCACTGCGGTGATTAATGAGGTGCTTGAGGAAGCGGTGCGCTGGCATTCGCCCCCCACGAACCGCCAGGGCAAGCAGGGCAAGATCTATTACGGCACCCAGGTGGCCGCCCAGCCGCCGACGATCGCGCTATTTGTCAATGAGCCGAAGCGGTTTAATGACAATTACCGCCGCTATATTGCCGCCCAGATCCGTAAGGAGTTGGGGTTTGAGGGGACGCCGGTGCGGCTCCTGTGGCGCGGTAAGAAGACCCGCGAGATTGAGCGATCGGCCAACCGGGCCACGCGGGTTTAGGGTAAATTGGGCGCGATCGGGGGTCAATTGGATTTAATGCCATGGATTTGATGCGATCGCTGCCCCTGGGGCTCTATCTCGAAAAGCCGGTCACCTGGCTGCATCGGCTGGATGCGCGGGTGAAGTTGGGATGGCTGCTGGCGTTTTTGCTGGTGCCGATCCTGGCGTCGGGGATCTTTCGCCTCGCGATCGCGGCGGTGCTGGTGCTGCTGACCCTGGCGGCGGGGATTCCGGCGCGGGTGTGGCGCAATCAGATGGTGTGGCTGTTGACCATTGGCAGTTTTGTGGTGCTGCTGACGGCCCTCTCGCCGGACGGTTACGCGATCGACTATCGCCCCCGGCTACCGGCGACGCCCCTGACCTTTGCCCAGACCCAGCGGTTGCCGCCGGTGCCCCCTGGTCCCCGCTGGTGGCCCTTTCGCCAAGCGCCGGTGCCGGACGATCGCACCCCGCTGCCCCCGGAGCCCCAGTTTGCGCCCCCCACGGACTACCGCTATTGGCTGGTGGAGCGGGGGCCGATCAAAATTTCCCGGCGATCGCTCGGCCTCGGGGTGCGCCTGGGCAGTTTGATTTTTATTTTGATCTACAGCACCACGCTGTATTTGCTCACCACCGCCCCGGAGGAAATCGCCGCTGGCCTAGAAACCCTCCTCAGCCCCCTGGCGCGGCTGCGTTTCCCCGTCACGGAGGTGGTGCTCACCCTCACCCTGGCCCTGCGGTTCATTCCCCTGGTGCTCGAAGAGGTGCAAAACCTGGTGCGGGCGGTGCGGACCCGGGCAATTAATTGGAAAAAAATTGGCTTCCGCGGCGCGATTACGATCTGGATCACCCTAGCGGAACGGCTGCTGGACAATTTGCTGATGCGGGCGGATCAGATGGCCTCCGCCATGAAGGCGCGGGGGTTCACCGCCGTGGAACGCCATGAAATGCCCCTCTATGCGCCGCAGTTGCGATCGCGCGACTGGATTGCGATCGCGGCCCTCGGGGGCTTCATTGCCCTGCGGATGGTTTGGGGTAACCCTTAACGGGAATGGCGATTCCCAGGCATAATGCAGCCAACGGATCCCTCGGGATTCCCATGTCCTGAGCCTTTTCCCCATGCCCATGGCCCCTTCCCCCCGCGATCGCGCCGCCACCGCATCCCCCAAGCAACTGCTCCAGCGGCTCCCCAAGTTTCCGATTCGCCTCTGGATTGAACGGGGCCTAATTTTAGTGGCCTGGGCGAACCTGCTGCTGGTGGCCTTCAACATGACCTATGTGCCCCTGCGATCGTTCTACCTGCGGGCGGCCCTGGTGTTGCGGGATATGGGGCCGGAATATCCCTGGCTGACGCCCCTGATTGGCCCCCCCGGCCTGAATACGCTGCCCTATGACCCCATCAAGGGCATCGAGCCGGAACGCATGACCGTGCGCTATCTCCAGACGGTCGATCGCCTCCAGGAGGCCCTCTTCACCGGCGGGATTCAATCGCCGGAGGTGCCGCCGATCCTGGCGGAATTGCGCCAGCGCAGTGAGGAGATGATCCTCCAAAATCCCTTTGAAATTGCCGAGCGCACCGGCAGCCTAGAGCGCATCAAAAATCGGGTGCGGGAACGGGTGGGCAATGATTCCGCGATCGCGGCCTTCAATGAATTTTGGAGCGTGCAATACCTCAGCCGCAGCCGCTGGGATCGGGAACTGGCCTTTTTTGATCAGGAAATCCGCTTCGCCCTCCAGTCCAACTATTTCCGCAGCATTGGCGAAAACGGCCAGCCCGCCGACTATTTCGCCATCCTCGACACGCCTTTTATCATTCTGTTCGCGATCGATTTCCTCTTTCGCACCCTTTCCACCAAACGCCGCTACCGCGATCTGACCTGGCGCGCCGCCGCCTTGAATAACTGGAGCGATCTGCTGTTTCTGCTGCCCTTCTGGCGCTGGCTGCGGATCATTCCCGTGGTCAGCCGCAGTAACCGCGCCAATTTTCCGAACCTAGAGCCCATCCGCGCCCTGATCAGCCGGAGTTTCGCCGCCAGCCTCGCCTCGGAACTGACGGAAGTGGTGGTGCTCGAAATGGTCAACGGTTTCCAGCGGGGGGTCAAGTCCGGTGCCCTGGCGGATCAACTGCTGGGGGCCACCGCCACCACCTACGTGGAAATTAATGATGTCAATGAGATCCAGGCGATCGCGGACCGTCTGGTGCAGCTAGCCGTCGATCGCGTCCTGCCGGAGTTGCGGCCAGAACTAGAAGCCTTCCTCGCGGCCCAGCTTGAGTACACCCTCCAGCAACTGCCCGCCTACCAAAACTTCAAGGGCATCCCCGGCCTTGATGCCCTGCCCCACCACCTGGCCCAGCAGGCCGCCCTGGCCCTGGCGATCGCCGCCACCGGAGCCCCCCGCGCCGCCTACGCCAGCCTCACGAGCCCCCTCGCCCCCAGCGCCGAAGCCCACCTCGATCGCCTCGTCGCCAAAGGGGGAGACACCTTCCGGGCCGAACTGGGGCGCAAGGAAACCCTCGACGAACTCCAGAAGCTCGTTTGGGATTTGCTCGAAGAACTCAAACTCAGCTACGTCCGCCGCGCCCGCGACACCAGCGACTCCCTCGAACTGCTCGAAGAGTCCGAACGGCTCCGCATCAAAGCCGGAAAACCACGGCTCTAGACCATCCCTTGGCGCGAACTCAAACCGTAGGGTAATCTTGTTAGGCGAGGTGGCGATCGCGCCACCCCAGCCCAAACGTTTTTGCAACCCAAAGCGTTTCGAGTCGGTGAAAAAGTACCGGCTTTTTTTGTGGTCACCCACCGCCCCACACCGCCCCTTGCCCCCCAACCGAATATCTCGCCCCTGGCCGCCGCCCGCCCGTCGATGACCCATCCGCTAATCCCCACCATCCTTGACCTCGCCGCCCCCGTCGCCCGCGACCTAGCGCTCGAAGTGGTCGCCGCCGCCTTCCACACCAACCAAAGCCCCCCCGTCCTGCGCGTGGATGTCCGCAACCCCCAAAGCGATACCGGGCTCGACGACTGCGAACGCATGAGCCGCGCCCTCGAAACCGTCCTCGACGAAGCGCAAGTGCTGCCCGACGCCTACGTCCTCGAAGTCTCCAGCCCCGGCCTCTCCCCCATCCTCACCAGCGATCGCGAATTCATCTCCTTCAAAGGCTTTGAAGTCACCATCACCACCCGCGAACCCCACAAGGGCAAAAGCCACTGGGAAGGCACCCTTCTAGGCCGCGACGACAGCAGCGTACGCCTCTCCCAAAAAGGCCGCCCCGTCACCATCCCCCGCGACCTCATCGAACAGGTGCGCCTCGCCGACGGCACCCCCGAATAGCACCCCCAACCCACCCCTCCAATCAACCCAAATCATCCGCTCCGGCGACTCAGACAAGGGACCCAAGCCCCTTGCCCCACCGGCCCAGCAACGATGGCATCAGGTTTTGAAGCCACTTGAACGAAGGACAGACAAACCCTAGTTCCAAGGCCAACTTCACCCCCCCACAACCCCAAAAAAAGGAGCACCCCACCCCCATGTCTATGGTCCGCCTCCCTGGCCTCCAGGAAATGATCGAAAGCATCAGCCGCGAACGGAACCTGCCCAAGCAATCCGTCCAGGCCGCCCTGCGGGAAGCCCTCCTCAAGGGGTATGAGCGCTATCGCCGCACCCAGGAAATGGACAGCCGCGTCACCTTCGATGAAACCTACTTTGAAAACTTTGAAGTAGAACTCGACATCGACGAAGAGGGTTTTCGCGTCCTCTCCACCAAGAGCATCGTCGAAGCGGTCGAAAATCCCGACCACGAAATCGCCCTCGACGAGGTGCAGGCCGTCGCCGCCGAGGCCCAGCTTGGCGATACGGTCATTCTGGATGTCACCCCCGATCGCGGCGACTTTGGGCGCATGGCCGCCATCCAAACCAAGCAAGTCCTGGCCCAAAAGCTGCGCGATCAACAGCGCAAGCTGATCCAAGAGGAATTTCAAGATCTCGAGGGCACCGTCCTCCAGGGGCGCGTTCTGCGGTTCGAGCGCCAGTCGGTGATCATCGCCGTCAGCAGCGGCTACGGCCAGCCCGAGGTGGAGGCGGAACTGCCCCGCCGGGAACAGTTGCCCAATGACAACTACCGCGCCAACGCCACCGTCAAGGTGTATCTGAAACGGGTGTGCGAAGGGTCCCAGCGGGGGGCGCAACTGCTGGTGTCTCGCGCCGACGCGGGGCTGGTGGTGTACCTCTTCGCCAACGAGGTGCCGGAAATCGAGGACGAGATTGTCCGCATTGTCGCCGTGGCACGGGAAGCAAATCCCCCGTCGCGCTATGTGGGGCCGCGCACCAAGATTGCCGTGGATACGGTGGAGCGGGATGTGGATCCGGTGGGGGCCTGCATTGGCGCGCGCGGGTCGCGGATTCAGGTGGTGGTCAATGAACTGCGGGGCGAGAAGATTGATGTGATCCGCTGGTCGCCGGATCCGTCTACTTATATTGCCAATGCCCTGAGTCCGGCGCGGGTGGAGGAGGTGCGGTTGATGAATACGGAGGATCGTCAGGCCCATGTGCTGGTGCCCGATGATCAGCTGAGCCTCGCGATCGGGAAGGAGGGCCAAAATGTGCGCCTCGCGGCCCGTCTGACCGGCTGGAAGATTGATATTCGCGATGTGGCGAAGTATGACCGGGAGGAGGAGGACCAGAAGGCGGCGGAGTGGGCGGAAGCTCGGGCGGCGGAGTTGGCGGCGGCGGCGATCGCGGCCTATGACGACGATGACTACGGCGATGAGTATGGGGAGGATTACGCCGAGGAAATCGCCCCCGACGGGGAAAGCGATGGGGAAACCACGGCCCTCGATGACGCCGCGATCGCCCCTGGGGACAGCCTAGACGCCACGGACGAAGACAACGCGGACGAGGACCTCGACCCGGAGGCGGCGGACGACGACGGCGACCTTGGAGACGAAGAGGAGGCCGAAGACGACGCTGAAGACACCGTGGGCGAAGAGGAGTAGCCCCCAAGAACCATTAACCCAAGTCCACCGCGATCGCCCCATGGCCCCCCCCAACCACCGGCGCTGCATCAGTTGCCGCCGCCTCGGTCACCGCACCGAGTTTTGGCGGATCATCCGCCTGCACCCATCCCATCAGGTACAGTTAGATCGGGGCATGGGGCGATCCGTCTACCTTTGTCCCACCGAAGCCTGTCTGAACAGCGCCCAGCGGAAAAATCGCTTGAGCAAAGTCCTCAAGGCCCCCGTTCCCCCTGACGTTTACCAATCCCTCTGGAACCGTTTGCGTACCCATCCCTAGGGGGAGCGTGATCGCGCAGCCCTTCCGCCCCGCGCTTCGCTGTTCGACAGACCCCTTCAGCATCGCGCCATAATGATGGGAGCGATGGGAAAGCAGCCATGGAGCCTTTCCCGCCAGCTTGGTCCCTGAAGTGTCCTAGAATCGACCCTTTCGGCCCCCGAGCTTGCCCACTGTCCGTAACGATTGCAAACCCGAGCAGTATCCACTGCCGCCAAAACGGTGAGTTGCCATGTCGTGACGCCATTGTAGTTGAGACGCATTGAGAACCGAGGAAAGTACTGGATGAGCACCGGCCGAGTCAGAATTTACGAACTATCCAAAGAATTGAACCTGGAAAATCGAGATATCCTCGCCATCTGCGATCGGCTAGACATCGTTGCCAAAAGCCACAGCAGCACAATTGATGAAGATGATGCTGTGCGCATTCGCAGCGAAGCCAAGAACCAGCCAGCTAGCCGCCCGCCCGCTCCGCCAGTTGCCCCAGTCCGGCCCAGTTCTCCCGCGTCTCCCCCCAGCCCCGGCGGCGACCCCCAAGGCAGCAATGCTCCCCAAAAAATCTTGGAAATTCGCAGCACCCAGACTCGCCCAGTGACTAAACCCGTCCGTCCCTCCATGTCCGATTCCCCCACGCCACCGCAACCGCCCGCCCCGAGACCGAATGCAGCCAAGTTAGTGTCGCCCCCCGCCCGTCCGGCCGCGCCGCGCACGGTGCCCAAGCCGATCGCGCCCAGTGCCAACAGCGCTCCAGAGACGGCCCCAGAGGGGGGAGCGATCGCCCCGCCACCGAAGCCGGAGCCCAAGGCCGATCCCAAGCCAGAGGTCAAGCTAGTGGCGCGGCCCGAGCCCCCCAAACTGGTGAAGCCCCCCGCCCGCCAGACCGCCCCGGCCCCCAGCGCTAGCACCGTCTCCGCCCCCACCCCCCGGCTGGCCCCCCCCTCCAAACCCAGCCGCCCCGGCCCCAGTCGCCCCGGCCCCACCAAGGCCGCCGGTGGAGAGAAAGGAGCCCCCGTCACCGATGCGGGTCGCCCCAAGCCGACCATTGTGGAACTCCGGCGACCCAAGCCCGTCAAGCCCGCCGGTGCGCCGGTGCCCGCAGGGGGCATTGAGGGGGACGAAGAAGATAGCGTGAAGCTCCTCGACAAGCCCACCCGGCCCACCAAGCCGAGCGCCGACGCGGGGACCGAAGCCGGAGACGGCACCACGGACACCTACGAAAGCCGCCTGAAGCGGCCCACCCCCACCCGCACCCCCCGCAAGGGCACCGCGAAGGTGTGGGAAGACGAACGGCCGGAGGTGCGCCCCGCCAAAGAGAAGGTCAAGGGCAAGCGCCGGACCCAGATCGACCTCGATGACGACGAAGAATTTGATGACAGCCTCGATGGGGCCAACGGTCCCGAGCGGGAGCAGGTGAGCCTGTCGATCGCGCGGCCGCCGAAGCCCAAGGGTGCCGGATCGCCCAAGCCGCAACCGGCCCCCACCAAGGCCCCCACCCCCAAACGCCGCAGTCGCCCCAGCCGCGATCGCCGGGAAGCCGCCCGCAACCTGCGGCCCGAGCGCCCCGAAATCCTGAGCCTTCAGGACAACATGACCGTCGCCGAACTGGCCCGCACCCTCGTGGTGCCCGAGACGGAAATTATCAAACGGCTCTTCCTCAAGGGCATGGCCGTCAACATCAACCAAACCCTCGACATGGCCACCATCACCATGGTCGCCGAGGAAATGGGCGTCCTGGTGGAAACCACCGTCAAGGAATCCGCCGCCCGCAAGGTCACCGAAATGCTCGACCTGAGCGACCTGGAAAGCCTCCAGCGCCGCCCGCCCGTCGTCACGATCATGGGCCACGTCGATCACGGTAAAACCACCCTGCTGGACTCGATCCGCAAAACCAAGGTCGCCCAAGGGGAGGCCGGCGGCATCACCCAGCACATCGGGGCCTACCACGTGGATGTGGAGCACAACGGCGCACCCCAGAAGATCGTCTTCCTGGACACGCCCGGTCACGAAGCGTTTACCGCCATGCGCGCCCGGGGTACCCGCGTCACGGACATCGCCGTGTTGGTTGTGGCCGCCGATGACGGCGTGCGTCCCCAAACCCTAGAGGCCATCAGCCACGCTCGGGCCGCCAAGGTGCCCATGGTGGTGGCGGTCAACAAAATCGACAAGGAGGGGGCCAACCCCGATCGCGTCAAGCAGGAACTGTCCGAACACGGCCTTGTGCCGGAAGAGTGGGGCGGCGACACGATCGTCGTGCCCGTCAGCGCCCTGAAGGGGGACAACCTGGACGAACTGCTGGAGAACATCCTGCTGGTGTCCGAGGTGGAGGAACTGTCCGCCAACCCCGATCGCCTCGCGAAGGGGACGGTCATTGAAGCCCACCTTGATCGCGCCCGGGGTCCGGTGGCGAGCCTGCTGGTGCAGAACGGCACCCTGCGGGTCGGGGATGTGCTCCTGGCCGGTTCGAGCCTGGGTAAGGTCCGGGCCATGGTGGACGATCGCGGCAACCGGGTCGATGAGGCGGGTCCGTCCTTTGCGGTGGAGGTGCTGGGTCTCAATGACGTGCCCGCCGCCGGTGACGAGTTTGACGTGTTCGAGAGCGAGCGGGAGGCCAAGGCCCTGGCGTCCGATCGCAGTGACGAGCAGCGCCAGAGCCGCCTCCAGCAGGCCATGGCCTCTCGCCGGGTGAGCCTGACGACCCTGTCGGGCCAAATCCAGGAAGGGGAACTCAAGGAGTTGAACCTGATCCTGAAGGCGGACGTGCAGGGTTCCGTGGAGGCGATCCTCGGGTCGTTGCAGCAACTGCCGCAGAACGAGGTGCAGGTGCGGGTGCTGTTGGCGGCTCCGGGCGAAGTCACGGAGACGGATGTGGATCTGGCGGCGGCGAGTAATGCCGTAATCGTTGGGTTCAACACAACCTTGGCCACCGGTGCCCGTCGGGCGGCGGATGAGGCGGGGGTGGATGTGCGGGAATATGCCGTCATCTACAAGCTCCTGGACGAAATCCAGGCGGCCATGGAAGGTCTGCTGGATCCGGAGGAGGTGGAAGAGCCCCTGGGTCAGGCGGAAGTGCGGGCGGTGTTCCCGGTGGGCCGTGGGGCCGTGGCGGGCTGCTATGTGCAGTCTGGCAAGCTGGTGCGCGACTGTCTGCTGCGGGTCCATCGCGGTAAGGAGTTGGTCCATGAGGGCCGTCTCAATTCCCTCAAGCGGATGCGGGATGATGTGAAGGAGGTCAATACGGGCTTTGAGTGCGGTATTGGCGTCGATAGCTTCTCCCAATGGCAGGAGGGGGATGTGCTGGAGGCGTTCAAGATGGTGGCGAAGCGCCGGACCCTGAGTGCCTAGGGAGCGCCCGGTTGGGGGGTGGGGTCGCCGCGATCGCGGTGGGTCTTCTCCCCGATAGGCCATGTGATGCGGGGCCGTTCCCACCGGGGGGCGGCCCTTCTGTTTGGGGATGGATGGATGGTTTGATGGGGTAGTGGCGGCTCGGTTGATTTTGGGCTGATGCGTTCTAGCTGACGGGAGTGGTGGGCCATGGCGATGCGTTCTGTTCGTTCCGATTCGTTCCTGTGGATCCATGGGGCGGGGTTGGCGGCGGTGCCGCTGCTGCTGGAGCTGTGCTGGCTGGGGCTGGCGGCGGGGGATCCGCTGCTGCCCTGGGGGCTCGATTGGCTGCCGGTGGCGATCGCGGGGGCGGTGCCGGTGCTGGCGGTGCAGTGGGGCAGGCCGTTCTATCCGTTTGCGATCGCGGGGTTGACCCTGCGGCCGGCGGCGTTGGAGGAGGTGCGGCTCAGGATTTTGCAGCGCTGGCGGGCGTGGCCGATTAAGGCGATCGCGGCGGTGGGGGCGATCGCCCTGGTGGGGGCCTTGGGGTTTCTGTATCGCTGGGCGGCGATCGCGTCGGATGTGACGCCCTTTGGGCCGCGCTGGCAGGGGCTGTTGGTGGCGGCGATCGCGTTCTTGGTGGCGAACCTGTTGGCGCAGATGGGGTTGGCGTCCCTGTGGGTGGCCCTGACTCCGACGGCCACCCTGGCGCAGTTGGATCCCGTGGCGGCGGACACCATTGATGCCACGTTCACCCGGCTGGGGGTGCCCCTGAGTCGGCTGTTGCCGCTGCTGGACGGCTTTGAGGAGAAGGTGCCGCTCGCTGAAGCGCCTGAAACGGAAGAGGCGATAGAGCCAGAAGCAGTCATGGAGCCTGCGGAGGCGGCGATCGCAGCACCAGAAACAGGAACTGAACCAGAACCGGCAATGGCCCCGGATCTGATCCTCGACGATGAATCGGAAGAAGAGGAGGGCGACGATACCCTCATCGCGATCGCCGTGCCCGCCTCTCAACTGGTGACCGAACCCTCAGAAACTCCAGAAATTCCTGAGGTTCCTGAAGCTCTAGACACGTCCGCCGAAAGTTCGCCAGAAGTTGCCCCGGAAGCTGCCCCGGAAGCGGATCTAGGGACCGACGCGATCGCCCCCTCCGAAGCCGCCACCACCGCAGAATCCGAAGCCAGCGACACAGGCACCGATACAGGCAGCGATCCCCAAACCCCTGATTCCCCCGAGCCGTGACCGGGGCGATCGCTTTCCGCTAAGCTAGGAAGACTCTGGCCCCCACCAACCGGGGAGCCAGCGAACCGCGATCGCGGCCCTTCGCCCATCCCGATCCATCCAGCGCCGCGCCACACCCCCCAAGCCCCTATGCTCCGAGCCGGAATCGTCGGACTCCCCAACGTCGGTAAGTCCACCCTCTTCAATGCCCTCGTCGCCAACGCCAAGGCCGAGGCCGCCAACTTCCCCTTCTGCACCATCGAGCCAAACGTGGGCGTCGTTTCCGTCCCCGACCCGCGCCTCGATGAACTCGCCAAAATTAGCCAGTCGGACGCGATCGTCCCCACCCGCATCGAATTCGTAGACATCGCGGGCCTGGTCAAGGGGGCCAGCAAGGGGGAAGGGCTGGGCAATCAATTCCTGGCCAACATCCGCGAGGTGGACGCGATCGTCCATGTGGTGCGCTGCTTCGACAGCGAAGACATCATCCACGTCGATGGCTCCGTTGATCCCATCCGCGATATCGAAGTCATCAACCTCGAACTGATCCTCGCGGACCTGGCCCAGGTGGAACGGCGCTGCGATCGCGTCCGCAAGCAAGCCAAAGCCAACAAGGACGCCCGCACCGAACTCGAAATCCTCGAAAAAATCCAGAAAACCCTCGAAAGCGGCCAGCCTGCCCGATTGCTGGATCTGGACGAAGAGGAAGAAATCTTCGTCAAACCCCTCGGCCTCCTGACCCGCAAGCCCATCATCTACGGCACCAACGTCTCCGAAGATGACCTCGCCACCGGCAACGCCTGGGTCGAGCAGGTGCGGGAGCTAGCCGCCGCCGAAAATGCCCAAGTGGCCGTCATCTCCGCCCAGGTGGAAGCGGAACTGGTGGACCTGAGCGACGAAGAACGCGCCGACTTCCTCGAATCCCTCGGCGTCACCGAAGGGGGCCTCAAAACCCTGATCCGCGCCACCTATGAACTGCTGGGCCTGCGGACCTACTTCACCTCCGGGCCGAAGGAAACCCGCGCCTGGACCATCCGGGCGGGCATGTTGGCTCCCCAGGCGGCGGGGGTGATCCATTCGGACTTTGAACGGGGCTTCATCCGCGCCGAAACCGTGGCCTACGCTGACCTGACCACCCACGGCTCCATGGCCGCCGCCAAGGAAAAGGGGCTGGTGCGCAGTGAAGGCAAGGAGTACACGGTCCAGGAAGGGGATGTGCTGTTGTTCCGGTTCAATGTATAGCGGCTGAGGCAATCCCAGTGGGGCAAGGGGCTGCCATTCCCTTGTCTAATTCCCTGATCTGCGCCGCTGAAGTACGGTTTGACGACCCGCGATCGCGCCCCCACCCCGTCGTCCTTAATTTTGTAGCCCTTGTCCTAGACGCCATGTTCAACCAATCTTTTCTGCCGGTTGCCTACTATCGCGGTCAGTTCATCCCCTTTGAGGACGCCAATCTGTCGATCGCGACCCATGCGCTCCATTACGGGACGGGGGCCTTTGGGGGGCTGCGGGGCATTCCGGACCCGGACAATGGCAATCGGGCGCTGCTGTTTCGCCTTGATCGCCACTGCAAGCGCCTGAGCCAGAGCGCAAAGTTTTTGCATTTTGATCTGCCCGCCGATCAGATCCAGGACGCGATCGAAACCTTCGTGCGGAAGAATCGCCCCGCCCAGTCGTTCTATATCCGCCCGTTTGTCTATACGTCGGATCTGGGCATTGCGCCGCGCCTGCACAAGGTGGAAAAGGACTTTTTTATCTACGGCCTAGAAATGGGCGATTACCTGTCCGGCGAGGGGGTGAGCTGCCGCATCAGTTCCTGGTACCGCCAGGAGGACCGCAGTTTGCCCCTGCGTGGCAAGATTGCCGGGGCTTATATCACCTCGTCGCTGGCGAAAACCGAGGCGGTGGAGGCGGGCTTTGATGAGGCGATTTTGATGAACGCCCAGGGCAAGGTCTGCGAAGCGACGGGCATGAATGTGTTCCTGGTGCGCGATGGCAAGCTGATTACGCCGGGATTTGAGCAGGATATTTTGGAGGGCATCACGCGCGACAGTGTGCTGACCCTGGCGCGGGATTTGGGCATTGAGACGATCGAGCGGCCCGTGGATAAGACGGAGCTGTTTGTGGCGGATGAGGCGTTTTTGTGCGGGACGGCGGCGAAGATTGCGCCGATCGCGCGGATCGAGAACTACACGCTGCCCAGTGAGCGGCCCATTACTGATCGCCTGCGGACGCTGCTGGGGGCGATCGTGGCGAACCGGGAACCGGCCTACCGCCCTTGGGTGTACCCGATCGATTACGACGCCTAACCCTGGATCCGATCGCGCAACACCACCCCCAGGCCGCAGATCAAGGCGATCGCGATCGCGCCGATGCCCAACCAGCTTGGCACCCAAAAGACCGCCTCGATGTGGTTGAGGGTGCCCGGTTCTAGGGGCCAGGTGACGCGATCGCCCCCTTGGGTCAGGGGTCCGGTGGAGGTGCCGGGGATGATCAACGGGGCCGCCAGGGCAAAGCTCGATTGCAGCAGGGATTCCGCCCCCACCAGAATTTGACCGTCCACCGTCAGGGACGCCAGCGATCGCAAATCCGCTTCTAGGGTGAGGTCATTGCGGACGGCGATCCCGAAATTTTGCTGATGGAGCGCCACCCGGATCGGCGGCTGGGCGGGGGCGCGATCGCCCTCGGTGGGGGCCAGGGTTTTGAGAAGTGCCTCAAATTTCTCCACCAAGTCCGCCCCATTGGCAAAGGGAATCGAGAGCCAAAGCTCCTGGGGATCCGGCGATCGCACCTGACCGCCGAGGGTTTCCGCCTGCCGCTCCAGGGCCGTGCGCCACGGGGCCGCCAGGGAATCCCCTAGGGTCACCCAGCGATCGCCCAGGGCCACCCGCTGCACAATTTCCCCGTGGTTCGCATCCTGGAACCGCACCGTCACGCCATAGTCCACACACCCCGTCAGGGCGATCGCCGCGATCGCGCAGATCCCCCAGAGCCATCGCCCCATGCGTCGCCCCATCCAGCGCCCATCCATCAACGGCCTGACCTCCCGCACGTTTCCCTGCATTATCTTGCCCCCGATTGGCCCATCGGTTGGATCCTCTATCGCGTCTTCCGTCCGGTTTTAGGTGGCGTTGGGGGCGCGATCGCGGCCATTCTCACAGAACATTACGCCCCCCGCGCGCCCCAGTAGGGAGTTGATATGCTCGATCTGTACCGGGTCGAAACCGGCCCCACGGGTCCGAAGGGAAGGAACGCACCATGGCCACACCGAGCGTACTGTGCCTAGGGGAAATGCTCTGGGATTGTCTCGCCGATCGCCCCGGCCTGGATTTAGGCGAGATCGACACCTGGACGGCCTACCCCGGCGGTGCCCCAGCGAATGTGGCCTGCGCCCTGCCGAAGTTGGGGGTCGCGTCGGCCCTGCTGACTTGCCTGGGGAGCGATGGGGCGGGCGATCGCCTGGTGGACATTTTGCGCATGGGCGGCGTCAACCTCCAGGGACTCCAGCGGCACCCGGACGCCCCCACCCGCGAGGTCTATGTCCTGCGCGATGACCAGGGCGATCGCCACTTTGCCGCCTTTGGGGCCGAGGGCGTGGGGGAGGTGCCGAGCGATCGCTTCGCCGATGCCTACCTGGATGGGGCCGCCCTGCCGCCGGAATTGTTTGAAGGGGCGCAGATGCTCGTATTGGGCACCCTGGGCCTCGCCTGCCCCGCCAGCCGCGCGGCCACGTTTCGGGCGTTGGATTTGGCGGATGAGTTCTTTTGCAAGATTTTTCTAGACGTGAACTGGCGGCCCATTTTCTGGTCCGGCGGCGAGGGGGAAGCCCTGCCCCTGATGCGGGATCTGATCGAGCGGGTGGATTTTCTCAAGATGGCTCGGGAAGAAGCCCTGTTGCTATTCGAGACGGATCAGCCGGAGCGGGTGCGATCGCGCCATGACCACCTGGAAGGGGTGTTGATTACGGATGGCGATCGCGGCTGCCGGTATGCGATCGGAACCGCGATCGGGGAACTGGCCGCCTTTGCCGTGCCCGTCCGCGACACCACCGGGGCCGGGGATGCGTTTGTGGCGGCCTTCATCCGCCATTTGCTAGAAGTGGGCCTCGATCGCCTCCAGGAACCCGCCGAAGCCCACCGGGCCGTCACCTACGCCAGCGCCGCCGGAGCCCTCACCACCCTGCGTCCCGGCGCGATCGCGTCCCAGCCCAACCACGCCCAGGTGGAAGCATTTTTATACAGTCGCGGTATCCTCGGGGCCGCCGCCTCCTGATCCCCAGATTTCGCCCCATTCCCCACCTCGCCACCACACCGCCATGGGCATTGAAATCGAGCGTAAATTCCTAGTCCAGGGCGATCGCTGGCGCGGCCAGGGCACTGCCACCGCCTACAGCCAGGGCTACATCGCCATCGAAGACGCCCGCACCGTCCGGGTCCGCATAGCAGGCGATCGCGCCTACCTCACCATCAAAGGCCCCGCCACCGGCCTCGCCCGCCCCGAGTACGAATACCCCATCCCCCTCGCGGACGCCCAGGAACTGCTAGATCACCTGTGCGGCACGCCCCCCGTCGAAAAAATCCGCCACCGCATCCCCACCAGCGATGGCCTAGCCTGGGAGGTGGATGAATTCCTTGGGGCCAACGCGGGGCTGATCCTGGCGGAAATCGAGCTCGATGATCCCGATCACCCCTTCGAGCGGCCCGAGTGGCTAGGAACGGAGGTGTCCGACGATCCGCGCTACCGTAACTCCTACCTGGCCTCCCACCCCTACGGCCAATGGAGCCCCTAGGGTTGGACCTAGACCCAGATCGTTTTTTTGCGCCATGAAACCCCTCAGCCACCTGTTGATTAGCCTCGTTGGGGCCAGCGCGATCGCGGGGAGCGCCCTGCTCGCCGTCCAGAACGCCACCCCCATTTCCCTGTCCGTTTTGGGGATCACCCTCGTGCCCATCCCCTTTGGCCTGCTGCTGGCCCTCGGGTTCGGCGCTGGTTTGGGCCTCGGCGCGATCGCCCCCCTCGCATGGCAACTCCTCGGCCCCAGCAAATCCCGCTAGGGCATAACCCAAGTCCCGGAGATCCAGACCGTCAGCTACAATGCACGGGTCCATGCACCCCAACGCCCCAAGAGTTTCCCCCGTGCTGACCGTCGCCCTGCCCAAAGGCTCCCTCCTGTCCGACAGCATTCGCCTGTTCCAGTCCATCGGGCTCGATTTCAGCGCCTTTCTGGACTCGGGCAACCGCCAGTTGCAAATCGAAGACCCCACCGGTCGCGGGCGGGCGATGCTGGTGCGCAATGGCGATGTGCCCGTCTATGTGGAATCGGGTCAGGCCCATCTGGGCGTCGTCGGCTATGACGTGCTCCAGGAAAAACGCCCGCAAGTGGCCCAACTGCTCGATCTGGGCTTTGGCCAATGCCGCATGTCCGTCGCCGTGCCGCGATCGAGCCCCTACCGCAGCGCCCTGGATTTGCCCGCCCACTGCCGCATTGCGTCTAAGTTTGTCAACTGCGCTCGGGATTATTTCCAGGCCCAGGATCTGCCCGTGGATCTGGTGCCCCTCTACGGCTCCGTGGAGTTGGGACCGATCACCGGCATGGCGGAGGCGATCGTGGATCTCGTCGCCACGGGCCGCACCCTCCAGGAAAATGGCCTGATTGAAATTGAAGTGCTCTTCCACAGCACCGCCCGCCTGGTGGCCCATCCCCTCAGCTATCGCCTCAATAGCCATGGCCTTGATGGCTGGGTCACGGCCGCGCGATCGCACCTGACCACCACTCCCACCGCCACAGCCCCCTAAGGTAGCCGCGATCGCGCGCTTCTCGGTATCCTTTATCGAGGCACACCCCCCGCGATCGCCCGCCATCTAACGCCACCTAAACTTTATTTCCCATCTCCATCCCCATCCCCACCGAGGTCGAAAGGTTACGCCCCCCATGTCACAGCTTCGCGAACTGCACCAACAGCTCATCAGCAAAGAACGCTCAGCGGTCGAAATCACCCAGGATTACCTAGAGCGCATTGACCAGCGCGAGCCCCAGGTCCGCAGCTTCCTGCGCGTAACCCCCGAAATCGCCCTCGAACAGGCCAGGGCCGTGGACGCCAAAATCGCCGCCGGGGACGCGATCGGCCCCCTCGCGGGCATCCCCATCGCCATCAAGGACAACATGTGTACCAAGGGGGTACCCACCACCTGCGCGTCGCGCATCCTGGAAAACTTCGTGCCGCCCTACGAATCCACGGTCACCCAGAAGCTCTTCGACGCCGGGGCCGTGATGGTGGGCAAAACGAACCTGGATGAATTTGCCATGGGCAGCTCCACGGAAAATTCCGCCTTCCAGGTGACGGCCAACCCCTGGGATCTCGAACGGGTGCCGGGGGGCTCGTCGGGGGGCTCGGCGGCGGCGGTGGCGGCGGCGGAATGCCCCATTTCCATCGGCTCCGATACGGGGGGATCGATCCGTCAACCGGCGGCCTTCTGCGGGGTGGTGGGCCTCAAACCTACCTATGGCCTGGTGTCCCGCTATGGTTTGGTTGCCTTTGCGTCGTCGCTGGATCAGGTGGGGCCGTTCGGGGCGACGGTGGAGGATGCGGCCCTGCTGCTGGAGGCGATCGCGGGCTACGACCCGAAGGATTCCACCAGTCTGAACGTGGCGATCCCCAGCTATGCCAAGAGCCTGCGGCCCGACCTGAAGCCGAAGCGCCAACTGAAAATCGGCGTAATCAAAGAAACCTTCGGGGCAGGGCTCGATTCCGTGGTGGAAACCGCCGTGGAAAAAGCCCTAGAAACCTTGCAGGAACTGGGGGCGGAAATCCAAGTCATTTCCTGCCCGCGCTTCCGCTACGGCCTGCCCACCTACTACATCATTGCTCCGTCGGAGGCATCGGCGAACCTGGCCCGCTACGACGGCGTGAAGTTCGGCGCACGGGCGGAGGATGCGGACAATCTGATTGATATGTACGGCAAAACCCGCGCCCAGGGCTTTGGACCCGAGGTGAAACGGCGCATCGCGATCGGCACCTATGCCCTATCGGCGGGCTATTACGACGCCTACTACCTGCGGGCTCAACAGGTGCGGACCCTGATCAAAGAGGACTTTGAGAAGGCATTTGCCCGGGTGGATGTGCTGATTTCCCCCACGGCCCCCACCACGGCCTTCAAGGCGGGTGAAAAGACCGATGATCCCGTGGCCATGTACCTGTCGGATTTGATGACGATTCCGGTGAACCTGGCGGGGCTGCCGGCCCTGAGCGTGCCCTGTGGCTACGATGAGGCGGGGATGCCCATCGGGATGCAGATTGTGGGCAATGTGCTCCAGGAGCAGCGGATCCTAGAGGTGGCCTATGCCTATGAGCAGGCGACCCAGTGGCATCAGCGGGTGCCCGCGATCGCCCGGAGTTAGGACCAACTTTAGGACAATGGCGTGTAGTCAATTCCATCACCGTAGGGGTTGGGTCTCCCAAGCCTGACCCGAGTGCCCGCCACCAACCCGTTGCCCCTTGGGAAGATCAAGGATCGCGGGGGCGGAATGGGGCAGGGCGGTTGGTCGATCAAGGGACGGCCTTGGGGCTCACCCAGGGCCAGCGAAATAGCCGATAATCTCCAGAGGTGTCCCAGCGGCACCAAACCACTTACCCAATGGGGTTTAGGGATTGTCGTGAATCTTTCGTCCCTTAGTTTTTTACAGCGGCTCCGGAGTGTCCAGAAGCAACAGTACGTGGTGCTGGGGCTCGGGCGCTTTGGACGGGCCGTGTGCAGTACGTTGCACCAGATGGGCTATGAGGTGCTGGGGATTGACTCCAGCGAAAGCCTCATTACCCAAGCCCTCGACGATCGCATCGTGTCCCATGCCATCCAGTTGGACACCACGAACCGACTGGCCATGGAGGAGGCGGGGGTTTTTGACTTTGAAACCGCGATCGTGGCGATCGGTAACTACATCGAAGCGAGCGTAATCGCCACCCTCAACCTCAAGGAAGCGGGGGTCAACTACGTCCTCGCCAAGGCGTCCAGCGACATCCACGGCAAACTCCTGCGGAAGGTGGGGGCCGATCTGGTTGTCTTTCCGGAACATGAAATGGGCTGCCAGGTGGGGCGATCGCTGGTGCAGCCGAATATTTTGGAGCGGCTGGACCTCGACGCCAATAGCAGCATTGTGGAAGTGATCGTTCCCCAGGAATTTGACGGCAAGAGCATCGCCGAACTGCAACTGCGGGCGCGCTATGGCATCAATCTGCTGGCCCTGAGCCGCGCGCCGGTGCAGGAGGAGGCGGACACGGGGGCCGATCGCTGCGAGCGCTTTGATGTGAATGTGGACCCGTCCATGCGGCTGCGCCAGGGCATGGTGATGGTGGTCATTGGCAATCGCCGCGCCCTGAGCAATTTGCCAATCTAGGCCAGGGGATTCCCCCTGAAGCGCCCCAAGACGACGACAATTCGTCAAAATTAAGCCAAGGCCCAGGGGCGATCGCCGTCCCGAGCCCGATCCATTCCCGTTCAGGTGGTGCCGTGGCTTCCTTCTTTTCCTCCCTCTTTTCCCAAAAGGCCGATTCCGCTGATTCATCCCCCGACGCACCCATGGCTTCTTCCGCAACCCCATCCAACAAAGTGGCTAAGAGCGATGCCGAATGGCAGGCGCAACTGACCCCCGAACAGTTTCAGGTGACCCGCAAAAAGGGCACTGAACGGGCCTTCACGGGCCAGCATTGGGACAATAAACAGCAGGGCATCTACCGCTGCGTGTGCTGCGGCAGTGAGCTCTTCCGCTCCGAGACGAAGTACGATTCCGGGACCGGCTGGCCGAGCTTTTGGGCTCCCATTTCCCCGGAGGCGGTGGCTACCGAGAGCGATCGCTCCCTGTTCATGGTGCGGACCGAGGTGCTTTGCGCCACCTGCGATGCCCACCTGGGCCATGTGTTTGAGGATGGCCCCCGCCCGACGGGCCTGCGCTACTGCATGAATTCCGCGTCGTTGACCTTCGAGCCAGCGGGGGACACCACGGCGGCTTCCGATTCTGATGCCTAGGGGCCGCTATCCCTAGGCAACCGAGGCGAACTTCCTAGGCGGCGGTGGTGGTGGTTCTGGGCCGCTGGATCACCGCCGCTCGGGCCGATTCCCAGGCCGCGATCGCGGCTTCATAGCTGGGGTAGATATCAAACACCCGATCAATCTGGGCAATTTCAAACACCAGACGGACCGGCGGCTGGGGATTGATAAACATCAGGCTCAGGTGATGCTCCTGGGCGCGGCGGTAGAGGGCCACCAGTGTCGCAAGGCCCACCCCGTCAATGAAATCCACCCCGCTCAGGTCGATCGCCCAGGGGGGCTGCTGGCCAATGGTGGGATGGGTCGGGGCGATCGCGGCCTCCAGGCGATCGCGCAAATCCTGGGAACTCGCCGCATCCAGTCGGCCACAGAGGCGCACAATCGAAGGCTGATAAGCGTTAAAGGCCATAGCAACTCAGGGGGCAAGGGGACAGAAAAGGGATCGCGTCGGGCGATCGTTCTTGAGGCTAGCGCAGCCCGCCACGCAACCCCGGTGGAGCGCAAGGACCGATGATGGCCCAAAATTGTCATCCGGCCGCCCCGTCAATCCGCCCATGGGGCCGTCCAAAACTCGCGAGGCCCACGACCTGGAACCGGGCAAAATGTTACGGTTTGCTGACGGAGCAAGGCCATTCTGGGGTGACCGACACGCCCCTATCCTAGGGGGTTGATCCCAAACGGTGCGTAATCGGAACTACCAAACCGTAGCAGTGGGCGATTAATGATTTCTTAAGGTTTCTTAATCTCTTTTCCCTAAGGGGCGCTCGGGCCGTCGGGTTCTGGGGCGTTCTGGGGGTGGAAGTAGCCGTGGATCTGCTGGGCGATCGCGGGGCCGATGCCGGGGACTTCCGCCAGTTGGGCGGGGGTGGCCTCGCGGATGTAGTCGATCGAGCGAAAGTGAGCCAGCAGTTGCTTTTGGCGGTGGTGCCCGAGGCCGGGGATGTCGCTCAGGCGCGATTGGGTCATGCGATCGCGGCGCTGCTGGCGATGGAAGCTGACGGCGAATCGGTGGGCCTCGTCCCGCAACCGGCGCAGGAGCTGCACTCCCGGCTGATCCGGATCCGTGGGCAGGGATTCCGACTGGCCCGGTAGAAAAATTTCCTCCTGCCGTTTCGCAAGGCCAATAATCCGCAACTCATCCAGCAGATCCAGATCCCGCAGCACCGCCACGGCGGCGGACAGTTGCCCCTTGCCCCCGTCCACCACCACTAAATCCGGCCAGTCATCGGCGCGATCGCGGCCCGCCCCATCCCCCAGCACCGCCAGGGCCGCATTGGGGGCACTGCGGGGGCGACCGTCCCGGAACCGCCGCCGGATCACCTCTGCCATGCTGGCAAAGTCGTCCGAATGGCCGGGGCGCACCTCAGCACTGCGGATTTTGTAGCGGCGGTAATGCTGCTTGGCGGGCTGCCCCTCGACGAACACCACTCGCGACGCCACCGCATCGGAGCCCTGGATGTGGGAAATGTCGTAGCACTCGATCCAGTGGGGCAGGGTGGGCAGATCCAACACCGTCGCCAAATCCTGCAACGCTTGACCGTCGCGATCGCTTGATCGCCGGGTGCGGGCCAGCTCATAGTGGGCATTGCGCTCGACTAGGGCAATCAAATCCGCCTTGGTTTGCCGCTGGGGCACCGTGATTTCCACCCGTCGCCCCCGCCGCGCCGCCAGCCACGCCGCCAGGAACTCCCCCTCCGGCAGGGCATATTGCACCGTCACCTCCGCCGGAATTTCCACCGGCTCCACCTGGCCGTAGTGATTTTCCAGCACCCGCTGCAATAGTTGCCCCCCTAGGGCCGGATCCAGGGCTAGATCCTGTACCGCGTCTGGGCCATCCGCAGACTCCGCAGGCGTTCCATGGCCTTCAGGTACCTGGGCCGTGTAGCCCAATCGCCCCACCAGCCGCCCCGCCCGGATCTGGAAAAGCTGAATGCAGGCCACCACCCCATCCGTCGCCAGGGCGATCGCATCGCGGGACACGCGATCGTCCGGCAGGGCAACTTTATGATCGCGCCCCAACTGGTCCAGCCCCCGCAACTGATCCCGCAGGACCGCCGCCCGCTCAAACTCCAGATCCGCCGCCGCCGCCTCCATTTGCGCCGTGAGCTGCTCCACCAACTCCCCCGTGCGCCCCTGGAATACCATCGCCACCTTCTGCACCGTCTGGCGATAGGCATCCGGCGCTATTAAACCCTGACAGACCCCTGGACAGCGGCCCAGGTCGTAGTTCAGGCAGGGGCGGTCCTTGAATAGGGGTCGCGGGCGCTGGCGCAACGGGAACAGTCGCTTCACCAGTTGCAGGGTGGATCGCAGGCCGTGGGCGTCGGTGTAGGGGCCGTAGTAGCGATCGCGGGGCTCCCCGAGGCGGCGCTTGCGGGTGATGAACAGACGCGGGTAGTCCTCCGACCAGGTGATGCAGAGGTATGGGTATTTCTTATCGTCCTTGAGGAGAACGTTAAAGTGCGGCTGATGGCGCTTAATTAAATTCGCCTCCAGCATCAGCGCCTCCGACTCCGTGTCGGTGACGATGAATTCGAGATCCACCACCTGCCGCACCATCAATTCCAGACGCGGCGTGTGCAGATGACGGGCGGGCGACTGGCCATCCTCACGGAAGAATGGACGGAAATAGGACCGCACCCGCGATCGCAGCCGCTTGGACTTGCCTATATATAGGACTCGCCCCTCGCGATCGCGGAACAGATAAACCCCCGGTTCCGCCGGAATTTCCCGCAGTCGCCCTTCGAGCACCTCGGGCCGCTGCAATAGCACCCGTTGACCGTCACCGCGATCGCCCATACATGCCTCAATCCCAAACTCTCGAACGCCGCGATCGCGATCGGCCCCACGTCCCCATCACCGGATCTCCAGCGCATCCCCTAGAATAATGGAGCAATCTTGGAACCCAAGGGAACCATCACAGAACCTGTGGGGTCAGAAGCATTAGCTAGACAGCGAGAAGACATCTAGGGTAGACTTTCCCTGGCTGTATGAATCTGTAGTAGCCTACGGGCTCTCTGTCGCTGAACTATGCGTCGAATCGTCGGTTCTTTGAACAATCAACTTCGCGCACGGACTTTACAGCTACAGCAAATTGTAGAGGAGTGGAAGTAAGTGACTCAGATCGGTAATGAACTCCCGAATACCCTGCTTGGGTCTGGGATTGACACCCTATTTGGTCTTGGTGCCAACGACAACTTGACCGGCAGCCAAGACGGCAAGAGCTTGCTGAACGGAAACCAAGGGGAAGACACCCTGCGGTCCCGCGCTGCTGGCGACACGATGTACGGCGGTCAGGGCAACGACGTCCTGATCAGCTCCGGCGGCTCGCTGATGTTCGGCGACCTGGGCAACGACACCCTGGTGGGTGAATCGACCACCTCTGTCCTGGGTGGCGGCCTCGGCGGCAGCGACACCATGAACGGTGGCGACGGCAACGACAGCCTGGTGGCAGCCCCCGGTGGCAACAGCCTCCTGTTTGGCAACGCCGGGAACGATACCCTGGTGGCCAAGAACCGTCAGGATACGCTGTTCGGTGGCCAAGGCAACGACTGCCTGGAAGTCGGCTCTTTTGCCCTGTTGGCCTACGGCGACTTGGGCGATGACAAAATCATCTCCACCGGCAGCAACGGTGGCGCAACCCTCTTCGGCGGCTCTGCCGACTTGGCCAAAAACGACGCAGATGGTAACGACACCATCACCAGTGGCGGTCGTAACCTGGTCTTCGGTAACGGCGGCAACGACGTGATCACCGGTAGCACCGGCGACACCATCCGGGGCGGCAAAGGCAACGACTCCATTACCGCCGCAGGCGCTCAGGTGTTCGGCGACCTGGGCAACGACGCAATTCGCGTAAGCGGCAACTCCACGGTGGACGGCGGCGCTGGCTCTGACACGCTGACGGCCACCGGCTCTGGTAACACGCTGACGGACGGTGGTTCGGAAGCGAACAGCTTCGTCCTCGGCAGCGGCGCAGCCAACAACCTGGTCAAATTGGGCTCCGGCATTGGTGCCCAAACCGTCAACGCTTCGGGCGCAGGCTCGGGCAACACGATTGATGGTGCCACCAGCGGTGGCAACAACTCGATCACCAGCACCGGCGGTAACTACATCATTCTGGGTTCGGGTCAAGAGACGGTCCGTGCAACCCCGACCGATACGGTTGTGGGTGCGGCGGCAGGCGACACCATTATTGGCGGCCCGGTTCAAATTGGCGCAGTCGGCAACATCGTCGGCACGCCGAATGCAGACGTCCTGGTCGGTGGTTCAGGCAACGACACCATTGAAGGCTTGGCTGCATCTGACACCTTGACCGGCGGATTAGGCGCAGATGTGTTTCTATTCCGGGGAGGAAACCTTGATGCAGTAGGGAGAGGTTCTTTCTCGAACAGCATCATTGGAGGCTCCGCTCTATTCCTAACCTATACCTATGGGGGCGGCGGCGGTAACTCCCTTGGCTCCGGTCAAACCTTTGGTGCCGCGGCGACCCAAGGTACCTTCGTCAACGGCACCGCTATTGCTATTGGCAATACGGTTGGTACTTTCTCAGGTGCAGCTACGGGGACTAACCTACCCCAGTTCCTGTTCTCCAGCAACGGCTCCATTGGTTTTATCAATGGTGGAACCATCGTGAGCGATGTACGGTTCACGACAACCCCGCCGCCGGGTATTGGTGAGGAACTACGCATCGCCTTTGGTACCAACACAGTTGGCAACTTCGGTGTGGGTAATGGCACTTCCTTTGCTCCGGGTGGAAACCTTGCTGCAACCGGATACGGATACTCAACCTCTGGTTTCGACGTCATCACGGACTTTGAGGATGGCACCGACAAGATCGCAATCCAGGCAAGCATGCTTGGCCTTAGCGCGGCCAGTGGTGGTGCAACGATTGGTACAGCGTCAGCTAGTGCCGGTGCTTTCGCCAACACGAACCTGACCTACGACTCGCAGACCGGTGTTCTTTACTTTATGGGAACCCAGTCGGCAGGTACGAACCTCAAATCGGTTTCGACCTTTGGCAGCACGTCGGTGTTCAGCTCTGCTGTGTTTTACACCGGCACTGCTGCACAGGCGAATGGCGGGACTCTGGCATCGGTGACTGGGACGAATACTGCACTCTCCTTCACCAGCTTTGGGACAGGCGGCGCCGGAACGTTCGGCTTTGTCCAGACGTACTACACCTTTACCCCTTCGACTACTGCCCGGTCGATCGCAATCAGCACCGACGGCACGACGATCACCCCGGCTGCAGCGAATCGTCTGCCAATTCCGTTCCTGCAAATCCTCAATGGTGGCAACCCGGTGGCGGCGACCATCGACTTCAACGACATCACTTTGTTCTAAGGTTTGTTGCTTCAGGGCGGGTAGTTCGTTTGACGACGGCCTGCCCCGAGGAAGAAGAGAGAAATTTGCTCAAAATCAGAAAACCCGATCGCGCCTTGGCCGGTCGGGTTTTTCTTTGGATTCAGGATTGGTCGAGGCCTTCAGCTTTCGGCAAAGAGTTCCGGGAGCCGATCGCGGAGTTGCCCATTCAGTTCCGGGAGGCGATCGCGCAGTTGCAGGTACCAGTCATAGCGATCGCGGAAGCCCCCAGCCAACATCCGCTGCGTTTTCACCCAATCGTAGGCATTGGCCGTCAGGCGATCGCGCAGGTCCGGGCGATCAATCAGGGCCGCGAGGCGACGCTCGAACTGGCCGGGTGTCTTGAAGAGCAATCCCGTTTCCCCATCCCGGAGGGTTGCGCCATAGGCCACCGGGCTCGCCAGAACCGCCACGCCTCGGGCGGCACATTCCACAAAACTCAGGTCCGACTTCATGGCGTTGAACCGGGTGGGGTTGAGGGGGAGCAGGGCAATATCGCAACGGGAAAGGGTTTCCCCATAGGTCTCGAAGGGGACGAGGGGCTGAAAGGTTTTGTGGGGCGTTTCAAGGGCGTCGAAAAATGCCTGGTCATAGATCACCTCGACGCGCACGCGATCGCCGCGATCGGCCAAAACCCGGTTGATCGCCGGAAGTAGGGGCAACCAATCCGGGCGGCGGTTGAGGGAACCAAAAAAGATCGTCGTTGGTGCTTGGGGATCGGTGGGGGGGCGGCGGCGCGGGAGAGCCGCGATCGCATTGGGGAACACCGTCACATTGGGATTGATCTGCCGCAAAAAGTCAGCCAACTGCTCCGTCGAAGTTTGAATCGCGTGGCAGGCGCGGTAGCCCCAAAAATCCGACGCCGCCACGGCGGGCCAGCGCAGGGGATCATCATCAATCTCCAGAATACTCACATAGCCCCGCTGGATCAGGCGACGCATGTGGGAGAGGTTTTTTTCGCGACTTAGGATCGCCCGCTGCCAAATAAACACCACTTCCTCGCCGGGATGTTCAATGCCGATGGAGGCCCCGTTTTCCGTTGCGTGGGTCCGCACACCGGGGAGGCGATCGAGGAACGCGTCCGGCTCACTCACGCGCACCCGCTTACAGGCCACCGGTTCATGGATGCAGGTTTGGATCAGCAGACGGCGCGGCGGGGTGGGCGCTGGCCTGCGGGCGCGGACGATGTATTGGATGGTGGCGAGGCGATCGGCGAGGGCGCTGGCATCCCCCTTGAGGAGTTCGCAGGCCCCCTGGAGTTGCGCCGCTAGCGTGTCCGCCACCTCGCGCCGGTTGCCGTAGCGGGGATAGATGGACAGCAGTTCGAGGCCCGCTCCGGTAAATAGGTCCTTGATGCTGTCGAGGGTGAAGAAGCGCAGGTGGGTGCGATCGAGCAGGCCCGTGTCTTGATAGGTCCATTGGCCCCGCAGGAGTTCCGCCCAGATGGTCCAGTGCTGCACGTTGGGGATGCAGGCGATGATGACGCCGCGATCGCTCAGCCAGTGTTGATGGCGCTTGAGGAGAGCCCAGGGATCGATCGCGTGCTCCAGCATGTCCCCATAGATCAGGCAATCCACCGACCCCGGTTCAAAGAGGGCGTCGTTGGCGGGATCTTCCACATTGACCACCTCCACGCGATCCAGGCGGGTCCGCGCGATCGCCGCCACCGGGGCATCAATTTCGAGGCCCGCATAGTGGCACTGGGGATTGATGCGCTTGTAATGGAGCCCCAGAGCCCCCGCATTGCAGCCCACATCCACCAGCCGTCGGGCATCGGGGGGCAGCAGCCGCAGCAGATCCCAGTTGGGAATATCCAGATAGCGCGGGGCATCAACACCCTCAGCGGCGGAAGGAGCAGGGGAAGCAACCATAAGCTAAAGGCCAGCCAGCACCGGCAATGGGAAGACAGGTAAAGATCAACAAACGGACTGGACATGGACTGGGGCACCTCATCCAGCAGCCCCGGCCACCACGGTCCCACGGAACCGTAGGCCCCCTGACCGCGTCCATACCCCAGGGTTCCCGATGCCCAAAGGGGACGGTGGTATCCTAATCTACGAGCCAAGCGTCCCCAAATCCCAAACCGAGAGGAGCGACGATCGCATGTCTGGCCTATTTCAAGTCGGTACGAACGTCATTCAACCCCAGGAAATCCTATCGCTGTTGAGCCGCTATCGGCTGATGCCGCAGTTTTTGCAGGGGTTGGTGATCGATCGCGCGATCGCCGAAGTGGAATTCACCCAAGAAGAGGGGATCCAGGCCATCCACGACTTCCGCATCCAGAACAAAATCGTGCGGGATGAGGACATTGAACAATGGCTCATCGAAAATAGCACCACCCCCGAAGGGCTCGAGGAAATGGCCCTACGCCCCCTGCGCCTACAGAAATTTAAGGCCAATAAATTTGGGCGCAAGGTGGAAAACTATTTCATGCAGCAAAAGCCCCACCTCGATCGCGTGGTCTATTCCCTGATTCGGGTGCGGGATGAGGGGCTCGCCAACGAAATTTACTACCGCATTGAAGAGGGGGAAGCCACCTTTGCGGAGATGGCCCAGCAGCACTCGGAAGGTCCCGAAGCCCAAACCCAGGGCATCCTAGGGCCAGCCCCCGTCAGCAAGCCCCACCCCTTCATTTCGCGGATGCTAGAGGTCAGCAAACCGGGCCAACTGTGGCCCCCGCGCGCGATCGCCGAATGGTTTATTATTGTGCGGCTAGAACAGTTCATGCCCGCCCAGTTGGACGATCAGATGCGCCAGCACATGATCAATGAAATGTTTGAAAACTGGCTCCGGGAAGAGGTGCAGAAGATGGGAACGCCCCAACTGCTCTGGGCCGCCGCCCAGGAAACGAACCCTTCCAATCCGTAACGGAGTCCAATCCGCCGGGGGGTACCGCTGCGATCGGGTGAGACAAGGGGCTTAAACCCCTTGCTACGGGCCAGCCAACAGGATTCAATCCCCCCATAGCCCTTCCTTGCCCCTTACGATTTTGCGTTCGAGTTCCCCTACGGCGGCGGCGCGACCTGTGTCACCTGAGACCCTATGACCCAAGCAGCCACATCACAACAGATCCAGTCATTTTTGTCCCAGGTCGAGCCCTTCGATCGCCTCAGTGAAGGGGCTTTGCAACTGCTCCTGCGGGAGGCTCAACTGCTGCGCTACCGGGTGGGGCAGCCGCTTCTGGAGCGGCAGCGGATGCCGGCCCAGGTGACGGTGCTGTTCCAGGGGCAGGTGCGCCTGCTGGGGTTTGATGAGCGGGCCCAAAAGCCCACGAGTTTGAAACTGGCGAATGCGGGGGAAATTTTGGGCTGGAGCGGCCTGATTCGCCAAAAACCCTGCGAAACCGCGATCGCGTCCACGGAGGCCACCGCCATTGGTATTCCCGCCGTGGCGTTTTTGGAATGTTTGGAGCGGGAGGCCAGTTTCCGGCAGGCGTGGGAAGAGCGGGCCGCCCTGACGGAGGTGTTTGAGCTGCTGAGTTTGGAGTTGCAGCGGCAGGCGGACCGGCGCGGCAACCTCAAGGAGGTGGCCCTCCAGGCCCATCAGGAGGTGCGGGTGCTGCATTTGCCCGCCGGGGCCGTGCCCGATCGCCAGCAGGAAATTTTGATTGATCGCCAGTGGCTGTGGCTGGTGAGCGGGGGCCGGGTGACCCTGGGGCGCAGTGCCTTTGGGGCCGGGTCGCGGCTGGACTGGAATGGCACCGAGGCGATCGCGGTGGAGGCCGAGGGGGTGCGGCTCGTGGGCATCCCCAGCGGCCTGTTGGGGCGCAGTTCCGATCAATTGGAAAACGCCGCCAACCCCGTGGATGCCATCACCGGGACGCCGATCGCCCCATCCCCCGCGATCGCCCCCGCCCCCGCCGCCGAAGAAATCCCCTACGCCCCCGACAAACCGGAAGAACTGCCGCCGGAACTCCTCAAGGCCCAGCAGCAGCGCACCTATCCCCACGTGCGCGGCAAAGGCCCCGTTGGCAACACCCTGGCCTGCTTCCAGATGCTGGACCAGCACATCTCCGGCCTCCAGTTCCGCAAGGATCGCATCCGGCGGCTTCTCCAAGATCAACTGCAAGCGACGGGCCAGGTGTCCATGCAGGTCTGCGGCGCGATCGCCCAGAGCATCGGTTTTCGCGCCCAGTTAGTTCAGTTGGGCAGCGGTGCCCTCGGACGCCTCAAGGCCCCCGCGATCGTCGAATGGAAAGGGGGCTTTGCCGTCCTCTACGAAATTTCCGAGCAGCGCATCATCTGCGCCCACCCGGACGAAGGGGTCAAACGCATCCCCACCGCCGAATTTGCCCGGGAATGGGGCGAAGTGGGCCTCGTCCTGCTCCTAGAGCCCCCCATCGAAGACGTCCCCGAAAAATTCGGCCTCACCTGGTTCCTCCCCTGGCTCGCCCCCTACAAGCGCGTCCTGATCGAGGTGGTCCTCGCCTCCTTCTTTGTCCAGCTATTCGGCCTCGCCCAGCCCCTCACCACCCAGGTGATCATCGACAAGGTGCTGGGCCAGGGCAGCGTCGATACCATGGACGCCCTGGGCTTCTTCATGCTGGGCGTCGCCGTCTTTGAAGGGATCCTGAATATCCTGCGGACCTACCTCTTCGTCGATACGATGAACCGCATCGACATGAGCGTCGGTTCCGCCATCATCAGCCACCTGATGCGCCTGCCCTTGGACTACTTCGATCGCCGCCGGGTGGGCGAGCTGGCGGGCCGGGTCAACGAGCGCGACAGCATCCGTAGCTTCCTGACCGGCACCGCCCTCACCGTTTTCCTGAATGCGGTCTTCTCGGTGATTTATATCGCCGTGATGCTGTTCTACAGTTGGCTGCTCACCCTGGTGGCCCTGGCGGTGGTGCCCCTGCTGGGGGGAATCATCGTGGTGGCCGCCCCGATCATCCGCCAACTGATTCGCCGTCAGGCGGAGCGCCGCGCCGACGTGGACTCCTACATGGTGGAGGTGATCTCTGGCGCGCAAACGGTCAAGGCCCAGAACATCGAGCAGAAGTCCCTGTGGAAATGGCAGGAACGCTACGCCCGGATGATTCAGGCCAACTTCAAAACCATCATGACCGGCACCACCATCGGCGGCATGACGGGGTTTTTAAACAGCGTTTCGACCCTGGCGCTCCTGTGGGTGGGGGCCTATCTAGTCATCGACAGCCAAATCACCCTGGGTCAGCTCATCGCCTTCCGGATCCTGTCGGGGAACGTGACCGGCTCCCTGCTGAGCTTGGTGGGGGCGTGGCAGCAGGTGCAGGAGATTTCCATCTCCGTTGAGCGTCTGGCGGACATTGTGGACAGTACGCCGGAATCTGACGAGGCCGATCGCAACAACATCCCCATGCCCGCGATGGAGGGCACCGTCAAATTCTCGGAGCTGTGCTTCCGGTTTGGGGAGTCGGGGCCGTTGCAGTTGACCAATGTGAACCTGGAATTTCCCGCCGGGACGTTCGTGGGCATTGTGGGCGAGAGCGGCTCCGGCAAGAGCACCCTCATGAAACTGTTGCAGCGGCTCTATGCGCCGACGGCGGGCTGGATCCAGGTGGATGGCTACGACATCAGTAAGGTGGAGCTCTATTCCCTGCGGCGACAGATCGGGATGGTGTTGCAGGATACGCTGCTGTTCACCGGGTCGGTGCAGGAAAATATCATGCTGGCCAACCCGGATGCGACGGTGGAGGAAGTGATCCACGCGGCGAAGGTGGCGGCGGCCCACGACTTCATCATGGAGTTGCCCAACGGCTACAACACGGTGGTGGGGGAACGGGGGACGGGTCTTTCTGGGGGTCAGCGGCAGCGGATCGCGATCGCGCGGACGGTGCTCCAAAACCCGAAGATGCTGATCCTCGACGAGGCCACCAGCGCCCTGGACTACAACTCCGAGCGGCAGGTGTGCAATAACCTGGCGGTGGCGTTCCGCAATCGCACCGTCTTTTTCATCACCCACCGCCTCAATACGGTGATCAATGCGGACTGCATCATCATGATGGACAAGGGGGCCGTGGTGGAACAGGGCACCCATGAGGAGCTGATGGCCATGAAGGGGCGGTACTACTGTCTGTTCCAGCAACAAGAAGGTAGTTTTTCCTAGGACCGGGAGCGGATTAGTTCGATGTTGAGATCCTTAGTACAGCGCGAAGAAAAGCCCGTTCTGCTTCAGCGGCCGGCCATCCTCACCAGTGCGTTCATCTGGACGATTATGGTGTTCGTGGTGGGGACGATTACCTGGGCGGCGGTGGCCCAGATTGACCAGTCGGTGCCGGCCCAGGGCAAGTTGGAGCCGAAGAATTCGACCAATGAGGTGAAGGCCCCCACCGGTGGCGTGGTGCGGGAGTTGCTGGTTAAGAATGGGGATTTGGTCCAGAAGGGCCAGTTGCTGATCACCTTTGACCCGACGGGGCCGGAGGCGGATGTGGACTCCCTGAAGGCGAACCGGCAGGAGTTGGCGCGCCAGTTGGATCTGCTGCGATCGGAGGCAGCGGGGACCAATGTGGGCACGGCGACGAATGCGCGCATTTCGGATCTGCTGCGGAACCGCGAGGTGCGGGTGGCGGAGATTCAGTACTATCGGGCGCTGCTGCGGGGGGATTCGGGGGCGATCGCACCGAGCCAGCGCAGTCGATTGGTGGATACGCGGGCGGCCCAGGCAGCGCGGATGGGGCGGCTGCGATCGGAGGTGAATGAACTTCAGCAGCAGTTGGCGGATATTCGGGTGCAGCGCCAGTCCCTGCGGACCCGGGTGGCCCAGTCCCAGGAGCGCCTGTCGATTAATGAGGGCATCGTCGATGATCTGACGCCGCTGGTGGAGGAGGGGGCGATCCCTCGGCTGCAATACAAAAACCAGCAGCAGCAGGTGCTCAATAACCAGGAGGGGGTGACGGCGCTCCAGGGGCAGATCGCGAGTCTGACGGAGCAGGAGGGGCGCATCCAGGCGGCGATCGCCACCAAGACCCAGGAAATCAGCCAGGCGGACAGCGAGTGGTCCGCCGACATCCAAAACCGGCTGGCGGCCAATGAACGGGAGGTGGCGGACATCGACGCCCAGTTGGCCCGCACGGAGCTCGAAAACCGTCGGCAAATCGCCGGGGTCCAGGGGCAAATCGCCCAGACGGAGGGCCAAATCGTGCGGGCGGAGCAGTCCGTGCGCTACCAGGAGGTGCGCGCCCCGGTGAGCGGCCGCATCTTTGACATCAAGGTGTCGGGGACGGGCTATGTGGCCAATGCCTCGGAGCCGCTGATGAGCATCGTGCCGGAGGGTGAGCTGGTGGCGTCGGTCTATGTGACTAACCAGGACATCGGTTTTATCTCGGTGGGGATGCCGGTGGAGGTGCAGGTGGATTCGTTCCCGGCGCTGGAGTTTGGCAATATCCAAGGGCGTTTGGTCTCGATTGGCTCCGATGTGCTGCCGCCGGATCAAGAGGTGCCGGTCTATCGTTTCCCCCTCAAGATTGAGCTCGATAGCCAGCAGTTGACGACCCAAGGGGGGGTGAAGTTGGATATCCAGTCGGGGATGTCCGTGTCGGCGCGCATCAAGACCCGTAAGCGATCGGTGATTGATATTTTCCTGGGTCAGTTCAAGTCCCGGGCGGATAGTTTCGAGACGGTGCGCTAGGCGATCGCGCGGGACACTGACCGATGCGCGACTGGTGGCCGCCTGGTGGGTCACGGGGCGGGCCAGGGCTGATGAATTGATGAGATGTGGGGCGGGCCAAGGGCTCGCCTCTTTTTTGGGTTTTGGGCGACCGGGGCGGTTGGGGTGTCGTGGGCGATCGCTCGGGCAAGCTGGGGGGATCAATTCGTGATAGTCTCTGTTCGACTTCAGCGAGCGGCGAGCCCCATGAATATCACTCCGACGGCGATTCCTGATGTGCTGCTGGTGGAACCCCAGGTGTTTGGGGACGATCGCGGCTTTTTTTTTGAAAGTTTTAATCAGCAGAAATTCGCGGATTTGACGGGGCTTTCCCTCGATTTTGTGCAGGATAACCACTCGCGATCGCGGCGGGGCGTTCTGCGGGGGTTGCACTATCAGATCCAGCAACCCCAGGGAAAATTGGTGCGGGCCGCCGTGGGGGAAATCCTCGATGTGGCGGTGGATTTGCGGCGATCGTCGCCGACCTTTGGCCAGTGGGTGAGCGCCCGGTTGAGTGCGGAAAATAAGCATCAACTGTGGGTACCGGCGGGGTTCGCCCATGGGTTTGTGGTGCTGTCGGAGGTGGCGGAAGTTTTGTATAAGGCCACGGCCTACTACGCGCCCCAGCATGAGCGATCGCTCCTGTGGAATGACCCGGATTTGGATGTGGATTGGCAGTTTGAGGAGGAGCCGCTCCTGTCGGCCAAGGATCTGGCGGGGGTGCCCCTTCAGCAAACGGAGGTCTACGACTAGGGCGGATCGAGCGGTGACGTGTCGGACGGTGACGTGAGAGTGGAGCGGAGTCAACGGTGATGCGGATTTTGCTGACGGGGGCGCGGGGCCAGTTGGGGGAACAGCTAAAACCCCACCTGGAGCCCCTGGGGGAGGTGGTGGCGGTCGATCGCGCGGGGCTGGATCTGGCGGATGGGGCCACGTTGCGATCGCGGCTGGCGGAGCTGGCTCCGACGGTGATTGTGAACTGCGCGGCCTATACGGCGGTTGATCGGGCGGAAACGGAACCGGACCTGGCGGCGGCGGTCAATGGCGTTGCGCCGGGGATTTTGGCGGCCTATGCCCAGGAGACGGGGGGCTATCTGATCCACATCTCGACGGATTATGTGTTCGATGGGCGCGGCTGTCGTCCCTACCAGCCCGAGGCGGCCACCGGTCCTTTGGGCACCTACGGCCAATCAAAGTTGCAGGGGGAGTTGGCGATCGCGGCGAACGGGGCCGAGCGATCGCTGATCCTGCGGACGGCCTGGGTGTATGGGGCGGGCGGCACGGGCAATTTCGTAAAAACCATGCTGCGGCTGGGGCGCGATCGCCCGGAGGTGCGCGTGGTGGCGGATCAAATCGGTTCCCCCACCTGGACCGGTGACCTGGCGATCGCGATCGCGCGGCTGATCCCCCAGCTTTCCCCCAAAATCTCAGGCATCTACCACTACACCAACAGCGGCGCAGCCAGTTGGTACGACTTCGCCACGGCAATTTTTGAGGAGGCCCAACTGCGCGGTTTTCCCCTGGCGATCGAGCGGGTGATCCCCATCGCCACGGAGGACTATCCAACCCCCGCCCAGCGGCCCGCCTACTCGGTCCTGTCCGGCCAAAAGATTGCACCCCTCCTCGGGGGACCGGCCCCCCACTGGCGAGTTGCCCTGCGCCATATGCTCGATGAATTGCGCGATCGCGCCGACAGCCCCTAGCATCTCCCGCGTTTCCCTAACTTCCCGTAACCCCTAGGAACCCCAGCACCCGTGAAAGCCCTGATCCTCTCCGGCGGCAAAGGCACCCGTCTGCGCCCCCTCACCTACACCGGCGCGAAGCAACTGGTCCCCGTCGCCAATAAACCCATCCTCTGGTACGGCATCGAAGGCATCGTTGCGGCGGGCATCACCGACATCGGCATCGTCATCAGCCCGGAAACCGGCGGCGAGGTGCGCGAAAAAACCGGCGACGGCAGCCGCTTCGGGGCCAACATCACCTACATCCTCCAGGAGGAACCGGCGGGGCTGGCCCATGCGGTCAAAATCGCCCAGCCGTTCCTGGGGGATTCTCCCTTTGTGATGTACCTGGGGGATAACGTCATCCAAACGGATCTCGGGGTATTTCTGGAGGATTTCAAGGCGCGCCACGCCGATGCCCTGATCCTCCTGCGGCCCGTGCCCAATCCGTCGGCCTTTGGGGTGGCGGAGGTCGATCGCAAGGGGCGGGTGCTGCGCCTGATCGAAAAGCCCAAGGATCCCCCGTCGAATCTGGCGCTGGTGGGGGTGTATGTGTTCTCGGCGGCGGTCCATGACGCGATCGCGGCGATCGCCCCATCGGCCCGAGGGGAGCTAGAGATCACGGACGCCATTCAGCAATTGATTGACCATGAGCGCCCGGTCGAGGCACGGGAACTGTCCGGCTGGTGGCTGGATACGGGCAAAAAGGACGATTTGCTGGAGGCGAACCGCGTCATCCTGGACACGACCCTGGAGGCCAGTAACCACGGCTCCGTGGACTCGGGCAGTGAGATTGTGGGGCGGGTTCACATTGGCGCAGGGACGCAAATCCGCCATTGCACCATTCGCGGGCCGGTGACCATCGGCGAGAACTGCTTTTTGGAAAATTGCTACGTCGGCCCCTACACGAGCATTGGCGACGGGGCGCGGCTGGTGGAGGCGGACCTCGACAGCAGTGTGGTGTTGTCGGGGGCGCGGATTTTGCGGGTGGGCCACCGGATTACGGACAGCCTGATCGGCCAGCGGGCGGTGCTGACGACCACCCAAAAGAAACCGAAGGCCCTGCGCTTTTTGGTGGGGGATGATTCCCAGATTGAGTTGTCCTAGATGGGGGTGCCCGTTCCGTCGGACCTGCGGCTTTATGTGATCTGGGTGAACTATGGCTGCGGGGCGGATATTGCGCGATCGCGGGCGTCCCTCCTAAGGCAAGGGGCGACGGTGCCAGACCTGTCCCTGCGCTTCGTTTGCGTGAACAATGGGCCGGGGGATGGGCGCGCTGAAAACCTGGCGATCGCGGGAATGACGGTGCTGGAGATGGGGGAAAATGCGGGCTTCGGGCGGGCCTGTAACCGGGGGATCCGCTGGGTGGCTGATCGCGATCGCGCGGCGGCGATGTGGCTGCTCAACCCGGATACGGAGGTGGCGGCGGGGTGTTTGGCCGCGATCGCCCGGACCCTGGCAACGGACGGGCAATGGCGAACCGATTGGGCCATCTGCGGCACCACGGTGATCACACCCACCGGCGAGATTTGGCAAACCGGCGGCACTTGGGATCGCCGGACGGGCTCAATCCTGCCGCGCCGCGATCGCCCCCCCGATCCCCACAGCGATTCACCAGATCCATTACAGGACACCGATTGGGTCAGCGGCTGTAGTTTGCTGCTGAATTTGAGCCACTTTGGGGACGCAATGCCCCAATTCGACCCGGATTTTTTCCTGTACTACGAAGACTTTGACCTATGCCAGCGGCAGCGGCGGGCGGGCCATCCGGTCCAGTGGCTCCCGGCGGCCACGGTGATCCACCACCCCTCCAGCGTCACCGGACGCACCCCCCACCGCCGCCTACGCTGGAGCCTCCATGGCTATTGGCTCGCCCTGGAAAAACACGCCCCGCGATCGGTCCTGATCACCCGCCTCCTGCGCACCGCGATCGCGGCCCTCCTCACCGCCCCCCGCGATCGACCCACCGCGATCGCCAAAGCCACCGCGATCGGCGACTATTTGCACCATCGCCTTCAGAAAATCTTTCGCCCCTTTCTCCCTAAAAAATTCCCCTAGGCGTGCCATCGGTTGTTCCATGGGTTAGGGGCACCGTTCCTCCCCCATCCCGAGATCGTCCATGAGCCGTGCGCTACTGATTAACCTCAGCTTTTTGATCCCCCAACCGACGGGCCTCGCCACCTATGCCCAGCAGCTTTTGCCCCACCTGCGGGACCTTGATCCCAAGCTGCTGATCCCCGAACCCCTCGACACCTGGGATTGCCACCCGGTCCCGGCGGGCATGACCTCCGATCGCGGCGCAAAGGGCCATCTCAAGCGGCTCCTGTGGACCCAGTGGCGCTTACCCCAGCGGTACCAGCGGTTGGGGGCATCGCTGCTGTTTTCGCCCATCCCCGAAGCGCCCCTCTGGAGCCCCTGCCGCACGGTGGTCACGGCCCATGATTTGATCCCCCTGCGGTTTGCGCCGCCGCGATCGCGCCTGCGGTTCTATTTCCGCCACTACGTCCCTCGGGTGCTGCACCAGGCGGAGCATATCCTCTGCAACTCCGACTGCACGGCTAATGATTTGATGGCCTTTTTCCAGATCCCGGCGGCGAAACTGTCCCCCATTCCCCTGGCCCACGATCGCGATCGCTTCCGATTTTTAGACCTGCCCCCGGAGCCCTATTTCCTCTACGTGGGCCGCAACGACCCTTACAAAAACCTGCCCCGCGCGATCGCCGCCTTCGGGCAATTTTGCCGCACGGTCCCCGCCGCCCGTCAGGTGGAATTTTGGATTGCCGGTCCTGGCGATCGCCGCTACCAAAGCGCCCTAGAGCAACAGGTGATGGACCTGGGCCTGACCGATCGCGTCAAATTCCTGGGCTATGTGGCCGCCGATCGCCTGCCCATCCTGCTCAACCAAACCCTGGCCCTGGTGTTTCCGAGCCTGTGGGAAGGCTTCGGCCTGCCGCTGCTCGAGGCCATGGCCTGTGGAGCGCCGGTCCTGGCGGGGCGGCGGGCTTCCCTGCCGGAGGTGGGGGGCGATGCGGTGCGCTGGTGCGATGTGGAATCCATCGAGGATCTCGCCCGATCCATGGCGGATTTGGCGCAGGATGACGATCTTCGGCAACAGTTGCGCGATCGCGGCCTCGCCCGAGCCCAGCAATTCAGTTGGGAGACCACCGGCCGTGCCACGGCGGATCTCCTGGCCCGCTTTCTCTAGGGGACCGGCGATCGCGACCGATCCCGGTTCGGTTCTACGGCCCGACGATCGAGCCCCAACCGATACACTGAAGACGTTCTCCGTCCCCCGGCAGCCCCCCGATCCCCCCACGCTGCCCCAGCCGGCCGGAGACAGGGCGCAAACAGGTGCAGCGATCGGTTATGGCGGAGCGGTAATGGTGGAGCGGTGGTTTCTTCCCACAGTCAGTGAAATTTTGCCCCCCGACGGCACCTCAGCATCCGCAGGACCGGAGGCGGCCCGCCAGCGCTGGCGCTGCGCCCTCGAAGCCCTGGGCCAACTCCTAGAGCGCCAGGTCACCACCGCCGATCGCGACTGGAGCGCCGCCCAGGGCAACCTTCAGGATCCCGATCCCCCCCTCCATGGCCTCGTGCTCGCGGGTCCGAGCCCCCTATTCCATCAGCCGCTGCTGCGATCGCGCTTTGCCCATTGGACCTTCAGCGGCACCCCCAGCCCCTCCCTCTGGCAACTGCCGGCCCGTCCCCCTTGCCCAACGGCCCAGGCAACCCAGCGGCCCCCCTGCCCCGAGCGGGCGATCGCCCTGCGGCCCATGGATCCCCTGACCGAAGAAACCTTTTGCCTCGCCCTGACGGCCCAGTTTGCGCTGCTGCTGGTCCTGCGCGACCAGGGGGGCCAGCCCTCCTTTCAGTTCTCCTTTGATCCCGCCGTCATCAGCCGCACCCTCCAGGCCCTCCGGGGACGCATCGCCCTCAACAACCGCCAGCATCTCGATCGGCTCGATCTCCTATTCAGCCAGTTCGCCCCAGTGGAACCCCACTACAGTCTGGTGATGGAATTTGGGCAACTGCTCATGCAGGCCATGCCCGTCGGTGCCCCGGCCCCCCGCCGCGCGGCCCACGGCCCCTGTCAGCGGTCAATGGGTGTGGCTCCAGCACGGCCCGTGGCCCCCCCTTCGGCAGGTCGCCGCGATCGCGCGGGCCGCCCCAGCCCCAAGGCCCCGGAACCCACCGCCCCCACCGGCCCAGCGGACAGCAGCGGCCCCACGGCGATCGATGTGCAGCTCCTTGAGGCGATCGCCCACGGGGTCCGCACCCCCCTGGCCACCATCCGCACCCTGACGCGGCTGATGATGAAACGGCGCAGCCTCACCGCCGACCTGCGCCCCTTCCTGGAAAAAATCGACCTGGCCTGCACGGACCAGATCGAGCGCTTTGACCTCATCTTCAAGGCCGTGGAAATGGCCACCACCAGCAACAGCGCCCCGACACCCCTGGCCCCGACGCCCCTGGCGCAAATTTTCCAGCACGGCATCCCCCGCTGGCAGCGCCAAGCCCTCCAGCACAATCTGGATCTGAAGGTGGAACTGCCGCCGCAACTGCCCATGGTCCACACCGATTCCGCCCTGCTCGATCGCATGTTGACCCAACTGATCGAAGACCTCACCCGGGGCCTGACGGCGGGCAGCGCGATCGCCATGCGGGTGTCGATGGCGGGCAGCCAACTGAAGTTGCAGCTCCACTGTCAGGCGGCGGCTCCGGCGGTGCCCCTGCGGGTGGCTTCGGGGCAGCAGCGTATCCGCTCCATCGGCCAGGTGCTCACCTTCCAGCCGGAAACCGGTAATTTGGGCCTCAACCTCAAGGTGACCAAAAATCTATTCCAGTCCATTGGCGGCAAGCTCATCATTCGCCAGCGCCCCGAGGTGGGGGAGGTGGTGACGATTTTCTTGCCCCTGGAACGGGCGACGGGCCATGGCTACGATCGCTGATGGCTGACCGCTGGATCGATCGCCTACCAGGCCCGGGGGCGCGATCGCGGGAATATTTCTAGGGCATCCTCGGCCGCTGGGGTTGGGGATTCCGACGGCGCGGGCGAGGGGGAGGTTGGAGCGGCCCCCTCGGGCTCTGCCGCCGAGGATGAGGGCATGGGGGAATTTGCACCGGCGCGATCGCGGGCTAGGTAAAAGGTCTCTAGGCTATGGCGATCGCCCACAAACCGCCAGTGCCACGGCTCATAGGCGATGCCCTGGCGATTCCCGCGCGGGAAGGACAGTTCAAAATTGAAGCGCGCCGCATTCACCTCCAGCCACCGGAACGCCGCCGTCCGTTCAAAGGCTTCATTGAGATTAGCGCTCGGGGCCATGCCATCCCCCAGGTCGATCGCGTAGCCCGTATGATGCTCACTGTAGCCCGGTGGTGCGCTCACCTCCGCCCGCTCCGTCGCCGCCTGCTGTCGCTGGGCCTTAATCTCAAAAAAGATCCGCTGCTGGTCACTAATGCCACGAAAGGCCGAAATGGTCACCAGGGTAATCCCATCCCGACGGGCCGCCCGCTGCATCGCCATGAACGCATCCGCCGCCGCCGTCCGCAGTTGAAAGCGCCCATCCGCCGCGATCGCCTTCAAGTCCTCCACCGGCGCTTCATCGTAGGGCAAGTGGCCCAGCAGGGTGCGCTCCCCAGGGCCGTCCGCCGGGTCTGCCGCCGCCGCAACATTTTCCGGGGGGTCAGCCACCTCGCCGCGCGCCCAAGGCCCAAGGCCCGCCTGCATACCATAGATCAGCGCGCCCCCCAGGGCCGATGCCCCCAGCAGCGCCACCACCCCCAACCCCCACCAGGGCGATCGCGCCGTTGGGGAGGGCCTCGCCCCATCGCGCACCGCCTCCGGCACCTCCAGGGCCGCCCGCTCCACCACATGGAGCCCCTCTTCGAGACGCTGCGATCGCGATCGCCAGGATGGCTTCTTGGATGGCGGCCTAGACTGCTGCATGGTGCCTAAAAAAATCCCTCAACCGTGACCCGTTGCCGTGGCGATGCGCTGCCAAACACCCCTTCCCTAGGCACCATGGCGGCCGCCACCGCGATCGCCACAAAACCCTGCTTCGGATGTTAGCGCACCACCGCCCGCCCCCGGTCCCTTTCCCCCCATCCGCCGCCAAAACCGCAGCCCCCCAGGGGTCAAACCAGGGGGCGAACCCATCGCGGTTAGCGAATGGCGGTTGCTGGATGGCCCTTGGTGAAGGGCAGAGGGTACATGGGTACCGCCCCAGGGCCACCTAGGGAATAGCCACAGCCTCGACTCTAGCCAATCCAGACCAAGTTTTCCGACACCTCCGTATAGTCACTGGTGGCGGACACCCCATTGCAGGTCGTCACCTCCAGGGCTGACAGCTCCCCATCCGTCTCCTGACGCTTCGCCACCGGGGCCACCGACGGGGGCGGCGCGGGCGGTTTCACAAAGGTTTTCTTCTGGTGTCGCCCATCCATCGAGGCCGCTCGGAAATTCTGCGCCGCCGCCACGGCGGGCATTGGGGCCGCCGAAGCCGCCGGAGCCGTCCCGGGGGCTGTCCCCCTAGCCGCACCAGGGGCCGCAGGCACCAACCCCTTGCGGTGGTTGGACTTGAGACCGGGCTTGCTCTTTTGCCAGGTCATGGACTTCAGGAGCTCCGCCCGCTCCGGTTCCACCACCTTGTGCATGAAATATTCGACGGTCTGCTCCTTCACCCAACCGCGCTTCACCAGGATTTCGCCAAACCGCAAGCCCGTCATGCACTGGTCATTCAGGGCCACATGCACCTGGGCGGGGCTGAGTAATCCCGCCTCCACGAGATAGTCCCCCAGGGGTCGGAAGGGGGAGGATTCGATCGCGCGCTTCCGTAAATCCCCTTGGCCACTTGGACCGGGGGGGCCACCCATTACCACACGGCTATTAATACCCATCTCTGCCATAGGACTACCCCGTTCTCTGAAAACCAACTCCGGGTCGGGCAGGCGACCAACCACTGGCGTCATTACCGACCTTGACTGACTTTGACTTTGGCCTTGATCTGGCCTGACGCTGCCTTGTTCTGGGCCCCTGACGTTGCCCGCTCCCCCGGCTGAACCTGCGGCGATCGCTCCGGGCCGCCGCCCATGGTTTCCCCCATGGCCATGCCCCAAACGTTCGGGGGGCGGCGCTTTGGTGACTTGTGGCTCCCCCTGGGAAGCTTGTCCCCCAGCCCCTGCCATCGCCGCTTCCTGGCCGCGATCGCGCCGTCCCTACCCCCTAGCCTAGCGGACCCCCTCGACCGATTTCATCGCAGCTCCGTGACATTTCCTAAAGCTCCGGCTGGGGGATTGGGCGGGCCGATGATGCACTGGCCGACAACGGAGCCGTGGCCCGCCCTTTCAACACTTCACCCTGAGCGCTGCCCTGGACTTTCCCCGGCGGGAATAGGCCATGGACAGGGTTAGGGCTTTGGGGCGAGGCGATCGCCGCCAAAAGCTACCGTAATTTCACTGATTCTACACCCTAACTTTCAGGAATGGGGGGCGATCTAATGGTCCCCTGGCCCTCCCCATGCGGCCCAGCTTGGCCCTAGGACGCCGTTTCCCCCTATGAACACCGTCCTTTGGGGGCGATGGAACCTAGGGGTCTGCGTATTTTTGCGCAAGCTGATCCAAATCCATGGCGTCGTACACCTCAAAGGGCTGCTCAATCCACGGGTTGTCCGCCAAGAACACCCCATAGTAGTCCGGTCGCACCGTTGAGCAGGCTTTGCACCACAGCACCGCCGTCCGTAATTCCACAAGACGATCGCCATAATGTTGCCGCAGCCAGTCCAGCGATCGCGCCAGGGTTATGCCCGTATCCGCCAGATCATCCGCCACCAGCACCCGGCCCCCCAGATCGCGATCGGTCATGGCCAGCGCCTGGGAAAAATGCAGCTCCCCCCGCGATCGCCCCCCCGCACCGCCATAGGACGACGCAAACAAAATCGCCAGCGGCCGATCAAACAGCCGCGACAGCACATCCCCCACCCGCAGCCCCCCCCGCGCCAAGCACACAATGCGGTCAAACTCCCAGCCCGAGTCATGGATCTGCACCGCCAACTGCTCAATCTGGCGATGGTAGTCCTCCCACGAAACCCGCAAATTCCCCATGCTCCCTCCTGAAAAGTCCACTGCCGTTACCATCACCCGCCATCATCCCCGGCCTGTCCCCGCCTAACACAGACCCTAAAACAACAAAAACCCCACCCTCGATTGGTTGAGGATGGGATCAAGGGGGAACACCTGGGGAACGGACCATGGCCACACTTCCCCAGACCCCCCAAGGAGACGACTAAACCTAGAACAGGAACGTGGTCCGCAGGGTACCCACAAACACATCATCCAGATCCGAATCCTGGTTGGTGTTCGTCTGCCAGATCACCCCGGGCGTGATCGAGATGAAGTCGTTCACCTGGTACTTGTAGAACAGCTCCACGTGGAACGGAATTTCCACATCGTCGCCGCTGGTTTCGTAGGGTTGCGCCCCCACAAACAGACCCGCCAGGTTCCCTTCCTTACCCAGATCCGGCAGGGCCAGCCCCAGGGCGTAGTACCAGATCTCCGCATCGGCCGCGTTGCTGTTCTTGCCTTCCGCGTCCGTATAGCCCACAAAGCCGGTCAGAGCCAAGCGGGGGCTGAACTGGTAGTACCCTTGCAGACCCACCGAGTTGGTGGTCACCCGATCCAGCTTGGCGAGGCTATTGGCACGGGTCGTGCCCGCAAACCCTTGGCCGAAGCCCGCGTTGTCAAACGCGAACTGCCCTTCCTTGAAGTAGGCATGGTTGAAGGTGGCACCGATGCCGAAGCGGCCATTGTCGTAGGTCAACTGGGCCAGGGCAGAGTAGTTGCCGTTGAACAGCCCTTCACCCAGGTTCGGGCTCGCCGCTTGACCGGCCAGGTAACCCACGGTCAGTTGCAGGTTGTCGCTGAAGTCATAGTTGACCCCCAGGCCCGCGCCACCGCCAATGCGGTAGATGGGGTTGCGCTGGGCGAAGGCCGACAGGGAGCCGCTGCCGCCGTCGAAGTCTTCAAAGTAGGGATTCATGGTGTTGGCCATGTCATCCCAGATGCCCGCGTTGGCGGTCAGGTAGACCCGCGCCTTGCTGCCCAGGGGGAACTGGTATTGCAGGGTGTCGAGGGTGAAGGTGTTGCCCGTATCACCAAACACTTGGTTGGTCAGGGTGCCTTCGCCGCTCAGGCCGTTGAACTGCTGGGAGTTCCCCACCTGCATCCGGGTGATCAACAGGTCTTCGCCGGAGAAGCTGGTGTTGAAGTTCAGACGGGTCCGGTGCTGGAAGACGATTTGGTTATCGTCCGCGCCGGTGGCGCGATCGCCGGTGGCCCCGGCGAGCATCATGATCACTTCACCGGTCAGCTTGGTGGTGGTGGAGAACTGGTTCGCTTCCAGTTCCGACGTGCGCGCCTCTAGGGCATCCACACGACCACGCAGGACGGCCAGCTCAGCGGCAAACTCTTCCTGGAGCCGTTGCAGGGTTTGCAGATCCGCCTTCGTGGCCAGATCGCCCGTGGCGGTGCCGATCAGTTCTTCCACCTTGGCGAGGCAAGCGTTCAGACCGGCTGCGAACTCGTAGCGGGTCAGGGCGCGGTTACCCCGGAAGGTGCCATCGGGATAACCGGCGATGCAGCCGTAGCGCTCCACCAGGGATTGCAGCGCCTGGAAGGCCCAGTCGGTGGGCTGCACGTCCGACAGTTGCGACACGGACGTGACTTGATCAAAGGCGGAGGAATTGGATTCCAGCGCCGTCAGGGTGCTATCGATCGCGGGATTGAAGTCCCCAGCAACCGCAGCGCCTTGAACTGCCAGCAGGGAAAAACCCAGGGCAGCGGGGCTCAAACGCAGTGCGTTCAACAAAATCTTAGACATTCGTTAACTCTCCCTCACACCGGAGTGATGGTCGTGACAACTGGCTTCCATTCCCCGAAGGGGACAGACCAGCCTTGAGGCCACACAACACAGTACAGCGATTATAGTGCAATCGCCGGATGGGGAAGGGTTAACTGGCGCTGAAATCCGGAAGGGGGCTGGGATGGCGGGAATTTATAGGATTCCGTTCCTTCGCCCCTCTCCGGTGGCCCCAGGGTGTTGTGCTAGGGCTTGGACTGGCCTGGGGCCGCGCGATCGCGGCCCCCGCCGGTCCATGGTTTGGGAACCGCCTTAGAACTGGAAGCGGGTCCGAATCACCCCCACCACTGCCGCATCATTGCCGTCGTTGTTCTCAGGGTTCGTCACCACAAACACCGCCGGCGTCACCGCAATGTTGTCGTTCAACGCAATGCGGTACAGGGCCTCGATGTGCCAGGAGGGATCCTCCTCGTCAGCCACCCCGTCGCCGTCATAGACATAGGGAGGTTGCCCCACGATGATGCCGCCCAGGTTCCCTTCCTTGAACAGATCCGGGAACGCCAGATTCACCGCCCAGTTGAACAGGTTGGCGTTACGGCCACTGCGGGTGTCATCCGCGAAGGCCACACTCGCCCAACCGCCGATCGCGAAGCCATCGGAGATGCGCGCGGTGGTTTGGATCCCCACGTTGTGGGAATTGGTGGGGTTCACGCTGCCAAAGGGACGACGGCCAAAGCCGCTGGCGGTGCCGCCGCCGAGGTCCGTATCGCCACTGCTGAAGTAGCGGTAGGAGTAGGCCGCCCCTAGGGTCCAGCTATCGGTGATCTTGTAGTTCGCGGTCACCGTGGCGTTCATGGTGCCGTTGAAGAAGCCATCCCCCAGATCCGGAGACTGGGCATCACCACCACCGAAGTAGCTCAGGGCTGCGCCGAAACGGCCCGCCTTATAGCTCAGACCCAAACCGGCACCGGCGGGACCCCGGTAGATCAGCGGATCGCGACGGCCAAAACGGGACACGGAGCCAGACCCGTCACTGGCGAGGAAGGGGTTCAGGGGATCATGAACATCGTCCAGGTCATACTGGGGACCGACGTAGCCCATCAGGCCGCTGGCGATCGGGAACTGGTAGAACAACTTGTCAAGGACAAAGGTGTTGCCATCGCGCGCTTCAAAGCCGAAGCGGGTCTGGGACGTTTGGTCGCCGAAGTAGCGGGGGGTGTTCCCCGTTTGCAAACGCACCCGCAGGCGATCGCGGCCGCTGAAGCTGGTGTCAAAGTTCAGGCGGGTCCGATGAGAGAAGGTGATTTGGTTATCATCCGTATCGCTCCCGTCAAACTCGGGGTTGTTTGCCCCAGCGAAGTTGAACAGCACTTCACCGCTCAGCTTCGTGGTGGTGGAGAACTGGTTCGCTTCCAGTTCCGACGTGCGCGCTTCGAGGGCATCCACACGACCCCGCAGGACGGCCAGTTCAGCCGCAAACTCTTCCTGGAGCCGTTGCAGGGTTTGCAGATCCGCCTTCGTGGCCAGGTCGCCCGTGGCGGTGCCGATCAGCTCTTCCACCTTGGCGAGGCACGCATTCAGACCGGCTGCAAACTCGTAGCGGGTCAGGGCGCGGTTGCCCCGGAAGGTGCCGTCGGGATAACCGGCGATGCAGCCGTAGCGCTCCACCAACGATTGCAATGCCTGGAAGGCCCAGTCCGTCGGCTGCACGTCCGACAGTTGCGACACGGACGTGACCTGCTCTAGGGCCATGTCGTCAGCGAAGTCGGCGCGGCTCAAAAAGTCGAGGGAGTCGTTGGCCTTGGCCTCGGGGGCCAGCAACAGCGAGACGCCAAGGGCCATGGAGCCCAATTTCAGGCTGTTCCAAAACAAGCTAGACATGATGTCGTTCAGATCCTCACACCAGGAAGTTCAGTTTTGAGACGGGGTGACTCGCGGCTAGGCGTAGCCTAATGCAACCGCTTCTCAACTGCAATGGGAATGATTATTACAGATTTTGTGCCGATTGCTACGGCTTGCGATCGCGGCCACCACCGCCCCAAGGCTGAGAACCGTCTTGATTTAGAACTGGAAGCGGGTCCGGATCACCCCCACCACCGCCGCATCATTGCCGTCGTTGTTCTCAGGGTTCGTCACCACAAAGGCCGCCGGCGTGATGTCGATGTTGTCGTTCACCTTGATGCGGTACAGGGCCTCGATGTGCCAGGAGGGATCCTCCTCATCGGCCACCCCGTCGCCGTCATAGACGTAGGGAGGCTGACCGACAATGATGCCGCCCAGGTTCCCTTCCTTGAACAGATCCGGGAACGCCAGATGCACCGCCCAGTTGAACAGGTTCGCCTCGCGATCGCTGCGGGTGTCATCCGCCATGGCCACACTCGCCCAACCGCCGATCGCGAAGCCATCGGAAATTTGAGCCATGGTTTGAATCCCCACGTTGTGGGAGTTCGTGGGGTTCACGCTGCCAAAGGGACGACGGCCAAAACCGCTGGCGGTGCCGCCACCGAGGTCACTGTCACCGCTGCTGAAGTAGCGGTAGGAGTAGGCCGCCCCAACGGTCCAGCTATCGGTGATCTTGTAGTTCGCGGTCACCGTGGCGTTCATGGTGCCGTTGAAGAAGCCATCCCCCAGGTTCGGCGAGGGCGCATCATCTTCACCGCCGAAGTAGCTCAGGGCTGCACCAAAACGGCCCGCCTTATAGCTCAGGCCCACCCCGGCTCCATCAACCCCCCGATAGATCAACGGATCGCGACGGGCAAAGCGGGACACGGCCCCACCGCCGGAGCTGACGAAGTAGGGGTTGAGGGGATCGTGGATGTCGTCGAGGCTATACAGGGGACCGACGTAGCCCGTCAGGCCGCTGGCCACCGGGAAGCGGTAGAACATTTTGTCGAGGACAAAGGTGTTGCCATCGCGCGCTTCAAAGCCGAAGCGGGTCTGGGACGTCTCATCACCGAAGTAGCGCGGCGTGTTCCCCGTCTGCAAACGCACCCGCAGGCGATCGCGGCCACTGAAACTGCTATCGAAGTTCAGGCGAACCCGGTGGGAGAAGGTGATCTGGTTATCGTCCGTATCGCTCCCGTCAAACTCGGGGTTGTTCGCCCCAGCGAAGTTGAACAGCACTTCACCGTTCAGCTTCGTGGTGGTGGAGAACTGGTTCGCCTCCAGTTCCGACGTGCGCGCTTCGAGGGCATCCACACGACCGCGCAGGACGGCCAATTCAGCCGCGAACTCTTCCTGGAGCCGTTGCAGGGTTTGCAGATCCGCCTTCGTGGCCAGGTCGCCCGTGGCGGTGCCGATCAGCTCTTCCACCTTGGCGAGGCACGCATTCAGACCGGCTGCAAACTCGTAGCGGGTCAGGGCGCGGTTGCCCCGGAAGGTGCCGTCGGGATAACCGGCGATGCAGCCGTAGCGCTCCACCAACGATTGCAATGCCTGGAAGGCCCAGTCCGTCGGCTGCACGTCCGACAGTTGCGACACGGACGTGACCTGCTCTAGGGCCATGTCGTCAGCGAAGTCGGCGCGGCTCAAAAAGTCGAGGGAGTCGTTGGCCTTGGCCTCGGGGGCCAGCAACAGCGAGACGCCAAGGGCCATGGAGCCCAATTTTAGGCTGTTCCAAAACAAGCTAGACATGATGTCGTTCAAATCCTCACACCAGGAAGTTCAGTTTTTGGGGCGGGGCTCGCGGCTAGGCCGGGGCCTAGGGCTAGTCCTGCTCCACTGCAATGGAATTGACTATCGCAGAGTTTGCCGGTTTCGGCGGCGGGCGATCGCGTGGCCGGGGCCAGCACGGGTCGCAATGGGGGAGGGGTGGCTAAGGGGACGGCAGTTACGGGGGGCCACGGACCGGTGAAGGGGGTGGTCAGGGCGAAGGGGGTGGCGGTGGCAATTATTCCCTGATGAAAATGATAAGGATTGCCAATAAGGAGGAGTGGCTTTCATCGGTCCTGGGGGTGCGCTCAAGGGGGCGGGCGATGGAAACCGGGGCTCTGGGGAATGGCGGGGCCAAGGTCGGAGAGCCGATTGAATCTTAGGGAATGGAGATTAACGGCGGTGGGGGGATGAGGTAATCGCTGGGTTAACGGGGGATGAACAGGGGCGATCGCGGGGCAGCCCAGACTTGCCGAACATCTTGGGAACGTTCGGGTCTGGGGGGCGCAATGCCGGTGGGATCTAGCGGAGCCGTTGTTTGATTCGCCGCAGGACACGCCGCAGTTGGGCCTTTTGGGGGGTCGAGAGGCCGGGGAACCAGTCGCTGGTCCGTTCGATAAATCCTTTGCCGAGGTCCTGATCGGGGCGGGGCCAGGTGAGGGTCAGGGGGGCGGGGCGATCGCGGGGGGGCGGGGCGATCGCGGCGAAGGCATCGGCGAGGCTGCGGCGGAATTGGTCCATGGTGGCGTCGGTGGCGCGCTGGTTGGCGGGCAGGACGATGGAGGGGTTGGTGTTGATTTCCCACACCTGGAGGCGATCGCCCAGGAAGCCGTAGTCAATGCGGCCATAGGCGATGCGGGCCAGGGAAAAAATTTGTCGGATTTGGTCGGCGTGGGGGTTGTCCCGCAGGAGGGCGGCGTGGTCCTCGGCGATCGCGTCGGTTTCGAGGCGGCGGGTTTTGACGACCCAATGCCTATGGCCGGCCACATGGAGGGGCAGGACGCGATCGCCCACCACAAAGGCGGAATATTTACGGAACACCCCATCGGCATCGGCGACGTTGCAGTATTCCGTGATCACTTTGTCGTAGGGATTTTCGCCGCGCTCCGCCAAATCCGCGATCGCGGCCTCCAGCTCTTCCGCCGTGTTCAATAGGCCCGTTAGGCTACCCCGGTGGTCATTTTCGCCCCGGATGAAGACGGGGAACCGTTGGGGGCGACGATGCTCCGTCAGGCGATAGATATCGAAGGCGTTGATGCCCTGTTCCCTGAGGGTGCGCAGCAATTCATAGCGCCGCATGGAACGGTAGGGGTGGTTGAGCAGGGCCATGGGGCGATCGTGGTGGGCGAGCTGCTGCCACACCTGACCGGCGACGGTGAGCAGGGGGCCATCGAGCCGTTCCAGGTCCGAGAAAATGTAGGTACCCACGGGGAGCGATCGCCGTTTCGGTAAATCTTCGTAGTAGATCACCTCCACGGGCATCGGCAGGCTATGGCCCCACAGCTCGAGGTACCAGTCGATGGGGCTGGAGTTGTGGCGGGTGACGAGGTAGATCAGCATGGGCGCTTTAGGGTTGGGGGGCATTCGGAGCGATCGCGGGGGCAAGCTGGGGGCGTAACTTGGGCGGCAGCAGGGGGGCGCACACCTCCAGCAGGGTATCGGCGGCGCGATCGCTCGAAAAGGTGGCGCGGGTGTATTCATAGGCTTTGCGGCCCCGGGCGATCGCCCCCGCCGGATCCTGGAGGCAACCTTCCATCAGATCCGCCAGCTCATCCACGCGATCGGCGGTAAAAATCCAGCCGTGGTCCCCCACCATTTCCGGCAGCCCCCCCACCCGCGCCACGATCGACGCCGTTTGCTGGCTGGCCGCTTCCATGGCCACATAGGGGGCCGGATCCTGCCACTGGGACGGGGCCACCACCGCCAGCGATCGCCCCATCTGCGCCAGCACCGCCTCCCGCGACTGCCAGCCTAAAAATTCCACGCGATCGCCCAACCCCCAGGCCGCCACATCTGCCTCCAGGGCCGCACGGCTTGGCCCATCGCCGAGCAGCACCACCCGGAACGATCGCCCCCGCTCCGCCAGGATCCGCGCCGCCGCCAGCAGCACCGCCGGTCCCTTATCGCGCACCACCCGCCCCGCAAAGGTGAACGTATGGGGTTCAGCCAAATCCGCCAGGGTTTTGGGCGGGGCATCCCCTTCCAATTCAATGGGGTTATAGACCGTCGTCACCGCCATGGGCAGGGAGCAGGATTCCCCCAAAAACTGACTACAGGCCGTGTGGCGATCCACCATGGCCACCGTCGCGAGGCGCACCGCCAGCCGCAAAAATTTAACGATGACAAAAAGCTGCCATTTCAGAGGCGCGGTACGAGGCGGAAATGCAGCTTTGTATTCCACCCGCAGCCGCCGCCAAAAGCCCATGGGTTCATAATGCCAGTGGGCCGATTGATAGAGCAAATAGTGATATTTAATCACCGTTTTTTTGCCCAGCAATTTACATAAAATCGCAAACCCTAAATGGTTCGAGTTCAGATGCACCACATCCGCCCAGGCAATCGCGGCGATCCAGTTTCCCAATCCCGTCGCTTTGGTGGAAATTAACCGCGTTTCTAGGCCCCGCCGCCGCAGGGTGCGATCAAGGGTATGGACATAGGTCACCACCCCGTTGAGTTCATCGAGGCCATGGTGATACTGAATCAAAAAACGTACCGGACGCGGCGCGATCGCGCGATCGCCCGCCACCGCCCCCCCCGTCGATCCTAGGGTCGCCATAGCCGCTGCCTCAACAAATAAAAAGGACTGATTAGGGTATAGGTCAGCATTTCCATCTGACTCGCCGCCACCACATCCGCCCCCAACTCCCGCCGATGCCGCCACCAAAATACGACCCATTTCCGCAGATCATTGGCGAAATACACCGGCACCATCAGGGGCCATTTCCAGCGGGGATAGGACAACTTCCGCGTTTGGTAGCGCCCCAGGCCAACGCCCCTAAAAAATTTGAGCAAATAGGCCCGCTCAAACCGCCAGCGGGGAATGTGGTGATCAATATGTTGATCCGGGTTAAACCACACCTCCCAGCCCTGGCTGACCATGTGCAACAGCGCCTCAATATCTTCTCCCTTGGCGGTCAAATTGCTGCCGACGGGGCCTTTCAGGACTAGCTTTTTAGGCACACAATCGAGCCACACCTGTCGCTTCACCGCCATGCCCGCACCGGGGGGCATCACTTTCTTTTTGGCGTGGCGATAGGTGTTGTAGCAAAAGGCTTTTCGACTTCGTTCAATGACGGGCAGAAAGTGGGCAATTTGCTGAAAGTTTTTGGGCGGTTCCACCTCAAATTGCCCGTGGATTTGGCCCACCAGGACGCTGGCGCGGGGGTGATTTTCGGCAAAATCCAGGATGCTGCGGACCCAGTTGGGGGCAGGCCAGTTGTCGTCATCCAAAAAGCCGATCCAGGTGCCCTGGGCCTCATCGATCGCACGGCGACGGGCATAGGACGCCCCCTGTTGGGCCTCATTGACGTAGCGCAGGGGGATGCGATCGGGCCAGGTGGGGCGAAATTGGTCCACCACCGCTGCGGTGCCGTCGCGGCTGTTGTTGTCCACAACCAGCACCTCCCAGGCGATCGCGTCGGCGTCGGTCTGCTCCCGGAGGCGCGTGAGAATCGTGGGCAGGCGATCAGCGGCGTTATAGGCCCGAATCGCGGCGGTAAAGTCCATGGGGGGTGCTCCTGGTTCCCTTTGAGTTTTAACTTGACCCATTGCGGCGCGGCTAGTTCACCGGGTCGGTCGGAATCCGGCACAATGGACAATTACAATCCCTCATCCCCGCCCCCCGGCAATCCTAACCGGCACCCCTTCCGTACACCATGGCCGCCTCCGCGACATCCTCTTCCCCGATGACTCCGATGACGACTGCGCTGACGACGACCCCCCCGGCTCCGATGGCTATCCGTTCCCCCTTCCTAGAGCGTCTGCACCACCGCGATCGCCCGGTGCTGGTGTTCGACGGCGGCATGGGCACCCTGCTCCAGGCCCAGGATCTGACGGCGGAGGATTTTGGCGGTGCCCACTACGAGGGCTGCAATGAATATCTGGTGGTCACCAAACCCGAGGCGGTGGCCTATGTCCATCGCAAATACCTAGAGGCGGGGGCGGATGTCATTGAGACGGATACCTTTGGCGGCACGTCGATCGTTCTGGCGGAATATGACCTGGGCGATCGCGCCTATGAGCTGAACAAAACGGCGGCGGCCCTGGCGAAGGACTTGGCCCAGGACTATTCCACGCCGGAAAAACCGCGCTTTGTGGCGGGCTCCATGGGGCCGGGAACTAAGCTGCCGACCCTGGGCCACATTGATTTTGATTCCATGCGCGCGGCCTATGCGGAACAGGCGGCGGGTTTGTTTGACGGGGGCGCGGATCTGCTGATTGTGGAAACCTGCCAGGATGTGCTGCAAATCAAGGCGGCCCTCAATGGCATCGAGGATACGTTCCGATCGCGGGGGAGCCGTCTGCCCCTGATGGTGTCCGTGACCATGGAAACCACGGGGACGATGCTGGTGGGCAGTGACATCAGCGCCGTGGTGGCAATTCTGGAGCCTTTCGCGATCGATATCCTGGGGCTCAACTGCGCCACGGGGCCGGATCGCATGACGGAACATATTCGATATTTGTCGGAAAATGCCCCCTTTGTGATTTCCTGCATTCCCAACGCGGGGCTGCCGGAAAATATCGGCGGCGTGGCCCACTACAAACTCTCGCCCATTGAGCTGCGCATGGCCCTGCACCGGTTCGTGGAGGATCTTGGGGTGCAGGTGGTGGGGGGCTGCTGCGGCACCACGCCGGATCATATTGCCCAGTTGGCCGCGATCGCGCCGACCCTGAACCCGAAACCGCGCGCCGTCCGGCGATCGTGCGAACGGGCCGCCGGTCAACTCTCCGACGCGGAAGCCACCCCCACGGATTTGGCCTATGTGCCCTCGGCGGCCTCCATCTACAGCGCCCAACCCTACGAGCAGGACAACTCTTTTCTAATTGTGGGGGAACGGCTCAACGCCAGCGGCTCGAAGAAATGCCGCGATCTCCTCAACGCGGAAGACTGGGATGGGTTGATCGCCCTCGCCAAGGCCCAGGTGAAGGAAGGAGCCCACGTCTTGGATGTGAACGTGGATTATGTGGGGCGCGACGGGGAGGCGGACATGCACGAATTGGTGTCGCGCCTGGTGACTAACGTGACCTTGCCCCTCATGCTCGACTCCACGGAATGGACCAAGATGGAGGCGGGCCTCAAGGTGGCCGGGGGCAAGTGCATCCTCAACTCCACCAACTACGAGGACGGCGAAGAGCGCTTTTTGCAGGTGCTGGCCCTGGCGAAACAGTACGGCGCGGGGGTGGTCATCGGCACCATCGATGAGCAGGGCATGGCACGCACCGCTGACCAGAAATTCGCGATCGCCCAGCGGGCCTACCGTCAGGCGGTGGAATTCGGCATTCCGCCCCACGAAATCTTTTTTGATACCCTCGCCCTGCCCATTTCCACGGGCATCGAGGAGGATCGGGCCAATGGGGCGGCGACGGTGGAATCGATCCGCCGCATCCGCGAAAATCTGCCCGGTTGCCACATTCTTCTGGGGGTTTCTAATATTTCCTTTGGCCTGAATCCGGCGGCCCGTCAGGTGCTCAATTCCATGTTCCTCCACGAGTGCATGGAGGCGGGGATGGATGCCGCGATCGTCAGTGCCGCCAAGATCCTGCCCCTGAGCAAAATTGAGCCGGACCACCAGCAAATCTGCCGGGATTTGATCTACGATCGCCGCCAATTCGACGGGGACATTTGCACCTACGATCCCCTCGGGAAATTGACCCAACTGTTTGAGGGGAAAACCACCAAACGGGATGCGGGGGTGGATGAACAGTTGCCCCTCGAAGAAAAGCTCAAGCGCCACATTATCGACGGCGAACGCATTGGCCTAGAGCCGGTGCTCGATCAGGCCCTGGCCCAATATCCTCCCCTGGAAATTATTAATACGTTCCTGCTAGATGGCATGAAGGTGGTGGGGGATTTATTTGCTTCCGGTCAGATGCAATTGCCCTTCGTGTTGCAGTCGGCGGAAACCATGAAAAGCGCCGTCGCCTACCTGGAACCCCACATGGAAAAATCCGAGTCGGGGGTCAGTAATGCCAAGGGCACGTTCTTGATCGCTACGGTCAAGGGGGATGTCCACGACATTGGCAAGAATTTGGTGGACATTATCCTCACCAATAATGGCTATCGGGTGATTAATCTGGGCATTAAGCAGCCGGTGGAAAATATCATTGATGCCTATGAGGAGCATCGCCCGGACTGCATCGCCATGAGCGGTTTGTTGGTGAAATCCACGGCGTTCATGAAGGACAATTTAGCCACATTTAATGAGCGGGGCATTTCGGTGCCGGTGATTTTGGGGGGGGCGGCCCTGACTCCGAAATTTGTCCATAACGACTGTCAGGCGGTGTATCAAGGGCGGGTGATTTACGGTAAAGATGCCTTTGCGGATTTGAATTTCATGGATAAGCTCATGCCGGCAAAGGCGGCGGGGCTTTGGGACGATGCCACCGGTTTCCAGGGGGATTTGGCGGAGGCGCAACCGGCGGCGATCGCGGAGGAACCGGCACCCGAGAAGGTTTCAGCAGATCCGGCGGAACCGGCGATCGCGGATACCCAGCGTTCCGAGGCGGTGACCCTAGAGCTCGATCGCCCCGTACCACCCTTCTGGGGGACGCGCATCCTCAAGGGCGATGAAATCCCCCTGGCGGACGTGTTCAATTACCTCGATTTGCAGGCATTATTCGCCGGTCAATGGCAGTTCCGTAAACCGCGCGACCAAAGCCGGGAGGAGTACAACCAATTCCTCCAGGAAACGGTGCATCCCATCCTGGACCAGTGGCGATCGCGGGCGATCGCGGAGAACCTGCTGCATCCCCAGGTGGTCTATGGCTATTTCCCCTGCAATGCACAGGGCAATACGCTTTACATTTATGACCCGGCGGCCATTGAAAAGGGGGCCAATGTGCGGGATTTAGAGCCGGTTCAATCCTTTGAATTTCCGCGCCAAAAATCCATGCGGCGGCTGTGCATTGCGGACTTTTTCGCCACGCGGGACAGCGGCCAGGTGGATGTGTTTCCGATGCAGGCGGTCACCGTCGGCGACATTGCCACGGAATTTGCCCAAAGTCTTTTTGCGGCCAACCAATATACGGACTATTTGTACTTCCATGGGCTCGCGGTCCAGGTGGCGGAAGCCCTGGCGGAATGGCTCCATGCCCGCATCCGCAGCGAACTGGGCTACGGCGATTTAGAACCGGACAATATCCGCGACATTCTCGCCCAGCGCTACCAAGGATCCCGCTACAGCTTTGGCTATCCCGCCTGCCCGAATATGCAGGATCAGTACAAACAGTTGGATCTGCTCGGGAGCGATCGCATTGGCCTCCACATGGACGAGAGCGAACAGCTTTATCCAGAACAGTCCACCACCGCGATCGTGGCCTACCATCCGGCGGCGAAATATTTCAGCACCTGATGCGAATTAGAGCCCGTTGAGCTGTTGATCTGGGGCTGTCGGTGCGTTCGGCATGGCGACGCGATCGCGTTGAATTAAAGGACCGAACGCACCCTACCCCAATCAGCCCAATTCCAGAATCAAACCATTAGGAACGGCGGATATTAAAACAGCACCATTCCTTCCGTTTCCAGAGGGTCGCCACAATCCAATCATTCTGCTCCAACACATCGTGGATGGGCTTAACTTGCTCCGCCAAAACGCCGCTAATGACCCCCCAGGTGGTCTTTTTGGAAATGGCGGCCATGTGGGGAATCAAATCAATAATGACCTCCGCCAAAATATTGCAGAAAAAGCCATCCACCGGCTGCCCCTTGAGCAGTTCCGTGAGGTCGCTGAGGGAGCCGGGCTCGACGATCATGCGCTCCGGCGGGATGTCGTTGAGATCGCGGTTGGAGCGGGCCGCCCGCACGGCGATCGGGTCAATGTCCACGGCGTAGGCTTGCTGCGCCCCGAGCATCAATGCACCGATCGCGAGGATGCCGGACCCACAGCCAATATCCGCCACGATCGCGTCCGTCGGCTCCCCATCAAAGCGAATTTCCAGCGATTCAAGGCAAAGCTGCGTCGTGGCGTGGGCACCGGTGCCAAAGGCCACCCCCGGATCCAGGCGCAAAATCGCGCGATCGCCCGCCGACTCCGGTGGCGTTTGCCATGCGGGGCAGATCAGGAAGCGATCGCCAATTTCCTGGGGTTCCCAATGGTCCTTCCAACTGCTGGACCAGTCCTCCTCATCGATCAACTTCCAGGTGACCGTCGGTTCCGCAATGCCCAACACCAGGGCATCTTGGCGCAGGGCCAGGGCCAGGGCCGACAGATCCATCAACTGGGCGCGCTCCTGCAAAATGTAGGCGGCGACGGTGTATTGCCGCCCCTTACCGCTGACGGAGGTGCCTTTACAACCAAATTGCTCCATCCGCCAAAAGGCGCTCTCCTCTAGATCCGAGTGGCAGCGGACGGTAATTTCCCACCAACTATTGGCCAATTTCCTTGCCCTGCGTAACGTGTGTAGGCCGGGGCGATGGTCCGGCGATGGTCTCGATCATCCTTGATCATCTGGGATGATCTGGGGCCATTGTCCCACGGGTCTAGGGGGGATCCGACGGGGCGATCGCCAGCCACAGCAGAACCGTGGTGCCCTGGGGCGGGGCATCCGGCGCGATCGCCCCCTCCGGCACCGCACCGGGAATGGCGGCGATCGCGGGACTAAACAGCTCGATCGCGCCCCCCATCCGCTCCACCAACTCCCGCACGATCGCCAACCCCAGGCCGCTCCCCTCGATCGGCCCCGCCGCGCGGCTGCCCCGGTAATGGCGCTCAAACAAACTCGGCAAATCCTCCGGCGGAATCGGCGGCCCGCTATTGGTCACCGCGATCGCAATATAAGATCCCCCCGGCACCGGCGCGATCGACCGGGGCGCACGGCCCAGGCCCCCCTCCGGATCCATGGCGGGATTGGTTGGGTCCACCGGCAGCGGACAGGGATCAATCACCTGGGCGATCGCCCGCACCTGGCCCCCCGGAGCCGCATATTTAATGGCATTGTCGAGCACATTGCCCAACACCTCCCGCCACAGCCGCCCATCCCCCCGCACCCGAGGCCAGGATTCCGGGGCCGCCGCCGCAAAGGTGAGCGATCGCTCCAGGGCCACCGCCTCCGCCGCCGCGATCGCCCCCTGCCACACCGCCGCGATCGCACAGGCCCCCTCCCCCACCGCCGCGATCGCCGGAGCCGCACCGGGCAACAGGGCCACAGGCTTCCCCGTCGGCATCGCCCCCGCTCCCGGATCCACCCCCGCCCCATCCCCTGGATCGCCCGCCGCCAACGCCAACACCCCCAAGGTCGGGACCGTCGCCGCTGAAGCCCCGCGATCGCCCCCAGCCCCCTCTAGATCAATATCAATCGCCTGCACCACCTGAAGGGCAATCTGCTGGAGCCGCTCACTTTCCCGCAGCAGATTCGCCGCGATCGCCCCCTCCCGCTCCTGGCCCTGCAACCGGCGCAGCAACAGCTTGCCAAACGTCCGCACCGCCGTCAGGGGATTGCGGAACTGGTGCAGCAAATCATGGAGCAAATCCCGCTGATAGGCCCCAATCTGCCGCTGGCGATCGTAGGCCCCCTCAAACCACTGGCGATCGCGATCGAGCCCGCAAGCCAGCGCCAACGTCTGGGCTACCCGATCAATCTGCCCCCGCTCCCAGGTGGTCCAGGGCACCGTTGGCCGATCCAGCGCCAGCACCCCCAACATCGCCCCCTTCTGCACCAGGGGCACCACCAGCCGATTCGTCAGCACCGACCCCTCCCCCGCCAACGCCACCCGTTCCGGCGGACGGGCCGCCGCGCGATCGCGCCCCCCCGGTCGAGCCGTCGCCGCCGCCATCGGTTCAGCCCCATCCCCCAACGGATCCAACTCCGTCCCCCCCAGCGGATCCACAAACAGTTCCCCAGGGCGATCGCGCCGCGCCGCCCCCAACGCCCGCACCGCCCCCAGCCGCTCCGGATACATCACCACCGGCACCAGCCCCATCGGCCCATCCCCAGTCCCCTGCGGACGCGCCAAATACACAATCGCCAGCGTCGCCCCAAAACTGCCCGTCAGCAAATCCACCTGGGCACGGCACAACTCCACCAACGCCGGACTCGCGATCGCCCCCATGCCCTCATCCCCCTCTCCCGCCAATCCCGCGATCGCCACCGCCCCCTCAGCCATCAGGGATCACCATAAACCCCTTCAAAACAAATCCCCGGCCCCGGCACGGCCCCAAGGCCCCCACCGAATCCACGCCGATGGAATTGATTTGATTGTAAAGAAAGAACCCGTAAAATCGTGGCCCCCCGACGAAATTCCGGGCATTGTGGCGGCATCCGAAAAATCGTCAAAAACCGAGTAAATCGTCGCTTCTGCTACCAATCCGCCCTGAATGTCCCTAGAAAACCCCTAAAACAAGTTGTAAAAAAGGCCCAAAGCGGATATACTTTGCTCGGTTTTTGTAACTATAACTACACTTGTCGCTACGGGAGGTTGGTAGTTTGGCTAGGAGACGCAAGCGGAAGAGTCGTCGTCGCCAGGAAGGCCGGAGAATCCTGGAAAACGTGCCCCAGTTTAGCATCGAGAGTGGCGAGGATAAACCGGTCACGGCAGCACGCAAGTTTATTAAGGCTGAAGGAATTGCTCCTCCTGCCCTAGTCCTCGTTCGGCGTAACGAGCATACCACTGATCGGTACTTTTGGGCGGAGAAAGGGCTGTTCGGTGCCCAGTACGTTGAGGAGAATCATTTCCTGTTTCCGAGCCTGCGGGAGTGGGAGGAACAGGAGGTTCTGCCGGTGGCCGTCACGGGCTAGGGGCCTCGAAATTCTCCCCGATTGAGCTTCAGATAGATCGTTATTGATCGTTCTAACTTCATTCCCCTCCGCGCTCGGCAATGCCCGAAGTGTTTGAGGTTTGCCCGTGGCTAGGTCCGGTTGGCGTCTATTTTGGGTGCGTATTCGACCGAACTTGCTTGGGATTGTAGCGATAGCATGGCCGTTCGCCAAGAGTAGGTTGTTACTTTTTGGGGCGAACGGTCATTTTTCTTAGGTTTCCTTTAGATTCAAAGTTTCCCTCAGGGTGGCGATTTCGTCCCGGTGAGCCATGACTTTCAGGGTGCGGGGTTGATCGTCGCCGCTGGCGGGGCCGCTGGCGATTTGGACCTGTTCGAGGCGGCCCGCTTTGCGCCAGTAGAACCACCCGGCGACGGGGGCCATCAGGACGATCGCCATGGGGGCAAAGCCGTAGGGGGGCAGCAGTTGGACCAGGATGAGGCCGAGGCACCCCAGGCCGATCGCGGCGAGCAGGCTCAGGAAGAGGGCGAGGGGCAGGCTGGGGCTAACGAATCCTTCGAGGGTGACGCGATCGCGCTCGGTATCGACGGCGATGGGTTGATAGCCGCGATCGGCGAAGTATTGGCGCAGGGCATCCCGCAGGGCAGGTTCGGGGCGATCGATGGCGAACTGGGCGATTTCGGTGCGGTCCTTAACGGAGGCGCGGATGAAAAAGAGTAGCCCAATTCCCATCAGCAGCGTGAGAAAAAGGGTCGAAGGGACAACGGCGTCGGGGCTCATGGCGGGGAAGGGCGATAGGGGAGATGGGGGCGACCGCAGCGGGATGGGGAGGGTTTAGGATTGCGAGTTTATTGCGTTTTGTAACGCATTTCGCTGTCGCCAGTCTAGGGGATGGGGGGCCATCCGTCGATAGGGTTTCGTGCAACCAACCGTAGGGGCGGGGAAACCCCGCCCAGTCCCCGCCCAGTCCCCGCGATTCCGTTGCAGATCCGTGGGGATTAGGCCATGGGGGGCAAGGTGACGGTGACGGTGGTGCCCTGGTCGGGCTGGCTGGCGATCGCGATGCGGCCCCCGTGTTGGCGGACGATGGCCTGGGCGATCGCGAGGCCAAGACCCGTGCCGGTGGAGCGATCGCCCGTGGGGCTGTCGGGGCGGCGGCGGGACGGATCGACGCGGTAGAACCGTTCAAACAGGAGGGGGATGGCGTCGGGGGGGATGCCGATGCCCGTGTCTTGGATTTGGATGCGCCAGCCCGGTTCGGGGGGTGGGGGCCGATCCAGCAGGACGGTGATGCGGCCGCCCGGAGGGGTGTATTGGAGGGCGTTGTCGAGAAGGTTCACGAACAGCCGCGCGAGGCGATCGCGATCGCCCCGGACACACAGGGCCGCCGCCGCCTCTGCCGGATCGAGGGCATCGAGGCGATCGAGTTCTAGGGCATCGAGTTCCAGATCGAGGCGAATGTGGCGCTGTTGGGCGATCGCCTGCTGCTCTTCGATCACCGCCGCCAGCAGTTCATCCAGGGGCACGGCCTCCCCTAGGTGGTTCCCCTGGGCATCCCCCGGTGGGCTGTCCTGGCGGGCCAAAAATAATAAATCCTCCACCAAGCGTCCCAGGCGGCGGGTCAGTCGTTCGAGGGTTTCCAGTTGCGATCGCCCCAGGGTCGGCTCCGGGGTGGCGAGGGCGACTTGCACCTGGGTTTGGATCGTGGCGATGGGGTTGCGCAGTTCGTGGGAGGCGTCGGCGGTGAACTGGCGCAGCCGCTGGTAGGATTCGCGCACCGGCTCCATGGCAATGCCCGACAGCCACCAGCCCACCACGGCCACGGTGACCACCAGCGCGCCGGTGCCCAGGCCCAGTTCCAGCACCAGCCGCCGCACCGGGCGCGACACCTCAAACCAGGGGTGGCTCACCCGCAGGTAGCCCAGCAGTTGATTTTGGCTGTGGACGGGCTGGGCCAGTTGCCGCAGGACCATGGGTTCACCGGCCTCGCCGCCGGGGTGGGGGAGGTGGACGGTGGTGCCGTGGCGATCGACCTTGAGGGGCAGCGGCAGGGGCGGGTCAAAGCTGGTCCAGAGCAGGTCGCCGCGCGGGCTGAACCATTCCAGGTCGATGCGATCGTCCTCCACGTCGGTCCAGACGGTGCCGCTGTTGTCCCGGAAGCTGGCTTCGATATTGACCCGGGGGCGAGTGACTTGAATTTGTCCCTGGAGGCCCGGTGGGGCGGCCAGATCCCGCAGTTCCGCCGTTTCCACCACCAGCGATCGCACCACCAGTTCAACGGCATGTTCGATGGTGTCATCCACCCGTTCGATCAAGGTGGCCCGAGCGTAGCCATAGAACCCGCAGGCCACCAGGACCAGAAGCACCGCCGTGGCGATCGCATACCACAGGGCCAGCCGCCGCCGGGTTGTCAAAAATGGCCCCGCGATCGCCCCCGTGGCGGTTTCCCTAGCCGCGATCATGGCCCCCCTCGCCGTGGTGATGATCGTGATGGTCCTGGGCCGCCGCCGCCGCGATCGCCGCCTCCCGCTCCCGGGCCTCCTGGGCCGCCATTTCGATCAAGTACTGGAACGCCTTGACCACAAACCGCGCACATTCATAGGGCGACGTTTCATAGAACCGCTGCCACGCCTGGGCTTTGACCTCCTCATAGCGCCCCTCATCGTGGGGATGCTTCTCCAGCCACGCCAGCCGCACCGTGTAGCCAATCAGCACATCCAGGACCACATAATCATCAATCCGCAGCTCCGGGTTGTGGCGCGTCAGGGCCGACAGTTCCATCAGCGCCTCGATGCACGCCTGCCGGTAGGTGGGCGCTTCGATCTTATTGAGGAGATATTCCACCTGGAGGGCAAAATTCTTCTCCCCCGCCGTCATTTCCGATCGCAGCAGGGCGCTATCTAGGCGGTTGCGGCGCTCCAGCTTGTCCCCAATGACGATGCCCTTGCAGTGGGCCAGCAGCTCCCACACCCGCTCATAGAACCCTTTGGGGACGCGGTTGACGGCCCCATCCATCTGCCGTTGGCGAGCCCAGCTCCCGGCGGGGGGCGTGATGGCCTTGGCTTCCTCCTGGTCCGGCAGCACCCATTCAATGCCGCCGGTGCCCTGGACCCGCAGGCCCTCCTGTTGCCGCAGGGCCGCCGTGGCCCCCTGGTACCCTTCGAGGACCTGGCGCATCCGGGTTTTGATGGCAAAGGGGCTCAGATCCATCAGCCGTTCGTAGGCTTCGTCCTGGGGTAGGCCCAGCTCGCGCCCCAAATCGCTGGTGAGCAGCAGGATAAAGTAGCTCGTCCGCAGGGTCAAAAATCCCTTAAAGGCGTCCGGATTAGCTTTAATTAACACCCCCAAATCCACCAGAATTTCCTGGCTGAGGACGCGATCGCGGATATCCTCCCCGCAAAAATGGTCAATCTTCGCCGCGATATCCTCCCGCGCCATGGGGGAATCGATCGTGGCGTCTTCGCTGTAGGCGCGGCCCACGGCAATGAGCTTTTGGCGCACCAGCAGATCCGTCACCGCATCGGACAGGCCCATGTCGGTTTTATGCTGCAACCCCGCCGCCCGCCGCACGATCGCCCAGAACGGCTCCCGCCGGGGCGGCAAATCTCCTCCGCGAGGGAGCGATCGCCCCGCCGCCGCCCGGGCATAGACCTCATCGACCAAATGACCCAAACTACAGCGCCCACCGGGAAAATCCGCCTCATGGGACGCCCCCAGCCGCCGCAGCAAATCCTGCAACAGTTCAATCTGCTCGTAGAGGTTCGCCGACTGGCGCAACTGCCCCAGGAGAATTTCCGGCTCCGTTTCCGTTTCCAGTTGATATTCCCGCTGGCTGCTCAGGGGCACCGTCGCCGCCGGATCGTAGGGCAAATACCAGTGGCGATCGCCCCGGCCCATCGGCACCGCCGTCTCCTGGGAAAACTCGAACCCATGGAGAAAATCAATGCGCTCACTGCCCGCCGTCAACACAAACTGATTGAGATGGCCCAGCCGCACGGGCACCCCATCACAACTGCCCTGCTTAAATTCCGCCACCAGGTTCAGCAGCGGGCCGATGGGATCCACATTCCCCTCCGCGTCATCCACCATGGCGTGGGTCAGCAGCAGCGTAAAGGTGGGCCGTCCCAACTGCTGCCAGTGGCGACCGACGTAGCTCAGTTCACTGCGGATCTGGGCCGCCAAAAACTCCGTATCCAGACTCAGATAGAACTGATCCGGGTCCAGGCACGAGGGCAAAAAGACAATGGTTTCCCCGCGAATTTGATAGAGCCGCGAGGTGGTCAGGCTCCGCAGGCGGCGGACGGGGCGACCGCTCAGGCCCAATTTGTCATTGCGGCCCACCTGGGCATAGGCGGCGGACAGATCCCGGGCGTGGCGCACCTGGATCGGGGCCACCTGCTGGGGCGTTTGGGCATCAATGCCGTAGACCGCAAGCTGCTGCTGGAGGGTTTCGTCCTCCGCCAACAGGGCCACTTGGACCAGGGGCACCCGCAGGGACCCCACCCGCTGGCGACGGTTGAGGGGATCGAGGTCCGCCGGATCGAGCCAGCCCTCCAGGATCAGTTGCCCCACCATCCACAGGGATTGGGCCCAGACCAGGGGGATGTTGTCGTTAGGTTCGCGATCCTGGGAGCCGGGATTTTCCCGTTCGGCGTCGATGCGATTGCCCGGAACGTAGTACACCTCGGGCAACAGTTGGAGGCCATTTTCTTCCACGGCCACCGCTTCGAGCTTGCGGTGATAGGCTTCGGCGGTGGCGCGATCGCCCCGGAATAGGGCATCGAGCAGCAAATAGCTAAAAAACAGGGGCCATTCGCACTCGATATGCTCAAAGGTCTTCAGTTCGTAGGGATCGTAATGGAGGCGGCTGGTGTCCTCTAGCACCGTTTGGTGGCCGTCCCGCAGGAACCGCTTGCAGCCGTAGCGCCCCTCCAGCTTTTCGCAGATGCGATCGCGGGTGCGCTCCACCAGAGCCTCATCCTCAATCGCAAAGGCCGGAAAACCAATGGCACTGAGCAGGGCCGCATCCACCTCCTTCGACGCCGACTCCCGAGGCAGCAGGGATTCGAGCATCACCCGCGTCCGGGCCACCTCGTCTTCGAGCACATGGACCACGGACGCCTGGGAACCGTAGGGGCCAAACAGATCAAACCCGTGGAGCGCCTCCAGGGCCGCCTTCGCCATGGCCATGGAACTGCCATTGAGCTCCGGGCGACCGTGGTTGAGCTTGTTGCCCCGCTCCCACAGGCCATAGTCCGCCGTGCGGTAGGCCCGACCGATGTAGTAGATGAGGTTTTGGACAAAATTCACCTCATCAATGGAATAGACAATTTGCAGGCCCGAGGCGGTCATCTGGGCCAGGGCCAGCAGAAACAGTGACGTGGCATCAATCTGCAAATGGCCCCATTCCCCATCCCCCACCACCGGATGGCCCGTGGCCGTGTCATATTTCGCATGGAGGGCGTCCATGGGATCCTGGGTCACCTTGAACCGCTCCACCTTGTGGGCTTGGCGCATCATGGCCGCCAGGAGCCCGCGCATGAGTTTGACGACGCTCTGCTGCAATTCGTAGGTGCGCCCGGTTTCGACCCCCAGTTTCCGGTAGGCCAGGGCGAGGCCCCACACGGCCAGGATGCTGTAGACGTTATCGCGCACCCAGGCGTCGGTGTAGTTGCCGTGGACATTGACAGCGGTGCTGGCGGGCAACAGACCGCTGATGGGGTTTTGGCGGGCGAGGATGATGCGGGTAATGCGCTCGTAGTGGCGATCGAGGGCGTCGTGGGCGTCGGCTACCGAATAGATCATGGCGTCAGGCGGGGGGAACGGATCAACGGACGAGCGGGGGTCGGGTCGAGGTCAGAGGGGGTGGGGGTGGGGGGATGGGTGTGTTTTCAGTTTGCCGTGAATTGGGGGGCGATCGCGTTCACGATCAACATTCTGGGGGGGGTGGGGCGGGTGGGGGATCCCGAAGGCTAGAGGGGGCGGATGTAGAATAGGGAACGTGAGGGCTTAAATACTTATCAGGTAAAGGTTACAACTGCGGTCGTGGCGAATGCTTTCGGGCCGACCGACGGGGGGTAGCCCCAGCCAATTCGCATCTACTCCGACCGTCCATCCGGGCTGGACACCATTGCATCAGTCACCGCGCGATCGCCGGAATGCCCCACGCAGGGTCGCGCCCATTATGCCTAGCTGCGGCCGTGCAATCGAGCCGTGGGGGAACGGATCAGGGATGGATTTTCCATCAGTTTTGGGAACGCTACCAGCAGCGCGATCGGGGTCACGGCCGTGGCGATCGCTCGGGCCGTCGGGTGGCATTGGACGGGGCTGGCATTCGACAGGAGGGGCAAGGGCGTGAACCTACGCAAGAAGACGCTCGGCATCATTGCGGCGGCATCAATTGGCCTGATTTTGGTCCTGTATACGACCCTCTCGGTGATTATTTCCCGGGATTTCCATGCGCTGGAGGTGCAGTATGCCCGCCAGGATGTGGAGCGGGCCATTGATGCGTTGGCGGCGGATCTCAATGGTTTGGGGACGTCGGCCCAGGAGTATGCGGAGTGGGATGATACCTATGCGTTTATCCGCGATCGCAACCGGACCTATATCCAGTCCAATTTGATTGATCGCACGTTCAATGCCCTGCGGCTCAATGCCTTTGTGCTGCTCGATGAAGACCAGCAGCCCGCCCTGGCCTATGGGTTCGAGCCGCAGGCCCCCCGACCGGCCCCCCTGGATGGGGCGCTGCTCAATACCCTCTTGAAGCAGGCTCCCCTGCTGACCCACCCCACCCCCGCCAGCGAGCGCAGTGGCATTTTGACCCTGCCGGATGGGCGGCCGCCGCTGCTGGTGGCGTCGCGGCCCATTGTGGCCAGTGATGGCAGTGGCCCGATTCGCGGCACCCTGATCCTGGGGCGGTTTTTGGATGGGGCGGAGGTCCAGAAGCTGGCCAATAGCATCGAGCTGGACATGACGCTGGAGCCCTTCGATCGCGATGTGGCCGTGTCCGATGCGGATCTGCTGCCCCTGTGGAAAGAATTTGAGGGCCTACGCGATCGCGCCGCCGCCCCCGGCAATTCAGGCTCTGCCCCCCGTGGCCCCCGACCGGGCCGCCAAGCCATCACCCCCGACCACCGCGATCGCAGCGCCATCCGCATCGCCCCCGCCAGCCCCGACCACCTCAGCGGCTACGTCCTCCTGCCCGACCTCAACGGCCAACCCGCCCTCGTCCTCCAGGTCAACCTCCCCAGGGACATCTACCAGCGGGGCCAAAATGCCATCTACTACCTCGCCCTCGCCGTCATCGCCGTCGGCCTCTTCTTCTGTGGCGTCTCCCTCCTGCTGATCGAAAAACTCGTCCTTTCGCGCCTCACCCGCCTGAGCCACCAGGTGGAAACCATCGGCAAAAGCGGCGACCTCTCCGGACGGCTCACCGTCAACGGCGACGACGAACTGGCCAGCCTCGCCCTCGCGATCGACAACATGCTCGGAGCCCTCAACCGCTACCAGCAGGAACGCAGCAGCGCCGAAGAACGCTACCGCCTCCTCGCCGAAAACTCCACCGACCTCATCTCCCGCGAAACCCCCGAAGGCGTCTACGCCTACGCCTCCCCCGCCTGCACCGCCCTCCTCGGTTACGACGCCGAAGAACTTGTCGGCAAATCCCGCTGGCGATTCATCCACCCCGACGATCGCGCCCTCTTTGAACTCGCCACCTCCGACTCCCCCGACAGCGGCCATTCCCAAGGGGCCACCACCTACACCGTCCAGTACCGGATGCGCCACAAGGACGGCAACGAAGTCTGGTTTGAAACCACCAGCCGCACCATCTACGCCGCCGAAACCGGCCAGCCCCAGGGCACCATCTCCGTCTCCCGCGACATCACCAGCCGCAAGCGCACGGAACAGGAACTGCGCGACGGCGAAGCCTCCATCCGCAACCTCTACCAAATCACCGCCTCGCGGGAACTGAACTTTGAGGAGCGCCTCGAACGGCTCTTGCAGATGGGCTGCGAGCAATTTGGCCTAGAGGTGGGGATGCTCGTCAAAATCGACGACGAGGGCATCAGCGAAGGGGGCGAATTGCAGTGCCAGACCGTCGGCATCCACAGCCTGTTGCAGCCCAATAACCTCCCCAGCGCCGGGGACAGTTTCCCCCTGTGGGATACCCATTTCCAGGCCACCCTCATCCGCGATCAGCCCCTCTATTTCGAGTCGGCCCAGTTGGCCAATGACAACAGCCACAATGATGCGGGCAATTTTGGCATTGAGGCGTATCTCGGCACGTCGGTAACGGTTGGTCCAAGCGGCTACGGCACCTTGAGCTTCTGGAGCCGATCGCCCCTGGGACGTCCGTTCAAGGCGGTGGACATTGAACTGCTCAAGCTGATGGCCCAGTGGATCGGCGGCGAGCTGGAGCGGCAGCAGGCGGCGGACAACCTGGAGCGGGCGCGGGATCAGGCGCTGGAGGCGACCCGGGCCAAGAGTGAATTTTTGGCGGCCATGAGCCACGAGATCCGAACGCCGATGAATGCGGTGATCGGCATGACGGGGCTGCTGTTGGATACGGACCTGTCGGCCCAGCAGCGGGATTTTGTGGAGACGGTGCGCAGCAGCAGCGATGCGTTGCTGTCGATTATTAATGACATTCTGGACTTTTCTAAGATCGAGTCCGGCAAGCTGGAGCTGGAATGTCAGCCCTTTGATCTGCGCAGTTGCGTGGAGGAATCGCTGGATCTGCTGGCCCCGAAGGCGGCGGATAAGAATATTGATTTGATCTACTGGATGCAGCCGTCGGTGCCGAATTTGATTTCGGGGGATATTACGCGCCTGCGGCAGATTTTGGTGAATTTATTGGGCAATGCCCTCAAGTTCACCGATCGCGGTGAGGTGGTGGTGACGGTGACGGCCCAGGAGCAGTCCCGCGATCGCGAGGAGGCGATCGCCATCGCCCCGGATCCCATCAGCGGCACCAAACCCCCCTGGCGATCAGGCGAGCACCAATCCCCCCTGCACGAGATCCACTTCGCCGTGCGGGACACGGGCATCGGCATTCCCCAGGACCGCATGAACCGTTTATTTAAATCCTTCAGCCAGGTAGATTCCTCCACCACCCGGCAGTACGGCGGCACGGGCCTGGGTCTGGCCATCAGTAAACGGCTCTCGGAAATGATGGGGGGGCGCATCTGGGTCGAGAGCGAAGTGGGCCACGGCTCCACGTTCCACTTCACGATCCTGGCGGCGGCGGCCCCCTATTCGTCCCTGGTCACCTTCGGGGAATCCCACCCGAAGCTGGAGGGCAAACGCCTGCTGATCGTGGACGACAACGCCACCAATCGCCGCATTCTCACCCTCCAGACCGAAAGCTGGGGAATGCTGCCGCAAGCGGTGGAAAGCGGCCCCGAAGCCCTGCGGCTGTTGGCGGAGGGGGTGCCCTTTGACCTGGGCATTTTGGACATGGACATGCCGGAGATGGATGGGCTGGCCCTGGGGGCGGCGATCCGTCAGCGCTTCTCGCCCCAGCAGTTGCCTTTGGTAATGCTGACTTCCATGGGCCAGAGCGATCGCCTCCAGGAGGTGCGGCGCTACTTCTCGGTGTTTTTGAATAAGCCCATCAAGCAGTCCCAGCTTTACAACATTCTGCTGACGGTGCTGGGGGGCCGCCCGATCCAGGTGGCCAAGCGCAGTGGGGACGCCGATCGCTTCGACCCGTCCATGGGCAAGCGCCACCCGCTGCGGATCCTGCTGGCGGACGACCACATGGTGAACCAGAAGGTGGCGATCCAGATCCTGGCGCGGATGGGCTACCGGGCGGATGTGGCGGGCAATGGCCTGGAGGTGCTCGAGGCCCTGCGGCGGCAGCCCTACGATGTGGTGCTGATGGATGTGCAGATGCCGGAGATGGATGGCCTCGCGGCGACGCAGCAGATCCGCCAGGAATGGCCCCCCGACCGGCGTCCGCGCATCGTGGCCATGACGGCCAATGCCATGCAGGGCGATCGCGACGAGTGCATGGCGGTGGGGATGGATGACTACATCAGCAAGCCGATCCGGGTGCAGAAGCTGGCGGAGGCCCTAGAGCGCTGCAAGCCCAAGGGATTGCCCCCCAATCCAACCCCCAACCCGGACGCGGGGGCGAGTCCAGAACCGAGGGCGGATCTGCGGCCGGAGGATCGCAATGGCCGCAGCCACGGGGGCATGGCCCTAGAGACCCTGGGGAGTGCGATCGCGATCGCGGCCCCTCGGGAGGACAGCGCCACACCCGGCCCAATGGAGACCAACGCGATCGCCAGCCCCGGCATTGAGAACCTGCCGGGGGATGTGCTCGATCGCCAAATCCTAGAGAGCCTGCGGGATGTGGAGGTGCTCGAAGAGGCCATTGAGCTCTATCTACGCGATTCCCCGGCCCTGCTGGAGGGGGTGGCCGTGGGCATCGAAAGCGGCAACGGCAAGCGGCTCAAGGATGCGGCCCACTCCCTCAAGTCCACCAGCGGCACCATCGGAGCCCAGTTGGTCTACAAAATCTGTCAGCAGATGGAAACCTGCGGCAAAACGGAGGATTTTGAGGGGGCGCGATCGCTCCTGCCCCAGGTGGCCCACGAATACCATCGGGCAACGGCGGCCCTCCAGCGGGAGGTGAATCCTTCCCTGAATAGCGGCGGCTATGGCTAGGGGCTCGGGGGCTCGGGGGCTCGGGCCGGGGCGATCGCTTGCCAGGGATTGCCCTGGGGCCTCAGACTAGGGGGCGACGGATTTTCCGAGGGCTCCACGGGGGCGATCGCACGATGGGCGAAGGAACGGCACTGACCATTGGCTGGCTCTATCCCAAGTTGATGAGCACCTACGGCGATCGCGGCAATGTGATCTGCCTAGAGCGCCGCTGCCAGTGGCGGGGGATTCCCGTGCGGGTGGTGCCCCTCGATCGCGAGACCCCGGCGGATGCCTTTGGCCAGGTGGATTTGCTCGTGGGCGGCGGTGCCCAGGATCGGCAGCAGGAAATCGTCATGCGCGATTTGCAAGGGGCCAAGGCGGAAATCCTCAAGGAGGCGATCGCGGCGGGGGTACCGGGCACCTTCACCTGTGGCGCACCGCAACTGCTGGGGCAGTATTACGAGCCCGCCCTGGGCCAGCGCATCAACGGCCTGGGGGTGCTGGATTTGGTGACGGTTCACCCCGGCCCCGAGGCCCCCCGCTGCATCGGCAATATGGTCCTGACGGTGACGGCCCAGCGGCTCGCGGCGGATCTGCGGGCCATGTTGGGGGAGGTGCCCTACCTGATTGGCTTTGAAAACCACGGGGGCCGCACCCGCCTCGGACCCACGGCGGAGGCCCTGGCGTCGGTGGTCAAGGGCTTTGGCAACAACGGCCAGGATGGCACCGAGGGGGTGTTCTACCGCAATGCGATCGCCACCTACTCCCACGGTCCCCTGCTGCCGAAAAATCCCTTCCTGGCGGACTGGCTGATCCAACAGGCGATCGCGCGGCGCACGGGGGAACCGGTGATCCTCAAGCCCCTTGACGATTGCCTCGCCCAGCAGGCCCGCACGGCCCTCCTGGCGCGGCACGGTCTCCAGGAGGCGATCGCCCTCCCCTAGCCCCCCACTCAACCCCTCAACGGACGAACGCGACGGAATTTTTCTATGGATAACGGGGATGAACCCATTGCCCAATGGCGCTGGTGGGTGCTGGTGGCCACCGGAACGATCGGGGCGCTGTGTTTGCTGACGGGGCTGCTGATCTTTAGCCGCAGTGGTGGTTTTGAGGCCAATGTGGCAACGCCTTCCAATGTCCCTGCCAATGGCTCGCAGGACACCAATGCCGATGCCCTGGCCCCTGGTGAGACCAGTGGCGATCGCGCCCCCGCAGCCCCCAATTCTCCAGACGCCCTAGACGGATCCCTAGACTCGGCCCCCCGCCCGTCCCCTAACCCAAGCCCCAGCGCCAGCGCAGCACCGGCCCCCACCACCGCGATCGGCTATTACCAACGGGGGGAAGCGGCCCAGGGCAGCGGCGATCTACCCACCGCGATCGCCGCCTACCGGGAAGCCATTTTGCGCGATCCAAAACTCGATCTCGCCCGATTGAACCTGGCGATCGCCCTGAGCCAAAGCGATCGCCCCACCGAAGCCCTAGCGGAATTTAACCAGGCCGCCCGGGTCCTGCCCGACTCCCCCGAGCTGTACTACCACTGGGGCAACGCCTACGGCAAAGCCGACCAGCCCGCCGACGCCATCGCTGCCTACCGCCGCGCGATCGCCCTCAACCCCACCTACGCCGACGCCCACTACAACCTCGGCAACACCTTCGCCAAAACCGGCGACCTCCCCAACGCCGCCGCCGCCTACCGAGCCGCCATCAGCGCCAACCCCACCCTCGCCGAAGCCCATGGCAACCTCGGCCTCGTGCTCCTACAGCAGGGCGATCGCCCCGGAGCCCGCCAAGCCCTCACCCAGGCCCGCGACCAACTCCAGCGCACGAATCGCCGCGATCGCGCCCGCGAAATCCAGCAACTGCTCCAGCAGCTCGGCCCCGCCCCTACTGACCCGCCGCCTGGGCCTGAGCCTGGGGAGCCTTCCCAGCCCTAGCTGCCTTAAGGCGCGCCTGCTTCGCAAAATACGCCTCAAACACCGGCCGGATCGCCGGACCCGCCACACCGCCGCCGCCGCCGCCATTTTCTAGGAAACCCACCACCGTAATCTCCGGCGCATCATAGGGCGCAAACGCCCCAAACCACGCATGGGTTTCCCGGGGCGGATCTTCAGCAGTGCCACTCTTGCCCGCCACCGGCGGCAGCCCCCCAGAAAGCGCACCCCCCGTCCCCGTCGTCACCACACTCCGCAGGCCCCGCCGCACCACATCAATCGTCGAAGGCTTCAAATTCAGCGACACCGGCTCCGGCACCGGACTCGCCGCCCCCCGCCGCACCAGGTGGGGATGCACCCGCTTGCCCCCATTGGCAAACACCGAGAACATCACCGCAATCTGCACCGGCGACGCCTGGATATAGCCCTGGCCAATGGAGGAATTGATCGTATCCACCCGGCTCCAGGGCATCCCCCGCTGATCCCCCCTGAGGTCGGGGGTCGGGATCAAGCCGCTCGACTCCTCCGACTCCAGCTCAATGCCCGTCCTCTCCCCAAACCCAAACTTCCGCGCCCAGCCCAGCAGGGCCTCTGGACCCGCCTTCTGGCCCGCCTGCCCATAGAAGGTGTTGCTGCTCCAGGCCATGGAACTGACGAAATTCATCGGCCCAAAGCCGCTGCGGTTCCAGTCCCAGATTTTTGTCGGCCCCACCTGCAAAAAGGGCCGGGTCTGCAACACCGCCGTGGGGGGCAGGGCTCCGGACTCCATCGCGGCTACCGCCGTCACCACCTTGAAGGTACTGGCGGGGGGGTAAGCCTGCACGGCTCGGTTCACGAAGGGGTGGCGCTTCCGCTGGAGGGCCTGCCAGGAGGCGTTGTCAATGCGCCGGGAAAATAGGTTGGGATCGAAGGCGGGGCGGCTGACCAGGGCCAGGATTTCCCCGTTGCGTGGATCCATCGCCACGATCGCGCCGTTGCGATCGCCCAGGGCCTTTTCCGCCGCCTGCTGCAAATCCAGATCGAGCGTCAGGGTCAGATCCGTCCCCGCCTCCGGGGCGCGGCCATCGAGGATCTGGCGCACATTGCCCTTGCCGTCAATTTCTAGGCGATCGCGACCGGGCACCCCCCGCAGTTGGAATTCCATGGTTTTTTCCAGGCCCATCTTGCCCACGAAATCCCCATAGCGATAGCCCTTGGTGCTGCGGTGTTCCCGAAAGCGATCGCCCTCGAACTCCTCCTTGCTAATCTCCCCCGTATAGCCCAGCAGATGGGCCGCCAACTCCCCGTGGGGATAATGCCGCCGGGACTGGAGGGAAATATTGAGCCCCGAACTCGACCCCGTCCCCTCCATCAGTTGGGTCACGCGATCGGGCGACACGGCCGGGTCAATGGTCACCAAAAACCGCGACTCATAGGTCACGGTGTCCACCTTTTCTTGAATCTCGGCCTCGGGGATCTCCAGGATCGTCGCCAGGTTGCGGCGCAACTGGGGCCATGCCTCATCCGTCGTCGCCGTCCGCCACACCGCCACGGAATGGGTGAGCTCACTGCCGGCGAGGATGCGCCCTTCGCGATCAAAAATGCTGCCCCGCGACGGGGGCTTGGCGATGCTCTGGACCCGGTTGCGATCCGCCTTGTCACTGAATTCAGTGCCCTTGAGCAGTTGCAACTGGACCAGGCGATGGGCGAGGCCACCGAACATCAAGGCGGACACAATTCCCATCAGGATCCAGGGCTGCTGGGACCGGCCGACGGTGCGGGCGGAACCACTGGGACGGGGCAGGGGAATGGGAAAAAAGGTCATCGCAGGCCAGTGAGCGAGGGCTTCGATCGCCGGGGCTGGCTCCGTCAGGGTGGGGCGGGGGCCGTGGCGCGACCGGCGGGAAAGATGGCGGCCCAGGGGCGATCTCGCTAGGGAAGCGGTAGGGGTTGAGGGGCTAGCGAGGGAGCCGGGGGCTGTCAAATTTCCCTACAAATGTTAACAGTTGCCGGTCGGTTCTTGATCCCCTGGGGAATGGGCCATCGATTGCCAATCCTTTTCTGAGGCGCGCGGGTTGCGGGGGCGGGCTTATGGATTGGGGCGGGTCGGGGCGATCGCGGCGGGCCACCCATCAATCACCCCCATAGAATTGAAATTCCCCCCAGGCAAACGATCCGACCAACCCGGAGCGGAGCCCAGGGCCGCCGCGATCCGAGGTCCGATGGTGCCCCAGATCGCCCGCCCAGGCTGCCCCGGCCATGCCCCAAAGCCCCCAGAGAGCAACGCGCGATCGCGGCCCCCCTCGCGCAGACGGCCCCAATTTCAAAGGCAAAACTTCAGATCCGTTCCTTTTGGTGATAGCCCCGCTGGGCCGCCAACTCGATGATGAGAGAAATGCGATTTTCCCGGATCCATTGCTGTTCCCGAAGGGTCAGGGGTTGACTGCTGAGATAGGCAATGCGGCTGGCGAGGTCCAGGATCTGATCATTCACGGTGGAGGGCATAGGGGATCAAGGGATAAGGGGATTTGCATGGCAAATATTAGGCATCCTGACCGAATCATCTGGATTCCTTTCTGAAGCGGGTCGGCCCAGTAAATCTAAGGAAAAGATTAAGGAATTTACGCTTTCTGCAATGTCGCTTCATCTAAATTTTAGGTTGCCGAAGCGTTGTGAAATCTTAAGTTTTAAGACTTTCAGCAAACATCCAGAAAGCGTAAATCATTTTGATGGTTTTGCTCCCCTAGGGGCGGGTGAGGTGGTGCAGCAGGGGGGCGATCGCGAGGGCGGGCAAAAATGCGGCGACGCGGATGCGGGTCATGTCAAGGAGGTTGAGGCCAATGGCGACGATCGCGAGGCCGCCGGTGCCGGTGAGGGCCGCGATCGCGGGATTGGTGGCCGGGTCGGGGATGAGGTCTCCCAGGAGGGCGGCCAACAGGGCGAGACCGCCTTGGTAGATCAAGATGGGGGCGGCGGCGCAGGGGACACCGATGCCGAGGCCGCTGGCCAGGGCGATCGCGGCGATGCCGTCCATGGTGCCCTTGAGGATCAGCAGTTGGGCGTCGCCGGTGAGGCCGTTGTTGAGGCTACCCAGGGGGGCCATGGGGCCAACGCAGAAGAGCAAACTGGCGGATACAAAACCTTTCGTTAAATCCCCCTGGCCGCCGAGGCGCTTTTGCAGGCGATCGCCGAGGTTCTGGAGCCGTTGATCGAGCTGGAGCGCTTCGCCGAGCAGACCGCCCCCCGCAAGGGAAAGCAGGCCCAGGATCAAGCCATCGAGGCGGCTGCCCTGGAGGGTGAGCAAACTGCGGGCCATGTCGAAGCCCAGGAGCAGGGTGATGAGGGCAATGCCCTGGAGGGCGGTTTCCAGGAGCCGCTGGGGCAAATGGCGGCGCAGCAGCAGGCCGATCGCGCTGCCGACAAGGACGGTGCCGACGTTGTAGAGGGTGCCGCTGAGGGGTCCGAGCATGGGGATGGGGAAAGGCTGAACGGTGGAAGGGGAATGGGTCGGGGGCTACCGGGCCGGTTCCGTGGCGATCGCGAGGCGCAGGTTGGGCACGGGGCGCAGGGTGTCCATGACGGCGACGACGCGGCCATGGGGGGTGCCGCGATCGGCGGCGATGATGGCCTGAATCGGCTGGGTGGGGTTTTGGTCGTGGCGCGATCGCGCGAGGGTGGCCAGGGCTTCGAGGGAGAGCGATCGCCCCTCGACGGAAACGGTGCCGCCGCGATCGATGGTGACGGTCAGGGTGCTGGGGGAAATGGGGGCGATCGGGGCCGTGGCCGCCTCGGGTAGATCCACCGGCAGGCCCCGCAGGCGCGAGAAAAATAGGGTCGCCACAATAAAAAACGCCAGGATCGAAAACAGCACATCGATCGCGGGGGTCAAGTCAATGTGGGCCGCCGGACCGTCCCCCTCATCCCCCTCCAATTCCCGGTCAAAGTCATCGAGAAATGACAAACGGTTCCTCCCCGGCCTCATAGGTCCGGCGATAGCGCAATTCAAGCTGACCCACCAGTTGGGCGATCGCCGCCCCCTGCCGCCGCGCCAGCCCCCGCAAACCACTGGCAATCACCAACGCCGCCACGGCAATCACCAGCCCCGCCGCCGTAGACACCAGCGCCTCCGCAATGCCCGCCGCCACGCCCCCGGCACTGGCGCTAAAGTCCGCCGACGGCAGCGTGGCAAAGGCCCGCATCAGGCCCAGAATTGTCCCCAACAGCCCCAGGAGCGGCGCAACGCTGGCGATGGTGCCCAGGGCGCTCTGGAACCGTTTAATGGTGGGAATTTCCTGGCGGGCGGCGGTTTCCAGGGCCAGGGCGAATTCCTCGGGGGTGGGGCGCTCTAGGGTCAGGCCCGCCAACAGCACCCGCGCCAGGGGAAAGGGGCCTTGGGCCTGTTCCGTTAACCATTGGCGCGTGGCTTCGGGAGGAACCGTGGGATTGTCGAGTTCCGCGATCGCGGCCTCCATAATTTGCCCTTGCCGTCGCCAGAGGACGAGCCAAAACCAGGCCCGCTCCACGGCGATCGCCCCCAGAGCGATCGCGCAGATCCCCAGGGGCACCATGGCAATGCCGCCCGACCCTAGCCAACTTGCCATACCCGCAACTCCCCACGCCCTGCACCCCAATTATTATTGCGCCCCCGGCCGAAGCCCCCGCCGTGATCCCCAGAGCGATCGCGCCAGTTGACGGGGGGCGGGCAGTCTCATTAACATGAGCCATAACTTAGAAAGTGTAAAGAAATATTGATCGCCGTCGCCTCCGGGGCCTCATTCCCGCCGCCGCGTCGGCCCGCCCCTTTGGGAATCGTTGGGACCACCCCGCCGCGTTTATGCCCGTCAAGTTTATGAACAATCTGTGCTTCCGTCCGCTGAAGGGTTTTTGTGTTGCCCTCGCGATCGCCTGTTTGGCGTGGGGTCTGTTGCCCATGGGGGTTGCCCGCGCCTTCGACAATCCTGAACTGCTGCCCGCTGAGCAGGTGACGGTGATTGATTTGGCCAATGCGATCCCCGATCTCCAGGAGCGATCGCTCGGGGAGCGGCTGGAGCAGTTCGAGGCGCAGACGGGCTGGAAGTTGCGGGTGCTGACCCAGTTTGACCGCACCCCCGGACGGGCGGTGAAGGACTATTGGCAGTTGGACGACAAGAGCCTGCTGGTGGTGGCGGATGAGCGGGGGGGCAATCTGCTGAATTTCAATGTGGGCGGCGAGTTTTATAACGTCTTCCCCCGCACGTTCTGGATTGAATTGCAAACCCGCTACGGCAATCAGTTCTTTGTGCGCGATAACGGCGAGAACCAGGCGATCGTCGAGTCCCTCGAAGCGGTGATGGGTTGCCTCGATCGCGGCGGCTGCTCGGTGGTGCCCGGTTTGCCCCAGGAGCAGTGGATTTTGACCCTGGTGTCGTCGATTGTGGGGGGTGTGATCTGCGGCTTTGCGGCCCACCCGCGCAAGGAGGGCCAAGGGATCGCGTGGCAGTGGGCGCTGATCCTGTCGCCCCTGTGGGGGATGCTGTTCATCGCCTTTGGCATTGCGCCGGTGGTGACGCGCACGGCGGAGTGGTTGCCCCTGGTGCGGAATGTGGCGGGGTTCGCGATCGGCCTGTTGGTTGCGTTTTTGACGCCGGTGTTTGGCCAGCCTCCGGCGGAACAGGAAAGCTAATCAAGCCAATCGCGATATCCGATTCGCCGGTAGGGTGCGTTCGGTACGGTTCCAACTTCGGGACCATTCCCCCATTCCGAACGCACCGGCAACCCCAGATCAACGCGCCCCCAACCCACCGGCGATCGCATTTTTGAGTTGGGCGATCGCGGTTTCTCGGTTATTTGGGACCGTAGAAGAAGGTGACCTCGCGATCGGTCAGGGGCTTGAAATCGGCGGCGATCAGCTTTTGATCGAGCTCCTCGCGGCTGATGTGCTTCGCCCCAATGCGGACAATGCGCGATCGCATGGTATTGCTCACCCCGCTCCGTTGGCGGCCCGCCTCCAGGCCCATCACCGACGAATACAGTTCCAACTTGGCCGGAGGAATCGGGGAACCGTCAAAATCAATGCCCGCCGCGATCGCGCGATCAATCGCGTCAGCACCGGTGGTCTCAGGGGAATTGCTCATGGCACCTGCTTTTAGCCTAAGAAAGGGCGTTTCCTACAATAGCGGCCCACGGAGCCTGCGATCGCGCGATCACCCGTCCCAATTCCCCCAAGAGTTTGTAGTTTCTTGTGGATTTCTATCGTTTCATAGCGTTTTTTTGCCCCCTCGCAATCTCCCTCGCGGAACGAACAACGCCGCCCCAGTCCCCCCTCGGTCCACCGCGATCGCCCCTCACGGCCCCCCATCAGCCCAGTTGACAGCCGTGACTTGCCCTCTTGATAATTGAGGTTTGTGTAAACGTAAACCCAGTACAAACCGTTGGCTAACGTCGTAGTAATCGGGGCCCAGTGGGGCGACGAAGGCAAAGGCAAGATCACCGACCTGTTGAGTCGCTCGGCTGATGTGGTCGTGCGCTACCAAGGGGGCGTCAACGCCGGTCACACCGTCGTGGTGAAGGACAAAACCTTCAAGCTGCACCTGATCCCCTCGGGAATTTTGTATCCCAAGACAGACTGCATCATCGGCTCCGGCACGGTCATCGATCCCGAAGTTCTCCTGGGGGAACTCGACCGACTGCACGAGTGGGGCGTCTCCACCGATCGCCTGATGATTTCCGAATGCGCCCACGTGACCATGCCCTACCACCGCATCCTCGATCGCGCGGCGGAGGAAGCCCGGGGTGAGCGGCGCATCGGCACCACCGGACGCGGCATTGGCCCCACCTACGCCGACAAGTCCGAGCGCACCGGCGTGCGGGTGCTCGACCTGATTGATCCGGAGGCCCTGGAAAACGTGGTGCCCTGGATGGTGGAGCAGAAAAACCACATCCTCGAGAAGCTCTACGGCCTGCCCCCCCTCGATGCGCGGCAGGTGATTGATGAATATGCCGCCTTCGGCCAGCGCCTGAAGCCCTACACCATCGATGCGTCCCTGATGATTGATGACGCGGTGCGGCGCAAGCGCAATATTTTGTTCGAGGGGGCGCAAGGCACCCTGCTGGATCTCGACCACGGCACCTATCCCTACGTGACTTCCTCCAACCCGGTGGCGGGGGGGGCCTGCATCGGTGCGGGGGTTGGCCCGACGATTGTCGATCGCGTCATTGGCGTCGCCAAAGCCTATACCACCCGCGTGGGGGAAGGGCCGTTCCCGACGGAAGACCTCGCAGAGGTGGGCGAACACCTGGGCGATCGCGGCGCAGAATTTGGCACCACCACCGGGCGCAAGCGGCGCTGTGGCTGGTTCGATGCGGTCATTGGCCGCTACGCCGTGCGGATCAACGGCCTCGACTGTCTGGCGATCACGAAGCTGGATGTGCTCGACGAGCTCGACGAGATCAAGGTCTGCGTCGCCTACGATATTGACGGCCAGCGCTGCGATCATTTCCCGCGCGGGGCGCACCAATTTGCCAAATGCACGCCCATTTACGAAACGGTGCCCGGTTGGAAAACCTCCACGAGCCACTGCCGATCGCTCGATGATCTGCCGAAGGCGGCCCTCAATTACCTCAAATTCCTGGCGGAGTTGATGGATGTGCCGATCGCGATCGTCTCGTTGGGGGCCAGCCGCGACCAAACCATCGTCGTCGAAGATCCCATCCACGGTCCCAAGCGCGCCCTGCTGCGGGATGATGTGGTGACCCCCGCCTAGGGTTATTAGGTCGGTAGAATCGATCCCTGCCCTGCGTTATCCGCCCCTGTTCCCCCTGTCAATCCAGGAGAATTCCCGTGTCTGCCCAAGTCGATCGCGTCGCCCAGATGATGAACCGCACCGGCTGGATCGGGTTTTGGGTGCAGGTGGTGCTGGGGGTGGTTTCGACGGTAATTTTGGCCTTTTCGGCCCTGTCGGTGCTGCCCGGAGCGGGGCGGGCGGGGGGCGCGAGTCCGGGGGCGGGGGCGGGGCTGTTTTTTGCGGCGCTGGCGTTGGTGGCGCTGTATTTCAGCATCTTCCAGACCTTCCGCCTGGTGCAGCAGGGCCGCCGCCTGCGGGCTCCGAAAAATTTGCGCCCGTCCCGCAGTGCCACGCTGGATCTGCTGCGGTTCAATGCCCTGCTCAGTTGCATCGGCCTGGGGATTGCCCTGGTGGGGGCGGAGGCGATTACGGGCAATTTGCTGTCGAAGGCGCTGGTGCAGCCCAATGCGTTCAATGTGGCGGCGATCGACCCGAGTAAGTTTGTCCAGGCCCTCGATATTTTTGTGGTGCTGGGCAATACCCACACGATCGTGGCCCATTTCGCGGGGTTGCTGGTGTCCCTGCGGCTGATTGACGCGATCGCCCGTGGCCCCCAAAATTAGCAGGCGTTGCTTGAGTTTCTGTCCATCACCCTTTTATTGCTGACCTTTCCCCCGCGATCGCCGTGCTAGACCTCCGATATCTCCGCAGTAATCCCGATGATGTCCAGGCGCGCCTTGCCAGCCGGGGCGACTATGACCTTGCGCCGATTCTGGAGCGCGATCGCCAGCAGCGGGAGCTCGAACAGCAGCGCACCCAACTGCAAACCCGCAGCAATGAAATCGGCAAGGCAGTGGGCCAAAAAATCAAGGGCGGCGCGGATCCGACCGGCCCAGAAATTGCCGCCCTCAAGCAGGAAGGCAACGACCTCAAGGCACAACTGGCGGACCTAGAGCCCCAGGAACGGCAGCTCAAGGCAGAAATTGACGCGCTCCTGGCGGCCCTGCCCAATCTGCCGGATCCGACCACCCCCGTTGGCAAGGACGAGACCGAAAATGTCGAGGTGCGCCGCTGGGGAGATGAGCTGATCCCCGCGATCGTGGACCCCCTCGCCCACTATGAAATCGGTGAACGGCACGGCTGGATGAACTTCGAGCGGGCCACCCGCATTGCCCAGAGCCGGTTTGTGGCCCTGATCGGCGATGGGGCCGCCCTCGAACGTGCCCTGATCAGCTTCATGCTCGATCGCCACACGGCCAAGGGTTACCAGGAAGTCCTGCCGCCGATCCTGATCAACAGCGCCTCCCTGACCGCCTCGGGCCAGCTACCCAAATTCGCCGACGAGAGCTTTAAGTGCGATCGCGACGACCTGTGGCTCGCCCCCACCGCCGAAGTGCCCGTCACCAGCCTGTACCGCGACGAAATCCTCGACGAGGCCCAACTGCCCATCTACCACTGCGCCTACACCCCCTGTTTCCGGCGCGAGGCGGGCAGCTACGGGCGCGACACCCGGGGTCTGATCCGCCTGCACCAGTTCAATAAGGTGGAGCTATTCAAATTCGTCCATCCGGACCAGTCCGAGGCGGAGCATCAGCAGTTGGTCCTGGACGCGGAGGCGATTTTGCAGGCGCTGGAGTTGCCCTATCGAACGCTGCAACTGTGTAGCGGGGACATGGGTTTCTCGGCCCAGAAGTGCTACGACCTGGAGGTGTGGCTCCCGGCCCAGGGGAAATATCGCGAAATTTCGAGCTGCTCCAACTGCGGCGATTTCCAGGCGCGGCGGGGCAATTTACGCTTCAAGGCGGCGGGCAAGAAGGGCACCCAATTCCTGCACACCCTCAACGGCTCCGGCTTGGCGGTGGGGCGCACCATGGCGGCGATTCTGGAGAACTATCAAAATCCCGATGGATCCGTGCGGGTGCCGACGGCCCTGCAACCCTATTTGGGCGGGCGGACGGTGTTGGGGGCAGCCTAGGGGCCGTTGTCGATTCCGCTGAAACCCTTGTGGCGTTTGGAATAGGGGCCGGTGGGGCGAGGGGCTTAAGCCCCTTGTCTTCAGGTTTCTTTGGCCATTTGATGATGTGCCCTTGGGAACGTTTGGGGACGGTGTTGGGGCTTTCGGTATCGGTGTCAGTGTAGGTACGGAGGCGATCGCGATCGCGATTCCTGAAACGGAGGGGCGAGGTCGGAAGAGGGGGTCTAGAGACCGGGGCCAACGGCGCAACTGTCCCAGGGCAGCCGCCCACCCCCAGGCCCCAGAGCCAATCCTTTCCGATCGAGGGAATCACCAATGAACAACTTCCAGCGCCCAGTGGTCCGCCGCTTCGAGACCTGGGCCAGCGCCATGGCTGCAACGGTTTTGAGCTTCGGCAGTGTGGCCCCCGCGATCGCCCAGACCGTCCCCGAGGTGGTTTGGCTGGCCGGTAGCGGCAACGACATTGAAATCATTTCCGGCGAGGTGCAGGCGATCCAGGGCGATCGCGTGCGGCTGCGGCTACCGGACGGCACCGTCCGCCTCGTGGGCATCACCATGCTCGATCGCGAGCGCGTGTTGGTGAATCCGGGGGCCATGGTCACCGTCGCCCTGGTGGACAATAGCTTCTTTGCCCAGGCGGTCGAACCGGGCCAGGAAACCCTGCGGGTGAACTCCGGCCAGATCTATCGGGAGGTTGACCCCGCCGTGACCGTCTATGACCGCGATCGCGAGGTCACCGTCACCCGCGATGGGGTCACCGCCACCATGGACAGCACCGCCGTGCAGCGCCAAACGGTGATCGAACAGCGGGTCGTTCAAGAGCCCGTGCAAACCACCACGGTCATTGAGCGCCGGGTGGTGCAGCCGGAGCCCCAGCCGGTCCAGAGGACGACGACCACCACCACGACCGTCCGTCAGGGGCAGTCCGCCCAGCCGGTTCGCGGCCTCTGGTAGGTCATTCCAGGGCGATCGCGCGGCCCGTTTCCGCAGACCGGCGGGCCGCATCCGCCACCTGGAGGGTATACAAACTCTCCTGGGGCGACACGTAGAGGGGTTTTCCTTCGACGATCGCCGCGATCGCCGCCGCCGTATCCACCGCAAAGAGCCCCCGCCGCCCCTCCACCGGTAGGGCCTCTTCGGTGCCCTCGGGGCCAATCCACCGGCCCGCATCCCCGTCATAGATCAACGCCCCGCGATCGCCCCGCATCTCCAGCCGCCGTTCAGCGGGGCCAACCCCCTCCCCCTTGGCATAGAGCACCTCCGCGATCGCCCCCGACCCAAAACGCAACTGGGCCGCACACCACACGGTCCGGTAATAGTCCGCCACAGGCTCAGGGCCATAGCGCACCGTCGCCGCCACCGACGCCACCGGCCCCAGCACATCCACCAGCCGATGGAGCCGCGACAGGGCCCCCACCAGCGGAAACCCAAACAGATCCGGGGCATAGGTCCACTTTTCCGGCGCAGGCGATCGCGGCGCGATCGTGCAGTAGCGCCCATAGGCCACCGACCCCAGCCGCTTAATATTTGCCTTCAGCGATCGGTGAACGCCCCCCAGCAGCTCGATATGCTCCACATGGAGCAGCCGCCCCCTCGCCGCCGCCAAATCAATCAGCCCCGCCGCCTCGATCGGATCCAGCGCCAGGGGATATTCCGTCACCACATGGCGATCGCCCTCCAGCAGCGATCGAATCAGCGCCCCGCGCCCCCCATTCACCGACGCCACAAACACCGCCTTGATCTCCGGATCCGCCAGGAGCGATCGCCAACCGTCCACCGGCTCCCCCCCCACCGCCGCACAAAATTCCGCCGCGCGATCGCGCGATCGCCCCGCCACCGCCACCCCCGCCACCCGAGAATCCGCCAGCAGCGCCTGCACCCGCAGCTTCGCCACAAACCCCGTCCCAATCACACCCACCCGCACGCGATCGCCCTCCCGAGGCCCTAAAACCGTTTCACCCTATCTTCCCAGGGATCATTGATAACAAAACATAATGATAAAAATCGCTTGTTCTTTAGAAACCAAAACATCATGTTACACAATGTAAAATCCCGAAAGCCTTGCGAAATAAGGATTTGAAGATTTTAACCCCCCTATAACCCAGAGAAAATGTGGTCCTATTCCCCCAGGAACGGCAATAAGCATAAGTAATTGGAATAGAAATGGAAGCTTCCATTAAGAATCCCATTGGGCAGGGGTCCGGAATCCGACACCATCCCGGATCTTTTCCCGTACTATCAGGGGGTGACATGGCGCGATCGCGATCCCATGCGGTCAACATTCATGTTGCGGGTCGCCCCCAATGCAACACGCATCCTAGAGAGGAGAGTCAGAAAATGGCAACGTATAAAGTGACGTTGGTGAACGAAGCCGAAGGGCTGAACTCGACCATCGAAGTTGCAGACGATACCTACATTCTCGATGCTGCTGAAGAGCAAGGCATCGAACTGCCCTACTCCTGCCGTGCCGGTGCTTGCTCCACCTGCGCCGGTAAGCTCGTGAGCGGTACGATCAACCAAGAGGACCAGTCCTTCCTGGATGACGATCAGATGGCTGCGGGCTATGTGCTGACCTGCGTTGCATATGCGACCTCTGATTGCACGATTCAAACCCACGCGGAAGAAGAGCTGTACTAGATCTGTACTAGATAGAGCTCATAACCTATCCCTAGGGATTCCCACGGGCTTAGGCAACCAGGTGCCCCCGGCGCTTTGATGGCCTCTGCCCTCTGGAGATTGTTCCCGCGAAGCCGACCTCTGGGTCGGTTTTGTTTTGGGCATTTTTCTTTGGGTGGGCCGCTGGGGGTGTTCCTGATGGGCGGCGGTGGGGGGCGCAGGGCTAGGGTATGGGCGATCGCAGCGATCGCGACGCTACAGCACGGCAAAAATTCGGGTGCTACCATCCAGGTCAGTTTGATCACACCACCTAAGGCCACATACCGAAGGATCTGGGATCACCATGCAGGATATCAGGGGCACCATCGGTCGCATTCGTCGCTTACGTCCGTTTGATCCGCTTCGACAGTTTCGTCCACTGCACGTCCTGCGCCAGTTTGACCCCGTTCGCTTTGTTCGCGGGGGCGGCCTTTTCCGGACTCGGGCCACCGTTTGGGTGCTGGTGCTGGTGCTGGTGGGGGTGGGGCTCAATGGGGCGATCGCGCGCGATCGCGAACGGCTTCAGCAGTTGCGGCGGACGCCAGCGGCCCTGGAGTTGCCCGCACCGCCGCGCCCCCTGGCGGCCAATGGCCCACCGACCCTGGCGATCGCCCTGTCGGAGTTTTTGCAGGGGGGTACGGTGTCCACCGCTGACTACGAGGATCGCCCCGCCGGGGTGCCCATTGACACGATTATCCTGCACCACACGGGGGTGGGCAGCCGCAACCGGGCGACGGTGATTCCCGAGTCCTGGCAGAATGATCCGCGCACCAGCAGCGCCCATTTTGTGATCGGGCGATCGGGGGAGGTGATTATGGCGATTCCCCCATCGGCGACGGCGTTCCATATTCTCAAGCAGGCGGCCTACCCGGATCCGGCCACGGGGGAGCCGGTCAACTGGATCAATCAGCGATCGCTGGGCATTGAGTTTCACTACGATCCGAGCCGGGAGGTGCCCACGGAGGCGGCGATCGCGGCGGGCGGCAAGCTCATCGGAGCCCTATTCAATACCTACCGGGATTTGGACGTGCGGCGGATCCTGGGCCACGGCATCCAAACCTTTCGGGACAATCGCCACGGTCGCCCGGTCAGTGAGCCCACCAACCTACTGATGACACAGGATTTGCGGCTGTCGCCCCAGTTTCCGAGGTTGCTGGCGGCGGCGGCGTCCATTTCCCCCGTGGTGGCGGATGCGGCGGCGGCGGCGGGCGGTGTCGAGGGGCTGGCCCAGCAGATCCGCGCGCAAACCCTGGCGGGGCGCGACCTGAGCCTGACGCTGGATCACACCTGGCAGGCGGAGTCGGGGTTGCCGGTGTCGCCCCTGCCGCCGATGGAGGCCCAGGGCCAGCGCGATGTGATCGTGGCGGGGAGCCGTCCCCACCGTTGGGCAACGCCGTGATGGATTTAGAGCAGGGATCGTGGGGGCTGGGCGGGGAGACGCCGTGATGGATTTGGAGCAGGAATCGTGGGGGCTGGGCGGGAAAACCCCGCCCCTACGGGGTTGTGGTGGGATCGCGCCAATACACTAGGGCATCGGTTAGGGGGACGGGGACGGCACCGGGGTAGTAGAACCGCAGGATGCGATCGGCGTTCCAACCCAGGTTGGCGAGGCGATAGGATCCCGCCTGACTCATGCCGACCCCATGGCCCCAGCCGCCCCCCACAAACCGATAGCCCGTGAGGGTTCGGCTGCCGTCGGGGTTGGTTCGCTCGATGGGGTCAAGGTAAAACAAGCTGCTGCGGGGGGGCATGAGGGCGGCGCGCACGGCGTCTTTTTCGATCGCCACGTCCCCGCGATCGGTGGTGGCGATGAGGGTTTGGATCCGTCCGCCGATCGCGCGATCGCGGATGGTCAACCGTTCCAGCCGCCGAAAATTCGCCAGGGGATGATTGCGGCGGGCCAGGTAGCGCTTGAGGGTATCGGCCAGGGATTCTAGGGTGCCCTCCCGCCGCCAGCGGAAATCGCGCCAGCCCACCTCATTAAAGCCCTGGGTGAGGCTGAGGAATTGCCGCAGGTTTTGCTCGTTGTTCAGGGGGCGATTCGTTAAATCCCAGAGGGGACCGGCGGCATCGACCACCGGGCGCAGGTAGGGGCGGTTGGGGCCATCCCAGACGGACTCGAAGGCGGCGGTGACCCCCCCGGAGGTGGAGAAATAGAGGGCGTCGATCAGTTCGTCGCCGTAGGCCATGACCCGTCCTCGGGTGGCGGCGATCGCGCCGTCCGTGCGGGCGGTGGCGGCCCCGAGGCCCCGATAGACCTGGCAGTGGGTGTCGGCGCAGAGTTCATAGTCGTCGATCGCGAACCGCCGCAAATTCCGCAGGGTATAGGTGCGCGCCACGATCGTTTGGGCCTCTAGGGCGGCGTTGGGGGCGCCGGGGCCAATTTCATAGGGCACCACGCCCCGCAGATAGGTTTCCAGCGGCACGTCATTGACGAGGCTATAGGTGCCGTAGGCGTTGGGCTGGAGTCGCAGGCGGCCGGCGAAGCGATCGCCCCCCACCCGGATCACCCCCTGGCCAGCGCTGACGGTCACGCGATCGCCCTGGAACGTTTCATTGCCCACGGTCCAGCGGGCCACCGGGCGCTGGGTGCGGGACGCGGAGGTGAGCGCAATGCCGTGATCCGGGGCCTGCCGCAGGGGGTCGAGGCTGTCGTAGAGCATCCGCCGCAGCAGGGGGGTGCCGTAGGTGTCGCGATCGGCCCACACCTGCCACTGGTCCGACGGCTGGGCAATTTCGACGGCAATGCCGCGCCCCCGCCAGGTTTGGGCCGCCGCCTCCGCCGTTTCAAAGCTCCGGTAGGTACCTAAAACAAGCCGTTCCTCAAGCTGCGTCTCGGGCAAGGGCATCGCCCCCACGGTCACCGCCAGGGTTTGGACCGCCAGATTGCGCGATCGCCCCTGCCCATCCACAAAGGACACCGTGAGGCGATCGCCCGGTAGCGCCGCCAGATCGAGGCGATCGCCCCCTTCCGTCCCGAAGCGCTGCACAATGCCGATCGCCAGGGTGGGATTTTTGGGTGCTGGATTCCCCAGGGCCGCCCCTGCGCCAAGGAACCCCTCGCCCGCCAGGATCAGCGCCCCCCCGAGGACCAACCCCGCCAGCCGCGATCGCGGTTTCGGCGATCGCCCCTTGCACCAAAACTTCATCAAGAAATTTAACCGAACCTAAAGCTTAATTGCAGCCCATCCTCCCAGGGGGGACAGGCCCGCAGGCCAATGATAGCTTAGCGATCACGGCGGCCCCGAACGCGAGATTGTTCCGCCGATCCATTGATTTCCTTTAGATTTTCTACCCTTTTTAGACCCCGTTTCTAAATCCTTCCCGTTCCCCCACCCTTTAACAAAACCGCGAGGTTTTCCCATGTACGATCGCCAGAATAAAGACCTCCTCTCGGGAGCCATCGCCGCCGCCGTCGGAGCTGGGGTCGCCGCCTCCTTTGCCGTCGCCCTCGGCCAAAGCCCCTGGATCGCCCTCGGCATCACGGGCTTTTCCGCCGCCGTCGCCCTCCTGTGCGATCGCGTGGGCCTGCTCTAGCACCGGCCGCCGCCCCCAAACACACCCAACCAACACACCCAAAAGCCCCTGAAACCGAACCGGCCAGGGGCTTTTTTAGGGGGTACCAAGACCCTATCTTCTCGCACCGAATTAAGGCACTGATCGCGGTGGGGCAAGGGGCTTAAATCCCTTCCCTTATCTTCTGGGCAGGGGGCAATTACAGACCCATTGGATGGGAGCAGCCCCCTGGGCCAATGCCTAGGAACCCGCCGACGTTTGGGACGCCAACAGGGCCTTCAGCTTCTCCAGTTCGCCCGCCCACCGGGGATCCGGCTGGGCCGAGGCCGCGCTGTCCGTAATGGTCACCGCACCGCCGCCCCCGCGACGGCCACCGCCCCGGTTGGCCCCGCCGCGATCGCCACCCCGACCGCGATCGCGATCGCCCCCGCGAGAGCCACCACCACGCGCGCCCGCACCACCAGCGCCCCCGGAACCTTCCCCCTCTTCCCGCTTACGGGGCATAGCCTTTTCGATCTTCAGGGACGTTTCCTTCAGCTCCAGGCCGTTGAACTTCTCAATGAACTGATCCGCCAACTCATCGGTTTCCACCGTCACAAAGGCGAACCCACGGCACTTGCCCGTCTTGCGATCGGTCACCAACTTCGTCGAAGTCAGATCGCTCGCCATCTCCACAAAGGCCGCTTCCAACTCTTCCCGCTCGATTTCCTTGGGCAAATTACCCACATATAGGCGCACGGACATAATCTATAGACCTCTCACAATCGATACTCTAAAACTTTGGAAGACCCGTCAGGTGCAGGCCCCAACTGCGGCGGTGTCACACCCCACGAACCGGTCCTATCGCGTCCGCTGAAGGCAAAAGCTAATTGCATCCGCTGCCTTGAATCGGGGAACAAACCTAAGGGAAAGCAACCGTGAGCAGCCAAGAATCGCAAAACAGGCCAAGGGATTGGGCAGCTAGCGTCGAACAGGTGTCTAATGATGCGGGTTATGGCATCGAAGCGTTGGCCCCAAGGGCTTATGCAGCCAAAACCATGCAATACGCTATCACGGCCTTGGGTCAAAAATTTAACCAATCTGTTCAAACTGTGCATTTCTTGACCCGATTACCCGCGCGGTCTAGGGGATGAAGGGGGGAAGGCGGCGGGCCAGGATGGCTGACTCGGGCCAAGGGCAAGGGCCGGGAAAAAGGTCCAGAAAGCCAGCCGTTGGGGCGGCTGGCCGTGCTTGCTGTGTTGGGAGAATACCAATCAAGTCCGAGCGCGGATGCAATTCCCTAGCCGGTTCGTTGCCGAGGCTCGGGAGGTTGCGGGTCCGGCCGGGCGGAATGGGCTCCTGTGAAGAAATGTAACGTAAAGTGTTGACCCTGGCAAATTGGGGGTTAGGGGCGGGGGCGATCGCGGCTAGAGGCCGGTGTAGAGGAGGTGGATGCCGTAGAGGCAGAGGGCGATCGCGATCGCGGTGTTCCAGAGGGGCTGGGCGTCGGGGGGGGTGAGGCTCGGGGGGGCGATCGCGCTGCGGCGGCGGGGGGCGATCGTGAGGCTATCCACATCCATCCAGGGGGTTGCGCCGCGCCGGATCCAGCCCGTGACGGTGACGGTTTGGCCGCTGGGGTTGAGGGGGTGGCGGTACTGTCGCCAGGCGATCGCCAGGGGGCCAAAGCGATGGGTCAGGTGGAGGGGCAAGGTGCCGGTGGGGGTTTGCAGCCAGAGGTCTTGCCACCAGCCATTATGAAAACCTTTGCGCCCCAGGAGTCGCCCTTCGAGCCGCAGGGGTTGGCTATTGATGGGCAGGGCGTAGGGGTTGACGAGGGTGCTGGCGAGGGGGGCATCGCGATCGCCGACGGTTCCCCCCCCCAGGGCGCGCATCTCGGGGAAGAAGGGATTGATGCGGACCATCAGCCCCAGGCCCGCGCCGATGGCCGCCAGACCGATGGTGAGGGACAGGTCGCCATACATCCAGCCGGTGGCCCGCGCCGCAAACACCCGCCCGACGCCGCCGACGCTCCAGAGAATGGTGCTGGCGATCGCCCCGAGGATAGCCCCGAGGTAGGGGGCGCTCTGGAGCCAGAGGGTGGGGGCGAGGCTGCTGGGGCGGGGGGTTGGCCCCTGGTGGAACTGGCGGCGCAGGAGGGCATGGCGGTTGCCTTCGCTCCAGTCCCATTGGGGATCGGTGCGCCAGCGCTGGGCGAGGGTGCTGAGGCGCTCTAGGCGATCGCCCAGGGGCGGGTGGCTTTGGTTGAGGGTGAGCCAGTGGCGGTAGGGCTGCACGATGCCCCAGGCCAGGACCGGTTCGAGGGGGCTGTGGGGCCAGAGGCTACCGAAGGGGACGGCGGCGCGCGGGGGCAGGGGCTGGAGCAGGGCCAGGGCTTCGAGGGGGCCGCCCAGGTGCTGCCGCTGGTGGAGATGGTCGGCGGTGGCGATCGCGAATTTGACCAAAACACGGGCGACGGCATTGGGATCGCCGCAGAAAACCGCCGCCCGCTGATCGTCGAGGTGCTGGCCCCGGCGGGTGAGCCAGAGCAGGGGCAGGGTGAGAATCCGGAACCAGCCGTAGGTCCAGTTGGCCGCGATCGCCGCCGTCAGCCGCGACGGGGCCAGGGACCACCGCTCCACCAGGGGGGCCAGTCGCCAATGGAGGCCGTAGGGCAGCAGCAGCAGCAGGGTGCCGCCCGCGAGGATGGGGGCGTCGTAGCGCTGGATGCGGGCCAGTTGCAGGGCGCACAGGGCCGCCAGTTCGTCGTCGTTGATCGCGGCGATCACGCCGGTGCTCAGGGCGATGCGGGCGGTGCGGCGGAGGGTGCCGTAGGTGAGAGCAAGGGGCGCATCGGTGGGAATCAGCCGCAGGTGGGGCACGGGCATCTTCAGTTGGCGGCACTGGCGCTGGAGCAGGCGGGCGGCGGCGGGGTGCTGTTTAATAAAGTCCCCAAATTTCAGGGGTTTTCCGCCCAAGAATCGCTGCAATAGCACGTCCCCAAGCCAGGGCTGGGTGACGAGGGTGATTGCGATCGCCCCCAGGAGCCAGGGGGCCAGATCGAGGGCGTAGCGTTCAAAGTAGAGGCGATCGAGCAGGTCGCTGTAGGGGAACCAGATCAGCAGGGATTGGATCAGGCCGATCAGTTGGTTGTAGCCATCCAAATGGAAGTCTAGGGCGGCGCGCCAGGACCAGGCGATCGCGGCGAGGGTGAGCAGTTGCCAGAGACGGTGTTCGAGGCCGTCCGGCGGCAGGCGTCCCGGCAGTTTTGGGGGCGGCGGGGCGGTCCATTGGGGCTCGTAGGGGGCATCTGGGGTGTCGGCGTCTGGGGCAGCGATCGCTTCCTGGGCTTGGGCGGCCATGGCGGCGGCCACCGGGGCGGGCAGGGCGACTTCGACGCGATCGCGCGGCTCCCCGGACGGAGGATCCTGAGGTTCTGGCGGTTTACCTTTGGCCCTAGGGACGTTTCGGGTCTTCGGGGTCGTTTGAATCGGGGGGCGGTTGGGGGATCGTTTCGTGGGGCGGGCGGACGGCGGCGGCGCGATCGGCCCCGGCACGATGATTTCTGGCGCTTCCGACGGCTCATCCCCATCCAGGGGCACAAACCCCGCATCACCGAAGCCCGAGTCCGCCTGAACGACAGCTTGGCTGGCCGGTTCGTTGTCCGGGCCATCGAGGGGCACAAAACCCGCGTCCCCAACCCCCGCCTCTGGATCTTCTGAACCCTCTAAAGATTGGCGCGATCGCTGGGCCGCAACCCGCCGCTCCAGGTGGGGCAACTGGTCCTGCACCCAGCGCTGCACCTTGCCATTGGAATGATTCGCCAGGGTTTTACACAAATTCAGGGCCGCCGCCGCGCGATCGCCCTTGCCGTAGGCCGTCACCAAAGCCATGCGCGCCCGGATGCCGTCCGCCGTCGTCTCTGGCAGCGTCTTCACCAGCGGCTCCAGCACCGCGATCGCCCGGTCGTATTGACCCCGTTTCAGGGCCGCGAGCCCCTCCCCTAGACGCTCCGCATCAGTCGCCATGGGCCTTTTGAGTTCTCCCCACCGCCAACGCCCATCAGCATAACCCAGGGGTTTGTCCCCAAGTTTCCAGGGGCGGGCACCAGCGGTAACGCTTCAGGTCGATGCGATCGCGCCCATCAAAGGCAACCCCTTCCTGTTCGAGCAGCGATCGCTGGAGATAGTCCGACCCATTGCGAAAGGGCGATTCCGACACCTCCCCCTTGGCATTCACCACCCGCTGCCAGGGAATATCCGAATCCAGCGGTTCCGCCACCCGAAACAGGGCATAGCCCACCAGCCGCGCCCGACCGGGTAGCCCCGCCAATTCCGCCACCTGCCCATAGGTCGCCACCTGCCCCTGGGGGATTTGTCGCACGACGGCGTAGATGCGATCGTAGGTTTTCATGGAATTTGACACCTAAACATTGCGCTGATTTTTCTAATCTTTTGCTAGTTTCTGCTAACTTTCCCAGCCTATCTTCAAGCTTTAATATTCGGATCGTCCTTGGCCACCCGCCAAATTACGGAAGCGGGTATATTGCGGCTCAAACAATAATTTGACCGTACCCGTCGGGCCATTTCGATGCTTCTTAATCAACACTTCGGAAATGCCGCGATCGGGCGTATCAGGATTGTAGTATTCCTCCCGATACAGCATCACAATCAAATCTGCATCCTGTTCGATAGACCCAGAATTATGGGAAATCAACCCATCCGCCAACCAGGATGCAGGCCCAGGCACAGTCAAATCATAGACCGGAGCCTCCCCCGCAGGCTCGATGGCAACAACTTCATCCCAAAACAAATCCGAATTGATCAGATCTGTTAATTCTGCACTCTGGAGAACTTCGGCATAGCTTCGCAAAACCTCACGGCTGGGGGCAAATTTGAAATGGGACGATCCACCAAAAGACGTGCCGCGTAACTCAGCCATGCGACGTTGGGAAATGCCCTGGGTCTTCATGGCAGCCTTAACGCGATCAAAGACCTCAATCGGAATCGTGTCTCGATTAGGATTAGCCGGTCCCCGTTGCAACAACTCCGCCTTAGCAATGGCGGCTGGTCCTACCCTGGGGCCAAAAGCTCCCACCTGTTCCAGAAAACTTAACTGATGGGTTTTGCCGTAGATCTGGACGGTGTAGCACTGGCCCGACGTCCATTTCAGGGTGCTGTGGATGCCGAGGCGCAACAATAAAGCGGCCACATCCCTAGCTAGGGCTTCACTCACCGTCGAGAAAAAGATACTGGCCTTGTAGCTTTTGCCGTTGGGGTGGTGATAGCTGCTGATGCAACCATCCGTTGCCCAAAGATGCTGTAGGAACAGAGCAATTTGATGCTTGGGCAGTTGAAACACCCCAGGGGGAACGTGTTTATGGGCTGAGCGCTGACCAAAAATCCCCAACTGCCGCAACCATAAGCCGACTCCAGCGGGGTGCCAACGGTTACCATTTCCTGAAATCACAAGCTGATGCCAATTGCCTCTACCCGCATGTCGATTGACGGTGCAGCCAAAGGTTTCTGCGGCCCAGGTCACAATGGCTGAATTCTCCTCCGATGCGGTCGTGTAGCGCAGCGGCTGATGGGGAATGTAGCTGCCATCGCCAATGAGGTGAGCCAAAAGCACAATATGAGCTTCTGGCCAAGGATCTGCGGCGGGTTGCAGTTGGGGGATGTGGTTAGCAACGGCAATACGATGCCCTACTGCTAAGGATGCTAGCGATCGCCAGCCGTCTAGGGTATAAATGCGATGTTTTTCCGTAGCTTTAATTTTTCGCCCGCTCGCGGTGCTGAGTTCATAAATGGGTTTGGTTCCCACTTCCCAAACCACCTCAGCCGGAGCCGAGATCAATTTACCCTTGGCGTTCATGCTGATGACCGTTGGGGTTTGCCCCACCAACTCAGCAATGGGCACACGTCTACCATCGGCCAGACACACCAGGGTGTCGCCGGTTACGCACTCCCGCAGGTCTGACATGACCGGACGTTTGTCAGTTCTCGATTCAACCCCACGGCTCAACTGGGATAGGGCCAACACGGGCACATTTAATTCCCTCGCGAGGCCCTTGAGCGATCGCGTAATTTTCGACAGTTCCTGGACCCGGTTATCGCCGCCCCCCTCCATCAATTGCAGGTAATCGAGGATCACCATCCCCAGCGCGCCGCCCGATTCCGCCTGGAGTCGCCGACATTTTGAGCGCATTTCATTGACCGTAATGTTGGGCGTGTCGTCAATGAAGATTTTGAGATTCGACAGGGTATTAATGGCCGTCCCGATCTGCGCCCACTCGTTCTCACTAATGCGACCCGATCGCAGTCGCCCCGTCTCGATCTGCGCCTCACTCGACAGCAATCGATAGACCAACTGCTCCTTCGACATTTCCAAGCTAAAGGTCGCCACCGGTAGGCCATTGATTGCCGCCAAATTGCGGGCGATATTGAGCACAAAACTGGTGTTATGAACGCAGATATCGTTGGCGACAAAATTATGGGTCTCGGGAATGGTTAGATCGTAGACCTGCTTCGGTCCCTGGGGTTCAATGGCGACAATTTCATCCCAATAGACTTCGCTGGTGGCTATCTGCTGAAGCTCTAGATCCCCTAGGGCGGTGGCTAGGGCAAGCCCGCGATCGCGACTAAGGGCCCGTGTTCCCGCATGGATATTGCTCGTGTTTTGGAATCCGGCCCGATTTGCCAGCGAAACCCAAGATTCAGTCCCCTTGGCGATATGAAGTCGGTCCCAAATTTCGACCGGAATGAGATCTCGATTAGTCTGGTAGCGACGATTTTCTAGGGTCGCTTCGACCTTAGCTAGGGCCGCTTCTTTGCCAAAGATACCAATGTCCTGGCTGAAGGTTTTTATGGATCGGGCATCGGTAATATCAATCTGCCAAGCCGCGCGACGCCCCCCCTGATACTTAATTGCGCGGGCCTTAAGCTGGGATACAATGCCAAACCGCAGCAGTAAGTGCTGAACTTGACGGGCCAGGGTTTCACTCACGGAGGCAAAGCCAAGCTGGGCCTGACCGATTGCCAAGACCGTGGCCCAACCATCCGTAGCAAAGAGGCGATTGAGAAAGAGGGCTAACAGTGGCTTTTTAAGTCGAAAGATTGCCGATGGAATCGTTTTTTGATGGTCCGATTGATCCCAGATGCCCTGTTCTTCGCAAATCTGAATCGCTGAACATTGCAGGGCGGCGGCGGTGAACTCCTCCTGAATTTGGGGATTTTCATTAGTAAACTGCGGCGAGGTTCCTGTTAGGCAGCCGTCCCCAATGAGATAGGCCAACAGTTTGACCTGATGTTCCGGAAGACGTTCATCTCCAAAAACCGGCAGCACCCGAGGCACGGCGATTTTGGTGCCCACCGGCAATTCCGCCAGGGGCATCCAGCCTTGAATGGTTAGGAAAGGGTGGGTGAGGGTGGTTTCAATTTCGCGTCCGGTGCGGGTTTTGACCTTGAAAACGGGTTTGATGCCGTCATCCACGTAGGTGCTGGGCTGGGTGAGGCGAAATCGCCAGTCCTGGCCCAGGGTGAGCAGGGTGGCATTTTTCTGGCGGTAGATGTCGCCAATGGTTTGGAGGCTGCCGTCGGCTAGCAGAATCTGGGCGTCGGCGCTCAGGCACTTGCCCATACTCGGACGCCCCGCCACAATCACCAGATCCGATCGCTGGAAGCCCTGGGTCATGGTGTCGAGGTCATAGAAGCCGCAGGTGAGACCGGGGACAGAATCGTCCATACTGCGGCTTTCTAGCTCTAGAAACGTTTCCGCTAGGATTTCTTCCGTGGAAACAAGATCCTGCTTAATGTCCGATTGGGTGACGCCAAAGAGTTTCTGTTCCGCCGTGTCCAGCAGTTGCCCCAGGTCTTGACGGTTATCAAAGGCCAGTTGGGCAATGTCACCGCCGACGGCAATGAGTTTGCGGCGCACGTGCTTTTCGGCCACCAGGGCGGCGTAGCGATCAATATTGACGGCGCTGACGGTGCGATCGAGCAGTTCCGTGAGCTTCTGGGGGCCGCCAATCTTGTCGAGCAGGTCGCGATCGCGGAGCCACGCCGTCACCGTCACCAGATCCGTCGGATTACCGCGCCGACTGAGATCTAGCATCGCCTCAAAAATATGGCGGTGGGCACCGAGATAGAACGCCTCGGGGGTGATCAGATCCGCCACCCGACCGATCGCCTCCGCATCCAACAAAATCCCCCCCAGGATCGACTCTTCCGCATCGATATTCTGGGGGGGCAGCAGGTCGCTGTAGGTCTCGAAGCTGGGTTGCGCGGCCATGGCTTACCCCGTTGACGCAGGACAATAAACGGAACGCGCCCCCGGAGGCGACGGGGCCAAACGGGGGCGCGGGGAAGGCCCCACCGGAGCGACCGGACTGGAACCTCGGTGGAACCGAACGGGACCCCTTCGGGAACCGCTGGGGCGACCTATTCGGCCACCACCTCTAGGCTGACCGTGGCGGCCACTTCCGGGTGCAGTTTCACTTGGGCTTCAAATTTGCCCAGGTGGTTGATTTCCGGCAGTTCGATGTTGCGGTGATCCACATCGATCCCGGCGAAGCTCTTGAGCACGTCGGCCACTTCGCGGTTGGTGACGGTGCCGAAGATGGCTTCCCCTTCGCCGACGGGCTTGGCGATCCGCAGCAGGCCGATGGTGGCGATCGCGGTCTTTTGGGCCTCGGCGGTTTGTTTTTCTTCCAATTTGCGCTGGCGTTCCGCTTCGCGGCGGCGTTCCACCTGCTTGAGGATGCCGGGGGTCACCCGCAGGCCCAGGCCCCGGGGAATCAAATAATTGCGGGCATAGCCCGGTGCCACTTCCACCATGTCGCCGCTCTTGCCAAGCTTGACGACATCTTCGGAGAGGACCAATTGCACTCGTTTAGCCATGGGATGCGATCGATGAAGGTACTGGGTGTGGTGTGTGAAAACTTCCGGTTGCGGTGCTGGCCGAAGGGTGGCCCGAGCGGGTCATCGACGGGGGACACACCGGGGCGGCCCTGGCATGGGGAGGGGTTGGGCGCGGTGGCTATCCCCCAGCAGGACGCAAAGCAGCATTTTATTCTACCGGATCGGTGGCGCGATCGCGGCTTCCTCCCCAATTCTGCGCCCCTAAGTCTGGGTCATTCCTGGCCTAGGGGAATGATCCCTATCCCTCAAAACTCCCGCAAAGCTCCCGGAAACAAGGGGCTTAAGCCCCTTGCCCCCCAGGGATTGGAGCATCGAACCGTAAGGGTTTCAGGCGAATTGCTGACGGTCCGATCAAAACAAATCCTTGCGGCCCCGCAACCGGCTGAAGGTCTGGAGTTCATCGCGCCCCGCCACCGCCCGCTGGAGGGCCGGGACATCCCACCGCAGGAAGGGATTGGTGGCCTTTTCGAGGCCCAGGCTTAGGGGAATGGTCGCCTCACCGCGCGATCGCGCCTTTTCCACCTGGCCATAGCGCGATCGCAGGGATTCATTCTCCCCATCCACCGTCAGGGCAAATTTTAGGTTACCCAGCGTATATTCATGGGCGCACCAAACGCGGGTATCGTCCGGGAGCGATCGCAACCGCCGCAGGGAATCAAGCATCTGGGCCGGCGTCCCCTCCTTGAGCCGTCCGCAGCCCCCCCCAAACAGCACATCCCCACAGAACAGCTCCCCTGGCAGATCCCCCAGGGGCACCACATAATAGGCCACATGGCCCAGGGTATGGCCCGGAAGGAATAGCACCTCCAGATCGCGCCCGAGGAGTTGGAGGCGATCGCCATCTTGCAAAAAATCCGTCTGGTGGGGGATGCGATCGCGGTCCGCCGCCCCCCCATAGACCCGCACGTTCGGAAAACGCCGCACCAGCGCATCAATCCCCGTCACATGATCCCAATGGTGGTGGGTGATCAAAATTGCCGTTAGGATTGCGCCAACGCGATCGAGCCAAGCCAGCACCGGGCGCGCATCCCCCGGATCTACCACCACGCCCCCAGTGCCGCCGCCGTGGCCCGGATCCCACCAGCCAAAGATGTAGTTATCCGACAGGGCATTCAAGCGTTCAATCCGCATCCCCACAACTCCCGATGATTCCCGATCTATCATCCCCCAACGCCTTCAGCCATGGCCGCCCCCATCCCCAGCTTTGACCTACAGCAAACCCTAGACCGCATTGAATCCTCCGGTCGCCTCAGCCGCCAGGACTACCTGAGCCTTGTGAAGTGTCTCCTGAGCGACTACAAAATGGACGATGATCAGCGGCGGGCGATCAATCGAATCCTGGAACGGGTGCAGCACCGTCGTTTGATGGTTACGGAGCGCTAGATCGGGCATCAAGTCCCTGGGGTGGAGCAGTCCATGGGTCGGTTTTCCCAGATTTCTATCCTGGCCCCTGACCTTTCGGGGGGGGGCGGCACCCGGGCCTATCTGCTGGCCCAGGCGATGCAGCGGTTGGGCTGTTCGGTGCGGGTGCTGGGTTTTTTGTTTGGCGATCGCCTCTACCCGGAGCCGCCGCCGGAGATTCCGGTCGATTGGGTGCGGGGGGCGAACTATCCAGAGTTTTGGGCGCGATCGCGGGAGTTAATCGATCGCATTGACGGGGATTTAATCTACGCCATCAAACCGCGCCCCACCAGTTTGGGCATTGGCCTGCGGGCGCGGCGGCGGCTGAAGGTGCCCCTGTGTTTGGACATTGATGACTGGGAAATGAGCTGGTTTGGGGGCGATCGCTACCGGTACCGTCTGCGGCCTCGGCAGGTGGCGCGGGATCTGCTCAAGCGGGACGGGGCCTTGCGGCGACCGGAGCATCCCCTCTATATCCGCCGCGCGGAGGGGCAGGTGGGCCGGGTGGATGGCCTGACGGTGGATACGCGCTTTCTGCAGGATCGCTACGGCGGCGTCTATCTGCCCAATGGCCGCGATACGGATGGGTTTGATCCGGCTAAATTTGATCCGGATGCCTGTCGGCGATCGCTGGGCCTTGGGGACTTTCGGGTGCTGATGTTCCCCGGCACCGCCCGCCCCCACAAGGGTTTGGAAGATGCCCTAGAGGCCCTCGATCGCCTGGATCAGCCGGATTTGCGCCTCGCGATCGTGGGGGGCCGGATGATTGGCGATGGCTACCTCGAACGGCTCCAGGAACGCTGGCCCCGGTGGCTGATCCACCTGCCGGGGGTGCCCGCCGCCGAGATGCCCGCGATCGTCGCCGCCGCCCACGCGGTGATCGTGCCCCAGCGCGACGCCATCACCGCCCAGGCGCAGTTCCCCATGAAGCTCACCGACGGCATGGCCATGGCTAAGCCGATCATTGCCACCACCGTGGGGGATATTCCCGAAATTTTGGCGGATACGGGCTATCTGGTGCCGCCCAATGACCCGGCGGCGATCGCGGCGGCCATCACCACCCTGTTTGCGGACTATCCAACGGCCCAGGACCGGGGGGCGCGATCGCGCGATCGCTGCCAACGGCTCTACAGCACCGCCACCATGGCCACCATCCTCGCCGATCTCTTTGATCGCCTCTGAACACCAGTCTGAAATCCAGTCAGAATCCGGCCCCCCACCCCCAATCCAGAGGAACCCGCGAGGGAACCCCCTACAATGGGCCTCAGTTCGACCCCTTGGCCCCTTCCCTGAATCCCCCCATCCCCCGTGGCGATCGCGCCCCATCACCATGTCGCAACGCCAACTGCTCTGGAACCTCGTCAAGCGCTACCCCCTCCAAGCCTTTGGCACCATTGCATTTGGCTTTTCCGGAGCCATCTTCACCGGCATCGGCACCGCCCTATTGGTGCCCATCCTGCTGGACCTTTTGGGGCAAGACATCGGCCTCGATGCCGCCCCCGCCCTGCTCAAATCTATCCTCGCCCCCTTCCAGAATCTCCCCGAAGCCTACCGCTCCATCGTCATGACCCTCACGGTGGTGGGCCTCATTGGCCTGAAGAACCTCACCACCTACCTCAGCGCGATCGTCAGCGGCATGCTCCAGCGCAACATCACCGCCGAACTGCGCCGCCAGGGCCTCAGCATCATCCTGGAGGTGGACCTGATCTACTACAACCAGGCCCGCATGGGGGACATCACCAACCGCCTGGGCAATGAAACGGGGCGCGTTTCCTCCACCGTCAGCAGCTACCTCAAGCTGGCAATTGTGACCATCAGCCTGGGGGCCATGGTCGCCATTTTGCTAGCCCTGTCCTGGCAACTGACGATCGCGGCGACGGCCCTCTTCTCCCTGGTGGTGCTGGTCAATCAGCTTTTTGTCAGCCAAGCCCGCCGCTATGGCCGCGCCCTCTCGAAGGCCGCCAAGGACTATTCCATCGCCACCCTTGAGGTGCTCAGCGGAATGCGGCTGGTGCGGGCCTCGGGTACGGAACGGCGGGAATTTGAGCGGATCAATGGCCTGATCAAAAAGCGGGAGTTGATGGAATTTCGCTCCCAGGTCAACAGCGCCGCCACCGGCCCCGTGGCGGAGGTGTCGAGCATTGTCTGTTTGATGGCGATCGTGGCGATCAGTCGAGCGCTGTTTGCCGATCGCCTCGATGTGCTCTCGACGGTGCTGCTGACCTATCTGACGGTGCTGTTTCGCACGTTGCCGTTGGTGGGCCAGCTCAATGGCATCCGCAGCAGCCTCGCCAACACCAGCGCCAGTGTGGAGATTATTCGCGATTTCCTCTCCCGCACCAATAAACCGTTTATGGCGACGGGCGATCGCCCCTTCGGCACCCTGGAGGAGTCGATCCGCCTGGAGGATTTATGTTTTTCCTACGACGGTGGCGCAAACTTGACCCTCAAGCACCTCAATCTGACCATTCCCAAGGGCAAAACCGTGGCCCTGGTGGGGGGCTCGGGGGCGGGCAAATCGACCCTGGTGGACCTGTTGCCCCGGTTTTCGGACCCGATCGCCGGGCGCATCCTTCTGGATGGGGTGGATCTGCGGGAGTTTAATATCCAGTCCCTGCGGCGATCGATGGGCATCGTCAGCCAGGAGACGTTTTTGTTCAATGACACGGTGCGCAATAACATCGCCTACGCCTGCCCCGATGCCACCGATGAGCAGGTGATCGAGGCGGCGAAGCGGGCCAATGCCTATGAGTTCATCGCCCAGTTGCCGAAGGGGTTTGACACGCCCATTGGCGATCGCGGGGTGATGCTGTCGGGGGGGCAACGGCAGCGGCTGGCGATCGCGAGGGCTCTGCTACAAAATCCACCCATTTTGATCCTCGATGAGGCCACCAGCGCCCTCGATACGGTGTCGGAACGCTTGGTGCAGCAGGCCCTTGATGAACTCAGCCGCGATCGCACGGTCATCGTCATCGCCCACCGCCTCTCCACCGTCAAAAACGCCGACAAAATCGTCGTCCTCGAAAAGGGCGAACTGATGGAAGAGGGCACCCACGACGAACTGCTGGCCCTGGGCAGCTACTACGCCCGCCTCTACAACATGCAATTCGGCGGCACCGCCCAGCAGCTCGTCACCGCCAACGAAACCTTCAACCGCACCTCCTACGAAATTCGATCGCGCCTCAACGTCACCCTCGGGTCCATGCAACTGCTGGCCGATGATCTCGTCGATTCCCAGCAGGAGGCCAGCGAACTGCTCCAGGAAGCCTACAAATCCTCCATTCGGATGCTCAGCACCATGGAGCTATTTGAGGACAGCCTGCAAATGCAAAAGAACCTCTATGCCAAACAGGGCCAGCGATCGCCCGAACTGACGGCCCGCTACGAACTGTTCACCACCACCTCCTACGACGTGCGCACCCGGCTCAATGTGATGATCAGCGGCCTGCGGTTCCTGGCGGATGACCTGGCCGACACGCCGGAGGAAACGGCCCAAATGCTGGCGGAAGCCTACGATGCGGCCCTGGAAGTGTTCAACACCCTCGAGGCCCTCGAATCCACCGGCAACGCCGTTCCCCTATAGAACCGGGGCCATGGATTTGATTTGGGACGCACCGCCATAGACAATAGACACCGGCCAATGGACATCGGCCCATGGGGATCGATCCGCAGACCCGTCGATCCATTCATCTATGGCCCCGTCCATCGCCCCCGTCAGCCCACACGTCTACTTCCTAGATATTGACCTTGGCCCTTCGAGAGGACACCCCATGACCCACCCCGCCGCGATCGGAGCGAAGCTCCTACCCCTCGCCCCCCATGGGGGAACCCTAGTCAATCGCATCGCCAGCCCCGACCAGCGGGCCGCCTTTTTGGCCCAGGCCGACACCCTGCCCCGCGTGGCCCTCGATGAGCGCGCCCTGTGCGATCTGATCACCATCGCCATTGGTGCCCTCAGCCCCCTAGAGGGATTCATGGGGCAGGCGGACTACGAGCCGGTGGTGACCGATATGCGCCTCGCCAATGGTCTCCCCTGGTCCATTCCCGTTACGTTGTCCGTCACCGCCGCGATCGCCGAGCCCCTGCAACCGGGCGAGCTGGTGCGCCTCGACGATCCCAACGGCACCTTCGTCGGCGTCCTGGAACTGACGGAAAAATACGCCTACGACAAAACCCACGAGGCCATCAACGTCTACCGCACCAACGAGGAGGCCCACCCCGGCGTCAAGGCGGTCTATGACCAGGGGGACATCAACCTCGCTGGCCCCATCTGGCTGCTGGAGCGCGGCCTGGATCCACGATTCCCCACCTACCAGGTCGATCCCGCCGATTCCCGCCGGGTTTTTGCCGAAAAGGGCTGGAAAACCGTCGTGGGTTTTCAAACCCGCAACCCGATCCACCGGGCCCATGAGTACATCATCAAATGCGCCCTAGAGATCACCGACGGCCTGTTTTTGCACCCGCTGGTGGGGGTCACCAAGAGCGACGACATCCCGGCGGACGTGCGGATGCGCTGCTACGAAATCATGATCCAAAACTATTTCCCCCAGGATCGGGTGATTTTGGCCATCAATCCCTGCGCCATGCGCTACGCGGGGCCTCGGGAGGCGATTTTCCACGCCCTGGTGCGGAAAAACTACGGCTGCACCCATTTCATCGTGGGCCGCGACCATGCGGGGGTGGGGGACTATTACGGCACCTACGACGCCCAACACATTTTCGATGAGTTCGAGCCGGGGGAATTGGGCATTACGCCCCTGAAGTTTGAGCACGCCTTCTACTGCAAGCGTACGGAGGGGATGGCCACGAGCAAAACCAGCCCCAGCAATTCCGATGAGCGGGTGCATCTGTCGGGGACGAAGGTGCGGGCGCTGTTGCGATCGGGTCAGTTGCCGCCGCCGGAGTTTTCGCGTCCGTTGGTGGCCGCTGAACTGGCAAAAGCTATGCAGGTGCCCGCAGAGACGCAGGATCATTTGGCGGGTGGGTCGGTCTAGGGGCGCGATCGCGGCGAGCCCACACCATCTGATCCTCTCAACCGATGACCCGTAGGGGCGGGGTTTCCCCGCCCGCCTCACCCAGCCCCCCGTTAAACCCCGGAACAGAGATTGCAGGGGAGTGGCGATCGCGGGGGGCAGGTTGGGAGACCCAAAAATTTCAGCAGATCCAATTCATTTTCATTAAGAGGACACGCAGAAACCGATGACCAAAACCGCATGGATGTTTCCCGGCCAAGGATCCCAGGCCGTGGGCATGGGGGTGGATTGGAGTGAATTGCCGACGGCGCGGGAGAAGTTCGCGATCGCGGAGGAGATCCTAGGCTGGTCAGTGATTGAGCGCTGCCAGGGGGATGAGGCAACGTTGTCCAAAACCCTCTATACCCAGCCGTGCCTGTATGTGGTCGAAGCCGCGATCGCCGATGAACTGCAACGGCACGGCCAGCGGCCCGATCTGGTGGCGGGCCATAGTTTGGGGGAATATGTGGCCCTCTATGCCGCCGGGGTGTTTTCCTTCGAGGCGGGCCTGCGGCTGGTGCAGCGGCGCTCGGAATTGATGGATGAGGCATCCGGCGGCAAGATGGCGGCCCTGCTGGGGTTTGACCGGGCGGCACTGGTGGACGCGATCGCGGCGATCGAAGGCGTCGTCCTAGCCAATGACAACAGCGACGGGCAGGCGGTCATCTCCGGCACCCCCGAAGCGGTCGATCAGATCCTCGCCACGGTGAAGAGCAAGCGGGCGGTCCCCCTGGCCGTGTCCGGTGCCTTCCACTCCCCCCACATGGCGGCGGCGGCGGCGGCCTTTGGCGAAATCCTGGCGGCGGTGCCCTTTGCGGAAGCATCCATTCCCGTCCTCTCGAATGTGGACCCGACCCCCAGTACGGCGGCGGATGTGCTCAAGGAGCGACTGGTGCAGCAGATGACGGGCTCCGTGCGCTGGCGGGAAACCATGGACGCGATCGCAGCGGCGGACATCACCACGGCCGTAGAAGTGGGACCGGGCAAGGTGCTCACGGGCCTGCTGAAGCGCGCCCACCGGGCGATCGCCCTGGTGAATGTGGGAACCGTGGCGGATCTGCCGGTTACCTAAACGCCCCCCATGGCAACGGGCCATTTCCGCATCGGTTGCGCCGTCTGGTCCTATCGCGGCTGGCACGGGTCGTTCTATCCCCCTGGGACCGCCGGTCGCGACGCCCTCGCCTGCTACGGTCAGCGGCTGACGGCGGTGGAGGGTAATACGACTTTTTATGCGGTGCCCGATCGCGCAACCGTTGAACGCTGGCGGGATCAGGTGCCGTCGGATTTTCGCTTCTGCCTCAAGCTGCCCCAAACCATTACCCACCAGGGGGCGATCGCGCCGCGCCTGACCGATGCCTTGGCGTTTTATGAACGGGTGTCGGCCCTGGGCGATCGCCTCGGACCAATGTTTGCCCAACTGCCCCCCAGCTACGGCCCCGAAGCCTGGGAGGATTTGCAAGATTTTTTAGGCCAGTTCCGACGGGCCACGGCGGCCCCCCTGGCGGTGGAATTTCGCCATCGCCACTGGTTTGATCCGCGCCACCGCGATCGCTTGGCGGACTGGCTCGATGGCCAGGGCATCGGTCGGGCGGTCCTCGACACGCGCCCCATCTACGAAAACCTCGATCCCGGCGAAGATCCCCAGCGCCACAGCCAGCGCCGCAAGCCTCGGGTGCCGGTCCAGGGTTTATCTAGCGCGGGCTACGGGTTCGTGCGGTTCATTTCCCACCCCCAGGGCGATCGCAACGATCGCTGGCTGGACCAATGGCGCGATCGCGTGGCGGACTGGCTGCGATCGGGAAAAGACGTGTACTTCTTCGTCCATTGCCCCATCGAGGACCATTCCCCCGCCACGGCCCAGCGGTTCCAGCGATCTCTAGAGGCCATCGGTGCCGCCGTGCCGCCCCTGCCCTGGGACGCGATCGCCCCGCCGCCCCCACCGCCCGATCAACTGTCCCTATTCAGCCCCGGCCCCTAGCGCTTCTCGAAGCGATAAATAATCACCTGGGTGCCCACCCCCACCGCCGCCGCCTCATAGGTGGGCAAATCCTGCACCAGCCCCGCCAGGGCCGAATCCTCGAAGCTGATCCGCGTCTGGAAATGGCTTGCCAGTCCGTAATTTGAGCGCTGGGTATTGCCATCGATCAAGCGGCCCAGCTCCGGCGTAATCGCATCCACCAGGGTGCGGCACTGGCCCCCCAGAAATTCCCCCACCGCCCCGCGATCGCTGCTGCCCTCGGCACCGCAGGCTTCGTCTTTTAATAAATTGCCCAACTGCTGGCCCGCCACCTGGGAATACTGCTCCTGGCTCGGATTCGTCACCGCCAGCCCCCCCGCGATCGCCACCACCAGCCCCACACCCACCCACTTCATCATCTCCGCCCCCTCGATTACTGCTGCTCCCCGATCCGCTCGGGGCCTCCCCATCCTAGCCGCCAGTCCGCCCAGGTCCGCGCGATCGCAGCCGGTCCAAAAAAATCCGCCCAAGCCAAGACAAAGCCCAGAAAACCTGCTATATTGCATTACTGCTACGGCGGGCGTAGCCAAGAGGTTAAGGCAGTGGATTGTGGTTCCACCATTCGGGGGTTCGAGTCCCCTCGCTCGCCCTTATCAGTCACCACTCCTCGAAACGCAATTGCGTTGCTCATTTGAGCCATCCCCTGCGGGCACCCCACCGGTGCCCCATTTTTTTGATTGCCCCAGGATCCACGGCGATCGCAGCGGCCCAACATTCCCCCAAGCACTACAAAAATCCCCCAAATAAAAAAGATGCCGCTGCGATCGCAGCGGCACCAACCAGTCAAACAGTCGTGACTTCTAGAGGGAAATTAGGCAATTACGCCCAAAGGAATCAGTCAGACTCAGAAACCCTACATCAGGCCCAGTTGGGACAGGATCCCTTGGCCCGTCAAAAGCTCGGTCGCGACGCCGATAACGAAGCCCAGCATCGCCAAACGGCCATTCCAGGTTTCCGCAAATGCCGTAAAACCAACTTTGCTCGTGTTTTGCTCGGTCATGGTATCAACCTCCTGAGGCGGTCGTGAGTCGCGTGTCAACCATTTCTTTTCAAAAGTTAACACACCTTTTCGACTTACGCAACATTGGTTTGTCAAAAGTGGAGCGATCGCTCACTACCCCTGAATGGGCGCTACTTTCGGCGGGGGGAGGCCATGACGCCCCAGATGGAAATGCCCGCCAGGGCCAGGTAGGCGGCCACGGTCAGCCATTCGAGGGGGGTGCCGGTGAGGGCAAGGACAAGCTGGGCAGTCATGGGGGACGTTGGGGGTGGAATCAGGGGAGGTTCAGGAGGGGCGATCGCCCCGGACCTGGGGAAAAACGATCGCTAGAGGGGGCGCGAGAACCCCAGGGCATCCTTGACCCGCAGCAGAGTTGCATCGGCCACGGCTTCGGCGGTTTCGCGGCCCTGACGCAGGATGCCGTCTAGATAGCCCGTTTCGTTGACCACCTCGTGGTACTTGGTCTGGATGGGTTCGAGGGCAGCCACCACCGTATCCGTCAGGAGGGGTTTGAACTGGCCCCAGCCCATGGGCGCACATTCGGCGGCGACGGCTTCCTTAGTCTGGCCGGACAGAATTTGGTAGAGGCCCAGGAGGTTGTTGCACTCGGGGCGATCGGGGTTGTCAAACGCCAGGCCGCGCACGGGGTCGGTCTTACATTTCTTGATTTTTTTGACGATTTCGTCCGGCGGATCCAGCAGGCTGATGCGGCTGAGGGGAGATGGGTCCGATTTGGACATTTTTTTGGTGCCATCCGTGAGGCTCATGACCCGTGCGCCGGCCTTTTGGATGGCGGGTTCGGGCACTTTGAGGACGGGGGCATCTTCGCGGCCGTACTGGTGGTTGACCCGCAGGGCGATGTCGCGGGTGAGTTCGAGGTGTTGCTTTTGGTCTTCGCCGACGGGGACGCGATCGGCGTCATAGAGCAGGATGTCGGCGGCCATGAGTACGGGGTAGTCTAATAGGCCAACGCTGACGTTTTCCCCCTGTTTGACGGCCTTTTCCTTGAACTGGATCATCCGTTCGAGCCAGTTGAGGGGGGTGATGCAGTTGAGCAGCCACGCCAGTTCGCTGTGGGCGCTGACGTGGGACTGGACGAAGATGGTGGCGTGGTTCAGGTCAATGCCACAGGCGAGGTAGAGGGCCGCGATCGCGCGGGTGTCCTGGGCGAGGGTGGCGGGGTCGTGGGGGACGGTGATGGCGTGGAGATCCACGACGCAGAAGAAGTTTTCAAAATTCGCTTGGCCGTCCACCCAGTTGCGGATTGCGCCGAGGTAGTTACCCAAGTGGAGGTTGCCGGTCGGTTGGACGCCGGAGAGGACGCGCGGTTTGCCCATGGTGGTCGGATTGGCTGAAAAACTCTTAAGGGATGGCGGGTCGAGGGCGGAGGGGTGATCCACTAGCTGGGCCTGGGGCCGGATCTCACACCTCCCGTCGAACCTCGCGATGATATCGCAGGGGGTGGGTGGGTTCAAGGCGGGGCGATCGCGGCGGGGAGGCGCTGGAAATGGCGCAGATCTAATAGCCGAGGGGGGCGGGCGGTTCCGGCGGACGGGCGGTGGGGGCGGTGGCTTCGTTGGGGCGATCGCCGCTGTCGTCAAAGGCGCGGCGGTTGTTGGGGGGCAAGAAGACGGAATTTTTAGGATTCGGCAGGGCCATCTGGGCGGCGGGGGTGGCGGCCTGACGGGCCAGTTGATCCTTGAGGATGGCGAGGTTGACCTGCAATTCCCGCTCGTGGCGCTGGAGGGTTTGCAGCCGTTGGTAGGTGCGGCTCCAGCGCTGTTCGACTAAGGCGCTTTGGGCGTAGGCAACGCCGACGGCGACCCCGAGGGCTAGGGCGGCTAGGGTGGACCACCGGTGGGCCTGCTGGAGGGTGTGCAGCCAGGGGGGTGCTTCGGCGGCGGCGTTGGGGAGGCGGGCGATCGCGCCACGATCGCGCCGAAACCGTTGCCACAGGGGAATGACCCGAGGGGCGGTGGGGCTGGGGGCGGGGCGGGGGCGACGCGATCGCGCCGGGGGGCGTGGCTGGGGGGCCATGGGCAACGGGGGCCTCTTTGAAACACTGGCGGCGGTGGGGCGATCGCGGCGGACTCGATCCTAGGACTCGATGACGATGGGCGTCGGGCCAGAGGTCGTCGGCGGCGTTCCCTGGGAAGCTCCCGGTGTCCGCACGGTTTCGTAGAGGCGATCGCGCCACTCAAAGAAAGGCGCATAGAGGGCGCTGTCGGCGATGCCCGGTACACCGCGCCCCCGCAGGCCGGACGGCACATCCAGATAGGGACCAGCGGGCACCTTCAGGGCTAGGGTTCCCGCCGCCACCGCAAAATCGGCCACCGTGGGGCGATCGCCCACCAGATAGGCCCGATCCTCCAGCCGTTCCACTAAAAACATCAGGGCCGTTTCCACCCCCTGCCGCGCCGTCCGCAGGGTTTCCGGGCCGCCCCCAACCCCCGTACTGATCGCCGAAAAAAGCTCCTGAGGCACCGCCCCCAGCAGGGTTTTGATCGGCTCCGGCGTCCCGTCTGGCAACAGGGCCGATCGCGTGGCCGCATCACCCCCCCACACCAGGGGCACCAGTTTCGCCGCCTGGGGGGTCAGCACCGAGTCGGCCCAATCTTCCAGCAGCCAGCAGAGGGCGCGATCGCGGCGATCCTCCGGCAGGATGGGGGCATCGGGATATTGCCGGTCGAGGTAGTGCAAAATCGCCGTCGAATCCGCGATCGTCTCCGCCCCATCCACCAGCACCGGCACCCGCCGCTGGCCCGACTTTTGAAACACTTCAATCTGCCCCACCCCCGGCGTCACCTCCACCTTGCGGTAGGCCAATCCCTTGGCATCTAGGGCGAGGCGGACCTTTTCGCAATAGGCCGACAGTTCAAATTGATAGAGATCCATAGCGATCGGTTGCCGTAGCGGTGGGGCGCTACCTGAGGGTTTGCAAGGGGAGCGGGGGGATTGCCCTGGCCCCCTGGGTCGTTGGGGTCGCCGGTCCGGCCGCCCGTCCAACCGCAGTATACGGGACACGGCTGAAGGGGGGCATCCCCTAAGGCGCGATCGCCCTAGCTGGCCAGCAGGCTCCGGATCCAGTCCGTCAAGCTCGCGCCGCCAAACCAGATGGCCGTCCAGATGGCCGCCGTGACCAGCAGCCCCATCACGCTGCCAAAGAGGCTAATGGCCCCGTCATCGTCCGTCAGGCCAAACCCCGTCAGAAAAATGCCCGCCGCCGGGAGGGTATTGGTGCCGGGAATCGGGGCGATCATCGAGCAGCCCATCAGGAAGATCGCCAACCCCAGCCAAATGCGTCCCGGCAAGCTGGTGCAGACGGTCGTTAAACGGGGCCGCGCGATCGCCTCGATCCGCCGCAGCCAGGGCAGGCCCGCCCGCAAGAGCTTTTGTACGCTGTCGCGATCGATTTGCCGCGATCGCCACCGCCCCGGCAGCCAGGGTTTGCGGGCACCCACCAGCATCTGCGCCGCCAATAGGGCAATCACCACCCCAAAGGGCGTCGAATAGCCCGGAGCCGGCAACGGCAGCGCCGACGGCAACGACAGCAGCACAAACAAAAACCCGAAAGTACGTTCCCCCGCCAGCTTCAAAATATCGTCGAGGGAAATGCGCTCCGGACAGCGATCGCTCAGAAATCGATCCTCAAGTTCCGCAGATAGTCGGGCCATGGACGCTCAGGTTCTCCCATCGGGGGGAGCAATAGGGGGTTCATTCCGAATTGACGAGCGGGCCATGGCCTTCAACGCCACGACCCGCCCTGTCAGAATTCATCCCTAGAATCTACAGCCTCCCCTCGGACTAATCCAGAGGGTCGAAGTCAACCCTAGAAGATCAAGTCCCCTCTTTCCAGGAATTGATGTACTCGATCTGTTCCGGCGTCAGGGTATCGATATTCAACCCCATGGCCTTGAGCTTCAGGGCCGCGATGTCGCGATCGAGCTCCTCCGGAATCGAGTACAGACCGGGCTCCAGTTGGCCCTTATTCTTCACCAAAAATTCGCAGGCCAGGGCCTGGTTGGCAAAGCTCATGTCCATCACCGCGCTGGGGTGGCCCTCCGCCGCCGCCAGGTTTACCAGCCGCCCCTCACCCAGGACCACCACGGACTTCCCGGACTTGAGTTGATACTCCTCCGTGAAATTGCGCACCGTCGAAACGGACGCCGACTGCTCCTTGAGGGCCTTCAGGTCAATTTCCAGATCGAAGTGACCGGAGTTGCAGACGATCGCGCCATCCTTCATGGCCGCGAAATGCTCCCCGCGAATGACGTGCTTATTGCCCGTCACCGTGATGAAGATATCCCCCACCGGGGCCGCCTCATCCATGGTCATCACCCGGAAGCCATCCATCACCGCCTCGATCGCCCGCACCGGGTTGATCTCCGTGACGATGACATTGGCCCCCATGCCGCTGGCCCGCATGGCCGTGCCCTTGCCGCACCAGCCGTAGCCCGCCACCACAATGGTCTTGCCCGCCAGCAGAATATTGGTGGCGCGGATGATGCCATCGAGGGTCGATTGGCCCGTGCCGTAGCGGTTGTCGAAGAAATGCTTCGTTTCCGCGTCGTTCACGTTCATGGCGGGGAAGGTCAGCACCCCATCCGCCAGCATGGCCCGCAGGCGCACGATGCCGGTGGTGGTTTCTTCGGTGGTGCCGATGATGTCGGAAATTTGATCCTGGCGCTCTTGGATCAAGGTGGCGGTCACGTCGCTGCCGTCATCAATGATGATGTTGGGGCGATGATCCAGGGCGATGTTGACGTGGCGCAGGTAGGTGGCCGTGTCTTCCCCCTTGTAGGCAAAGACGGAAATGCCTTCGTTCATTACAAGGCTGGCGGCCACGTCATCCTGGGTGGACAGGGGGTTGCTGGCGATCAACACCGCATCGGCCCCGCCGGCCTTCAGGGCGATCGCCAGGTTTGCCGTTTCCGTGGTGACGTGGCAGCAGGCCACCAGCTTCAGACCCGCAAAGGGTTTTTCGATCGCGAAGCGATCGCGGATCTGACGCAGCACCGGCATTTCGCGGCCTGCCCACTCGATCCGCTGCTTGCCCATGGGCGCAAGGGCGAGATCCTTAACCTCATGCTTGACCGTTTGGGGAGGGCTTGCGGGGGCAACAGTCATGGGTGCGATGTCCTCTAGTGAATTCTGGTCGTTCTGGAGATGGGGTGCGGGGGCCGAAGGTGACGGCCTCCAGGTCACGATCGCGCGCGATCGCCACATTTTTTTACAAACAGTCTTCCCAGATTAACGCAAGGGCCGGTCGCCGGGGGAACAAATCCCCAAAACCCAGCCCCCATCTACCCCACCCCCCAGGGCGATCCCAACCCCCATCCACCCGCTCCGCCTCACCCCCCCCGTATCAAAAACCATTGATGACGCCTGTCATCCCCCGATGGGGCACACCCCCCTACGCTAAGGCTCTGAAGATCGTTAGCCTCGTACCGGGAAAACTAGTTCATTAATTATCTCGATCAGCCCTCTTTCGGTTCTCTATAGATTTATCCCTATAGATGTCCTAAGCACAATCCAAGGGGCAGATCCAGAACGGGGAATGTTTCAGCATCATTTCATCACAGGGTCTCAAGGCGGTGCCGCTGGCACCGTAGACAGGGATGCATCACAACCACAACCACAACAAATCTCTCAACCCCCAGCGCCGCATTTTCCAACTCATTGGGATCACGGCCCTGGGTCTGTTTCCCCTAATGACCCTAGCGTCGTGCGATCGCCTCAGCAGCCTTGGCCGTGGCCCCGCTGACCCGACAACCCCTCCGGCCGACGCTACGGCTGACGCTACGGATGCGGCGATCGCCCCTCCCAAAGGGGAAGACCCCAACACCACCACCAGCGCCACAGCGGCCCCCAACACCACCAACGCCAACACCACCGACCCCAACACCACCAACGCCACCGGCGAAGACAGCGCGCCCCTAGGCCCAGACACCGTACAGGGAGTCGTCAACGGAGCCAGCGACCCCCTCACCAGTAGCCCCGTGGGGGGGATCCAACTTCGCCAACGCGGACCTGGCCGGGGCCAGCCTCCAAAACGTGCAACTGCCCGCCGCCGACCTGACGGGGGTCAACCTCAGTGGGGCAGTCCTGTCGGGTGGAAATCTCCGCAACGCGGACCTCAGCCGCGCCACCCTCACCCGCACCAACTTCGGCATGGTCTATGAGCGCAACCAGCGCATTGGACCGGCGACCCTGACGGGGGCTCGGTTCATCGAGGCGAATTTGCAGGAGGCAAACCTTGTGGAGGCGGACCTCCAGGGGGCGGACCTCAGCAAGGCCAACCTCAGTGGGGCGTCTCTCCTGCGGGCGAATTTGTCCAATACCCTGCTGACGGGGGTGAACCTGACGGGGGCGAAGCTCAACGCCATCAATTTCAGCAGGGCGGACCTGCGGGGGGTTCGGTTCAACGATATGGATTTGACCCGGGCCGACTTGAGCAGGGCAAACCTCAGCGGGGTGCAACTGCGGGGGGCGAACCTGACGGGGGCAAACCTGCGGGGGGCGAACCTGACGGGGGCGAGCCTGCGGGGGGCGATCTTTGACGATACGGACTTTTCCCAGGCGGATATGACGGCGGCGGATCTGCGGGAGACGAATCTGGCGGGGGCGAGGCTCAGTGGGGCAAAGCTCCGGGGGGCGAACCTCAGCCATTCGAGTCTGCCGAAGTAGGGGCGGCGCTCGGGAGCCTGACCCAGCCGCGCTTTGCTTGGCGGAGGGGTCCGGGTTTGCCCTGGGGTGGGGGGTTGATTCCCTTGCCCCTATTTTTTTGGAGGGGCGTTTGGGGGGCGATCGCCAGCCTTCGGGAGTCTGTTGGGCTGGGGGCGCGATCGGGGTGCCTGGGTGCTTTGGCCTAGGTGATGGGGACGACGTGGGCCCGATGCAGGAGTTTGCGGCGGTGGCGAAAACCGGGCATGGTGACCCGGACGCGATCACCCGGTTCCGCGTGGCCCTTGGTGAGGGTATGCCACTGGGGGTCGTAGGCCAGCTCTTCGCCAATGGGGGCGATTTGCTCCACGTCCCAGGTGTGCAGCAGGCGATCAAGGGGCTGCATCAGGTGCAGCAGGGTGCGGGCGGGCATCTGGGGATTTTGGCGGGCGGCGTCGGCGGCGGTGTAGCAACCGAGCAGCCAGGGTTCTAGGGTTGCTAGGGCTTCCTGCTGCCAGCGCAGGGCCATGGTTTCGCGATCGCTGGCCATCTGGGCCTTGAGCCGTTCGTATTCCTGCTGGAGTTGCACCAGGTCTCCGGTGCCGCCGGTGGCGCGATCGGCGGTGACGGCGCTGATGAGGCTGACGGGGCTGACCTGGAGGACGCGGGCGACGCGATCAATCGTGCCGAGGCGCATCCGTTCGATGTCGCCAGCGCGCAACTGGCGGATTTGGTACAGGGAGAGGTCGGCGGCTTCCGCAAGGGTGCGCCAACTGCGGATTCCGGCCTGACGCATCCATTGTTTGAGCTGCCGGGAGGCATCGTGGGTCAGATCGGAGGGGTGGCTGGTGGGGGTAGGTTGCCGATGCACGGTGGGACGCGGGGAGGGGAACGGGGAAGGGGGGCGGGTGGGCGATCGCCTAGGGCTGCTGTTGGTTGATACGCATCTCTAGCCAGGTCAGCAGGGCTTTGCGGACCTTGAGGAGGGGTTTGTCGGCAGGGGCGATCGCGGTGGCCCCGTCCGGTTCCACGGGGGGTGCCGGGGCGATCGCGGGGGAAACCACGGCGGCGGGTTCCGGGGCATCCACTGGGTCGCCGCCCTCGACGGGATCGGGATCTGAAACGGCGGGCGGTTCTTGCCCCAGGGCGTCATCCACCACGGGCGCAGCCACGGGCTCCGTTGGCCCAGCGGGGAGTAACTCAGCCTCAGCCTCAGCCTCTAACCCAAGCTCCGGTTCAGCGGCGGGGGCGATCGCGGCGGGAGCAGCCCCATCACCGGACGCAGGCTCAGACCCCTCTAGGTCTAGAATGCCCGAATCAACGGACTCCGCAGCGCCAGAAAGGGAAGGCTCTGGGGCCACCTCCGGATCGGGCAGCGGGTCGGGCAACGGGTCAGACTCTGGGATAGCCACCGGTTCCGCCTCGGGTAGCGCTGCCCCATCCTCCGATGCAGCCCCTAGGGCAGATGGGTCGGTCCCAGCCCCGGCTTCAGCCCCGCCCGTTTCCCCTACCTCTGGCTCCCGCGCCGCCTCTGCATTCCGCGATTCAGCCGCGCCAGCCCCCGACTCCATCGGTTCAGCAGGCACCTCCCCAGGGCTGTTCTCCGATTCTGGCCCCGCCGTCAGCGAGTTCTGGGCCTCTTCCACCGCTGATCCCGTTGGCTCCTCCGGCTCCGGCTGGGAGTCTTCAACCGCTGCTGGCTCCGGCTCTAGTTCCGGTTCCGGCTCCGGTTCTGGTTCCGGCTGGGAGTTCTCAACCGCTGGTTCCGGCTCCGGTTCTGGTTCTGGTTCTGGCTGGGAGTCTTCGACCACTGGCTCCGGTTCCGGTTCTGGCTGGGAGTCTTCGATCGCTGGCTCCGGCTCTAGTTCAAGCTCCGGCTGGGAGTCTTCGACCGCCGGTGCAGGCTCCGGTTGCGGCGGCACATAGTCAGGATCCACCATCGCCAGGGCTTCCACCAGGGGCATTTCGCCACGCAACAGGCGACTCAGGGCATCTTGGCCCCCCGGCCGATAGGCGATGGTGCGGATCGGATGGTTATAGACATTCTCGATGGGCGCGCCCCCGTCCCCCAAAAGCTCTAGCTCCACCCAACTGGTCCCCGGCTTGAACCCCTTGAGATAGATCGGTTGCCAGCCGTCGAGGACGAAGCTGGAGCCGTTGACGGTCACTCGCACCCGCCAGTCTTCGATGTCGTCATCGTCCCGCTCCCGCGCTAGCCAGTGGAGGGGGGCATTGGTGAGGTAAAAGTCCAGCAGCAGCGGCTCTGCGCCATAGTTCCCTTCCGGTTCGCTGTAGGTCAGGAGGGGGCGATCGCGATCCGGCTGATTGCGCCCATTCGCCGCATAGACATGGAACGTCACCTGGGCAAAGGCCCCGTCATTTTTAAAACTTTCGTGCCAGGGTCGGGCCGCAAAAGCTCGCAGGGTGTGGGTACCGGGCTCTAGGTTCTCTAGGATCAGCGGCTCCGATAGGTCATAGATCTCCGCCACCGGGCGATCGTCCAGCAGCACCCGCACATGGGGACCGAGGCCCAGATCCGCATCCTTAAAAATAGGTAAATCCTTGACTTGGATCTGCACCGCCACCCGATTGTCCTGGAGCGTTTGCTCCGGCTTCGGTTGCGCGATCGTCACCTGGGGCCGGTGGACCGCCAGGGTTTGCCCCAGCCGCTGCAACACCTCCGGGGGAGCCACCTCTTCGAGGGGACTCGATCGCCCGCCGGTTCCCTTCACCCCCGCCAGCCGACCCTGCACCTCCGGCTCCAGCGCCACGGAACGATCCGCACAGCCCGCAACCCCCAGCAGCGCCACCAATGACCAGGCCAAAAGCACCGGCCACCGACGCGATCGCCCCGGCCCCCAGCCGCCGAGCCCCACCGCCCCTAGCAAACGCTGCATCCATTTGTTGCGAGTCATGACCTAACTGCCAGCGCCGTCAATCGAATAGTCTACCGGACAAGCAAGCCTCACCCCCCCTCAAAGGCCGCCCCGAGCCCCCGCTTTTGGCCCCAAACGCGATCGCCCCTGGCCCCTCCCCAAAGGCCCCCAAACCCCCTTAGGCCAAATCGCCGTATCCCGCCGCCCGTCCGCCCCCCACCCTCCCCAGGCCCCCCGCGATCGCAGCAACAATTGCCGCAAAAACTTGACAGTTTTAAACGTTCCCCCACGGCTCCCAAATTCCAAATCGCCCGCCCCATCAGGGTTTACGGTTTTTGAATTATTGTTAACCCCCTCCAGCGGTCCTAGAGCCCACGTCTATAATCTTCAAAAGAGAATTCACCCGGGCAATCTGTCAGGTGCCTCGATCCAGAAGGCTTACAGCCATTCGCTTGCGGCCCCTTTAAAAGCTGGATCGGCCAGACAGGCAGGACGACCAGATGGGTTGAAGCCAGGGGAGCACTCCCCCGTCGCCATAGCGACACCAGCTTCAGCCCGGGTGAAACTGTCCTCGTCCTTTGTCTAGAGAGAGGAGAATCTCGATGACGATTAGCCCTCCCGAGCGAGAGGCAAAGGTCAAGGTCTCAGTCGATAAAAATCCGGTAGCAACCTCCTTTGAAAAATGGGGCAAGCCCGGCCACTTCGACAGAACCTTGGCCCGGGGTCCCAAAACCACAACCTGGATTTGGAACCTCCACGCCGACGCTCATGATTTCGATAGTCATACCAGCGACTTAGAAGACGTCTCTCGTAAAATCTTTAGCGCCCACTTCGGTCACCTCGCCGTCGTGTTTGTTTGGCTGAGCGGCATGTACTTCCATGGTGCCCGCTTCTCCAACTACACCGCCTGGTTGAGCGACCCGATCCATATCAAGCCCAGCGCCCAAGTGGTCTGGCCGATTGTGGGTCAAGAAATTTTGAATGCGGATGTCGGCGGCGGATTCCACGGGATCCAAATCACCTCCGGCCTCTTCCAGTTGTGGCGAGCTAGCGGCATCACCGCCGAATTCCAGCTCTACGCCACCGCGATCGGCGGCCTCGTCATGGCCGCTTTGATGCTGTTCGCCGGCTGGTTCCACTACCACAAAGCCGCGCCGAAACTGGAGTGGTTCCAGAACGCCGAATCGATGATGAACCACCACCTGGCAGGCTTGCTGGGTCTCGGTTGCCTCGGTTGGGCCGGTCACCAGATCCACATCTCGTTGCCCGTCAACGCGCTGCTGGATAAGGGCGTGGCCGTGAAGGACATCCCCCTTCCCCACGAATACCTGTTTGACACCAACTGGATGGCACAGCTCTACCCGAGCTTTGCCCAGGGCCTCACCCCCTTCTTCACCTTGAACTGGGGCGTGTACTCTGACTTCCTGACCTTTAAAGGTGGTCTGAACCCGGTGACCGGCGGCCTGTGGCTGTCCGACACCGCCCACCACCATCTGGCCCTCGCGGTGCTCTTCATCGTGGCCGGTCACATGTACCGGACCAACTGGGGCATCGGCCACAGCATGAAAGAAATCCTTGAAGCCCACAAGGGTCCGTTCACGGGCAAAGGTCACACCGGTCTCTATGAGATCCTGACCACCTCGTGGCACGCCCAGTTGGCCGTCAACCTGGCGGTTCTGGGTTCCCTGACCATCGTGGTCGCCCAGCACATGTACGCGATGCCTCCGTATCCGTACATTGCCACCGACTATGCCACCCAGATTTCGCTGTTCACCCACCACATGTGGATCGGCGCATTCTGCATCGTCGGGGCTGGTGCCCACGCCGCCATCTTTATGGTGCGTGACTACGATCCGGCTAAAAACGTTGATAACTTGCTCGATCGCGTGCTCCGTCACCGGGATGCGATCATTTCCCACCTGAACTGGGTGTGCATCTGGTTGGGCTTCCATAGCTTCGGCCTGTACATCCACAACGACACCATGCGTGCCTTGGGTCGTCCCCAGGACATGTTCTCGGATTCCGCCATCAAGCTTCAGCCGATCTTTGCCCAATGGATCCAAAGCCTCCACGCGGCGGCTCCGGGTAACACGGCTCCGAACGCGATGGAAATCGTTAGCCATGCCTTTGGCGGCGGCGTCGTGGCGGTGGGCGGCAAGGTTGCCATGATGCCCATCACCCTGGGGACGGCGGACTTCATGGTCCACCACATCCATGCCTTCACGATCCACGTGACGGTGTTGATTCTCCTCAAGGGCGTCCTGTATGCCCGTTCCTCTCGCCTGGTGCCTGATAAGGGCAACCTGGGCTTCCGGTTCCCCTGCGACGGCCCCGGCCGTGGCGGCACCTGCCAAGTGTCCGGTTGGGACCATGTGTTCCTCGGCCTGTTCTGGATGTACAACTCCATCTCGATCGTGATCTTCCACTTCTCTTGGAAGATGCAGTCGGACGTGTGGGGTACCGTCGGTGCGGATGGCTCCGTGAGCCACATTACGGCGGGTAATTTTGCGGAAAGCGCGATCACCATCAACGGTTGGCTGCGCGACTTCCTGTGGGCGCAAGCTTCCCAGGTGATTACGTCCTACGGTTCGGCGCTGTCGGCCTATGGCCTGCTGTTCCTGGGCGCTCACTTTGTGTGGGCCTTCAGCCTGATGTTCCTGTTCAGTGGCCGTGGCTACTGGCAAGAGCTGATCGAGTCCATTGTCTGGGCTCATAACAAGCTCAAGGTGGCTCCGGCGATCCAGCCGCGTGCCCTGAGCATTACCCAAGGTCGTGCCGTTGGCGTGGCCCACTACCTGCTGGGGGGGATTGTGACCACCTGGTCCTTCTTCCTGGCTCGAATCATCGCAGTTGGCTAACGGTTGCGTTTTCTGGTCGAGACGCAATGTCCGGAACGTTCAACGATTGAGGACTTATGGCAACCAAATTCCCTAAATTCAGCCAAGATCTGGCGGCTGATCCGACCACTCGTCGGATTTGGTACGGGATTGCCACGGCCCATGATTTTGAAAGCCACGATGGCATGACGGAGGAGAATCTTTACCAAAAGATTTTCGCTTCGCACTTCGGTCACCTGGCGATCATTTTCCTGTGGACTTCGGGCAACCTGTTCCATGTCGCTTGGCAAGGCAACTTTGAGCAGTGGATTAAAGATCCTTTGAATGTGCGCCCGATCGCCCATGCGATTTGGGATCCGCACTTTGGCGAGGCGGCGGTGGATGCGTTTACGCAGGCTGGCGCGTCGAGCCCCGTTAATATTGCCTATTCCGGCGTTTACCACTGGTGGTACACGATCGGGATGCGGACGAATGGCGAGCTGTACCAGGGTTCGATTTTCCTGTTGATCCTGGCGTCGCTGATGCTGTTCGCGGGCTGGCTGCACCTCCAGCCGAAGTTCCGCCCCAGCTTGTCCTGGTTTAAGAATGCGGAATCTCGTCTGAACCACCACTTGGCGGGTCTGTTCGGGGTTTCGTCCCTGGCCTGGACGGGGCACTTGGTTCACGTGGCGATTCCCGAGTCCCGGGGTCAGCATGTGGGCTGGGATAACTTCCTGTCGGTGGCTCCGCACCCGGCGGGTCTGGCTCCGTTCTTTACGGGGAACTGGGGTGTGTATGCCCAGAACCCGGATACGGCGAGCCATGTGTTTGGCACGTCCCAGGGGGCGGGTTCGGCTATTCTGACGTTCCTCGGTGGGTTCCATCCGCAAACGGAATCCCTGTGGCTGACGGATATGGCCCACCACCATCTGGCGATCGCGGTGATCTTCATCATTGCGGGCCACATGTACCGGACCAACTTTGGGATCGGTCACAGCATCAAGGAAATCCTGGAAGCTCACCAGCCGCCTTCGGGCAAGCTGGGCGATGCCCACAAGGGGATCTTTGATACCCTGAACAATTCGCTGCACTTCCAACTGGCGCTGGCCCTGGCTTCTTTGGGCGTGGTGACCTCGGTGGTGGCGCAGCACATGTACGCGATGCCTCCGTATGCCTTCATGTCGAAGGACTTTACGACGATGGCGGCGCTGTACACCCACCACCAGTACATTGCCGGCTTCATCATGGTCGGTGCGTTTGCCCACGGTGCGATCTTCTTGGTTCGCGACTATGATCCGGCGGCGAATAAGAACAATGTGCTGGATCGGGTGCTTCAGCATAAGGAAGCGATCATTTCGCACCTGAGCTGGGTGTCCCTGTTCCTGGGTTTCCATACCCTGGGTCTGTATGTCCACAACGATGTGGTGGTGGCCTTCGGGACGCCTGAGAAGCAGATTCTGATCGAGCCGGTGTTTGCGCAGTTTGTGCAGGCGACGTCCGGTAAGGCGCTGTATGGCTTTGAGACGCTGCTGTCGAATGCGGATAGCATCGCGGCGACGGCGAATGGCCCTTGGCTGCCCGGTTGGTTGGATGCGATTAACAGTGGGGCGAACTCCCTGTTCCTGACGATTGGCCCTGGCGATTTCTTGGTTCACCACGCGATCGCGCTGGGTCTGCACACGACGACGCTGATTCTGGTCAAGGGCGCTCTGGATGCCCGTGGCTCGAAGCTGATGCCGGACAAGAAGGACTTCGGCTATAGCTTCCCCTGCGACGGTCCTGGCCGTGGCGGCACGTGCGACATCTCTGCTTGGGATGCGTTCTACCTGGCGATGTTCTGGATGCTGAACACGATCGGCTGGGTGACGTTCTACTGGCACTGGAAGCACCTGTGCGTGTGGCAGGGCAATGTGGCTCAGTTCAATGAGTCTTCGACGTACCTGATGGGTTGGTTGCGCGATTATCTGTGGCTGAATTCGTCGCAGTTGATCAACGGCTATAACCCCTACGGCATGAATAACCTGGCGGTCTGGGGCTGGATGTTCCTGTTCGGGCACCTGGTCTGGGCGACGGGCTTCATGTTCCTGATTAGCTGGCGCGGTTACTGGCAAGAGTTGATCGAGACGCTGGTGTGGGCGCACGAGCGCACGCCGCTGGCGAACTTGGTCCGCTGGAAGGATAAGCCGGTGGCGCTGTCCATCGTGCAGGCTCGCTTGGTTGGTTTGGCCCACTTCACGGTTGGCTACATCGTGACCTACGCGGCGTTCCTGATTGCTTCGACGGCTGGTAAGTTCGGTTGATCGAGCTGACGGCTAGCGATTAGTTAGCTAACTAGCTGAAAAGAAAAGCCCCTGCCGGTTGGTGGGGGCTTTTTGCTGGGAATTTTTTGTGGGGTGGGGCGGATCGCGCGCTGCCCAATCCTAGAGGATGAGGGATTCGAGGGCGGTTTGTAGGTCGGCGGTGAGGTCGTTCATGGCGGTGCGGCGGTTTTGTTTGTAGGCGTCGTGGCGATCACGGACATCGATGGGGTCACCGATGCGGATGGTCAGGCGACGGGGGCCGAGGTTGGGGGTGCGGGTGCGATCGCGGCCACAGATCCAGGCCGTCACGCGCCAGAGGATCAGCAGGGTTTCGGCAAAGCGTTCGGCGGTGGGCTTTTCGCGGACATACTGGCCGGTGACGGCGGTGAAATTTTCCACCAGGCGCATGTGGCCCATGCGGGAACTGGCTTCGGCGGCCACCCAATCGGCAAGGCCACGCTCGACGGGGGATAGGTTCGGCTCATCGGCCCGGAAAATGCGATCCCAACCGGCCTGCTCCAGGCGGCGGCAGCGGTCAACTTTGCTGCCGCTGGGTTTGATTTGAAAATAGGTTTCCGCCACTTGCAGGGCGATGTCGAGCAGGGCGTGGAGGCGATCGCCCATGCGGCGGTTGGGGTCATCGGTGGCGGGGGGGGCGGGGATCGTTTGGCCGTAGAACTGGCGATAAAAATCCTCCATCTGTCCCAGGAGGGTTTCCCCGAGGCGGAAGAGGCGATAGTAGCGGCGATCGTCGGTGCCCAGGGTGTCCGGCGTGGGGCGATTGGGGAGGCCCAGGTCCGTTTCTAGGTCGCCCAGGAGGCTATCGATCGCGGCCCAAGGGGGCGTGGTGTAGGCATATTGCAGGCCAATGGGCACCACCAGCATCCGTTCCGGGCGGTTGTCGGCGACGAGATCATCGGCACACCAGAAGGCCAGTTGGGCGACGCCCGGTTCGAGGGGGCTGAGGCGTTCATTGTGCTGGTTGGTGCCGCCCTCCGGGGCGATCGCGAGGGGGAAGCGGCCGTGGCTGAGGATGTGGCGGGCGGTTTTGAGGGCTTGGCGATCCACCTTGCCCCGCTGGATGGGGATGCCCCCGAGGCGCGAGAACAGCCACCCGGCCAGACCACCCGCCCAGAGGGGAATGCCGCGATCGTAGATGAAGTGGCTGTGGACCGGCTCGGCGAGGGGAATGTTCTGGCGGCGGGCGGCGGCGGGCACGGCGCGCCAGAGGAGATGGGCGATCGCGAAGGGGTCATCGGTGCAGGGGTGGCGGAAGGCCAGGAGGAGGCGGTTGCGATCGCGCTGGAAGTCGCCATAGAGGCGGGCGAGGCGATCGGCCCCGTCGATCTCCAGGTGGGCCAGGCGCAGTTGGCTCGACATCCACCAGGGCAGGGCCAGTTGGGTGCCCCGACGCACCAGGCCGCTGTAGTTGGGGGGGATAAACTCCAGGGCGGGGCGGACGGTTTGGGCGGTCAGGGCGGGCATGGCGCGGGGGGGAATGGGGGACAATTACTATTTAATTAGACTGGCGTGGCCGGTGCGATCGCGGGCGGACGGCCTAGGGGCTGTCTACCGATGGGGCGATCGCCCCCGGCCCAGCGCAGAGGGACCACCGCAGAACGGCAGACGGGCCAAAGGGGCCACAAGGGGCAACATGAGCAGCAGCACCATTCAACCGGCGAAGGTGACGCGGGTGGAGCCCGGTTCGATCGCGGCGGATTTGGGGTTTGAGGTGGGGGATGCGATCGTTTCAATTAATGGGGAACGGCCCCGGGATTTGATTGATTTCAATTTCCTCTGTGCCGATGAGGAGTTGGTGATCGAGGTGGTGGACGGGGCGGGGCGATCGCATCGCCTGGAGCTGGAAAAGGATTTTGATGAGCCGCTGGGGTTGGAGTTTGAAACGGCCCTGTTTGATGGCCTGATCCAGTGCAATAATCGCTGTCCGTTTTGTTTTATTGATCAGCAGCCGCCGGGGAAACGGCGATCGCTTTATTTCAAGGATGATGACTATCGCCTGAGTTTTTTGTATGGCTCCTATTTGACCCTGACGAATTTGACAGAGCGGGAATGGGAGCGCATTGAGCGGCTGCGTTTGTCGCCGTTGTATGTGTCGGTCCACGCGACGGAGGCGGCGGTGCGATCGCGGCTGCTCAAAAACGATCGCGCGGGGCAGATTCTGGAGCAGTTGGCCTGGTTCCGCGATCGCCGGTTGCAGATCCATGCCCAGGTGGTCCTGTGTCCCGGCATTAATGATGGGGTGCATTTGGAGCGCACGATCCGCGATTTAGCCAGTTTTTATAACCCCGAGGGGGCGAAGCGGCAGTCGGTGGATTTTGATGCGCGGGCGGCGGGGCTCCAGGCACGGAGTTGGGCGATCGCGGACAGTGCTAATGTGGCGGGCCATGGCATCGCGATCGCGGATCCCGAAACCGATCATGGGTCTACAAATTCATCTGAAGATCCATCTAAAAACAGCACGGATCAATTCTTTAGCCCAACCCCGGAAACCCAAGATCAAAAATTCATAGAAGAGGCTGGCGAAGAATTCGACGGGGACGAGGATGGCGCTTGGGGCGAAGAACTGGGTGGGGAATTTGAGGACGATCTAGGCGAAGAATTTGAGGGGGAATTTGACGAGGAATTTGATAGCGAGTTTGACGAAAGTGACCCCACCCCCCCCACGGTGACCTCCGTGGCGATCGTCCCCGTGGGGTTGACCCGCTTCCGCCCCAGTGAGGATGAATTGGTTCCCGTCACCCCCGCCAAGGCCAGGGAAGTGATTGACCAGGTGGAGGCGCTCCAGGCGGAATTTCGCCAAACCCTCGGCTCTCCGTTCGTGTGGCTGGCGGATGAGTGGTTTTTGATTGGCGATCGCCCCCTGCCGCCGTTGGAAGCCTATGGGGATTTTCCGCAAATTGACAATGGCGTCGGATCCATTCGCCTGTTCGTCGATCGCTTCGAGGCCGCCCTAGACGCCTGTTCCGTCACCCGCGTCGCCCCCGATCGCCACCTCACCTGGGTCGTGGGCAACACCGTCGAAAATGCCTTTGCCCCCCTGGCGACGCGCCTGAGCCAAATCCCCGGCCTCACGGTTACCCTTGCGCCCCTGCGATCGCGCTACTGGGGCCAGGACATGACCGTCACGGGCCTGCTGACCGGCAGTGATTTGATGGAACAACTGGGCGATCGCGACCTGGGTGATGGCCTGCTGCTGCCCGCCCTGATGCTCAAACAGGGGGAACTGTGCTTCCTCGACGACACCACCGTCGCGCAGGTGGCCGCCCACCTCAACACCCGCATCTGGATCGCCAGCGACGCCAACGACGCGATCGCCCACTGCACCGCCCCCGATGGCCTCGAACATCCCGATTCCTAACCCATTGGCCGCGATCTTAAGATCATCTCCCTAGGATTTTTCAGGGGAGGCCAATAGGATGGCGGGACTGCCGCCCGGTCGGCATTTTCACCGCTCCAAACCCTCCACTGCACTGCTACTTCACCTATGCGCACTTCCGTCAAATGCTGGGCCAGCGCGATCGCCGTGGCCCTCACCACCCTGGCCCTAGGATCCGCCGCCGAAGCCAGAACCATTGAAATGAACGGCGTCGATGGCACCCCCCAAACCCACGAGGCGGACGAGGTGAGCGAACTCTTTTTCCCCTATTGCGGGCAAATCGCGACGCAACTGGAAGGCGTTGAGGCCAATGAGGCGGCCTGTGCCTGCTGGTTGAGCGATGTGGAGAACCGCAGCAGCGCCCCGGACCGTGGGGTCGCCCTGATGACGCTGCTGACGGAGGTGCAGGCGGAGGGAGAGGCTGCCACGGTTCACTGGGAAAGTTTGGCCCAATGCGTTCTCAATAACCAATAGGAGGCTAGGAGGGCAGTTGGGGAGGGCGATCGCGCGATCGCCCCGAATCCTTGCCCCTAACTGCCCAGCTTGAACGCTTCGACAAACAGGCCATAGATAAAGCCCACCTTCAGGAGATTGAGGGCCGCAAATCCGAGGGAAAAGGGCACCCGACCCTGGGGCGATCGCCGGTAGATCCAACTGCTAATGGCCTCGCAGATCAGCACCAGCACGGCGGCCGCAGGCAAATCCCATAGGGCCGCTTGGCCAGCGGTGGTGGCGATCGCGGTGGCCAGGAAAAAGCCCCCAAACAGCGCAATGATTTGAATCGACGTGCGCCGCCACGGATTCTGGAGCCAGCCGCTGAGTTGGCGAGCGCTGGCGGACAGGAGGTTGCTGAAACGGGTATCTTGCATGGCCCAGCCGACGACGAAAGGGTGGAGCAAACGGTGCGGGCAACTCGGCCCCCAAGCCCAGCTCCTGTTCATCTTATCGGGGGAACCGATGGCTAGCTCAGGCATTTGCCATTAGAGTTAGGGGTTGACTTATCCGTTCCTTCACCCCTTAGTTCTTGCCCCACCATTCTTGCCCCATGTTTGAGCGCTGTTTAGGTTTGGTCCGCCGCCGGTTGCGGGTGCGTCGCTGGCGTTGGCTCGCGGCGATCGCGTGGGTGGTGGTCATTTGGGCGATCGCCTATGGGTGGCAGGCGGGCTCCATGGGGCTCATCGATGAGACGGAGCCGCTGTTTGTGGAGGCGGCGCGCCAGATGACCCTGACGGGGGACTGGATTACGCCCTATTTCAATGGCCTGACGCGGTTTGATAAGCCGCCGCTGGTCTATTGGCTGATGGCGATCGCGTTCGAGGGCTTTGGGGTGAATGAATGGACGGCGCGGTTGCCGTCGCTCCTGTCGGCCCTGGGGTTGATTGGTTTTGTGTTTGCGACCCTCTGGCGCTTTGGGGCGGGACCGGGCGATCGCAACGCCGCCGCCCCGATGGCGAGCAGCCCTTCAGCCGAGCGGCCCCCGGAACGTATGGAACCCTGGCGGCCGTGGACGATCGCGGCGATCGGATCGGGCACCGTGGCCTTTACGCCCCTGCTGATGGGCTGGGGCCGCACGGCGGTGTCGGATATGCTGCTGACGGCCTGCATTGGGGCGGCGCTGCTGGCGTTTTTCTGGGGGTACGCGGCGGCGGAGGGGTCGCGATCGCAGCGGCGCTGGTATGCGGGGTTCTATGGCCTGATGGGGCTGGCGGTCCTGGCGAAGGGGCCGGTGGGGGTGGTGCTGCCGGTGCTGGTGGTGGGAATTTTTTTGGCCTATCTGGGGGAGTTGCGATCGCACTGGCGCGCCCTGCGGCCCCTGCGGGGATTGGGGATGGTGACGGCGATCGCCCTGCCCTGGTTTGTGATGGTGACCTTGGCCAATGGGCAGCCGTACATTGATTCATTTTTTGGCTACCACAATTTCGATCGCTTCACGCGGGTGGTGAATCAGCATTCCGCGCCGATCTATTTCTACGGGGTGGTCATTGCCCTGGGCTTTTTCCCCTGGTCGATTTTTTTGCCGGTGGCCCTGGGGCGGCTGCGGCTGCGATCGCGCCTGCGGTGGCAGCAAACCCGTCGCCGCGATCGCCTGCGGTTGTTTGCGGGCGTTTGGTTTTTGGTGATTCTGGGCTTTTTCACGATCGCGGTGACGAAACTGCCGAGCTATGTGCTGCCCCTGATGCCGGCGGCGGGGATTTTGGTGGCGCTCCTGTGGCGCGATGCGATCGCGGGGGATCCGCTTGACCGGCCCGATCCGCCGCGCCCCGGTTTGGTGGCACCGCTGCCCCTGCCGCCGCTGCCCGTAACTGGTTTGGGGGCGTCGGGGATGGTGGCGGTGGCGATTTCCGCGATCGTGGCCGTGGCCCTGTGGCTGGAGGAAATCTGGCTCAGCAAAATTAAAGACCCCACCATGCCCAACCTTGCGGAGGCGATCGCGGCCTCGGGCATCGTCAGTCGCGGGGCGTGGATCTGGGCGATCGCGGCGATCGTCGGGGCGGTTTTGGCATGGCGATCGCGCCACCGGTGGCAGTGGGCCGTCCAGTTCAGTGCGATCGCCCTCTTCACCCTCACGTCCCTAGTGCCCCTGGGGCTCGCGATCGACGCCCAGCGCCAAGCCCCCCTGCGCCACCTGGCCGCCACGGTCATCGCCCAACGGCAGCCCGGAGAAATCGTCCTGATGCTCGGGTTCCAAAAACCCAGCGTCGCCTTCTATACCCGCGATCGCGTCTGGTTTTCCCAGCGCATCACCCCCGTGGTGGCCGCCGTGCGCCAGCGGTTTATTGACCCGAATGCCCCCGTGGCCGTTGGCGATCTGCCCCTGCCGCCCCTGGGGCCAACGATGCTCATCCTGGGCGATCAGCGCAAATTGACCGAGGTTAACCTCGACGCCACCGCCCCCCAACGGCTCGACTCGGCGGGGGTCTATCAACTGGTGCGCGTTGCCACCGCCGCGATCGCCAACCACACCCCCCCCATCGACCCGGACGACTAGGGGCGATCAATCCACCGCTACCGAATCAGATCAGATTGGACCAGATCGGACCCAATCAGACTAGAGGGGATGGGGCACCAGGCCATGGCCCAGCATCCCCTCTTCCCCCGCGAGGCCATTGGCGATCGCCACCGCCTCAAACTCGTGATCCATCAGCGGCAAAATCTGATCCGCCGGGAGCGATCGCGCAAAGGCAAACCCCTGGCCATAGGCACAGCCCAAATGGCGAAGGCGCGCCACCTGCCACGGCTGCTCGACCCCTTCGGCCACCACCTTCAGGCCCAACGACGCCGCCAGCGCCCCCACCGCCCGCACGATCGCCCAATCCCCATGGTTCGGCGTCGGATCTTCACTCACAAAGGATCGATCCACCTTGAGGGTATCCACCGGCAGCCGCTGGAGATAGCTCAAGGACGAATAGCCCGTGCCAAAATCATCGATCGCCAGCCCGATCCCCAACTCCCGGAAGCGGGCCATCACCTTCACCGCCCGCTTAGCATCCGCCATCACCGCACTTTCCGTAATTTCCAGCTTCAGGCAGCGGGGGGGCATCCGGGTTTCCGCCAGCAGTTGATGGATCGTCGCCCCCAGATCCGGCTGGCCAAACTGCCGCCCGGACAGGTTCACATTGACCGTCAGCGCCTCCATCCGCCGCAGGCGATCGCGATCGCCCGTCCCCTCGACCTCCTCCCACCAGGTGCGCCACTGCTGCCCCACCGTCCGCAGCACCCACTCCCCCAGGGGCACAATCTCACCGGTTTCCTCCGCCACGGGAATGAAGCGATCGGGACTCACGCGGCCCCAGCTAGGATGCTGCCAGCGCACCAGGGCCTCAACGCCGATCAGTTGGCCCGTGTAGAGATCCACCAGGGGTTGATATTCCAGCAGCAGTTCATCCCGCTCGATCGCCAGCCGCAGATCCCGCTCCAGCTCCAGCCGCGCCAAGGCCCGTTCATGCATGGCCCGATCAAAGACGGCGTAGCGCGCGCCCCCCAGTTCCTTAGCGCGGTACATGGCCAAGTCCGCATCCCGCAGCAGTTCCCCCGGATGGCTGTAGGTGGGCTGGCCGTAGGTGATGCCGATGCTGGCGGTGAGGGTGAGGGCGTGGCCATCGACGCTGAAGGGGGTCCGCAGGGTTTGCTGCACGGCGGCGGCCACCTGGAGGGGCACGCGATCGCTCCCCAGATCCACCAGCAAAATGGCGAATTCATCCCCACTGAGGCGGGCCACGGTGTCATCGGGGCCGACGCAGGTTTGCAGCCGTTCCGCCAGATCCATCAGCAGGCGATCGCCCGTCAGGTGCCCGAGGCCATCGTTGACCAGTTTGAAGCGATCGAGATCCAGGCACAGAATCGCAAACGGCCGTCCCGATCGCCGCCGCAGCCCCGCCAATGCCTGCCCCAGGCGATCGAAAAACAGGGCACGGTTGGGCAGGCCCGTGAGGGCATCGTGGAGGGCATCGTGGAGCAGTTGGGCCTCGGCCCGCTTGCGCGCTTGGATGTCGGAGATCGATCCGGCCATGCGGTGGGGCCGCCCGGTGCGATCGCGGGCCGCCACCCCCCGGCACAGCATCCATTGGTAGGTGCCATCCCGGTGCTTCAGGCGATATTCCCCCTCTAGGGATTCACTGCGGCCGCTCAGGTGGGCTTCCAGGGCCGCCTGGAACCGCACGCGATCGTTCGGATGCACCAGGGGCAGCCACGGGGGTTCCCAGGTGCTCAGTTCCGCATCCCCGTAGCCCAGCAGGGTTTGCCAGCGGGGGGAGTAGTAGACCTGGTGGGTATCGAGATCCCAGTCCCAGAGGGCATCATTGGCGGCGTGGACGGCGAGGGCGTAGCTTTCTTGGCTGGTGCGCAGGGTTCGCAGCAGGTCCGCATGGGTGAGGGTGAGTTCCACATGGCCCGCCACCTTGCGCAGGACATTGACCTCTTCGGCGGACCAGATGCAGGGGGGCTGGATCGAAAAGAGCCCCAAAAGCCCCCACAGTTCCCGCCCGCGATCGCGGCTGGGGTCGGGCTCCGTCACGGGGGCGGTCTCCGGGGGCGGCAGGCGGGGTTTGAGGATTGGCACCACCAGGGCACAGTGGGCGGCGGCGGCCTCCAGGAGGTTGGTCCCTTCAGGGGTGCGGTGGTCCGGGTCGGTGCGATCGTCGAGGGTAAACACCTGGCCGTTGCAATAGCCCTGGAGGGCGGCGGCGGTGAGGATCAGGTGGGGCGGCGAGGGCGGTGCGTCCGGGGTGGCGGCGGAGGTTTCGGGGCGCTGCCGTCGCGGATAGAGGGCTTCCGGCTCGACGAGGAGGGTGGCCCCGGCGGAGTCGGCCATGAGCTGGAATTGCCCCTGGCCCTGGTGGCGGTAGATGGCGACGCGATCGCCCATGAGCAGCCGATCCACCTCGTCCACCAGCCCCTGGAGGAGCGGTTCAATGGGGCGATCGCGGTGGACCTGGGCCGACAACTGCATCAGCAGATCCGTGGTGCAGTCCTCCCAGGCCAACATGCGGGCGGTGGAGATGCGATCGGTCACATCCTGGGAGATGGAAAAAATGCCCAATAATCGCCCATTTTCCGCCCACAGGGGCCGGTAGTCCGTCTCGAACCACAGCAACTCCCCCCCCTGGGGCCGCAGGCGATAGAGCGATCGCGACAGCTTCTCGCCCCGCACAATGGGATGGCCCGCCACCAGCCGCACGCGATCACGATCGCGCGGATCGATCCAGTGGCCAGGAGGTTGCCCCACCAGCGCCGCCGCCGGACAGCCCAGCCGTTGGGCCAGCCCCAGGGACACATAGTGATAGCTCCCGTCGGGGCTGTGCAGACAGGCAAACGTCCCCGCCAGCCGATAGTCCTCCCCCCCCAGGGCCGCCGCCAGTCCCCCCTTTCCCGGACAGGCCGCCGCCTCCGAGCCATGCCCATGCAGGGGCTCTAGCCACAGCAGCAGCGCCCTCTGGCCCTGGGCATCCACGGCGACCGGTGCCCCATACCAGGTGGTGCTGCACGATCGCCCATCCCCCTGGCGGATCGTGGCCTCAAACCGAAAGGTGCGCCCGTGGAGACCGCAGTCCGCAAAGGCGCGATCGCGCAGCTCACTGCCCCCCACCAGGAGCGATCGCCAGGGTTGCCCTTCGAGGGCCGCGCGATCATAGCCCAGGGCCGTGCAGCAGCCCTCACTCACCGCCAAAATCGTGGCCCGCTCAGAATCCGTCCAATCGGCAATCAATAAAAAGGCGTCCTGCCAGATGGATGCCAGGGGTTCTCCATATGCCGTGACCATACATTCCCCTACGTCGCGCGCCGCCTATCCAAAAAATGAGGGAACGTTGCCCCACGGTGACCCGGTGGGGTCAGGCGGGATCGTGCCTTTTCTAAGGTAACGGTTTTGGGCAGATCTCTTGGGCTGGCGGCGAACCGTTTTGATGCCTAGGGGGGGGATATTCCCGGCGGGGCGGCGGGCGATCGTGTCAGGTGCTGAACTGGAAAGCCAAAATTCTGCCGTAACCGCTCCGCCACCTCCGTCCGATGGCATCGCTGCCAATCCAGTTCCGCACACAGCAGCAGCACCGATCCCTGGCGCGCCACCGCCGCCACCTCCTGCAAAGCCTGCTCTGCCTGCTCTTGATCCGGCGGAATCCAATCCCGCTTACCCGACTCATTCCCCAGGGCTGTTTTTGAAAGGTATTGAATACCCACGGACTGACACAGCGTTTCTAGGGCACGGGCACTCCAACGGGCACTCCAACCACGTGGTACAAGGCGCACGTCAATTACCGCAGAAATGTTAAAAGTTTTCAGAAAGAAGAGAAGTTCACCATAGTCTTTTCGATTCCCATATCCAAACGTGAATACAGAATTTTGTACGGACATAGATTCACGGGCAACTAAAAAAGACTCATTTGCTGAGATTTTATCAACTGAGGATAAAAAAGTCCAATGATCATGAAGGTTTTGGGATATTTCTGTTGATTTCCCACAATAAAATGCAGATCTATATCGTTGCTCATAAACTTCTCCTCCAATTTCTGCTTCATTTTCTCTAGGGCATCAGATTCTCTTTCGGGGAGCGAGCGATCGCGAGAGACATTTCTGACATTTCGATAGAGTTGCAAAATTTCCCAATCCAAAATGGAATATTTGTGTTGGGCATCTTCTTCATCTACAAATTGATACAGAAAACGATAGGGAATTTTTTCAAGATCTAGGAATGCTTGCTCCTCACGGAACAAGTCTCCCTGATCTAGAATTGCCTGCTGACTGAGGGTCCAATCGCGTTCAATTGGTTTCACCAAAAATCGACTGATGCTTTTAGGTTTGATTAAGCCTAGTGATCGCCCCGCTTCTCGAATGGCTCGAATTGAGGGATCCTTGAAGGGTAAAAGCATGGCACGGCGCTCTTGCCAGGCATTTTTGGTGTCAAGTTGACGAATAACGACAATAGATTCGTCCTCGATACGGAAGCTTTCTCGGCGCGGGTCTTTGGGATTTTTTTCAATATTGGCTTCGATAATGCTCCAGCGTTTATAGCGCCGGTCCTGGTCTAGGTCTCGGAAGCGGACTGGGTAGATCCGAATCCATTGCAGAGGCTGCTCTGAGTCATCTAAAAGCAGTCCAGCCGTACAGACGGTTTCGCGATACTTACGGCTAATGTTGGGATAGGTTTTGGCGACAATCAAAATCTTGCGACGCATCATGGTGTTTTTGAGGTCTCACGAAGGCGGTTTTCCTAGCTTATCTAAGCAGTGTACGCGGGCACACACTTTTCCTGGAAACTGCCTTTTCGATTAGGATGTGGGTTATGCAATGGCAAGAACGGGATGGGGTGTGGACGCTGGTGCCGCCGAGGCCGGTGGCGCTGATCCATTTTTTGGGGGGGGCGCTGGTGGCGGCGGCTCCCCAGTTGACCTACCGCTGGCTGTTGGAGAAGCTGGCGCGGCGGGGCTATGGCATCATTGCGACGCCGTTCCTCAATGGCAGTTTGGACCATTGGGCGATCGCGGCGGCGGTGGGGGAGGCTTTTGAGCGATCGCGGCGCTGGCTCTATGAAACGGGGCAGGTGCGGCGGCGATATCTGCCGGTGTATGGCCTGGGCCACAGTATGGGCTGCAAGCTGCATTTGCTCTTGGCCAGTGAGGGGGCGGCGGGCGATCGCGCGGGGACGGTTTTTATTTCCTTCAATAATTTTTCGGCGCGGCGGGCGGTGCCCCTGGGCGATCGCTTTGCGCCCCTGCTGGAATCGGTGGTGGATTCGGTGGCGCGGTCCATCCCCGGCAGCGTCCCGGCGGATCTCCTCGATGGCGGCAACCGCGAATTTGCCCCCACCCCGGACGAGACAGAGGCGATCGCGGCGCGGCTCTACCCCATCCGCCGCAATCTACTCATCCGTTTCCGCAATGATGACCTCGACCAGTCCGGGCGCATCTACCGCCAACTGGAACCCCGTTTCGCCGGTAGCCTCACCCTCAAAACCCTACCGGGTAACCACCTGACGCCCCTAGGGCAAGACGTGAACTGGCGGCCGGTGGGGGGCAACTTCAGCCCCGTGGACGCCCTGGGCCAGTGGGTGAAGCAGGAGTTTTTCTATCGAGATTTGGAGCGGCTCTACGGGGAAGTTGCCCGATGGCTGGATCCGACCCGCCCCCTCTAAGTCGCGGCTCAGTCCGGGGCCGATCGCACTTTAAAGTAACGACTCAGGCGCACCTGATCGATGGTTTGGCGGATCTGCGCCTCCTGTTCCCCCAGTTGATGCAGCAGGTGGGCGCTCAGTTCCAATGCCGCTTCAAATTCCGGCTGCACCACCTCCTTGGCCCCCATCCGCAGCAGGGTGTCGAGCTCGCGCCGATCGTGGACCCGCGCGATCGCGTCGAGGCCGGGGGCCAAATGTAGGGCATGTTCCAGGAGCAGTTTCGTACTGCTCGGGTCCGGCAGGGCGATCGCCAGGGCCACGGCGCGATCGATGTGAGTTTTTTCCAGCACCAGTTCCGAATGGGCATCCCCATAGATGAACGGCACCCCATCGCGCCGCAGTTGCCGCACCGCCGCCTCGCTGTTTTCCAGCACCAGCACCGGGTAGCCCTGCCGCCGCAAAATTTTCACAATCGTGCGCCCCACCCGCCCATAGCCCGCCACCACCACATGGTGACTGAGGCGATCGGGCACGGAAATTTCCTTGGGGGATTCCAACTTCGCAATCCAGGGCCGCAGGGGCGAAAACCGCTCCAGCCGTTCCGCCAGGTGGGGGGCGCTGGCCATGGTCAGGGGGGACAGGACTAAGGTGATGGCCGTGGTGCCCAGCAGCAGCAGATAGGCGCGATCGTCCACCAGACCCAGGGCCGCCCCCTGGAGCAGGAGCACAAAGGAAAATTCGCCGATTTGGTTAATGGTGGCGGCGGTGCTGAGGGCGGTTTTGAAGGAGTAGCCAAAGCGCAGGACGATGGGGAACACAATCAGGGCTTTGCTAACCATCACCAGAAGCACGAGCCCCAAAACAATGCCCGCGTTCTGCCAGAGGACGAGGGGATCGATCAACATGCCAATGGAGGCAAAAAACAGGCTCGCAAAGGTGTCCCGCAGGGGCAGGATTCGGGTGAGGGCCTGGTCGGCGCGATCGCTATTGGACACCATCAACCCGGCGATGAAGGCCCCCATTTCCACCGACAGGCCCAGGGAGGCGGTCCCCAAGGCGACGCCAAGGCACAGGGCGATCGTGGTCAGCAGCAGCAGCTCCTTGCTCTCGGTCGCCGCGATCGCGTCCATCAGCCGAGGCACCACCCACCGCCCCAGCACCAGGGCCGCCAGAAACACTAGCGCCGCCTTGAGGGCCGCCAATTGTAGGGCCATGAGGATGCGATCGGGCTGCTGGAGGGCGGGCAGCACCGCCAGCATGAGCCCGAGGGCCAGATCTTGAGCAATCAAAATCGCCAGGGCAATTTGTCCGTGGATCGTCCCCGTTTCGCCACGCTCCGTCAGGGTTTTGAGGACCACCGCCGTGGACGATAGCGACAGCACCGCCCCCACAAAAATCCCCTCGGTCCAGCTTTCGGTCCAGCCCAGGACAAAGGTGACCGCCGCCACGACGGCCATGGTGCCGCCGATTTGCAGCAAACTGCCCTGGAGGGCGATATCCTTGATGCGCTTGAGCTCCGCCAGGGAAAATTCCACCCCCAGGGCAAAGAGCAAAAAGGCAACCCCCAATTGGGCCAGGGCGCGGATTTGGTCCGGATCCGTCAGGAGCTTGAATCCCAGGGGGCCGATCGCAACGCCGCACAGGATATAGCCCAACAGGACCGGCTGCTTGAGGCGATTGGCCAGGTACCCACCGGCGGCGGCGGTGCTGAGGACTTTGGCCAGATCGAGGACGAAACTATCGGGGGCGGCGGCCATGGGCGGGAGTCACGACGAGCTGGGGGCAAGCCTTAGGATACGACGGCTCCCGGACGATCGCGCCCCGCCGGAGGGGTGATCCGCCCAGATGATCGCTAGCAGGGGGCGGGGATGGCGTTGGCGATCGCCACGAAATTTGCCAAGACCTTCAGGCCCGAGCTGGCGGATTTTTCCGGGTGGAACTGGACGGCCATGACATTTTTGCGGCCAGATCCGAGGGCGGCGCAGTGGATGGCGGCGGTGACGGTTTGCTGGCCGTGGGTGGTGGTGGCGGCCCGGGCGGCGCGATCGCGCGGATCCACATAGTAGGAATGGACGAAATACATCCACGGATCCGTCGGCAGATCCGCCCACAGGGCCGAGTCCGGCTGGGTGAGGGTCAACTGGTTCCAGCCCATGTGAGGCACCGTGAGTCCGGGCTCCGGCTGGAAGCGGCGCACCCGACCGGGCACAATCCCCAGGCCCGGTTCGGTGCCCTCGTCGCTGCCATCAAACAGAATTTGCAGCCCTAAACAAATGCCCAAGAATGGCTTGCCCGCCGCGATCGCCTCCCGGATGGGCCGGTCCAGATTGCGCGATCGCAGGTGATCCACCGCCGGGTCAAAGGCCCCCACCCCAGGCAACAGCACCGCATCGGCCCGCTCAATCTCCCGCGCCACATTCGTGACGATCGCGGTGCCGCCCGCCTCCGTAATCCCCTTACAGGCGGAGTGCAAATTGCCCATGTCATAATCCACTACGGCGATGGTCCCCATCGGTCAACCTCCTTCCTTTCTCAATGGTCATGGCCGATCCACCCACGGCGTCCACCCCCAAGCCGCCGCCCCTGCTGCTGACCTCGTTTCAGACCTGGCTACCCCACCAGCGCTCCAATGCGTCTGATGATCTGCTGCGGGCGCTCCAGGATCTCACAACCCATCGGGCCTTGGCAGGGCAGGGTTTGGCGCGGCAGAAATCGGGCGATCGCACCCCAGGGCTGGGCCATTGCATTCTACTGCGGAACCTGCCGGTCTCGTTCGAGGCGGCCCCTGCCACCGTGCGCCGCGCGATCGCGCAATACCATCCCTGGGCGATCGTGGCCTGCGGCATGGCGGAAGGGCGATCGCACCTCACCCTCGAATGGCACGGCCGCCAAGGCGATCAGGTTTTCACGAGCCCCTTCCCCATCGCCGACCTCTGCCGGAACCTACCGACCACCATCCCTAGCGATGACGCAGGCACCTTCGTCTGCAATGGCCTCTACGCCGCCCTGCTGGCCGATTACCACCGCCATCCCCCCGCGATCGGGGCAAAGCCCCCACCCATCGGGGCAAAGCCCCCACCCATCGCCCCGCCGCCCCTCTTCATCCACGTACCGCCCCTCACCGCCACCAACCGCCGCGCCATCCTGGCGGATTTCCAGACGGTATTATTGCGCCTGACTCACCTATACCCCCGCCCGTCCGCCCCAGCCGCACCCCCCACGCCCGAAACCGCTCAACATCACCCACTCCATTAACAAATCCTAGGTATTTAAACTTTTTTTGAAGCCCCGAGCGCCTCCCTTCCAGGGGCACACCGTGGGGCTCCCATGGCTTCGATTAATTTCTCTGATAGCTCCGCTATTGAAGCATCAAAAAATTTTTTGTTAGCATCGATGACATCTGTCACCAGCCAGCCCATCAGCCCTCACCGGTTGGCGTTGTCATGGGATTTCGGGCTGACCAGGCTTGCCCTCGCCCCGGTGCCTCTGCGTCCGTTTCGCTCCTTCATTAATTCCGATCCACGTCCAGATCGCCCACCATGCTACATTCTCCGTTCTCGATCGCGTCGGTGGGGGCCGATGCGATCGCACCCTTAGGCTACATTCCCCACGGCCATTGTTACCTGTGGCAAACACCCCTGGTGGGTTTACATATTGCCGCCGATGCCCTCACGGCCCTGGCCTATTTTTCGATTCCCGCGACGCTGCTGTACTTTGCCCTGCGCCGCCGCGACCTGCCCTTCAAGGGACTGTTTGCCCTGTTTGGCGCATTTATTGTCCTGTGCGGCCTCACGCACGTAATGGAAATTTGGACCCTGTGGCACCCCAACTACTGGAGCGCGGGTGTGCTCAAGGGGGCCACAGCCCTGGTGTCCGTTGCCACGGCGGCGACGGCGGTGCCCGTGGTGCCCCAGGCCCTGGCCCTGCGGAGTCCCGATGAACTGGAGCAGCTCAACCAGGCCCTGACCATGGAAATTGAGGAGCGGCGGTCAATCGAGGCGGCCCTCCATGCCCAGAACGCCTGCCTTGAACAGACCCTTCAGGATTTGCAGCGGGCGCAACTGCAATTGATTCAAACGGAAAAACTATCGAGCCTGGGGCAGTTGGTGGCGGGGGTGGCCCATGAAATTAATAATCCGGTGAATTTCATCTATGGCAATTTGGCCCATGCCAAGATCTATGCGGAACAGCTTTTGCAGGTGGTGGAAGCCTACCGCGATCGCGTGCCCCAGCCGGACTATGACCTTCAGGAACTGTTGGAAAATACGGACCTAGATTTTCTGGAGGAGGATTTTCCGAAACTGCTGGCATCGATGCGGGGCGGGGCGGAGCGGATTTGCAACATCGTGAATTCCTTGCGGATCTTCAGCCGCACCGACGATCAAAAAGTCGTGCCCTACTGCCTCCAGGATGGCCTTGAAAGCACCCTTTCTATTTTGCGAAATCGCCTCAAGCCGCAACTGGATCGACCGGGCATTGTGGTCACCAAAAGCTATGGAGAGATCCCTCAAATCATTGGCTACCCTGGCCCCATGAATCAGGTGTTCATGAACCTTCTGGTTAATGCGATCGATGCCCTGGAGGAACGGGACACCACGCGATCGCCCGAGGACTGCCACCGCAACCCCAGCCGCATTGATCTGAGGATCGAAACGGCCCCCGGCGATCGCATCCGCATCACCATCGCCGACAACGGCCCCGGCATTCCCCCCGAGATCCAAAAATGTATTTTTGACCCCTTCTTCACCACCAAACCCGTCGGCAAGGGCACCGGCCTCGGCATGTCCATTAGCTACGACGTGGTGGAAACCAAACACGGCGGACGGCTCACCTGCGCGTCTGCGGTCGGCCAGGGGACAACCTTCGTTGTGGAACTGCCCCGCGTGGCCCAGCCCCCCGCGATCGCCCCCGCAACCCACCAGCCCGCCACCCAATCCGCGATCGCCTAAGCCTCCATCCCCCCGCAGTCGCCGCAGGTGCCGCGCACCGTCACCTCATAGGCCACCCCCCGCAACCCCTGGGGCAGCACCGACAGGGACAACTCACCAAACTGAGCCCACGGCAAATCATGGATCGCCCCACAGCGATCGCACAGGAAATGATGGTGCGGCTCCACCTTCGCGTCATAGCGCGACACCCCCTCCTGGAGCAGCACCTCCCGCACCAGCCCCACATCCCGCAGGGCCTGAAGCGAACTGTAAACCGTCGCCTTCGACGACACCGGCAACTCCCGGTTCAGATCATTCAAAATCTGCTCCACCGTCGGATGGTCCGTCCGCCGCAACAAATTCGCATACACGGCGCAGCGCTGGGGCGTCACCCGCAGGCCCCTCGCCTTCAGGGTTTGCACCACCGCCTCTGCCCCAACCCTTGCCTGTACCATTACGCCGCCCTCACTTCCTTCCGCACCGGCAGCCCCGCCGGATGACCTAGAACCTTAACCCAATCGTTACCTTCATCCTAGCGCACCGTTCAGAGTGGGTTCAATTTCAGACTGGCTACGGCCCTCAAATGAAACTGACCCTTGACAAAGCTCAATCTAAGAATTAGTCTGAGAAGCGAGCCAGTCAAGTTCACCGGTCCGCCTGCCCAGTGCCCCCACCGAGCGTTGGGGCGTGCGGGAGAGTGTGGCGGGGCGGGAATGGCGACTTGGGCCAAATTTTTCGTGATTTTCCGTTCAGGCTTCCCTCGGGAGGCCAAATGCCCACCGTTCAACCATCGTTAGCGCGATCGCCCCGGCGATCCGGAGGATATTCAGGTATGGCAGCTATTACGCGAGTGCCCGACGTTACGTTTAAGACCCGTGTTCGTGACGAGTCCGTTGAAGGGCCGAACCCGTTCCGCTGGCAAGATGTGACCACGGCGGAACTGTTTGGTGGCAAGCGGGTGGTGGTGTTTTCGCTGCCCGGCGCGTTCACGCCCACCTGCTCTTCGACCCACCTGCCCCGCTATGAGGAGCTCTACGATGAAATCCTCGCCCAGGGGGTGGATGCGGTGATCTGCATCTCCGTGAACGATGCCTTCGTGATGTTCCAGTGGGGCAAACAGCAGGGTGCCGAAAAGGTGTTCCTGCTGCCGGATGGCAACGGGGAGTTCACCCGCAAGATGGGGATGCTGGTGGAGAAGACCAACCTGGGCTTCGGGATGCGGTCCTGGCGCTACTCGATGGTGGTCAGCGACGGCGCGATCGAGAAGATGTTCGTCGAGCCCGAGTACGGCGACAACTGCCCCACCGACCCGTTCGAGGTGTCGGATGCCGATACGATGCTGGCTTACCTGAAGGAAGCGAAGGCGTAAGGCTTTGGCCCAGCTTGGGTTTAGGTTTTGGCCTAGCTAAAGTTGACGGGGCTGGGGTGCGGGGGCCGGGGGCGATCGCCAGGGGCGAGGTCCGCTAGGTCGGCCAAATCCGCCACCAGCCAGCGGGGCGGGGTATCCAGTTCGGGTGCCCCGCTATGCTGTTTGGGGGGGTCTCCAGGGTCGGGGGCCAGCCCATCGCCAGCCCATGGGCTGGGTGAATTGATTGCGTGAGTAGACCAGGGTTCAAGTTGGGGACGGTGGAAGATGGCTTACGACTACGATTTGTTTGTGATTGGGGCCGGTTCGGGGGGCATTGCGTCGGCCCGACGGGCGGCGGAATATGGGGCGAAGGTGGCGATCGCGGAATTTGACCGCCTCGGGGGCACCTGTGTGAATCGCGGCTGCGTGCCGAAGAAGTTGATGGTCTATTCCTCCCGGTTCCCGGAGGCGTTCCACGCGGCGGCGGGCTATGGCTGGACGGTGGGGGAAACGACGTTCGACTGGCGATCGCTGGTGGATGCGGTGGAGAAGGAGGTGACGCGCCTCAATGGCATCTACGCGCGGATGCTGGAGAACTCGAAGGTGACGGTGGTGCGGGGCCGGGGTCGGCTGGTGGATGCCCACACGGTGGCGGTGGGGGATGAGACCTATACGGCGGACAAGATTTTGATTGCCGTGGGGGGCGAGCCGGTGGTGCCCGAGGGGGTGCCGGGGATTGAGCACGCCATTACGTCGAATGATATTTTTTCCTGGCCGACCCATCCGAAGCGGCTGGTGGTGCTGGGGGGTGGCTACATTGGCTGCGAGTTTGCGGCGATTTTGAATGGCCTGGGGACGGAGGTGACTCAGATCATTCGCGGCGATCGCCTGCTGCGGGGGTTTGATGACGACATCCGCGCGGAGGTGCAGGGGGCCATGGAGCGCCACGGCATCCGGGTGCTGACGGGGACGACGATTAGCAGCATCGAGAAGACGGATGAGGGCCTGAAGGTGACGGCCCAAGGCCCCGACGGGGAAGTGACGACGATCGCGGATGCGGTGGGGCTGGCGGCGACGGGGCGGCGGCCGCTCCTGACGGGCCTGGGCATCGAGAATACGAAGGTGCAGGTGAATCGCGGGGCGATCGTGGCGGATGAGTTTGGCCAGACCGCTGAGCCGAATATCTTCGCGGTGGGGGATTGCACCGATCGCGTGAACCTGACGCCGGTGGCGATCGCGGAGGGCCGCGCCTTTTCCGATACCCATTTTGGCGGCAAGGATAAGCGGGTGACCTATGACAACATCCCCACGGCGATTTTCACGTCCCCTGAAGCGTCCACGGTGGGCATGACCGAGGCGGAGGCGGTGGCGAAATACGGCGAGGATGGCATCAAGGTCTTCCGCAGCCGGTTCCGGGCCATGTACTACACCCTGCCGAACATGGAGGAAAAAACCCTGATGAAGCTGATCGTCCACAAGGAGAGCGATCGCGTCCTCGGGGCTCACATGGTCGGCGACTACGCGGCGGAAATTATCCAGGGCGTCGCGATCGCGGTGAAGATGGGGGCCACCAAGGCGGACTTCGACGCCACCGTCGCCATTCACCCCAGCTCCGCCGAAGAGTTCGTGACCATGCGCTAGGAAGTTAAGCCAAAGCAAAACAAAAAAAGCCCCTCTCCTGATCTGGGGGAGGGGTTGGGGTGGGGGTTTTCTAGGCTCCCACTTCGTTTCTTTGGAGGCGGGTTTAGATACCCATGCCGTCGAAATATTCCTCGATCGCGCGATCGCGGATTCGGCAACTTTGGGCAGCGGCAGCGCGATCGCCTGAATTCCCCATCGCGATCGCCTCCGGTTGGGCCAGCATCCGCGCCAGCCGATCCCAGTCCGGCATTTCCCCTTCCTCTTCCAGGGAATTGATCGCCGACACAAACGCCGGTTGCGGATGGGGGCGATTTTGCAACTCCTCCACCTGCTTTTCCAACGACTCGATGCGATCAAGCAGCAGCCGAATCACCTGGGCCTCCGAATCCGGCAAACGCCCGTGGGCCAGCGGCTCCACCTTCGCTCCCGAGCGGTAGACCACCCGGCCGGGCACCCCCACCACCGTGCAGTCCGACGGCACATCCCGCAGCACCACGGACCCGGCCCCAATTCTCACATTCGAGCCAATCTGTAAATTGCCGAGCACCTTCGCCCCGGCCCCCACCACCACATTCTCCCCGAGGGTCGGGTGTCGCTTGCCCGACTCCTTGCCCGTGCCCCCCAGGGTCACCCCCTGGTAGATCAGGCAATAGTCCCCCACGATCGCGGTTTCACCAATGACCACCCCCATGCCGTGGTCAATGCACACCCCCTTCCCCACCGTGGCACCGGGGTGAATTTCGATGCCCGTCAAAAAGCGGCTCAGGTGGGAGATGACGCGCGGAATCACCGGCAGATGCCAGCGGTAGAGGGCATGGGCAAACCGATGGAACACCAGCGCCTGCAAACCGGGGTAGCACAGGAGCACCTCCAGCCAATTGCGGGCAGCGGGGTCACGCTCAAAGATGATGCGAAAATCTGCCTTTAGGATTTCGAACACGCGGCAAGACCGATGATTCGGTGTCGAGTCAACCGTCTTTCATGGTAGTACTATTCCCTCGGGAGACAAAGGGCGCGATCGCGCCGGTTTTCCGCCCCTTGGGGGTCCGCCCCGGAAAGGCTCCTGAAGCGTCCGTTGCCGTCGCCGTTGTCGTTATGGTTGGTGCTGGCTGTGCAAGTGGAATTTCGCGAATTCAATCCCTTTGATGTGTGGTTTTGGCTCGAATTCGAGACCGCGATCGCGCCGATGGAGCAGCAATATATCGAAGAGGTATTTGACTCCTGGTTTTTCCTGGGCAAATTGGGGGGCTTCAATGCGGAAAATTTGCAGGCCCAGGATGAGGGGCTCGAACTGAGCTACATGGCCTACCAAACGGATTCAAGTGATCAAACCCTGCAAGCGTTCATGCACAACATGGGCGAGATTGAATTTGAAGGCACCCGCGCCCGCTGCTGGTTTGATCTGGGCACGAGCGACGCGATCGCCCTGGATGTGTTGATCAATGCCCTGGGGCAACTGTCGCGGGAATTTGTGCCGATTGTGCGCCTGAGCATTGGCGGCGAGGATGAGGATTGGGCGATCGCCGGGAGCCGCAGCAAACCCGAAGATCTCTCACAATTCAACTGATGATTGAGATCATCTAACTGGTTCCTGACCGATCCCCATCCTTCATTCATTTGGCCTCCCATCCCATGGCAGACTTTGCCCTTTCCGCCTTTCAGGTGTTTGACGGTGACCTTTCGGCGGACGCCCTCGATGCCTACCTCGCCGATCCGGACCTGGCGATCGATACGGAAACCATGGGCCTGCTGCCCTGGCGCGATCGCCTGTGCCTGGTGCAACTGTGCAACGGGGCCGGTCAGGTGAGCGTCGTGCGGATCCATCGCGGCCAAACCAGCGCCCCGCAACTCAAAACCCTGCTCGAAAATCCCGCCGCCACCAAAATTTTCCACTTTGCCCGGTTCGATGTGGCCATGCTGCGCTACCACCTGGGCATTCAATGTCAGCCGATTTTCTGCACCAAAATCGCCAGCAAACTCGCCCGCACCTACAGCCCCCGCCACGGCCTCAAGGCGATCGTCCAGGAACTCGAAGGCATCGATCTCGACAAAACCGCCCAAAGTTCCGACTGGGGCAACGCCGCCGCCCTCACGGATGAACAGCTTGAATACGCCAGCAATGACGTGCGCTACCTGATTCCCCTGCGGGCCAAGCTCGAAGCCATGCTGAAACGAGAAGAACGCTGGCCCCTGGCCCAGGATTGTTTCCGCAGCCTCGACACCCTAATTACGCTGGATTTGCTGCACTACGAAAACGTGTTCGAGCATTAGGGCCGACCATCCATTCACCCACAGCCCCGTATCATTTCCTCCGATCCCCCGTAGGGGCGGGGTTTCCCCGCCCAGCCCCGCCCTGTTTTGCTCTGCCCCCGCGATCACCGATGGAGCCAAGGTTGAACAGGCTTGGGGCGATCATGTGGGGCCGGGTTGGGGGTGGCCGGTGGGGTGAGGCGATCGCGGGATGATGACGCGGGATGATGACATGGGACCTAGACCCGTCGCGATCGCGCCCCGCCGCCCGCGATTTTTGATCTACTGGGGCTTCGTCTTTACCGTTACCGGCCCATTGACCAACACCTGACAGGCCAACCGGTAAGAATCCGGCTTTTTCCGAAGCTTGCGCTGCTCAAAATCCGTCGGCGGCGAAAGATTTTCCATCCCCTCCACCACCTCAACCAGGCAGGTCCCGCACTGGCCGTAGCCACCGCAGTTCATCATCTTGCCCATCAATTTGTAGATATCGACCCCATTTTCGAGGGCCTTGATGCGCAGATTGGCCCCGTCGGCGGCCACCACCTGCTTGTTCTCATTGACGAAATTGATTGTGCCCATGGCTCCTTGATGGCGCTCCTACAACGTGATGACTTGACAACGTAAGACAACGTAAGGACTCGATGGAATCGCTCGGGGTCGCCCGCTGACAGGGACCATATCCCACGGCCCAGGGGCGACGGTTGATCGCGCCGGAGCGATCGCGGCCCCTGACACCGGTCAATTGTTGCGTTTTGTTAAAACCCCTCCAGTCTACCAGCACAGCGGCGAGGGACCGATGGGGGCCACGCGATCGCCCCCCAAACCACCTTAGGGACTCGCCCCCGCGCCGGGGGTTGGGGTCAGGGAATCGGGGCCAAAATCGCTCAGGGCCGGGAGATCCAGCGGTTCCGCCGACGGTTGCAGCACCCCATCGGGCAAGTTAGTGACGGCGCGGCGCAGGGCGGCCAGGGCGCGGTTGTAGCCCACCACGGCAAAGAGGACATTCCCCCTCGCGCGGGTGAGGCGGGTTTCCGCGTTCAGGCGGTCCGTCTGGGTGCCCACCCCCGCCTGGAAGCGCAGACGGGCAAGGCGCACCTCCTCGCGGGCCGCTTCGATCGCCTGGAGGGCCGTGCGGATATTTTCCTCGTTGGCCTTGAGGTTCGAGTGGGATCGCTCCACATCAAAGCGGATTTGCTCGCGGATTTGGGCGAAGCGGTTGGCCTCCCGCTCCCGGTTGATCTCCTGCTGACGGGCCGCCGCCTGCACCGCGCCGCCGTCATAGAGCAGCCACTGCATCTGCAATCCCACGGCGTAGCCATCCACGGGGCCGAAGTCATCGGACGGCGACAGGATATCTAGCAACTCAAAGCGGCCAAAGGCAGACACCTGGGGGCCAAGCTGGGCAAGGACGGCGCGGCGCTGGGCGTCGTTGATGTCCATCAGGGCCAGTTGCCGCTCCAGTTCGGCGCGGTTGCGGTAGGCCAGGACGATGCTTTCTTCGAGGGTGAGGGTCCAGTCGGCGGCCTTGGCGATGTCTTCGGCGGTCTGGAGGTCGATCTGCTGGGGCAGGCTCAGGATGCGGGCCAGGTCGCGGCGGCGCTGGGTTTGGCGATCGCGGGTTTGGACGACTTGCTGGCGATCGTTGGCCAGTTCCACCTGGGCCTGGAGCACTTCAAAGCGGGTGCCGAGGCCAGCACGTTCTAGGGCCTGGGCATCCTGGACGCTGCGCTCGCGGAATTGGACGGCGGACTGGTCAATTTCGAGCTGGGCGTTTTCCTGTTGCAGTTGGTAGTAGCGATCGGTGATGTCGAATTTGACATCTTCGTAGAGGGCTTCAAAGGCCAGTTCGTCGGCCCGGAGCTGAAGCTGGGCCGCTTGGATGTTGGCGGGGCGCTGGCCGGAGGTGTAGATGTTGTAGGACAGTTCCAGGTTGGCGTTGGCGGACAGTTGGCTTTGGGGGTCGCGCTGCTGGTCCCCTTGGCCGGCTTCGCGGAGCTGTCGGTTGCTGATGAGGGTGCTCAGGCGGTTTCCGGCCCCGAGGCTTTGGGTGAGGTTGGCGTTGAGGCGCAGTTGGGGATAGTTGGCGGCGAGGGCTTGGCGCAGGGCGTAGCGGCTCCGTTCGATCGCGAGGCGGGCGTCCTTGAGGGTGCGGCTGTTGCGGCGGCCAATTTCGAGGCTTTGTTCGAGGGTCAGCGGCTGCCGCAAAAGAATTTCCACCTCTTCGGGCAGGGTGGGAAATTGCAGGGGGTTGGGGTTGGACTCGAAGCGATCGAGGTCGGCGGCGTTGGGGTCCATCGGCGCGATCGCGTCGTCATCGAGCAAATTCAGACGCTGGGGCTGGGGGAGCCGTTCGGGGCGATCGCGGTCGGGGACCGGGGGCACGGCGTCGAGGGGATCTAGGTTCGGGCCGGGGACGGTTTCTGGCGCTGGACCTGCCTCTGGCTCTGAATCGGTCTCGGGTGCAGCGTCTTGATCCGCTTTGGGTTCGGTGTCAGGGTCGCCGTTCTGCTCGCCGCCATTGACGGGATCAACCTCAGGGAAGGGATCGCCGTCGTTTGCGTCGGCCTCATCCGCTCCATCGGCCGCTGGGGGGGTGGCGGTTTGGGCCAGGGTTTCCGGTTCTGCCACCGCTTCCGGGGCCGTTTCTAGGGCCACCTCTGAAGGGGCTGCTGCGGGGGGCGCGATCGCCTCGACGGGCGTGAGATCCGGCCCAGGGGCAGCGGTCACCGTGGGGAGGGGCTGCTCCGGGTCCGTCGGGGTCCCTTGGGGGGCAGGCGTAGGTTCTTCAGGGCGTTCCCCCGACTCCGCAGCAGCGACCACCGGTAACAGCACCGATGAGGTTAGACATAGGACAACGGCGGCCCCAAAACTGGTCGCAACGGAACGATACCAAATACCCATAGGTTGCCTGTAAAAACCCTTCACTCCACACACACACGACGCCAGCATAACGCTTGTAGTGCCCTAGGCGGCGGGGGCCGTTGCCTTTTGGTTGGCCCTTGGGGGGTGCCCGCTGGGGGGCAGCGCGATCGCGCCGGTTACCCTTCCACCCGTCGCCCTTGGCGGTTGAGCGATCGCAGCCACATGGCCCCGATCGCCGCGATCGCCAGCGACAGCCACCCGGTCAACGACTGCCACAGCAGGAACCCACCGATCGCAAAGGTGACCCCAAACAGCAGCAGCACCCCCGCCACCACCCGCAGCAGATCGATGCGCAAATCCCCCAACGGCGCTAGGCCCGTGCGATCGCGCTGCCGCCGCCACCCTGGCCCCGGTGGACGCACTTTTGTGTAAAAGCGATCGAGGGTTTCATCGGACTCCGGCGGCGTCAGGGCCAGCACCGTCAGCCAAATCGCCGCCGACAGGCCCGCCGTCACCAGCAGCCGCAGGCCAAAATCCTCGATCTTCAGCTCCTCCACCGCACTGGTGGCCCAGCCCACGACCAAACCAGACACCATCGCCGCCAGTTCCGCCGCCCCATTCACCCGCCACCAGAACCACCGCAAAATCAGCACCGCCCCCGGCCCCGTCCCGATCGCAATCACCAGCCGGAACACCGTCGCCACATCATCGGAATAGAACGCCGCGATCGCCCCGAGGCCCGTCACCAGCACCGACGCGATGCGCCCCACCAGCACCAACTCCGCCTGGGGAGCCTCAGGCCGCATAAACCGCTGATAGAGATCCGTTGTCAGGTACGACGCCCCCCAATTAATCGACGTGGACACCGTACTCATAAACGCCGCAATCAGCGACGCCACCACCACCCCGAGCAAAATCGGCGGCAAAAACTCCAGCATCAGCAGCGGATAGCCCTGCTCCGGATCCGCCAAATCCGGATAGAGCGCGATCGCGGCGAGCGCCACCACAATCCACGGCCAAGTCCGCACCCCGTAGTGGAGGATATTGAACCACCAGGCCGCCTTCTGGGCCTCCGCCTCATCCTTCGACGCCAGCAGCCGCTGCACAAACTCGCCCCCCCCATCACTGCGGCGGAACGCCCACCACTGGATCCCCAGATAGGCCGCAAACGTACTGGCGCTAATGCCCGCCGCCTCATTCCAGGCAATGCCCGAGCCCCACCCCTCCCAGGTCAGGGGCAAAAAGCCCAGCACATCTTGATCCGTCGCCGCCTGGGCGCGCTCCAGCAGCGGCCCCATGCCCCCCAGGTCCACCACCGCCACGATCGCCACCACGATCGCCCCGGCCAACGCCAGGAAAAACTGCAAAAAATCCGTCGTCACCACCCCCCACAGGCCCGAAAAGCCCGAGTAGATCAGGACGAACACACTCACCCCCACCACGCTCCACAGTTTGGTGGCCTCCGCCGGTTCCACACCCAAACTCTGCCAAAGCTGGAGGGCATCAACGGTCTTGACCATGGCCAACATGGCGTAGCCGATGCCGATGCAGTTGAGGGGCACGGCGAATAGAAACGCCTTCACGCCCCGCAGCCATGCCGCCGTAGCGCCGCCGTAGCGCAGTTCCGTCAGTTCCGCATCGGTAACCACCTCCGATCGCCGCCACAGCCGCGCAAAGACGTACACCAGGACCAAATGGGCGATGCCAAAACTCCACCATTCCCAGTTGCCCGCGATGCCTCGGGTGGCGACGATGCCCGCGACGTACAGGGGCGTATCGATCGAGAACGTGGTGGCCGCCATGCTCGTGCCCGCTAGCCACCAGGGGAGCGATCGCCCGGACAGGAAAAATTCTTCGACATTTTTAGAGGCGCGGCGCGAGAGCCACAGCCCCAAAGCCAGGGACAGTACCAGGTAAACCAGTACCACCAGCCAATCGATCGCTTGCATGGACAGCGCTCCCCGGCGATCGGCCGTGGGAGGGGCGAAACGGCCCTATCAGTGTGCCCTCGTTTTGGAGGGAACTCAAGCGGCGATCGCCATTGAAGCAAACCCTAGCCGCTGAATCCGTTGGGCTGCGTCATGGGTTCCCGCGATCGCTAGAATCAAGCCAGACGCCCCCCGCGATCGCGCCATGGCAGCCATCCCCAACCCCATCGACCCCGCCGAATACCTTTCCCTAGAGCACCAAAGCCCCATTTAGACGACTATTGCCAACTCGACAGCCTCGAAGAATACGTCCCCATTGCCCAGGATCACCAAACGGTCGAAGTCCGCCGCCGCACCGCCGACAACACCTGGCACACCACCCCCTACGGCCCCGGCGATCGCCCCGCCCTCCAGAGCATCCGCCTTGATTTCCCCATCAGTGACCTCTATCGCGGCCTGGACTGACCTTGCCCACCGCGCGATCGCGCCCCCTAGGCCCCCTGGAGTTCATCAAACTTCGCCCGCACCGCCTGGATATCCTGCCACATCAACCACTTCGGACTGCCCTTCTCCCGCGACGCATTCCGCAGCAAATAGGCCGGATGGAAGATCGGCATACACAGCCGCCCCTCCCACTCCATCCACTGGCCGCGAATCTTTGTGATGCCCTCCTTGCGGCCCGTCACCCCCTTCACCGCCGTCGCCCCCGTCAGCAAAATAATCTTGGGATCCACCAAACGGATCTGCTCCATCAGATAGGGACGACACGCCGCAATCTCCTCCGGCGTCGGAGCCCGATTCCCCGGCGGCCGACAGCGCACCACGTTGCACACATGGACATCCCGGTCCATATCCAACCGCACCGACGCCAGAATTTTTTCGAGCAACTGGCCCGACTTCCCCACGAAGGGGATGCCCTGCTCGTCCTCACTCTGGCCCGGCCCCTCGCCGATGATCGCGATCGCGGCCTTCGGAGCCCCCCGACTCACCACCACCTGGGTCCGCCCCGCCGCCAAACCACAGCGCTGGCACTGGCCACAGTGGGCCGCCAAACTCGCCAACGAGTCATAGGTGCCCTGGGGAATCGGCACCCGCCCATCCGTCGGAATCGTCGCCGGATCAAACTGCGGCGGCGGCGGCTCCGTCAACGCAGCGGGGGCCACCGCCGAGAGATCAAACAGATTGATTTGTTCCTCAGACATGGCACTCAACGGGAACCCTTCGCCCCACCCTGCACAATCGCCCTAAACCGCCGCCGCCTCCAGACCCAACTGGCCCAGCAGGCGATCGAAATCGAAATATTCCCCCATCAACTGCTCGATGCAGTGGACCTTTGCCGGTTCCCGCAGGCGCACCTGCCCAAAGGCCCGATCAATAATCTCCACTGTCGTGAGGGTGTCGAGGGCCACGGACAAAATCGGCACCTCCATATCCTCGGCGCGGCTCACGATCGTCGGGTCCGGCGGCATCTGCCCCGTCAAAATCAAACAGTGGGTCGAGGTTTCCAGGGCCGCAAGCTGGATGTCCGCGCGATCGCCCCCCGTCACCACCGCCATATTGTTGCCCTTGCGGAAATACTTCAGGGCCGAATTCACATTCATCGCCCCAATCTTGAGATCCTCCACCATCAGATCCAGGCGATCAGGCCGACAGAGCACCTCCGCCCGCAACTGCTCCACCAGCTCCCCCACACTCACACTGCGCAGGAGCGCACTCGACGGCAGCAGCCCCAGAATCGGAATCCCCTGGGCCTCCAGGAACGGCGCGATCGCCCCCTCCAGCGTTGCCCGCGCCCCCTCCGGCACCCGATTGAACGCAATGCCGATCAGGCGATCGCCCAGCAGCGCCTGGGCCGCCAAAATCCGCTCCACACACAGGGTCGGGTCATAGCGCACCACCAGCATCACCGCCCCCCCCAAGGTCGCCGCCACCTCCGGCACCGCCAGCCCAAAGAGCCGCCCCTCATCTAGGGAGCCCGCCCCCTCCACCAGCACCAAATCCCCCCCACCGGGAGCATAGTCCCCCAGGGCCGCCCCATAGTCCGTCCCATCCTCGCCGCTGAGCCGCCGCAGGATCGCCGTCTCATTCAAAAACGCCAGGGTTGGCCCCACCCGCTCCGACGGCAAATTCAAAACCTCCGCCGCCAGCCGCACATCCTCATCCATGCCATCGGTTTCACTGGGCAGCGTCCCCAGGGGCTTTCCGTAGGCAATGGGAATTTGGCGATTGGCAAATTGGCGGCCCAGACCCAGCAGCACCGTTGATTTACCGCTGTAATCCTCTGTCGAACCGATGATGAGATGCTTGGGACGCTTGGGCACGCGATCGCTCCTTGAACGCTGAAAATCCTATAGAAAAAGGGGGCTAGCCAGGGGCCGACAACAGCCTAACCAATCGCCGCAGGGGGGGCTCGATGGGCCGCACGGCCAAATCCACAGGGGAAGGGAAACGCTGGCAATGAAGCTTTGACGCGGCCGATGCTTAGCCCATCTTCAAAAAGTATTGCACAATCAATCCCCGCCCCCGGCCCAATTCATGGCCCCTGCGGATGGCCCCGTTGCCGTTGCCCTAGCTTTCGTAGTTCAGGAGTTTGCGATAGAACTTCTTAGAAAAATCCGTCCGCCGCGCCTTTTTGAAGTGGATGAGCATGTCGATTAGGCAACCGATGAACTCGAAGTTGGGCATCATCACCTCATAGCTCAGCTCGGCGTTGCCATCGAACTGCACCCGACAGCGGCTCAGGTCCGACGGCAGGGTGGAGACGCTCCAGGTGGCCACAAAGGGAATATCTTCGCCCCCTTCGACGGAGCGTTTCCCTTCGATGGAGCCCTTTTGGTACAGGCCGATCGCAAAGGGCAAGATACTGCGTTTGGTGCCCTGGTAGTAGGGGATATAGACGGCGACGGCCCCCTTTGAGGCCGGTTCGAGTTTATCTAATGACATACTTAACTGCTGAGCGGGTTCGCAAGGAAGGGTGATGGGGTCTGGGCCGTCGGGGTGGGGGCGATGGGGGCAAAAAAAGGGTTAAAGGGCTGATGGGGACGGCGATTGGCGCTTTGGTTAGCCCCATCCGAGCTTAGCAAACCTTAGGGGCGGGCAATGGTATTCTTTGGACGGAATTTATGGGCTGGGAGGGGGGCGGCGATCGTCCCCGTGGGGGGTGGCCCCCGGTGTGTTGAATTGTTTTGAGGAGTGCCATGCGATCGTCCATGACGGACCCGTTGCCGATGGGGGATTTTCCGTTCCCGGAGAATGAGTTTTTCCGGGGCGAGGGCCGTCGGCTGAAGGCGGCGCTGGTGCTGGCGGTGCTCTGGGGGCTGGTGACGCTGCTGCACTGGTTTGTCTGGGGGCGGGGGCTGGTGGTGGCGATCGCGGCGATCGCGGGGATCTATGCGGTGCGGCTGCTGCTGGCGCGTCCGGCGGCGGAGGTGACGCTGGGGCTGCCGTTGGCGGGGGCCAGGGAGGATCTGGAGTCCTGGCCGTCGGTGGCGATCCTGGTGGCGGCGAAGGATGAGGAGGCGGTGATTGGCCGTCTGGTGCGGAGTTTGCAGGGGTTGGACTATCCGCGCGATCGCCTAGAAATTGTGATTGTGGATGATGCGAGCGGCGATCGCACCGGGGCGATTGTGGAGGCGATCGCCCAGACGGATGAACGGGTGCGGCTGCTGCGGCGATCGCCGGGGGCGGGGGGCGGCAAGTCCGGTGCCCTCAATGATGCGGCGACCCTCACGGCGGGGGAATTGTTAGTTGTGTTCGATGCGGATGCCCAGGTGCCGACGGATCTGCTGCGGCGGGCGGTGCCGCTGTTTGGGCGATCGCGGCTGGGGGCGGTGCAGTTGCGCAAGGCGGTGGTGCAGGTGGAGGGGGGTGATCCGGCACGCGATCGCGATCGCACCAACTTCTGGCTGCGGGGTCAACAGGCGGAAATGGCCCTGGACTGTTTTTTGCAGCAGCAGCGCATCGCCGTGGGGGGCATTGGGGAACTGCGGGGCAATGGGGAATTTCTGCGGCGCGAGGCCCTCACCGCCTGCGGGGGCTTCAATGAGGAAACGATCACCGATGATCTGGACATGACCCTGCGGCTCCATCTGGCGGGCTGGGATATCGGGTGCCTGACGGTGCCAGCGGTCCAGGAGGAGGGGGTGACGGCGTTGGCTCCCCTGTGGCATCAGCGCAACCGCTGGGCGGAGGGGGGCTACCAGCGCTATTTGGACTATTGGCGATCGCTCCTGGCTAATCCCTTGGGGGGCTCGAAGCGGCTGGATTTGCTGCTGTTCTGCATGTTCCAATACCTGCTGCCCCAGGCGACGGTGCCCGATACGGTCCTGTCGTTGATTCGCGGGGAAGCGCCGGTGCTGGTGCCGTTGGTGGCGCTGGGGTTGACCCTCTCGAATGCCAGTGCCTTTCTGGGGTTGCGGCGGGCGGCGATCGCCATGGCGTCAGAACCGCTAAGTTGGCGCGATCGCGTGCGGGGCTGGGGCTCGGCGGCGTTCCTGACGGCCCTGTGCAGCGTTTATATGCTCCATTGGTTCGTGGTGATTGTCTTTGCGGGGCTGCGGATGGCGGTGCGGCCCAAGCAACTCAAATGGGTCAAAACCGCCCACGGCACCGCGATCGCGGCGGAATCCTAATCCCAACGCCACGCCAAACCACCGAGCAAGACAAGGGGCTTAAGCCCCTTGCCCCACCGGTCACTGACCCGGTAGCCCTAGGGATTAATCGTTGCGGGTTTTCTCGGCCCAGATGCGCGTCGGCAGACCCCAGACATAAATAAACCCTTCCGCCGCCCGGTGGTCGAACTTGTCATCCTCACCGTAAGTCGCCAGGTCGGGGGAGTAGATCGCCAGGTCGGACTTGCGCCCCGCGATCGTTGCCGTGCCCTTAAAGAGCTTCACCCGCACCGTACCGCTCACCCGCTTTTGGGTTTCCGCTACGAAGGCATCCAGCGCCGCCTTGAGGGGGCTGTACCACAGACCGTTGTAGATCATCTCACTGTAGGTCTGTTCGATGCCCTGCTTGTAGTGGGTCACATCGGAGGTAAGGGTCATGCTTTCGAGATCCCGGTGGGCGAGGATCAGGACGCTCAGGGCGGGCACCTCGTAGATTTCCCGGGATTTGATGCCCACCAGGCGGTTTTCCACCATGTCGATGCGGCCCACGCCGTGGGTACCCGCCAGGTCGTTGAGGCGCGTCACTAGGGCCACCGGGTCCAGGGCTTCGCCATCGAGGGCCACGGGATAGCCCTGCTCAAAGGTGATTTCCACATAGCCCGGTTCGTCGGGGGCTTTGGTGGGGGATTGGGTCATCACGAAGACCTCCTCCTCCGGCTCGTACCAGGGATCCTCGAGGGGACCGGCTTCGATACTGCGGCCCAGGAGGTTGCGATCGATGCTGTAGGGGGATTTTTTCTTGACGGGGGAGGCGATGCCAAATTTTTCGCCGTAGGCAATGGTTTGCTCCCGGCTGAAGCCCCATTCCCGCGCGGGGGTCAGCACCTTGAGGTCGGGGTTGAGGGCCGCGATCGCCACATCGAAGCGCACCTGGTCATTACCCTTGCCGGTGCAGCCGTGGGCCACCGCATCCGCGCCATATTCCGCCGCCGCCGCCACCAGCAGTTTAGCGATCAGGGGGCGAGCCAGGGCCGTCGAGAGGGGATAGCGATTTTCGTAGAGGGCGTTGGCGCGGATGGCCGGAAAGGCGTAGTCGCGGACAAATTCCGCCGTGGCGTCCGCCACCAGGGACACCGATGCCCCGGAGTCGAGGGCCTTTTGGCGGATGGGTTCCAACTCGTCGCCCTGGCCGAGATCCGCCGCGAGGGTGATGACTTCCTCGACGCCCCACTCCTGCTTGAGGTAGGGGATGCAGACGGAGGTATCCACGCCGCCGGAATATGCCAGCACGACTTTCTTTGCGCGACCCATGGGAGTTGCTCGCTTAGGTTAAAACAACCTCTTATTCTATGCACGGCGGGCGGGCTGGCAAGGGTTGCTTTGGGCACGGTTCGGGGCGATCGCCTGCCCATCCCCCCAGCCCTAATCGCGGTGAAGCAGGATCATGGCCCAAAGCAAACGCGATCGCCCCGAGGAGCGATCGCGCAGAAGGAAAAGTCACCATCTTGGCCTAGCCCCTAACGGGCATCGAACCTCAGGCGCTACCGGTAAAGATCAATTCCGGAAACTTGCTCTGGGCTTCGGCCATGGGGCGCTTGCGGCCCTCTTCCTGCCAGTAGTTGATCACTTCCGTGGCCTGGTTGAGCAAATCAACCCGCTCGGTTTCCGAGATCCAGTGCTTCGCCTCCAGTTCCGTCTTCAGTTGTTCCCACGCATCATTGCGGGGCCAGAAGAAGTAGGACGTGAGGGGGCTGGTGCCCTTGCCGACGACTTGATCGACCGCCAGGGCGACGTTCTCTTCGAGCCACAGAACCTTTAGGACAAATCTTGCCAAGCTTTCCTCCGACGGTTTTTCAGTGCTAACGGTGAACAGGTGGAAAATTGGGGTGCGGCGCGGCCAATGGCACGGCATGAATGCCACAGCATTCTATATTAGCCCATGGTGTTTGACCGCTGAAAGTAATCGCACGATTTAATGACGCTTTCTCACCCGAAAGGGGTGGCTATTAACGATGCAGAGCGAGATTCAGGGCGCGATTCAGGGCGCGATCGCAGTGTTCGATATTGACGGGGTGATTCGGGATGTGGGGGCATCCTACCGCCGCGCGTTGGCGGATACGGTGGAACGGTTCACCGATGAGGCGTTTCGCCCTTCGATGGATGAGATCGATCGCCTGAAGGGGGAGGGGGCTTGGAATAATGATTGGCACGCCTCCCAGGAGTTGGTCTATCGCTATTTCGAGGGTCAGGGGCGATCGCGCGAGGCGGTGCCGTTGGACTACGGGGAGCTGGTGCATTTTTTCCAATGTCGCTACCGTGGCCCCAATCCGGAGGATCCAGAAACCTGGACGGGCTACATCAACGATGAACCGCTGCTGGTGACGGCGGCCTATTTTGAGGCCCTGACGGCGGCGGGGGTGGCCTGGGGATTTTTTAGCGGCGCGACGCGGCCCTCGGCGACCTATGTGCTGACGCGGCGGCTGGGGCTGGTGGATCCGCTGCTGGTGGCGATGGGGGATGCGCCGGATAAGCCTAACCCGGAGGGGCTGCTGGCGGTGGCCGATCGCCTCACGCCGTCGAAGCTAGATGCAGCTTCGGTGCCGGTGATCTACGCGGGGGATACGGTGGCGGATATGCAGACGGTGACGCGGGCGTTGGCGGCGGCCCCCGATCGCGTCTGGCTGGCGGTGGGAATTTTGCCGCCCCATGTGTTGGGCGATCGCGATCGCCAGAGGGCCTACACGGAAACCTTGATCGCCGCCGGGGCCGATCTGGTCCTAGAGCGGGTCACGGACCTGACGGGCGATCGCATCGACCAACTGCTGACGGCCACGGCCACGGCCCCCAAATCCTGAAGCATTCCCATAAAAAACCGCCGCCTCCCAGGGTGGAAGACTGCGGCGGCGCGATCGCGGCAGGACTAGAAACAGCCACCGCGATCGCCAAACCTTAGAAACTAAACAGCCTCAAACGGCCCAAAAAACCTAAGCGGTCACCAACTCGCGGGCCGAATCCGGGCGCTTGCTATTGCGAATCCCCTCGATCGCAGCCTTATAGTCCGGCGCATTAAATACCGCCGACCCCGCCACGATCGCATTCGCCCCCGCCTCAATCACCTGCCAGCTATTGTTCGGCTTCAGGCCCCCATCCACCTCAATCCACGGATCCAGGCCCCGCTCATCGCACATCTGGCGCAACTTGCGAATCTTCGGCAGCATCTCCGGAATGAACGACTGGCCACCAAAGCCAGGGTTCACACTCATGATCAGCACCACATCGCACAGTTCCAGCACGTAGTCGATCAGCTCCAGCGGCGTCGAAGGATTTAATACCACCCCCGCCTGCTTACCCAAATCGCGAATCTGTTGCAGCGTCCGGTGCAGGTGCGGCGACGCATTATGCTCCGCATGGACCGTAATCTGATCCGCCCCCGCCTTCGCAAAATCCGCCACGTACTTCTCCGGCTCGACGATCATCAAATGCACGTCCAGCGGCTTCTTCGTATAGGGGCGAATCGCCTCGACAATCAGCGGCCCAATGGTGATATTGGGAACGAAGCGACCATCCATGACATCCACATGGATCCAGTCCGCCCCCGCCGCATCCACGGCTTCGATCTCGGCCCCGAGGCGGCTAAAGTCCGCTGATAGAATAGACGGGGCAACAACAATCGGCTTCTGGGTCATGGTGACTCCGTTCTCCTAGACGTATTGGCAAGGCATTGGCGCGAAACCGCAGCCCTCGGGTGCGGGCGGGTCTCGTGACGATTTGTATATGTTTTAACAGAATGTTAACAAGTTTTTGGAAAGCCGCCGGGTTTTTCTCGCTAGTTTTCTAAGGAAATCTTGACCTTTGATCGGGCGTTGGAGGGGAGGACGGATGGGGCAACGATCGCGGCGGCGGTGGCGGAGAATTGTGCTGTTGGGGGGCTTGTGGTGGGGCTCGGGGGCGATCGCCACCCCGGCCACCGGCCCAGAACCCCGCTTCCATTCCATGGGCGATCAGGGAATCCAGGCCCTGCAACTCCAGAACGCCCCCTACGATCTGCGGGGCCGCAAGGTGGGCATCGGTCAGGTGGAAATTGGCCGCCCCGCCCGACCGGGCTTTGACCAACTGGCCACGCCGGCGGTGGTGCCGACCTTGACCTTTCACATGGACCGCCCCAGCAGCCCCGATGATGCCCTCGATGGCCATGCCCAGAGTGTGGCGGGCATCGCGATCGGCCGCAGCAAGGACGCCCCCGGCGTGGCCCCCGACGCCAAACTCTATGCCGCCTCGACGGGCTATGGCAGCGATGGCAATGGGCAGTCGCAGGAATGTCTGGCCAGTCAGCAGGTGGCGCTGCAAAATGGCGGCGATGTGCGGGCGATTAATTTCAGCTTTGGGGAGCCCCTGACCCGGGATCCGCGCCTGGATGCGCGCCTGGACGGTCGGGCGCTCTTGACCCTGTGCATTGACTGGTCCGCCCGTGCCCATGATGTGCTCTATATCATTGCCGGGAACCAGGGGGGCGGCGGCATTGCGATTCCCACCGATACGTTCAATGGGGTGAATGTGGCCTTTACGCGGCGGTTTCGCGGGGCCTTTTCCCAGGTGGATTTTGCCAATTTGGGCAATGTGCTGACGGGGGTGGGGGCGCGGCTGGTGGGGCGCGAGAGCAATGTGGGGGGGCGGCGATCGGTGGATCTGGTGGCTCCGGGGAGCGATGTGGCCCTGCTGGGGCTAGATGGCTCGGTGTCCTATGCCAGTGGCACGAGTTTTGCGGCTCCCCACGTGCTGGGGACGGTGGCGCTGATCCAGGAGTATGGCGATCGCCAGTTGGCGGCGGGGGCTCCCCATTGGACCCTCGACAGTCGGCGGCACCAAACCCTGAAGGCGGTGCTGATGAATGCGGCGGAAAAGGTGCGCGATCGCGGCGACGGCCTGCGGCTGGGCATGGGGCGCGATGTCTGGACCGAGAACGTCAAAACCTGGATCGAGGGGGATGCCTACGGCGATCGCGCCATTCCCCTCGATGCCCAGTTGGGGACGGGTCAGCTCAACGCCCTGCGGGCCTATCGGCAGTTCGCCCCCGGCCAGCATGGAAGCGATCGCCCGGTGCCGCCGATCGGGTGGGATTTCAATCGGCTGGGCCTGACGGACGGGGACGATGGGGGTGAGGATCTGGCCGGGAGCCGCCTGGTGATGCCCCTGGCCCGTCCGGTGCCCCCCCAGGGACCACAGCGGAATTTAGAGGCCCAGGGGGACGCGATCGCCCCATCGGTGGCGGTGGTGGAAATGGCCCCACGGGTGCGGGATTATGTATTTGAACAACCCCTGAAGGGCAATGGCTACCTGTCGGCCACCCTAGCCTGGAGCCGTCAGGTGGAGTTGGTCGATCAAAATGGCGATGGGCAGTACAACCTGGGGGAACAGTTCCGCGATCGCGGCCTCAGCGACCTGGACCTATACCTCATGGCGGTGGACGATCCTGAGGCACCGCTCCACGCCTGCTCCTCCGTGAGCGCCGTCGATAGCGTCGAGCACATCTTCTGCCCCGTCCCCAAAACCGGTCGCTACAAATTGCGGGTGATCCTGCGCCGCCTCGCCCAGGGGCCTCGGGCCAATGGACCGGCCAACCCCGAGGCCCGCGAAGGGATTAATGAGGACTATGCCCTCGCCTGGTGGACCGTGCCCGCCCCCTAGGCCCGCCCCCAGTTCCCCCGGCCCATGCTCCCTGCCTGTCCAAATGCCCCCATCGCACCCCCTATAAAGTCCCCATGGCCGCCCCCTTTGATCCCCTCACGGAAACCCTCGCCGCCGCCAAGGCCGAAGCCCACCAAAATCTCCAGGATCCCTATGGCGATCGCCTGTGGCTGTACCTTTGCCTCACGCCGATTGTGGGGGTGGTGCCCGCCCTGTGGACCCTGAAGGCGGCCCCGGAACCGCGCGATCGCCGACAGGTGGCCGTAGCCCGCACCGCCATTTTTCTGGCCGCCCTCTGGGCGATGGGTAATTTGACCTGTACGATGGGCAGCAATTGGGGCGCAGAGCTCGGCGGTGTCCCCCTGATCGCCCTGGGCAGTACGGCGATCTCCTCCGGCTATTTCCTCTGCTGCATCTGGCTGATGGGGTGCGTTTGGCGGCGGCGATCGCTCCGGCTGGGATGGGTGAGCGATTTTGCCCGGATCCTGGACCGCGATCGCCGCTAGATTCAGAACGCCGCTAGAATGACGGCAGTTCTGCGGCACCTGCCCCGTAGCTGCCCTCCGCTGCGGTTCCCCAGGGGCTCCATCCCTGACCCATTCTGGGGCTTTGGCCCCCGAAAAAATTCCCCCTTCTCCTGGACCTTCGGACCCCTCGGAAACCCGACCCTACCCGTGCCACATAGCTCGCAACGACCGCCTAGCTACCCCCCCGCCGCCCCCGGCGCTATGGACCATCCGGATGATGCCCGCCGCCCCGTTCCGAACCGTCGCCCCCCGCGATCGCCAAAGCCCCGTTTCAACCCCCTGCGGCTGCTGGCGATCGGCATTGGCCTACTGGCGGTCGCAGGCGTCTCCGCCACCACCGGAGCCCTGTTGGCCCTCACCCTAGCGGACCCGTCCTTCAGCCAGCGGGCCTTGAGCCGCGACGAGCAAAACGCCTTCAGCGACCCGGACGAAAGCATCTCCAGCAGCGGCCTCCAGATGCCCCAACTGACCCGCCCGGTCAATATCTTGATCATGGGCATCAAGGTGGTCACCTCCGATGTGGATGACAATCTCACCCGGGAATATGGCTACCACGCCCTGGTCAACTCCTTTGAGGGCCTGTCGGACACGATGATGCTGGCCCGGTTTGATCCGAAGCTGGGCAAGATGACCATGCTGTCGATCCCCAGGGATACGCGCACCTATGTGGAGGGGCTGGGGACGGCCAAGATCAATGCGGCCAATAGCTACGGTGGCCCTGCCCTGGCGGCCCGCAGCACCAGTGACTTGCTAGAAGGGGTGCCCATCGATCGCTATGTGCGGATCAATGTGCAGGGGGTCGAGAAGCTGATCGATGCCCTGGGGGGCCTGACGGTGTATGTGCCCCGGGATATGAAATATACGGATGAAAGCCAGCATCTGTATATCGATCTCAAGCAGGGGCGGCAGCATTTGAATGGCGATCGCGCCCTCCAGTTTTTGCGCTTCCGCTATGACGAATATGGGGACATTGGCCGGGTGCAGCGCCAGCAGATGGCCCTGCGCGCCTTTAAGGAACAGTTGCTCAGCCCCGCGACCCTGCTGCGGTTGCCCAAGGTGATGGCGACCATTCGCGAGAACCTGGACACCAACTTGAGCTTGGAGGAAATTGCGGCCCTGGCCGGGTTTGCCTCGGGCATCGAGCGGCAGGATGTGCAGTTCATGATGCTGCCGGGGGAATTTGGCGATCTGTCGGCCTATGGCGGTGTTAGCTACTGGTTGCCCCATTCCCGGCGGATTCGGCAGATGATGGCGGCCCATTTTGATGTGGGGATGCTCGATGGGGTGGCGGAGGAGATGGGGGCGGTGCGGGTGGCCATCCAGAACAGTACGGGCAGTGAGGAGGCGATCGCGGCGGTGCAGGCGGGGTTGCGGGGCCAGGGCTACCGTAATTTCTTCACGATTCGCCCCTGGAGCGAGCCCCTGACGACGACGCGGATTGTGGCCCAGAACGGCAATGTGGCCCTAGCCCAGCAGGTGCGCGATGCCCTGGGGTTTGGGGAGGTGCGGGTGGAGAGTACGGGCTATCTTGATTCGGATGTGACGATCCAGGTGGGGGTGGACTGGACGGCGGCGGCGGGGGCGGCGCTGGATCTGTCGGGGGATGGGGCAGCGGCGGGCGATCGCCCCTAGGGTTCGGTTGCCTTGAGGTCCATGCGGCGATCGCGCGATCGGTTTCCCCTTCAGCGGCCCTTCCGACGGCCCTACCTATGGCTGTTGGGGCTGTGGGCGATCGCGGCGGCCCTGCGGTTTTGGGGGCTGGGGCGGTTTAATACGCTGGTGTTTGATGAGGTCTACTTCGTCCAGTACGCGGCGGACTATTTGCGGCGGATGCCGTTTTTCGATGGCCATCCGCCCTTGAGTAAATATTTGATTGCCTTGGGCATTGCGATCGGCCAGCATTTGCCCTGGGGCCAGGGGGTGACCAATGGGCAGACGGGCCTGGACCTGTCCCCCTGGAGTTACCGCTGGCTCAATGCCCTGGTGGGGTCGCTGCTGCCGCTGGTGCTGGCCTGGGTGGGGCGGCTGGTGACGGGGCGCTGGGCGGTGGGGCTGGCGGCGGGGGCGCTGCTGGCCCTCGATGGGCTCTTTTTGGTGGAGTCCCGCTATGGCTTGAATAATGTCTATTTGGTTGGGTTTGGGCTCCTGGGCCAGGGCTGCTGGCTGCGGGCGCTGCAATCCTATGGCGATCGCGATGCTGGTGAGGCTGGCGATCGCAAGACCTCAGGGGCAGGGTGGCGCGATCGCGGGATCTGGTGGCTGGGGGCAGGGATTTGCTTTGGGGCCACGTTGTCGGTGAAATGGAACGGCCTGGGTTTTTTGGTGGGGCCGTGGCTGCTGTGGTCGGGAGCGATGGCGGTTCACCTGTGGCGGGGGGACGATCGCCCTGAATCCCCCGCCGATCGCACCGCCCCCATAACTCCCCTGCGGTGGCTCCCTCGGGTGTCCCCGGTGCCCATGGCGATCGCCCTCGCCGCACTGCCCCTGATCACCTATGGTCTCCTGTGGATCCCCCATCTACACTGGGCCACGGATCTCAACCTCTGGGAAATCAATAAGCAAATTCTCACCTACCACCGCAATGTGGGCGATGGCCGGGAGGTACACCCTTACTGCTCCCGGTGGTATACCTGGCCGCTGCTGCTGCGCCCCATTGCCTACTTCTACGCCCGCACCGTCAGCCCCGAAGCGCCCATCAACTACGCGGACCTGACGCCAAAGCTGCCGCCGGGGGTGGCCCCCACCATCTACGATGTCCATGCCCTGGGCAATCCGCTCCTGTGGTGGGCGGCGGCGATCGCGGTTTTGGTCACCCTAGGATTGTTGGGCATTCGTTCAAGCTCGTCCCGTGGGCGCAGGGATTCCGGCGCGATCGCGATCGCCGCCTTCTGGCTGATTAACTACGGCGCAAACTGGCTCCCCTGGGCTCGGATCAGCCGCTGCACCTTTTTGTACCACTACATGGGAGCCCTGTGCTTCGCCATCCTGGCCCTGGCCTGGCTCCTGGTTGGCCCCCACCCCGCCACCGACCGTCGCCCGCGCCCTTACCGCCGCCTGCACCACACCCTCGCCTGGGGGGTGGGCACCGCGATCGCGATCGCCTTCCTCTTCTGGCTACCCATTTACCTCGGCCTGCCCCTCGACTCCGCCGGTTGGACCGCCCGCATCTGGCGCTGGAAACCTTTTCTGGATTGGCTTTAGGGAGATCACCCCACCGCCCAGCCCAGCCGCCATTAGGCCAGGGTCGGATCGATTCTAGGCCCCGATCGCCTCCGACGGCTCCAGCGCCAGCCGAGGAGCCGCATAGCCCGTCCCCCGCACCGTCAGGATGATTTCAGGATTGCGCGGATCATCCTCCAGCTTGGAGCGCAGCCGCGCCACATGCACATCCACCACCCGCATATCCGACTGCACCCGAGGCGCATAGCCCCAGAGGGTTTGCAAAATCTCCGCCCGCGCCACCGCCTCCCCGCGCCGGTTGAACAGCAGCTCCAGCAAACTGAATTCCGTGTGGGTCAGGCGAATGCGGCGATCCTGACGATAGACCTGCCGCTTGCGCATATCAATCTGCAAACTGCCGATCTGGATGCGATCAGCCTCCGGCGTCGAACTCGGTAGGCGATCACGCACCCGCCGCAGCACACAGGCAATGCGCGCCTCCAACTCCTTCGGCGAAAACGGTTTTGATAAATAATCATCCGCCCCCATCTGCAACCCCGTGATGCGATCGCCCACATCCCCCAGGGCCGTCAGCATAATAATCGGCACATCCGAATCCTGACGCACCGCCTTGCAGACGCCATAGCCGTCGAGCTTCGGCATCATCACATCCAGCACAATCAAATCCGGCGATTCCCGTTGGTACGCCTCCAGGGCCTCCTCCCCATCCGCCGCCGCCACCACCTCATACCCCGCCAAGGCGAGGCGCGTGGTCAAAATCAGGCGCAGGGCGGACTCGTCATCGACAATGAGAATCTTTCCGCGAGAGCGATCGGTGTCTGCTGCCATTGATTTGTAAAAGCCGGAATGTCTTATAAAAACGACGGGCTGCCCTCCACCAGAACCCCGGCGGGGCAACCGTCCTTAGGGATGCTTCAGAATTTTACTAAATATTACCGTATGTAACAAAGTTTCCGAGGCGGTTGGGGGCCACGACGGCGACAGCGGCCTAGGTGCGGGGAACCGTTGACCGGGTGCGGGGAACCGTTGCCTAATGGATTGGGGCCAGCGTGCCCCCCAATGCTTTGCGCCGCCTGACGACTGGTCAGCAATCCCCATGAGTGACCCCAACGACACCCTCTTTGGCAAGATCATCCGCCGGGAAATCCCCGCCGACATTGTTTATGAGGATGATCTAGCCCTCGCCTTCCGCGACATTGCCCCCCAGGCTCCGGTCCATATTCTGGTGATTCCCAAACGGCCCATCGCTAACCTGGCGGCGGCGGAACCGGGCGATCGCGACCTGCTGGGCCATTTGCTGCTCGTGGCCAAAACCGTCGCCGAGCAAGCGGGTCTCGCGGAAACCGGCTATCGCTTGGTGGCCAACACCGGCACCGACGGCGGCCAAACGGTCTATCACCTCCACTTCCATGTGCTCGGGGGGCGATCGCTCGCATGGCCTCCAGGTTGACCTAAACCTTTATTCCACAAGCCCTTTGGCCCCATAGGCCCAATCCCCCAACCGTACCCGCAGCCGTACCGACCGGGGCGCGGCGATCGCGATTTCCCCCATTTCTGAATTTGCGTTACGGAATGCTTTACAAAACTTAGCGAATGCCCTAATATGGATTCATCGGACGCAAGCCCGACATTCATACCTTTTCATTTCAACTGTCAACGCAATTATCTCTTAACCATGACTGCAACTCTGCAACAGCGCCAAAGCGCGAACCTGTGGGAGCAGTTCTGCAACTGGGTGACCAGCACCAACAACCGCATCTACGTGGGTTGGTTCGGCGTGCTGATGATCCCCACCCTGCTGACTGCCACGATCTGCTTCATCATCGCCTTCATCGCCGCGCCTCCCGTTGACATCGACGGGATCCGCGAGCCGGTTGCTGGCTCCCTGCTGTACGGCAACAACATCATCTCCGGTGCCGTTGTGCCGTCCTCGAACGCCATCGGCCTGCACTTCTACCCCATTTGGGAAGCCGCCAGCCTCGACGAGTGGCTGTACAACGGTGGTCCTTACCAGTTGGTGGTGTTCCACTTCCTGATCGGCGTTTTCGCCTACATGGGTCGTGAGTGGGAACTGTCCTACCGCCTCGGCATGCGCCCTTGGATCTGCGTTGCTTACAGCGCTCCTGTGGCCGCTGCGACCGCCGTGTTCCTGATCTACCCGATCGGCCAAGGCTCCTTCTCTGACGGTATGCCCCTGGGCATCTCGGGCACGTTCAACTTCATGTTCGTGTTCCAAGCCGAGCACAACATCCTGATGCACCCGTTCCACATGCTGGGCGTTGCCGGTGTGTTCGGTGGCTCGCTGTTCTCTGCCATGCACGGTTCGCTGGTGACCTCCAGCCTGGTGCGTGAGACGACCGAGGCCGAGTCTCAGAACTATGGCTACAAGTTCGGTCAAGAAGAAGAGACCTACAACATCGTTGCGGCCCACGGCTACTTCGGTCGGTTGATCTTCCAATACGCTTCGTTCAACAACAGCCGCTCGCTGCACTTCTTCCTGGGTGCGTGGCCGGTTGTGGGTATTTGGTTCACGGCGCTGGGCATCAGCACGATGGCGTTCAACCTGAACGGCTTCAACTTCAACCAGTCGATCATCGACTCTCAGGGTCGTGTGGTTGGGACCTGGGCTGACGTGCTGAACCGTGCGAACCTGGGTATGGAAGTGATGCACGAGCGTAACGCTCACAACTTCCCTCTGGACCTGGCTGCTGGCGAGTCTGCGCCTGTGGCTCTGCAAGCTCCCGCCATCAACGGCTAGGATTTTGCAAAGGGTTTAGAAAGCTTGAAGCTTTGACCTAGATACGAGTAGGGGGGAGATCCAGTTTGGGTCTCCCCCTTTTTGCTTTGGCTATTTTTGGTGGGGGCTTTGCGATCGCGCCCTGGAGTTGTTGTGACTGGACTTGATGGTTCTACCGGTGATCGAGGCCGATCGCGGCGGAGATATTGGGTAGGTTGTGGCGATCGAGGTGTTGCAGAAGGCCGGTGAGGGTTTTGCGTATGAGGGCGGGGCCTTCATAGATGAGGCCGGTGTAGGTTTGGATGAGGCTGGCTCCGGCGGTGATTTTTTCCCAGGCGTCGTCGGCGCTGAAGATGCCGCCCACGCCAATGATGGGTAGGGTGCCGCCGGTTTCGCGGTAGATGAGGCGGATGACTTCGGTGGAGCGCGATCGCACGGGGACTCCGCTGAGGCCGCCCGGTTCATCCTGGGGGCGGTTGCCGGTGGTGAGGGTGGGGGTGAGCAGGCCGTCGCGGCGGATGGTGGTGTTGGTGGCGATGATGCCGGCAAGATTGTGCCGCTGGGCGATCGCGATGACCTGGGCGATCGCGTCGTCGGTGAGGTCGGGGGCAATTTTGACGAGGATCGGTTTTTGCCCTTGGTTGGCCCGCTGGAGGGTGTCGAGGATGGCCCCGAGGCGATCGCTGTCCTGCAAGTCCCGCAGGCCGGGGGTGTTGGGGGAGGAGACATTGACGACGAAGTAGTCCCCCAAATCCTGGAGCAGTTGGAAGCTGGCGAGGTAGTCCGCCGGGGCACCGTCGAGGGGGGTCATTTTGGATTTGCCCAGGTTGATGCCCAGGGGGATGGTGAGGGGGCTGGGGGTGATCCGGCGCAGGTCGCGGAGGCTATCGGCGAGGCGGGCGGCCCCTTGATTGTTAAACCCCATGCGGTTGAGGGCGGCGCGATCGCGGGGCAGGCGGAACAGGCGCGGTTGGGGGTTGCCCGGTTGGGGGCGGTGGGTGACGGTGCCCAGTTCCGCGAAACCGAAGCCGAGGGTTTGCCATGCGGCGGCGGCGGTGCCATCTTTATCAAAGCCTGCGGCAAGGCCGAGGGGATTGGGAAACTGGACGCCCCAGAGGGTTTGACAGAGGCGATCGCTAGGGCAGCCATAGGTGGCCGTGAGGCGATCGCGCAGGAGCCGCCCAAGGGGATACTGGTGCTGTTGGGCCAGCCAGGTGAGCAGGTCAATGGAGCGCCCATGGAGGGTTTCCGGGTCACCGAACCAGCCGGTGAACAGCAGCGGGCGCAGGGCAGTGCGATACAAATCCATGGGACGCGAGGGGACGAATGGACAGGGCGGACACCCCCAGGAATGGGGCTGATGGGATTGTACGGGTTAAGCTGCCGGGGGTGGGGCCGCGACGGGGTGGGGTGATGGGAGCAGGGCGTGGGCGGCGGCGCGATCGCGCGGTGATTGTCCTCGGTGGGGCGTTGATCCTGGGAATGGCGGTGGCCCTGATGGCTCCGTCGGGAATGGCGCAAGGAAATTCGGCGCTCCAGGACGTTCAAGGCGCTAATAGTGGCGCTAACAATCTAGAGGCGGCGGTTCAGGGGGCGATCGCGCGATCGCTGACCCCCACGCTGAATCTGTTCTATGGGCTGATGGCGGCGTCGGTGGCCCTGCCGGTGGTGGCGATCGCGTGGCTGACCCTGGGCCAAAGGGTGGGTCAAAAGGGATCCGGGCGATCGCGGTTGGATCGCGGCGCGATCGCCCAGGAGGTGCGGCGGGAACTCCGGCAGGAATTCCAGAGCGCCCTACAGCAGGAGTTGCAGCAGGTCAAAACGGACCTCGATCGCCAAAACCAAGCCCTCCTGGAACGGGTCTATCAGGATCTCGATCGCCTACGCGACCAGCTAGAGCAAGCTCCGAATGTCCCCATGGCCGCCGCGATCGCCCCACCGCAGCCCCCAGAGGCGATCGCCGGAGCCGATGCGGAACTGTGGTACGTGCGGGGCAATAACCTGTGTGAATTGCAGCGCTATGACGACGCCCTGATCGCCTTTGAAAAAGCCCTCGAAGCACGGCCGGATTTCTACGCCGCCTGGGCCAACCGCGCCTACGTCCTCGATCGCATGGGTCGCTACCGGGAGGCGATCGCGGCGATTGATCGGGCCTTGCGCCTCAAACCCGACTACGGCGGCCTGTGGTACAACCGGGGCACGATTTTAGGCAAATTGCAGCGCCACGCCGACGCGATCGCCGCTTTCAACCGCGCCCTACGCCTCAAGCCCAACTTCGTCGAAGCCTGGAACAATCGCGGCACCTCCCTGGGCAAATTGCAGCGCTATGATGAGGCGATCGCGGCCTTCGATCGCGCCCTGCAACTGGATCCAGACTTCGCCGGTCCCCACTACGGCAAAGCCTGCTGTTACGCCGCCCAGCAAAAGGGGGAACTGGCGATCGAGCACCTCCACCGGGCCGTCCAGCTAGATCCGGCCACCTACCGCGATCTCGCCCGCTCTGAGCCGGATTTCGATGCCCTGCGCCACAGTGACCTGTTCACCTGGCTCCTGAGCGACGAAGGTTAGGTTGAATGGGTTTGGGGCGATCGCGTGGGGCAGGGTTGGGAGACCCAACCCCTACGGGGACAGAATTTCGGACGTTTTCTGATTCAGCCTTCAATTTTTCTCCTTTCCCTGCTGTTCCTAAATCCATGGCTAGCGACGCTTCGATCCCCCTGACGGTCCCCCTGTCCCAGCAACTCTGGGTCCGCAATCGGGACGTGATTCACGCCTGTTTGCACTGTGCCTTTGTGCGGGGGCTGGCGGATGGGACGCTGCCCCGGTCGGCCTTTGCTTACTACGTGGGTCAGGATGCGTTTTTCCTGCAAGCCTTTGCCCGCGCCTACAGCCTTGCGGCGGCAAAGACCACCACGACGGAGGATTTTGCCCTGTTCCATGGCCTCGCGACGGGGGTTTTGGAGGAATTAAACCTGCACGGGCGCTATGCCCAGGAGTGGGGGCTGGATTTGGCGGCGGTGGGGCCGGGGGCGGCGACCCGGCGCTATGTGGATTTTTTGCTGGCGACGGCGTGGGGGCAGGGGCCGATCGCGATCGCGGCGGCGATGGTGCCCTGCATGCGGCTGTATGCCCATCTGGGTCAGGAGTTGGGGCGATCAGGAATCCCGGACCATGCCTATGGCCCCTGGATTGCCACCTATGGCGGTGAGGAGTTTGAGGCCCTGGCCCAGCGGCTGGAGGGGCTGCTCGATCGCCACGGCCAAGCGAGTTTAGAGATTGAGTCGGCCTATCGCTATGCCATGGACTGTGAGCTGAATTTTTTTGAGGCGGCGATTCTGGCGGGGCGCGAAGTCGGCCATGGCGGCCCAGGAATGGGAACCTAGAACAGGTAGTGGAGAAGGCGATCGCGATCGCGGGTGACGGTGTGCTGAGCGTGTTAGGCGTAGACGGTTTGGGGCGGCCCGAGGCGCTGTTGGATTTGGCGCTGCTGATGTCTTTGGGATTTTTGGGCAGTTTTGGGCACTGCGTGGGCATGTGCGGCCCCCTGGCGATCGCCTTTTCCCTGTCCTATGGCGCTGAGGAATCCAAGACCCTGAATTCCAGAACGGCGGCGGCGTGGCGATCGCACCTGGGCTTCCATGGGCTGCTGAACCTGGGGCGGATCCTGAGCTACGCGATCGTGGGGGCGGCGGTTGGCGGGATTGGATCGCTGTTGGTGGCGAGCGGCCAGTTGGCGGGCATCGAGAGCGATCTGCGGCAGGGGTTGAGCCTGCTGACGGGGGCGATGCTGGTGTGGTTTGGCTTGGCCCAGTTGCGGCCCGACTGGATGCCCAGCTTGCCCCTGTGGCATCCCCTGGCGGGGGCGGCGGGCCATGATCGCCTGGGCAAAACCATTCAAACTCTGGCGGCGCGGCGCACCTGGTGGATGCCGTTGGCGGTGGGCGGGCTGTGGGGGCTGATGCCCTGCGGCTTTCTCTATGCGGCCCAGATCAAGGCCGTCGAGTCCGGCGGCGCGATCGCGGGGGCGTTCTCCATGCTGGCCTTTGGGCTGGGGACGGTGCCGATGATGTGGGGCGTGGGGGTGTCAGCGGGCTTTCTGAGCCGCGATCGCCGCAGCCAGCTCTATCGCCTTGCGGGCTGGATCACCCTGACCGTCGGCATCCTGACCCTGCTGCGGACGGACGAAATGACCGACTACACGGGCTATGGGGCGCTGCTGGCGTTGCTGCTGGCCCTGGCGGCGCGGCCCCTGTCGCGGTGGTGGGGCTGGCCCCTGCGCTACCGGCGGGCCATTGGGGTGGGGGCCTACGGCTTGGCCCTGGCCCACGGGGCGCGGATGATGGATCATACGTTCCAGTGGCAGATGGATGTGGTGGGGTTCATGGTGCCGCTGCATCAGGTGGGCGTGTGGACGGGCTTTTGGGCGGCGCTGCTGATGACGCCGTTGGCCCTGACCAGTTGCGATCGCGCGATCGCGGTTCTGGGGCGCAGGCGGTGGCGGCTGCTGCATTTGCTGTCGATTCCGGCCCTGATTTTGGCGGCGATCCATACCTGCTGCCTCGGGTCTCACTTCCTCGGGGCGCTGCACATTACCCAGGCCCACAGCCTCCGGACAGGGGCGATCGCGGCGATTGTGCTGGCGGTGCTGGGGCTGCGGCTGGCGATCGCCACGCCCAAACCGACGATTTGATGATTGAAGGACATCCATTCAACCTCATTAAAATGATGCAGATTTTCAGCGGGGGAGAGCGATCGCGGGCGGCGGCGGCGTCATTCCTGTTAACCACAGCGGTGTGGGGGCTCGGGGCGATCGCGCCGGGGGCGGCCCATACGGTGCAGCGAGCGGGCAATGTGGCAGTGACCTTTCACATCGAGCCGAACCACAATCCCCGCAGTGGCGAACCGTCAAAAGCCTGGTTTGTGCTGACGCGACCGGGCGGTAAACCCATTGCCCTGGAGGAGTGCGACTGCGTGTTGACGGTCCATCCCCTGCCGCGCCAACCGGGCGATCGCCCCGAAAGCCAGCCCCCCCTCACGGAGATCGATGCGGAGACGTTTCGGGCCATCCCCGGTGCTACGGTCACGTTTGCGCGAGCGGGGGCCTATGAACTGGTCCTGACGGGGCAGCCGCGATCGCCGGAGGGTTTTACGCCTTTTTCGGTGAGTTATGGGGTGACGGTCCTGGGCGGTGCGGCTCCGGCGGCAACTTCCCCCAGCCCAGCGCTAGCGGATCCGGGGGCGATCGCGGCGGCTGAATCCACGGCAAATTCAACTTCAGCCTCAAGGGCCAATCCCCCCAGCCTGACCCGAATCCTGCCCTCCTTGGCGGTGCCGATCGCGATCGCGGGAGCCCTGACCCTGGCATGGCGGCACTGGACCCGACGGCAGTAGCCCCCCTGGCCCCTTAAAGAAACGCATCAATCGCCGCAGTAAAACCTACGAAATGCAAAACTTTTGCAGCGGTTCAGGGGGATCGCGGCACACTGGATAGGGCAAAAAGCAGCAGGATGTCAGCCCGTCGGCGGTCCCCGCGTCCCTATCCAGGAGGTTTCCCATGAGCGAGTTCCTTGACTTCCTCAAGCACCAGTACGCCTACGTGGCGATCGGCGAGTTCAAACCGGGCAAATTCGGCGAGGCCCAGGCCCTCTTTGAGGCGGCGGTGTCCACCTATGGCGAGGGGTTTGAGGGGGGCTATTTGCTTCAGGAGCCCAATAGCGATCGCGGCATTGCCATCCTGTTCTGGGACGAGATTGATACGATGGATGCGACCCGCAGCGATGCCTGTGAGGCGATTTTGAAGAATATGGCTCCCCTGTTCGCTGCGCCGCCGGATACGCGCTTCTATGAGGTCAATAGCAAGATTGATCCGGCCCAGCGGTCCATGGCGATCGCCTAGGGGATCAGTTCTGGGGTGGGGCGAATCGCGGGCGGGCGGGGTAACCGGGAGCAAGGCCGATGGGGCGTCAATTCTGGATCGGTGGGCTGGTGTTGCTGCTGGGGGGGTGGCCGGGTGCTTTGCCTCCGGTGAGCGCCGCGATCGCGGCCCCGGTCGAAACCCTTAACCAACTCTACGAACGGGGTAACCGCGCCCTAGACCAGGGGGACTACACCGAAGCGGAACGGCTTTTCCGGGAGGCGGTGCGCCTCGATCCTGACGCTGCCCATGTCCACATCGAGCTAGGAATTGCCCTGGGGCGGCAGTGGAAAATCGAAGACGCGATCGCCAGCTACCGCACCGCCCTTGCCCTCCTCGACGATCCCGCAACGACGCCCAACCCCGCCCACGCAGCCGCCTACCTGGGTCTAGGCTATGCCCTGTTCCTGCGGGATGAACCGGGAGATCTGGAGGCGGCGATTGAAAGCTATGACCGCGCGATCGCGATCGTGCCGGATTTTTCTGAGGCCCAGGAACTCCGTCGCCTCGCCCAGGAACGCCTCGATTCCCGACACCCTTAATTCCCTGCTGGAGCAAGTTTGGTGAAGCAACTCTGGATTGGTGGATTGGTGCTGTTGCTGGGGGGCGCAACCGGTTGTGATCTCCCCGCAATCACCGCGATCACGGCTCAGGTGGGAACAACTCAGCAACTCTTTGAGCGCGGGAACCGAGCCCAGGAACGGGGGGACTACGCCGAAGCAGAACAGATCTTCCGGGAGATTCTGCGCCGCACTCCCAACGATGCCATTGTCCACTACAACCTGGGGAATGCGCTGCGTCAGCAAGGGAATTTAGAGGGTGCTATCGCGAGCCACCGCGAAGCCCTGCGCCTCAATCCCAACCTTGCCGAGACCCACAATAACCTGGGGAATGCGCTGTCTATTCAGGGGAACCTAGAGGAAGCGATCGCGAGCTACCGCACCGCCCTTGCCCTCCTCGACGATCCCGCAACGACGCCCAACCCCGCCCACGCAGCCGCCTACCTGGGTCTAGGCTATGCCCTGTTCCTGCGGGATGAACCGGGAGATCTGGAGGCGGCGATTGAAAGCTATGACCGCGCGATCGCCATCCTTCCCGACTTTCCCCAAGCCCAGCACGTCCGCACCCTCGCCCAGGAACGCCTCGACGCCCGCTAGCCCTAACCCAACCCCGAACCCTGAGTTTTGTTCACCGCCTTTGCCCTTTTGGCGGCGCGATGATAGGATCTGAGATCGCGCCGAGTACAGGTACGAACATGCCCAAATTAAAGACCCGCAAGGCAGCCGCCAAGCGTTTCCGCAAGACCGGCAGCGGCAAGCTAGTGCGCCGCAAAGCCTTCCGTAATCACCTGCTAGAGCACAAGAGCCCGGTGCGTCGGCGTCGTCTCTTCGGCAACAACCTCGTCAACGAGCGCGATGCCGAAAACGTTGAACTGATGCTGCCCTACCTCTAAATCTTGCTCGAAGCGGCCATTGGCCGGGAGTTTTGGTTCGGGACCGCGATCGCGTCAATGCCCCACCGCCCGTCGGTGTTGGCACCATCGTCCTCCGGCCCCCCCAAACGCCCCAGGTCTGACAGCCAACAGAGCCCTAGAGCAGTGCCATCCTGATGGCCTCCATCGCACCAGTTCCCACCAGTCCAGTCCATTCATTCCCAATCGTCTGACCCATGGCAAGAGTAAAGCGCGGCAACGTCGCCCGTAAGCGCCGCAAAAAGATTTTGAAGATGGCGAAGGGCTTCCGGGGTTCCCACTCCAAGCTCTTCCGCACCGCCAATCAGCAGGTCATGAAGGCCCTGCGCAACGCCTACCGCGATCGCCGTCGCCGTAAGCGCGATTTCCGCCGCCTGTGGATTGCGCGGATCAACGCCGCCGCCCGCATCAACGGCACCAGCTACAGCAAACTGATCGGCAGCCTCAAGAAGGCCGACATTGCCCTCAACCGCAAAATGCTGGCCCAGTTGGCCATCCTCGATGCGGACGCCTTCGCCCAAGTGGTGAGCGCTGCCCAAGGGTCATAGATCCTTAAAAGATCGAGGCCGATGGCCGCCGGGGGCGATCGCCCCGAGCCCCCCAGGGTTGCTAGGGAACTTGCCTTAGCAACCCTTTTGCCATATCTAGCCCCCCGCCGCCCGTGCCCCCTAAAATTTGACTGGACCGCTCGACTTCTTTAAGAAAACAATTCCCGCCCAAGCCCCATGGAATTTAACTTCGCCAGCGTTTATATCGGCATTTTGTTAGTGCTGCTGTCGATCGTGGCCGTGCTGGTCATCAAACAGGTTTTCAAAACCCGCCGCATTGAAACCACCCTCGCCAAGCTAGAGCGCCAGGTGGCCAGCGGCCAAGCGACGCCCCTCGAGCATTACGAACTGGGCAGCCTCTACCTCGATAAAAAAATCTTCACCCAGGCGATCGCGCAATTCCAACAGGCCCTCAAGGCCAAGGACGATCTAGAACCGGGCAACCTCGCCTTGATCTACAACGCCCTCGGCTACGCCTACATTGCCCAGGAACAGTACGACCTCGCCATCCGCAACTATAAGGAAGCCACCAAACTCGAACCGGACTACGTCACCGCCTGGAATAACCTCGGGTTTGCCTACGAGAAAAAGCAACTGACCGCCCAGGCCCTCGATGCCTACGACAGCGCCCTCAAGGCGGACCCCACCAACGACGTGGCGAAACGGCGGGCGGCCTCCCTCCGGCGGCGGCTGGTGCCCTCTAGCTAAGGGGCGATCGCGCACCGCCCCATCCCCAGCATTGGCGGCAGCGCTAGCGACGGCGAGCCCCTTGAAGATCTCCGTAGCCACAGGGCAGGATGTGGTTATATTTGAAGCCAGCTTGCATCGCCGATTCCATCACGCTAGGAGCAGCCATGAGCGGGCACAACGGCACATCGGCCAGCACCACCTCCGACCTTGCAGCCCTCCAGGCCGAAGTTGCTCGCCTCCAAGCCCAAAACACAGCCCTCAGTATTCAGCACGATCTCCTGGCCACCTGGGTGGTGACGGTGCGGATGGCCGCTGGGAACCTCATGCTCAAGGCCCTGTCCCAGCAGATCCTAGAGGTGGTGCAGAAGCTGGTCCAGGCGGAACAGGGCAGTTTGTTTTTGCTCAATGCCGATGGGTCGATCGCGGAGAGTCTCCTGGCGCGCGGTTCTACCATTCGCGAGCAGCGGCGGGAAATTGTGGGCCAAATCCTCAGCGAGGGCCTCGCCGCCTGGACGATCGAAAACCGCCAGGTGGCCGTCATCCCCGAAACCCTCGACGATGAGCGCTGGATCACCTTGCCCAACCAGCCCTATACGGTGCGATCGGCCCTGTGTGCGCCCCTGGTGCGGGGGAAGCGCCTGCTGGGCATTGTTACCCTGATGCACTCGGAGCCGCAAAAATTTAATCAACAGTCCGCCCGGCTGATGGAGATGGCCGCCGACGCGATCGCCCTCGTGGTGGACAATGCCCAGCTTTTTGGGGAGCAATCCCAGGGTGGCGAGCCCCTCGATCCCCAACCGGACGACCTCCCCTCCGGCATTGGCCTGCCCAGTTCCATCGGCGAAGCCCGCAGCATTGAACGATGCGGCCTGTATATCACCACCGCCGAAGGTAAATTGCGCTACGTCAACCGCCGCTTCGCCACGATCTTTGGCTATCGGCGTCGGGAGCTGCGGGATCTGGACTCCATCCTGGATCTGATCCCCGTGGACTATCAGGACTACCTCGCCCGCCAACTGGAGCGCTGCATCCAAGACCTGGAGCGACCCATCTCCTGCGTGATCCCTGGCCGCCACCAGGATGGCCGCCTGCTGGATCTGGAAATCTACGCCGAGCGGATCCACTTCTCCGGCGAACCGGGCACCATTGGCCTGATCAAGTCCCTGGGCGATCGCGGGGCCGCCTCCGGCCTGTGGTCGAGCAGCACCATCGCCGATCAGGGCGGCAATCCCTTTACCCTAACCTTAGAGGACTAGAGCCCACCCCCTCAAAACCCGTTGGCCCCCTGGGCTGGGGGGGAACGACGCCCGCCTTGAGACGACCACCCCTTAAACCCATGACCACGGATCGCGATCCCAACCCCTCCCCCTCCGCTTCCCAGGGCGTCTCGCGGCGAGAACTGCGCGACCTGGTGCGCGAACAACTGCGGACCCTCCTGGATCAACGCAACCTCCAGGGGGCCAAGGCGCTCCTGGTGCCGGTCCAACCCCCGGATATCGCTGAGGCGATCGAAGGGCTCCCGGAAACCATCCAGGCGATCGCGTTTCGCCTCCTCTCGAAAGATCGCGCCTCGGAAGTGTATGAGCACCTCGATTCCAGCGTGCAGCAACTGCTGATTGAGGACTTTAAACGGCAGGAGGTGCTCGATATCGTCGATAAAATGTCCCCCGACGATCGCGCCAAACTCTTCGATGAACTGCCCGCCACCCTCGTGCGCCGCCTGGTGGGGCAACTGAGCAGCGCCGAACGGGAGGCCACCGCCCTGCTGCTGGGCTACGAAGCGGGCACGGCGGGGCGGATCATGACGCCGAAGTACATCTCCCTTAAGGAAGGGATGACCGTCGAGCAGGCCCTAGAGCGCATTCGTCGGTTGGCGGACGTGACGGAAACCATTTATTACCTTTATGTAACCGATGGCACCCGTCGCCTCACGGGCATCGTGTCCCTGCGGGATATCGTCACGGCCCAGCCCAGCCAACTGATCGGCGAGCTGGTGACCCGCACGGTGGTGTCGGTGACGACGGAGGAGCACCAGGAGGAGGTGGCCCGGATCATTCAGCGCTACGACTTTTTGGCGGTGCCGGTGGTCGATCGCGAGCAGCGGCTGGTGGGCATCGTCACGGTGGATGACATCATCGACATTCTGGAGCAGGAAACCACGAAGGATATCTATGCCCTCGGCGGCTTGCAGGGGGGCGATGATGATTATTTCCAGACGAATTTATTGACGGTGGCGCGGCAGCGGGTGGTGTGGCTGCTGGTGTTGCTGGTGACCAATGGCATCACGGCGGGGATTATCCGCGCCCAGGATGATCTGTTGCAGGAGATGGTGCTGCTGGCGTCGTTTATTCCGCTGCTGCTGGGGACGGGGGGCAATGTGGGGGCCCAGTCTTCGACGGTGGTGATTCGGGGGTTGAGTATTGATCGCATTCGCCTGGGGGATTGGCGGGCGGTGGGGCGCGAGGCGATCGCGGGGGCGCTGCTGGGGGTGGCCCTCGGGGCGATCGTGGTGCTGGGGGCGCTGCTGTTTGCCTATCCGCTGGCGGTGGCGATCGCGGCGGGGGTGAGTTTGGTGATCATTTCAGTGCTGGCATCCGTGGCCGGGTCGGCGTTGCCCTTTTTGTTTGGCCGGTTGGGGTTCGAGCCGTCCCTGATGTCTGCGCCGTTTATCACTACGGTGATTGACATGGTAGGGGTGCTGACCTATTTCGCGATCGCGCGGATCATCCTCACCCAAGGCCGCTAGCGGTTCCAGGGCTGCCCCTAAAGCTGGGCCGTACATTCTAGGATCAGCCGCTGATTCGCCAGGGCGTGGGGTTGCACTGCGGAGGCGCGCCGGAATGCCGCGATCGCCTCGTGGTAGTGCCCCAGGGCCATATGACATAACCCCATGCCGTGGAGCGCCCCGAAATGGTACGGCACCAGCGCCACCACGCGATCGCAGTCCGCCAGCGCCCGCCCATAGTCCCCCAGGGTGTAGTACAGAACCGCCCGCCGATTCCACGCCTCCGCAAAATCCGGCTGATGGTCCACCAACTCCGTCAGCACCGCCTCCGCCTGACCCACATCCCCTTGATCAATCAAATCCTGCGATCGCTGGAGCAACGTAAAGCCATAGGCCCCCTTTTGGGTAAACCACCGCCGCCAAAGTTCCTGGGTCGCCATTTCCCGCGTCCCCGGATCATCACTCTTCAACGCCTCCACTAGGGCCTCAATGGCAGGATCATGCATCGGCCCCTCCCCCCGTTGCGAAACCGGCTACGCTAAAACTTTTTGCTATCCTAATGCCTATCCCATGATTTCCGCCGAACGCTGATAGGGCAGGTGTTTTCGGCGAAACGCGAGTCGATCGCGGCGATCGCAAGGGACCGCGCTGCCCCCACGGGCCGGCTGTTCCCCCCTCCATCCATGCCCACCCTCGCCGATCCCCCCGATCCTAAATGTCCCTATGGAGTTGAACCTTTCCAAGCGCCAAGAGCGCGTCCTGTGGGCCACCGTTCGCCACTACATCTCCACCGGCGAGCCCGTCGGTTCCAAGGTGCTGGTGGAGGAATATCAACTGGATGCCAGTCCGGCAACGGTGCGCAACGCCATGGGCCGTCTGGAGAAGGCGGGGTTGCTCTATCAACCCCACACCTCGGCGGGGCGGGTGCCGTCGGATTCCGGCTATCGGGTCTATGTCGATCGCTACGCCACGCCCCCCCGTCGCCGCGCCCGGGAGGCGGAACGGCTGCTGGCCGATCGCTGCGACCCGTCCCAGGATCATTTGGAATTGCTGCTGCGGGGGGCGGCGCAGATTTTGGCGGGCCTCAGCGGCTGCATTGCCCTGGTGACGATGCCCCAAGGTCAGCAAATGCGCGTGCGGCACCTGCGGCTGTTGGCCCTGGAGGCTGATCGCGTGGTGGTTGTGGTGGTGACCGATTCCCTGGAAACCCATTCGGTGACGGTGACGGTGCCGACGCTGCCCGGAGAGCCCCTGCCGGATGGGGAAACCTTCGAGCGGGAGCTGGCGCTGCTGTCGAATTTTTTGAACTATCACCTGCGCGATCGCGCGATCGGGGACCTGTCCACCCTGGATTGGCAGGAATTGGGGCGGGAATTTAACCGCTACGGCGATCTGTTGCGCCAAGCCCTCGGAGCCTTGGCCCGCCGCACCCAACCGGCCCCCATGGCCAGCATTTTGATCGGCGGCGTGTCGGAAGTGCTGCGGCAGCCGGAATTTGCGGAACTGCGGCAGGTGAAGACCCTGGTGCAGTTGCTGGAGGAGGAGCAGGAGCAGTTGGGGGCGCTGATCTTTGAGCGATCGCCCGCCCTGGGGACCGATGGCACGCCGCCGCCGGGGCCGCGCCCGCGCACCGTAACCGTCCGCATTGGCACGGAAAATCCCTGGGAGCCCATCCAGGGCTATAGCTTAATTTCATCGCCCTACGGGGCGGCGGAGGCTCCGGTGGGCAGTGTGGGACTGCTGGGGCCGACGCGCATGGACTACGACAACGCGATCGCCGTGGTGGAAGCGACGGCGGGCTACCTTTCTGAGACGGTGCGCTAGGAAACGGAGCCCCAAGGGCCGCGCATTCCAGACCCCAGTTGCAGAATTTTAGGGAATAGGTTCAGAAAAGTGAATTCAACTCGATTGCGTCGCTGGGGATTTGGGCTCCTGTGGCTGTTGTTTGTGGTCTATGCCTTTGGGTTTGCGCCGCCGGACTCGCCGGAGACGGCCACAATGATCGCGCGGCTGGTGGCGGGAGATTGGGCATCGCTGAATCCGTTGGTGGTGGCCCTGTTTAATTTGATGGGCATTTGGCCGATGGTCTATGGGGCCGTGCTGCTGGCGGATGGGTGCGGCCAGCGGGTGCGGGCGTGGCCTTTTTTGGCGGGGTCGTTTGCGGTGGGGGCGTTTGCCCTGTTGCCCTATGGGGCGCTGCGCGATCGCAATCCGACCTTTGGGGGGAACCTGTCACGAACCCTCAGATTTTGGGATAGCCGGGGCCTTGCGATCGCTTTGAATCTGGGGGCGATCGCCCTGCTGGCCTATGGGTGCGCCTGGGGCGATTGGGGCGATTTTTTGCAGCAATGGCGCACCAGCCGTTTTATCCATGTGATGAGCCTAGATTTTGTGGCCCTCTCCCTTTTGTTTCCGGCCCTGCTCCCCGATGATCTGGCGCGGCGCGGGATGGATCAAAATAGTTGGCTGTGGCGCGCGATCGTTTGGCTGCCGCTCCTGGGACCGTTGACGTATCTGATGGCGCGATCGCGACTCACCGAATCTTCCGACTCCCCCCCTGTCCCAGTTCCGCCGTCAACTTCCCCATAAAACCCTTTGAGAATACATCAAAAAACTCATGGAAAACCCTAATTGACAACACTTAAATTGATGGATCAAATCATCGTCAGGATTTTTCTAGAATGCGTTCGTGCCATTAATGCGAGCGAGTGCATCAGCCGCATTTCCTCCACAGATAAAGAGTTTAGTTTCCAGAACTGGTTTGGTTCACGTCTTGAAAGACTGAATCTGAATTTTGATTCACCCTCCAGAAATACATATCCCGACTTTAGGCTGGTTGACTTTCCCCTTGGTTTTGAGGTGAAAGGTCTCGGGTTTCCCGGAAGAGAGGCCAACTATGATTGTAATAGTCAGATCCCCTCAGGTTTACATCATGGCAGAAGCATCTACTATGTTTTCGGTCGCTATCCGGCAAAAACAAGGGATCAGGAATATCCTGTCTATGATTTAGTCATGTGCCATGGCGACTTTCTCAATGCCGATCATGCATACGTCCACAAAAACAAAAATATAAAGGGCTTTGGAAGCTATGGCGATATGATGATCCGCGATCGCAAAATGTATGTTGCCCCTACCCCCTTTGCCCTCACAGAAGGAACCGCAAGACAGATTACGTTGATTACTCCAACTGGATTTCAAGCCACAGAATCTCTCAAGTCCTGTGGCTCCATCATCCGTGTAGAGTCCCCAAAGCTAATTCGAGGATATCACTTCGACATGGTTGACCATAGCTTGACCCCATCGTTCATCGACAATCCAAATGCAGGCAATCAGCATAGATTTCAAGTATTTCGCTCATGTGATTCATCAGGCCCAACAGTTAAGCTCATTGTCTAATTTCAGATAAGCCAACTCAAAATGAGACTTTCATTTACGAGTTTATTCTCCGGTGCAGGCGGATTAGATCTCGGCTTTGAAATGGCAGGGTTTAAGCACGCCTTTTCGACGGATATTGACACTTGGAGTGTCAAGACAATTTGTAACAATCGGCCCGATTGGCATGTAAAGGAGGCTGATGTTAGAGATCTTGCCGTCAGGGATCTACCCGACAGTGACGTTATGTTGGCGGGATTTCCATGTCAGGGATTTTCTCTGGGGGGAAATCGCCTTGCACACGACGAAAGAAACTTTCTTTTTCGGGAGGTAATTCGTTTGGCTAAGGGTAAAAGGCCACGATTTGTGATCATTGAAAATGTTCTTAATTTGCGGACAATGAAAGATCCTAGTACAGGACTTTCTTTTATAGAAATTATCTCAGAAAGTTTCAGAGATATTGGCTACCATGTTAAGCACAATATTTTTAGGCTGTCTAATTTTGGCGTTCCTCAAACCAGAAGACGATTCATTTTTGTTGCTAGCCTTGATGAGTTTCCAGATTCATTCCATTGGCCCCTGCCAGAATCGGAAACTCCAGCAAGTTTGTACCTAGGCGATATTGCTGAAAATCCATCCCTGAAGCTGCATAACCATGAGCCATATTGGAATTTTAATAGTCGAGTTCATAAAGCGACGGGCGAGGCATTTGACCCCCATGAAATGCCTGTACCCTGTAGATTTTCCCGCACTGGATCAGATGGACATCCAGTTAGATCCCTTGATTTTCCCTTTCCAGCGGTTGATACCGCAACCATCTGGGGATGGGCACAGGGGCATGTTATTGCCGAAAGAAAAGAGAAAGATAGGATTCATGGCTTATTTGTGCGAAATCAGAACACTGATCTAAAATTGTGGCGAATCAGCGCAAGCCGTCTCCGTTGCTTTACGGATCGGGAATATGCGCGTTTGCAAACTTTTCCAGATGATTGGTTTTTCCGCGGAGCCAATAAGCGACACATCCATAAGCAAATCGGAAATGCTGTGCCAGTACAATTTTCCTATCGTATTGCTCGCTTCATTCAAAATATTTATGAGGCACAGAATGCTGGAAAGGCAATGGGTTTATCTGTCAGCGACTCTGGTTTACAGTTGGAGTTAAAACTTTGACAAGACTTCGATGATAATGCCTGTGATGTTAGTTCAAAAAAGATTCAAAAGACATTTGACCACTAGGATAAGATGCCAATCAAGATTGGCAAGAGGCTCTCCAAGTCGGCCGGTACGCGATATAGATTTAAATCTTGAATGACTTGGCTGTTTGTGCGGTTAAATAGACCAAATTGCCAAATAGTTCCCGTTGAAACAGCACCGTAGAACAGGGGTGAGTCAGACTCGACCCAGCGATCTAGGGCAATGAGTTCAATCGCCAACTGTAAAAAGCCCCGCTCTAGGTCTTCATTCTTCGCTTCAATGACTAGGAATTGAGTTTTAGCTTCTAATAAATAATCCAGAGATTCCTTGAGCTGGGGGCTGACGGCGATGGGATATTCCACATTCAAGGTGGCTTGGGTATAGTGCAAGACTTCCATCAAGACGGGCGCGATTAGAAACTCGCGGCGCGCCATTTCACTGTTGAGGCCCACGCGGGGCAAACTTTCCACAAGGCGCGATTTTAGATCCTCTAGGCGATCTAGGGGGCCGGGGAAGTGCGGCAAGGTTAAAAGTTGCCGTTCTAGGGAAACGTTGAAGTAGCTCAGGATATCCTGGGGGGCAAAATTGAGCTTGAAGTAATCGGCAAAGCTGTAGGCGCGATCGCGCTGAATAACCGGCTGTTTAGGCATAGGATTTCTGACGGTGGGGAGCTTTGCTTTGGGCTAGCTAGCGGCACGGGGCGATCGCGGTGAAGAGCTACCCATGTCGGCAATGGCACCAGCGATCGCGGCCTAAGCCTCCTCACTTTCCGGCATCTCAGGCCCCAAAGCCGCATCATCGACGGGTTCCGGATTCGCCGCATTGAACGCCACCTTATCGAACAAATCCGCCAAATCCAGTTCCACCGGCACCGAGGTTAGCGATAGCTTGCCCTCCGTACCGATCACATCCTGGAGGAGCCAGCCGGTTTCAGTTCTCACGTAATGCTCAATGAACGGCTCATCCTGCCCAATCAGCAAAAATTCCGTCAAACTCGCGATGGAACGATAGCACCGGAACTTCTCGCCGCGATCATAGGCACTCGTCGATCGCGACAGCACCTCCGCCACCAGCACCGGATTAAGCACCGTATCGCGCCGCCCCGCCAGCAGTTCCAGCGGATCCCGCGTCACCATCACATCGGGATAAACGTACGAATCCATCTCAGGAATCCACAGGCGCTGATCCGCCACAAACGCGCGAAATGGCTGGCGACGCAGGGCGAAAATCAAAATTGAGATGAGATTTGCCGTAATTTGGTTATGATTTGGCGTTCCACCCGGCATTTCAACTAATTCCCCATCACGGTATTCATGGCGCACCTCGGATTGCGCTTCCAGTTGAAAATAATCCTCCACCGAAATGGTCCGCGCCGCTGGAATGGGCTCTGAAACCGGGGCCGGTGCTGAAACCTGGGTAGGAGATGCCGCCGCCACCGCGATCGCGGCCTGCCCTTCCCGCTGCGTATCCGTTGCCGCCACCATTGCAACACCTCACATTTTTGACATCTCCGCCACTGGCCGCTAAGCCCATGGCCCATCTGTCGCCATTCTAGCGCCGCGATCGCGTCCCCCCAGCGATCGCGCATCCGTCCACCGGGGGGCATCTCACATCAAACCACTCAGCTCCCTAAGCAAACGCCGACTGGCCCAAATCCGGCGGCACATCCTGAAGGCGATTCGGCCCCACCGCCTGCAACGCCTCCTTGAGATCCACCTGGCCGCCATAGAGCGCCTTGCCGATAATCACCCCCGTCACCCCCAACGGCTCCAGGGACAGCAGCCCCAGCACATCCGTCAGGGATCCAATGCCCCCGGACGCCACGATCGGCACCGACACCGCCTGGGCCAACTCCCGCAGCGCCTCCCGGTTCGGCCCCGTCAGCGTGCCATCGCGGTGAATGTCCGTATAGACGATCGCCGCCGCCCCCGCCGCCGCCATCCGTTGCCCCAGGTCGATCGCCGTCACCGCCGACGTTTCCAGCCAGCCCCGCGTCGCCACCTGGCCGTTGCGCGCATCAATGCCCACCACGATCTGCCCCGGAAATTCCGCGCACCATTCCTGCACCAGTTCCGGCTGCTCGACGGCCACGGTGCCCACGATCGCCCGCGTCACCCCCAGATCCAGCAGCGCCTTGATGCGATCGCGCGATCGAATGCCGCCGCCCACCTGGATTTTCACGTCCGGACCCACCGCCGCCGCGATCGCCGCGATCGCCCCCTGGTTCACCGGCTCCCCAGTCTTGGCCCCATCGAGATCCACCAAATGCAGCCACGACGCCCCCGCCCCAATCCACTGGAGCGCTGGCACCGTCGGATCCTCATAAAACGTCTCCGACTGGCCGTAGTCCCCCTGGAACAGGCGCACGCAGCGGCCCCCAAGCAAATCAATCGCCGGAAAAATATCCATAGCCACAGATCCCAGAATGTCCATTCAAACTGAACTTCCCATTATCCCCGGCCCCGCAATGGTCAACCCAGTCGGGGCCGATGGCCGTGGCTAATTAATCATCAATTTCCTGCTAATTGCCCGTTTTTCCGTTAATGGCCCGTCGTGCCGTCCGATTTTTGGGGCGCATCCTTGGCCGCGCGATCGCCCGCCCCATCATCCGGCCCATGGTGCAGCCGAATCCCCAGGAACACATCGTAAATAAAATTCCAGAAATCCCGAGGCCCCTCCAGAATGCCCAACCGCTGGGGGCTACCCTTCGCATCCAGCAGCGGCTGCACCGCCCAGTAGGTCGCCTGGTAGCGATACCAGGGAATCGACGGCCACAGGTGGTGAATTAAGTGGTAATTCTGGCCCAGGATCAAAATATTCAGAATGCGGCTCGGATAGACCCGCGCATTGCGCCAGCGGTTGCGCTCCTGGAACGGACGATGGGGCAAATAGTCAAAAAACAACCCCAGGGCAATGCCCACCACGAGGGCCGGTGAAAACCAGAAGTTCATCACATAGCCCAGAAAGTCAAAATGCACCGCCGCCATGACGATCGCCACCACCACCATCCGGCTCAGGAACCACTCCAGCAGTTCATACTTGCGCCAGAGCCGCCGCTTAAAGAAAAAGATCTCGTGGTAGAAAAAGCGCGCCGCAATCATCCACAGCGGCCCGCCCGTCGAGACAAAATGATCCGGGTCATTCTCCGGATCATTCACATTGCCGTGGTGCTGCAAATGCACCCGAGTAAAGACCGGAAAGGCAAACCCCAACATCAGGGCGCTGCTGTGGCCCAGGATGGCATTGATGATGCGGTTGCTGTGGGCCGCATTGTGGGAGGCATCGTGGATCACCGTGCCCGACAGGTGCAGCGCCAAAACATTGGCCCCAAAGCAAACCCAGTCCGGCCAATGCCAGAGCCAATAGCCCGCCGCCGACAGGGCCACGATCGCCGTCGCCGCCACCATCATCATCAGCGTGGGATTGATCAATCCCTGGGGCGGATCGAGATACTCGCGGGGGACGCTGGGCAACGTCCTGGGCTGGGGGGCAGCCGCGATCGTCATGGTTTCTCCTTAATACTTCATCCCGGTCCCGCGCAGTCGGGCTAGGGCCTGCGCGGCATGGTTCTTAAGAATCATACGGCAACATCCCGCAACAGTTCGTAACCCTTCGAGATTTTTTCTCAGATTTGGGACGGCGCGATCGCGGGAGACGGGGTGCTCGGTCTAGGGGAGGCCAGGGGAGAGCCCCGACGGTTGTTTGTTTAGAACAGTCGGGACTCCGGGATAGCCCTAGGCCCGCACGCGATCGCGCACGACGGTTTCCAGGGCCTCGACGATCGCCCGCACCGTTGCGATCATTTCCAGTTCGCTGGAGAGTTTATTGATGGCCGAGCCCACGCCCACGCCCGATGCACCCGCCGCGATCGCCATGGGAGCCGTCACGCTCGAAATACCCGACGCGCACAGGACCGGCACCGCGATCGCCCGGGAAATTTCCGCCGCCGCCGCCAGGGTCGGGGCCGCCTTTTCGATCAGGCCCAGGGTGCCGCCGTGGGTGGGGCTGCTGCTGGTGCCGCCCTCCGTTTGGATGATGTCCGCCCCCGCCGCGACCAAAGCCTCCGCCAAGGCCACCTGGCGATCGAGCGTCAGGATATGGGGCACCGTCACCGACAGGGTGATCTGGGGCAGCAGGCGGCGGGTTTCCACCGTCAGGGCCAGCACCTCATCCGCCTCGAAGCGAATGCCCTGGGCATAGAAACTATCGAAATTCCCGATTTCAATCAGGTCGGCCCCGGCGGCCACCGCCTCCACAAACTTCTGCGGTTCCACGGCAGACACGCACACCGGCAGGGTCGTGGCCGCCTTGCAGCGACGGATCAGGTCCGCATCGGCGGCGATGTCCACAAACGTTGCGCCACCGAGTTCAGCCGCCTTGACCACGGTCAGCACCTGCGCCGCGTCAAAGTTGTTCAGGCCGCTAATCACCTTGAGGGCTTGACCACGCTCAAGGGCAGACTGCAACTGGGGGTGAATGGCCATCTTCAACCTCTTTTTACGAGAAGATTCGTCGGGTCAGATTGTAGCAAATTCGCCGAAACCACGAAGAATGGGCGGTTACGGCGATTTCTTGCCCCAATCTTGGCCCTGATCTTGACGCGATCGCAGGCTTTCCGAGGGAATGTCGAGGAAATGTTTTAAGAAAGGCGGCACCCAGATTCGAACTGGGGGTAAGGGATTTGCAGTCCCCTGCCTTACCACTTGGCCATGCCGCCGCTGGAAGCGTTTTGCCGCTTCGGCGTGAATGATTCTAGCACTGAATGGGGCGAATGCAATGGGACGGTGGGAATTGGCGGAGCTACAGCCCCGATGTTTCCCTTACCTCAATCGATCAGCCGTAGGGGCGGGGTTTTCCCGCCCGCTCCTGCAATCCCTGGAATGCCTGAGGTTGCGACGGTTTGGAGCGATCACGCAGGATCGGGTTGGGAAACCCAACCCCTACAACGACGAAACGGAATAACGGAATGGATGACACGCCCTATAACGGTCCCGCGATCGCCCCATTGATCGCCCCATTGCCCTACTTTTTCTTCTTCTTGCCGTTGGCGTTGGCGTTGCCGTAGCCCTTGCCGCTGCTTACTTTGACCAGGCAGGCGTCGAGCTGGGCCAGGAGGGTGTCGCGATCGAGGTTTTGACCGATCAGCACCAGTTGGTTTTGGGGTTCCTTCTTCCAATCATCGTCTTCTAGGGTGAAGCGCTTGCCGCTCAGGTGAAAGACGTGGCGCTGGGGGCTCTCTTCAAACCACAGGATGCCCTTGGCGCGGAAGACGCTCTCCGGCAGTTGATTGTCTAGGAAACTCTGGAATTTTTTGATGGCGAAGGGGCGATCGCTCTGGAAAGAGATGGACACGAACCCATCGTTTTCTAGGTGATGGGAATGGTGATGGTGGTCATGGTCGTGGCCGTGGTGATCATGGTCGTGGTCGTGCCCGTGGTCATGCTCGTGGGTGCAGTGGCCGTGGTCGTGGTCGCAGGCGCTGTGATCGTGGTCGTCGTGCGCGTCGTGCCCATGGCCGTGGTGGTCATGATCGTGGCCGTGGTCATGGCCGTGATCGTGCCCCTTGGCGTCCGATTCGGCGGTGTCAAAGAACCGGTCCGATTCGCACAGGCCCACGCTCAACAGCAGGGGCAGGGGAACTTCGGCCTTGCGCGATCGCAGGATCCGCGCCCCCTCTTTCATTTCACGGATGCGATTTTCCAGTTCATCGACGCGATCGCCGGGGACCAGATCGGTTTTATTGAGCACGATCGTGTCGCCGTAGGCGATTTGGCTGTAGGCCGCCTCGCTGTTGAACAGATCTAGGCTGAAGTTCTCGCAGTCCACCATCGTCACGATCGAATCGAGCCGCGTCATGTCCCGCAGTTCCGTGCCCAAGAAGGTCAACGCGATCGGCAGCGGATCCGCCACCCCCGTGGTTTCCACCACCAGGTAATCAATCTTGTCGTCCCGCTCCAGCACCCGATAGACCGCCTCCACCAGATCGCTGTTGATCGTGCAGCAGATGCAGCCGTTGCTCAGTTCCACCATGGAACCGTCGTCGCCCACATCGACGATCAGCTCATTGTCGATGCCGATTTCGCCGAATTCGTTCACCAGGACGGCGGTTTTGAGGCCCTCTTGGTTCGTGAGGATGTGGTTGAGCAGGGTCGTTTTGCCGCTGCCCAGGAAGCCGGTGATGATCGTCACGGGTAGCCCGAGTTTGGGCACTTCCATGGGCTGGGCGGGGGTGGGTTGGGTCTGGGCCGATTGCATAGGGCTGTGGTTGAGGCTGAGTGTTCGCGGCGAGGGGAGGGGCGGGGCGATCGCGGCGGCGATGGATGGAGTTGATTCGGTGGCCCCTCGGGACATGGACGTTAAGAATCAGGTTCCTATTGTGCCAAATCCCTAGCCCCGCGCGATCGCGCCTACCGTACTGAAGAGGTGGGGGTAGACTTCAAGGCCGCCGGTTCGTTGGTTGCGGTGGCTGTTGCGTTTTCTGTCGCGATCGCTTGGGCCTTTGCCTTGGCATCCGTCCGCGTGGGGAAATTCCGGGGGGGCACTGTTCGCCCTTCAATAAATCCCCGCTCCAGCGCCCCGAGTCGCCACCAGCCGATCGCGCTGGCCAGGGCGATCGCCCCCGCCGACGCCACAAACCCAATCCCCAGCCCCAAAGCCGTCAGGATCGGTGCCACGGTCCACCCCGCCGCCGCCGCGATCGCCAGGGCCGTCCGCAGTTGCCGCACCCGTGCTAGGGCTGTCCGGCAGGCTTTGCAGTGGACCGTGTGGGACTCGTAGCGATCGAGCAGTTGCCGCCGCCCCAGCACCGGCCCGAGGGTCTGCCCCGGAAACGGATCACTCCGGTAGCGCTCGGTCCATTGGCGAAAGGCCAGCACCAGGGCATCCGCCGCCGTGGGCAAATAGAACGCCTGGGCATGGTTAGGAAATGGCCCCCAGGTTTCTAGGGTGCGCTCCTGGTGGTGCAGAAAAATTTGGTCATCTTCGAGGATGCCGTTCTGGCTCGGGTGCGACAGCCACTGGGGCGTCAGCTTCATCACCAGGGACGGCAGCTTGCTCGGAAAGGCAAAGGGGAACCGGGCAAAGGTGCGGCACTGGCCCCGGCGGGTGGGGGTGGCGTAGACCACGGTGAGGGTGCGGCCCCCGCGCTTGAGCGTCAGGTCATGCCAGAGGGTGGCGGGCGCAATAAAAATCGTTTCCTGGCTGCCTAGGGTGCCCTTGCGCGGTCCCTCGGGCCAAATGCCGCGAAATCCTAGGCGATCGCGATCGGCAATCTCCAGATCCATGGGGGCCGCGTTGGTGCGTTTGCCGATGGTGTTGTGGTGGGTGAAGCAGATGTGGCTCGAATCGATGACGTTTTCTAGGAGCGTGGTGGCGTCGTAGGGCAAGTCCCGCATGATGTCCATGCACACCCAATCGTCCGGCGTTTCGTCCAGGTAGGGCACCACGGGGATGGGGACGCGATCGCTGCGGTTCGGGTCGCCAGCATAGACAAAGAGCAATCCCTGCCGCTCCGCCGTGGGTAGGGTCGTGGCGCACGATCGCGGGGAAGTACACGCCGCCGAATCTGGGGGGGCCTGGGGGATGCGATCGCACTGGCCCGCCCCATCAAAGGCCCAGCCGTGGTAGGGGCACTCCAGCAGACCGTCTTCCGTGATGCGTCCCTCCGACAGGGGCACTAGCCGATGGGGACAGCGATCCTCAAAGGCCCGCCACGCCTCTGCCGAGCGGTCCCACCACAGGACGATCGCGCGATCGAGCAACACAAACGGCGTCGGGCGATCGCGATCCAAATCCCGCAAAAACTGCACCGGATACCAGGCTTCGCGCCAGTCAAATCCGCTTGGATCATCGCCCCCCGCCGGTAGCTGCCCCGGCTCGAGGTGGAACGGGAGCGATCGCGCCGCCCCACTTTGATCCTGTTGCTGATCCACCAATCCATCCGCCATGGCCATGACCTCCCATTGCCGCCGCGATCGCGCAGCCGAAACGCCCATGGCCCCATTGTGCCAAATTTACTTAACAAAACTTAAGAATCAAAAATCCGGGGTCACCCAGGGGGTCATCAACAATCGCCCCTGATCCCCTTCCCGCCAGACAAGCCGTAGGGGCGTGGTTTTCTCGCCCGCTCGCTCCAGCGATCCCTGAAATGCTTAAGGTTGCAGTGGTTTGGGGCGATCGCGCGGGGCCGGGTTGGGAGACCCAACCCCTACGACAATGGAACGGGTTGTACGTCTCGCGCTGTGGTGGCTGTTGAAACGATTTGGGGCGATCGCGTGGGGCCGGGTTGGGAGACCCAACCCCTACGACAACGGAACGGGTTGCACGTTTTTCGTTGCGTCAGCTTATGGTGTTCAATCTACGGGACTGACGGGGCTCGAACCCGCAACTTCCGCCGTGACAGGGCGGTGCTCTAACCAATTGAACTACAGTCCCAGTTGCTCGGTTGTGCTTGGCCGGTGGCGTCGCATCCCTTGAGCGATATCTATACTGAAGGATAAATCGGGTTTTGTCAAACGTTTTCTGGAAAATTCCCGAAAATTCCTTTGGACCCCCCGCGATCGCGCCCCCGCACCGCCGTTTTTCCCCACCCTGAGGGCCAGTCTATGAATCCCGTTGAAAGCCTATCGATGGCCACCCGCACCCTCGCCGCCAACAAGATGCGCAGCTTCCTGACCATGCTGGGCATCACCATCGGCAACGCGGCCACGATCGCGACGATCGGCGTGGGGGACGGGGCGCAGAACTTCGTCACGGCGGAGATCCAATCCCTCGGCCCCAATATCCTCTTCGTGCGCGGTGGCAGCCCCGAAGCCGATCGCCGCCCAGTCCTGCCGCCCCAAACCCTCGTCCTGTCCGATGCCTTCGCGATCGCCTCCCAGGTGCCCACCGTCGATGCGGTCGCCCCGGAACTCACCAGCAGCGAACGGGTCAGCCACCGGGGCAACAACATTTCCACCACCATCATCGGCACCCTGCCGGACTACACCCGGGTGCGGGATTTTGATGTGCAGCGGGGGCGGTTCATTGCGCCGCTGGATGTCGATCGCCTTCAGCGGGTGGCGGTGCTGGGCTCGTCCCTGGCACGGCAACTGTTCGGCCAGCGCGACCCCATCGGCCAAAGCCTCCGGGTCCGAAACCTCAGCTTCCGCGTCATTGGCGTGATGGAACCGAAGGGATCGAGCTTCGGCATGGACATGGACGCCACCCTGTTTTTGCCCCTCACCACCCTGTCCGATCGCCTGGTGGGCCGCACGTCCCCCTATGGCATCGGCGTGACCTATATCGCCGTGCGCGCCAAGAATGAGGAGGTGATGCAGGCGGCCCAGTTCCAGATTGAAAATCTCCTGCGCCTGCGCCACAAGATCACGGGCGAGGATGACTTCACCGTGCGCAACCAAAAGGATCTGCTGCAAACCTTTGCGAATATCACCGGCACCCTCAAGGTGGGCCTCGCCGCGATCGCGAGCATTTCCCTATTGGTGGGGGGCATCGGCATCATGAACATCATGCTGGTGTCCGTGACGGAGCGGACGGGGGAAATTGGCCTACGCAAAGCCCTGGGGGCGTCGCCGCGCGATATTTTGACCCAATTCACCATCGAGGCGACGATTTTGGCGGTCCTGGGCGGCGCGATCGGCACGGGCGTCGGCACGGGGGGCATTGCCCTGATCCGGGTGGTGGCGAACTTCGATGCCCAGGTGTCCCTCGATGCGATCGCCTTCACCACGGGCATCTCCGGCGCGATCGGCCTGGGGTTCGGGGTCATTCCCGCCCGCCAAGCGGCCCGCCTCGATCCGATCATCGCCCTGCGTAGCGCCTAGGGATGGTGATCACGCTGGGGGTATTCCCTCCCCACGGGGGCGTAATCTCCCGCCTAGGGCCAACCGCCGCAACGGTCTAGACTAGGGCCTGAGGATGATGAACCCGGCAAGGCCGGAGACCGGCACCCATGGCAGCACAGCTACTTTTAGTCGATGATGAACCGGGCCTGCGCGAGGCGGTGCAAGCCTACCTAGAGGACTGCGGCTTTGCCGTGCGGGTGGCGCGGGATGCGACGGAAGGCTGGAGCTTGCTGCAACAGTTTGTGCCGGATTTGGTCATTTCCGATGTGATGATGCCGAAGGTGGATGGCTATCAGTTTTTGCAGCAGTTGCGCGGGGACGATCGCCTCAAATCGATCCCGGTAATTTTCCTGACGGCGAAGGGGATGACGGTCGATCGCATCCAGGGCTATCAGGCGGGTTGCGATGCCTATTTATCAAAACCCTTTGACCCGGATGAGTTGGTCGCGATCGTTGAGAATTTATTGGAGCGGCGACCGACGGGGGGCGGTTCCGGCGCGTCCGGGGGCGAGGGCGGCGATCACGACATCGCTGATTTGGCGCGGCAGATTGCAGAAATCAAAGCCCTCTTAACCCAACAGCCCGGAGGAATTACCACGACGCCACCGCCGATCAAAATCGATCTAACGCCACGGGAGCAAAGTGTGTTGAATTTGGTGGCGGAGGGGCTAATGAATAAGGAAATTGCCCGCCGTTTAGATACCAGTATTCGCAATGTGGAAAAGTATGTGAGCCGCCTGTTTAGCAAGACGGGTACCAACAGTCGTACGGAACTGGTGCGCTATGCCCTAGAGCATGGTTTGACGACGGATTAGTCAGTGGGTGAGATCCGTGACGTGGCAGGGTCAGAACTGTTAATTTGGAACTGAAACCTTGGCACGCGATCGCCACCATGGATACTTCACCGGTCAACTGTCGGAGCAAGTCGCGAGATTCTGCTGGCCGCAATGGGCAAGATTCACCCCGTTCCGTCAGCGCCCTGCAATGCCTGATTGACGAATACTTGCACGAGTACGGAAACTGCTATGCCCTAGAAGATCGGTGGTGGGGCGATCAAACCTTGGGTTGGGATCAGGCTCTGGAACGGGCCTGGAACTCCCGTTTTCATGACGGTAAAATGCATGGCCATCAGCGCCGAGTTTCCCCTCGCTTAGTCCAAGGGTTAGAAATTGCCCGAAAGGATGGCAAGCAACCCGAAGCATTTGAGAGTTTTGAGGACTTACATGATTGGCTAGAATCCATCACCCGTCGCGTTTATCGCCTAGGGGCTGTCACAGCCTACGACGTGGCGCGACGACTGGGGGCTTGGTTGAAACTGGAGCCATCGACGGTGCATTTGCACGGCGGAACGAAGGGGGGCGCTGCTAAATTTGGCATCCGAGGCCATGCTGCACCCTTAACCGCATTTCCCCCAGAAGTTCAGGCGTTAGGAGCGATGCACGCTGAGAATTTTCTGTGTATTTTCAAAAATCGATTGGGCGAGGTCATTGAATCCAGCGCTTTGTGAAAATCTAGGACCTAGGTTAAATCGCTTGGCGGATAACGAGATTGCTTAGGGTGGCGAATTTCTAGGCTTATTTCTAGAATTTCCCTGGGCATTGATGACCTGTGGACGCTCCGCCGCTGGGGGCAGACAATGGCAAGTGGGGCCTGATTGATGGGGCTCCGCTGCTGTTGCGCTGTCCATTTTTTAGACCTATGGCCCATCAAGTCCGCAATGGGGTCCAGATTGCTAAGCAATGTTGGAAGGCCCTCAATCAACATCCTCAATTGCTGATTTTTCCGCTACTGTCGGGGATTGCGCTGGCGCTGGTGACACTGGCGATCGCGGTGCCATTCATTGCAAATTTACCAGAGCCCGACGCGACCTTGACGGCGGCGGAAGAGTCGGCCCTGTGGTGGTGGGGGGCGCTGTTCACCTTTGTGTTTTATCTGATCTGCTACACGATCATTATCTTTGCCAATACGGCCCTGGTGGGGGTGAGCCTCAAACTTCTAAAAGGGGAGCGGGCCACGGTGGCGGATGGGGTCGCGATCGCGATGGGCCGTTGGGGCCAAATTTTGCTGTTTGCCTTGATTAGCGCCACGATTGGCACCCTGTTGCAGATGGCTAAAAACCGCGATCGCGACGACGACAACGCCATGGCCAGTGTTTTGGCGCTAGTTTTCGGTTCCTTGATCCAGGGGGCATGGAATGTAATTGTCTTCTTCGCCATTCCCGTCTATGTGGTGGAAAATCGCGGCGCGATCGCATCTATTCGCCGCAGCGCCGACATTTTTAAACAAACCTGGGGGGAAGGATTCGTGGGCAAAACCGTCATTGGTGGCGTGTCCTGTTTGGTGCCCTTTGCCATTATGTTTGTGACCGCCGCGATCGGCTTTGTGGCGGTGTCCCTCAGTTCTCCAGTGCTATTGGCCTTGGCTATTTTGTTCATGGTTCTCGCCTTTGGCACCATGGCCCTAATCACGGGGGCAATTAACGGTATTTTTCAGGCGTCCCTCTACCATTTTGCCACCACGGGGCAGGCAGGCGCTTTTATTGAAACGGACCTTGCCCGTGCGGCCTTTGCCCGAAGCTAGCGATCGCATTCCATCACCCTCACCACCCTATCCATCTGGTAAACCCCCAGCGTTCAAGATATCTTCAAGGGTAAGACGCCGATGGTCTTCATCCTTGCAAACACTTCAGAACTGATTCACCACATGCCCAGCCCACACAAGACCGCATCAGTTTGCCGCCAAATGCTTCAGAACACGCACTTTTGGAACCTCAAAGGATTGCTGCCCCTGTCTGCGGCGATCGCCCTAGGACTAGCCACAGGTGAACCCGCCCGCGCCGATGTTGAAAGCGAATGCCAAGCGGTCATCCAAGAGGTCAGCGACAGCCTGGTAAACCGCCATGGCGTCGGATTAGCCAGCGTCAGCAGTGGCAGCGTTGAGGACAGCGGCTACGACATTCCCCTGAGCCCCACCGGTGAACCTTTTCCCAGATCCTATCGGTTTTCCCTAGCAAACTCGACCGATGCGGAAGCTAGTCGCTCGGAGAGTTTTCTGGGTTCACCGTCCTTGATGGGTAGCTACGCCCAGGCCATTTCTGATCGGTGCCGTCCCGCATCCTTGGTCATTTTTGGCTTGGATCGAACGGGTTTCGGAATCCTGTATGGATTGAACGAGGAGGGTGAAATGCAACCATTTGAATGCGTTGAAGTTGAGCCGGATCTCCGACCCGAAACCCTGGAATGGGGCTATGACTATAACTGCAATCTGTAGGTCATACCTATACTGATTGGCGTAGAGACTGCTGTCCATGGATCATCCAGTCGGACGATCTAAAAAGAAGCGCCCCCAACCCACAGGCTAGGAGCGCGATCGCGTCAACAACTATCAACAATTAGGTGTCGCTAGACGGTCTGGCCGGGGGCGATCGCGGTATCGCAAACCATCACCCCCGACCCAGTTCAACGGTTTCGGTTTAGTAGTCGAAGTCGCCGCCCATGCCAGCGCCCGCGCCAGCCGCCGCCGCATCCTTCGGCTCAGGCTTGTCCACCACAATGCACTCGGTGGTCAGGACCATCCCCGCGATCGAAGCCGCATTTTGCAGCGCCGAACGGGTCACCTTCGCCGGGTCAACCACACCCGCCTCGAACATGTCCACAAACTCGCCAGTCGCAGCGTTGTAGCCCACGTTGATGTCGCGATCCATCACCCGCTCAGCGATCACCGCGCCGTTCTGACCGGCGTTCTCAGCAATCCGCTTCAGGGGAGCCGCCAGGGCGCGGGACACGATCTTGGCACCGGTCAGCTCTTCACCGGTCAGGTTCGCATCGGCCCAGGTGCTCAGGGTCGGAGCCAGGTGCGCCAGGGTCGTACCGCCACCGGGAACGATCCCCTCTTCCACCGCCGCCTTCGTGGCGTTGATGGCATCTTCCAGGCGCAGCTTGCGATCCTTCATTTCCGTTTCGGTCGCCGCACCCACCTTGATCACGGCAACGCCACCGGCCAGTTTCGCCAGCCGCTCTTGCAGCTTCTCCTTGTCGTAGGACGATTCGGTTTCGTCCATCTGACGGCGGATTTGTTCGCAACGGCCCTTCACCGCCGCTTCGTTACCGTCGGCAACGATCGTGGTGTTGTCCTTGGTGATGGTGATGCGACGGGCTTGGCCCAGTTGCTCCAGCTTGGCGCTTTCGAGCTTCAGACCCGCATCTTCGGTGATCACTTGACCGCCGGTCAGGATGGCGATGTCCTCCAGCATGGCCTTGCGGCGATCGCCGAAGCCCGGAGCCTTCACGGCCGCCACATTCAGCACACCGCGCAGGCGGTTCACCACCAGGGTAGCCAGGGCTTCCTTCTCAATGTCCTCCGCCAGGATCAGCAGGGGCTTGCCAGCGCGGGCCGCCTGCTCCAGGACGGGGACGAGATCCTGCACCAGGGTGATTTTCTTATCGGTGATCAGGATGTAGGGGGATTCGAGCACCGCTTCCATGCGCTCGGTATCCGTGGCGAAGTAGGGGGAGATATAGCCCTTGTCGAAGCGCATCCCTTCCGTGACCTCCAGTTCGGTGGTCATGGACTTGCCTTCTTCCAGGGAAATGACGCCTTCCTTGCCGACTTTCATCATGGCGTTGGCGATCATTTCACCCACCTCTTCGTCGTTACCGGCGGAGATGGAGGCCACTTGGGAGATGGCTTTGGAGTCGTTTTCGGGCACTTGGCGGGCGGTCTTGGCGATTTCGTCCACTAGGAAGGCGGTGGCCTTGTCGATGCCGCGCTTCAGGGTGATGGCGTTGGCACCGGCGGCGACGTTGCGCAGCCCTTCTTTGACGATCGCGTGGGCCAGGACCGTTGCGGTGGTGGTACCGTCGCCAGCGGCGTCATTGGTTTTGGAAGCGGCCTGACGGATCAGGGCAACGCCGGTGTTTTCGACGTGATCTTCCAGTTCGATTTCTTTGGCGATGGTGACGCCATCATTGATGATTTGGGGCGCGCCAAATTTCTTTTCGAGCACCACGTTACGCCCTTTGGGGCCGAGGGTCACGGCCACGGCTTCCGCCAGGATGTCGATACCGCGCTCAAGGGCACGGCGGGCGTTTTCGTTGTAAATGATTTTCTTGGCCATGGTGTCTCTTTGGGTTTCAGAACTGAATGGTTTGAAGCGGATTGGGAGTGCTCAGCAATGAAGCAGGCTGCTGCTCAACTCCCCCGGGCGATCGCATCCCCCACGGGGCGAGGGCGACCAAAATGAATGGAATGATCTAGGGTTGGCCTAGGAAACGACGGCCAGGATGTCCTTTTCCGACAGGAGGACGTAATCTTCGTTGCCCAGCTTGATGTCGGTACCGGCGTACTTGGAGTAGAGCACGCGATCGCCGACTTTCACTTCGGGGGCCGTGTAGGAACCGTCGTCGTTGCGCTTGCCGGCACCCACTTGCACCACTTCACCCACCTGGGGCTTTTCTTTGGCGGTGTCGGGCAGCAGGATGCCACCGGCGGTCTTCTCTTCACTTGCGCTGATCTTCACGAACACGCGATCGCCCAAGGGCTTCACGGTCGAGACGCTCAAGGATACGGCTGCCATACGAGAATTACTCCAAACGATAGCTAAGGGCTATTGGATTCGGAGGTGGTTTAGCACTCTCGTCATCCGAGTGCTAATTTACTGGAGTCCCTGGCCCTGGGCAACTGCGCGGTCTGTACGGTTTCCCGAACTGGGGCGGCCGATGGCGTGATTGGAGGGTGGCTGGTGATGGTGGAGCGAGCGGATCAAGGCGAGGTGCTGGCGGCGGCGATGGGGACGGCGGTGCGATCGCTGGGCCTTGATGGGATTGATCGCCATGTGTTTCTGTGCGCGGATCAGACCAAGCCGAAGTGCTGCCCCAAGGAGGTGTCGATCGCGGCGTGGGATTACCTCAAGGGGCGGCTGAAGGAGTTGGGGCTGGATGGGTCAGCGGGCGATCGCGGGATTAACGGGACTGATCTACCCCCAGATCAAACCCTGCCCCACATTTTCCGCACCAAGGCGAACTGTTTGCGCCTGTGCATGGACGGGCCGATTTTGCTGATCTATCCCGATGGAGTCTGGTATCGACGGGCGACGCCGGACGCGATCGAGCGCATCATTCAAGAACACCTCATCGGCGGGCGCATTGTGGAAGATCTGCTGATCCACCGGCGATCGCTCCCCCATAGCCCATCGGACAGCGCCCCCTCCAGTGGGGAATTCTAGAAGCATCCCGCCGCGATCGGCCCCACCGGGTCCGGCACAATGGAAAGCGGGGCAAACAAAACCGGGACCATCCCCAAAAACGCCCCCATAAACCCAGTTAGGATCAAATCCCATGACCCTCCTCGGTAACATCATCTGGCTCCTGTTCGGCGGCTTCCTCTCGGGCCTCGGCTACATCATCGGCGGCCTCAGCCTGTGCCTGACGATCATCGGCATCCCGTTCGGCGTCCAATCCATCAAACTCGGCGTCGCCACCATGGTGCCCTTTGGCCGGGAAGTGACCCCCATTGATCAGCAGCCCGACAGCCTGTTGCGTCTCATTTTTAACGGCATTTGGATCTTCTTCTTTGGCTGGCCCATTGCCCTGTCCCACCTGCTCCATGGGCTGCTGCTCGCTATCACCATCATTGGCCTGCCCTTCGCCCAGCAGCATTTCAAATTAATTGCCCTAGCGTTGTTCCCCTTCGGACGCGACTTTCGTCCGGCGAATTAACGACCAAGGACAATATTGACGATCCAAAACAGCCCCCAGATGGGGTTAGGACCGATGGCACAATCCAAGGATCGTTCTGGCCGTGGTAAAGCCCATAAAAAGCGATTCTCTGGCTTCACGGCCCAGCAAGCCCTAGAGAAATTGCAGGTGGATCGCCTGATTCCCTGGCCCATTGAAGCAAAGCTCTACGAACCTAGCCCTTTCTTAGCAGAACGTCTCCGCCGCCTGGAGAATTTTGACCTATCCTTTTCTGAGCGATCGCGGGAATTGGTCATCGACGCCTTTTGCGAAGAGGTGATTGATCGCCATCGGGATCTCAAAATTTGGAAAGCAGCCCCCCTAGAAAGCGATGATGCGATCGGCCAAGCGGATTATTTAGTTGCTCCCCGAAAAGCCTATCTCACAACCCCGTTACTCTGCGTCATTGAAGCAAAAAAAGATGACTTTGAACAGGGACTCGCCCAGTGTTTGGTGGAAATGGATGCCTGCGCCTGGGTCAATCAACGGGCTGGGCTCACCATCGATAGCTACGGCATTGTCACCAATGGCGAGACCTGGAAATTCTATCGGCTAACGACCAACCGCGAGGTCTTTGAAACCTTACCCTATGCCCTAGGCGATCGCGATCGCGTGTTGAGCATTCTGGATCAAATCTTTTCAGCCTGTCAGGATCTCCTGCATCAAACTTCCGCCCAGAGATCAAGCTAGGGCCACGGTTCTGAAACCCAGGTCAGGATTCCAAGGATTCAAAACTAACCTCGTCGTAAATCTGTTCAATTTCCACAGTTAGATCAATGCTCCCTAGGACCACGCGATCGCCCCGGCGGTAGCTCAAAATCACCCAATCTCCCGAGGCGTTGCGATGGTAGCAATCCACCGCCACCTCATTGGAACTGACTAAAACATAGTCCACAAGATTTGGATTGCGGCGATAGTTTTCAAACTTTTTGCCGCGATCATAGCCCTCCGTGCTGTCTGACAACACCTCCACAATGAGACAGGGATAGGTGATGTACAGGGGATGGGATCGGTCGCGATCGTCGCAGGTCACGCTTAGGTCGGGATAGGTGTAGTTCGCCGTGTCCAGAATATTAACCTTCACATCCGAGTTGAACACTTGGCAGGGGCCACCCCGCAGATGTCCGCGCAGGAGCAATAGAACATTGATCGCGATCGCGCTGTGATTTTTTGTGCCACCGCTCATCGCATAAACACGCCCGCCAATGAGTTCATGCCGGTCTAGCTGCTTCTCTTCCCAAATGAAATACTCCTCGGGCGTGAAGCATTGATTATGATCCCTAGCTGCAACCATCGCAGTCAATCCCCAGTTCTAGGGCGATGGTAACACCAACCCCCAAAAACCAAAAAGGGGAAACAGATCCCCTGACTCTGTCTCCCCTTTTGCCGTCGTAGGCTGCACCCAAATTTCTGAGGCGTTTAGGGGCACCTCATCACCAGGCGTAACGGCCCAAGGCCACCACTAATGTCCTAATCGGAAATGACCACGGGTTCGCCATCGCAAATGTCTACCGTCGCCTCGAAATCGCCCCCATCGTTATACATGGCGTAGATATCATACTCACAGATGCTTTCGCCATCCTCGACGCTCACCTCCACCGCATCACCCGGCTCCATGAACTCGGTCAGAAGATTCTCCCCCCACTCCTCGTCCCCGGCGGGCACCATATACAACCCTTCAATCGTGCCCGAGGCTTCGTTATGAACCTCCACCACCAGATCCTGGGCTCGACCGGGCTCCGCCACCGCGATCGCGAGGGGCAGGGCCAAAAGAGCCCCCAGAAGGCCACGGGCCACCGTTCCATTGACACGCATTGGGACTACTCCTACATAGTTCGGACTGCATCACTTCTAGCACCTTTTTCCTGGGAATCCTAGGGGTTAGCTGCGTAGAAACGATGTCATTTTATTGCGGATCAATGCCTCAACAATTTTCTGAATTGTTCTTAATTCTAGTGGGAATAGCCTGAGGGCTTTGTGGGGAGATTAACTAATTCTTTGTGTCGAAGATTGTGGCGGCTTTAGCTAACATTTGATGGACGCTTAACTAACGGGCCTTTCGCAGTTCATCGGCGAGGAGTTGTTGATAGGCCCGGGGCAGGCTGCGGCTCATGATGTTCGTTTCAATGCCGTAGCCCAGGCTGGTCCAGGTGCCGGAGAGGCGGCGCAGGACGCGATCAATTTGGCCCGATCGCAGGGCGGCGGCGATGTCCATGCCCCAGGCGTTCGAGTCGGCGAGCCAGCGATAGACCACGATGTCTTGATATTCCGGGGCGAAGCTGTAGTTTTTCCACCAGAGGAAGGCTCCGGGCTGGGGGTGATAGAGGCGGGATTTTTCGGCCCAGGTGAAGTCGAGCATCTGGTAGCGGCCGGCGGCGGTGCTGCAATTGCCGCGATTGGGGCCGGCGTTGATGGGGATGCAGCGTTCGGGGTGGCGGCTGAGATCGTCGGTGTAGCCGCCGCCATAGAGCACGGCGTAGGGGTAGCGGACATTGGCTTCGCTGACGGAGATGGTGCGCATGAGGGCGCGCAGGTGGGGGTCGCCGCCTTCCATGACGAGGGGGGGGCTGGCGAGGCCATCGACGGCCATGGGACCGATGCCGAGCAGGGCGTCGCGCCAGGAGTAACCGTTCCACCAGGAGATGGCGACGATCGCGGCGGCGGAGACGGCGGTTCCAGCGAGGAAGGACAGCAGCCATGAATCCCCGGTGTCTTTGCGGGGGGTGGCGATCGCGCGGTCGGGTTCGGGGGTGGCGGGGGCGTTGCCCTTGGGTGGCGTGGCGGTCATCGGGGTGCGGGGCAGGGGTGGATGCGGAGGGGCGATCGCGCGATCGAGGCTTAGGGGTTAGGGATGTTGAGGACTGCCTTAGGGGGGCGGCTCGATGGGGGCGGTGTTGTCGGCAATGATCCAAGCTTCGGGGCCATTGTCCCCCACCCGCACCCGCTGCCAGCGGCCATCGGCGCTTTGGCCCAGGACAATCACCTCATCCCCCTGCTGGACGCCGCCGATGCGATCGCTGTCGCGGCGGGGTTGCGATCGCAAGGTCAGGCCACCGCTAAGGGTCACCCGAGCCCGGTAGGCACCGCTGGGGGTGGGCGTCGGCGTGGGGGGCGTTTCCGGTTCCGGGGCGCGGGGGATGGGGGTCGCCTGGGGGGTGGACGGCCGCGTCAGGGTGAGCGGGGCCGTATTTTCATTGGCAAAGGTGGGCCGGGGCGGATCCGTGACAATCTGGGCCACCACATAGCGGATCGTGACGATCGCGCCGCCCACCACGATCGCCAGGGCAATCAATAACCCCGCCGACAGGCTCAAAAGCCAACTGATGAACCGAAGCAGTAAGCGCACCATGGGCAGACACGATCTGAAATGCAGAGACTGAAAAACTGAACCGAAGGGCTGAAATCACGGGCTCGATGGGCCGCCATGGCTATTTTCGCTCACCGATCCGGCGATCGTGGCTCCGGCCGTCACCCCCGCGATCGCCCGGTGGACCCTTTCCCCTCGGGTCCCCTTGGTAGGATTTAGGGTGCCGTTTCCGCCCTTCGCCGAGTTCCTCCCCCGCCATGGCCGCCAACCGCGACATCCCCAACCGCAACTGCTTCGCCGTGGACTACGACGCCCTCACCCCGATGATGCAACATTATGTGGCCGTCAAGCGGGAGCATCCCCAGGCGCTGTTGCTGTACCGGGTGGGGGATTTTTTTGAAACCTTTTTTCAGGACGCCTGCACGATCGCGGAAACCCTTGAACTGACGCTGACTTCCAAAGAAGCGGGCAAAACCGTGGGCCGGGTCCCCATGGCGGGGGTGCCCCACCACGCGATCGAACGGTACTGCGCCCAGTTGGTGGAGCGGGGCTATGCGGTGGCCCTGTGTGACCAAATCCAGGATCCGTCCGAGGCCCAGGGGCTCGTGGAGCGGGCGGTCACGCGCATCCTGACACCGGGGACGGTGATCGAGGCGGGGATGCTGGCGGCGCGGCGCAATAATTACCTGGCGGCGGTGGTGACGGTGCGCCATTCCTGGGGGCTGGCCCATGCGGACATTTCCACGGGGGAATTTTGGACGACGCAAGGGGAGGATCTCGAAGCGCTCACCCAGGAACTGCTGCGGCTCCAACCGGCGGAGGTGCTCTATCCAGTCAATGCGCCGGATTTGGTGGGGCTCCTGCGGCCCGGAGAGGATCGGACGCCCTGGCGCGATCGCGGGGAGCTGATCCCCGAAGCGCTGCCCAGCCAGTTTTGCTACGCCCTGCGGCCCCAGATTGCCTTTGATTTCAATGGGGCGAAGCAGCGGCTGTTTGATCGCTTCCGGGTGCGTTCATTAGAGGGCTTTGGGTGCGATCGCCAACCCCTGGCGGTGCGGGCGGCGGGCGGTCTGTTGGCCTATCTCGATGACACGTTCCAGGGGGGCCGCGATCGCCGGAACCTGCAATCGGAAGCCACGCCAGCGGGGGTAGATCTGCTGCCGTTGCGGACCTATACCCTCACGGATTACTTAATTCTCGATCACCAAACCCGCCGCAATCTGGAAATTATCCAAACCGTTCGCGATGGCACCCTCACGGGCTCGCTGCTCTGGGCGCTGGATGAAACGGTGACGGCCATGGGGGGGCGATCGCTCCGGCGCTGGCTCCTGCAACCGCTCCTGGACATTGAAGGCATCCGATCGCGCCAGCGGACGATCGCGGAATTGGTCAGTTCCACCCAAATGCGCCAGGATCTCCAGCGGCTGTTGCGGGATATCTACGACCTGGAACGGCTCGCGGGCCGCGCCAGTGCCGGAACCGCCAACGCCCGCGATTTAGTGGCCCTGGCCGATTCCCTCGCCAAGGTGCCGGATTTGGTCACCGTCACCGAGGGGGCGCGATCGCCCTACCTGCGCGCCCTGGCCCGTCCCCAGCAGGATCTGGAGCAGTTGGCCGCTCGCCTGCGATCGCACCTGGTCGAGTCGCCCCCCCTCAAACTCACGGAAGGCGGCCTGATCCGGGAGGGGGTCCATGAGCAGCTCGATCGCCTGCGGCACCAGGCCAAGGCGGATCTGGACTGGCTGGCGAACCTGGAGGCGGAGGAACGGCAGCGCACGGGCATCGCCACCCTGAAGGTGGGCTATAACAAAACCTTTGGCTACTACATCGGCGTGGGCCGCACCAAGAGTGACCTGGTGCCCGCCGACTACATCCGCAAGCAAACCCTCGCCAACGAAGAGCGCTACATCACGCCGGAATTGAAGGAGCGGGAGGCGCGGATCCTGTCGGCCCGCGAAGATCTCAATCGCCTGGAATACGACATTTTTGTGCAGTTGCGATCGCAGGTGGCGGATCTGGCGGAACCGATTCGGCAGGTGGCCCTGGCGGTGGCGGCGGCGGATGTGCTGGCGAATTTTGCGGAATTGGCAGTGCGGCGGGGCTACTGCTGTCCGGAGGTGACGCGCGATCGCACCCTGGTGATTGAAGGGGGGCGGCATCCGGTGGTGGAGCGATCGCTTCCGGCGGGCCTGTTTGTGCCCAATGACACCCACCTGGGCTATCCCCACCCGGAATTTACGGAATTTATGGAGATCGGGGAAATGGGGGAATCGGGCGGCGATCGCGCCCCGGACTACACCGATGACCGCGCCCCGGACCTAATCATTTTGACCGGCCCCAACGCCAGCGGCAAAAGCTGCCATCTGCGGCAGGTGGGTTTAATTCAACTGATGGCCCAGGTGGGCTGTTTTGTCCCCGCCACCCGCGCCACCTTGGGCATTTGCGATCGCATCTTCACCCGGGTCGGGGCGGTGGACGATCTCGCCACGGGCCAATCCACCTTCATGGTGGAGATGAACGAAACCGCCAATATCCTCAACCACGCCACGGCGCGATCGCTGGTCCTGCTCGATGAAATTGGGCGCGGCACGGCAACGTTTGATGGCCTCGCGATCGCCTGGTCCGTGGCGGAATATTTGGCGGCGACGGTGCGATCGCGCACGATTTTCGCCACCCACTACCACGAACTCAATGAATTGGCCTCGTTGCTCGTTAATGTGGCCAATTACCAGGTCACGGTGAAGGAATTGCCCGATCGCATCGTTTTTCTGCACCAGGTGCGTCCCGGCGGGGCCGATCGCTCCTACGGCATCGAAGCGGGGCGCTTGGCCGGTCTGCCCCCGAGCGTGATCGATCGCGCCCGCCAGGTCATGGCCCAGATCGAAAAGCACTCCCGCATCGCCGTCGGCCTCCGCAAAACCGCTGGCACCGTCGCCGCGATCGCCCCCCAGAACGGCACCGCGATCGCCCCCGATGGCCCCGCCCAACTCGACATTTTTTCGTGATTGTTTGGTGGGGGCTGGGCGGGAAAACCCAATTCCTGCGGTGATGGAACGGTTGCGGAACGGGTTTATGGCGATCTGCGGGGGCTGGGCGGGAAAACCCCGCCCCTACGGTTTATTTAAGAACCCGCTGCCACCGGCTCCGGCACCTCCAATTTTTCCAGCATGAACTTGGAGCGCTTGAGGGCATCGGGCACCGGAATCGGGTAATGGCCGTTGAAACAGGCGGTGCAGAAATTCTCCACCTTATCCCCCGTGGCCGTCAGCATCCCCGCCTCACTCAGGTAGGCCAGGGAATCCACCTCGATCTGCGCCGCGATCGCCTCGACGGACTTCGTAGCGGCAATCAAATGATCCTGACTGTCCGTATCAATGCCATAGAAACAGGGGTGCGTCACCGGCGGCGACGAAATCCGCATATGCACCTCCGTCGCCCCCGCATCCCGCAGGGTTTTGACGATTTTGCGGCTGGTGGTGCCCCGGACGATCGAATCATCCACAATAATCACCCGCTTGCCCGCCAGCACATCCCGCAGGGGATTGAGCTTCATGCGAATGCCCGACTCGCGCATGGACTGGGTGGGTTGGATGAACGTGCGCCCCACGTAGCGATTTTTAATCAACCCCTCCGCGTAGGGAATGCCCGACACCTGGGAGTAGCCGATCGCGGCGGGCACCCCAGAATCCGGCACCGCAATGACAATATCCGCCTCCACGGGGGACTCAATCGCCAACTGCCGCCCAATGCGCATCCGGTAGCTGTAGAGGCTCTCTTGGTTCACCACGCTGTCCGGGCGGGCGAAGTAGATCATCTCAAACACGCACAGTTTCGGCTGGGGAGCCTCCGCCCAGAAGAAGGACGCCAGCCCCTCCTCCGTGATCACCACCAATTCCCCCGGCTCCACATCCCGCACATAGTCCGCGCCGATGATATCCAGGCCGCAGGTTTCCGACGCCAGCACATACCGCTGGGGCGTTCCGGGCAAGGTGCCAATGACCAAAGGCCGCACGCCGTTCGGATCGCGGGTGCCCAGGAGCCCTTCGGGGGTGCCGATGACCAAACTGAAGGCCCCGTGGCAGCGTTTGAAGGCGCGGATGGCCCCCTCAACCCAGCCGTGGCCCGCGTCCACCTCTTGGCCCATGGCGATCGCGATCGCCTCAGAGTCCGTGGTGGTTTCAAACTCAAGCTGGGCCGCCTTGAGATCCTCACGCAGTTGGCCCGTATTGACCAAATTGCCATTGTGGGCCAGGGCCAGGGTACCGAGGCGGGTGGACACCAGGGCGGGCTGGGCATTGCAGCGGTGGCTCGATCCGGTGGTGGAATAGCGGGTGTGGCCCACGGCGATGGAACCGGGCAGCCCCGCCAGGATGGCATCGTTAAACACCTGGGACACGAGCCCCATGTCCTTGTGGCAGTGGACGCGATCGCCCTCAAGGGTGGCAATGCCCGCCGACTCCTGGCCCCGGTGCTGGAGGGCAAACAGGCCAAAGTAGGCCAACCGCGCCACGGACTGCTCCGGCGCATAGACCCCAAACACACCACAGGCTTCCTCGGGCTTGTCCGGGCGATCGCCCTGGGGCGCTCCGGGGTGGGCCAGGGCCATGGAAAGGGAGTTGGGGGAAGTAGCCTGCTCGCTCATGCCTTGTCTGTGCTCCTGTCGGGAACGGAAGATGGTCTGAAGGGGATCCACACCGATGGGGCGATCGCGCGATCGCAGCGGCCATCGTCGGATCGAATCAAACGGGATTTATCAAAAGCAATGGAAAAACGGCGGTGGAACTAGAAAAATCAGCAAATTAAAGGCTAAAAACAGGGCACGCCCCAAAACGCAGAAAATTCGCAAGGGAACCGGGTCAAAGGACGGCGGTCTGGGTTGCATCTGGGTTTGAGGGCGTTGCGAAGATGGAACCAGCCGAAATAGGGGGCCGTTTTTCCCAAAAAAAGTGGGATAAGGGCGCGGGGCTGGGCCATCCGGTAAAAAAAGCTTTAAGGCGGTCTTAACAGAACCCCCTTTACACTACCGCAAAGGGCAATGATCGCGATCGCCGACTGCCGGTGATGGGGATCAAGGGGTGGGGCCGCAGTTTGGTAGCCATTGCGACCCCATGGAGCGGGAGCGTGGGGCCTCTAGCCTTCTAGGGTCCGGGCGATCGCGTGGGTCCAGCGATCGCTCAGATCCGCCACCGGGGCCGTGATCAGGGCATCGCCGCCGTCGGTTTGGATCACCAGGGTGCCGGTGCCGGTCACTTCCCCGAGGGGTTGCCAGCGGCCCGCCAGGTGGTCGTTGAGGTGGGCTTCCCAGGCATTGATGTGCTCCGGCGCGACGGACACGAGGATGCGCGCACCCCCTTCCCCAAAGAGCACCTCATCCCAACGCTGGTCCGCCGCGATCGCGGGCACCGTCACCACCGCCCCGAAGTTGCCGCCAATGCAGCTTTCCGCCAGGGCAACCGCAAAACCACCCTCGGCGCTGTCGTGGGCGGAGCGGATCCAGCCGTTGCGGATGCCCGTGCGACAGGTGGCCTGGACCGCCAGTTCTAGCGCGTCGTCAATGCGGGGGGGACGGCCCGCCACGGTGCCCTGGACCGCCGCCAAATACTCCGAGCCCCCCAGGGTCACGGTTTCCGACGGCTGCCCCAGGGGAATGCCCAGCAGGTACAGGCGATCGCCGCGCCCCTGGAACGCTAGGCCGCAAATGGCCGTGAGGTCTTCGATGAGGCCCACCATGCCCACCACCGGCGTCGGATAGATGGCCTGGGGGGTGCCGTCGGGGCCGAGGGTTTCGTTATAGAGGGACACGTTGCCGCCGGTGACCGGGGTGCCAAAGGCGCGGCAGCCATCCGCGAGGCCCTTGCAGGCGTTCGCCAGTTGCCAGTAGCCCACGGCATTTTCCGGACTGCCGAAGTTGAGGTTGTCGGTCACGGCGATCGGCTCGGCCCCCACGCACGATAGGTTGCGGGCCGCCTCCGCGATCGCCCCCTTCGCCCCCTCGTAGGGATCCAGGTACACATGGCGGCCATTGCAATCCGTCGTCGCCGCCACCGCCCGGTTATAGGTACCGGCCTCCTGGGCCTTCGGGATTAATTGAGGCCGCAGACGCACCACCGCCGCATCGGCCCCACCGGGCATCAGCACCGTGTTGTTCTGCACCTGGTGGTCATATTGCCGATAGACCCAGTTTTTCGACGCGATCGACGGGGTTTCCAGCAGTTGTTGCAGGATCGCCGTCCAGGATTTCCCATCCGCAAGGCCCGCGCGATCGCAGGATGGCAACCGATCCGCCGTCCAATCCCAGGCCGCTTGGGCATAGGCGGGCGGCTGCTCCATCAGTTCCCGGCGATAGAGGGGCGTATCCTCCGCCAGGGCCGCCGAGGGCACCTCCGCCGCGATCGCGCCCTGGAAGCGAATCCGCACCATCGGCTCGTCGATCACCGTCCCCGCCACCACCGCCTGCAAACCCCAGCGATGGAAAATTTCAATTAATTCCTGCTCGCGCCCCGGAGCCGCCACAAACAGCATCCGCTCCTGGGACTCGGACAGCAGATATTCGTAGGGCACCATGCCCGTCTCCCGCACGGGGATTTTGTCGAGATCCAGATCAATCCCAACGCCCCCCTTCGCGGCCATTTCCGCCGTGGAACAGGTGATCCCCGCCGCCCCCATGTCCTGGGCCGCCACCACCGCGCCGGTTTTGAATGCCTCTAGGCACGCTTCGATCAGGGACTTTTCCGTGAACGGATCCCCAACTTGGACGGCGGGGCGATCGTCCAGGGACGCTTCACTCAATTCCGCACTGGCGAAGCTGGCCCCCCCCATGCCGTCGCGGCCGGTGGTCGAGCCCACGTACAGGACCGGGTTACCGATGCCCGAGGCCCCCGCCTTGACGATTTCCTCCGTTTCCATCAGCCCCAGGGCCATGGCGTTGACCAGGGGATTGCCGGAGTAGGCCCCGTCGAAATACACCTCGCCGCCGACGGTGGGCACGCCGACGCAGTTGCCGTAGTGGGAGATGCCCGCCACGACCCCTTCAAATAGCCGTTGGTTATTGGGATCCGTGAGGGGGCCGAAGCGCAGGGCATTGAGGATGGCGATCGGCCTCGCTCCCATCGTGAAGATGTCCCGCAGGATGCCGCCGACGCCGGTGGCCGCCCCCTGGAAGGGTTCCACGGCGGACGGGTGGTTGTGGGATTCCACCTTGAAGGCCAGGTGCAGGCCGTCGCCCAGGTCCACGACGCCCGCATTTTCACCGGGGCCGACGAGGATGCGATCGCCCGTGGTGGGGAACTGGCTCAGGAGGGGGCGGGAATTTTTATAGCAGCAGTGCTCGGACCACATGACGCCGAACATGCCCAGTTCAGCGCGGTTGGGGTGGCGGCCCAGGCGGCGGCAGATTTCGGCATACTCGTCCGGTTTAATCCCCTCGGCGGCAATTTCGGCGGCGGAAAAGGGGGCATTCGCGTAGGCAGAGGCGGATTCGGAGGCTGACACGGCGGCGATCGCCTGGGCGGCGAAGGACTAAAAAGCGGTCCTATCTTAGTCTTTTCTCTAGCCCCTATCTAGCCTGGGTTGGTGGGGGCAATGGTGGCCCCAGGGCGCGCGCCGTCAGCTTTTTTGGCCGGTTGCGCTAAGGTAATGGGGGCAAATCCGGGCGATCGCCCAGGCGATGCAATTGGCCCTAACCCTTGGCCCCCCATCCCTGGCCCTATGGCTGGCCCCTATCACTAAAAATCTGGCTTTTTACGGACGCGGCACGACCATGCAATCTGGACTACAAGACGATCAATCCACCCTGGAGCTGGGCCTGGGCGATCGCGCGATCGGCAACGGGCGCGCCATGGCCGACTATCACCTGCTGCCGGTGCCCAAGCCCCGCGCGGAGGTGATCACGGGCACCGTGGCCCTGCATTTGGCGGCGCTGCTGGCCTTTGTGCCGTCAAATTTCAGTTGGTCCGCCGTGGGGGTGGCCGTGGCGCTCCACTGCATCACCATTGGCCTGGGCATTTCCCTGGGGTTCCACCGGCTGGCGACCCACCGCAGTTTGCGGGTGCCGAAGTGGCTTGAGTATTTCTTCATCCTCTGCGGGACCCTGGCGGCCCAGGGCGCGGTGAAAGGCTGGGTGGGCTACCACCGGATGCACCACCTGCACTCGGATACGGACGGCGATCCCCACGATTCCACCCGAGGGTTTTTCTGGTCCCACATTAGCTGGCTGATGCATGGGGTGCCGATGCGATCGAAGCTGCCCCGCTTCACCCAGGACATCGATCGCGACCCGTTCTATACCTTCTGCCACAACTACTACATCCCCCTGCAACTGGCCCTGGCGATCGCGCTGTACGCCTGGGGTGGGATGCCCTTTGTGGTGTGGGGGATTTTTGTGCGGCTGTTCGTTGGTTTCCACGCCACCTGCTTTGTCAACAGCGCCTGCCACCTGTGGGGCTACCGCAGCCACAACAGCCCCGATCGCTCCACCAACTGCTGGTGGGTGGCCCTGCTGACCTTCGGCGAGGGCTGGCACAACAACCACCACGCCCACCAATCCTCCGCCCGGTTTGGCAGCCGCTGGTGGGAATTGGATCTGGTGTGGCATGTGGTGCAACTGCTCCAGGCCCTGGGGCTGGCGACCCAGGTGAAAACCGTCCGCACGGCAAGCGAGTCCTAGGTAAGCGCCATGGCGACCGAAGGACGCGATCCGGATCTGAAGGTTCTGGGCCATTACCAGGGCTATGTGATTGAACTGCGGCTGGCGGCTCCGGGCGATCGCCCCCCACCGGGCACGGATGCGGCGGATCTGTATCCGGAACTGGCGATCGCGGTTCAGCAACTGCAAAACCAAGTCGATCGCCACATCGAATACCAGCGCATCGCCGCCCAGTTCGAGCAGGGTTTCCTACAACCCCTCATGGCCCAGGGGTTTAGTAGCGCCAAAATCCTCGACGCAATCGCGGACTTCGCCCAGCAGGCCCAGTGGCCGGACGAGGTGGTCAAAAACCTCGAATACGCCGCCGCCGCCCTCCAGGATGCCAGCGGCGATCGCCCCACCAGCAGCGATCCCCTCACCGGCAGCACCGCCCCCAGCCAGCGGCCCCTCCCTCCCTTTGAAGGGCCGTATTGATGGTTCCGGCAGCCCCGGCCCCAGCCAAAGGCCCCTCCCTCCCCCCTAGGCGGCCAGCGCGTCTATGCTGATGGTCAGGGTCGTCACAACCACAAAACTGAGCCATGGGCGCTGCTCGCATCCTCATCGTTGAAGATCAGTTCCTGATCGCCACCCGCCTACGCAAGGAATTGCAGGTTTGGGGCTATGAGGTAATTGGCTACGAAACCTCCGGCACCGCCGCCATTGAGCGGGCGGTCATGGATCTGCCGGACCTGATTTTGATGGATATCGTCCTCGAAGGGCCGCTTGATGGCACCGAAACCGCCCGCCGCCTCAAGCAACTGCCGGAAACCCGAGGAATTCCCATCGTTTTTGTGACGGGCCACTCGGACGATGAAACCCTGGAGCGGGCCTTAGAAGTGAGCGCCTCGGGCTATGTGGTCAAACCCTACAAGGCCCAGGAATTGCGGGCGCTGGTGGAAACCACCCTCCAGAAGCAGCGCCAGCAGGTGGCCGTCGAAAATGCCCTGGTACGCGCGGAGGCCCGCAGTGAGGTGCAGGCGCGCTACCTCAATCTCCTGTCGCGGGAGTGCCGGGAACCGCTCACGGCAATTTTGACGGCGACGCAGATGTTGCAGCACCACGGCGATCTCCTGACGGGGGAGCGGCGACAGCGGCACTTTGAGCGCATCGAGTCGGCCATTTATCAGATCAACCAAACCCTTGATGATGTGCTCGATCTCAACCGGGGGCGGCGGATTGACTGCACGCCGGTGGCGCTGGATTTGGTGGCCTTTTGTCGCCATCTGACCGATGAGGTGCAGGCGCGCCAGCTCCTGGAGATGCAGCCGCCGCCGCCCCGCAAGCCCTGCACCATTCGGATGGTCTATGGGCGGGCCGATACGATTGTGTTTTTGGATGTGACGCTGCTGCGGCAGATTTTGACCAATTTGCTGTCGAATGCGATTAAGTACTGTCCGGGCGGCGGCGAGATTGTCCTGGAGGTGAAGGGGGATCTCGATACGGTGGTGCTGTCGGTGGCCGATCGCGGCATTGGCATTCCGGCGGACTATCTGCCGCGTTTGTACCGGCCGTTCCAGCGGGCGAAGAATGTGGGGCAGATTGTGGGGACGGGGCTGGGGCTGTCGATTGTGAAGCAGGCGGTCGATCGCCACGGGGGGACGATCGAGATTGATAGTGTGATGGATGGGGGCACCACCTGTGTGGTGACGCTGCCGTCGCTGCCGGATGGGGCGGGGGCGGGGGCGGGGGGCAACGATCGCGCGATCGCGGCGGATCGCGAACCGACCAGGATGGCGTCGGGGATGGGTTTTAGCGGTCTGGGAAGAGGTTGATGGGGCGATCGCCGGTGGGGGCGGGGGCGATCAGGGGGATATTGCTTGGGTCGGTGGGGTCGGTGGGGAGGATACGATCGCGCAAATCCTGGCGGAGGGCGGCGGCGGTTTGGCCCTGGGGATCGAAGTAGCCCAGGGGGATTAGGTCCCTGAGGCGCTGCTGCTGGTAGCGGTAGAGGGCGCGGATCCAGCCGTCGCGATCGCGTTCTGGGCTGTCGGTGACGCCGAGCAGTTCAATGGTGGCGACGGTGACGCGATCGCCGAGGCGGTCGGGATTGAGGTCAGGAAAATCGCCGCTGAGGTCCACCACGACGCGATCGCGCAGAAGCTGAAACTGCTGGCGGGTGTCGTCAAAGCGGCGGCGACCGGCGGCGAGATCCAGGGCGGGGATCGGGGGGGCGATCGCGGTCATTTGCCCCGTCACCAAGTCACTCTGGGGGATGCGGCTGGAGAGGCCGGGGGTGGAAAAATCCCAGATGCGGTGGGTGAGGATGATGCCGACGGACACCAACACGCAGCTCGTAAAGCCCGCGATCGAGACCCAATCGGCGCGGCTGGAGTAGCCCGGTGCGAGCCAATAGAGCCGGGGGTTGACGCTGGCGAGGCTTTGTAGCTTGGGGATGGCCACCACCTGCGATCGCGTCGCCGACGGCCAGTTTTTAGGATTTCCCTTGCCCAGGGTGCGCGGCCGCCGGGGTACCCGCACGGGCTGGAGATGCTCCCCCCGCAGGACCGCCGTCCGGGATGGAAACGGATCGCGCCCCTTGAACTGGGCCGTGCGCTGGCACCAGGGGCAGGTTTTGAGGTGGCCGCCGTAGACGTGGCGATCGTTCACGGTGCAGGTGATGAGGTTTTGCTCCGCCGCCTCCAGGGCGCTGACCCAATCGCGGGGGGTGGGTCGCCCCTGGGGATCCCGGTAACCCGTTTCAAAGGCGCGGCGAAACAGCACCTGCAATTTTGGGTCGAGGTTTTCCAAAGGGGGCGCGATCGGCTTGGGTTTGTAGGGGCCGGGGCGCAGGCCGTAGGGAAAATGGCCGGCGGCGATGCGCGTTTCCTTGGGGGGAGGGTCGCCGCCGCCGCCGTAGCGCCCGTCGAAGGGGTGGGTGCCCTCCATCAGCAGTTGGAACAGCAGCACCGCAAGGCCAAAGTTGTCGTGCTCCGGCTCGCGATCGCGGCTCTGGAAATTGACGCCCTGTAGCTCCGGCGGCGTATAGTCCGGCTTGCCCACGCCACAGCGGAAGGTCTGGCCCCGCAGGCGATCGCGCACCTGGAACGAGTCCGTATCCACCAGGCTCACCAGGGTCGTTTGGGCGGCGAGGATATTCGATTCATTCACGTCGCCGATCACATAGCCGCGATCGTGCAAGGCCCAGACGGCGGCGGCCAGGTTTCGCCCCATCCGCAGCAGGTAGCGATAGGTGAGATTAAACAGTTCCTGGCGGCGGGTTTTGGGGGTATAGAAATGGTGCAGCGGGCGGGCATCGACCACCCGAGGCATCAAAAAGCCGAGAACCCCATGGGGCGCGTCCTCCGCCACCACCAGATCCACGGGCCACGCGATCGCGGGATTGGGATCGTCAGGGTGGATGGGGGAATTCGCCAGCATCACCTGGAGCTTGTCGAGGCGATCGCGGGTGCGGCGGTTGGGGTGATAGATCTTGGCCAGGAGGTGGGGCGCTTCCTGGACGCGGTAAATTTTGCCCTCGCCGCCCCCGAATTGGGTTTCATCGAGGGTGAGGGGCTGGCCGGTGGAGCGGCGGCGAACCCGCAGGGGGGAAGAGCCCAGGGCAGCAGGCATGGTGGGACGGCGGCGGCGGTGGCGATCGCGCTAGGGGGCGCTTTCTATGATTGCGGATGGGGTGGAATTTGTGGGTTCTTCTGGGGTTTCCTCGGCGGACGCTTCGGTGGAACTCCAGCGGTAGAAGGCGATCGCGGTGTTGCCGTAGTCCTTGGTGCGCACGGGTTCTAGGGGGCCACAGGCGATCGCGCGCCAGCGGTGGGGATCGTATTCAATGGCCAGTTCGCCATCGGGGGCCAGCAGTTGCCGTTGGGCCAGCAGGGGCACGATGCGATCGTAGAGGTCGCTGGCGTCGTAGGGCGGATCGAAATAGATCAAATCAAACGGCCCCGTGAGTTTGCCCAGCAGGGCGATCGCGTCCCCCCGCAACGGCGCAATGGTCTGGTCCGGTCGGGCGATCGCGCGCCAGTTGTCCCGCACCACCGCCCAGGCGCGGCCACTTTTTTCCAGGCCCGTCACCGTGGCGGCCCCGCGAGCCAGGGCTTCCGCCCCCATGGTCCCCAGGCCCGCACAAATGTCTAGCCAGCGGCAGCCCTCCACGCGATCGCGCCAGATATTAAACACCGCCTCCCGCACCCGCGACGCCGTGGGCCGGGTGGCCTGACCGGGCAAGGTTTTGAGGGCTCGGTTGCCATAAATCCGCACCGCCATGGCCTCAGGGCACCTCCGGGGACATCACCGGCTCCGGCTCCGGCTCGATTAATTCCACCGACTCCGGCGATGCGGGTTCCGGCTCCGGCTCCACCGATTCCAGCGATTTTTCAGCCGTGACGGGCAAAATCGGAGGCCGCTCCAGGGCGATCGCCCCCAAACTGCCCCGCCGAAACTCCTGCAACAGGGTCCGAGCCGATCGCTCCACATCCCCCTTAAACCGTTCCGCCGCCAGGGCCGGGAGATAATCCTCCCCCGTGAACGGCACCGGATCGACCCCATAGCGATCGCGCAAAGACACCCCCCCATCCAGCCTCGTCAGCAGCTCCACCAGCGCCGCCGCCACCTGCTGATTGTCATAGGACGCCTGACCGATGTCATCGCAGATCGCCAACTTCACCGCCGCCGCCTGATCCGTCAAATCCATCGGCAAAATCCCCGGCGCATCCAGCAACTCCAACTCCTGGGAAATCCGCACCCAGCGCAGTTGCCGCGTCACACCGGGCTTGGCCGCACTCTCCACAATGCGCCGATTGAGCAACCGATTAATCAGCGCCGACTTGCCCACATTCGGATAGCCAATCACCGCCGCCCGCACGGGCCTTGGCCGCATCCCCCGCTGTTTGCGCCGCTCATTGACCCAGGCCGCCGCCGTTTGGGCCGCCTTGCCGATCGCCTTGACCCCTTTCCCTTCCCGCGCATCCGTGAAATAGGGCCGATCGCCGCGATCACGGAACCATTCCTCCCAGGCCGTGCGCTCGACCGCCGCGATCGTATCCACCCGATTCAGCACCAGCACCCGCGCCGTCCGCCCCCCATCGAGCCACTTATCTAGCCGGGGGTGGGCCGTCGCCAGGGGAATGCGCGCATCCCGCACCTCAAACACCACATCCACATGCTTGAGTTGCTCCAGGAGCGCCTTTTCCGCCTTAGCAATATGACCGGGATACCATTGAATAATCATGCAATTTTCAACATAAACACTACAAACTTCCGCGCCCCATACCCCCAACCCCAAAACGGAGTAACACCCCAGGGCAAGGGACTCTAGACAAGGGACTCAAGCCCCTTGCCCCCAGGGCAATTCCCAAGAGGGCAATTCCGAAATTCCTATAGAGATAGACTCAGCATTCTATCGCAATCAAACCCGTTATTTTGATCTGCATTCGTTCTTTATTCATTCATATCCTTATAGGTTGCCACTGCGGATGGGGAAATGCGGTTGAGATACCTAAAGATCCAATATTTAATCACCGCATCCAAAATCACCGGAAAGGTGGCAATAAACAAAAACATGAAATCACGATTTTCCGGCAGGCCAAAGTGGCGCGAAATGCCGCTGACCACCACTTCCCAACCGTGGGTGGAGTGGTAGCCCACAAAAATATCCGTCGAGAGAATAATCACAAAGGCTTTGGCGCTGTCGCTGAGACCGTAGACAATTTCGTCAATAAAGGATTTGAGGATGGCAATTTCCTCGCGGCTTGAGGCGATCACAATGCCAAATCCCAGGAGGGAAATGAAGTCAGAGATAATATTTTTGATGGCGTCGGCGCTTTGGCCTTGGGCCGTTTCAGCGATTTCTAGGGCTTTTTCGTCTAGCCGCTCTTCAATTTCTTCATCCGTCAGGTGGGGGCCATGGCGGGCGCGGTTTCGGAAGCGCAGCAGATGCTCATAGTGCTCCAGTTCGACGAGGGCTTCCTCCTGCATGTCGGGATTCAAGAAGATGTTTTCGAGGGGAGGATGGTAGCTGTGATCGACGATGGGGCCGACGAAAAAGTTTTTGGCAATTTGTTGGGTGAGGAGGGGGACGAGGATGAGGAGCAATAAAAACCGCAGGGATACAATGGTGCGGATTTTGGTGCTGCGGTGTTTTTTGACGACTTCTTCTTCGGAGCGATCATCTAGGTCTCGCCGCACGCGATCGAGGGTACTCAGGAGCGATCGCGGCAGGACACTGGTGCGGTTGGTCAGGGAACTGCGGTTGTCTAGATCACCCCGCTGGCGACGCTGAAGGCCTCTGCGGCTGGTGAAGCGCGGTGCGAGGCCGCCGGGGCGATCGCTCGATCTCGCCCTGAAGCCGTTGCTGGATCGATCGCTGGCATTGGGGCCATGGCCGGGGTTGGGGGTGCCGCTGGGGGTCGGGTTGGGGCGATCGCGGCGATCGCCCGCCACCCCATAGCCCCCGCGCCCATCGGCCAGGTCCGCCTCCACCGTTGCGCCGCCACTGCCCAGGGCCACCTCCGCCAGGGACAGGGCCTCATAGCGCCCGCGCACGCGATCGATCGTTTCCAATTGTTTCAGGATCAAAAAATCATTCCCCGCCGCCCCCTGGGTCCGGGGGGTTGGTCCGTCGGGGCGATCGTCCACCACCGTCGGCAGGGGCTCTCCCCCCAGGGCATCCGCGCGCGGGTCCGCCGGGGGGGCGCGATCGGGCAGCCGCGATCGCCGGAACAGCAGATTACTGGTGCGAAATTCCGCCAAACCCAGGTCGATCGCCGTGAAATGCTTTTTCAATTCCGAGCGGAAATAATCGCGGATTGCGCCGGTGTATTGGGGCGAATCCGGATCGATGGCCTCCCCCTGGAAATAGCGGGTTTCGATCGCCGCGATCGCCAACGCCGCATCATAGGCCCGGTTCAGGGCGCGATCGGGCGTCGTTTCATACCAACGGCCCGCCGCTGCCCAGAGCGATCGCACCGTAGAAAAGGGGGAAGAACGGGGGGACGACATGGGGCGAGGCGGGGCGACACGGGGCGCAGCGAGGGTCTCCGGGAAAGGTCCGCGGGCGTGGCGGAGGGCGGCCTTTCGTTGATAATCACGACAGGTATCATAGCAAATTCACCCCTTTGCCCTTTGCGCCCCCGGCCACGGTGACCCACGACGCCATGCCCCCCCAGATGTCCCCCGCGATTTGGGTGGCCGGTCCCGCCCGCTCCGGCAAAACCCAAGCCCTCCTGGATGCCCTGGGGGATTGGCTGGCGGCGCGATCGCCCGCATCGGATCCGGCCCTGGATCCCGCGATTGATCCCGCGATCGGCATTCTGGCCCTGGCGGCTCCGGGGGGCAGTCGGCCCGCCCTCGACGATCGCCTCACCCCCGTGGTGGCCGCGCGATCGCCCCTAACCTGCACCACGCCGATGGGCTGGGCCGAAACGGAAGTGCGGCGGTTCTATCCCTGGCTGGCCCAAACCTTCGGGGTGAGCGCCCGTCCGCCCATTCTGCTGCGCTCGGAGAATGAGCAGGAATTGGCGACGGTCCTCTGGGCACCGCTTCTGGAGTCCGTGGATCTGGCCCCGTCCGTGGCGGCGGGCGATCGCGCCGTGCGGCAACTGCTGGACTGGTACCAGTTGGCGGCGTCGGCGGGGCTCCCCTGCGATGACGCCCTCGGGGAGCGGCTCATGGGGGGGTTCCAGGAAACGGATCTGGCGAATCGGCGGTTAGCATCGATCGCGGCGACGGCGATCGCCCAGTGGCGACGGTGGTGCCTTGGGCGGGGGCTGCTGACCTATGGCCTTGCGACGGAGTTGTACTACGGCCACCTGTTGCCCCAGGGGTTCTATCGCGATCGCCTCCGCCAGCGGTTTGGCTTTTTCCTGGCGGATGATGGGGATGATTACCCCGGCGCGGCGGTGGAGTTGCTCGGTGCCCTGCTGGACTGCGGCATTCCCGGCGCGATCGCCTTTGGCACCGACGGGGCCGTGCGGCTGGGGTTGGGGGCGGATCCGGAGACCCTGGGCACCCTGGCGGACCGCTGCACCGCGATCGCCCCGGCCGGTGGCCCCCAATCCTGGAGTCGTCCCCTGGCGGAGCGGCTGGCGGATTTTGTCCTGGATCCAGGGCCATGGCTCGATCTGGAGGAAGGTCTCGGCGCACTCTTGCCCCAGGCCGCCAGTGGGCGCGATCGCCTCACCCTCCTGAGCCACCCTTCGCGGCTGCAACTGCTCGAGGGCATCGCCGACCAGATCGCCCTGGATCTGTCCACCGGCCACGCCGCCGCCGACATCGCCATCATCGCCCCCGGCCTCGATCACACGGCCCGCCACCTCCTCAGCCAATGCCTTGCGGAACGGCACATTCCCCTGCGGCCCCTCAATGTGCAGGATCCGCTGATCGAACGGCCCCCCATCCGCGCCCTGATGACCCTGCTGGCGTTGGTCTATGCGGAGGATCTCGGGCGGCTGATTGATCCGCTGGATGTGGCCCAACTGCTGGTGACCCTCTCGCGATCGCCGCGATCGCCCCAGGGGGCCATTGATCCCGTCCGGGCGGGCCTGCTGGTGGACACCTGCTTTGACGGCGATCGCCACCGGCCCCGCCTGCTGCCCCCGGATACCCTCGATCGCTGGGACCGCCTGGGCCACCGCGCCTTTGACACCTACGAACAAATCCGGACCTGGATCGAAACCCGCCGCGATCGCCGCGACGCCGCCGACCCCACCGGCCCCCTCCAATGCCTAGAGGCCGCGATCGCCCACTTCCTGCGGCCCATCAGCGACGCCAACGACCTCCACGATCTCCAAGAACTCCTGGAGGCCGCCCACCGCCACTGGGCGATCGCCACCGCCCTCGACCCCCAACGCACCACCCCCGCGATCGCGATCGCCGGACGCTTCATCCGCCTCATGCAGCGCGGAGCCATCACCGCCAACCCCCTCCCCGCCTCGCGCCTGCTGCCCGCCACCAACGCCATCACCCTCGCCACCATCTTCCAGTACCGCATCAGCCACCAGGCCCACCCCCTCCACTACTGGCTCGACATCAGCTCCCCCCTCTGGCTCCAGGGGGGCTCCGCCGTCCTCACCGGGGCCGACCTGCTCCTGCGCTCCTGGGATGGCACCCCGATCACCGCCGAACGCACCGACCAGCGCGATCGCCAACGCCTCGCCCGACTCCTGCGGGACCTCCTCGCCCGCTGCCGCGATCGCCTCACCCTCTGCCACAGCGACCTCGCCACCAACGGCCAAGAACCCACCGGCCCCCTGCGGCCCCTCGTCGAAAGCCTGACCCCCGCCCCCTAGCCCCCCCGGCACCCCAGCCAGAGGGCCATCGATTTAGTAGAAGAATTAGTAGAAAAAGTTGAAGTTACGGTTAGAAGCTCACCAAATCACTAGCCAAACAGCCCCATTCAAGGACGCTGCGGGTTGAACCTATTTCACCGCGCCAATCCCTCAACCCATCCTTGCAGCAACCATCACCACAAAAAATTGGGGAAGCCTGAACCAGAGCCCCCCCATGGCGAACCGTAAATTTGTAGCAGCCGACCCCCCAGGAAACGACGGGGGCTCAAACCAGCCATCAGCACCGAAAATCAACGAAGTTGAACCGTCCCTCGATCCAAGGGCGGGGGCAGGGCAGCCTCACCGAACCCAGCGCCCATCACCCCACCTCCCCCAGATCGGACGAGCCCAATCTAGTCGTTCTCAAGGCGACGCTTGCGGGCTGTAGCCAAGGCCCCCACCGCCAGACCCAGACCCAGCATTGCCGAGGGTTCCGGCGTCGCCTTGGCCTCAACACGGAAGTTCACCCCATCGCCAGTGCCGCTGGTGTCACGACCCAAGTAGACCGTGAATTCCTTCACCATATCCAGCACCAGATAGTGGCGCACATCATTCGTCCCAACCACTTTGGTGCCCTCGTAGAAGGCGTTATGGAAGGTATCACCCACCTTCACCCCCGTAGGAGGGGTCCCCAGCACACCGTAGGGATCCTTCGACGCTTCAATGTCCAGGAAGGTAAACTTCAGCTTGCCGCCCTGGGCCACCATTTCGTCATCGAGAACGAAGGTAAATTCCCCATATTCCAAGCGGCCTTTCTCTTCTGCATTGCTGGCTGCGTTCCGAGCAATGGGGCGATACCAAAGGTCACCATCCTTATCGTTGGTGCCCGCATCCTTCGTGACCAGGGTCAGGGATCCAAAGGTGGTTTCGGTAGCGGGGTTATCAACCACCAGGCAGCTTGAAATGTCTGCGCCTTCCGTGGGCTGGTTTGCCACGGTCTGGCTGGTGATCGACTCGACGCCGTAGATGCTGTCGGGAGTCACGCCCGGTCCCACGATCGAGCAGGCGGGGGTGATGGTGACGTCAACGGCGGTCTCAGCGTCAGGCATCAGCGGGATCCAGGCTTTGGCCGGTGCGGCGGCGGTCATGCCCATCGCGATCGCAACCCCAGAACCGAAGAGTAGATTGGAAAGATTACGCGAAACCATCTGAGTTTCCTCCCTAAATTCCCTAATTGACGACGTAAGCCCGGTTTAAAACTCGGATTCGCAGCTCCCCGATGCGGCTCCGAAGGTTACGGGGGGAGGCACTGAGGACTGATTGCTGACAGTTTCAGTGGGCAGGCTCAGTACCCGTATCCCCTACGCCTCTAGTTCTATCAACTTCCCTTGAAGATCACAAGAATTTCACCCTGCTCTTCACTGAATCTTTAAATACAAAAATGATTTTATGTTGGCTGCAAACCTTGAAAAATGCTTTTGTAGCAAGGATTTCAGGCATGGGCCGCCCTCGCAAAAGGCAAGTTTGCGGATCATGAAGCGAGGTCTAGGAGAATGGGAAAACCCTCTGGGGGCAACTTCACAAAAACTTTAAAAAAGTCTGGAGTTCGGGATTTCTGGGGAGCCCATCAAGGGGATTCATGGCAATCGAAAGGGGTGGTTTGGGGAGTGATCTGGGGGCGGTGCTGGGGATGGGGCGGGGAATGGATGGGGCGGTGGCGCGGGGCGTGGGGCGATTGGTGGGGGCTTTGCCCCGATCGCGGGGGCGCGCCAGAACTTACCATGGGGGGCGATCGCGACTCCGGCGGCGGTGCGGGGCGGTGAATGGCGAAGGGGCAAAGCTCCAGGCCGTTGGCGGCCCGTTGACCGTGCGTGTTTTTTTTCTGTTCTCCCCCAGCGGCGGCCCATGAAAACGTTTGTTTCTGCCAAGATCCACGGTGTCTACGTCACCGATCGCAATGTTGATTACAACGGCAGTGTTGGCATTTGCGCGGAGTTGATGGCCCAGGCGGGCATTGACCCCTATGAACAGGTGCATCTGGTGAACCTGCGCAATGGGGAGCGGTGGGTGACCTATGCGATTCCGGCGGAACGGGGGGCGTTTGTGCTCAATGGGGGGTCGGCGCGGCTCGGGGAGGTGGGCGATCGCTGCCTCGCCATTGCCTATCGGTTGAGCGATCACCCGTTCGAGGCGGCGGTGCTGTTTTGCGATCGCGACAATCGGGTGGCTTCGACAGGCACCTATGACGTGGTGCCGACCCTGTAGGGGCGGATGGGCGATCCGTTTGCTAAGTTAACGTCCGACGCTTCGGCGGTTTTAGGTTCCTCTAAGTCCTCTAAATTTCCAGGTTTCAGGAGAGATTCCATGGCACGACGACCCATCGGGCAGGGGTTACGGCGGGCGGTCCAGCCGGTTTGGCGGTGGCTGCTGGGGGGCGTGGCGATCGCCCTGGTGATGCTCCAGGTGACGGGGCCGGTGGCGGCAATCCAGCCGACCCAACAGGCCCTGACGCCGCCTTTGCTGCCGATCATCAACGGCCAAACGGAGTTGCTGTGGTACGGGCAGGCGGCGTTTAGGATCACCACCCCCAGCGGCAAGGTGATTTTGATTGATCCATGGCTACAAAATCCCCTCAATGCCAATGGGGCGGAGGATTTGGCGAATCTCGATCGCGCGGATCTGATCCTGATTACCCACGGCCACAATGACCATGTGGGGGATGCCAAGGCGATCGCGGAACGTACCAAGGCTCCGCTGGTGAGTACGTTTGACCTGGGCCGTGCCCTGGCGGCGACGGGGGGCTATCCCGGCGATCTGGTGGATTTTAACTATCAGGGCAACTTTGGCGGTGAAATTCCCCTGCTGGATGGGGAGGTGAAGGTGGCGTTCATTCCGGCGGTCCACAGTTCCGCGATCGCCACGGACGGCAGCCCCGCCGCCTATGCGGGCAATCCGGGCGGGTTTGTGATCAGCGTGAAGGACGGGCCGCGCATCTACCACACGGGGGATACGGATCTGTTCGCGGATATGTCCTATATTTCCCAGTTCGGCAAAATTGACTGGATGCTGGCCTGCATTGGCGGCAAGTTCACCATGGGGCCGGAACGGGCGGCGGAGGCGGTCAAGCTGGTGAATCCGTCGGTGGTGGTGCCCATGCACTTTGGGGTGTTTTCTTTGCCCGGTACGCCGGAACAGTTCGCGGCGGCGCTGCGATCGCAGGGCGTTGCGGCCCAATTGCGGATCATGGGGGTGGATGAGCCGGTGATGATTTAGCGCTAGGGCATAAAGGTGATGGGGGGCGCGATCGCGTTGCCTTCCCCGCCACCGTAGGGGTTAGGTCTCCCAACCCGGCCCCCCGCGATCGCCCCAAACCCGTTCAACCTTGAGACCCTATGGAACCCGCCCCGAGCACCTGGCACAGCGCCGCCCACGCCCTCGATTATTTGGCCCGCGCCGATCGCATTCCCCACCGTACGGAAGGGGAGGCGATGGTGTTGGAGTTGGTGCCGCCGGACGCGGGGCGGATTTTGGACCTGGGGACGGGGGATGGGCGACTGTTGGCGCTGCTGAAGTGCGATCGCCCCGAGATGCAGGCGATCGCAGTAGATTTTTCCGAGACCATGCTGGCGGCGGTGGGCGATCGCTTCGGGGCCGATCCGACGGTGGACATTGTTGCCCACGATTTTCGAGATCCCCTGCCGAGCGATTGGGGTGACTTTGACGCGATCGTCTCCAGCTTCGCCATTCACCACGTTGCCGACGGCCGCAAGCGATCGCTCTACGGTGAAATTTTTGAGCGGCTGCGACCGGGCGGCATTTTCTGCAACCTCGAACACGTCTCATCCCCCACCCCCGCGCTCCATCGGGCCTTTCTGCGCGCGATCGGCTATCCCGAAGATTTTTGCGATCCCGCCAATCAACTGCTCGACGCCCATACCCAGGTGCAATGGCTCCGCGCGATCGGCTTTGAGGATGCGGACTGCTACTGGAAATGGCGAGAGCTGGCCCTGCTCGCAGGACGCAAACCGGCCTAATCTACAAAGACAATTCAATAATCAATCAACCACCGGTAGGGTGCGTTCGGTAATGTTTAGCCCAACGCGATCGCGCCCTTTCTCCGAACGCACCGACCCACCCCGCATCAAAGCGAATCAAAGCGATCGCCCATGATCGCCCAGCATTCCGCACCCATCGGTGACATGGATCGGTGACATCCAAAGGGGGCGGTGCGTTCGCATAATCCATATCCCGGTGAACATCACCCGTAGCGAACGCACCCTACCATTAATTTTTGATTCGGCTGGGAACAAGTGTTCAGCATTCAATCGAGACGGCGATAGTTCGCATAGGTCGCCGCCTGACCGCAGGGCTGACCATCTTGATCCGTCAGATTCCAGACCGTGACATTTTCAATCACGAACCGCCGCCCCGTCGCCGACACCCGAATCCCTGAATAGCCTTCCACATAACCGCGATCGCGCACCGCCGCCAACAATCGATCCCGCTCCTCCCGCACATCCGGTTCCGCCGTCTGGCGCGAAGGCGTCTTCAGCCACGTTTCCCAATCCAACTCCCACAGATCCAGGGCATAGCGATTGCCGTAATTCAAAATCGGATTCGCCTGCGTCCCGTGGGACACCACACAGAACGGCGCTTCAAATAATGCCCGCGCCAAAGCCCGCGATCGCGCCGCCCCCTCAAGCCCCACTGGCAGATCCGGCAACAGCTCCCGCCCCAGCAGCCGCCGGTAGCACTCCATCAGCAGGAGCGAATGACCAATAACCCGTTCAGTTTGCCAGACTTCCGCCATCAAAACAGCGATCGCGCGATCGGAAAAAAACAACCCACTCCTATACAACTACAAACTGAGAACACCCCAAACCCATCCCAAACCAACCCATGCCCCCATAGTTCGATACCCTAGGCAGCAAGTTCGCATAAAATTCCGACAACGTTCCACCACAGGCGGTCCTATGAGTCTTGGTTACGTCGCCCTCGTCCTCCACGCCCACCTCCCCTTCGTCAGGCACCCCGAAAGCGACTACGTACTCGAAGAAGAATGGCTCTACGAAGCCATCACCGAGACCTACGCCCCACTCCTCATGGTCTTCGAGGGACTCAAGCGCGACGGCGTAGACTTCCGCATCACCATGAGCATGACCCCACCATTGGTGTCCATGCTCCGGGACCCCCTCCTCCAGGACCGCTACGACGCCCACCTCGCCCAACTGCAAGAACTCGCCGAAAAAGAATACGTCCACAACGAATTCAACGGCCACATCCGCTATCTCGCCGAACACTACATCAACGAATTCAAAGCCGTCCGCGAACTGTGGGAACGCTACGATCGCGACCTCGTAACCGCCTTCAAACAATTCCAAGACAGCGGCAACCTCGAAATCATCACCTGCGGAGCCACCCACGGCTATCTGCCCCTGATGCAGATGTATCCCCAAGCCGTCTGGGCACAACTGCAAGTGGCCTGCGAACATTACGCCCAAACCTTTGACCAGTGGCCCCGGGGCATCTGGCTACCGGAGTGTGCCTACTACGAAGGACTCGAACGCATGGTCGCCGACGCTGGCCTGCGGTACTTCCTCACGGACGGCCACGGCATCCTCTACGCCCGCCCCCGCCCCCGCTACGGCTCCTACGCCCCCATCTTCACCGAGAGCGGCGTCGCCGCCTTTGGCCGCGACCACGAATCCTCCCAGCAGGTGTGGTCCTCGATGGTCGGCTACCCCGGCGACCCCGTGTACCGCGAATTCTACAAAGACCTGGGCTGGGAAGCGGAATACGAATACATCAAGCCCTACATCATGCCCAACGGCCAACGGAAAAATGTAGGCATCAAGTACCACAAAATCACCGCCCGCGACGGCGGTCTCTCGGAAAAAGCCCTCTACGATCCCTACTGGGCGCGGGAAAAAACCACCGAACACGCGGGCAATTTCATGCACAACCGCCAGCGGCAGGTGGAGCATTTGCATGGAATCATGGGCCGTCCGCCGATTGTGGTGGCCCCCTACGATGCGGAACTGTTCGGCCATTGGTGGTACGAAGGGCCGTGGTTCATTGACTATCTCTATCGCAAATCCTGGTTCGATCAAAACACGTTCCGCATGACCCACCTGGCGGAATATTTGCAGGAAAATCCGACCCAACAGGTGTGCAAACCGTCCCAATCCAGTTGGGGCTATAAGGGATTCCATGAATATTGGCTCAATGAAACCAATGCGTGGGTCTATCCCCATTTGCATAAGATCGCTGAGCGGATGATCGGTTTGGCGACGCGGGAACCGGAGGATGAACTGCAATGGCGGGCGCTGAATCAGGCGGCGCGGGAGGTGCTGTTGGCCCAGTCGTCCGATTGGGCGTTCATTATGCGGACGGGGACGATGGTGCCCTATGCGGTGCGCCGTACGAAGTCCCATGTGCAGCGTTTTACGAAACTCTATGAGGATCTGAACGCGGGTAAGGTGGATTCCGGTTGGTTGGAAAAGGTGGAGGCGATTGATAATATTTTCCCGGAAATTAATTACCGGGTTTATCGTCCCCTGTAGCCAACAATCCGGCGGTAGGGTGCGTTCGCAACGGCTTAATTTTACGGCGATGTTGCTAATGCGAACGCACTGCGCCCTGTCGCCATGGTCGGTGTTTTTTCAGGGGCGCGATCGCGTTGAATTCGGGGTTGTCGGTGCGTTCGGAATGCCATCATGATCGCGTGGATTTGGAGATTGCCGATCGCGCCCCACCGCCGTTTTTATTGTTTTGATTAGGGAATGGGTGCAGAAACCGCCTGGAGCGGATCGAGCTTAGCCGCCTCCAGATCGATCGCGGTGAGCCTCTCCCAGGCCCGGTCTACCCAGTGGCGTCCCCGCAGGAACCCGACCCGCGCGCCGGGACAGAGATAGGCCAGGGAATCTTCCCCGAGGGTTTGGCGCAGGTGGGCGATGCTGCGCAGTTGCCGCCACCAATGGAACGTATTGGCCGTGTAGGCGGGGCCGATGTGGCCCTGGGGCGTGGGCAGCAGGTGCCGACCGCTAAAGAGAATGCCGCCGCGATCGCGGAAATAGACACAGGACGATCCAGGGGAATGGCCCGGAGTCCAGATCACCCGAACGCGATCGCCCAGGACCTGTTCATGCTGGAACGTGTGGCGCGGCACATCTGCTAAAAGATACGCCTCCTGTTCCTGGATTGTCGGTTGGCAGCCCGTCGCCGCCACGATCTCGCGGATGGTTTTGAGGGGCGCGATCGCCCCGCGATGGGTCAGCACCCAAGCGCGAATGCCCCCATGGCGCTCTAGAAATGACTGGGTTTCCTCATTCCAGGGGGGACTATCGATCAAAACATTCCCGGCCCCGGCGCTGTCATTTTCTACAATGAGATAGGCGGTGCCGCCGAGGGTATCTCGATTGGGCGGAAACGCAAAGACCGACTCAAAGGCAGCCTGGGGTTGCTTGGGCATGAAATGATTGTTTGGCTGTTGCTGGTTGGATTGTTTGCTTATTTTATTGTCCGGCAGAGTGTGCAGGGACTGACCCGCACACCGGTTTGGCTGCTGTGGCTGGTGATGATGACGCCCGCCTTCATCTGGACCGCCTGGGGATTGATCCACGGGGCCGATCAGCCGGTGCCGCCCTATCTGGCCGTGCCACCTTTTGTCCTCTGTCCGCTGCTCTATATCTTTTTGGTGCAGCGGGGCCGGGGGCCGAATCCGAGCGATCGCGCCCAAAATTCAGCCCAAAATTCAACGGAGGAAGGTGCGGCGGCGGGCGATCGCGGCGATACGGTCAGTGCCGATCCGGCCTCGCCCCTGGAAGCCTTGGCCCTGGCGGCGGCGAGTCGGCTGCCCAAAACCCGCCTGCTCGATCGCTCCGATGAACAGGAATTGCAGGATTGTTTCCCCTGGTCGGTGTTTTATTTACGGTCGATCGAACATCGTCCCCAGGCGGCCATCTGCTACGGCCAGTTGCGCGCCAACCCTGAAAAAGCCTACGAAACGGTTTTAGATAATATCCGCCAGCGGTTTAGCGATCGCTTTTTGCTGGTGTTTCAGGAGGGGAAAAACGGCAAACCCTTCTTTGCCCTCGTGCCCAATCCCACCGCGATCGCGGCAGCCGCAACCCCCATCCCTGCGGCACAGGGCGCACCCACCCCTGAACCAACCACCGCAGAGGAGATTGCCCTCGCCCTGGCGACCCAACCGGCCCCCGTCCGAGCAACGCCCGAGCGCACGGGGGCCTGGGCATTGACGCTGCTGATGGCGACCTTCTTGACCCTGACCCTGGCGGGGGTGGCCCTGGTGAACCCGGCGGCGGCGCAGGCTTCGGGGCGCGTTGATCCCCAAACCCTGCGGGGGGGCGTGGCCTACGCGATCGCGATGCTGGCGGTGGTGGGGATCCATGAACTCGCCCACTATTTCGCCGCCCGCCGCCACCATATCCAGATGGCCCCGCCCCTGTTTATCCCCCTGCCCGCCTTTTTGGGCACCCTGGGGGCCTACGCCCAGCAGCAGTCCCCGGCCCCGAACCGCCGCGCCCTCTTTGATACGGCGATCGCGGGGCCGCTGGCGGGGTTGGTGGTGTCGTTGCCGCTGCTGGTGTGGGGCCTGAGCCTGTCGCGGACAATTCCCCTCGAAGCGGAAACCGCCAGTTTGCTCAATGTCAATGCCCTGGATCCGCACTATTCCGCCGCGATCGCCCTGGCGGCCAAGCTGGCCCTGGGGGATGCCCTGAACCTGGGGCGGGCCATTGATCTGCATCCCCTCGCGATCGCGGGCTATGCGGGCCTGTGGCTGGCGGCGCTGCATTTGCTGCCCATCGGCCAGTTGGATGGGGGCCGCATCGTCCATGCGATGTTGGGGCAACGGACCGGCGCGATCGTCGGCCAGGTGGCGCGGCTGGCGGTGCTGGTGCTGGCCTTCGCCCGCAATGAATTTTTGCCCCTGGCCCTGCTGCTGTTCTTCATGCCGTCGGTCGATCGCCCCGCCCTCAACGATGTGTCGCCCCTGGACAATGGCCGCGACTTCCTGGGGCTGGTGGCCCTGATGATTTTGATGGCGATTATCCTGCCCGCCCCGCGCCTGCTCCTGCAAGCTCTGGGTTAGGGGCTGGCGTCCATTGGGCTGAAACCCTTGCGACATCTTGAATCGGGCCGACGGGGGCAAGGGGCTTAAGCCCCTTGTCTTCAAGGGATCGGGGGGCATTTGACGACACGCCTTTAGGCCAAGCAGCACATCATCATCAAGCGCCGATCAACCGCCCATCAAGCGCCCAAATGGTCGATCAGGGCCTGACGCATCACCGCCAGCGGAGCCGGTTGCCCGAGCCAAATGGACAGGGCGGCGGCCCCCTGACCGGCCAACATTTCTAGGCCATCGATCGCGGTGAGACCGGCCCCCTGGGCATCCTTCAAAAATTGCGTGGGGCGGGGGTTATAGATCAGGTCATAGGCGATCGCCCCGGCCTGGGGATGGCTCCATAGCTCCGGCGCAAGGGGTGAATCGTCCCCATGGGGGTGCATCCCGACGGGCGTAGCGTTCACCACCAGGGCCGCCCCATCCAGGGCCGCCGCGATCGCGTCCCAGCCAAACCCATCAATGGTGCAGGCCAGGGGATTCGGCGGCAGAAAATCCGTCTGAATGGCTGATCGCTGGGCCTCGTTGCGCCCCACCAGCCGCACCCGATCAAACCCCAGCTTTTGGCACGCCGCGATCGCTGCCCGGGCCGCCCCGCCACAGCCCAACACCGTCGCCACCTCACCGGTCCAGCGCGATCGCAGGGATTGCAGCGGCCCCATCAGCCCCGCCACATCCGTATTCGTGCCGCGCCAGCCATTGATGGCCCCGTCCCACCACACCGTATTCACCGCCCCCAACGCCGCCGCCTCGTCCGCCACCGCCGTCAGCAGGGGCATAATCGATCGCTTGTGGGGAATCGTCACGCTAAAGCCCACCACGCCGCAGGCCCGGAACCCCGCGATCGCCACATCCAAATCCGCCGCCGCGATCGGAAATGCCACATAGACAAAATCCGCCCCCAGCGCCGCGATCGCCCGGTTGTGCATCACCGGCGACAGGGAATGGGCGATCGGGTCCCCAATCACCCCCAACAGCTTCGTCGTTCCCAGCACCAGCGGCATCCCCGCCGCCCCAGACACCCCCAAACCTGCACCCATATCCATTGCCCCTTGCCTCTGCGTCAATTCTTTGTTACATTAATTTACAAACATGGAACAAACCCTAGAACTTAGTTCGAGCCCCATGGCCGCACCGGTCGGTGCCCATGAGTTTTAACTAACCTCTCTAGTCTCTAAGGTCTCTAAAGTCAGGTGTTGGGAGCGGTTCCGGCTCCCAATTTTTTTGCCTGATTTTTGCCAAGTTTTTGCCCGTTCAAGGCCGCGATTGATCGCCCATCCAAAAAAATTCCCCCACCCATCAAGGCAGAGGAACCCCGGTAGGGTGCGTTCGGTACGCTTTCAAATCCCGCGACCATTTCTCTATTCCGAACGCACCGGCTATTCTATTCCGAACGCACCGGCCACCCAGGATCAAGGCGATCGCGCCGAGCCAAACCCATCGATGCCCCCCAAATAAGCCGGTCCCTAGCAAAACGCACCGGCCCATGGATACGGTGTCGGTGCGTTCGCAGAAGCGACGTTACGGCAGGGTTTTAGGTTGGCGAACGCACCCTACCGAATGTATTCCTTGAGGATGCTGTTGCGGTTCGGGTGGCGCAGCTTCCGCAGGGCCTTCGCCTCGATCTGACGGATCCGCTCCCGGGTCACATTGAAGATCTGGCCGATTTCTTCGAGGGTCTTCATGCGGCCATCATCCAGGCCATAGCGCAGGCGCAGCACATCGCGCTCCCGGGGGCTGAGGGTATCTAGAACGCTTTCGAGATCCTCCCGCAGCAGGTTCTTCGCCACCTGATCTTCCGGCGTTTCCCCATCCGATTCAATAAAATCCCCGAGGCGGGAATCCTCTTCCTTACCGATGGGCGTTTCCAGGGAAATCGGCAACTGGGCGGACTTGGCGATAAACCGCAACTTCTCGATGGTCATCTCCATCCGCGTGGCGATTTCCTCCTCCGTCGGCTTGCGGCCCATTTCCTGGGACAGGAGCTTGGTGGTTTTCTTGATGCGCGAAATGGTTTCGTACAGATGGACCGGCAGCCGGATCGTGCGGGACTGGTCCGCGATCGCGCGGGTAATCGCCTGACGGATCCACCAGGTGGCGTAGGTCGAGAATTTATAACCCTTTTCGTGGTCAAACTTCTCCGCCGCGCGAATGAGGCCCAGGCTGCCCTCCTGGATCAAATCCTGGAACGACAGGCCCCGGTTCATATATTTCTTGGCGATCGACACCACCAAGCGCAGGTTCGACTGCACCATCTTGTCCTTGGCGCGGCGGCCGAGCTGGAGACGGCGGCGGAACTCGCGATCGCCCATCTCCACCGCCTGGGCCCACTCGCGATCACTCGGTTCGCGGCCGAGATCCTCCACCATCTGCTCCCGCACCCGCTCCAGTTCCAGCAGGTCCGCGATTTTACGGGCCAGTTCAATCTCCTCATCCGCCCGCAGGAGACGAATGCGGCCAATTTCCTGGAGGTAGAGCCGGATTGAATCTTCCGTGTAGTGCTTCTTCTTCGCCGCCGCCCGTCGCCGCGCCGCCGCACCCTTAGCCCCCTTGTCGGCCACGGTGCCTTCCGCATCCGCCTCTAGCTCGACGTCCTCATCATCCGCGTCTTCACGCAGGTCGCCATCATAGTCGTCGCGATCGTCATCGCCACCGTTAAACAGCTCTTCACTGTCGATGCTGACAGCTTTCTTGCTGTTTGTCGGCGACTTGGCGATACCTTTGAGTACGGTTGTGACCTGGGTCATGCCGCGTTCCTCTTACTCCTTACTAATGATTGGCTGTGTGCTGAATGTTCGGGTTGCTAGACTGCGCGGGACAAATGTTGAGCGCAGAAGGCATCCAAGGGCTCCCGGCGTGGGAGATTATCACCCTCGGTGGGCGTGGCCCGTTCGTTACAGGATAGCGTCGGATCTGAAAAATAGCCCACTAAACTGTAGCCTGTCTTACGGATTTTGGCTGAAGTTGGTCCAGCAAGTTTTCTAATCTTCCCCAGGATCAAATGATGGCAACGGCGAGGGTGGCCATGGCTTGCCGGTGCAAATAAATGTTGCAGGCGGAAAGTCAGGATTCTCGGATGTTTGCGATGGTGCTGGACGGTCACAGGCTGCTTCTCCCCTGCTGTCGTTCTAGCACAATTCCGTATAGACCGTGGGTTCTGGGCGGCGGCGGCTCAGTAATTGTTCGCAAAGGGGGTTGCGGGGGGCGGGGCCGCTGGCCCTGGGGCTATTCCGGATCGGGCTGGGGCGATGGGTGGGGGCTTTGCCCCGATCGCGGGGGCAGGGGCGGCAGGGGGGTGAGGGGGGCCGTTGGGGCGGGCCGCTGGGGGGCGGGACGATGGGTGGGGGCTGTGCCCCGATCGCGGGGGCGGCGGCTCGGTTCGAGCAGGGCAAGGGTATCGAGGGCCGCATGGCGCACCGGGGCCGCCAGGGGATTCGATCCGGTCAGCAGTAGGGTGAGGCAGTCGGCGGCGATCGCGCGGCAGTCGGCATCGAGGCGATCGCGGGTCACCAGGCGACCGATTTGGCGGATGGCGGCCAGTTGGGCCACCGGGTCCGGATGGCGCAGGTCATCAATCCAGCGGGCAAAGCGCTCCTCCTGGCGACTGTCGCCGTCTTGGCACCACTGGCGCAGCAGCAGGGCTAGGGCGACGGTAATGGCGACCCCCTGCAGGAGGGATTCCGTCGCCAGCCAGCCGCTATGGGATTCGCTCCAGATGGCCGTAGAGAGGTAGAGGGTGCTGGCGAGGATGCTGCCGCCCCCGACGGTCAGCAGCAGTTTGCCATTGGCCCCCCGCAGCCACCGATCGCGCGATCGCGCGGCCCGCCCCTCAATGGATCGCCAATCCTGGGCACCGAGGCGGCTGAGGGCAGTAGACGTGGCCCCCCCCAGGGCGATCGCCACGGTCAGTTTCCAATCCAGCAATAAAAAAGCTAAACCGCCCCCCGCCCAGGGCAACCAGGCCATCGATCCCTTCGCCAGGGTTTTCGGGGCGATCGCGGGCCGAGAACTCCCCGGAGCCGTCCCCTTAGGTCTCCTTCGGGCCGCCCCGGATCGCCCACGTTCAGCAGGGCCAGTCAGGGACCGCAGACCGTGGCGCGATCGCGCAGCAGCAACCGCCAGCCCAACGGCTTCAACGGTTTGGATCAGGGGCCGACGGAGGGGAGATGCCTGATGGGCCACGGCTTAGTCCTAGACAGCAGCGAGAGTTGGGAAAGGTTGGCGGGGCCGGGGGATCTGTAGGGCACTGCCACCGGCCGCCCTGGGCTTCCTGTGGCGTCAACAGGCGGTCAGCGCGCCCTAGGCCAGCGCCAAGATGTCCCTATGGTATCAAGGTTTCGAGTTGGGAACTGGGGGGGCTGGTGGGGATGCTCTGGCGGAGGATGGGTTGCACGGCCCTGGGCGATCGCGTCGCCGATCTGGACCACCCCGCCGCCAAGTACCTCCCTAAGCAAAGCAGGGACGCCCAGGTTCCTTCAGGAACATTGGCCCCCCTGCGACGGTGACACATCTCTCCACTACTCCCTTCCATTGTCGCGCAGGAATCGGAAAAGGTTCCCCGCTGAGATCATGATTTTCGCAGTGGGGGGTGAGGGGGGTCTGGGCCGGTTCCCCCGCCATGGCCCCAAAGCCTTATGAATTAGCGGTTTTGGCCCTTCGTCCGAGGTCTGTGCGGCTTCCATTTCCAGACCCAAGGGCGAGAATTTTATTGAGGGATTTTCCCGATCGCACCGACATTGCTGAGCAAGGGTCCACCCGCGATCGCCCCGACGGCCAACGGATTGTTTTGGCGTTTGGCTTGGGGTTTGGACCTGAACCCATTTCCGGTCCTGCGTAATGTACTGCATCCTGAAGGATGGACCCGACCGATCTACCCTGCCCCTCGTTCCAGCCGCCTACGGCGGTCCCCGCATCCCATGACTTCCCCCTCGTCCTCGACCCCAGCGCCCCGGTTAACCCTTGCGGAGGCGACCCAGGTGTTGGCTGCTTTGACCAATATCGATGTGGCTCCGCCGCTGTCGGGGGGCCAACGGTTGCTGGTGCAGCGGGCTTTGCAGGTGGTGACGGCGGCGGCGGATCGGTTGATTCTGGGCATTTGTGCGCCGGATTTGCCCCAGGCGTTGGCTAGTTTGCGCGCGATCGCGGCGGGGCTGGGGCAGCCGTTGCCCGAAGAGGAGCCGGAACTGCGGGGGGATTTTAGTGGCAATCCAGCGGCCTACTGCAAGTGCAATCTGGAGACAGGATTGTTTTACGCTAGCCCCTATGGCGGTGAGCATCGGGGCATTTTGGTGGTGTGCCAGAGCGCCGATCCGGCGGGGATGAATGCGATCTACGGCCATCTGCCCCTGGATTTGTTCCCCTAGGGGGCACCCTTGATCTCGGCAGTTTCGGGCGTTTCGGGAGTGGTGGAGTCTATGGCGTTGGCGATCGCGGCGGAATCGGCGGAATCGGCGGGGGATGGGCGGGGCGAGGCGACCCTATTGAGTGATCCGTTTTTGCTGTGGCCGACGGCGGATGCGGTGCGGGTGGTGTGGTTCACGGAATTTGAAGGGGTGGCCCACTGGCTCGACTATGGGACGGATCTGGGCCGTCGGGCGATCGCGGTGAGCCGCCGAATTGAACAGTTGCGCGAGGATCAAGAATCGCGCCTGCCGCCCACGGTGACGCCGCCGGAGGATTTATTGCCGGATCAGCGGGTTTGGCGGCGGCCCATCTGGCGACATGAGGCGATCGCGGCGGGCCTAAAACCGGGGGAACGGCTGCCCTATCGGGTCGGGAGCGATCGCGGGGACGGGGTGGCTCTCTCGGGGGTGTTTAGCCTTGCGCCCGCGCCCCAAGCGGGGGATGCCCTCAAGATTTTGCTGACCTCGGATCACCAGTTGATGCCCCTGACGGCGGCGAATCTGGAAATGGTGGAGCGTACCGTGGGGCGGGTGGACGGGGTGTTCCACGGGGGGGATTTGGTGAATGTGCCCGATCGCGCGTCGGAGTGGTTTGATGAGGGGCGCGGGTCGGGCTTTTTCCCGTGCCTACAAGGGCGGGCGGCGCGATCGATCACCCGTGGCGACGCCACGCGCACCTATCGCGGCGGTGAACTCATCCAGCACGCGCCCCTGTTCCCCACGGTGGGCAACCATGAGGTGATGGGGCGGCGGGGCAATCCGGCGGGCCTGAAGTTTGAGTTTTATGACCCGATTCCCCAGGCGGCGGCGGCGCGGCTCTACGGCGGCCCCCCGGCGGACCTGACGGATCCCACGGCGATCGCCCGTTGGTGGCAGGCGCGATCGTTCAATATCAGCACCTATAGCGATCTGTTCCTGAAAACGGGTGACGGGCAAGCGGCGATCGCGCCGACCACCGAAGCGGGAGAACCGACGGGCTACTACGCCGTGACCTTTGGGGATGTGCGGTTGGTTGTGCTCTATGCCACCTGTGTTTGGCGGCCTCCGACCCTCGATCGCAACGAACCGGGCCGCTATGGGGAACCCGCCGACGCCCTGGGGCAACCGGAGCGGTGGGGCTGGGGGCAACATATTTTTGAGCCGATCGCGGCGGGCAGTCCGCAATATGAATGGCTGGTGGCGGAGTTGGGAAGTGAAGAATTCCGGGCGGCGAAGTACAAAATCGTGATGCTCCACCATCCGCCCCACACCCTCGGGGACAATATCGTGCCGCCCTACACGGATCCGATCCAGCAGATTGAGCGCGATGGCGAGGGCAAGATTGAGGCGATTCGCTACCACTACCCCCGCGATCGCGACTATCTCATGACGACCCTGGTGCCCCTGCTGTCGGCGGCGGGGGTGCAGTTGGTCTACTACGGCCATTCCCACCTGTGGAATCGGTTCGAGCAGCTTGGCGATCGCGGCGTGATCCATTTCCTGGAGTCGTCCAATGTGGGCAATACCTACGGGGCCGCCTGGGATTTGATTAGCCGTCCGGTGCCGCCCGAGGATCCACAAAATTACGTCGCCCAGGGGGATCCCAATGGCCTGATGCCCGTGGTGCCCGCGATCGCGCCGTTGCAGGATCCAATGACGGGAAAACCATTGCCCTACCTGGCGAGCAATGATCTGGCGGCCTTTAGCGTGTTCGAGAGCGATCGCGGGGCGGTGCGCAGCTACTACTACGATGTCCGCAACCCGGACGGGGGCGTGGTGCTGTTCGATGAATTTTTCCTGGATGCCCCTGAACCCAATCCCTAATCCTGGAGACTGAGCCACGCGATCGCCTCGCGGATCCACGCCTCCGGATCCGCCGCCTTCGCCAGGGCCGTTTGGCGACCCACCGCATCGAGGGCATCGAGGATTTCGCGATCGCCGTAGCCCAACGCCAGCAAGGTTAATTCCACCTCCTCACGGATCGGGTCAGCGGGGCCAGCGGCCGGGGCGATCGCCAGATTCCCCTGATCGCGCCACTGGGCCAATTTTGTTTTCAGTTCCAGACAGATGCGCTCGGCGGTTTTGGGACCAATGCCGGGGGTTTTGGCGAGGAGTTTATGGTTGCCCCCCACGATCGCCTGGAGGAGCGTCGGCAGTTCGAGGGCGTCCATCAGGGCGATCGCCAACTGCGGCCCCACCCCATTGGTGGCGATGAGATGGCGAAACAAATCCCGCTCCGCAACGCTGGCAAAGCCAAACAGGGTCAGGCCATCGTCCCGCAGTTGCAAATGGGTATGGACCCGCGCGGTGTCCCCTGGGGAAAGGTGCGATCGCCAGCGGGGCAAAATCTGCACCTCATAGCCCACGCCCTGGACCTTCAGCAGCAGCAGCAGCCGTTTGGCGATCGCCTGGAGGGCCACCACTTCCCCCTCAAGGAATCCAATCATGGGGCCGATTCTGGATTGGTAGCTGGATTCATCTCTGGGCTGCCTTCCGGGCTAGAAGCGCTGCCCGGTGCGGGGGCTCCGGTGGGTTGGAGATAGCGCAGCGCCTGCATGGCCTGTTCCACGCCGCCCGGATCGTCCTGCTGTTCAAAGAGCCGCGCCGCCGCCTGGAATCCGTCCACCGCCTCGGCCAGGTTCCCCACGAGGGCATTGGCAAGGGCGCGGTTGTGGGTGGCTTCCGCGTCGTCGGGGCGCAGTTTCAGCACCCGGTCATAGTCCGCGATCGCGTCGAAGTAGCGTTCCTCATTGAGATAGAGGTTGCCCCGGTTGTAGTAGGCGTTGACGTAGGCCGGATCGAGGCGGATGGCGGTGTTGTAGTCGGCGGCGGCGGCGAGGGTATTGCCCAGGGCGGCGTAGGCGTTGCCGCGATCGTGAAAGGCTTCGGCGAAGGTGCTATCGAGGACGATGGCGCGGTTAAATTCCTCAATCGCGCTGGCGAACTGGCCATTGGTGATGCGCTCTAGGCCCCGGTCATAGTGCGATTGGGCGCGATCGCGATCGCGGTTGGGGGTTGCCTGGGCGATCGGGGCAACGGACGCCGATTCAAAAACCTGGGGAGCCGCCAAAGCCACCGGCCCCGGAACCGCCACCAGGGCCATCCCCAGGGCGAACCGTCCCACGGCTTTTCGTACTGCCTGCGCGAATTTTGGCGCGTCCATCATGGCCTTTCCCGGCGATCGTCGGTCCCATGGTAGCGTTTGGGAGCCTTGCCCCGACGGCCCACCCGCCCCGCCCCATGCCCGCGATTCGGCAACCATGGCCCCAGCAATCGTCGAAATCGTCGCCAATCCTCCCGATCCCCTGGACCTGCTGCGCCTGGGGGGACCGGCCCTGATTCCCCTGCTGCTGGGCTCGACGGCGGCCCTGACCCTAGCCTTTGAGCGGTGCTGGTTTTGGTGGGGGGTGGTGCGCCGCCACGGGACGATCGCCCGCCACACCCTGATGCTCTATCGCCGCGATCGCCGCGCCGCGATCGCCCATCTACGGACCCTTTCCATGGATGATCCGCTGCCCGTGGTGCGACTGGCCCTAGCGCCCTTGCTCGAAGGCGATCGCCCCCATCCGCTGCGGTTTCGGCGGGCATTGCAGATGGCGTTGGCGGCGGAGCGCGATCGCCTGCAACGGTACGACACGGCCTTTCGGACCCTGGCAACGACGGCCCCCTTGCTGGGGCTGCTGGGGACAATTCTGGGCCTGATGGAGATTTTCAGAGGCCCCGCGATCGCCCCCGCCACCCAAACCCTGACCCTGGATCCGGACGCGATCGCCGCAGGTATCGGTCAGGCATTGGTCTCCACGGCGGCGGGGTTGGTCATCGCGATCGCGGCCCTGTTGGCGGGGCGACTGTTCCGCAGCCTCGCCCAGCGACACCTCGTCCAGTTGCAAACCTACGGCAGCCAACTGGAGTTGCTCTATCGCCGGGTCTATTGGCACCTCAATATCGCCCCCAAACCTGGCCCTAGGGAGCCGCGATCGCCCTATTCTTCCTCCCCATAATCCTCCTCATCTTCAGTTTCCTCGTAATCCCCATCGGATTCTTCATCCTCGGATTCTTCATAATCTTCGTCCGAGTCTTCTTCTTCGTAATCTTCGTCTGATTCCTCCTCTTCAGACTCTTCGTAATCCTCGTCCGACTCCTCCTCTTCGGATTCTTCTTCGTCCTCTTCAGCCCCCTCGTCCTCCTCGGATTCTTCGTAATCCCCGTCCTCTTCAGACTCCTCCTCTAAATCCCCATCCTCCCCCTCGGATTCATCGACTTCCTCCTCCTCGTCATCCTCCCAATCCTCATCCTCGTAGTCCTCCTCTTCATCGTCATAGCCATCTTCCTCATCCCATTCTTCGTCCTCATCGTAAAACGCTTCCTCGTCCTCCTCGTCCGAAATTTCGGCGCTAAAGTCCAACTCAGAAACACTCTGAATTGACCAACAATCCCAGCAATATTCAGGATTCGATAAATAGCCGTAGGGAATGTAGCAGTAGCCGCGATCGCCCCAATCTTCCCCCCAGGAATTGCGAACAATAAAGCATTGATTATGATCGGAATAGCCCACGCAGAGCATGGCGTGGTTGCCGTGGGAGGTGCGCCCCGCTTCGGTATTCGGATCCGGCATGGGCACCCGTCCACTGCGGCGGGCCTGGTCAAAGGATTTGAATAAACGCAGGCCAAAGACAAAGGGAAATCCTTCCGCAAGGCAATGCTTAAAAGTCTCTAGGGTCACCTCCAATTCCCGCGCCTCATCCACCAGAAACCAGAGGGCTTCCTCATAGGCTGTGCTGGGGGGTTTGCGGTTGATACCGGTGAGTTCATAGGGCCAGGTTCCCTCCGTGCAGGCACCGTACTTTTGTAGGGTGTTAATGCTGCCAACAATGGTGCTTCCCTGGTCTCCTTTGATGCCGTCTTCCTTACGGGCGTTGTAGTAGATGAACAGGCGGCTGATGTCTCCGGCGTCCCCGAGGGCGCGCTTGGCTAGGTATTCATAGGCCCCCGCGATCGCGTTGGCGGTGCAGCTATTGGCGGCGGATTGGTCTTCGACGGGGGTGAGGTACGGGCGCAGGTCCACCTTGGGGGGCAGGTGCTGGCTTTTGAAGGAGCTGGCCCCGTAGCTGCTGAAGCGAATGGGTTTTTGGGTGGAGGTGCGGAAACCGCTGAGGGCGATGCGTTTGCCGGTGCGGCGATCGACTAAAACATGACGCTTGGCCATGGTGCGTTTCAATCCTCAGGTGAAGAGAAGGTTTCCCTGTTGTAGCGGGGAAAAGGGGGGAATGCCATGGGATTTGTACGGGCTTTTTCTAAAGAAATATTGCGGAGATTCTGCTGTGGAAAAATGCAAAAAAAATCCCCTGGATTCAGGCGCGATCGCGGGAATCCAGGGGCCATAGTTTAAGGCTATTGCAGCGGGCGATCTGGAGGGGGCGATCGCGGCGGACGGATTGGTTTATTGCGCGGTTTATTGCAGCTTCACGCGATCGGTCACGGCGATTTTGCCATCGGGCTGCACGGTCCACACGTCGTAGTTGCCCACCACGTCGCCCTTCTCGTCAATGTCCACATTGCCGCTGGCCCCCTGGAAGTCAATGTCTTCCCCCTTGGCCAGGGCCGCGAGCCCTTCGCACACGTCCGTCACGGGGGTGCCGGGGCCATTGGCCACCTCCCGCAGTTTGCTTTGGATGGCGGGGCCGGTATTTTCGCCCGCCGCCTGGGCCGCCAGCATCAGCAGGGCCGCCGCATCCCAGGTTTGGGGTACGAAGGCTCCGGGGGCGCTGCCGAGTTTTTCTTGCAGCAGGGCGGCCAGTTTTTCGAGACCCGCCCCATCGGCCCCCGGTACGGTCCCGATCGCCCCCGCGATCGCCACATCACCGCTGGCGGTCTTGCCCACCTGGGCCGGAAACTCCTCCGTTTTCACCCCATCGGTGAGCATAATTTGCACATCCTCCGTGAGGCCCTGTTCATAGGCGGATTTGAGCAGCAGCGCGCCGGTTTCCGCATAGAGAATGGCGGCGACGGCATCGGGCTTGGCACCAAAGGCGGCGCGGGCTTCCGTTTCAAACGTGGAGGCTTTGGGGTCGTAGCGGGTGGGGTTGGTTTCGTTGACCACGGTGCCGCCGAGGGCCTTGTAGGCGGCGACGAATTTTTGCTCGAATTCAACGCCATAGTCGTTATTGATCACCACCGTGGCGACGCGCCGGTGGCCCCGATCCCAGGCGAGTTTGGCGAGGGCCTGGGCCTGGTAGGTGTCGGGGGGGGCGGTGCGGGCCCAGTAGCCATTGAAGTCGCCGTTGGTGGCCCGCTCGGTGAAGATGGGGCTGGTGCTGCCGGGAGAGATCATGACCACCTGGTTGCGGACGGCCACGTCCACCGCTGCGCCGGACACGCTGCTGGCGAAGGAGCCAACGACACCGGCCACTTTGTCCACTTCGGTGAGTTTGGTCATGCCTTCGACGCCAGCGGTGGGGTCGGTCTGGTCATCGACGGTGGTGATGCTGACGGGCTGGCCGTTGACGCCGCCGCAGGCATTGACGGTTTCCGTCAGCAGGGGCAGGACCGTGAGCATGGGTTGCCCGATGGAGGAGAGGTCGCCGGTGGCGGGGAGCAATGCGCCGAGTTTGAGGCCCCCGGCGGTGCCCCCATCGGTGCCGCCGGTGCCGCCGCCCGGAGGGGTGCAACCGGCCCCAAGGAGGCCAGCGGCGATCGCGATCGCGCTGAACCGCTGCCAGTGGGGTCGGGTGGGGCGGGGCGATCGCGCGGGTCGGGGGGAAAGTTGCATAGCTCGTTCACTCCATTACGAATTGAGTCGTAGTTTAGGCGATCGCGCTAGCGGCAACTGCGTCGGGGCCACGGCCTAGGCGATCGCCCCCTAACTTCAAATGCCCCTAGGGTTTTCTAGCGGCCAACGCCGATGTATTGGAAGCCCGCCGCCGCGATCGCCTGGGGATCGAGGAAATTGCGGCCATCCACCATCACCGGCCCATTCATCAGGCTCGCCATCTTGGCGAAATCTAGCTCCTTAAATTGCGCCCAGTCCGTCACCAGCACCAGGGCATCGCAGCCGTCCGCCAGCCGTTCCGCATCCGTTTCGACGATCACATTCGACAGGCCATGGCGCATCCCGGACTGGGAGACGATCGGGTCATAGGCTTTCACCCGCGCCCCGAGGCGGTTCAACTGCTCGATCAGCGTCAGGGCCGGGGCGTCGCGCATGTCGTCCGTGTCCGGCTTGAAGGTCAGCCCCAGCAGACCAATGGTCTTACCCTTGAGGATTTTGAGGGCCTGTTGCAGCTTCTCGATCGCCAGGGTCCGCTGCCGCTGGTTCACCTCCACGGCGGATTTTAGGAGTATTGCGTCATAGCCATAGTCATCGGCCGTATGCACCAGGGCCGACACATCCTTCGGGAAGCAGGAGCCGCCCCAGCCGATGCCCGCCTGCAAAAACTTGCCGCCAATGCGCGAATCGAGGCCGATGCCCTGGGCCACCTGCACCACGTCTGCCCCGACGCGATCGCAGATATTCGCCACCTCATTAATGAAACTAATCTTCGTCGCCAAAAAGGCATTGGCCGCGTACTTCACCATCTCCGCCGAACTGAGATCCGTCACCACCACCGGCACCGGCGGCAGGGTCTTATCTTCGGCAAAGTCGCGGCCCACCAGCGGCGCATAGAGTTCCTGCATCATCGCGATCGCCTTCGGATCATTGCTGCCCAGGACGATGCGATCGGGATTGAACGTGTCATAGACCGCCGAGCCCTCCCGCAAAAACTCCGGATTGCTCACCACCGCAAAGGCCGGTTCCGTCCCCGCATCCTCGCCCCGGGCCTTGGCCGCCTCCGCAAAGCCATCGAGCACAATCATCCGCACCCAATCCCCGGACCCGATCGGCACCGTGGACTTGTTCACCACCACCCGGAACGCATCCGCCGCCCCCATGTGCGCCCCAATACTGCGGGCGACGGCCTCCACATAGCGCGTATCGCTCTCACCGCTGGGCAGGGGCGGCGTCCCCACCGCAATGAAAATGATTTCGCTGTGGTGAACCCCCTTCTCCACATCCGTGGTGAACTCCACCTTGCCCGCCTGCATACAGCTTTGCATCAGCTCCGACAGGCCCGGCTCATAGATCGGCGACTGGCCCGATCGCATGAGCTTCACTTTCTCTTCGTTATTGTCCACACAGATGACGTCATGGCCCAGGTGGGACAGGCAAATCCCCGTGACCAGGCCGACATATCCGGTACCGATTACACAAACGCGCATGATGGTGTGGTGTGGTGTTGTTCTACTTGAATGGTTGGGGGGCTCGGGCGGATTAGTCCAGGGCCAGCCGCTGTCGGAAGTCCGCGATCGTTCGCGTTAGCCCGTCTTCGAGGGGCACGGTCGGCTCCCACCCCAGCCACGTTTTAGCACGGGTGATGTCGGGCTGGCGGCGGCGCGGATCGTCCTGGGGCAGGGGCCGGAAGTCGATCGCGCGATCGCCCCCCACCTGTTTGAGCACCGCCTCGGCCAACTGGAGGATGGTGTACTCATCCGGATTGCCCAGGTTCACCGGCCCCAAATGTTCGTCATTATTCATCATGCGGATCAGCCCTTCCACCAGATCCGACACATAGCAAAAGCTGCGGGTCTGTTCGCCGTTGCCGTAGACCGTCAGCTTTTTACCCCGCAGGGCCTGAACAATGAAGTTGCTGACCACGCGCCCATCGTTTTCGAGCATTCGGGTGCCGTAGGTATTAAAAATCCGCACCACGCGAATATCGACCCCATTTTGGCGGTGGTAGTCAAAGGCGAGGGTTTCGGCGATGCGTTTGCCCTCGTCGTAGCAACTGCGCGGGCCGATGGGGTTGACGTTGCCGCGATAGTCTTCGGTTTGGGGATGGATCAGGGGGTCGCCGTAGACTTCGGAGGTGGAGGCGAGCAAAAATCGGGCCTTGATGCGCTTGGCGAGGCCGAGCATGTTCAGGGTGCCGATGGTGTTGGTTTTGACGGTTTTGACGGGGTTGTATTGGTAGTGGACGGGGGAGGCGGGGCAGGCGAGGTGATAGATCTGATCGACCTCGAGGCGGATCGGTTCGGTGATGTCGTGGCGGATCAGTTCAAAGTTGGGGTTGCCGAGCCAGCGTTCGATGTTGTGTTTGTGGCCGGTGTAGAAGTTATCGAGGCAGATGATGTCGTGGCCGTCGGCCATGAGGCGATCGGTTAGGTGCGAGCCGATGAAGCCTGCGCCGCCAGTGATCAAAATTCTCATCAGGGTCTCCGGGGTGGCCGGTTGGGATGGACGGGGGCTGTTCGATTTTGGTGCGATTTACCCGTCCAATAGTGTATTCGAGTGCTTTGATCCCTGGCGGCGGCGGGGGGGCTGGGGGGCTGTCGGCTAGTCTTCAAACCAACTGCTGCGCCAGGCGGCTTCGGCTTGGGCGATCGCGTATTGCTGGCGGAGTTTTTCGTACTGGGCGCAGAGGCTGCTGAGGGCATCGACGGTTTGCTGGAGGGGGGGCCGTCGGGCAACGACGCTGGCGTCGGCCAGTTCGATTTCCGCAAGGCGCAGGTGGATGGCGGTCAGGCGCTGGGGGGGGCGATCGCGCCCTTCGCCCTCGTCGCCATCGAGGAGTAGATCCAGGAGGTTGGGGCTGCTGGAGGCCACTTCGGCCCCGAGGTCCAGGTCATGTTTGTCCGCCATCTCCAGCAGGGCTAGGGGGGGCTTACGGGGCAAGATACCGGCGGCCCGCAGCCGTTGATTGGCCCGCTGGGAGAAGCTGTGGAGGCTGGCGAGGGCGGCCTTTTCGAGCGATCGCTGCCAACCAAGGATTTGGATGGGATTGCCCGATCGCGCCACCAGGGCGGGGGGCAGCTCCTCCGGCGACAGGTCCGGGGCACCGGTGAGGGGGGCGTCGGGCTCCGGGCGATCGGCCATGGCCCCAGGATCCCGCTCCAGTCCTGGCCCCATGTCCGGGTCTGGTTTTGAATCTGCTGGCGCGTCGGGCTTAAGGTCTGGATTGAATTCTGGTTTTAAGTCTGGGGTCGCCTCGCGATCGCCCTCGGCCCCCGTTGAATCCCGTTGGGGGGGCTGGACTTCAGCGGTACCCAGGCTTTGCAGGAGCGATCGCAACTGGTCCTCCAGCTCCGTCGTCGGGGCTACCAAATTCGTCAGCACCTGCCACTCAAGCTGCTGCCCCAGATGCCGCAGATCCTGCTGAAGCCGTTGGCGCTGGGCGAGGGACAACTTTAAAAATGCCTTGGGATATTTCTGGGTACAAACGTGATAGCCCGCCAGCACCAACTGTTGACGGGCGGCGGCGGCCAGGGCTTTGAAATAGGCCACATCGGCCCCATAGAGCTGCTGGGCAAGGACGGCGGCCCGCTCGCGCACCTTGGCGAGTTCCTGTTCTAGGCGGGGAAGTGCATTAGCCATGGCGGAAAAGAATGCTCGGGGGGTTCGGAGAACACCGCCACCTCCCGACCCAAATGGAAAGGACGCGATCGCGGCGATCGCGTCCAGCGCTTCAGGTCAGCCCAGGGGCGATCTGAGAAAAATTCACGCTAGGAAAACCGGACAGCAATAGGGCCCTACTTCTGGCCCATCTGCGCCGCCACTTCCTCAGCGAAGTTGCTCTCTTCCTTCTCAATGCCCTCGCCCAGCACAAACCGGCTGAAGCGACGCACCTGGATGTTCTCGCCCAACTGCGCGATCGCCTGCTTCACCAACTCCGACACGGTGATGCTCTGGTCGCGGATGTAGGGCTGGGACAGCAGACACAGCTCATCAATGCGCTTCTGGATCCGGCCCGCCACGATTTTTTCCTTAATCGCATCCGGCTTACCGGCCAGGTCATCGCGACCCATCTCGATCGCCTTCTCCCGCTCAGCGATTTCCGCAGGCACATCCTCGACGCGCACATATTCCACATTCGGGCACGCCGCCACCTGCATCGCCACGTTGCGGGCCAGCTCGCGGAACTCATCGCGCTTAGCGACAAAATCCGTCTCGCAGTTCACCTCCACCAGCACGCCAATGCGGCCGCCCGTGTGGATGTAGCTGTCCACGATGCCTTCCGCCGCCGTCCGGCCCGCCTTCTTCTCTGCCGACGCGATGCCCTTCTGGCGCAACCACTCTGCGGCCTTCTCGAGATCGCCGTTCGACTCCTTCAGGGCCTTCTTGCAATCCATCATGCCTGCGCCGGTTTTGTCGCGCAGTTCCTTGACCGCCTTCGCCGAAATTTCCACAGTCGCCTCTTTTTGAACGGGTGCTTCTTCTACTTTTGTTTCGACCGGGGCCGGGGCCGGGGCCGCCGCTGCCGTCGTTTCAGTGGGGGCCGCCGCCGGTGCTGCTACCGGAGCCGCCGCCGGAGTTGGAGCTTTGCTGGCCTTGCCCTGGGCTTTGTTTGCCTTTCCTTTCTTAGCCATGATCCTGATGGGTCCGAAATTCCTAAGCTCTGCACTCAAGTCTCGATTGTAGCGATCGCGGGGGCCGCCCTCGATCACAAATTTTTGATCCAGCTTTGATCAAACGGGCTTGATCTCAACTGGATCGGACGCGATCTCAAGCGATCAACCGTAGGGGCGGGGTCTCCCCGCCCAGCCCCCGCCAGCCAACCCCCGCCCGCCCGATCCCTGATATTTCCAAGGGTGAACGGGTTTGGGGTGATTGGTGGGACGAGGGTTGGGAGACCCAACCCCTACGGCGGATCGGGTAAGAGACTGGCGCGATCGCCCCAACTCTAGATTCAGCCCTAGATCTAGACTTCAGACGCTTGCAGTTCCGCCTCTTCCTCTTCCTCGTCGTACTCCTCCACGTCATAGTCGGAGTAGTCCGCATCCTCGAGATCCCCGTGGCGACCTTCATAGATCGCGTCGCACAGGCGGCTCACCAGCAGTTTGATCGACCGGATGGCGTCATCGTTCGCCGGGATGGGCACATCCACCGTATCCGGGTCGCAGTTGGTGTCCAGCAGGGCCAGGATGGGGATGCCCAGGCGGACGCATTCCTGCACGGCGTTATATTCGCGCCGTTGGTCCACGATCACCACGATGTCCGGCAGTTTGCGCATCATCTTGATGCCGCCGAGGTACTTCTTGAGCTTCGAGAGCTCCCGACGCAGCACCGACGCTTCCTTCTTGGGCAGCAGGTCGAGGGCACCGGTCTCTTCGCGGCGCTCCAGTTCCTTGAGGCGCTCCACGCGGGTTTTGATCGTGGTCCAGTTGGTCAGCATACCGCCGAGCCAACGCTGGTTAATGTAGTAGCTGCCGCAGCGCTGGGCTTCCTGGGCGATGATGCCAGCGGCTTGGCGCTTGGTGCCCACGAACAGGACGCGCTTATTTTGCTCGGAGGCGTCCCGTAGGTACTGGTACGCTTTCTCCATGCACTGGGCAGTCTGCACCAGGTCGATGATGTGAACCCCGTTGCGTTCGGTGAAGATGTACGGGGACATCTTGGGGTTCCAGCGGCTGGCTTGATGCCCAAAGTGGACGCCGGCTTCGAGGAGCTGGGCGAGGGAAATGACGGCCATGATTCAGTTGTCTCCTGGTATCGGGTTTAGCCTCCGCCCGGCGCGTAATTCTTGGGTTTTGCGGGGCGATCGCGCCGCCGTTTTGTCCAAGAACACCCGACTGTCCGAGCGTGCGTAAGTGACATAGCTTGACTAGGGTAGCACGGGGGGTGCAATGCGATCGCGGGGGCTCCCCCTAGGTTTTGAAGGAGGCCCGAAAAGCCCCAGGGGATAAGCAACGGGGCGGGCAAAGAGTGGCAAAATCAGCGGGAGATCGGGAGGCGCACCATGGGCGATCGGGCAAGGGAAACGGACGGCGCAACGGCACAGCGACCAAAGGGCGATCGCCCACTGCTGGCGGTGGAGGATTTGCGGGTGCATTTTGCCCTGGGGCGGCCCTGGTGGGAGAGGGGGGGCGATCGCGTGGTGAAGGCGGTCGATGGGGTGAGCTTTCAGCTACGGCGGGGCGAAACCCTGGGGCTGGTGGGGGAGTCGGGCTGCGGCAAGAGTACGACGGGGCGATCGCTGCTGGGGCTGGTGCCGCCGACGGGGGGCAAGGTTTGGTTTGACGGGCGCGAGATTACGGCGTTGACGGCGGCGCAGTTGCGGCCCCTGCGGCGGCGTATTCAGCTTATTTTCCAAGATCCCTATGCGTCCCTCAATCCGCGCCTGTCGGTGGGGGCGGCGATCGCGGAACCGTTGGCAATCCATGGGCTGGGGACGGCGGCGGCCGATCGCGGCGATCGCGTGGCGGCCCTCTTTCAACAGGTGGGGCTCGATCCAAACTGCCGCGATCGCTTCCCCCACGAATTTTCCGGCGGCCAGCGCCAGCGCATTGCGATCGCCCGGGCCTTGGCCGTAGAACCGGATTTATTGGTCTGCGATGAACCGATCGCCGCCTTGGATGTCTCGATCCAAGCGCAGGTGGTCAACCTCCTCCAGGACTTGCAGCAGCGCCTTGGACTGACCTATCTCTTCATCGCCCACGACCTCAGCGTCGTGCGCCATATCAGCGATCGCATTGCGGTCATGTACCTGGGCCGTTTGGTGGAACTAGCCGATCGCGATCGCCTCTACGACCAGCCCCAACACCCCTACACCCAAGCGCTCCTGTCCGCCGTCCCTGTGCCCGACCCCGCGATCGAACGACAGCGCCAGCGCATCGTCCTCCAGGGGGAACTGCCCAGCCCCGTCGCCCCCCCCAGCGGCTGCCCCTTCCATCCCCGCTGCCCCATCGCCGAAGGCCGCTGCCAGACGGAACGGCCCCCTTTCCGAGACCTCGGCGACGGCCATTGGGTCGCCTGCCACTTCCCCAGCCGCGATCGCGCGATCGCCCCCGCAACCTAACCCCCCATCCCCCAACCCCAACCCCATGAACACCTTCCCCCTCGACCTCTCGATCATCACCCCCATCTATAACGAAATCGACAGCCTCCCCCACCTCCTCAGCGCCATCCGCGCGATCACCCAAACCCTCCCCTACCGCTACGAAATCATCTGCGTTGACGACGGCTCCACCGACGGCTCCGACGCATGGCTCCGGGACGAGGCCCAGCGCAGCACCGACCTCCAGGCCGTCCTCCTGCGGCGCAACTACGGCCAGACCGCCGCCATGGCCGCCGGATTTGACCACGCCCAGGGGCGCTTCATCATCACCCTCGACGCGGACCTCCAGAACGATCCCGCCGACATCCCCCGCCTCCTCGACACCCTCCAGGGGGGCTACGACCTGGTGAGCGGCTGGCGCAAGGATCGCCAGGATGATGCCATGACCCGCCTGCTGCCCTCGAAAATTGCCAACTGGATTATTCGACAGGTCACAAATGTGCGAGTTAGGGACTACGGTTGTTCCCTCAAAGCCTACCGGGCGGAGCTGGTGGCGGATATGCGGCTCTATGGGGAACTGCACCGCTTTTTGCCCGCCCTGGCCCAGATGGAGGGGGCGCGCATTACGGACATTCCCGTGCGGCACCATGCCCGCAAGTTTGGCGAGAGTAAATATGGTCTGGGGCGCACCTTTCGGGTGGTGATGGATTTGCTGACCATTTGGTTTATGCGGAAATTCTTAACGCGGCCGATGCATGTTTTTGGCGTGTTGGGGATGGGGCTGACGGCGGTGGGTTTTCTGGTGAGCCTTTATCTGGCGGTGCTGAAGCTGGCGTTTGGGATGGAGATTGGCGATCGCCCCCTGCTGATTTTGGGGATGGTGATGATGCTGATGGGGCTGCAATTTTTTAGCTTTGGCCTGTTGGCGGAGGTGATGATGCGCACCTACCACGAGTCCCAGAGCCGACCGATTTATCGCATTCGGGAGGTGGCGGGGGCGCGTCTCGCCTGAGGAGAATTGGGGGCGCGATCGCGATCACAAAATTTCGATCACAAAAAGGTGGGTTAAGACTGACTCAGGACTCTTTTGGTTCCCTCAGATCTTGAAGGGCGGCTCCCGGCGGTTGGGTTGGGCAGGATGAGACCCAGGCAACCCCATGGGCCGGTCAAGGGAACCGGCACATATCCCTGGGGAGGTCACCGGACGATGGATATCCAACCGGCTTGGATTCGGTGGGGGCAGCGGCGGCGGGGGATCGGTCTCCTGCGATCGCGGCCCCTGGAACTGGTTGTGGCGATCGCGATCGCGATCGCGGTGGTGCTGGGGCTGTGGTTTCGCTTCGATCACCTAGCCGATCAGGTCTATAACGTGGACGAGGTGCGGGGGCTGGCCCGGGCCATGGGCCATGGGCTGGCGGAGGTGCAGACGAGCATCTTTGCGCAGCCCACGATCACGGCGGGGGAGATTTTCCGCTTTCAGGATCCGGCGGCGGCCCGGTCCTGGGGGGATGCCCTGACGGTCCTGGCGGGCCACCCGGAGCATCCGCCGCTGTATTACCTGCTGATGCGGCTGTCGGTGCTGCTGACGGGGGATCCCGTGGGGATGCGCTATTGCTCAGTGCTGCTGGGGCTGCTGCTGCTGCCGGCGGCATTTTGGTTGTGTCGGGAGTTGTTTTGGGGCAGTGCGGGCCGCGATCGCGTGGGCTGGGTGGCGATCGCGCTGCTGTCCATTTCCCCCTATGGGATCGAAATGGCGCGGCTGGGGCGGCAATATTCCCTCTGGCAGTTGATGATTTGTTTGTCTACGGCGTCGCTGCTGCTGACGGTGCGATCGCCCCGCTGGCGTCATGCGCTGCTGTATGGGGTGTTCATGACCCTGGGGTTATATACCCACTGGTTTTTTACCCTGACGGCGACGGTCCATCTGCTCTATGGCGCCATGCTCTGGGGCCGCGATCGCGCCTACCGGTTGCCCATCCGTCGCCTCGCGATCGTCGGGGGTGGAGCCGTGGCGCTGTTCATTCCCTGGGTGCTGGTGCTCCTGACCCAGCAGCAGCGGACCCAAAAGCTAACCGCCTGGATCGCCACCCGCAACCCCTCCCTTCTCGACCGCCTCAAACTCTGGACCACGAACCTAGAGGAAGTCATCTTTGATTTTGATGCGATCCCCAGCCTCAAGGATCCCGCCCTGTATGGGGTGCTGGTGTTGCTGGTCCTGGCGGTCTATGGCTTTTGGCGCTGGGGGCCTCGGCCCGCCCGATGGCTGCTGCTGCTGCCGTTTGTGACGACCATCGCCGCCCAGGCCATTCCCGATCTGGTGCTGGGGGGGGCTCGCTCCACCGCTGGGCGATACCTCGTGGCGGCCAACCTCAGCCTGTCCCTGATCCTGGCGGCCTATGTTGAGGCACTGCTGCGATCGCGCACCCTCGCCCGCCGCACCGGCGCGATCGCCCTGGTGGGTCTGGTGGCCGTTGGGGGGCTCTCTGGCGCGATCGTACGCATCAACCCCCGCGCCGCCGTGGGGGAAATTCATCTCAATGCGGCGGTCGCTGCCATGGTCCAGTGGGAAGGACACCAAGGAAATGGGGAGACCGCTGGAGGCCCCTGGCTGTTGGGGGAAACGGGCAGCCGCTATATTTTTTACCTGTCCTTGAGCCATCTGTTGCCCGCCACGACGGAGTTCCACTGGATCCGCAAGGGGGATCCCCAGCAGTGGCAACCCCTGCGGCAGGCCCTGGCCCAGAAGCACCCCATCTGGTTCTATTGGCCGGAGGGCGACACCCTCGACGCGATCGCGCAGCAGCCGGATCTACAGCTAGAGGCGGCGATTCGCGATGACCTGTCCGGCGGCTACCCCTGGCTCTATCGCCTCCAGTTCCGCCGCCCCCCTGGGATCAATTCCTAAGCATGGCCCCCCGAATTGAGCGCCTGAATTGAACCCCCAAACTGAACCCCTGAATTGAGCGCCTGAAGTGAGCGCCGAAGGCGGGGGCCGGATCCGGGGGCAATTGGAGCCGCGATCGCCCCCCGGATTCCTTAGAATTTAGGAATGTTAAGTTTATTTACGGAACTTGCGCCGTCCGTGCGGCGTAACCTGTTGCTGCTGTTCGGGGCAGCGCTGCTGTTTTGGGCCAGCATGTCGTCCCTGCTGCCCACCCTGTCGGTCTATGTGCAGAAGATCGGCGGTGACGATCGCGAGGTGGGCATTGTGATGGGGTCGTTTGCGGTGGGGCTGCTGCTGCTGCGGCCGCAGATGGGCCGCTGGGCCGACTCCAGGGGCCGCAAATTCGTGCTGATCCTCGGGGCGATCGCGGCGGCGTTGGCTCCCCTGGGCTATTTGAGTACGCGATCGATTCCCCTGCTGATGGCCCTGCGGGTGTTCCACGGCCTGAGCATTGCGGCGTTCACCACGGGCTATAGCGCCTTTGTGGTGGATCTGTCGCCCCCCCAGCGCAAGGGGGAGTTGATTGGCTACATGACCTTGACCCAGCCGTTGGGGGTGGCGATCGGCCCCGCCCTGGGGAGCTATCTGCAAACCTATTTTGGCGATCTGCCCAATTTCCTGGTGGCCTCCAGTTTCGGTCTGGCGGCCCTTCTGGGGATCACCACCATTCGGGAACCCAAGCGCGACGCGATCGCCCCGGACCCGTCCCCTCCGGAGGCCGCGATCGCCGATGGCCAGAATTCTCCCCCGGTGCGGGAAGCCTTTTGGACGCGCATTGCGGCGGCCCCCTATCGGGTACCAGCGACGGTGATGCTCGCCATTGGCCTGGTGTTTGGCACCCTCAGTACGTTCATTCCCCTCTATATCCTGGCCAGTGGGGTGGATCTGATTCCGGGCCTGTTCTATACGGTGGCGGCGATCGCGAGTTTTTCCGCCCGTCTGCTCACCGGCCGTCAGGCCGATCGCATCGGTCGCGGCCCGTTCATCTCCCTGAGTTTGGTGTTTTATGTGCTGGCCATGGGACGGCTGGCGACGGCCACCACGGCGGTGGATTTCCTCTGGGCGGGCCTTTTGGAGGGGCTCGCGGGGGGGCTGCTGATTCCGATGATGGTGGCCCTGGTGTCCGATCGCGCCGCGCCCGAGGAACGGGGCCGGACCTTTGCCCTGGTGCTGCTGGGGTTTGATCTGGGCATTGCCCTGGCGGGGCCAGTCCTCGGGGGCCTGACGGGGGCCATTGGCTATGGGGGCCTCTTCGCGATCGCGGCGGGTCTATCACTTCTGGCCCTGGGGCTGTTTATGACCACCTCTAGCGCCACCTTGCGATCATCCCTGCGCTTCGCGATCGGCCGTGCCCCGGATGTCTACGCCCTCGGCGGCCGCTAATGCCCCACGGCCCAAATCTCCCCCTTATCCCCGCGTCCTCCCCACCGCCGGAGCCGTCGTTCCGAGGGGGCCAATGGGGATACAGAGGGGCATCCCCAGCACCGGATCGGCCATGATGTGGCTCTCTAGGGCAAACACATCGCGCATCATCGTTTCCGTCACGGTGGTCTGGGGGGGGCCGCTGGCATAGATTTGCCCCGATCGCAGGACGGTCATCCAATCGCCGTAGCGGCAGGCTTGGTTGAGATCGTGGAGCACCATGATGATGGTTTTGCCGAGCCGCCGGTTGAGATCGCGCAGCAGGTCGAGGATTTCCAGTTGATGGGCCAAATCCAGATAGGTGGTCGGCTCATCGAGCAGGAGGGTGCTGGGGTTTTGGGCCAGGAGGATGGCAATCCAGGCCCGCTGGCGCTGGCCGCCGGAGAGGGTGGCCACATCGCGGTGGGCGAGGGATTCAAGGTGGGTCAGGGCGATCGCCGTTTCCACCCAATGCTCATCCTCCGCCGACCACTGCCGCCACCAGGTTTGGTGGGGATACCGCCCCTGGGCCACCAGATCCCGCACGGTTAAGCCCTCCGGGGCCGTGGGCGATTGGGGCAAAATGCCCTGGCGGCGGGCCAGTTCCTGGGGGGACAGTTTGGCGATCGCCTGCCCATCGAGATAGACCACTCCGGCCTTGGGTTTGAGCAGCCGCGCCAAGGCCCGCAACAGGGTGGATTTACCGCAGCCGTTGGGGCCAACGAGGACCGAGATTTTCCCCGGCGGAAAGGCCAGGTCAATGTTTTGCAAGATGGCGCGATCGCCGTAGGTCAGGGTGAGATTTTGGGTCGAAAGGGTCATCGGTTGGGGCCAAGTCATCGGAGGACGGCAACATCAACGGTCAGTACACAGGGGGCCTAGGGGCGATCGCCGGACTGGGACCCCTGGCACCGCAGCAGCCAGAGGAAATAGGGCGCACCAATGGCCGCCGTCACAATGCCGCAGGGCAACTCAACGGCCGCAAACCAGATCCGACTGATCGCATCCGCCCCCACCACCGTGCAGGCCCCCACCAGCGCCGCCACCGGAATGAGCCCCCCATGGGACGCCCCCACCCAGCGCCGCGCCAGATGGGGAGCCATCAACCCCACAAAGCCAATGGCCCCCGCCGTGGCCACCGCCGCCGCCGCCAGGGCCACCGCACACAGCAGCAGCAGGCCGCGCCCCCGCTCCACCCGGCTCCCGAGGCCCTGGGCCAGGTCATCCCCCAGGGCCAGCACATCGAGCTCGCGCCCCAACAGGCAGGCTAGCGGCCCAAAGATCGCCATCCAGCCCACCAATGGCCCCAACTGCTCCCAGCCACGACCGTAGACGCTGCCCACCAGCCACACCATGGCCTGATTGGCCGCGTAGATGTCGCTAAAGGCGATCGCGAAACTCGTCACCGCATTGGCCAGGGCCGTGATGCCAATGCCCATCAAAATCAGGCCGGTGGGGGAACTGCCCCCCTGCCAGGACAGCAGATAAATCACCAGGGCCGTCACCAGCCCCCCCCCAAAGGCCACCAGGGAAAGCTGCGCCGCCCCCACCCCCGGCCACGCGGCGATCGCGGCGATCGCGGCCAAACTAGCTCCCCCATTGATGCCCAAAATGCCCGGTCCCGCCAGGGGGTTGCGCGTGATTCCCTGCAAAATGGCCCCCGAGGCCCCCAGGGCGGCCCCCACGGCCACGGCCACCAACGCCCGAGGCAGCCGCAGCACCCCCAGCACAAAGGCGCGATCGCGATCGCCCCCAGGGTCCATCAGGGTTTCCAGGAGGGCGGGGGGGGCCATGGCATAGTCCCCTTGGGTGAGGTGGATCACGGTGGCGATCGCCCCGAGGAGGATCAGCAGGCCCACGGCGCGGGGCACCCGTCGATCAAGCCGCCAGGAGGCCCGCAGGCCCGGTAACCGCAGGGCAAACCAGGGATGGGGGGAAGTCATGGGGGAGCCGTTGAGGAGGACAGGGAGGGCGATCGCGGCGCGGACCGCCTCGCGGATCGCCGAATGAGATAGATGAAAAAGGGCGCACCCAGGAGGGCCGTCATGGTACCGGCGGGCAGTTCCAGGGGCCGCAACCCCCAGCGGGCCAGCAGATCCGCCACCGACAGCAGCGTGGCCCCCCCACTGGCGGCATAGGGCAAAATCCAGCGGTAATCAACCCCCACCACGGCCCGCACCCCGTGGGGCACCACCAACCCCAGGAAGCCAATGGGGCCAGCGACGGCGACGGCGCTCCCGGCCAGCAGCACCACGGTGGCGGCGGCAAAGGCTTTCACCCAACCGAGGGGCAACCCCATGCCCTGGGCCACGTCATCCCCCAGGGCCAGGAGGGTCAGGGGACGCCCCAGGGCGATCGCGCCGCCGAAGCCCAGCAGCAGGGGGAACAGCACCCGACCCAGGGCGGACCACCCCTGGCCAGCGAGGGAGCCCACCAGCCAAAAGCGCACATCGTCCAGGCTGCGATCGTCCAGGATGAGAATTCCGGCAGTCAAGGCCCCCAGGAGGGCGGAGAGGGCGGCCCCGGCAATGATTAATTTCAGCGGACTTGCGCCCCCTGGACCGGTGGCGGCGAGGCCATAGATGGTGGCCCCCGCGATCGCCGCCCCCGCCAGGGCCACCTCCACGCGATCGCCCCCAACCCCCAGCACCATCGCCAGGACCATGGCCAGGGCCGCGCCCCCATGGATCCCCAGCAGGTCCGGCGCGGCGAGGGGATTGCGCACCATGCCCTGGGTGATGGCCCCCGCGATCGCCAGGGCCGCCCCCAGAATCGCCGCCAGGATCGCCCTCGGCAGGCGCACGGTTTGGACGATCAAGGCCCCCAGGGAACCATCGGGCTGGATCAGGGCCTGGGCAACGGCGGACGGCTCCAGGGACGCGGCCCCCAGCCCCAAATTCGCCAGCACGGCCACCACCGGCAGCATCACCGCTAGGGCAATGGCCAGGGGATGGCGGGCGCGGGGCCGAGGGCGCGGGGCTGAGGGGGAAGCGTCGGGGGACATGATTAGGGGCAATGGGAAATGGCAGGGGAGGCGGGGCGGGGGCGATCGCTAGCGGGGCCGCTGGGTCGCCATGCCCAGTTGAATGCCGTCGAGGGTGCGGAGGCGATCCATCACGGCCACCACCTGGCCGTAGTCCACGGTTTCATCGGCCGCGATCGCCACGAGGACACGCTCTCCGGCCACCAGGTGGGTCTGCACCGCCGCCCGCAACCGATCAAGGACCACCGGCTGACGGTTGACGGCAATGGTGCCATCCGGCGCGATCGCCACCACCACCTTGCGATTTTGCTGGGGCGTGGCGCTGGACGCCTGGGGCAAATTCACCGCCAGCCCCTCGGCCCGGGTCAGCAGCAAACTCGCCATAATGAAAAATGTGAGAATGGCAAAGATAACGTCAATGGCCGGCAGGATGTTGACCTGGGCTGGCTCATCGGCCTCTTCAATGATTTTCATCAGGCTTCCCCTCCCCTAAACGTCTGTTTTATGCGAGCTTGACGGTCAATGCTTTAGGGGGTGGTTGGGGCCGCGATCGCCGCCTCCCCCTGGGATCCCATGGGCGACGCCGCAGGGGACAGCACCCCCGCCTGTTGATAGAGGCACAGCAGCTCCAACTGGTTGCCGCAGGACTGGATCGCTGACAGGTAGCGCCGGTAGAACCCCCGAAAAATATTGGCTGACACCAGGGCCACCACGGCCACCACCAGGCCGATCGCCGTGGAGATCAGCGCCTCACTAATGCCACCGGTCACTTCCACGGCCCCGGAGCCCCCCATCTCCCCGAGCTTGAGGGATGCGAAGGAGCGGATCAGCCCCAAAATGGTGCCCAAGAGCCCCAGGAGCGGGGCCGCCCCAATGGCCACATCAAAGGCCGTATTGAACCGTCGCAGGAGCGGCAGTTCCTTATGGGTGGCGCTTTCGAGGGCAAGGCGCAGGGCCTCGGGGGACGGGTGGGGCACCGCGATCGCGTCGAGGAAAATGCGGGCGGTGGGCAGGTTGCCATGGGGCTGCAACCGGGCGATCGCCTCGGGAATGTCGTGGGGATAGAGCCGGAGCAGGTCGCGGATTTCGCGGTTCTGCCGCCGCTTCAGACGTCCCCAAAAAATCGCGCGCTCCACAATGGCGGCAAGGGTCAGCACCGACAACATCAGCAGCGGCACACTGACAATGCCGCCCGCCCGGAAAACTTCAAAAATTGACACGGCGGTTCTCACATAACGCTTCAGGCGATCGCCCCGATCCCAGCCCCGGAGGATGAACACCGCGATCGCGCTCCCCACTGGGCAGCGGTACAGCGGCGCGATTCTAGGCCGGAAAAGAATGTCAACAGACTATAGATTTAAAGCTATATCCTGTCAAGAATATTTCTGCCAGCATACCCTGCCCATCAGAAATCATGAAATCGTTTGTTCCGAACCGTGGGCAAATTTTGACCAAAATCCCTAACTGACAAAGCTTTTGGGAGTTTAGCCTTAGGGAATTAGATTCATTTTTTTTGGATTGCATTCTTGACAATCCCCCAAGTCACCCATAGTATCTTTTCGCAAATGCAAGTTAATCTCAACTAGTTCAGCGCACCGGGCTATGGCCTAGCCGCACCGCTGCGCCAGGGGAATCCATGCCTTGGCGAGCGGTATTTTGTGCTGCCCATCCGCCGCAGTTTGTGGCCACTCCTATGTCCCAACCCCCGTCCTTCACTGATCTCCAGCGGGAGCGCGAAGCCCGCGCGACGGCCTATGTCATTGCCCTAGCGGTGGGGGGATCGGCCTTGGCCCATGGCGGTTTGATGCTGCTGCGGTTGCCGTCGGGGCAGGCGGTGGCGGAGGATTTCACGCCGATTCAAATCGTGACGGAACAGGCCCGCGATCGCGAAAGTCCGCCGGTGGCATCGGGGCCGCGCGATCGCCAAGGCCGTCCATCGCGGGGGGTGGAGCCGTCCCCCAGACCGTCGCCGGAGCCATCGCCGGAGCCGCGCGATCGCCCCAGGGATCCTGAACCCAAGAGTCCCACGCCGTCCGAGGAGCCGGATCCGCCCAGGCAACAGCCGACCCCGGAACCAACACCGGAGCCAGAACCGACCCCGGAACCAACACCGGAACCAACGACAGCGGCGGATCCCGCCACCCCGGAGCCGGAGGCCGAGGCGAGTGCGGAGGCTGACACGGACACCAGTGCGGAGGCGGAGGCCACTGCGGAGGCGGATACTGCTCCGGTCGCTGAAGACGGGGGCGCTGCCGAGGGGGCGGCGGCGATCGCGGTGGAGGCGGGGGCCATTGATGGGGCGATGGACGGGGCCGTTGATGGGGCGGGCGACGGCGATCGCGACGACGGGTCACCAGGGGCGGGCATGGCCGATCGACGGACGGGCGAGGGGACGGGCGATGGCGCTGGCCCCAGCACCGACGGGGGTACCGCAGGGCCGGACGGGGCCACGGGACCATCGGACGGTTCAGCGGCCCCAGGCGATCGCCCTCCCGAGCAGGAATCCGGCGGGGGAGCCGTCACCGTGAGCTGTCGCAGTTGCCCCGATCCGCGCTATTCCCGTCAGGCCCTGGAGGCGGGGGCGGAGGGCAATGTGAGCGTCAGTGTGGATGTGGACGATCGCGGTCGCGTGCGCGGGGTGCGGCTGGTGGGGTCGAGCGGCAATGCGGAACTCGATCGCGCCGTCCTCGAATCGGTCCAGCGGCGATGGCGATTTAATCCCGTCTCTGGCGGTGCCCGTGGGGTGCTCGTCGAGGTGGAGATGACCATCGAAGGCTCCGAGCGATCGCGTCAGGCCCGCGATCGCGAAGAACGCCGTTCAGTGGAGGTGCCCAGTCCAACGCCCACGCCGCGCCCCGCCCCAACTCCGACGCCATCGCCAGTGGCCACCCCCAGGCCCGCCCCCGCGCCGGTGCCCACGCCATCCCCATCGCCCGAGCCGTCGCCCGAGCCATCGCCCACCCCCCGTGGGGAATCCCCTGGATCAACCCCAGCGCCGACGCGATCGCCCGAGCCCGCCCCGGTCCCTGATCCGGCCCCAACTCCAGTCACGTCCCCAGGACCGACGCCGGAACCTGCCCCCGCGCCGCGATCGCCCGAGCCCGCCCCGAAACCGGCCCCCGCCCCGACTCCACGGCCAGCACCAGCCCCGGCTCCGGCCCCAGTTCCCCGGCCAGCACCGGCACCGGCACCGACTCCGCGACCAGCTCCCGCCCCCGCTCCGGTTCCTCGACCGGCTCCCGCCCCCGCTCCAGCCCCACGGCCAGCACCCGCCCCACGGCCAGCTCCAGCTCCTCGGCCCGCCCCAGCCCCAGCACCGGCTCCAGCACCGGCCCCAGCACCCGCTCCGGCTAGCGATTCCGAGCCATAGGTCGATCGCGATCGCCCCCATTCATCCCCCTCGATCCGTTTTTCGATCCATTTATCCTTCAGAGTTCCAGGAGAGTTCCCCATGCGTTGGATCCATGTAGCCGCCCTCACCGGTTTGATGGGCGCGATCGCCCAGGTGCCCGCCGCCGAAGTGCGCGCCCAAACCAGCGCCGTCCGCACCATCACCGAAGTGGAATTGGTGGCAACGGAGGGCGATCGCCTTGAACTGCGCCTCGTGGCGGATGGCCCCCTGGAAACCCTCGCGCCGGAAACCGTCGGGGCCGATCGCGTCATCTATATCCTCAACAGCCAACTGCAACTGGCCGATCGCCGCGATCGCCTCACCTTCGAGCAACCAGCGGCGGGCATCGAAACCGTCACCATTGAACCGGACGGCCTCAACCGCATCCGCGCCACCATTCGCGGCGGCAGTGCCGATACCGTGCCCGCCGTACAGGTGATCCCGAGCGATCGCGGCCTCGCCCTCACCCTCACCCCCGCCGCCGACGCGATCGCCACGGACCCCGCCACCGCCGACGCGATGGATCCTGAATCGGCGGATCCCGAAGCGGTTGATCCCGCAGCGACCGAACCGGCCCCGGCAGCCCCGAACGCCATCCAAATCGTCGTCACCGCCACCCGCACCGAAGAGGAAATTGACGACGTGCCGCGATCGGTCACCGTCATCGATCGCGAGGCCATCGACGCCCAAACCCGCCTCAACCGCGACCTCGGCTCCATCCTCAGCCGCCTGGTCCCCGGCCTCGCCCCCAGCACCGGCAGCGCCAGCATCTTTGGCCAATCCCTGCGGGGCCGCAATCTCTCGGTCCTCATCGACGGCGTGCCCCAATCCACCAGCCGCAACGTCCTGCGGGATCTGCAAACCATCGACCCCAGCGCGATCGAACGCATCGAAGTCCTGCGCGGCCCCACGGCCCTCTACGGCGACGGGGCCACGGGCGGCGTCGTCAATATCATCACCCGCACCCCCAGCGAGGACGGCTTTGAGGCCACCACCCGCGCGGGCATCGAGTTCGCCCCGACGGATCTTGGCGACAGCTTCGGCGGCAGCTTCACCCAAACCTTCTCGGGCCGCTCGGACAATCTTGACTACAGCCTGTCGGCCTCCTTCGGCTGGACCAGCGACTTTTTTGACGGGCGCGGCAACATCATTCCCCCGGATCCCAACGGCCAGGGGGGTCTTGCGGATGCGGACACCTTAAATTTATTCGCCAAGATCGGGGCGGAAATTGATCCGGGCCAGCGGCTGCAAATTGTCTTCAACCACTTCGACAGCACCCAGGAAACGGACTACACCACGGATCCGGCGGTGGGCGATCGCGCGGGACGCCAGCGGGCCGAAGCCCTGCGGGGCCTAGAGCTAGAAGATCCCCAGCGCAGCCGCAACACCTTCATTAATTTGGAGTACACCAACGATCGCGTCTTCGGCGGCGACATGAAAGCCAATGTCTACTACCGGGACTATCTGACGCGGTTTTTCCCCTTCGATGGGCGGGACTTCGCCAGCTTAGGGAACTCCATCAACCAATCCCGGGTGGAATCGGAGCGCTTTGGCGGGCGGCTGCAATTCAATACACCCCTGGATGACGCCGATCGCCTGCGGATCCTGTGGGGGGCGGACTACAGCAACGAAAAGACGGCGCAACTGGTGGGCATCATGGACGGCGACGCCTTCGATCGCAGCGGTGGCCTCACCTTCCGCCGCATTGACGATCGCGTGTGGTCGCCCCCGGTGCGCCAGAGTGGCCTCGGTCTGTTCACCCAAGCGAATTGGGCCGTGAGCGATCGCTTCCGACTCATCGGCGGCCTGCGCTACGAAAACGTCAGCGTCGATGTGGACGATTTCACCACCCTGGCGGGCAACGCGATCGCGGGGGGTGACCTCAACTACGACGCCCTGCTGTTCAATGCCGGAGCCGTCTTGGACCTGAGCGATCGCGTGAACCTCTTCGCCAGCTTTGCCCAGGGCTTTTCCCTCGCGGATGTGGGGCTGGCCCTGCGCAATGCCCCGGCGGGCTTTTCCGTAGAAGACCTCAAGCCCGAAGCCCAGACGGTAAACCACTTCGAGGCGGGCATCCGGGGCAACTGGTCCACCCTGCAAGCGTCGCTGGTGGGGTTTTATAACCAGTCCGAAAACGGCACCAGCTTCACGGCCCCCGGCGAAGTGCTGCGGGCACCGGAGCGGATCTACGGCATCGAGGCGGCGATCGACTGGCAGCCCAGCGACGTTTGGCGGCTGGGGGGCACCCTCACCTGGTCCGAAGGGGAGGTGGATACGGCGGACGATGGCAACTACGACCCCCTCAATGGCTACCGCATTGCGCCCCTGAAGCTGACCACCTACGTGGAAAACGAAACCCTCCCCGGCTGGACCAATCGCCTGCAACTGCTCCTGGTGGGCAGCCGCGATCGCTTCGAAAATGAGGCCGCCTTTGGCCAGCGATCGGTCAACAGCTACGCCACCCTGGACTTCATCAGCACCCTGGATCTGGGGCCAGGAACCCTAGAGCTGGGCATCGAAAACCTGTTGGATACGGACTTTTTTCCCATCGTTTCACAACTACAGACGGATGATATCTACAACACTGCCGGTCGCGGACGGACGGTACGCCTGGGCTATTTTGTGCGCTGGTAGGGGGCGATCGCCGGGGCGGGCGGTGGTGGCGATCGCGATCGCCCTATTGGGATGCGGCTGCCAGGGCATCGTGCCCGATTCTGTGCCCGATCGCGCCCTCAATGCCCCAGCGGCGACGGTGCCCACGGTGGCGATCGCCCATGCCAGGGGAACGGCCACGGTGCCCGCGCGGCCCCTGCGGGTGGTGACCCTGACGGTGGAGGCGACGGATACGGCCCTGTCGTTGGGGGTGGTGCCCGTGGGGACGATCGCCCTGCCGGAGGACGATCGCTATGGCCGGTGGCTGCGCGATCGCGCCGGATCGGCGGCCCCGGTGGGGACAGAATTGCGGCCCAGTTTGGAGGCGATCGTCGCCCTTCAGCCGGACCTGATCCTAGGCAGCAACGTGCGCCATGGCCCCATCTATGAACGCCTCGCCGCGATCGCCCCGACGGTCCTCTCAGAAACCCTGGGGGCCACCTGGCGCGATAACGTGCAGCTCTACGGCAAAGCCCTGGGCCGCGCCGATGCCGCCACCACCCTGATGGATCGCTGGCACGCCGAAGCCGACGCCCTGCGCGATCGCCTCGGCCCCAACCCCCCCAGCTTTTCCTTCATCCGTTTCCTACCGGGCAGCGTGCGGCTCTACCTCGGGCAATCCTTCTCCGGCACCATCTTCCAAGCGGTGGGCCTCAACGGTCCCGCCCAGGAGCAGCCCGACCGGTTCGCCGATATCCTGTCCCTCGAAGCCCTCAATCGCATCGAAGCGGATTTCCTGATCTACTCCGTCGATGTGGTGCGCCCCCGCCCCTCGGGCGATCGCCAGGTTGCATGGCTCAGCCATCCCCTCTGGCAACGGCTGGACGTGGTGCGGCGGGGCCAAACGCGCGGCCTCGCGGACAGCATTTGGGCCGTCGGTTGCGGTCCCCAGGCGGCCACCTTTGCCCTCGCGGATTTGGGCCAATGGCTCACGGAACGCGCGGCCAGGGGCAGGGATTCCGGATGAAGCAAACCCCTGGGGGCGGCGCACAGCCCCTAGACCCCTTGCACGGATTCAGCTAGGGCCTCTCATCCCCCAACCCCGTCTCCCCAATCGGCCAAAGGGGAGTCAGAAAAAGTCCCTTTCCTAGCCTGGGCGAGGGATTTAGGGTGAGGGCCGCGATCGGTGCAAGGGAATCCATCCCGAAGGCAGTTCCATCACCAGCCCCATCGCCACCCGCCTCGTCCTCAGGGAGCCGTGCCGCGCAGGATTTCTAGCCGGTTCTCGGGGGCATTCGGGGCCAGGAAATTCGGAATCGTCATCGGCGTGCGGCGGGGACGCGAGAGGAAGGCGACGGGCCACTCGGCGACCCGGCGCTTTTTTATGTGAATATACTGGCCCGGTTCAACCTCATCGAGGTACTCCTCCTGGAGCACTAGGGCCAGGGGAGGCTGCGCCCCCGGAGTCTGGGCCGAAAATGCCTGGGCTTCGTCACCGGACGCGAAGGCATAGTAGTAGTCCGAGCCCCCGTGGAGATCCTCCGCTCCGGCCCTGGGATAGCACCAGACCCGGTATTCCAGCACCGCATCCCAGACGTAGCCCCCTCCGGCCTTTGCGGCGGCGGGATAGGTGCCGACGAGGGCGGGATCTAGGACATTTGGGTAGGGCACGGGCTGAAGCGGCGATCGCGTTCCTGGGGAACGGTGGCAAAAGTTCAGAAATTAAGAATTTTCTTCACGCTCGTCGGGCGCTGCGCTGGGGGATGCCTCATACAGCGACTTGAGGCGATCGCGGGCATCTTCTAAGGAGATGGATTTCATCACCAGCAGCGGCTCCCGGATCGGCTGACCGCGATCGTCCAGCATTTCCGGATGGATTGGCCCAACGAACTGCGATCGCGGCATTGGATTCGGACTATCCGTCATCGTCGCCGGATTGCGGCCCGCATCGCGCCCGAGCCGCAGGATATTGCGGATGAGATTGCCCACCGCAATGAAGGCCAACAGCGTAAATGCCAACAGGTACAACAGGTGCAACACGATGGATCTCTTCCTATGAGATGGGTTCATCGCGCCTCGCGACCGGTCCCCTCGGGGCGCGCTCAGACGGCCCTGGGGCCATCGACTCAACGATTGACTCAAACCGGACTCAAGCTGGATTGGACTACTGGGCCGTTGGATCGGCGGCGATCGCCTGCTCCGCGCGGTAGCGCATGGCCACCTGCCAGCATTCCGTCAGCAGTTGGTGCCAGGGCATGATGGTGCGGGTTTCGACCCCCACCTGGGCTCCCGTGGCCCGAAACATGATCTGGGCGGCGCTCACTTCCTGCTGGGCTTGGCGGATGCGCTCTAGGATCTGGTGCTGCTGTTCCACACTCAGGAAGGACAGTTGCTCGGACTCTAGGAGCGATCGCGATCGCCCGAACCAGTGCTGAAAATCCTCCAGGAGCGGTTCTAAGACGGCCTTCAGAAGGTTGGGCTCAGACGGCAGGGGCGTGGACATGCGCGGCGTGGTTATCAGCGTACGGCTTTCCCTAATCTTAACGCAATTTACGTTTCGCAATATTGCGTTGCGAAGGGGGTTACGGAAGGGGCGGCGGCAGGATGTCGGCGAGGGCGATCGCGGTATCGGGGAAGGCGAGGGGGGCGATTGTGCGATCGGTTTCGCTGGTGATGGTTTGGCGATCGCGGTAGGTGGTGCCGTCGGGGTTGCGGAAGATTTCGAGGCGGCGGCTTTGTAGATCCACGACCCAATATTCGGGGATGCCTGCGCGGGCGTAGAGGTCGCGTTTTCGGGTTAGGTCGGTTCGCAGGGTGGTGTTGGCGATTTCAACGATCAGGAGCAGGTCGGCGGCGCTAGGGTGGCGGTAGGCGTAGTCGAGGGGGGTGCCGCGCGCGATCGCGATGTCGGGCTCGGGTTCGGAGTCGGTGTTGGCGAGGGTGATGGGTTTGTCTTCGCGGATGCAGGCGCGATCGCGTAGCAGTTGACGGAAGCGATCGGCGAGGGTTTGTTCGCTGTAGGCGTGTTCTGGACCTTCGGGGACCATGGCGTAGATTTGCCCTTCAATTAGTTCGACGGCGCGATCGTCTAGGATGCCTGCGGCGATCATCCGGTGATAGTCTTCGACGGTCCAGGGGGCGAGGGTTAGCTTGGCGGTTTGCATTTTTGCATGACCTATTTGGGCCAGGGGTAGGGATTTTGTTTGATGGCTTCGTAGTTGGCGTCGAGGTCGGGTTCGAGCAAAATGATGGCGCTGATGCGGCGGGCGGTGTCGAGTAGGTGGCGTACTTCGGCGGGTTTTAGGGGGCGTCCTAGGACTTTTTGATCCCGATAACTCAGCCATTTTTTGAGGACTTGATAGCCGCCAATGGTGTATTTCCAAACGCGCTCGGGGATGTTCTTCCAATAGGTTGTTTCGTTGAGGTGAATGTCGTAGGTGGTGCTGCCGAGAAGGGCGATCGCGTTGTCGCCCATGAGTTCCTGTTCTTGGGAGGTATAGGGACGGTTGATGGCTTTGCCTTTTCCGGGCATGACGGGTTTGCCGTTGCCGCCGTTGCCCCAGTTGGCGCTGAGGATTAGGTCGTCGCCTTTGATGGTGTTGCCGTGGGTGGTGGTGGGGATGGCGATCGCGCGGTATGGGGGTTCGACGGTGCCGCTAGTGATGCCGGGGATGGGGGTTTCGGGGTCGAGAAGATGGGCGATGCGTTGCCCGAGTTCGGCAGATTGTTGCAGCAGGGCGCGATCATTAGGCAATGGAATACGCGGCCAATCTTGCTTCAATACATCACTATTTTCAGTTCTGTACTTAACGGCATAAAGCACAGATGCAACATGAAAGAAGAGATCTTCAATCTTTTCTAAAGAGCAGTATTCTTTTGTTTTTAGAGAAATATTCCAAGTTAATTCTTTGTCACCAAATATCTTTCCTTCTGTGATTGGCTTCCTTTTCAAGGGAAATATATTTGCTCCTCTTTCAATTACATGCAAGGATGAAATATTTCGTGAAATGATTGGGGGATCAAAAGAACGACGATGTTTTTGCGCAGCGCAAATCCATATGTTTTCGGGGCAAATTAATTCACGATATTCTTTCCTTTTCTCGTCTAGGAGCTTTGTTTCTGGCTCCCAATACAAGAAGCGAAGATCAAAAGGTCGATAGCAATACAAAATAAAGTTCTCTTCAATTACACCTCTGCTTTTTAGAAAATTGCGCGTTTCTCTTGCATTGAAACGAGATGCGTCATTCATCAAAGTTGGAGACATTGCCAACATTTCCTGATCGCTGATCTCTTCTGAGAAATACTTGCTAATTCTCTCCACTAGGTTTGCTCTATCGATGTCTATCAGTCCATCATCTCTGCTCGTTTTAACTCCGGGGAAAGACAAAGGAAAAATTTCAACGAGCAAGGGCCAGTCAAAATAATTTGCTGTAACAGATTTTGATTTGAATGGCAAACCTAAATTGAGACTTGGCTTGATTCTTAAATATTTTCTGACTCGTGAAGGTTTTACTTCACATTCTAAGTCTTTCAGTTTCGACTTTCCCCAAAAGTCTCGGTAAAGAATCTCCGCAAATTTACGCTTTGAATCTTCCTGTTCTCGCTTCTTTAACAGTAAAGCAACCGCAGTTCCCACCTGAATTCCTTCTCGATTCCAGTCCGTTGAAAACACACTTGGATCCGGCTGACCATCCGGCGTCATCTTGCCCGTTGCGTACTTATCGCCGTTGAGATTGTCGATGTAGATTCGATCAAATGAATTGAGATAGCGCTCTCGCATTCCCGTAAACGACAGTCCATCCAGCCAGGAATAATTGGAAATGAAACAAACAATTCCGCGCTGAGTCTGTTCAACAATTCGCCGCTCCGCCATCCGAAAGAAGCGCACATACAAATCATTGAGCCCCTGCCCCTGGGGTTTTGCAACCTTCTGAACCGTTCGGTAGGCTTCCGACAGCTCTCGCTCCTCATCAACAGCAATTCCCGCAAAACTGTTGTAGGGCGGATTTCCTATAACGACAAGAATTGGCTGTTTCTGCTTGATTTTATCTGCCGCATCCCGTTCCTGCTCGAACGCAGTCATAAACTCTAAACTGCGTTGCTCTACATCTACCGACTGCACCCAGCCCGTCAGCGCATTGGTTAGAAAAATGCTCACACGCTCCCGTCCCTGACGATGCAGCGATAGGGGATCACCAAACTCATTCAACTTCAGCGCAATTTGTAAATGGGCAATTGTGAAAGGTGCCGTTAACAGCTCAAAACCAAAAATCCGATTTAATACAATCTCCTTTAAGCTTTGTTTCTCATCCGTCATTCCCTCCAGGGAACCTATGGCCCCATCATCTGTTTTAAGGGCCAAAGTCTCAGCAATTTTCTCGATGACCGCCACCAAATAAGCCCCCGTTCCACAGCAGGGATCAAGCACATAAACATCGGGATTTGCTAGCCCATCTTTGCAACCGAGTTCCTCGCGCAAAACACGATCAACCCGTTCCACCATGTAGCGCACCACTTCCGGCGGCGTGTACCATACCCCAAACTCTTTCCGTAGGACTGGATCAAACGCCTCTAGAAAAGGCTCATAGAAATATTGAACCGCCTTAGAATCCTCAAACTGACTAAAAAACTCGGAGCGCACCACCCGATTTAAAACACTAGCCGTCCGATCAAACAGCTCAACAAGATCTAGGGTTTCAAGAATTATTGGATCACTTAATTTGTGAAATAGCGATTGCAGCACGGGCACCTGTAAATATCGCCAGGATATGTCCCAAGAAAAATCGCTCGGTCGCCCATCCCGCTCTCGATGCCAGATTACCCACGCCGAAAAAATGCCATAGAACAACGTCTGCACCAACGTCGAGCGGAAAAAGCGATCGCCGCGATCGCGGTCAAACTGAATCCCCAAACCCGCCTCAAAACTTTCCCGAATCTTGATCAAGATCGGCAACGGCCCATCCACCTCCGCCGCCTCAATCCGCGATCGCGCATCCCGCGCATAGGACGCCAAAAACCACGCCACCTGCTCCGGCGTCGCGATCTTGGCCCGCGAAAGCATCACCCGTTTAATAAACTCAACAAACTGTTCAGCCGTTTCCTTCGGGAGCGATCGCGGATTCGCCGCCAACTGCCAAAACGCATCCACCGTCGGCGCAAAACTAAACGACTCCAAAACCGTCTGGCGATCGTCCACCTCCCCCACCAACAGAAACTCCCGGAAACTCGTCACCAGCACCTGGCGATAGGTCAGCCAATACTTTTTGACCTGCTCCGATCGCGCCACCTTCCGCACATCCGCCCCCACCCCCTTCGCCTCGATCACCCCCCGCTCCGGCTGGGCAGGATTTTGCGGCAGCGCCTCCCCCTTCGCGAACTGCGACGCCACAAACAGCCCCCCATCCGGCATCCCCGCCCCCTGATTACTCAGGCCCACAATGCAGCGCACCGCCGGTTTCAGATCCGCCCCGATCGCATCCAGCAGCGTTTGCAGCGCCGGATAGTGGGTCGTTTCCGCCACCGTGGCCCCCGTCGCCCGGTTCGCGTGCAGCGCCTTCAAATAATTCGCTATAGCCGTCGCGATCGCATCCATACCCATCTCCCCCAGCCGGTCAGATCCATCAATTATCGCAAGGGCGATCGCGCGAAAGGGGCCGCGCCAAAATCCGCAACACCTGCCCCGGTCGCCCCGTCGCCACCGGCGGACTCCACAGGCCAATCTCCCCCACCCGCAGCCGGTGCAGCAATTTCATAATCCCCTCCACCCAAGCCACCTCGCCCACCAACACCAACCGGTTATAGCGACTATCCAACCGACTCACTTCCGTCAGCAAATCGCGATCAACAGGCGCTTCTATCCTCGAATCGTCCATAACCGTGCCCTTAATGGTTCCAATTGCAAGCACGATCTTAGGCTGAGATGATTCCAATTGGAAGCATTGCACTGTTTCCGATCGCAAATCTTTACGCCGATATGCAGCTTTGGGACGATGGGGCGATGGGAAAAGCTGGTCACTCGCTCCGCTACGTGCTCCAAAACCACGGCATTTCGCAAAATCGCCTTGCTGTCGTGATGGAAGTTAACCGCTCAACGGTTAATCATTGGTTTTCGGAATCCCGTGATCCTGCGGCTGAAGCGATTCCCAGGATCGTCGATGCCCTGATAGCGATTAATCCTGCCGCCGCCCGTGATTTTGTCGAGCTTTACCTCGGGCGATCGCTCGAAGAACTCAATAACCTCTAGACGGCCATGGGAAAAGCAGGCAACGCCCTCAGAACCTCCTCATCCGTCACCGCATCCCGCAAAACCGCCTAGCCGTCACCATGGGCATATCGCGCGGCACCGTTGGCAACTGGTTCCACGAAACACGCGATCCGACCGGCGATGCGATCCCCAAGATCGTTGATGCCCTGATGGTCCTCAATCCTGACGCCGCCCGCGACTTTTTAGAACTGTATTTGGGGCGATCGCTCAACGACCTCACCAACCCCTGAGACAAGAAGCTTCAGCCCCCCGCCCCACCAGTCCAATCAACCCCGACCTAAGACCTTAGTGATGGCAGATCCGCCCGAGGCGACGGCAACGGCAGCCCATCCCCCATCGGCAACTCCCCATACTCAATCAACCGCTCCACATCCAGCCTCAGCAGCCGACAAAACTCATCCAGCGGCAGATCATTCGCATCATAGCCAAAGGGATTTTCGATCTCCTGGCCAATCTCCTCAATCCCCAACAGCGCAAAACTAATAATCCCCACCGCCGGAACCGTAGACCACCCCAAAGCCCCCACAAATTGGAACGGCAACGTCAGGCAATAGATCAACAGCAAATGCTTCAGGTGAACCGCATAGGCATGGGGCAGCGGCGTCCGCAAAATCCGCTGGGTGCGCCCCAAATCCAACGTCAAACCATCTAAATGGCGGTTCAATTCCACAAACACATGGGCATCGATGCGCTTCCCCTCATAGAGCCGCTGGAAATAATCCGCCAAACCATTCATCAGATCTAGCGGCATCAACTCCGACCCATCCGGCCCACCCTGGGGCGATCGCCGCACCACCCGCGCCACCACCGCCGGGGACAACGGCTCCCCCCGTAAATGGTGCTTAATGGCCGCGATCAACGCTGGCACCATCCGCATATAGGCCACCTTTTCCGCGCGATCGCCCTCCTCCGTCGTCCGCACCACAAAGTTCATATTCCGCACCAGCAGCCGCGCCGTACTCAGCAAACTGCCCCAGATTTTGCGCCCCTCCCAGAACCGGTCATAGGCCGTATTCGTGCGGAACACCAGCAGCAAACCCAGCACAATACTCGGGATCAAATTCCCCAGCACCGGCAAATCCACCCGGTAGCCCCGCTGATCCGCCAGCACAATCACCACCGCATATAGCGTCATCCCCAGCACCCGCCGCCAAATCGACGGCAGCACCGACCCGCGCAACTGCAACATCGATCGCTGCCACGAAAACCACGGGCGCGACTCCAAAGTCCGCAGCACCTCCGACGCCTCCTCCTCCACCCACCTCTGCTCACCCATCGCGATCGCCCTCCAAAGCCGCCAGATCCGTCAACGTTAGAAAGTTAAGAAAAACTTAAACCCCCTAACAAACTACCCAGGAAACCGCCTCGAAAACCATTCCCGCGCCAAAATCGCGATCGCGCCCGCCGCCCCCGCCCCCCGTTAGGATAGAATCGCAAGCCTTAGCCGCCCCCCGCCATCGGGACAAGAGACCACCACAGGGACGCGAAATCCATGGTTCAACAACCCGCCGCAGTCGAACAAAACTCCCCCAGCGCCGCCCCCATCAGCCTGCCGCGCACCAGCGAATCGGAAACCCTGAAAAAAATCCGCCACACCACCTCCCACGTCATGGCCATGGCGGTGCAGCGGCTCTTCCCCAAGGCGCAGGTCACCATCGGCCCCTGGATTGAATCCGGTTTTTATTACGACTTCGACAGCCCCGAACCCTTCACCGAAGCGGACCTGAAGGCCATCAAAAAAGAGATGGTCAAAATCATCAATAAAAAACTCCCCGTCATCCGCGAAGAGGTCACCCGCGACGAAGCCCGCCGCCGCATCGAAGCCCTCGGCGAACCCTACAAACTCGAAATCCTCGACGACATCAAAACCGAACCGATCACCCTCTACCACCTGGGGGATCAATGGTGGGATCTATGCGCCGGTCCCCACGTTGAATCCACCGCTGACCTGAACCCCAAGGCGATCGAACTGGAAACCGTGGCCGGAGCCTACTGGCGCGGGGACGCCAACCGCCAACAACTCCAGCGCATCTACGGCACCGCCTGGGAAACCCCCGAACAGCTCGCGGAATACAAGCGCCGCAAGGAAGAAGCCCTCAAGCGCGACCACCGCAAACTGGGCAAAGAACTGGGTCTCTTCCTCTTCGCCGATGCCGTCGGCCCCGGCCTGCCCCTATGGACCCCCAAGGGCACCCTGCTGCGGAGCCTGCTGGAGGATTATCTCAAAAAGGAACAGGTGGCCCGGGGCTATCTGCCCGTAGTGAGTCCCCACATCGCCCGCGTGGACCTCTTTAAGGTGTCGGGCCATTGGCAGAACTACAAGGAAGATATGTTCCCGATGATGGCCGAGGATGCGGAATCGGCGGCGGCGGAACAGGGGTTTGTGCTCAAGCCCATGAACTGTCCGTTCCACATCCAGATTTATAAGAATCAACTGCGGTCCTATCGGGAACTGCCCATGCGGCTGGCGGAATTTGGGACGGTCTACCGCTATGAGCAGTCGGGGGAATTGGGGGGCCTGACGCGGGTGCGGGGCTTCACGGTGGATGATTCCCACCTGTTTGTGCGGCCGGATCAGTTGGCGGATGAGTTTTTGAAGGTGGTGGATCTGATCCTGTCGGTGTTTGGGGATCTGCAACTGAAGAATTTCAAGGCGCGCTTGAGTTTCCGCGATCCGGCGTCGGATAAATATATCGGTTCGGATGAGGCGTGGAATAAGGCGGAAAGTGCGATTCGCAATGCGGTTGCGACCCTGGGGATGGAGTCGTTTGAGGCTCCGGGGGAGGCGGCGTTCTATGGCCCGAAGCTGGATTTCATTTTCCGGGATGCCCTGGAGCGGGAGTGGCAGTTGGGGACGGTGCAGGTGGATTACAACCTGCCGGAGCGGTTTGAGTTGGAGTATGTGGCGGAAGATGGCAGCCGTCAGCGGCCGGTGATGATTCACCGGGCTCCGTTTGGGTCACTGGAGCGGTTGATTGGCATTTTGATTGAGGAGTATGCGGGGGATTTCCCGTTCTGGCTGGCTCCGGTGCAGGTGCGTTTGCTGCCGGTGGGGGATGATTTCCGTCCGTTTGCGGAGGAGGTGGTGGCCCAGATGCGCTTGCTAGGAATTCGGGCGGAGGTGGATCAGTCGGGCGATCGCCTGGGCAAGATTGTGCGGACGGCGGAGAAGGAGAAGGTGCCGGTGATGGCGATCGTGGGGGCGCAGGAGGTGGAAAATAATGCCCTGAGTGTGCGGACGCGATCGGCGGGGGATTTGGGCGCGATCGCGGTGGCGACGGTGTGCGATCGCGCGGTGGCGGCCAACCAATCCCGCACGAACTTCTAGATTTTTTCTGGATTTTCTAGACCGCTGCCCCCCTTTGGTACGAGCCCATGCGATCGCCCTTTCTGCGCGGCATCTCCAGCGCCCTCGGTTTCATCTCCCGGCAGGCCATCCAAATCCTGTTGGGCACCCTGCTGGGCCTGAGCCTCGCGTGGCTGCTGACCTATTGGATTGTGGGGGCCTTGACCTATCGCGCCATGGCCCTGCCTTGATCTGCGCGAAAACTCTAAAAATGACGCCGCCGGATGCTAGGATCAGCGACCGGCGCTGCGATGGTTGTCGCCCGCCGCACCGACGATACCGTTCGAGGCATCGACCGTTTAAACATCCCTCGAACCTCACAATAGGAGCTAAAATCCCATGGGTTTGTCCATTGCCTGCGAACTGCGCGATCTGAGCCAAAAGCCCAAGGCCCTGCGCCGCAGCGGCCGCATCCCCGCCAACATCTACGGCCACAAGGGCGGCGAGTCGATCCTGGTGACCCTCGATGCCAAGGAAGTGGAATTCCTGGTGCGCGATGCCCGGGAAAACAAGACCCCCATTCAGGTGTCGATTCCCAGCGAAGACTGGACCGCTGAAACCGTCCTGCACGAAATCCAGCGGCACCCCTGGAAGGACAAGGTGGTCTATCACCTGAGCTTCTACACCCAGGGCTAAGGTCTCAAGTTTTTAGACTTTCACGGGTTCCCTGGCGATCGCAACGTCGATGGGATGCGCGATCGCCCTACGGGATCCCCAGGGGGAATTGGTTCAGCCAGTTCCCTTTTTTAATGGCAATTTTTTAATGGCAATTTTGCCGTGTGTTGGGCGATTTTTTGTGAGCATGGGCCGCAGCGGGGGCGATCGCGGGGGCCGTTGCACCGGAAACAGTTGTACATTGTGCAGTTTTGCGGTTTGTTGGTTGATTGGGTGAGCCATTGCTTGCCCCGTCGCCGTTCGGGCATCCCCCACGGTTTGTTTACCCCCCCCACCTATCCCCATGGCCGCCGCAACCCTCCCGCCCCTCGTTGAACAGATGCTGCAACCGGCGTTCTATCCCCATCCGGTGGTGGAACCGATCGCCCTGCTCCAAACCCATGTGTCCTATGTGTTCCTGACGGGGGAGGTGGTGTACAAACTCAAAAAGCCGGTGAATTTTGGCTTTTTGGACTACTCCACGCCGGAAAAACGCCGGGAATGCTGCGATCGCGAACTGGAACTCAATCGGCGATCGGCGGCGGATTTATACCTGGAGGTGGTGGCGATCGCCCCGACGGAGGCCGCGCGTGCGTCTGAAAACCCAGAACAATTTGCCCTGACGGCGATCGACGACCCGGCGGCGGTGGACTATGCCGTCAAAATGCGCCAATTTCCCCAGGAAACCCTCCTGAGCGCCGCCTTTGACCGGGGTGAGGTGACCGAAGCGACGGTGATCGACCTGGCGCGGGTGGTGGCGGAGTTTCATCAAAGCGCACCCACGGATGACTACATCGCCAGCTTTGGCGCACCGGAGCGGGTGAAACTGGCCTTTGACGAAAATTTCGCCCAGACCGAGGGCTACATCGGCGGCCCCCAAACCCAGGAGCAGTTTGACGCCACCAAAGCTTGGACCGAGGCATTTTTTGAGCAGCGATCGCAACTCCTGCGCGATCGCGCCGCCGGGGGATTTGTGCGGAACTGCCACGGCGACCTGCACCTGGGCAACATCTGCCAATGGCAGGGGCGACCGATGCTGTTTGACTGCATCGAATTCAATGAACCGTTCCGGTTTGTGGATGTGATGTACGACGTGGCCTTCACGGTGATGGATCTAGAAGCTCGGGGCCGCGCGGACCTCGCCAACGCCTTCCTGAACGAATACTGCGAACGCACGGGGGACTGGGACGGGCTGCACGTTCTGCCCCTCTACCTCAGCCGCCAGACCTATGTGCGTGCTAAGGTGACCTCATTCCTGCTCGGTGATCCGGCCATCCCCCAGGCCGATCGCGATCGCGCCGCCACCGTCGCCGCCAACTACTACCGCCAAGCCGCCGACTACAGCCGCGATCGCGCCGGTCACCTGTGGATCATGAGCGGCCTTTCGGGTTCCGGTAAAAGCACCGTCGCCCAACAAATCGCCCGTCGCCATCGGGGGGTACGCCTGCGATCAGACGCCGTGCGCAAACATCTCGGCGGCGTTCCCCTGGACGAAAAGGGGCCGCAAACCCTCTACAGCGCCGAAATGACCGAAAAAACCTACGGCCAGCTCACGGACTTGGGCCTTGCCCTCGCCCAGGCGGGCTATGACGTGATCCTCGATGCGAAGTACGATCGCCACGCCCTGCGGCAGGCGGTGTTGACCGGAGCCGATCAGGCCCATCTCCCGGCCACCATCGTCCACTGCACCGCGCCCCTAGAGGTCTTGCGCGATCGCCTCCAGCAGCGCCAGGGGGACATCGCCGACGCCACCGCCGACCTGCTCGACGCCCAAGCCGCCGCCGCCGAACCCTTTGGTGCCACCGAAGCAACACGGGTTTTCACCGTAGACACCACCCAAAGCCTCGATCCACAATTGGAGCAACTGGCCGCACGGCGGGCGATCTAGCGGACAACGGCCCCTGGCGCGGGGAAACCCCAGCGGCGGCCCCCGGACCTGGTTTCGGACCTGGTTTCGGCAACCCTGGGATCTTAAATCGGGCGATCGGCGGCGACCCCGACAGGCCCAATGGCCTAAGCTAGCGATGGACGCATATGGACGTATACCGAGTACGGGCGCGATGAACTACGTTTATGCCGGTCTCATCTGGCTCCTGATCTTTTTCCTGGGGCTGCTCTTGGGAGGCTACCCCTGGGGAGGGGCGCTGTTGCTGGCGGCCATTGGTGGGGTGGGCGGCGCGATCGTCACCGTCTGGCTCCAGGGGGAACGGGGGCCGATTACGCTGCTGGGGTTCGAGGAGGGGCTTGATGGTCTGCCCACCCGGCCCCGGACGCGGCGGCACCACTACGAAACCCTGGAATCGGCGCGGGTGCGACGGGCCCAGCGGCTCCAGCGGCGCAGTAGCTTGATCGAGTCGCTCTTTTCGGCCCGGCGATCGCGGTAACCGAGCGGCCCGATCCGCAGCGTGCATCGATTGGCAAACCGTGCAATGACGGACCCAGATGGCAGTGTGGCAACGCAGGCGGTTCAAGGGAACGGTCGGGCCGCGATTGCGCCCCCCCGCAGATTTACGGCCGTCTAGGGACGGTGGCCCAATCCTGCGATCGCTGCTGGCCTCGGTGCTGGTGGGGTTGGCCCTGGTGGGGGTGCGCCAACTGGGCTGGCTCGAAAGCTGGGAACTGACGGCCTACGATGCCCTGGTGCGATCGCGCCCCCCCCAGAGCGCCGAAACCCGCATTGTCATCGTCGGGGTCAAGGAAAAAGACATCCAATCCTTCGGCAGTTGGCCCATTGATGACGGCACCATGGCCCAACTGTTGCGCCGGATTGCAGCGGCCCAGCCCGCCGCGATCGGCCTAGATTTTTATCGCGATGTGCCCATCAAGGGGGGTGCGGCCCAGCTAGAGGCGGCCTTTCGGGATATTCCCTCCCTAGTGGCGATTCGGCGCATGGGGGATGGGTTTTCCGAGGGGGTCCTGCCGCCGCCGATCCTCGATACGGAGCGGGGGGCCGGATTTAATAACATTGTCCTGGACCGCGATGGGCTGGTGCGTCGCCATCTGCTCTATTGGTGGGCCGATGACCCGAGGACGGGCGATCGCCGTCGCTTTGCGAGCCTGTCGCTGCTGTTGGCCCAGCGTTATTTGGAACCGTTGGGCCTTGAGTTGCGATCGCGCAGCGCCACGGATCCCTACGGTTTGCGCTGGGGCCGTGCGGCGATTGATCCGCTGCCGTCGGGGGCCGGGAGCTATGTGCAAACCCAGACGGAGGCGGGCTATCAAATTCTGGCGGATTTCCGTGGCCCGTCCGGCTCGATCGCGGAGGTGTCCCTCTGGGAAACCCTCCAGGGGCGTGTTGCACCGGAGACCTTTCGCGGCAAGGTGGTGCTGGTGGGGGCCACCACGGAGAGCCTCAAGGACTATACCTACACGGCCTACAGCACCCTGCGATCGCGCGATCGCGTGGATGGCACCCCCGATCCGGTCTATGGGGTTGAATTACAGGCCCAGTTCGTCAGCCAACTGCTGGATCTAGCCCTGGGGGCGCGATCGCCCCTGTGGACCCTGCCCGACTGGCTCGAAGGGGTAGGAATTCTGGCCTTTGCCCTGGGGGGCGGTGCCCTCTGTGCGTGGCGGCCCCTGTCCTGGGTGGCCCTGGGGGGGCTGGTGGCCGGTGCCGGGGCGATCGCGGCGATCGCCTATGGCCTGCTGGCGATCGCGGGGGGGTGGGTTCCCCTGGTGCCGCCCCTGCTGGCCTGGGTGGGGTCCGGCCTGCTGATCACCGTTCAGGTGGCCCGACGGCAGCAGGAATTGGCCCGTTCGAAGGAATTTTTGAACCAAATCATTGACACCATCCCCGACCCGGTTTTCGTCAAGGATCGCGATCGCCGCTGGATCGTCCTCAACCGCGCCTTCTGCGAATTCCTGGGCTATCCCCTCGAAGCCCTGATCGATCGCCGCGCCGAAGATGTGCTGCCCCCCGCCCTGGCCGCCGCGATCGCCACCCAGGATCTGCGCACCTTCGCCACGGGCGAAATCCAAGAATCGGAATCCCGCCTGCCCAGCCCCGCCGCCCCAGACCGCTCCCCCGACGGCCAGGGCGATCGCATCTTCCTCACCAAACGCTCCCTCCACCGCGATCGCGCCGGCAACCTCTTCCTCGTGGGCGTCCTGCGGGACATCACCGACCAGCGGCACATGGAAGAGGAACTCAAACGCACCGCCGCCGAACTGCGCAGCCACAACGAACAGCTCCGCATCTCCGAAGACTTCCTGCGCTACCAGGCCACCCACGACCTGCTCACGGGCCTGCCCAACCGCCAACTGCTCCAGGAGCGCCTCACCCAAGCCCTCACCTGGGCCGACGACAACCACCTCTACGGGGCCGTCATGTTCCTCGACCTCGATGGCTTCAAGGCCGTCAACGACACCTACGGCCACCACGCGGGGGATCTGCTGCTCAAGGAGGTGGCCCAACGGCTCAGCGCCGACCTGCGCAGCAGCGACACCGTGGCCCGGTTGGGGGGCGATGAATTTGCCGTCCTGCTGCCCGCCATTCCCCGGCACCAGGTGGCCGATCGCGTCGCCCGTAAGGTGGTGGAAACCATCTCGCGCCCCTACCAGATCGAAGGGCAAACCATGGCCGTCACCACCAGCATTGGCATCGCCTTTTTCCCCACCGACGGCACCGACCCCAAACAACTGCTGGAGCGGGCGGACATGGCCATGTTCCAGGCCAAACGCCAGGGGCGCAATCGTTTCTTGAGCTATGGCTGCCTCGGGACCATGCCGGAGGCCAGCGGGGCCGCACCCACCACGGGCCGATCGCCCGAAGGACGCACCGGTTCAGGCCCGCCCCGTTCCCCTAGGGAGTCCTCCCGCAACGGGGCCGAGGGCGATCGCTCCGCCCCATAGAGGGATAGGGTATCGGTGATGGCCAGCCGCGATCGCGCCCCCAGATTCATCGGCGATCGCCGCCCCGCCTCGAAATGGGCCACCGCCGCGCAGGCAATCATCGCCGCATTGTCCGTGCAGTAGGCCATCGGCGGGAACACCACCTTCAGGCCCAGGGGGTCCGCCGCCGCCGCTAGGGCCGATCGCAGCCCCCGATTCGCCGCCACACCGCCCCCCACCGCGATCGTCGAAAAACCCAGATCCTGCGCCGCCGCGATCGTCCGCTTCACCAGCGCCCGCACCACCGCCGCCTGGAAACTCGCCGCCAGATCCGCGATCGGCAACGGTTCCCCCGGCTTTTCTCGCCCCAGCCGCTCAATGGTGTAGCGCACCGCCGTCTTCAGGCCACTGAAACTCGTATCGTAGGGATGCACCCCCCCACCAGGCAGCGACACCCGCCCCTCCGGAAACGCAAACGCCGCCGGATTCCCCGTCGCCGCCAGCCGATCAATCACCGGTCCCCCCGGATAGCCCAACCCCAGCAGCCGCGCCACCTTATCAAACGCTTCGCCCACCGCATCGTCCCGGGTCTCGCCGATCGCGCCGTAGTCCCCACAGCCGCGCACCGCCAGCAAACTCGTGTGGCCCCCCGACACCAGCAAACACAAAAACGGCGGCTCCAGGGTCGGATCCGTCAAATAGGACGCATACACATGGCCCTCCAGATGATGCACCCCCAAAAAGGGCTTGCCATGCACCATCGCCAGCGTCTTCGCCGCCGTCACCCCCGTCAGCAGCGCCCCCACCAGACCGGGCGCGCAGGTGGCCGCGATCGCATCAATCGCCCCCCAGCCCCCCGCCAGATCCGCCTCCTCCAACGCCCGCGCGATCGCCGGATTCAGATCCGCCACATGGCCCCGGGACGCCACCTCCGGCACAATCCCCCCGTAGGGTTCATGGAGCTTCACCTGGGACGCAACAATACTACTTAAAACTTGACGATCTTTAACAATCGCCACGGCAGTTTCATCACAACTTGTTTCAATTGCTAAAGCGACGGTCATGGAATCTCGGCTGCGCTGATATTTTGGGTGGAAGTATGGGCTGTTAGTAGCAGTTTAGCGTTGGCGATCGCCCCCAAGGCAACCATCGCAAGGGATCTTCACTCCCACGCGCGCGGGCTGCGGCCACAGTCAACTTCACTATTTTCTAAAACCCGTAATTGTTTCACGGCACAGAAGGAAACAATCTATGCGACAACTGTTTGCACTCGTCCTCGCGGCGTGCCTCTGGCTGGGGTTTGCCCCCGTCGCCAAGGCAGACTATTACGCGAACCTGAAGCCCTGCGGTGAAACGCCGGCCTTCGTTCAGCGTGCTAAGGCTGCGGCCACCGCCCAAGATAAAGCCCGTTTTGAGTCCTATTCCACCCTGCTGTGTGGCGAAGAGGGGCTGCCCCACCTGATTGCGGATGGCAACCTCGCCCACCTGTCCGAGTTCGTGATCCCTGGCGTGATGTTCCTGTACATCGCCGGTTGGATTGGCTGGGCTGGCCGGTCCTACCTACAGGCGGCGAAGAAGTCCAAGAATCCCGAAGAGATGGAAATCGTCATCGACGTGCCCCTGGCCGTCAAGTGCTCCCTCAGCGGGGCCACCTGGCCGTTGCTCGCCTTTGGTGAGTACAGCGGCGGCAAGATGTTTGCCAAGGACGACGAAATCACCGTTTCCCCGCGCTAGGGTTTCCCCTGGCGATCGCGAACCCCGTGCTGGTTGGTTAGGAGAATGCCGCAATGAAAGATTTGCAACGATATCTGTCCACTGCTCCCGTGCTGGCGACCCTCTGGATGACGGTCACCGCCGGGATTTTGATTGAGTTCAACCGCTTTGTGCCGGACATGCTGACGACGCCGTTCTAGGCGCAGGTCGGCTGATGGATGGATCAATTGAAGATCTACGATTCAGTTGATCTGGCCCATGAATCGAGCGAGGTCTTGGGGCGATCGCGGCGCGGTGCGGATGTAGCGGAGGTTGAGCCTTTCGTTATCACTGCCCGCGTAACCGTTGTGGTTGCCGCTGGGCCAAGGGCCGTTCCTGCGGGGCGGCGTTGGTGAATTGCACGCACAGCGTTAGAAGGACTTTTTGTAATTATGTCGATTGACGTGGTTTCCCATACCGGCGATCCCCAAGTCGGTCACCTGTCTACCCCGATTTCCGGTTCGGGTTTTAGCAAGGCGTTTATCCAAGCGCTGCCGGCCTATCGTCCGAACCTGTCGCCGGCGCGGCGTGGTTTGGAGGTGGGCATGGCCCATGGCTATTTGCTCTATGGGCCGTTTGCGCTGCTCGGTCCCCTGCGGGCAACGGAGTACGGCGATTTGGCCGGTCTGTTGGCGTCGGTGGGTTTGGTGTCGATCCTGACGGTTTGCCTGTCGATCTATGGGGCCGTGGGCTCGGGTGCGCCGCTGGCGTCGGTGACGGCTCCGACGGCTCCGGCGGATCTGTCCACGAAGGGCGGTTGGAGCGAGTTCGCGGGTAGCTTCTTGATTGGGGGCTGCGGCGGTGCGTTCTTTGCCTATTTCCTCTGCACGACGCCCTATGTGGCTCCGTTGGTGGAGATTGCCCGGGGCGTTTGGTCGTCGTAGATCGCGCCTAAGCTTGAGTTTGTTTTAGTTTCTGGAATCTGGAATCGGGGGGGCGTGCGTCGCACCCCTGTTTTTTTATGGTTTTTTTTGTTGGTTTTTTTGTGGGCTGTTGGGGGGTTTCTCGGGGAAGATTGCGAAGGGCTAGGGATTCTTAGGGGTTCTTAGGGAGTTTATGGTTATGGCCCCTAGGCCGGTGGCGGCGGGGGATGAGGAGGTTGGTGTGGCTCGGGTTGCGATCGAGAGTTTGTATAAGACGTTTCCGCCGCGCGATCGCGGGGGGAGTGGGGTGTCGGTGCTGCGGCGGGTGGATTTGGCCGTGGCGGATGGGGAGTTTTTGGTGCTGGTGGGGCCGTCGGGCTGTGGCAAGAGTACGCTGCTGCGGGCGATCGCGGGGCTGGAGCAGCCGACGGGGGGGCGCATTTGGGTGGGCGATCGCGAGGTGACGGCCCTGCCGCCGAAGGCGCGGGATATGGCGATGGTGTTCCAGAGTTATGCGCTGTATCCGCACCTGACGGTCTATGACAATCTGGCGTTTGGCCTGCGGCGGATGGGTCTGGGGCTAGATTCCGGGGCAACTTCGGGGGCGGCTCTGGGGACTGGCGATCGCTGGCGGGGGTGGGGCGATCGCGCCCTGGTGGGCCTCACGCGGGGGTTGCCGACGCCCTGGCGCTACCGTTCGCCCGAGGAGGTGCAGGTGGCGGAGCGGGTGAACCAAGTGGCGGCAATGCTCCAGATCGAGGGGCTTTTGGGGCGGCTGCCGAAGGAACTGTCGGGGGGCCAAAAGCAGCGGGTGGCCCTGGGGCGGGCGATCGCGCGGCAGCCGTCGGCCTTTTTAATGGATGAGCCCTTGAGTAATCTCGATGCCAAGTTGCGGGCGGAGACGCGATCGCAGCTCGTGCAACTGCAAAAGCGCCTGGGCACCACCACGATCTACGTCACCCATGACCAGGTGGAGGCCATGACCATGGGCGATCGCGTGGCGGTGATGAACGGCGGCCAAATTCAGCAGCTTGCGCCGCCCCTGGAAATCTATCGCCAGCCCGCCAACCGATTCGTGGCGGAATTTATTGGTTCGCCCGCCATCAACCTCTTCCCCGTTTGGGTGAAAGCGCCCACCCTGCTCAATAACGGCGACTTTCGCATGACCCTGCCGGAACTGTGGGGCGAGCCGTTGGCCCCCTATGACGGGCGGGCGCTGCTGTTGGGGATTCGGCCCGAGCATTGGCAGATGGGCCTGCCTGCGCCGAAAAATCTGCCGGTGCAAATCCAGCGCCTGGAGGCCCTCGGGGCGGAAACGATCGCCCATGTGGAGCCCCTGGATGGCAGTTTCCTGCGATCGCTCGATGCGGGGGCCAGCGCCCTGGGGTCGTGGCAGGTGCGCCTAGAGGGGGATCACACGGCTCCGGTGGGCGAGCAGCTTTGGCTATCGATTCCGCCGGAGCGGATGCACCTGTTCGATCCGGCCACGGGGGCGGCGGTGCGACCCTAGGGCTGAATGATTGGCCAAGTCAGTCGGGGTAACAGATTGGGGCAACTGGTTGGGGCAACTGGTTGGGGCTACAGGTTGGGGCTACAGGTTGGGGCAAGGGGTTTAAACCCCTTGTCTTAGGGAAGGGAGGGGAGGGGGGCAGGCGCTGAAACCGCTTAGGAAAGTGGCTTGGCCGGTGGTAGCCCCCGCGATCGCGGCCCTAGCATAGAGGTAGCTGCACCTGGTGATCTTCCATGGCCGCCCCCGATGTTCCACCCCTGCCCCCGCCCTTCGACGCCCTCACCATCTCCCCAGGGCAGTTTCAGACGCTCACGGGCCTCGATTGGGACACGCTCCTGGGGGAAGCCCGCCGGGATGAGCATCGATCCCCCAGCCGTCGGGGCCAGTGGGGACGGGGCCTGCGCGATCGCCTGGGGCGCTTGGGGCAGTTGGGGTTAATGGTCACCATCTGGACCGTGGGATTGGTCCTGTTTGTGGCCCCCTTTGCCGTGGTGGGCTGCTGGCTCTATGCCCTAGTGACGGGGCAAGCGGTCCTGAATTGGGGTTTATTTATGCAATGGACCCTAGCGATCGCGGCGGTGACGGGCCTGCCCATTGCGATCGCGGGGGAGCGGGACGAGCACCAAAAACGCCTCAGCCAGCGATCGCTCCTGCCCCTCGTGCGCGATGCCGTGCGCTACAACCAACTGGTGCGCGCCGTGGCCGTCCAAACCCAGCTTGAGGCCGTCACCACCCCAGACTTTTCCGATACCCCCGATCTCCAGACCCTCGCACCGGGCACCGACGCGATCGCCACCCTACAGACCCTGCGCCAGGACATCATCCAAGCCCTCCAGGCCGAACGGATCCTGCGGGAAAATCGCACCGCCCTCGGCGACGACTGGGATCAGCAGCCCCACCCCGACGGCCCCACCCTCAACGCCGGCACCATCGGCTGGCACGCCCGCACCCTCCGCGATCGCGCCAGGGACTACCACCAACACCTCCACCAGGAAATTGCCCTAGGGCTCAAGGCCCACCACACCCTCCAACCCCGCCCCCCCCACAGCCCGATCATCCACCCCGCCCCACCGCCGGAATAACCGCGATCGCCAAGCCTAGGGTTAAGCTATTGCCTATTCACCACACCCATTCAACCTCCCCCATCACGGGGCCATTGCCGGAGGGAACACCCACCTATGCTGAATCGCCCTAGTCTGCTGGGGGGCGCGATCGCGGTCAGCGCAGCCCTCAGCATCAACCTCTTGGGAGCCACCCCCGCCCAAGCCCAGTGGCAAAATCCCCAGGACGAAAACCGCCGCACCCTGATCCGCTTCCGCAACAACGACCCCCGCCGCAGCATCTACGCCCTCTACATCACGCCCTACTACGTCAACACCTGGCGGGAACTGCTGGGGCAGCGCATCCTCAGGAGCGGCAGCTTCATCGACATGGAATTTAATTACCTAGAACTGCGGCAGGCCCAGTGCGACTTCCGCATCAAGGCGGTCTACGCCGACGGCAGCGAAGCCCTCCTGGAAGATCCCTACAACCTCTGCCAAACGGGCCATATCCAGTTTGGACGAGCCCCGTCAGCGAATCCCTTCAGCCCCTTCGGCCGCTAGGGAACCCTGGGCCGCTGGAGGCCGCGATCGCCCCCCACAGCCCTTCATCGGGGCGATCGTCGTCAACGGTGGCTTTTAACTTTTAACTAACGGCGGCCCTCAACTACAGCCATAGACCGACAGCACATAGATATTGCCAATCGTGCCCGTATTGCCCACCTTCACATGGACCTGGTAGGGCTGGAGGGTGCGTCCCGGCTGGCGGCGGGGGAAGCCATAGGTGCGGAAAAACTCATTAGCTTGGACGGAAACACGGCTGTCGTAGATGCGATCAGCGGTACCGTCCGCATATTTCAGATTGGCTTCCACGCTGTAGTTGCCGCCATCTCTGAAGAAAATTCGCACCAGAAAGCTATTGAAGAGGAAGTCATTGGTCACAATGAAGTCCGTATTCCAATTGCTGCGGGTGAGGATGAAACCGGGGGGCGAAACCCGCTTGACCACCTCCGGCTCGCTGCCACCGACGGGCATCAGGGGCACCGGGCGGCGGCAGGCGGGCTCCGGCACCGCGCCGGGGGTGTTGTTGTTGAACGATTGGCCCTGGGCGGCGGCCTCGGGGATCATTGGCCCTAGGCTACTGATCGCGATCGCGCTGAGACCCAAGAGCGCGCCAAGGACCGTGGGGGACAATTTCATAGGATGGGAGGGCGTTCGCGATCCCCTTGCAAGGTTTCCTCGTTAAGATTAACCCAACGGAAAGCTAATCCCTGTCAGCGTGGATTCAGAGAATTTAAGCAGCAATTTAGACCCTAGCGAGGCGGAGGCTTCCCGGACGCCGGGGGTGGATCGGGCGGCGGATCGGGCCGTGGATCGGGCGATCGCGGCGATTCCGGTGGGGGAACTGGAGGCCGAGGTGCAGGGCCGCTCGCGCGAAGCCTATCTCCGGGGCCGGGATGCCTTCGAGCGGGGGCGCTACCGGGATGCGATCGCCCAGTTTGACCAGGCCCGCCGGGGGGTGATGCCCAATTCGCCCCTGGGGGGAGAGATTCAGGTGTGGACGGTGATGACCCGCGAGGCCCTGGGCGATCGCGAGGTGGCCCTGGAGCAATGCCGCGCCCTGTGCAAGCATCCGCAACTCGATACGCGCAAGCAGGCTAAGCGGCTGCTGGTGATCCTGGAAGCGCCCCAGTTGGCCCGCCGCCCGGAGTGGCTCACGGCGATTCCGGACCTGTCGAAGCTGGAGGATGGGTCGGGCGATCGCTTTGCCGCCAGCAAGATCCCGCCGCCGAAGCCGAAGCCGCCGGAAAACCCTTGGCTCAATCCGCCGCCGCCGCCCGCCGATGCGGTGACCTTCGATGGCCGAGGACTCTGGCTGGCCCTGGCGATCGCGATCGCCCTGATGGGGATTTGGGCCGCCGTCGGTTGAAGGACGTTCCTGGGGCCGTTGCGGACTTCGGGCGATCGCCCGGTCGATATAAACTGTTGGGGTTTGATGGGGAGAGGCAACCGTTGCGCCGCCGCCATCGACCGTTTCAGTTCACCGTTTTTTATCTAGCTGTTCCTCCGCGATCGCCCACCCATGCCCGCATTCCTGTTTGAAGTCGGCACCGAAGAACTCCCCGCCAGTTTCGTGGCCCAAGCCTGCCGCCAATGGCAAGCCAAAATCCCCGCCAGTCTGACGGAGGCCAATCTCCCCCACGGGACGGTGCAGGTCTTTGGGACGCCGCGCCGCCTCGCGGTCCTCATCGATGGGCTGCCCGATCGCCAGCCGGACCTCGACGAAGAACTCAAGGGACCGCCCGCCAAGGCCGCCTTCGCCGGGGGCACCACCGACGGCAAACCCACCCCCGCCGCCGAAGGGTTCGCGAAGCGCTACGGGGCCACGGTGACGGATCTGAAAATTCGCCCCACGGACAAGGGGGAGTTTGTCTTTTTGCAGCGCACCGTGGCGGGCCGTCCCACGGCGGACCTGCTGACGGAGTTGGCCCCCCAATGGGTGAGCGCCCTTGAGGGAAAAAGGTTCATGCGCTGGAGCGATGGGGAATTGCGCTTCCCGCGCCCGATCCGCTGGCTGGTGGCCCTTTTGGACGATGGCATCCTCCCCGTGACCCTCACCATCCGGCCCGAACGGGGCGATCGCCCCGCCGAAATCCTCCAGGCCGATCGCATCTCTAGGGGCCATCGGGTGCTCCATCCGGCGTCCTTTGAACTGGAAACTGCCACGGCCTATCGCGAAACCCTGCGTAATGCCGGGGTCATCGTGGATCCGGCGGAGCGGCAGCAGCTCATCGAACAGCAGGTGCGCGAAACGGCCCTGAAACTCGGCGGCAGCGCCCCCCTCCCGGCGGATTTATTAGCAGAAGTGCGCGACCTGACCGAATTCCCATCCGTGGTGGTGGGCCAATTTGATCGCGAATTTTTGGAACTCCCCCCGGAGGTCAGCACCACGGTCATGGTGACCCACCAGCGCTATTTCCCCGTGTATGCTCCCAGCACCGATGGGGATGCCAGCGGCGGAGCCCTTCTGCCCAACTTCATCGCCATTTCCAACGGGGATCCAGACCAGGCCGCCGTCATCGCTGAAGGAAATGGCCGCGTGGTGCGGGCGCGCCTGAGTGACGGGCAATTTTTCTACCGCAGCGACCTCAAACAGCCCCTCGAAGCCTACCTGCCCAAACTGGAAACGGTGACCTTCCAGGACGAGCTGGGCTCCATGCGCCAAAAGGTCGATCGCATCGTCAGTTTTGCCGATCGCCTCTGCGCTGCCCTCAATGCCCCCGAAGCCGATCGCGCAATCTCCCACCGGGCCGCTCTGCTGTGCAAAGCGGATCTGGTCACCCAAATGGTCTTCGAGTTCCCCGAACTCCAGGGCTCCATGGGGGAAAAGTACGCCCGCGCCTGCGGTGAACCGGAGGCCGTCGCGATCGCGATCGCAGAACACTACCTACCCAAAGGGGCCGGGGACGTATTGCCCCAAACCTTCGCCGGTCGCATCGTCGGCCTCGCCGATCGCCTCGACACCCTCACCGGCATCTTTAGCCTCGGCACCGTCCCCACCGGCTCCTCCGACCCCTTCGCCCTGCGCCGCGCCGCCAACGCCATCCTCAATATCTTGTGGGATGGGGAATTGGCCCTCGACCTCGAAGCCCTGATCGAACCCGACAACGCCGACCTCTGGGGCGAAAAGGCCATGGGGCCGCAACTGGCGGATTTTCTTACCCAGCGGATCCGCACCCTGCTTGAGGACGAGCAAGGCATCGACTACGACCTCGCCAACGCCGTCATGGGGGATGGGGACGCCGCCTATGCCCGCGCCGCCCTGCGCGACCCCCTCGATGCCCTCACCCGCGCCCGTTTCCTCCAAAACCTGCGGAGCAGTGGCGCATTGACCCCCCTCTACGCCACCATCAACCGCGCCGCCAAACTCGCCACCAAGGGGGATCTGGATACCCAAACCCTGGCGGTGGCCCCCTGCGTGGATCCCAGCCATTTCGAGCAGGCCAGCGAACAGGCCCTCTACGACGCCCTGGTGGCCCTCGAACCGATCGCGGAAACCGCCCGCCGCGATCGCAACTACCAAACCCTCGTGGACGGCCTCAGCCAAATCGCCCCCACCGTCGCCCGGTTCTTCGATGGGGACGACAGCGTCCTGGTCATGGCCGACGAGGCCGCCGTCCGCCGCAACCGCCTCAACCTCCTGGGCCTGTTGCGCAACCACGCCCGGATCCTGGCCGACTTCAGCGCGATCGTCAAAGGCGAATAGCGTCCCTTGAAGTCAACCTCGCGATCGCCCCCACCTCCCAAAAAGTCATCAACTTCTGACAAGCAGCCCCAAAATCCGAAAAAGATTAAAAAGCTGTAACCTAGACCACCACGCCCCCCGCGCCCATCGGCCCCGCGATCGCCCCCTCCGGCCCGAAAAATTTATAGACAAGGGCTCACCGGTGACCTATGATATAAAGCCGTCGCCAAAATTCGGGTCGAATGGCTCCGCAGTTCGGCTTGATCCAAGCAGATACTGGGTGGCTTGCCATCTAAGTCTGGGCGCACACGAGCTGTATCTGAGATGCAGTTAACCGGGTTTCCATCGGCTTGCCCTAACCCCAAAAAAAGCACAATCCGGTAGCCTACGCGATCGCGTCTCCCAAAGAGCGATTTGGGAGGCTTTTTGTGGCCGGAAACGGGCAAGCCGTCGGGATCGATGCGGGTCGTTGCCGCACACGGGCGCAATCCCTTCCTCCATCGCAAACTCAACTAAGGAGAGATTTCCATGTCTCTTGGCATCCTCGGAACCAAGTTGGGCATGACCCAGATTTTTGACGACGCAGGGCGCTCCATCGCGGTCACCGTCGTCCAAGCCGGGCCGTGCAAAGTCACCCAAATTAAGACCAACGAAACGGATGGTTATTGCGCCGTCCAGCTTGGCTATGGCGACGTTAAAGAAAAGAACCTATCCCGCCCGGAGCGGGGTCACCTGGCCAAGTCCGGCAGTGAGCCCCTGCGGCACCTCAAAGAATATCGCTTAGCCGAAGTGGGCGACCTGACCCTGGGGCAGTCCATCGGCGCATCCATCTTTGAAGATGGTCAGTTCGTGGACGTGGCCGGCACCAGCATTGGTCGCGGTTTCGCCGGTTATCAAAAGCGTCACAACTTCCGCCGGGGTCCCATGGGCCACGGTTCTAAGAACCACCGCCTGCCCGGTTCCACCGGTGCCGGTACCACCCCCGGTCGGGTCTATCCCGGTAAGCGCATGGCCGGTCACATGGGCGACGCCCAGGTCACCGTCCGCAAACTGACGGTGGTGCGGGTGGATGCAGAGCGTAACCTGCTGCTGATCAAAGGGGCCGTTCCCGGCAAGGCCGGTACGCTGCTGAATATTGTGCCGGCGAAGCGTGTCGGTCGCGCGAAGGCTTAGGACCAGCTCGGTCTGATTTGAGAATCGAGCCGCACGGCGGCCGGTAGTGGAGTGGGAAACATGGTTAATTGCATTGTTAAAGATTGGGACGGCAAAGAAGCCGGTAGCGCAGAGCTCGACCTGCGCGTTGCCCGTGAAGAGAGCGCCGAGCATATTGTTCACCGGGCCCTAGTGCGCCAACTGGCCAATGCCCGCCAGGGTACCGCCAGCACCAAAACCCGTGCCGAAGTTCGTGGCGGTGGCCGCAAGCCTTGGCGGCAGAAGGGGACGGGCCGCGCCCGGGCCGGTTCGATCCGGTCTCCCCTGTGGCGGGGTGGCGGTGTGATCTTTGGTCCGAAGCCCCGGGATTATTCCCAGAAGATGAACCGCAAGGAGCGCCGTTTGGCCCTGCGGACCGCTTTCCAGAGCCGCGCTGAGGATCTGGTGGTGGTGGAAGAGTTTGCGGATCGCTTCAGCGCCCCCAAGACCCGTGACCTGATCGCCGCGATCGCGCGGTGGGGCATCGACCCCGAGGCCAAGGTGCTGATGATCCTGTCCGAGCGGGATGAGACCGTGTACCGCTCCGCGCGGAATGTGCAGCGGCTGCGGCTGATCACCGCCGAGCACCTCAATGTGTTCGATATTCTGGTCGCCGACAAAATTGTTGCGACCTCCACGGCCCTTGCGAAGATTCAGGAGGTTTACGGTGACGCTTAAGACCACCACGCGGCTTGATGCCCGCGCCCTAGCGGATATTGTGCTCCGTCCGATTGTGACGGAAAAGGCCACGATCCAGCTTGAGGACAATAAATATGTCTTCGATGTGGTGCCCAGCGCCACCAAGCCGGACATCAAGGCCGCGATCGAGCAGTTGTTCTCCGTCAAGGTTGTCAAGGTTAATACCCACAACCCGCCCCAAAAGAGCCGCCGCATCGGGAAATTTGCCGGTCGCCGTGCCCAGCGCAAACGGGCGATCGTGACCCTGGCCGAAGGCGACTCGATTGTTCTGTTCCCGGAAGTTTAGGGTCATAAAAGGAGGATTACAACACCATGGGTATTCGTTCTTATCGACCCTATACGCCTAGCGTTCGTCAGGCCAGCGTCTCGGATTTCGCAGAAATTACGAAAACCGAACCTGAAAAGTCCCTGACTTACCACAAGCACCGCGCCAAGGGCCGCAACAACCGAGGCGTCATCACCAGCCGCCGTCGCGGTGGGGGCCACAAAAAGCTGTATCGGAAAGTCGATTTCCGGCGCGACAAACTCGGGGTGGTGGCTAAGGTCGCCGCGATCGAGTACGACCCCAACCGCAACGCCCGCCTCGCCCTCCTGCACTACGAGGACGGCGAAAAACGCTACATCCTCTGGCCCGCTGGCCTGAAGGTGGGCGACAAGGTGCAATCCGGCGTGGGCTCCCCCATCGAAACCGGCAACACCATGCCCCTGGCGAACGTGCCCCTCGGTACCGCCGTCCACAACGTGGAACTCGTCGCCGGTCGCGGTGGCCAGATTGTGCGGGCCGCCGGTGCTTCCGCCCAGGTGGTCGCCAAGGAAGGGGACTACGTGACCCTGAAACTGCCCTCCTCCGAGGTGCGCATGGTCCGCAAGGAATGTCTGGCCACCATCGGCAGCGTCGGCAATGCCGAACACCGGAACCTCAGCTTGGGTAAAGCCGGTCGTCGCCGCTGGTTGGGCCGCCGTCCGAAGGTTCGCGGTAGCGTCATGAACCCGGTGGATCACCCCCACGGTGGTGGTGAGGGTCGCGCGCCCATCGGCCGTTCCGGCCCGGTGACCCCTTGGGGTAAGCCGACCTTGGGTTACAAGACCCGCAAGAAGAACAAGACGAGCAACAAGTACATTGTGCGCCGTCGCCGGAAGTCCTCGAAACGCGGACGGGGCGGACGGAACGCCTAAGGTTCCCTTGCTGGTCCGTTTGCAAGCCCAATTTTGCAAGATCCACTGTTGTTGGCTTAACCCCCCAGGCTTATGGCTCGTTCCCTAAAGAAAGGCCCCTTTGTGGCCGATAAACTACTCAAAAAAATCGAAACCCTCAACGCCAAGGGCGATAAACAGGTCATCAAAACCTGGTCTCGGGCTTCGACGATTCTGCCGCAGATGGTCGGCCATACCATCGCTGTTCACAATGGGCGTCAACATGTGCCCGTGTACGTGTCTGAGCAAATGGTTGGACACAAGCTGGGTGAATTTGCGCCGACGCGGACCTTCCGGGGCCACGTGAAGGACAAGAAGGGACGCAAATAGCGATAGGAGGAGATCGGTTCGATGGCAATCGACACTGTTGAAGTAAAGGCGACGGCGCGCTACGTGCGCATGTCCCCCCGGAAGGTGCGACGGGTTTTGGATCAAATCCGTGGCCGCAGCTATGCGGAAGCGCTGATTGTTCTGGAGTTTATGCCCTATCGGGCCTGCGAACCGGTGCTGAAGGTGCTGCGTTCTGCGGTGGCGAATGCGGAGCATAATGCGGGGCTGGATCCGCGTGACCTGACGGTTAGTACTGCGTTTGCGGACCAAGGGCCGGTGCTGCGCCGCTTCCGTCCCCGGGCCCAGGGTCGGGCCTATCAGATCCGTAAGCCGACGTGCCACATTACGGTGGCGGTGGCTCCGGCGGAGGCTGAGGATTAGGGGCAGAGGACGACGAGAGTTACGCATACCTGAAGGAAGCGATTAGCGGCTAAGTTATGGGACACAAAATTAATCCGGTTGGTTTCCGCCTGGGAATTACCCAGGAGCACCGCTCCCGCTGGTTTGCCACGGGGCCGCGCTATTCGGAGTTGCTCCAGGAGGATCATGCGATTCGGGCCTATGTGGATGGGACGCTGAATCGCAATAGCAATGCGGGCATTTCTCGGGTTCGCATTGAGCGGAAGGCGGATCAGATTGATCTGGAGATCCACACGGCTCGTCCTGGGGTTGTGGTGGGTCGCGGCGGTAGCGGGATCGAGAGTCTGCGCTCGGGTTTGCAAACGCGCCTGGGTAGCCGCGATCGCCAGATCCGTATCAACGTGGTGGAAGTGCCTCGGGTGGATGCGGATGCGGGCCTGGTGGCGGACTACATTGCCCAGCAGCTCGAACGGCGGGTTTCGTTCCGTCGGGTGGTGCGCAACGCCATCCAGCGGGCTCAACGGGCCGGGGCTGAGGGCATCAAGGTGCAGGTGAGTGGCCGTTTGAACGGGGCGGAAATCGCCCGGAGCGAATGGACCCGGGAAGGGCGTGTGCCCCTGCATACCCTGCGGGCGGACATTGACTACGCCTACCGCACCGCTAGCACCATCTACGGGATCCTGGGCATCAAGGTTTGGGTCTTCAAAGGGGAGATCATTCCGGGTCAGGAAGAGACCACCGTGGCCCCTGCGAGCCAGCCGCGTCGTCGCCAGCCGCGCCGTCGCCAACAGTTTGAAGACCGCTCGAATGAAGGATAAGACGCCATGCTGAGTCCAAGACGAACTAAGTTCCGCAAGCAACAGCGCGGTCGCATGAGTGGCATGGCGACCCGTGGTAATTCCCTCAACTTTGGCGATTATGCCCTGCAGGCGCTGGAGTGTGGCTGGATTACCTCCCGACAGATCGAGGCGGGCCGCCGGGCCATGACGCGCTACATCCGCCGGGGTGGGAAGATCTGGATCCGCATTTTCCCCGATAAGCCGGTGACGATGCGCCCGGCGGAAACCCGAATGGGTTCCGGTAAGGGGTCTCCGGAGTTTTGGGTGGCGGTGATTAAGCCCGGTCGCATTCTGTACGAAATCAAGGGTGTGCCGGAGGCGACCGCCCGCGAGGCGATGCGGTTGGCGGCCTTCAAGATGCCCCTGAAGACGAAGTTTATCGTGCGCCCACCTGATACGGATTCGTAAGGTCTATGTCTCTTCCGAAGATTGCTGATGCCAGAGCTTTAGATGATCGCGCCCTGGGCGATCGCATCCTGGCCATTAAACAACAACTGTTCCAACTGCGCATGAAGCGGGCCACCCGTCAGGAGGTCAAGCCCCACGAGTTCACGCACGCCAAGCATGAACTGTCGCAGCTACTGACGGTGGAGCGCGAGCGTCAGTTGGCGATCGCCCCCCAGTCCGAATCGTCCGCCGCAGCGCAAGAGGAGTAAAGCCCTATGGCAGTTAAAGAACGGGTTGGTCGCGTAGTGAGCGACAAGATGGACAAGACGGTGGTGGTGGCGGTCGAAAACCGCGCCGCCCACCCGAAGTACGGCAAGATTGTGGTTCGCACGCGCCGTTACAAAGCCCATGACGAAGAAAACCAGTGCCGAATTGGCGATCGCGTGCGGATTCGTGAGACCCGCCCCCTGAGCCGTTCCAAGCGCTGGGCCGTTGCCGACATTCTCGAAAGCGCCCCGAGGTAGGTTCGATGATCCAGCAAGAAACGATTCTCAATGTGGCGGATAACAGCGGTGCCCGCAAAATCATGTGCATCCGCGTCGTCGGGGGCGGCAACCGCCGCTATGGCTTCGTCGGGGACGTGATTATCGGCGTCGTCAAGGACGCCATCCCCAACATGGCCGTCAAGCGCTCCGACGTGGTGCGCGCCGTCATCGTCCGCACCAAGAAAAACATCCGTCGCGACAGCGGCATGAGCATCCGCTTCGACGACAACGCGGCGGTCATCATCAACAAGGAAGGGAACCCTCGCGGCACCCGCGTCTTTGGCCCCATCGCCCGGGAACTGCGCGACAAGAACTTCCTCAAGATTGTTTCCCTCGCCCCGGAGGTGCTGTAAATGGCCATGCGTACCAACAGCCGACTCAAGAAGATCAATGCCAACGGCAAGCCCGTGCGCCACAAAATGCACGTCAAAAAGGGCGACACCGTGCAGGTGATCTCCGGTAAGGACAAGGGGAAAGTCGGCGAAGTTCTCCAGGTGATGCCCACCACCAGCCAAGTGCTCGTCAAGGACGTCAACCTCAAAACCAAGCACATCAAACCCACCGCCGAAGGGGAATCCGGCAGCATTGAACGCCGGGAATTTCCCATCCACAGCTCCAACGTGATGCTGTATTCGGAAAAGGAAAAGGTTGCCAGCCGCATCTGCTACACCCTGACCGAGGATGGCCGTAAGGTGCGAATGCTCAAAAAAACGGGCGAAATTATCGACTAATTCCGATGCGGAACGCTAGGGATCAGCCCCCGACCGCCCGGTTCCAGGCCCCCACTAGCGACCCGTTCCCTTGGTAATGCGTTATGCGCGAACAGTAGCAGCTATGGCACCACGACTGAAAAAACTCTATCAAGACACGATCGTGCCGAAACTCATGGAGCAGTTTCAGTACGAGAACATCCACCAGGTCCCCAAGGTGGTCAAGGTTGTTGTCAACCGGGGCCTCGGGGAGGCCTCCCAGAATGCGAAGGCCCTCGAATCTTCCCTAGAGGAAATCGCCACCATCACCGGTCAAAAGCCGGTGGTCACCCGGGCCAAAAAGGCGATCGCGGGCTTCAAGCTCCGTCAAGGTATGCCCGTCGGCATCATGGTGACCCTGCGATCGCAGAAGATGTACAACTTCCTTGATCGCCTCATTTCCCTGAGCTTGCCCCGTATTCGCGACTTCCGTGGGATCAGCCCCAAAAGCTTCGACGGTCGTGGCAACTACTCCCTGGGTTTGCGGGAGCAGTTGATCTTCCCAGAGATCGACTACGACAGCATCGATCAAATCCGCGGGATGGACATTTCCATCATCACCACCGCCCAGACCGATGAAGAAGGTCGAGCCCTTCTCAAAGAAATGGGAATGCCCTTTCGGGAGAGCTAAGTCACCGTTGCAAGGAGCGAAGTATGGCAGTTAATGATCCGATTGCAGATATGCTGACTCGCATTAGAAATGCGAGCTTGGCGCGTCATCAAACGACGCAAGTTCCTGCGACGAACCTGACCCGAAGCATTGCCCAAGTCCTTCAGTCAGAAGGGTTCGTGGCTGGGGTCGAAGAAACGGGAGAAGGGGTTAAGCGATCGCTCGTCATCGCCTTGAAATACAAAGGCAAACAGCGCCGTCCCATCATCACCTCCCTCAAGCGCATCAGCAAACCCGGCTTGCGCGTGTATTCCAACAAGCGAGAGCTGCCGCGCGTCCTCGGTGGGATTGGCATCGCCATCATCTCCACCTCAAAGGGCATCATGACCGATCGCGACGCCCGTCGCGAAGGGGTCGGCGGCGAAGTCCTCTGCTTCGTTTGGTAAGGCGCGGTTGGCGATAGTAAGGCAATTGGAGGAGCGATCAACATGTCGCGTATTGGCAAGCGCCCCGTCCCCATCCCGGCAAAAGTAACCGTCGCCTTTGACGGCCAAACCGTGACCGTGAAGGGGCCTAAGGGCGAACTCACCCGGACCTTTCCCCCCGAAGTTCTGTTTGAACAGGAAGGGGAAACCATTCAAGTCATCCGTCGGGACGAATCCCGCCCCGCCCGCCAGCGCCACGGCCTGTGCCGCACCCTGCTGGCCAACATGGTGGATGGCGTTTCCACCGGCTTCCAGCGCCGTCTGGAAATCCAAGGGGTCGGCTACCGCGCCCAATCCCAGGGCAACAGCATCACCCTGATTGTGGGCTACAGCCACCCGGTGGAAATCCCTGCCCCCGAGGGCATTCAGTTCGCCGTCGAGAACAACACCAACGTGCTCGTCTCCGGCATTGACAAAGAGATTGTCGGCAACACGGCCGCGCGAATCCGTGCCGTTCGTCCGCCAGAACCCTACAAGGGCAAAGGAATTCGCTATCAAGGCGAAGTGGTTCGACGCAAGGCAGGTAAGACAGGTAAGAAATAATGAGTGTCAGTCGCAAGGAATTGGTGCGCCGCCGCCACCGGCGGGTCCGCCGCAAGGTTTCCGGTACGCCGGAGCGGCCCAGACTGTGCGTATTTCGGTCCAACCAGCATATCTACGCCCAGATCATCGACGATACGAAACACCACACCCTCGTCTCCGCGTCCACCGTCGATCCCGACGTGCGGACCCAGGTCGAGGGCAATGGTGCCACCTGCGATGCTTCCGTTGCCGTGGGCAAATTGGTGGCGGAGCGGGCCAAGGCCCAGGGCATCGAGCAGGTGGTGTTTGATCGCGGCGGTAATCTGTACCACGGTCGTGTGAAGGCCCTGGCGGAAGCGGCTCGCGAGGCCGGACTGGAGTTCTAGAGCACTGGGAATTAGGAGGATCTCTCGATGGCAAATCGTCGCAAGAGCAGCCGCAGCCGCGAAAAAGAGTCGGATTGGCAAGAGCGGGTGGTGCAAATCCGCCGGGTCACCAAGGTGGTCAAGGGCGGTAAAAAGCTGAGTTTCCGGGCCATTGTGGTGGTCGGTAACGAGCAGGGCCAGGTGGGCGTCGGGGTGGGTAAAGCCGCTGACGTGATCGGGGCCGTGAAGAAGGGCGTTGCGGACGGTAAGAAGAACCTGGTGGATGTGCCCATCATCAAGGGCAGCACGATTCCTCACCCCACCAATGGGTTTGGGGGTGGTGCGAAGGTGATGGTGCGTCCGGCGGCTCCGGGTACCGGGGTAATTGCTGGGGGTGCGGTGCGGACCGTGCTGGAGCTGGCGGGCGTGAAGAACGTGCTGGCGAAGCAGTTGGGTTCGAGCAATCCTCTGAATAATGCTCGGGCGGCGATCGATGCCTTGGATCGCTTGCGCACGTTCACGGACATCGCTGCCGATCGCGATGTGCCCATCGAAAAGCTGTACGCCTCCTAGGGTGGCATGACCTGCTGGGGGGTCGCGATCGCGGCTTCCTTATAGGTCAAGGTTCCCTGAAGCCCTAGGGGATGGATCCCTAGGCTGCGATCGTTAAGGTTGTCCTCCTTTCGAGCTATTCCCCCGGCGGTTGCCCGCGCGATCGCCCCCCTGAACAGAGCGCCACAACGGTTAAAGAACATGAGAATCGAAGACGCCCGCCCTCAAGAGGGTTCCACCAAACGCCGCCGCCGGGTCGGTCGCGGCATCTCCGCCGGCCAAGGCGCAAGCTGCGGCTTCGGGATGCGGGGTCAAAAATCCCGCTCCGGTAGCGGCACCCGCCCTGGGTTTGAAGGGGGTCAAATGCCCCTGTACCGCCGGGTGCCCAAACTCAAGCACTTCCCCTTGGTGAATCCGAAGCAGTTCACCATCATCAACGTGGGCCGCTTGGCGGATCTGGCCGCTGGCAGCGCCGTCAACCTGGGGTCCCTGATGGATGCGGGCATCGTCACCACCAATGACGGCCCCCTGAAAATCCTGGGCCACGGCGAACTGAGCGTAGCCCTGACCGTTGAAGCGGCGGCCTTCACCGCCTCGGCGCGGCAAAAAATCGAGGCGGCGGGCGGCACCTGCACGGTGGCTTAGGGATCTCGCTTGCGGCGGGGATGAGGGCGACGGAACGATCCACGTTTCGGGGTCAGTCTCCCATGGCCCGCAGGCGAGTTTTACGTCGCTTTCCCCGTGGATTACCTAAGATGAAAGGGCTCCGTTAATTCCTCCTACTTCACAGTGCTGCGGCTATGGTTGTCAGTCGAGATCGAAAGCCCACCGCTCAAGAAACCTTTTTGCAGATGGCCCAAGCGGCGGGTCTGCGGGGTCGTGTTCTGGTTACGGTGGGCCTATTAATCCTTGTAAGATTGGGCATTTTTCTGCCGGTTCCAGGCATCGATCGGGTGGCCTTCACCCAGGCGATCGAGAACAGCCAACTGGGGGGAATCGTCGGATTTCTAGATATTTTTTCCGGTGGCGGCCTGTCGGCCCTGGGGATTTTCGCCCTGGGGATCCTGCCGTTTATCAACGCTTCGATCATCATCCAGTTGCTGACGGCGGCCCTGCCTTCCCTGGAGGATCTACAGAAGAATGAGGGGGAGGCGGGGCGTCGTAAGATTTCCCAGATCACCCGCTATGTGGCCCTGGGCTGGGCGGTGATCCAGAGTGTGGGCATTGCCCTGTGGGTGTCGAACCTGCCGGGGGTGGTGCCGGATCCGGGGCTGCTGTTTGGCATTAAGGCGGTGCTGGCCCTGACGGCGGGATCGATGTTCGTGATGTGGATCGGGGAACTGATCACGGAGCGGGGCATCGGCAATGGGGCGTCCCTGTTGATTTTTATCAATATTGTGTCCACGTTCCCCCGGGCGGTGGGGCAAACCCTGGAGCTGGCCCAAAACGGCGATCGCGAGACCATCGGCGGCATTGTGATCCTGATGCTGGCCTTTTTGGCGACGATCGTGGGGATTGTGTTTGTGCAGGAGGGGGCGCGGCGGATTCCGATCGTGTCGGCCCGTCGCCAGGTGGGTCGCCGCAGCTACCCGGAGCGCAGCAGCTATTTGCCCCTGCGCCTCAACCAGGGGGGCGTGATGCCGATCATTTTCGCGACGGCGGTGCTGGTGCTGCCCGCGTCCCTGGCCCAGTTTACGAACAATGAACTGCTGGCCCGGGCGGCGAGCTACCTCAGCCCTACCGGTGTGACCCCTTGGCTCTACGCCCTGGTGTACCTGGTGCTGATCCTGTTCTTCAGCTATTTCTATGCGTCCCTGGTGGTGAATCCGGTGGACATGGCCCAGAACCTGAAAAAGATGGGGGCCAGTATTCCGGGCATCCGACCGGGGCAGGCGACGAGTCGGCGGATCCAGCAGATTTTGGACCGGTTGACCTTCCTGGGGGCAATCTTCTTGGGGTTGGTGGCCTTTTTGCCGACGGCGGTGGAGAGCGCGACGAATATCCGGACCTTCCAGGGGCTTGGGGCGACCTCATTCCTGATCATTGTGGGGGTGGCGATCGATACGGCCAAGCAGGTGCAAACCTACGTGATCTCGCAGCGTTATGAAGGCATGGTGAAACAGTGACGAGATTGATTTTCCTTGGCCCCCCTGGGGCCGGTAAGGGCACCCAGGCAAAGGTGCTGGCGGACTGGCTGGGGATCCCCCACATTTCGACGGGGGATATTCTGCGCGATTCCGTGGCGAACCAAACGCCCCTGGGCCAAAAGGCGAAGGATTACATGGATCGTGGGGATCTGGTGCCCGATAGCTTGATCCTGGATATGATCCGCGATCGCCTCAGCCAGACCGACACCGCCCAGGGTTGGATCCTCGATGGGTTCCCCCGCAACGTGGCCCAGGCCCGCCAGTTGGATGAGCTGCTAGAGGCCATGGGACAAACTAGCGATCGCATCATTAACCTCAAGGTGGATGACGCGGTGCTCATCGAGCGGCTGCTGGCCCGGGGGCAGGATCAAGGGCGCAGCGACGACACCCGTGAAGTCATTGAGCGGCGTCTCCAGGTATTCCACGAAAACACCGCCCCCATCGTGGATTTCTACGGTGATCGCCCCGCCCTCATCTCCATCGATGGCGACGCCCCCATGGCCGAAGTTACCCAGCGGCTCAAGGATGCGATCGCGCCCTAACGGAGCGCCCTTTAAATTCGATTAATTCCACCTTTTTCAGTTCCCCGATAAAAATCCGCATTTCACCCCCAGTCCTTGCAGCTTTCCCCGGAGGATCCTCCCATTGTCCAAGCAAGACCTCATCGAAATGGAGGGTACGGTCACAGAATCCCTCCCCAACGCGATGTTCCGCGTCGATCTCGACAACGGGTTCAATGTCCTAGCCCACATCTCGGGAAAGATTCGGCGGAACTACATCAAAATCCTGCCCGGCGATCGCGTCAAAGTGGAGCTCACGCCCTATGACCTGACCAAAGGGCGGATCACCTATCGCCTCAAAAACAAGCGATAGACCCTCCAACCCAGGCAAACCCCTCCGTTTGCCCTTCCTGTGGACGCTTTCAATCGTCCCGTTCGTAGTGCTACCATCTAAAGTTTGTAGACTTTGCAAAAACCATGAAAGTCAGAGCGTCCGTTCGGAAAATGTGTGACAAATGCCGGGTCATCCGTCGTCGGGGCCGGGTCATGGTCATCTGCTCGAACCCGAAGCACAAGCAACGGCAGGGCTAAAACGCTGAACGCGCGATCGCGCACAGCGGGGACACCGACTCCCCAAGCCCCCGACGGGGTAGCGACGGGCGCTCTCGACAGAGACAGCAGCGCTACCCCCGTTTCCAGAAGGAAACAAAATTCAATCGAAACATTGTTGAGTGGTTGATTAGGGAGACCTAACAGGCGTGGCACGGATTGCTGGAGTAGACTTACCTCGCGACAAGCGGGTTGAAATCGGCCTAACGTACATTTACGGCGTTGGCCTCACCCGATCAAAGCAAATCTTGGCGGCAACCGGGGTCAACCCGGACACCCGCATCAAAGACCTCAGCGACAGTGACGTCACCGCACTGCGCGCCGAAGTCGAACAGAACTATCAGATCGAAGGGGACCTGCGGCGTTTTGAAGCCATGTCCATCAAACGGTTGATGGATATCGGCTGCTACCGGGGTCGCCGTCACCGGGCCGGCCTGCCCGTGCGCGGCCAGCGGACCCGCACCAACGCCCGGACCCGTCGGGGCGGCCGCCGCACCGTGGCAGGGAAGAAGAAGGCACCGAGAAAGTAATCTCGCCCCTTGTCGCCCCCCCCATTAATCGACCATCGAAGCAGCAGTTAGGTAGTTGGCAGCCATGGCAAAACAATCCCCGAAGCGATCGGGTTCCCGCAAGCAGAAAAAGAACGTCCCCAGCGGTGTGGCCCACATCCAATCGACGTTCAACAACACCATCGTCACCATCACCGACCTCAAGGGTGACGTCATTTCCTGGGCCTCCGCCGGTTCCAGCGGCTTCAAAGGGGCCAAAAAAGGCACCCCCTTCGCCGCCCAGACCGCCGCTGAGTCCGCCGCCCGCCGCGCCGTCGAGCAGGGCATGCGCCAGACGGAAGTCATGGTCACCGGTCCCGGCTCCGGCCGTGAAACCGCCATCCGCGCCCTGCAGGGGGCCGGTCTCGAAATCACGCTGATCCGCGACGTGACGCCAATTCCCCATAACGGCTGCCGTCCGCCGAAGCGCCGTCGCGTGTAGGGCCGATCCAATCGACGCGAGCGATCCTCTGAATGTGGTTCGGGGGAGCGCTTGTTGTCGTTTTGGCCAAGGCCATCGGATGGCCATCCATACGTCCCACGGGGCAGGGCTGCCCCCATGGCAGCCATCGGTAATTGACAGCGGGCTGGGAGGCTACATCGTGCCGCAGTTTCAGATTGAGTGCGTTGAATCCAACAACGACATTAGTCGCAATCAGTACAGCAAATTCGTGCTGGGGCCCCTTGATCGCGGTCAGGGCACCACGGTCGGCAATGCCCTGCGTCGGGTGTTGCTGTCTAACCTAGAGGGCACCTCCGTCACCTCCGTGCGGATTGCTGGCGTGAGCCACGAATTTTCCACCGTGCCGGGGGTGCGGGAGGATGTGCTCGATATCCTGCTCAACATGAAAGAGCTGGTGCTCCGTAGCCATTCTAACCAGCCGCAAATCGGTCGGTTGCTGGCCAAGGGGCCTTCGGTGGTGACGGCGGAGTCGTTTGATCTGCCGACGGAGGTGGAGGTGGTCGATCCGACCCAGTACATCGCGTCGTTGGCGGAGGGAGCGACCCTGGAGATGGAATTCCGGGTGGAGCGGGGCTACGGCTATGAGTCCGTGGAACGCCGCCAGGAAGAGTCTGGGGCCATTGATTTCCTGCAAATTGATGCGGTGTTCATGCCGGTGCGGAAGGTGAACTATTCGGTGGAGGATGCCCGGGTGGGCGAGTCCACGGAGCAGGATCGCCTGGTGCTGGAGATTTGGACCAATGGCAGCATTTCGCCCCAGCAGGCGTTGAGTCAGGCGGCGACGATTTTGGTGGATTTATTCAATCCGCTGAAGGATTTCACCCTGGAAGCAACGCCGAGCGAGCAGAAGGATAACCAGGATCCGAGCAGCCAGATTCCGATTGAGGAGTTGCAACTGTCGGTGCGGGCGTACAACTGCTTGAAGCGGGCGCAGATCAATACGGTGGCGGATTTGCTGGAGTTTACCCAGGAGGATCTGCTGGAGATCAAGAACTTTGGTCAAAAGTCGGCGGAGGAGGTGATTGAAGCGCTCCAACGTCGTCTGGGGATTACGTTGCCCCAGGAGAAGGTCGCCAAGTAGTTGCTGCTTCTTTATGGGGTGGTTTCTAGGTTGGGGATGTTCGGTTGTCAAGCCTTTCCGGTCTATGGGAAGGAATAGTCTGATACCATGATTGTTTGGTCAGTTAAACAGTAAAGAGCTATGCGTCACAGTCGCCGCGTTCCTAAGCTCGGTAAGCCTGCGGACCAGCGCCGCGCCCTCCTGCGGTCGCTGACGACCGAGCTAATCCGCAATGGTCAAATTAAGACGACGAAGGCCCGGGCTAGGGCGGTTCGTTCGGAGGCGGATCGAATTATTCAATTGGCGAAGGATGGGTCTTTGAATGCCCGCCGTCGTGCGTTGGGTTATCTCTACGATAAGCAGTTGGTCCATGCGCTGTTTGCGGGTGCTGAGGAGCGCTACGGGCAGCGGGAGGGGGGCTATACGCGGATTCTGCGGACGGTGCCTCGCCGTGGGGATAATGCTGAGATGGCCATTATTGAGCTGGTGTAGGGTCAAGGGTTGAGATCCGATGGCTGAGGTGGCTGGGGCGATGGATGTGGCGGCGGTGAGTGGCGGGGAGGGCCGGTCGGAGCAGTCTGATCGGTTGGATCTGTCGGCTCATGGGCAGCGGCGCATTGCTTTGGCGATTCAGTATGTGGGGACTCGGTTCCATGGCTGGCAGCGGCAACCGCGCGATCGCAGCGTGCAGGAGGATTTGGAGACGACGATCGCGTCGTTTGCGGGTCATCCGGTGACGCTGCACGGGGCGGGGCGTACGGATTCGGGGGTCCATGCGGCGGCCCAGGTGGGTCATTTTGATGTGGCCAGTCCGATTCCGCCCCAGAAGTGGGCCAATGTGCTCAATACTCGGCTGCCGGGGGATGTGATTGTGCTGGCGTCGGCGGAGGTGCCGTCGGACTGGCATGCGCGGTTCTCGGCGTCCTGGCGGCGCTATCGCTATACGTTGTATACGGATGCGAGGCCGAATCTGTTTCTTGCGCCGTTTTCGTGGCACTACTACCACGAGACGCTGGATGAGGGGCGGATGCAGGCGGCGTTGGATCCGCTGGTGGGGCGGCATCATTTGGCGGCGTTCCACCGGGCGGGGTCGAACCGTCCCCATTCTTGGGTGGAGGTGCAGGAGGCGTGGTGTCGGCGGCGCGGGGCGATCGTGGAGATTGAGGTGCAGGCGAGCGGTTTTCTGTACGGCATGATGCGGTTGCTGGTGGGCATGTTGGTTCAGGTGGGGCGCGGCTGGCATTCGCCGGAGAGCTTCACGGAAATCTGGCGACAGGAGGCTCGCGATCACGTGAAATATGCGGCACCGCCCTGTGGTCTTTGCCTGATGGCGATCGGGTATCCTGAGAATCCCTTCGAGCATTTGGGGGTCAACGCCCTGCCCCGCTACCTGGTGCCTGCCACAGGCTAGACTCACCGGCCCTAGGCGAGTTACCCCCGTTTCCGGCGGCCACCTCCGGTTCCCCAGCTTGGCCGCGATTCAGTTTGCAGCGTTCTATTCCAACTTTTCCACTCTGGGCTATGACGAAAACACACGTTCCTTCCCTCGATACCATCGACCGTCGGTGGTATGTGGTTGATGCCTCTGGGCAGCGCCTGGGCCGCTTGGCGACCGAGGTGGCCATGGTCCTGCGGGGCAAAAATAAGCCCACCTACACGCCCCACCTGGATACGGGGGATTTCGTGGTGGTGGTCAATGCCGACAAGATTGATGTGACGGGCAAAAAGCGATCGCAAAAGGTCTACCGTCGCCACTCGGGCCGTCCCGGGGGGATGAAGGAGGAGACCTTTGAGAAGCTGCAAGGGCGTTTGCCGGAGCGGATCGTCGAGCAGGCGGTGCGGGGGATGCTGCCGAAGAATTCCCTCGGGCGCAAGCTGTTCACGAAGCTGAAGGTCTATGCGGGCAGCGATCATCCCCATGGGGCTCAGCAGCCGGAAACCCTGACGATCCAAACCATTCCTGGAGGTAACTAAACTATGCAGGCTAGCGCATCCAATGGCCGCGTGATGTATCGCGGTACGGGCCGTCGTAAAACCTCGGTGGCGCGCGTGCGTCTGGTGCCGGGGACGGGCAATTTGACGATCAATGGCCGTGAAGGGGCGGATTATCTGCAAGGGAATCCGGCCTATTTGGCGGCGGCGCGGGTGCCGTTGGAAACCCTGGGTTTGGAAGGGGAGTACGACGTGCTGGTGAGCGTCAATGGGGGCGGCCTGACGGGTCAGGCGGAGTCGATCCGTTTGGGTGTGGCCCGGGCCCTGTGCCAGATTGCGCCGGAAAACCGCAAGCCTTTGAAGGTGGAAGGGTTCTTGACCCGTGATCCCCGGGCGAAGGAGCGGAAGAAGTACGGTCTCAAGAAGGCTCGGAAAGCGCCTCAGTTCTCGAAGCGTTAATTCGCTTTCAGGTGACCGCTGCGGTCGATTCGTTGACGGGCGGTTGGTTTTGGATTGGTTGTTGTTGTTGTTAGGGAGGTACGGCTGTGCCGAAGCCGAATATTCATCCGGAGTGGTACCCGGAAGCGAAGGTGTACTGCAACGGCGAGATGGTGATGACGGTGGGGTCTACCCAGCCGGAGTTGCATGTGGATGTGTGGTCGGGGAATCATCCGTTTTATACGGGAACCCAGAAGATCATTGATACGGAGGGGCGCGTGGAGCGGTTCCTGCGTAAGTATGGGATGTCGAGTGAGCAGCAGCAGTCGGCTGACGCTTAGCTCTAGATTTCGTAAGATCGCGATCGCGCCTGCCCGGTGCGATCGCGGTCTTTTTTAGGGGACATTTTTGCCTCAGGTTGGGCTGGGCTATGGCATCGGTCGCCTAGCGCGGTTACCCGAGGGCCGCCGCCGCCATCCATCACGCTAAGCAAGGGTAGGGAGCAGGAGAACATCATGGCTGAAGCGCACCTAATCGATAAACTCAACTCCGTCGAGCAAACCTTTGAGGAATTGACGCGGCAGTTGGCGGACCCGGATGTGGCCAGCAACCCAACGGAATATCAGCGGGTGGCGACGGCGCGATCGTCCCTGGAGGAGACGGTGGCCACCTACCATGCCTGGAAGGATGCCTGCGAGGAGCTGGTGGGGGCGCGCGAAGTGCTCAAGGAGGCGGCGAGCGATCCGGATCTGCGGGAGATGGCGGCCCTGGAGGTGGAAGAGTTGCAGGGCAAGATCCAGGAGCTAGAGGCGCGGCTGACGATTTTGCTGCTGCCGAAGGATCCCAACGATGAGAAGAACATCATGTTGGAAATCCGGGCGGGCACCGGGGGCGATGAGGCGTGCATTTGGGCGGGGGATCTGCTGCGGATGTATTCCCGCTATGCGGAGTCCCAAAGTTGGCAGGTGAAGCTGGTGAGCGAGTCTCCGGCGGATATGGGGGGCTTCCGGGAGGCGATCGTGGAGGTGCAGGGCCAGAAGGTCTACAGCAAGCTGAAATATGAGGCCGGGGTCCACCGGGTGCAGCGGGTGCCGGCGACGGAGGCGGGGGGCCGGGTGCATACCTCGACGGCGACGGTGGCGGTGATGCCGGAGGTGGATGAGGTGGAGGTGCAGATTGACCCGAAGGATATTGAACTGACGACGGCGCGATCGGGCGGGGCGGGCGGCCAGAACGTGAACAAGGTGGAGACCGCCGTCGATCTGTTCCACAAGCCGACGGGGATTCGGGTGTTTTGTACGGAGGAGCGATCGCAGCTCAAGAACCGGGAGCGGGCGATGCAGATCCTGCGGGCGAAGCTCTATGACATGAAGCTCCGGGAGCAGCAGGAGGCGGTGAGTTCGTCGCGGCGGTTGCAGGTGGGTACGGGGTCGCGATCGGAGAAAATCCGCACCTACAACTACAAGGACAACCGCATGACGGACCACCGCCTGGGCCGCAACTTCACCCTGACGACGGCCCTAGAGGGGGATATCGACGAGGCGATCGAATCCTGCATCAGCCAGGATCAGCAGGCCCAGTTGGCGGAGTTGGCGGAGTCGATGGGCTAGAGGGTAGAAGCCTGGTTTAGTGGGGCCATGGGGTTAACCCTTGCCGTCACCGAGGAGGGCTTGGCTTTCGCTGCGTCCCAGGTGCCGTAGGGTGCGGGTGGTGACCCTCAAGCACAGGGCCAGGGGAACTAAGGCGATCGCGATCGCCTTAGCGAACTCCAGCAGGCTATGGAGGCCCAAGGCAACCTGCGGCAACAGCACCGGCCCCGACAGGGTGAGTAGCCAGGGCCACAGGGGCATATTCTCCGGTCCATCCACCAAGAACAGCACCACCAGGAGCAGGGCCATGGGCAGGATCGTCACCCCAAAAATCGTCCACACAATCCAGGAGCGGCCCTTGGGGTGGAACACCAAAAACTGCCAGGTGCAGAGGGCCAGCAGGGCGGTGATCAGGGCGGTGGGGATCAGGAGACCCCCCAAACAGAACCACGGATCCTGCGCCGAGAGGGAGAGGGCGGGGCGATCGGGATTAAACCCCTGGGCAATGCGCAGGCCCATGGCGATCGCCCAGGGGCTCCACAGGATCATCGTCAGGCCCGTCAGGATCGCAGGCACCGCCAGGGGGGGGCTATCCTCATGCCAGATCCACTGCCCGAGGCCGCTCGCCCTGCGGTGGAATGCGACCCGTCCCGATTCCTTAGCGGCGGTGCGATCCAGGTGACGATAGCGGCACCAGTCCAGCAGCCGTTGCCGGTCGGGGAAGAGCGCCCAGATGGCAAACATTTGGTAGAGAATCAACCCGGCGGCCACCGCGCCCCAGGATTGCAGGGTGCTGACCCCGTTGGTGGGGCTGATGGGGAAAAAGAAGCCGATCGCGAGGCCATTGAGGGCGATCGCAACGCCGTAGGCTTGCCGCCGGGTCATGGGGGTGCCGCAGGGATCATCAAACCGCCGAATGGCCGACTGCCACAGCACTTGGGCCAGGGCCAGCAGCACCCCAATGCCCAACAGCAGCACCAGGGTGGGTTCCTCAAATAGTTCGAGGCCATACCATTGGGCGTGGGGGCCGTTGCTGGTGCCGTAGGTGGCCACATCACTAGCCCCCATGATGGTGCTGCCCAGGATCAGCAGGGGGATCACCAGGGCCAGCAGGGGGAGGCTGGGGGTGCCGGTCCAGATCGAGGCCGTGAGGCTTGCCACCAGGACCGTGCCCGCTAGGGCGATCGCGAAACCGTCGCTGGCGAGCTTGAACCCCCAGGGCAGCGGATTGATGCAGGACAGCCACAGGTGGAGGGGCACTAGGCTCAAGGCGGTGCCGTAGACCAGGGCCGGGGTGCCGAGCAGTTTCCCTAGCAGCAGCCGCGATCGCGACTCCGGGCTCAGGCGAATGAAGGCCAGCGTGCCCAATTTCGTTTCATTGGCCCAGCTATTGCTGATGCAGTAGGCCCCGCCGACCGCCACCAGGGCCATGACGAACCAGCGCCACCAGGGCAGCATTTCCCGCACCAGCAGGGGCCAGTTCACCCCATAGCCCCCCCTGCCATCGGCGAGGCACAGGGGAGCTGAGGTGTCTGAAATGATGGGGCCGGTGCAATAGCGATTGGTGTAGAGGTAGAAGCCGTAGCCCTGCTTGAGGTTTTGCTTGAGCCAGGTTTGGACGACGGGGTGGCGATCGCCGCTACAGTGCCCATAGAACGCCTGGGGGCTGGGCTCGCTGCCGGTCTGGGCATATTTGTCGCTGAGGCAGGTGTGGAGCGCGATCGCCGAGGCATGGGGAAAGACACGCTGGAGCTCGAGGGGGTTAGACTCCACCAGGTTACTCACGGGGGAAAGGCACAGGAGGCCAAAGGCAATCTGCAAAATCAGGCTGCATAACAGCGCCAGCACCAAGGTTTTCCTACTGATGAGTCCCTGAAGTTCCCGCCACAGTTGCGGGTTCCAGTGGCCCAGGCGATCACCCCACAGGGCCAAGGCTTTTGGGGCGCGGCGGCGGCGGGGGGGAGAAGAAGCGCTCATGAGGTTTGGCGGCGATCTAGCTTAAGGAAAATTTGTTCGAGATTGTCGCGATCGCACCGGAACTCCACCAGGGGAATGGCGGCGGCCACAATGTCCTGGAGCAGGGCCGCGCGATCGCGATCGGAGCCCCTGAAGCGGGCCGTAATGGTCTGGCGATCGCGGTCCACCACCAGGGCACCCAGCAGGGGATGGCGCTCCAGCAAAGCCCGCAGGTCCTCGAGGTGCTCCAAAACCCCCAGGTGCAGCGTCTGGTGCGAAAACTGGTCATAGAGATCCGTCAGGGGCGCGCTCGCCACCAGGTTCCCCGTTTCCATAATGCCCACGCAGGTGCAGAGTTCCGCCAGATCGCTGAGCACATGGGACGAGATCAGCACCGTCATCCCCGCCCCGTGCAAACTGCGGATAATTTGGCGAAACTCCTGCCGCGCGATCGGATCTAGGCCCGACACCGGCTCATCCAGCAGCAGTAGGGACGGCCCATGGAGCACCGTCCGGGCAAGGCTCAGGCGCTGTTTCATCCCCCGCGACAGGGTGCCGATGATTGCATCGCGCTTTTGATCCAACTGCACCAGGGTCAGCACGTCATAAATGCGCCCTTCGAGGGCAAGGCCATGGAGCCCATAAAGCCGCCCGAAATATTCCAGGTAGTCCCGCACCAGCAGATCGTCATAGACCGGAAAATCGTCGGGCAAAAAGCCGATGCACCGGGCGATGTGGTGGCGCTGGCGGCGATCGCCCACGGCAAAACCATTGATGTACACCTCCCCGAGGGTGGGGGGATCGACGGCGGCGAGCATCCGAATCAGGGTGGTTTTACCGGCACCGTTGGGGCCAATCAGGCCATAGACTTCCCCAGGGGCGATCGCCAAGCTGATGCCATCCACGGCGATGTGGCGGTCAAAGCGTTTGGTGAGGTCGCGCGCATCAATCATCCAGTCCATGAGTCCAGCCCAAGAATCCAGCCCAAGCCCCTAGACCCAGCCTCCACCCCAGGGATCCAAGCCCCAGCACTGGACCCGTCTATCCGGTTGCGTTGGGGCTGAGCGGTCTACCCATCAACCTTGCTTTCCGCAGTTCTAGCACGGTGATTCTGCCAAGGGGGACGCGGGGGTTCCTGGGGGGCTGGGCGCTTCTGAAACTGGCCTAGGGGTGGGGCGATCGCGGGGCGTCTTTGGGATCCGTTGGGGAATTTTATGGGGAATCTGCTGGGGCATGATCTGCGCCGCCTAGGGTTTCGCAGGCCCCGATGCTCACCCAGTCGCTGGAGCCGTCGGCCCAATGTTCCTTTTTCCAGATGGGGGCGTTGTGTTTGAGGGTGTCGATCGCGAAGCGACAGGCTTCAAATGCTTCGGCCCGGTGGGGACAGCCGACGGCCACCAGGACGCTCAGTTCACCGATCGCGAGGGTGCCGGTGCGGTGGTGGATGATGATGCGGTTGACGGCGGGCCAGCGATCGCGGATCTGGGCGGCAATTTGCTGAAACACCGCGATCGCCATGGGTTCATAGGCTTGGTAGGCCAACGCTTGAACCGGCTTGCCGTCCGTCTGCTGGCGCACGGTGCCCCCCATCACCACGATCGCCCCATTGGCCGGGTCGTCCGCCTGCCGGTAGAGGTCCCCCCAGTCGAGGGGCGCAAAGGTGATCGAAAAGCGATCGCGCGGGTCCAGCGATCGCAGGGGGGTCAAGGGGGTCGCAGCCATAGGATGGGGAATTTTGAGGAGATTGAACTGAAAAAAATCTGGCGGGACGGGGGCCTTAGAAACCCTGGAATCCCTACCTTCCGAGCCTACAGCCCCACGGGTTCTAGGGTTCCGGCGGCGGCAATGGGTTGGCCGGCCCATCCTTCGCCGCCGCCCGCACGGCCCGTTCGTGGGCACGCTCAATGAGCCAGGATTGGATCTCGTCGCCCAGCCACAGCACCTCCTCCTCCGTCAGGTGGGTGCCGATCGCCTGGGCCGCGATCGCCTCGCCGCCGGGGGGCAATTTTGCGTGGGGATGCAGATCCAGAATCAGGCCAGAATGCACCTGACCCGAGCCCATCACCACCGGCACGGTGTGGACCCCCGCCACCTCCGTGAGCTTGACGCGCAGGGGATGCCGCCCAAAGAGCCCCCGCTGGTAGCGATCGCAATGGTGCTCCGTGAAAAAAAGGGCCGTGCTTTCAAAGTAGGCCCCCGCGCTGATCGCCGACACCAGATAGGCCGTCAGCAGCAGGGGAAATAGGAGCGACAGCACCGCCGAAACGGCCTTGATGGGCAGGGCGAGGAGACTGGCGATCACCATCGGCAGGCCCCCCGGCGTCACGAGGGCCAGGAGAAAAAGGGCGATCGCGCCGCCGACGATCCAATAGGTTTTGGCGGTGGCGTCGAGCTGCTGCCAGCGATCGCGTCCCCGCCGCAGCCATGGCCCGATCGCCCGAATTTTGTCTAGGAACGGCTGCCAATAGGTCACCGTGAACTGGGACGGCACCTCGATCACCAGGTGCGACGACGATCGCGACAGCTTCACCCGCCGCAATCGCGGTAGCTCCATGGCCCGGGATGGGTCTGCGATCGCCCCCGTACGGGAGGACAACCCTCGGGAAATTGCCGGACCCCGCCGCAGGGCCGCCAACGCCGCCGCCCCATCCACAAACCGCTCCTCCGCATCCGCCGCCGTCACGCGATCAAGCCACTGCACCAGAAATTCCGGGCACCGTTTGGGCAACTGATCGTGGAATTGGACCCGCAGATTTTTGTGGGGCAGGGAAGCGGGCGACTGGCCCGTCAGCAAATGCACCGCCGTCATCCCCAGGGCATAAAGATCCGACGCGGGCACCGCCTGGGCCCCAAACTGTTCAATGGGCGTATAGCCATAGGTGCCCGCCACGGTGAACGTGGCCCCCAAATCCCGAGGGCGCACCTGGACGGAACCGAAATCAATCAAATAAATTTCCCCATCTTCCCCCCGCACCAGGTTGCTGGGTTTGATGTCCCGGTGCAGGAGCGGTGGGCGGCGATCGTGCAGCATCGCCAGGATTTCTAGCACCGCCTCTAGGATCGCCCGCACCTCCGCGATCGCGAAACTGTGGCCCCTGGCGAGCTGCTGCTGGAGGGACTGGCCGGGGATATAGGTGGTCACCAGGGCGAACCAATGGCCGCGTCCGGCGGGGCCGTCCGCGTCGTCTAGGGCGAAATAGTCCCGGAATTGGGGAATGCGCGGATGGTGCAGCACCTCGAGGATTTGCGCCTCCCGCTCGATGAGTTTGATGTCCTCCCAGCGGGTGGTGCCCCCCACCGGCAGCAGTTTCACCGTCACGTAGGTGCCATCACCCACATCCTCCGCTAGCCAGCTTTCCCGCTGGGGGCTGGTGCTGAGTTTGCTATCGAGGCGATAGCGATCGCGTAGAATGTCGCCTTGCGCAAACATCACCGTTGCTCTTCTGGGCTCCCTTCCATCCTGGCTTAATTTACCTAGAACGGCGGGTTTCCCCCCTACCCTAAATCCCCCTGGGGCCACCGGCGGAGGGGACCGCGATCGCCCCAATTTGCTAGACTCAACGGCGACAGGCCCCCAGATCCAGAACCCGAGCGCGTCCCAAACGTCTTAAATCCTATGGTCACCGCAACCCTTGACGGCATTGTCCTCGCCCAGAGCGATCGCTGTGAGCAGGTGGAAGGCAATTACTACTTCCCCCCCGATGCGATCGCGGCGGACCATTTTGTCCCCACCGACACCCACACCACCTGCTCCTGGAAAGGGGTCGCCAGCTACTACAGCATCGTCGCCAACGGCAAAACCCTCAAGGATGCCGCTTGGTATTACCCCACCCCGAAGGACGCCGCCCGAAACATCGCCGGGTATGTGGCCTTCTATAAGAACGTTGGCATCGCGATCGCGGCCAGCTAGCGCCCGTCACCCGACGCGTCTCCCCTAAACCTGATGTCCCCACCGCTCAACCGGTCGGGGCAAGGGATTGATTAAAAAACCCCTTGTTTCAGGATTGCAGGGCATGGGGCGCGCTCCGGCCACCCACCCGAGCCGCCCACCTCCCGCGATCGCCCCCTCACCCCATCCATACCGATTCAGACCCTTTGGAGATGATTCCCTTGAAAGCCCCCCTGCGCCGCCTCATCCCTGCCCTCGCCTTGGGCGTCCTCGGGGCGATTTCCGTCACGAACCTGCCCGCCGCCGAAGCCAGCACCAGCACCGGCCGCAGCGACAGCCGCACCACCCTGCGGCCCTATGCCCCCTACGATCCCTACTCCTTCGAGGGATGCGCCACCACCCTCGCAAGCTTTGGCCTAGAGGACGATCGCATCGCCGTAGCCTGCGCCTATGTCCTGCGGCCCGAGCAACTGGAAGCCTGCACGGCCCACCTGATGGCAACAACGCCCGCCACCATTGACCAGGCGGTGGATCATTGCCGCCTCTCGCGCCGCCCGGTGGAAATGGCCCAATGCACAAGCGCCATCCAAACCCTGAACCCGGAAGGGGAGGTGCTACCGGTGCTGGATCACTGCCGCCGCACCCTGCTGCCCCTGCGGTTGGCGGACTGCGTGACCGGTTTGCAGACGGCCCTCGATCGCGATCGCGACCTCACCATGGCCCAGTGCATCGATGGCCGCGATCGCCCCCGCGATTTCTACCCCGCCTATCCCGGCAGCCCCACCACAACGGTTCGCCCCTAGGCCCCACCGAGGACCGGGCGCAGGAAACTGGCGCAGGAACCTAAGGATCGCCGCGATCGCGCCAACCCCAAGCGGCAGATTTACCCCACCGCCCCCGCAACCTTGCCCTAATTAATCGTCACTGCGTCCCACCAGCTTCGGGAACGCGGGGGCCGAGGGCAGGGCCGGGGGCGGTTCGTTTTGGGTGACGATATGGCCCACATAGAACGCGCCCATTTCGATATTGAGGGACGCGGCAATCACATCCCCCTCCAGGCGCGCCGTGCGGCTCAGGCTCAGGGTGCCCCCAGCGATGACATTGCCCTTGACGGCCCCCTGGAGAAAGATATTGTTGGCCTTCACCTCCGGCCCTTCGATACTGCCGGTGGCGGACACCTCCAGATCGCCCCCCACCTCGACGGTGCCGTGGACTTCGCCGTCAATGCGTAGGCCCCCCGCCGTGCGCAGGTTGCCCTGGAAGTTGCTGCCTTCGGCGAGGTAGGTGACGCTGGGGAGGGTTGGCTTGCGTTTGAACATGGTGACGGGGGGATGGGGCGAAGGGGAATGAAGGATTGGCGTTTGAGCACGGCCAAGGGGGCGGTCACGGGCGATCGCGTCCCTGACGGGCATTTTAGCGGCGAAATTCGTTCCCCGTGGCCCCTAACGGATGGAAAAGTCGGGTCGGGGGGTCGAAACGGGTTCGTAGCGGTTGATCTGATGCACCAATTGATGGAGTCGCGCGAGGCTGACGCGATCAAACGACAGCACCAGCCGGGGCAGGTGGGCGGTGGTGCATTGGCTCTCGGCGGGCAGGGCGGCGGTTTTTTCGATGCGCCCCTCCGTCACGATGTCGCTGAAGCTGTGGTTAAGTTCCTCGACGGCCTCGTCGGTCAGGTCCGCCCGCAGCCGCAGCACCAGGCGATCGCCCACGTAGCGGCTGGAATGGTAGATGCGATAGAAGTTGGCGATCGCGTCGCAGGCCACGGCCACCTCATCGGTGAGGGTATACAGGCCCAGATCCTCCGGCGAAATCAACCCCGCCTTGGCCAAATGGTCCCGATGGAATAGCTCCCACTCATGCCAATAGCTGCCGCCCGGTCGATCAAGCAGCACCACCGGCGCGGGGCCAAATTTGCCCGTTTGCAGTAGGGTCAAACATTCAAAGGCTTCATCCTGGGTCCCGAAACCGCCGGGACAGAGCACCACCCCATCGCTCTCCCGCAGGAAAAAGAGCTTGCGGATGAAAAAGTATTTGAAGTCAATGAGCTTCTCGTCGCCGTCAATAAACGGGTTGGCGGTTTGCTCGAAGGGCAGGTCGATATTGAGGCCAAAGGAATGCTCTGCCCCGGCCCCCTCATTGCCCGCCTGCATGATGCCGCCCCCCGCTCCGGTGAGCACCATGAAGCCGCGCTCGACGATCCGCTGGGCAAATTCCCGCGCGATCGCGTACTCCGGCGAAGTTTCCGACAGGCGCGCCGACCCAAACAGGGTGACCTTCCGCACGGCGCGGCGATCGTAAAACGCCTCAACGCCCCGCTGCAAATCCTGGAGCGACCCCACCAGAATCTTCCAGTCCAGGCGATCAGTCCGCGTGGCCGCCAGTTCAAGGATCGCGGTCAAAGCCTCCTGGATCAAGGAGCCGTGCTCCACCGCCGGCAGCCGATCCACCAACTCCAGCAGGGCCGATCGCAGGGCATCGCGGCCCATGAGGTGTTCAGCATCGGAAACGGGAAACGACGGGGCCATTCGGATCGCCTCAAAAACTCACCAACGTCGATCAAAAAACGTCTCAGATCTCCATTGATCCGAGACGTTTGGCGACCGCCTCTGGCCGCGACGGCCCAGGATGGACCACGACCGAATCGCCCTAATCATGTCGAGGCTGCCATGGCGCGAGCCTATCCTTATCTGTCCGGGGTCGCCGCCATGGCCCGCGCGATCGTTCCGTGGGGCTACCTACAGGTGCTTCTCCAGGGTCGTCGCCAGGGTCGTACGGGGCACTGCCCCCACCACGATTTCTACCTTCTCGCCGTCCTTGAACAGCATCAGCGTCGGAATGCTGCGGATGCCGTACTGGCTTGCGGTGTTCGGATTGTCGTCCGTATTGAGCTTCACGACCTTGATGCGGCCGTCGTACTCCTTGGCAATTTCATCGACCACCGGGGCAACCATGCGGCAGGGACCGCACCAGGGGGCCCAGAAATCAACCAAAACGGGGATGGGACTCTCTAAAACGTCTTCTTTAAACGTTTGATCGGTGACGGCGGCAGCTGCTGACATGCCAGGCGATCCTTCAATGACTGCGATATAGCCTCATAGTATACCAATCGGGTGGCAATACAACGCCTGAGCCCCGCGATCGCCCCTGGGGCTGTCAATTTTTCAGGGCTCCGGAGCCTTGACCACCTCCGGGGCGGGGGCCGCTGCCTTGGGCCGATGCCGCCGCGATCGCGGCCCACCACCCCCCAAAAAGCCAAAAAAACGCCCGAGCCGTAGCCCAGGCGAAAAAGTGGTGTGAGGAGTGAACGGAAACATGCGTCTCCGCTACTTTCCATTGTATAGGGAAGGGCTCCGGGGGGTTGGCCTATTTGCCCATGCCAAGCTGCTGGGCCTTTTGGTACACCTTGCCCTCCGTCAGCAACGAGGGCGCAATCACCACCTCCACCTGCTGCATTTCCTTAAGATCCTTCGCCCCGAGGGTGCCCATGCTGGTTTTGAGGGCTCCGAGCAGGTTGTGGGTGCCGTCGTCGAGCTTGGCGGGACCCACCAGAATTTCTTCGAGGGTGCCGGTGGTGCCCACATTGATGCGGGTGCCGCGCGGCAGGACCGGGCTCGGGGTGGCCATGCCCCAGTGGAAGCCGCGCCCCGGTGCCCCGGCGGCCCGCGCAAAGGGGGAGCCGATCATCACCGCATCCGCCCCGCAGGCGATGCACTTGCAGATGTCGCCGCCGGTCACCAGGCCCCCATCGGCAATGATGGGCACGTAGGTGCCGGTTTCGCGGAAGTAGTCATCCCTCGCGGCGGCGCAGTCGGATACGGCGGTGGCTTGGGGCACGCCGACGCCCAGGACGCCCCGGGAGGTGCAGGCGGCACCGGGGCCAATGCCCACCATGACGGCGGCGGCTCCGGCTTTCATCAGATTCAGGGCCACTTCGTAGGTGACGCAGTTCCCCAGGGCCACGGGCATGGGCATGTCCTGGCAGAATTTGGCTAGGTCCAGGGGGGTGACGGCCTCGGGGGAGAGGTGGGCGGTGGAGACGACGGTGGCTTGGATGAAGAGTAGGTCGGCTCCGGCTTCGGCGATCGCGCTGCCAAACTTGAGGGCGGCGGCGGGGGTGGCGCTGACGGCGGCGATGCCCCCTTGCTCCTTGACTTCGCGGATGCGCTTGGCGATCAGGTCTTCTTTAATGGGTTCGGCGTAGAGTTCCTGCATCAGGCCGACGAATTCGTCTTTGCCGACGGCGGCGATGCGATCGAGTTGGGGGTTTGGATCGTCGTAGCGGGTTTGGACCCCTTCGAGGTTGATGACGCCGATCGCGCCGAGCTGGGAGAGACGCACGGCCATATTCACATCCACCACGCCGTCCATGGCGCTGGCGATGATGGGGATGTCGCGCTCGATGCCGCCGATGGTCCAGCGGGTGTTGGCAAGGCTCGGGTCAAGGGTTCTTGGACCCGGCACAAGCGCGATTTCGTCAATGCCGTATGCGCGGCGCGCGGTTTTGCCCCGTCCAAGTTGAATATCCACTGCGCTGTCTCGCTCCCAACGTCGTATTTAAGCTAGGGTATCAAATCTAGCAGTCTGCGCGATCGCGGTGGCGGCGGTGGGTTGGGACGATTTCGAGATCCGCTGATCGAAGGGATGGCTGTGGGCCGCGCGATCGCACGGGGGGGTACAATTTGGGGCATTCGCCGGGGCCATGGGCGACCCGTGTGGCGGTGGCCGGAACGGAATCGGGGGCCAAGGGATGCGGCGATCGCGGCGGCCCACTCGACATTAAATAGGACATTTGCCTGATTTGCCTTATGGGGTCTCAACACCGATCGGAACAGGGGGCTGCCCCGGGGCTCGTCCCCGAAGCGTTGATTGAACAGGCCCTGCGATCGGGGGCCCAGGCGGCGGAGGTGTTTCAGTCCCAGTCCCTGTCGCGGCCGGTTTTTTTTGAGGCGAACCGTCTCAAGCAAATCGAGAGTGCCCAGTCGGCGGGGACGGCCCTGCGGCTCTGGCGCGATGGGCGACCGGGGCTGGCGGTGGCCTATGGGCCGGTGGAGGCGTCGGTGCTGGTGGCGCGGGCGCTGGCCCTCAGTGATCTCAATGAGCCGGAGGAGATTGATCTGGCGGACGGGACGGCCACGGCGGTTTATCCGGACCTGGGGCGGCCGGTACCGGTGGAGCAGTGCATTGAATGGGGCCGCGCAGCGATCGCGGCGGTGCGGGACGTGTACCCGGAGGTGCTGTGCTCGGCGGAGTGGGAATGTGACCTGGAAACGACGCGCCTGGTTAACTCGAAAGGGCTCGACTGCGGCTATAGCGACACGACCTTGGGCTGTTTCATGTCCACGGAATGGGTGCGCGGCGATGATTTTCTCTATGTTTCCGATGGGCAAACCCAGCGGGATGGCCTGTCGCCGGACGCGATCGCGCGGCAGTTGATCCAGCGGCTGGCCTGGGCATCGGAGGCGGCGGCGGTGACTGATCGCCGGGTGCCGGTGCTGTTCACCTCGAAGGCGGCGGATATGCTCTGGGGCACGGTCCAGGCGGCCCTCAATGGTAAGCAAGTATTTGAGGGATCGTCCCCCTGGGGGGGGCGCAGCGGTTCCGGCCAGGGGATGCTGGCGGACAGTCGCCTGGGGGAGGTGGTGCTGTCGGACAAACTGACGATCGCCCAGGTGCCGACGGAGGGGCCGTACAGTTGCCCCTTTGATGATGAGGGCACCCCCACGCGGGCGTTGACGTTTATTGATCGGGGCGTTTTGAAATCGTTCTACTGCGATCGCACCACCGGGCGGCGGCTGGGCATGGGCACCACGGGCAACGGTTTCCGGCCCGGTCTGGGCAGCTATGCGACGCCGGGACTGTTCAATTTCGCGATCGCTCCGGGTTACGGCACCCTGGAGGATTTAATTAAACAGTTGGGCAACGGCCTGGTGGTGGATCAAATCCTCGGCGGCGGACCGGGCATCTCCGGCGACTTTTCCATCAATGTGGATCTGGGCTACTGGGTCCGCAATGGCGAAATCATTGGCCGCGTCAAGGACACCATGGTGGCGGGCAATGTCTACAGCGCCCTCAAGCAGGTGACCCTGTTGGGGGGTGATGCGGACTGGAATGGCTCCTGCCGCACCCCGTCGATGGCGGTGGAGGGCCTGTCGGTGACGGGGCGATCGGGCTAGGGGGCGATCGCATGGCGTCCTAAAGTTCTCCCGCGATCACTTATCCCAGAAATCGAAACAAAACCGTGGCACCGTTTGGGCAGCGCTTTGGCACCGGGCAACCGGGAGCGGCCCCCCCGAGGGGATCCCGGGTCGAGGGTTTGCGGCATCTGGGGCGATCGCTGCGCGATCGCGGGCGGTGGCTGTGGCTGCCCCTGCTGCGGCCCAAGACCCTGGCCCTGATTGAAGCCTGCACCATTGGGCTGGTGGCGGGTTTGGCGGCTTTTTTCCTGAAATGGGGCTCCGCCCTGGTGGGCACCTGGCGGGTGCAGATGGCCTCCGGTGCTTGGCCCCCCTGGCTGGTGCTGCCGCTGGTGGGGTTGGCGGGCTGCGCGATCGCGGGGTGGCTGGTGCAGCGGTTTGCGCCGGAGGCCGCCGGGAGCGGCATTCCCCAGGTGAAGGCGGCCCTGACCGGACGGCCCATGGTGGCGGCCCTGCGGCTGGCGGTCACAAAAATGCTGGCGACGGTTCTCACCCTAGGCTCCGGCCTGACCCTGGGGCGACAGGGGCCAACGGTCCAGGTGGGGGCGGCCCTGGCGGCCCAGTTGAGCTATTGGATTCCCACCTCGCCGGACTATCGACGCCAGGCGATCGCGGCGGGGGCCGGGGCGGGCTTGGCGGCGGGCTTCAATGCGCCGATCGCGGGGGTGCTGTTCGTCATTGAAGAACTGTTGCAGGACGTGTCGGGCCTGACCATGGGACCGGCGATTTTGGCGTCCTTCGTGGGGGCCGTGGTGGCGCGCATCCTCGGGGGCGAAGCGCTGCCGGTGAACCTGAACGTGGGGCGGGCGGTGACGGCCTTCAATCCGGCGGAAATCCCGGCCTATCTGCTGTTGGGCCTCATGGCGGGCTACCTGGGGGCCTGGTTCAATCGCGGCGTTTTGGCCAGTTTGCGCCTAGGTCAACGGCTGCCCGGTCTGCTGGGGCGATCGCTCCCCCTGCGGATGGGCCTCGCGGGGCTGGTGACCGGCGGCATTATGGCCCTGCTGCCCAGCGGCTACTGGAACTACAGTTGGATGCGCGAGTCCCTGGTGGGGGACAGCGTGGGGGACTGGCCCATTAAGTTGGCCACCTTCGGCCTCTATTTTCTGCTCACACTTCTGGCCTTTGGCTCCGGCGCAACGGGGGGGCTGTTTGCGCCGTCGCTGATGCTGGGGGCGTCCTTGGGATCCTTGGTGGCGGTCCTGGGCGATCGCCTGGTGGAGGGGGTGGAACCGGCCACCTATGCGGTGGTGGGGATGGGGGCATTTTTTGGGGCCGTCTCTCGGGTGCCGATCACCGCGATCGCGATCGTCTTTGAAATGACGGCGGATTTTAATGTGGTCCTGCCCCTGATGATGGCGGTCGTTGTGTCCTATCTGGTGGCGGAAAGTGTGGATCCGGGATCTCTCTATGGGCGGCTGCTGGCCCTGCGGGGCATTGATCCGACGGAGGGGAGTCGCCCCGCCGATCGCCTCGCGGCCCTCCAGGCCCAGGACGCCATGCACAGCCCCGTGGAAACCCTCGATGCCACCCTGACGGCGACGGAGGTGCTCGATACGTTCCAGCGATCGCACCATCGCGGCTTTCCGGTGATGCGGGGGGGGGAGCTGATCGGCATTCTCACCCAAACGGACCTAACGGAGGCCACCGATAACGGATTAGATCCCGATGCGCCCATTACGGAACTGATGACGCCGCACCCGATGGCCGTGCAGGTGGACGACAGTTTGGCGGATGTGCGCTACCTGTTCAGTCGCTATCGCCTCAGCCGGTTGCCGGTGCTGGAGGGGCGGCGGCTGGTGGGCATTGTGACGCGATCGGATCTGCTGCGGCTGGAGTCGCAATCCTTGGGGGATGAGCCGCGCCGCGATCGCCCGAGGGCCATGCATCCGTCCTATGGGGTCTATCGGGTGCGGGCACCGAAGACGGGGCGGGGGCTGTTGCTGGTGCCCCTGGCGAATCCCCACACGGCGGGGGCGATGCTGCGGCTGGCCCTGGTGATCGCCCAGGAGCGGCAGTACGCGATCGAATGTTTGCATGTGGTGCCGGTGCCGAACGGGCGGCCCCCATCGGAGGCGGTGGTGGATTTGAACCGGTTTCGTCCCTGGCTCGATGATGCCGTGGCGATCGGCCAGCGGTGGCAGGTGCCGATCCATGTGCAGGCGCGCACGACCCACAATATTTCCCAGGCGATTTTGGAGACGATCCACGGCAGCCACGCCAATGGCATTTTGCTGGGCTGGCAGGGGGAGCAGGCTCCGGCGGATCGGGCCTTTGGGACGGTGACGGATGATCTGATCAGCCAAGCCCCCTGTGATGTGCTGCTGGTGAAATGGTCCCAGGAGGTGTTTGCCGCGATCGCGCGGCGGCCCCATGCGCCCCTGCGGGATTTGTATCCACAACCGCGCCTGGATCGGTGGCTGGTGCCCGTCAGCGGCGGCCCGAATATCCAGCGGGCGCTGCAACTGATGCCGGGACTGGCAAAACTCAGCCAAACGCCGGAGGTGATTTTGTGTCAGGTCCATACGCCGGAGTCGGGGCCGGTGGAAACGCAGACGATGGATCGGGCATGGCGGCGGCTGAGTCGGCGGGTGCCCACGCGGGCGGTCTGCTCCCAGGGCACCCAAATCGCGGAGACGATCCTGGCCCTGGCGGATGAACATTTCTGCGATGCGATCGCGATCGGCGCAAGTCGTGACAGCCTGTTGCAGCGGGCGCTCCACGGCAATTTGCCCAAGATCGTCGCCCGTCGCCACCGGGGCACTACGCTGATTGTGCGGGCGGCCCGGTAGTCGATCTGGGCCATTCGGTTCTTGTTACGGGGCCATCGGGGGGGCAGAATGGGGACTATCCCTGCCCCCCGGTGCCATGCGCGGCGACTATCCCGGCCAAGAGCCCCCCAACAATCCCTACGATGATGCGGATCTGCCGCGCGATCGCGGTGCCCAGCGCCCGGATCTGGACGGACCGCGCGGTGATTTTGCTGGCGATTCGGCCCCCGAAGCCCAGCGGCTCTACCAAATGCAACTGCGGGCGGAAGAGCGTCGCCTGCGGGAGGAGGAACGGCAACTGGCGATCGCGCGGCGCAATGAAATTATCCGCCGGGTAAAACGGGGCTGTTTTTATCTCATTGGGGCGCTAGAAATCCTGCTGGGGATGCGCTTTGTCCTGCAATTATTTGGCGCAAATCCGAATAATGTCTTCGCCCAGGGCATTAATAGCCTGTCGGGGCCGTATGTGGCTCCCTTCAGTAATTTGTTCACCAATCCCACCTTTGCTGATCGCTACACCATAGATTTCAATGCGTTGATCGCCATGGGGACCTATGCCCTGTTGGGGGTGATGTTTGTGTGGCTGCTGCGGGTGGTGGCGGATTAGGGGCGATCGTCTGAAACCCCGTCAGTTCCCATTAATCAAACAGCTCAGACACCTTGAGGGAAAAGTCGGCGAAGAGGGGCGAGGTGAGTTCGTCTTCTGCAAAGAGGGTGAAGACTAATTCTAGGCGGGCCTGCGATCGTCGGTAGATCTCAACGGTTTGCTGTTGCCAATCGATGATCCAATATTCCCGCACGCCAACTCGGGAATAGAGTTTGAGTTTCACTTGGCGATCGCGGGCAATATCTTGGGAACTCTGGGAAATAGCTTCAACCACCAATTCAGGGGCCGCCGTGAAATGTCCCGACGGATCAATGCAGGTGACGGATTTTTCATCACTAATCCAGATCAGATCGGGGATTACATTTTCTTCCCCAGCAAAGATCAGACCCGGTGTTTGAATGGGCTCGCCGCTACGGTTGTCTGAATCTTTCAGCGGTAGGGCTCTACAGAGGCGCGTCAAGATGCGTTGGTGCTTGTGATGGGGAGCGCGGGTCACGTAGAGGTCTCCGTCGATGATTTCGTAGCGATCGCCGGTGTCGGGAAAGAATTCCAGGTCAGCCGTGGTCCATCGATTCTTCGGGTCGGTGTTGGCAACCATTGGCGTTGGCCCCCGTGCGGTTAAAGCATCGTGCTGTTGTTTTTGATTATATCGGCGGTTTTCCTAGGCTGCGCCGTAGTTGGTGTAGGGGCGTTTGTAGGGGGGATGGAGACCGAGGATAATATCTTCTCGGGGTACACCCATGGCGACTAATTCTTCAGCGGGGTTTTGGTCAGTTAGGTTTTGCTGGAGCCAGATTTTTCCGTCTTTAATGTCAAAGTGAATAATGCAGCGGTAGATGCGTTTGGACTGCTGCCAACCGACATTCATCCATTGGTAGTGGTCGCGATCGCGGTCAAAGATAAGTTGCACTTCGATATTTTCCTCTACGGGATCGTCCTGGGCATATTGATTAAGAAGAGTCTGGATATGATTTCGGTATTGATCTATTTTATCCATTGAATGATTCTCTCCTGATCTGGGTCATAGACAACAATCAAAACTTGATACCGCTCGACGGCTATTTGAGTAAATTCATATTGAAAAAATGTTTGATAGGAGTCAATGGGAATCGCCAGGTAGAGAACTCTGTCTGGCTCGATAGATTCTAGGGCAAGGCGATAGCTGAGGAATTGCCCCAGGGCGGCATAGAAGTCGGTGACAGCAGAAGGGTTCAAAAAGCTTTTGATCTCGACGGCAATTTTTTCGCCGGATCGTTCTGCGGCTAGTAGGCGCTCTGCCCCTAGATCGATGCGAAAGTTGACGTTGCCAAACTTGAACCTCAGGGGATCGTCGGTGATGATCCACCGTTCTTTCTCTAGGGCGCGTCTGACGGCTTCGTGAAACAGGTCTTTGGCTGCCATGGGGTTTATGCAAGCTTTCAAGATCTTAACACTCTGCTCCCGTGGCCTGGATGCGTGATCGCGGCCCCTGGGCTAAGGTGAGGGAATCTAGTGACTTTCCACCCCAGGATTGAGGCGACCCCATGGACGAGCAGCGCATTCAAGCGTATTTGCAATTGATTCAGCAGTTGTTGGCTTGTCCGACGGGGGAAGAGGGAAACGTCTTGCAAGCCCACGAGAAGTTGGTGGATGCGGGGCTGGTGGAGGTGATGGGGCTGGTTGCTGACCAGAGGGCCGAAAATGGTCAAAACAACGCCGGATGGCTGCGACAGTTTGCGGGGCAGGTGGCGCAGGCGTTGGGACTGGAGTCAGCCACGGCGAGCGGTGCGGAAGATATGGATCAGTTTGTGGGGGAGGTGATGGGGCAGATTATCCAAACCCAAGGTGATCCAGCGCAGGTTGATGGGTTTTGGCAGGCTAATTTGGACCGGTTTAACCCAGAGTTTTTGTCAACGCTTCCTATCTCTTTTCAGCGCTTGCTTGGGCAAAATGACCCAGAATTAATTGCGGCAACCTTTGGCAACTTCGGGAACTTAATTCAGCAGTTTCCCTTGGGGGTGCGCTGGCTGAATTTGGAACTGGCGATCGCGGCATATGAACGGGCACTGGAAGTCTACACCCGCGAGGCATTTCCTGAACAATGGGCAACAACCCAAAACAACCTTGCCAATGCTTACCTCTATCGGATCCGAGGAGAGCGGGCGGATAACTTGGAACAGGCGATCTCCGCCTATGAATGGACGCTAGCAGTCAGAACTCGCGAGGCGTTTCCTGAAGATTGGGCCATGACCCAAAACAACCTTGCCAATGCCTACCGCAATCGCATCCGAGGGGAACGGACGGACAACCTGGAACGGGCGATCAACGCCTGCGAACGAGCCATGGAAGTCTATACCCGCGAGGCGTTTCCTGAAAGGTGGGCAGGAACCCAAAACAACCTGGCACTTGTTTACAGCGATCGCATCCGAGGGGAACGAGCAGACAACATGGAGCGGGCGATCGCTGCCTACCAACGGGCACTAGAAGTCTATACCCGCAAGGCGTTTCCTGAAGATTGGGCCATGACCCAAAACAACCTGGCCAATGCCTATCGCAATCGCATTCGAGGGGAACAGGCAGACAACGTGGAACGGGCGATCGCTGCCTACCAACGGGCACTAGAAGTCCATACCCGCAAGGCGTTTCCTGAAAATTGGGCCATGCACCAAAACAACTTAGCCAATG
>JAKRSF010000004.1:63857-257775 GCA_022402445.1 Cyanobacteriota bacterium | reverse complement strand
CCTACGGTGATCGCATCCGAGGGGAGCGGGCGGAGAACCTAGAACAGGCGATCACAGCTTACCAACGGGCGCTGGAAGTCTACACCCGCAAGGCGTTTCCCGAAAATTGGGCAACAACCCAAAACAACCTGGCCAATGCCTACCGTAATCGCATCCGGGGAGAACAGGGCGAGAACTTGGAACAGGCAATCACCGCCTCCGAGCAAGCCTTGGAAGTCCATACGCGTGAGGCGTTTCCTGAAAATTGGGCCATGCACCAAAACAACTTAGCCAATGCCTACGGTGATCGCATCCGAGGGGAGCGGGCGGAGAACCTAGAACAGGCGATCACGGCTTACGAACGAGCGTTGGAGGTCAGAACTCGCGAGTCGTTTCCCAAAGATTGGGCCATGACCCAAAACAACCTGGCCAATGCCTACTGCAATCGCATCCGAGGGGAACGGGCAGACAACCTAAACCTGGCGATCGCGGCCTACAAGCGGGCGTTGGAAGTCTATACCCGCGAGGCGTTTCCAAAGGAATGCCGCCGAACTTCTGGATTACTCGGCTATCTCCACAGTGATTTACAGAACTGGGATGCCGCAACCCAAGCCTATGAGCAAGCCCTCGCCGCTGCGGAAGATTTGTATCAGGCCTGCACGCTCCTCGACAGCCAAGCCGGTGAACTCAAAGAAACCGCCGACCTGCCCCGTCGCGCGGCCTATGCCTATGCCAAAGCTGGTCAACTCGACAAAGCCCTAGAAACCATCGAACGGGGCCGAGCTCGGGGGCTGAGCGAAACCCTGCGACGCGATCGCGCCGACCTCGCACAACTCCAACAGCAGCGCCCCAATCTATTTGATCGCTATCGGGACACCACCAACCAACTGCAAAACCTGGAACGCCTCCAACGCGACCAGCAAGTCCGCGATCGCCAAGCCCTCACCCCCGAACAGCACCGCACCGAAGCCCAAAGACTGCGCCAGGACTTGACCGACGCGATCGCCCAAATTCGCCAAGTCCCCGGCTATGAAACCTTCCTGCAAGCCCCCAGCCTCGAAGAGATTCAACAAAACCTGAGCACCGAAGCACCCACCGTTTATCTCATTCCCACCCCCGACGGCAGCCTCGCCCTCATCGCCACACCCCACGCGATCGCGCCCCTGTGGCTCGATGATTTCCCCGAAGCCACCCTCATCGACTTAGTGCGAACTTGGCTTCAGGCTTATGGAGATCACAAAGTAGCTAACGATGAGCACAGCCAAGACCCGGAATCACAAGCCAAGAAGCAGGCCCGAGATGAAAAACGGGAGCGGTGGTACAGCGCGATCGCCCAGGGCACCCGCCAACTGTGGGATAACCTCATGGCCCCCCTGATCGATCACCTCAAACGGCACAACCACAACCAAGCAATCCTGATCCCCACCGGCCTGTTTGGCTTGCTGCCCCTCCACGCCGCCTGGACCGACGACCCCACCCGCCCCACTGATCGCCGCTACGCCCTCGACGAAATCCTCTTCACCTACGCCCCCAACGCCCAATCCCTCGTCGCCGCCCGCGCGATCGCTAATCGCCATCCCAACCCCGACTCGATCCTCGCGATCGACAATCCCCGCCAAGACCTCCCCAGTTCCGAGCGGGAAGTCATGGCCGCCGTCAGCACCTTCCCCCGACCCACCATTCTGCGGCACCAAACAGCCACAACCGAAGCCGTCAAAACTGCCCTAGCTGACGCCGCGACCGTCCACTTCTCCTGCCACGGCACCACCAGCTTCAGCGAACCCCTCAACAGCGGCCTCCTGATGAGCGATGGCCTGCTGACCCTCCGTGACCTGTTTGCCCTCAAACTCACCGAAGGCAACAAACCGGGTATCCGCCTCGCCGTCCTATCCGCCTGTGAAACGGGCCTCCCCGGTCTCGAACTCGCCGACGAAGCGATCGGCCTCCCCGTTGGCATGATGCAGGCGGGCGTAGCGGCCATCGTTGCCTCCCTCTGGTCCGTTTCTGACCTCAGCACCTCGCTCCTGTTGCGGAAATTCTATGACCTCTGGCGCAAGGAAGGAAAAACCCCACCCGAAGCCCTGCGCCAGGCTCAAATTTGGTTACGCGACAGCACTGACGGCCAAAAGAAAGCCGAAAATATGGGCATTCGTCCCGCAAATCCGGACGATCGCAGCTTTGCCCATCCCTTCCACTGGAGCGCCTTCAGCTATTTGGGCCTCTAGAGCGCAGTGCTGATCCTTTCCCACCCACTCATCCCCACGCCATGCACACCGACGAGGACTACATCATCGCCGCCCGCGCCCTGCGTCCGAACCTGGCTACCTTGTTGGGAGCCGCGATCGCGCAGGATCTAGAACCCCACCTCGCCGCCATCCTTGACCGTGAAATCACCAACCCCACCGCCGCCGCCGACGCCCTCGAAACCCTCTTTGCCCAAAATCCTGAGGCCGATCAACAGTTCAAACGCCACCTAGCCGACCCCGACTGTAGCCTACGGGGCGGCGGCTTCCAGCATCTCCCCGGCGACCCTTCACTCCTGCCGAGCGTTGAGATCTATGGCTGCCCCGAACCGGGCTGCACCTACACCTGGATCCGCCGCAGCCGCGCCCAGCGCATCCACCACTGCTCCACCCATCGTCAGCATGTGTTGATCCTTCGCCCCGCCGAACCCCCCACAGATCGCCCCGTCACCCCATGACCGCCAAAATCCTCGAAGGCGTAGGCGGCAAGGTCGCCGAAAACTGGTTTCCCGCCCTCCTGAGTTCTCCGTTCCTCTTTTGGGTGGGCGGCCTGGTCATTACCCTCCAGAAATTTGGCTGGCGATCGGCCTTGGAGTGGCTGGGCCAACAGCCGGAACCGATTCAATTGGGAGTTCTGGTCGTGGGCTTGGGGGGCGCGATCGCGTCCGCCTTCCTGGTGGAACGGTTTGAATTTGGCATCCTGCGCGGCCTAGAGGGCTATTGGCATCCCCTGTTCGATCCCCTCAAAAAACGCCGCATTCAGCACTATCAACGCCAGCAACATCGCCTAGAAGCGGACTTTCAACGGCTCAGGGCCAAAACTACGCGATCGCCCGAAGACAATCAAAAACTGCTCCAAATCCATGGGCAACTGGACAACCTGCCCCTGGATCTCGACGCTGGCCCCACCAACCCGTACCTCATGCCCACCCGCCTGGGCAATATCCTGCGGGCCTACGAACGCAAATCCTTTGAGAAATACGGCCTCGACGCGATCGTTTGTTGGCCGCGCCTGTGGTGCCTATTGCCCGACACCGCCAGAAACGACATCAGCACCGCCCGCGCCGAACTCAATGCCGCCGTCCGCCTGTTCATTTGGAGCCTGCTATTTTGGGTCTGGATTCCTTGGTCCGGGTGGGCTTTGCCGATTGGTGCGGTTTCTGCTTGGACCGCCTACCGTTGGGCGATCGCGGCAGCCCAAACCTACGGCATTTTGATCGAAACGGCCTTTGATCTTTACCGCGCTCAGCTCTACCTTGCCCTACGATTGCCTCTGCCGCTCGACTCTGCTCAGGAGTGGGAGAAGGGATACGCCCTCACCCAATACCTACGGAATGCAACCGGCGCGACGCTTTCCTTCTCCACCGGCGATCGCGGCGAACCGGAGTCAAATTAAGCAAAGATGGCCAAAATAGTCCATGGACCCTGATCCATTCCGTGTCCCCCTGAGGTGCCCGCTTGTTCGTTGACTTCTTCGTCCGCCGCCCCGTCTTCTCCTCCGTCTGCTCGATCATCCTGGTGGTCTTCGGCGCGATCGGCTATGGACGGCTGCCCGTGCAGGAATTTCCCAACATCGACCCCCCCGTCGTCACGGTGGTCACCACCTATCTGGGGGCTAGCCCCGCCGTGGTGGAAACGGAGGTCACGGAAGTCCTCGAAGAGGAGATCAACGGCATCGAGGGCATCGAAACCCTCACCTCCACCAGCAGCCAGTCCACCAGCAGCATCACCGTACAGTTCACCCTGGAGCGCAATATCGACCTGGCGGCCCAGGATGTGCGCGATCGCGTCTCCCGGGCGGTGGGGCGGCTGCCTCGGGAGGTGGAATCGCCGATCGTCAGCAAGGAACAGGGGGACGCGGCTCCGATCATTTGGTTTGCCCTGTCCGGCGGCGGCATCCACAGCAGCCTAGACCTGACGGACTACGCCGAACGGAATTTAGTCGATGCCCTCGAAACCGTCTCCGGCGTCAGCCGCATCTTCGTGGGCGGTGAGCGACGCTACGCCATGCGTCTATGGCTTGATCCGAAAAAGCTGGCGGCGCGGCAACTGACGGTGCTGGACGTGGAGGCGGCCCTGGCGAACCAAAACGTGGAAATCCCCGGCGGCGTCCTAGAGGGGCCGGTGAATGAATATGCGGTGCGGGTGCTGGGGCGTTTACGCAACCCTGAAGACTATGGGGATTTGATCCTGGCGGGGCGGGCCGATGGCACCCAGGTGCGCCTGCGGGATGTGGGGCGCGCGGAAGTTGGCGCGGAAAATGAACGGACCTTTGCCCGGTTCAAGGGGGAGCCCGCGATCGCCCTGGGGGTGGTCAAACTCGCCAAATCCAACACCCTTGAGGTGGCGGCCCAGGCCAAGGCGCGCATGGCGGAACTGGCTAAGGGATTCCCGGCGGGCATGAGCTACAGCATCGCCTTCGATAGTTCCGAATTTGTGGCCGTGGCGATCCAAGAGGTGTGGGGGTCCCTGGCGATCGCGATCGCCCTGACCATCCTGTCGATCTTCCTGTTTTTGCACAACTGGCGCGCCACATTCATCCCCGCCATCACCATCCCCATCTCCCTGGCGGCCACCTTTGGGGTGATGTATTTCCTGAATTTGTCCATCAATACCCTCACCCTCTTTGCCCTCACCCTGGCGACGGGGCTGGTGGTGGACGACACGATCGTTGTTCTCGAAAACGTCACCCGCTACATCCACGAGAAAAAACTCGACCCCTTCACCGCCACCCACCAGGCCACCCAGGAGGTGATCTTTGCCGTCATTGCCACCACGCTGGTGCTGGTGGCGGTATTTGTACCCGTTGTGTTCGCCACGGGGACGGCGGGGCGGCTGTTCTCGGAATTTGCCCTGACTTTGGCGGGGGCGGTGGTGATTTCTACCTTTGTGGCCCTGACCCTGGCCCCGACCCTGTGCGCGCGGCTGCTGCGATCGAGCGACGATGAACCCCTGAGCCGCTGGAATCCGTTTTTCTATTTTGAGCGGGGCTTTTCCGCCACCCGCGCCGCCTATGGGGTCATTTTGCAACAGGTGCTGCGCCTGCGGGGGCTGGTGCCCATTGGTTTTGTGTTGGCCCTGGGGCTGGCGTATTTGTGCTTTAGCGCCCTGCCGAGGGAGCTGATCCCCACCGAAGATCGCGGGGTGGTGCTGTCGTTCATCAATGGCCCTGAGGGCACGAGCTTGCCCTATACCGATCGCGCCGTGGCCCAGGTGGAGCAAATCCTGGCGAAGAATCCCGATGTGGAGAGCTATTTCGCGATCGGGGCCTTTAGTACCGGGGCCGGGGTGGGGGAAACCAATCGCGGCATTACGTTCGCCAAGCTCAAGCCCTGGGGCGATCGCCCGAATCCCGAGCAGTCCCAAATGGCGATCGTGGGGCAACTGTTCGGGGCCTACTCCCAAATCGCCGAAGCCCTAGCCTTTCCGATTAATTTGCCCGGTCTGCCCGGAGCCGGGTTTGATCCGCCCGTGCAGTTGGTGCTCCAGGGGCGCGATTTGGCGGAACTCGATCGCATCTCCGCCGACCTGGTGCAGCAGGCCCAGGGACTACCGCAACTGGTGAATGTGGACCGATCGCTCAAGATCGAAAAGCCAGAATTGCAGGTGACGGTCAACCGCGATCAGGCCGCCGCCCTGGGGGTATCGGTGGAAGAGATCGCCCGGACCTTGCAGATTTTGATGGGGGGCCAGGAGCTATCGAGCTTCAACCGCGAAGGGCGGCGCTACGAGGTGGTGGTGCAGGCGGATGCCCCCTTCCGCGCCAACCCCCGCGATTTGGAAGAGGTCTATGTGCCCAGCCGCAGCGGCGAGCCGGTCCTCCTGGCGGATTTGGTGGACCTCAGCACCGTCGCCAGCCCCGCCACGATCGAGCGGTTTAGTCGCCTGCGATCGTCGACCCTTTCCGCGAGCCCCGCACCGGGCTACAGCCTGGGGGACGCCCTGACGGCCCTGCGAACCCTGGTGGACGAGGCCCTGCCTGCGGAACTCAGCACCGCCCTCAAGGGGGAATCGCGGGAATTTGCGGCGGCGGGCCAAGCGACGGTCACCACCTTTGGCCTCTCGGCGATTTTCATTTTCCTGGTGTTGGCGGCCCAGTTCGAGAGCTATCTAGATCCGTTCATCGTCATGCTGGCGGTGCCCCTGTCCCTGTTGGGGGCCTTCGGGGGGCTGCTGCTGCTGGGCCAAACCCTCAATGCCTACAGCCAGGTGGGGCTGATTGTGTTGATTGGCCTGGTGACCAAAAATTCGATTCTGCTGGTGGAGTTTGCTAACCAACTGCGCGATCGCGGGGTGCCGCCGGTGAAGGCCGCGATCGAGTCGGCCCGGATCCGCTTTCGTCCCATTTTGATGACCGCCCTATCAACCCTCTTTGGCACCTTGCCCTTGGCCTTTGCCAGCGGTCCCGGTGCCGCTAGCCGCGCTGCCCTGGGGACGGCGGTGCTGGGGGGCATGGCGGTTTCGACGGTCCTGAGTCTGGGGGTGGTGCCCGCGTTCTATGCGATCGTCAATCTCGCCCGCCACCGTCGCCGCGATCGCCACCCCTAGCCCGTCACCATGGGCCACCGCAGATCCACCCATCAACGGCGCAATGATTCGCAACTAACTGTAATTGTCAGCAATTACCCGCAATAGTCCGTCATGGGTCGCCCATGTCCATCGGCCAGAGCCCCCATCCCCATTCCCCAGGGGGCGCAGGGCCGCAAAAAATTCACGTCCTTTCTCGCCCAGGGCAAAGGATCGGGGGGATGGGGCCAGCTTGATGTTTTATGATTAATTCAAAATTTTACAGAACAAACAATACGACACTTTTCCAAGCTTCCAAGCTACGACCCATCCTTAAAAGTCAAAAAAACCCTAGGATAAGCATTCTGTCCGTCGCCGAACAAAAACGTTTTGGCAATCATTGAATCAGCCCTCATCCTTGAGGATCCGTATTTCCCCTGAGCGATCACCCAGGGGCCAGACCCCCCACCCCAGACTGTATTAAGGTTCGCCGGGGAGAACCGGGTGAAATTGATAAGATTTAGCATAGGAAGCCTCAATAAGGATTTGAGCCCACCTGGTCAAAACCACCGGCCCACCGGCCCCACCCTAGGGAAATCCCCTAGAATTTGGGAACGCTCCAGCCCGCCCCCATGGGAGGTTCGCCATCCACGCGATCGCCCGCCCCGCCGCGATCGCCCCCCCTCAAGCTCGCCCTATCGTCTTCGCTGTGCGGCCACAACCCATGTCAACCGCCCCTTCCGGTTTGAACGAACTCAACGCCCTGCTCGGGGCGATTCACCTGAGGCGCTTATCGGGCGTCCTCTCCATCGTCACACCCATGGGCCAGTGGCAGTTGCCCATCCTCGCCAGCGAGTGCGGCTACCCCATCAGCGATGTGCATCGGGTGCGGCGGTGGTGGCGCGCCCTGCGACGAAGCTGCCCCCAATTTCGCCCCGGCCGCAGCGGCATCCAGCTCTCTAGCCGCCAGGAAGCCGTCTTTTGGGAACATTTCACCCTCGCGCGCGGGGTCAAGGGGGATCTGCTCACCCTCGAACAGGGGCAAGATGCGGTCCGCACCGCCATCAAGGAAATGCTCTTCGCCGCCGCCAGCACGCCTCGGGTGCAGTTCAACTGGCGACAGTTGGCATGGCAGGTGCCCGAGGGGGTCCCGAGCCTCTTTCTGCCCCGCTGTGAACTGACGGCCCTGATGGAGGTGGCCCAGCAGCTTTGGCAGCGGTGGCAACAGTTGGGGGTGCCACCGGACTATTGCAACCATGCCCTGGTGCTCAAGCCGTCGGGGGAAATGCGGCAGGCGGTGGAATCCTCCCACACCTTCGCGGGGTTGCAGCCCCTCTTCAACGGCCAGCGCACGTTCTGGGATGTGGATGTGAAGCTTCAGCAGTCCTCGGGGCTGGCGATCCAAATTCTGCGCCATTTCATCCAGCAGGGGGCGATCGAGTTTAAGGAGCTGGCGGACTACGAAACCTCGATCGCGGATGGGGCCGGTCTACCGTTGGCGGTGCAGGAGGTGCGGCCCCTGGTGCTGTGTGTGGACGACAGTCTGGTGGCCTGCAAGGTGCTCGAAAATTTCGTCGTGCAGGCGGGCTATCGCTTCACCTTCACCCAGGATCCGGCCCTGGCCCTGGCCCTCGTGCGCGATCAGCACCCGGACTTTATTTTCTTGGATCTGGTCATGCCCGTCACCAATGGCTATGAACTCTGCGCCCAGATCCGCCGGGTGGAGGGCTATGGCCATGTGCCGATCGCGATGTTGACGGGCAGTGATGGGTTTATCGATCGCGTGCGGGCGCGGATTGTGGGGGCGACGGATTTTGTCTCGAAGCCCGCCAGTGAGGACAAAATCGTCCCCCTGCTGCAAAAACATCTCCCCCCAAAGCCCAAGACGCCGGTCCCTGAAACCCAGTTCGCCTGTTAGGTTTTTCAGGGCTGTTAAGTCTGTTAGGGCTGTTAAGTGGAATGGCCAGGTGCGATCGCCGGTTGCAGCGCGCGATCGCGATCGCCAACTCCCAGAAAACTTCTCAAAAAACTCTCAAACCAAACAAAAAGGGGCCGGGTCGATCACCGCGATCGCCCAGCCCCCTTCTACTCGGGCTTAATAATACCCAGGTTGATTAGTAGCGGACCCTACTCAGCCCCCTGGGCCAACAGTTCCCGCTGCTGCGACGGCGAGATCTTGACCTGCTTATCGTCATCCAGGTCCACCACCGCCGTATCCCCATCCTTCACGCGCCCGGACAGAATCTCTTCCGCCAGCACATCTTCGAGCAGGCGCATAATCGCCCGACGCAGCGGCCGCGCCCCGTAGCTGGGGTTGTAGCCCTCCTCGATCAAGCGCTCCTTGAAGGCATCCGTCGGTTGCAGGACAATGCCGCGCTCCTCTAGACGCTTGAACACGTCCTTGAGCATGATCTCGGCAATTTCCTTCACCTCTTCCTTATTCAACTGGCGGAAGACGATGATCTCATCGAGACGGTTGAGGAACTCTGGCCGGAAGTAGTTCTTCAGCTCCTCGTTCACCAACGACTTGATGCGGTTGTACTGGGACTCCGCATGGTCCTCGCCGAACTCGAAGCCCAGGCCGCCGCCCCCCTTCTCGATCACCTTCGAGCCAATGTTCGAGGTGAGGATGATCAGCGTATTTTTGAAGTCCACCGTGCGTCCCTTGGCATCGGTCAGGCGACCGTCTTCAAGGATTTGCAGGAGCATGTTGAACACGTCCGGGTGGGCCTTTTCGATTTCGTCGAACAGCACCACCGTATAGGGCCGACGGCGCACGGCCTCGGTCAACTGGCCGCCCTCGTTGTAGCCCACATAGCCCGGAGGGGAGCCGATGAGCTTCGAGACCGTGTGGCGCTCCATGAATTCGGACATGTCCAGACGGATCATGGCCTCTTCGGAGCCGAAGAAGTAGGTGGCCAGGGCCTTGGTCAGTTCGGTTTTGCCGACCCCCGTGGGACCGGAGAACACGAAGCTGGCGATGGGGCGGTTGGGGTTTTTGAGGCCCACCCGCGCCCGACGGATGGCCCGGGAGACGGCCTTGACCGCTTCGTCCTGGCCGATGAGCCGCTGGTGCAGCACCTCTTCCATGTGCAGGAGTTTTTCGGACTCGGATTCCGTCAGTTTGTTGACGGGCACGCCGGTCCAGGAGGCGACGATGTGGGCGATGTCCTCCTCGTCCACCACCGGGGAGGCGTCGGTGGTTTGCTCTTCGCTCTTCTTGTTCTGGGCGATCGCGCGGATTTCCTGTTTGATTTCCATCTCGCGATCGCGCAGTTCGCCCGCCTTATCAAAGTTCTGGGCGCGCACCGCGTCATCCTTCTGCTTGAGGACTTCCCGCAGTTCCTTATCGAGTTCCTTCGCCGCCGGAGGCAGTTGGGAATTCATCAGCCGCACCCGCGACCCGGCCTCATCGATCAAGTCGATCGCCTTATCCGGCAAGAAGCGATCGCTGATGTAGCGATCAGACAACTTCGCCGCCGCCTCCAGGGCCGCATCGGAAATCTTCAGCTTGTGGTGCTGTTCATAGCGCTCCCGCAGGCCGTGGAGAATCTCGATGGTCTCATCCACCGACGGCTCACCCACCATCACCGGCTGGAAACGCCGCTCCAGGGCCGCATCCCGCTCAATGTGCTTGCGGTACTCATCGAGGGTCGTCGCGCCGATGCACTGCAACTCACCCCGCGCCAGGGCCGGCTTGAGGATATTGGCCGCATCGATCGCGCCCTCGGCCGCCCCCGCCCCGATCAGCGTATGCACCTCATCAATCACCAGGATCACATTCGCCGCCGAACGGATCTCATCCATGATTTTTTTGAGGCGCTCCTCAAACTCCCCGCGATACTTCGTACCCGCCACCAGCAGGCCAATATCCAGGGTCACCACCCGCTTCTCTTCCAGGATGTCCGGCACGTCGCCATTGGCAATGCGCTGGGCGAGGCCCTCCGCGATCGCGGTCTTACCCACCCCCGGTTCCCCGATCAGCACCGGATTATTCTTCGTCCGGCGACCGAGGATCTGGATCACCCGCTCGATCTCCTTCTGGCGACCCACCACCGGATCCAGCTTGCCATCGGCGGCCATCTGGGTCAGGTTCGCCCCAAACTCATCGAGGGTCGGCGTCTTCGTGCGGCCCTGGGAACCCCCCGTGGTCACCTCCGCCGTCTCACCCAGCATCCGGATCACTTGGGTCCGCACCTTGGTCAGATCCACCCCCAGATTCTCCAGCACCCGGGCGGCAACCCCCTCCCCTTCGCGGATCAGGCCCAGCAGCAAATGCTCCGTGCCGATGTAGTTGTGCCCAAGCTGCCGCGCCTCCTCCAGGGAGAGCTCCAAAACCCGTTTCGCGCGGGGCGTAAAGGGAATTTCAACCGCCACGAAGCCGGACCCGCGTCCGATAATTTTTTCCACCTCAATCCGCGCGTCCTTGAGGTTGACGCCCATGGACTTCAGCACTTTGGCGGCAACGCCGGTGCCTTCCCCAATCAGGCCGAGGAGGATCTGTTCGGTGCCCACGAAGTTATGACCGAGGCGGCGCGCTTCCTCCTGGGCCAGCATGATCACCTTAATGGCTTTTTCTGTGAAGCGTTCAAACATTGGCGTTTCCCTTTCACCTGCGTCGTGCTGGTACGGTCAATTCTAACACGGGGGGATCGCTAGATTGTGTGCCAAGGTCTACCATCCGGGGCGGCGTTCAGGGGCAACGATTGACCCTTTTTGGATTGATTTTGGCAGTCGGGCGTTCCCCTTTTTTAGGAGGGTTTATGGTGAATGACAAATGGTTTCTTGTGGACTTTGGGGAGATACTCCTGGGCTTTTTGCCGCCAAAAGTGGGGAATATTGATGATAGAAATCGCTGCCCTTGCGAGGCTCCCTTGAGGGGCTGGCGCTGGGGGATGGATGGGGGCCTGGGGTGGCGCGATCGCGAGGATTGCCCCTCAATCTAGCGCATGGCTTGGGGATGTGGCGGCCGGGGGGACGCTTTCTTGCCAGTGCCAACCGGCGGCGAGGGCGCGATCGCGCACCAGGGTTTGCCAGCTTTGCAACTGGGCGGGGAAGGCGGGATGGTCGAGGCCGCTGCGCCAGAGGATGGCCGCATCTTCGCCGGTGGCGGCGTAGTAGTTTTTGCGAATGCCCGCCTGCTTGAAGCCAAATTTGTCGTAGAGCGATCGCGCGGCTTGGTTGGTGGTGCGCACCTCCAGGGTGGCCCGGGCCATGCGGCGGCGATGGGCGGCCTCCAGCAACCCCCACAGCAGGGTTTGGCCTAGGCCCTGCCCCTGGTGGTCCGGGTGGATCGCCAGCAGGGTGATGTGGGCCTCATCCAAAATTGCCCATTGGCAACCGATGCCGATGGGGGCGATGGGGGCGGCGGCGAGGTCCGGGCTGGTCGCGAACAGCCCCAGCAGGTCGCTACAGGGGCTATCGAGTTCGCGGCGGTAACCGTCTAGGGTCCAGAGGCCCCCCAGGGCTGCGCGATCCAAGGTCACCGTGGGCTCTAGATCGGCGGCGACGAGGGGGCGCAGGAAAAAATGCTTGGACTCGGGGGCCATAACCTAGCGGGGTGGCAAATGGGGGAAGGGGTCAGTCCGCCACCATGGCCTTTTGCCGTGGCTTTATGACGGGCGGGCTGTTGTCCCATTTTAGGGGGGCCGGTGAACGCCCCCGCGATCGCGGTGGAATTCTCACCCCGCCGAGTTCTCAGAATGGATCCCTCCAGTCCGGGGAGCGACGTGCCCATTGCTACGAAAAAAGTATTCAAAAACACGTATACCCCAGTACCCTACGGCCCTCGGATCGTTCCGCCTCGGGAGCATGAACCGCGCCCCAAAGTAGCCCAGGTTAAGGGCCAGCGCGATCGCAACCTAAGGGAAGGAAGCCATAAATCTAAGGCCCGGTAAGGGACCATCAAAACGTCAGATCTGGACCAGTTCAGGGGCAGATCTTATTAAATCCTTATCAAGTTTTTCTAATTGACAAACTGTCGTCTCGGAACCCTATTGTGGGGGAGCGACCCCATCAGCAATTCCCTTGAAAAATTCGCCGTAGGTAGCGGTATATAGTTACGGGGACGATCGCCACTTAGGGGGCGCTCAGTCCTTCCATTCATGGGCTGACTGCGGATAATTTCCATGGCCTAGGTCATTGGATTAATCATCCCGTTGCGCCCTCATCAGCTTCCTAGCACAGGTCAGTTTCGGCCCTAGGGCAAGCTCCAGCGCGATCGCCCATCACCCCCACCGGGAGGGTTGTTTTACCATGGCCATTAACCTGAAAAACCGCGAAAGTCGCCGCAAACAAGCGCTACAATTCGTGCGGTTGCGAATAGGCACCATTTACGGCGGCATAGGGCTCTGGGAAAATCGACACCATGACCAGAGCAGGTAACGCTTTAAAAATTGTCCTAGAAACCCACAGCATCAGCCGAAATCGTCTGGCGATCGCCATGGGGGTAGACCGATCCAATGTCAGCCGCTGGGTATCCGGCGAGCGTGATCCCGTTGCCGATGCGGTCTACGGAATTCATCAGGCCCTCCATCAATTGAATCCGGAGGCGGCGGCCCTTTTTGTGCGCCTTTACTTACACGACGAAAACGGGGGAGATGGCAGCTCGGATGGGGACTATTGAGTCGATGACCCATTAGTAATCATTGGCAACCATGGGGACGGCACGGATGTCGTTCGGCGATGGGTTTCGCTCTAGGGTGGCGGGACAAAGTGGTTAAAACTGTCACCTAGATCGCCCCGGTAGCTCGCGATCGCGGGGGCAACCGGTCCGGGGGTCGCCCATCGGCCATGGGGTGACTTCCTGTGGATCGCGCGGTTTCACGGAGCGGTGGAGGTCGCGATTGAGGGCTGGGGGGCAGGGCGAGGCCGGGTGGGGAGGGGGTGTAATCGTCACCGGTCAGGCCGTGGAGACCGCCCTTGGTGCCGGGGGGACGGAGCGTCAAAATAGGAAGCACACACAAGCGCAACCCCCTGATGGGGCTCGGTGGAACGGGGCCTTATGAAATTTTCTCCTGCGGCGATCTATGACCTGTACCGGCGGGGGCTACGCCATCCGCGCTACCGCTGGTTGATTGTGGGGGCGACGCTGGCCTATTTGATCAGTCCGGTGGATTTGCTGCCGGAGGTGTTCCCGGTGGTGGGGGTGCTCGATGATGCGGCCCTGGTGATGCTGCTGCTGACGGAGCTGTCGCAAGTGGCGCTGGATTGGACGCGATCGCGCCGGTCATCCCCCAAGGCATCCCCGGCGGAGGATTCGACGGCTCCGGTGGTGGATGTGGACCCGCTGCCCTAGAGCCAGCCGCGATCGCGCGCGAACCACAGCAACATTGCCTGGTGGGGACTCCCTAGGGGGCGGGCTTCCTGGAGTTGGGGCGAAAAGTGACTTCCCCGCTGTACGTTGCCTAGGGGCACCCAATCGAGATCCATCCCTTCCCCCAGGTGCAGGGCATCGCGGGGGACCGAGCAGGGGGCGGCGAAGAAGTAGCGGTGATAGGCCGGATCCGGCTCCTCGCGGCAGAGGGTGAGGCCGTCGGGGCAGTGGCCAATTTCTTCGAGCAGTTCCCGCTGGAGGGCCGGGAGGGGGTCTTCGTTCGCTTCGATGTGGCCCCCAAAGAATCCCCACACGCCGGGGTAGAGGATGTGGGGAAAGTCGTCCCGCAGTTGCATGAGGAAGGCGGGTTCGGCCCCGTCGGTGCGGTGGAGGATGGCGAGGGTGACGGCGGTGCTGGCCATGGCTTTAGGGTTTGGGGGGGTGCTGGTGGTGGCTTAGGGGGCGGGCTGGCGCTGGAGGCGATCGCGCTCGATGGCGTAGGGTTCTCCCCAGTCGCGATCGCCCACGGGTACGGCTTGGTAACGCAATTCCACCTGGACGGTGAGGCGATCGCCCACGGTCAGGGGGGCTTCGCTGTCGGTGCGGATCCAGAGGCTGCCGCTGTCGTCCTGGAGGCGATAGACGGCCCCATTGAGGAGGGGGAGCCGCTGCTCGACGGTGCCCTCTAGGGTGACAATTTCGCTGGCTGCGCCGTCGCTGGCTGTGCCATCACTGGCGGAGGATTGGGCCGCCCCTGGGGTGGTGATCTGCTGCCGCGCGATCGCGATGGTTGTCACCTCCGCCGTGGTCAATGCCCCGCCGCAGGCCAGCAGCCCCGAGGCCGCGATCGCGATCGCCAGCCTTGGCCCCAGGTTGCCCAGCCGCCGCGATCGCCCCCAGATTCCCACCCCTTCAATTCCCATCATTTAGCGTCCCAGCCCTGGCTCCTAAACCTGATCTTTTCCCCTAATCCTTTGATCTTTAGTAATGGTGGCAACGCTGGCCCCATCCCCAACGGCATCGCGCCCCGGCCCTGGGGCAACCGGCCCCCTCCATCGCCCGACGCGATCGCCCGTCCCCATCCGCCCTCAAAATCTCAAAATACTCGAAATAATCTCGAAACAAATTAGGTCGGGCGTTCCCCAATCTGGGACACTATCAGGCAAAGTAGGCAAAGATGACGCCCATTGGGGAGATGCTCCCCGCCGAGCCCCCTTGCGCCGTTTTGGAGTATTCGATCACCATGGCCGCCCGCCTTCTTGATGGTAAAGCCCTCGCCGAACAGATCTATGGAGACCTGCGCGATCGCGTCGCCGCCCTGATCCCCGCACGGGGCCGCGCCCCCGGCCTCGCCGTGCTGATGGTGGGCGACAACCCCGCCAGCGCCGCCTATGTCCGCAACAAGGAGCGCGCCTGTGAGCGGGTGGGTATTGTGTCCTTTAGCCGTCACTTGCCCGCCGATACCCCCCAGGAGGCCCTCGTCGAGGCGATTCATGCCCTCAACCGGGACGATCGCGTGGACGGCATTTTGGTGCAACTGCCCCTACCGACGGGCCTCGATGGCAATGCCCTGCTGCTGGAAATCGACCCGGATAAGGACGCGGACGGCCTGCATCCGGTGAACCTGGGGCGGCTGGTGCGCCAGGAACCGGGCCTGCGAAGCTGCACCCCCGCCGGTGTGATGGAACTGCTGGCGGCCAATGCCATTGATCCCGCCGGGAAACGGGTGGTGGTGGTGGGGCGCAGCATCCTGGTGGGCAAACCCCTGGCCCTGATGCTGCTCGATGCCAATGCCACCGTGACGATCGCCCATTCCCGTACCCCGAATTTGGCGGACCTGTGCCGACAGGCGGACATCGTGGTGGCGGCGGTGGGGCGACCGGGCCTGATTACGGCGGACATGATCCAACCGGGGGCGATCGCGATCGATGTGGGCATCAACCGCATCGAGGGGCCGGATGGCAAAGGAAAATTGGTGGGGGACATCGCCTTTGATGAGGTGGCCGCGATCGCCAGCGCCATCACCCCCGTCCCCGGCGGCATCGGCCCCATGACCGTCGCCCTGCTCATGGCCAACACCGTCCGCAGCTATGAATGGCGCACCCAACCGGCCTAGGGTTGTTGATCCTTGGTGATCGTAGCGATCGCTACGGAAGACCCCCCAGCGATACAATGGCCCCACAGAACGCCCCGTCCTTGACCGTTTTTGCCCCATCGTCCACCGATCGCCCCCGGCGGCCTCGATTCACCCCCCATGACTTCCCTAGAGCCCATGACCCGCACCGCTGACGGCCTCGGAACCGCCGAACTGCCCCCCGCGATCGCCCCCTTTGACCTCAAGGCGTACCTCAAGGAGCGCCAAGCCACGGTCGAAACGGCCCTCGATCGCGCCCTGCCCATGGCCTACCCCGAGACCGTCTATGACGCCATGCGCTACTCCCTCCTGGCCGGGGGCAAGCGCCTGCGCCCGATCCTGTGTCTGGCCGCCTGCGAACTGGTGGGCGGCACCCAAGCGCAAGCCCTGCCCACCGCCTGCGCGTTGGAAATGATCCACACCATGTCCTTGATCCATGACGATCTGCCGTCCATGGACAATGACGACTACCGGCGCGGCAAGCTCACCAACCACAAGGTCTACGGTGAAAGCGTGGCGATTTTGGCGGGGGATGGGCTGCTGGCCTACGCCTTTGAATATGTGGCCACCGCCACGGAGGGGGTGAGTGCCGATCGCGTCCTGCGGGCGATCGCCATTTTGGGCAAAGCCGTGGGGGCAGCGGGCCTCGTGGGCGGTCAGGTGGTGGATCTGGCCTCCGAGGGCAACCCCGACACCACCCTCGAAACCCTGGAATATATCCACCTCCACAAAACCGCCGCCCTGCTGGAAGCCTGCGTGACCACCGGCGCTACCCTGGGGGGGGCGAGCGATCGCGTCGTCGAGCAGTTGGGGCAATACGCCCGGGCCATTGGCCTCGCCTTCCAGATCATTGACGATATCCTCGATATCACATCCACCACCGAAGTCCTCGGCAAGAGCGCCGGAAAGGATCTCGATGCCCAGAAGGCCACCTATCCCAGCCTGTTGGGCCTTGAGGAGTCGCGCGATCGCGCCCGCCAACTGATCGATCAAGCCAAGGCCCAGCTTGAGGAATTCGGGGACGCCGCCGCCCCCCTGAGCGCCCTGGCGGACTACATCGTGGCGCGCCAACATTAGGGCCATTGCCCCCGCGACCCCCGCGCCAGCCCAAACCGTTTCCTATTCCCCTACCCCCAGACATGATCTGAAGACCTATGGAGGATTTAAGGCACATTGTTGACAACCGCGTACTCCTGGTGGCCCTGGTGGCCTGCACCATCGCCCAATGTCTAAAGGTGGTGGTGGAACTGGCCCGTCACCAGAAGCTCAACCTGCGGGTGCTGGTGGAAACGGGGGGAATGCCCAGTGCCCATTCGGCCCTGGTGGCGGCCCTGGCGACGGGCATCGGCCAGACCGTGGGCTGGGACAGCATTGAATTTGCCCTGGCGACGATTTTCGCGATCATTGTCATGTACGACGCGGCGGGGGTGCGGCAGGCGGCGGGTAAGCAGGCCCGGATCCTGAACCAGATCGTGGATGAAATTTTTCAAGATGATCTTCAGTTCAATGAGGCGCGCCTGAAGGAACTGTTGGGCCATACGCCGGTGCAGGTGATTGTGGGCTGCATTCTGGGCATTGCGATCGCCTTTGTGGCGGTGCCGTCGTCCTATTCCTAGGGGGCGTTTCATGGGGACCCCGATGGTGGTTCGGGGGTGGTTCCCATGGAAGCGGCAATGGCGCGATCGCCCGCCGCAGAGCCAGCGACAAACCCTAGTACAATAAAGCGGTTTATGACGGCTGTGGACCTGATTTACCGACATGATCGAGCGCTATACCTTGCCTGAAATGGGCAATCTGTGGACAGATGCCTACAAGTTGCAGACGTGGCTCCAGGTGGAGATCGCCGTTTGCGAAGCCCAGGCGGAACTCGGTTATATCCCCAAAGAAGCCGTCGAAGAAATTAAGGAAAAGGCGAACTTTGATCCCCAGCGGGTGCTGGAAATCGAGGCGGAAGTCCACCACGATATGATCGCGTTCCTGACGAACGTGAATGAGTATGTGGGGGATGCGGGGCGCTATATTCACCTGGGCCTGACCAGTTCGGATGTGCTGGATACGGCCCTGGCGTTGCAGTTGGTGGCGAGTCTGGATATTTTGCTCAACCGCACGGAGGCACTGATCCAGGCGTTGCGCTACCAGGCCCAGGAGCATCGCAATACGGTGATGATTGGCCGCTCCCATGGGATCCACGCGGAGCCGATTACGTTTGGCTTTAAGGTGGCGGGTTGGCTGGCGGAGATGCTGCGGAACCGCGATCGCCTGGTGCGGCTGCGGGCTCAGGTGGCGATCGGCAAGATTTCTGGGGCGGTGGGCACCTATGCCAATATCGATCCTCGGGTGGAGTCGATCACCTGCCGCATTCTGGGCCTAGAGCCGGATACGGCTTCGACCCAGGTGGTGTCGCGCGATCGCCACGCGGAATATGTGCAAACCCTGGCCCTGGTGGCGGCGTCGATCGAGCGGTTCGCCGTGGAAATCCGCAACCTGCAACGGACAGATGTGCTGGAGGTGGAGGAATTTTTCGCGAAGGGCCAAAAGGGTTCCTCGGCGATGCCCCACAAGCGCAATCCGGTGCGTTCGGAACGGCTGACGGGGATGGCTCGGTTGATTCGCGGCAACGCGATCGCGGCCCTCGAAAACGTGGCCCTATGGCACGAGCGGGACATTTCCCATAGCTCCGTCGAGCGGGCGATTTTGCCGGATTCGTCGATCATTTTGCACTTCATGCTGGTGGAAATGACCAACCTGGCGAAGAACCTGCTGGTCTATCCCGAGAACATGCTGCGCAATATGAATCGCTACGGCGGCGTGATCTTCAGTCAGCGGGTGATGCTGGCCCTGGTGAAGAAGGGTATGGCCCGCGAGGATGCCTACGCCACGGTCCAGGGCTGCGCCCACCGGGCCTGGAATGTGGAAACGGGGGATTTCCGCGCCCTGATTACCGCCGATCCTGAGGTGAATCAGTTCCTCTCGAAGGCGGAAATTGAGGAGTGTTTTGATCCCCAATACCACCTGCGCCACCTGGACGATATCTATCAGCGTTTGGGTATTTAGGGTTCTTCGGTGGGGGCTGGGCGGGGAAACCCCGCCCCTACGGGGGGTTGGGGTGTTGGGTGTGTTTTCAATTTCGCCCTCAATTCCCATCCCCCCAAAAATCCCAAGGATCCCAGGGTCTCGACAATTCCATCAAGGTTCCATCAAAGTGGCCCCCCGTTCACCAGCTTTTAAGGGTTGGTTGACGGGGGGCTTTGATTTGTTGATGGGGTGTAGGGGGGTGAGGGACGCGATCGCGCCTCCCAGAATCCCAAATCTATGACTTTACTGGGACTTTACTGGTGCTGGACGAACTCCCCCGTCACGGTGCCAGAATCATCCGTCGCCGCCCGCAGGGCACCCACCACCTCTTCGCCCCGCAGCCGGATGCCGATTTCAAACAGCAGATCCGCCACCTCATCCTTGGCCAACTTGCCATCCCGCAGGGAAGAAAACCGCTCCTCTAGCTGCTCGAACACCTGGGCCTTGAGGCTGCGGATGTCGTCCTGGAGCTTGTCGCGGGTTTCGCTGAGGCGCTCGTTGAGGCTGCCGGTTTTGCGATCAATTTCGCCATCGAGGTTCTGGCTGCTGCTCTGGAGCTTTTGGGTGAGGCGATCGCCCTGTTGCCGCAGTTCAATGGTTTCATCTTCGAGGGCGGCGGCGAGGCCCTTGAGGCGCTTTTCAAACCCATCCACGGCGGTGCTCAGTTGGGTCGAAAGGCTAACCTTGAGTTCCTCGACGCGATCGTGCAGGTCGCGATCGATCAAAGAAAGCTGGGATTCAAACTGCCCCAGGCGCTCGTCATATTCCCGCAGTTGGCGGCCAATAATGATGTCACGGATTTGATCGACGTTACCAAGGCGATCGCGGATATCTTGCTTGTCCATGGGGGTTTAGCGAACCTCAGACTATAGTTTGGCCCCCTAGGGGGAGGCTACGGGGAGACCAGGGCGAGGATACAGGCCCAGCGGTTGCACCCAAGGGGGGGAATGGGTGAAGCCCACCGTCTTCCCAGAACTATAGCCGCAATTTTGCGGGAAACCGAGGGCGGCTGGGGGAATTCTGCGGGGGCGCTAATCCAAAATTTGCCACGCCAGGTTGCCGTCGCGATCGCTCACGGTCAGCCGCAGCCCCTGGAGGGTGCCGCGATCGCCCTTGAGGGTGCAGGTGAAACTCGCGCCGGGATAGATGGGCACCAGGCGATCACCACAGTCCACCACCGGGCGGGTGACGGGCTGACCGGGCGTCTTTTTCGCCGCCGCATCGGCCATGCCGTCGGCCACCGCCTTGCTGGCCTGGGCGAGATCTAATAAACCTCGGGCATTCCAGTTGAACTGGTCCGCGCGATCGGTGCCCCGAACCGCAATGGCAATGGTCACCTCACTGCTGAGCTCTAGCTGACAGGTGATCGGGGCACCGCGATCAGGGGCCTGGGTTTGGGGACAGCGCACCCGTTTCGCCGCCGGTCCCATCCGTTGACTAATGGTCTGTTGCAGCGTCGCTTCGAGGGGTGTCGGGGGACGATCATCGCCATCTGCACCGCCACAGGCCCCTAGCCCAAGGGCCACCAACAGGCACAGGGCGATCGCGGGGGAACAACCGGGGGACAGGGCAATGGAACACACGGCATCAGGGCCAGGGCAATGGCGAACAACTCCTTTCTATCGCCATGGTGGCCCCGCCGGGGAGTGGGGTCAATTCCGAAGCGCCCCGGAGGTTCAGTTGCCCCAGGCCAGATCCCCTAGGCAAGCTGCTGCCGCTCCTGTTCCAGCAACACCAGCAGGTGCGTATTCCCCTGGCGTTTGGCGGCGGCAATGCGCTGCTCTAACCGGCGCAAAATCGCGTCCCGGTGGGTGCGCGCCACGGTGGACATGGGGGCGATGGGGGTCAGGCGCTTGGCCGTCCGGGCGTCTTCCCGGGGCAAAATCCGACCGGCGGCATCCGTTTGGTAGGGAATGCCCCGATAGGTCAAGGCCAACTGGGGCTGGGGTGGGATGGATTCGGCCTCGCGGGGATGGTAGGTCAGCCCGCGATAGGTGCAGGTTTCTGGGCGATCGCGCCACTGCACGGACGGGGCGGTGGGCGTGTAGGAAATGCCGCGATAGGTAAGCCGCATGGGAAGATCCCTCCGTTGACGATGGGGCCGCTGCCCACAGGGGTTGGGGCGTGGCGGCACCGGGAATAAGATGGGCCGATCCCCTAATTCAAGGGGCCAGCACTGCGCAGGGGGCGCGCCCGATCCGCGATCGCGCCGACGTCGAGGTTGGCTGCAACGGCCCCCACAGGCCCCCCTGACCGGGCACCGCCGCGCTGCTCACGGGTGAATAGTCATAGGTCCAGCGATCGGGGGTCGGGCGCATGGCGGATCTCCTGGGGGGCGACGGGGACAGGGCAGGATCGGAACTAGGCAAAAGAGATTAATGCGCAATCTTTTTTCTGTGCCCTAATTTACATTTTTTGAGCAAGTTGGCTTGACCGTCCAGAATTCATGACAAAAATTCACGGCGCGATGGGTGCCCCCGCGATCGCCGGTGGCCGTGGATAGCGGTGGAGACTCCTAGGGGCGGCGGAAGCGGGCGAGGAGTTGATCGAGTTCGGGCAGTTTGAGGGCCAGGGCGATCACGAGGAACAGCCCCAGACCGATCGCGCTGCCCCCGGCAATTTGCACGAGGTGCTGCCACAGTTGTCCCGTTCCGAGGGCGCTTTCGAGGCCCAGGCGCGTCCCCCAGCAGCCGATCCCCGCGATCGCGCTAGCCGCCAACAGACCCCCAAAGGGTTTGAGCCAGTCCCGCCAGGGCAAACCGCCAATGCGCCCATGGAGCAACACCAGCAGGGTCACCAGGGCCACCAAATTCACCCCCACCGTCGCCAGGACAATGCCCGCCGCCCCGAAGTAGGGCACCAGGAGCCAGTCGAGCAGGGCATTGAGAAAAATATTGACGATGCTGACCCGGAAGGGGGTTTGGCCGTCCCCGAGGGCGTAGAACACCCGCACCATCAGATCGCGCCCCAGGTAGATAAACATGCCGACGCTGCTGGCCATGAAGACCGTGGTCACCAGGGCGGAATCCCTGGCGGCAAAGGCTCCCCGCTCATAGACCGCCCGCACGATCGGCTCCGCTAGGGGGATCAAAATGGCGGACAGGGGCAGCATGGCGATCGCCACCACAATCAGGCTCTGGCGGATGCGCGATCGCAGCTCCTGGCGCGATTCAAGGCCCGCCAACCGCGACAGCAGCGGCAGCAGGGGCACCAGCACCACATTCGACAGCAAACCCAGGGGCGTTTGCACCAGCAAATTGGCGTAGTTGAGGGCGGCGGCGGCCTGGGGAATATAGCTGGCGAACACCAGATCCGTATATAAATTCACCTGCAACATGCCCGAGGACAGGGTGGCCGGGGCCATCACCTTGAGCACATCGCGCACGCCGGGGTGGCGCAGTTCCCACCGCAGCCGCAGTTTGCCCATGCCAGCGCGGGCCTGATCCGGCAGTTGCACCACCCATTGCAGCACCGCGCCGCCGAGGGTGCCCGCCGCCAGCAGCCCCGCCCCCAGGGCCAGCAGTTGGGGGGAGTTGGGGCTCAGATCCAGTTGGTTGAGGCCCGGTAGGGTGGCCAGGGGGCCGTCGGGACCGCCGATCGCGGCGAGCCAGTAGATCCCGATCGCGCCGATGGTCACCACACTCGACAGGAGGGGGCTGATGGAGGGCAGCCAGTAGCGATCGGCGGCGTTGAGGGTGCCAAAGCCGATGCCAATGAGTCCCGCCAACAGGGCGATCGGGGCCATGATTTGCAGTTGCAGGGCGGCCAGGTCGCGGGTGCGGGCCAAATCCGCAAAGGCGGCGGCGCTGATGCCCTGGCGACTCGCTTCGGTCCAATCCATCGACAGGCCCGGTGCCAGCAGGCCCATGAGGGGATCGGCCAAAAAGATCAGGGCGATGCTCACCAGCAGCAGGGCCAGACCGACGACGGTGGTGACCGTTTCGACGATCGCGGCGGCCTCCCGGCGATCGCGCTTGGCCAGGACGCTGACCATGGCGCTGTGGAACGGGCCGTTGATGCCCCCGAGCAGGATCAGCAGAAAGCCGGGGATCACATAGGCGTAGCTGTAGGCATTGACCACCGGCCCGGCCCCGAAGGCGGCGGCGATCGCCTGTTGGCGCACCAGACCGGCGATTTTGCTCAGGAGGGTGGCGATGGCGACGATGCTGGCGATGGAAACGAGCGATCGCGGGGCCTGGGGAGAGTCGGACAAGGGAAGGGTACCAATGGGGGCGATCGCGGTGGATCCACAGGAATCTACGGGCCAGGGCGATCAGATCCCGATCCCGCCGTGGGATTCAGTGACCTTGGCTATTCATTTAACCGCCATTTCAGGATCGCGATCGCGATTATTCCAGCGGCCCCGACGGCCTCTAAGCTCCCTAAAATTCCTAGAATGTAGTCCCGTCCAGTTTTTGTCGTCCTGTCCGTCGTCCCTCTAACCAAGCCAGTTTTATTTTTATATGACGCCTCCGGTCCCTTCGATGGCTCCCCCTGCCCCCCGCGATCGCGCCGATGGCGATGACCATTTGGTGCTCCTGGACGTGACGGGGATGCGCTGTGGCGGCTGCGTGTCGGCGGTGGAAAGGCGACTCCAGGATCAGCCCGGTGTGACGGCGGCCTGCGTGAATTTGGTGACGGGCACGGCGACGGTGGCGATCGCGGCGACCACGGATCCAACTAATCTCGCGGCGGCCCTGACGGCGGCGGGTTTTCCCAGCCAGGTGCGATCGCCGGAGGATCCGGACCCGCTCCCAGAAACGCCGGGGTCGGCAACGGGCGATCGCGACGGACGCTGGAGTCAACTGGCCTTTGCGGCGGCGCTGCTGCTGGTGTCTGGGGTCGGGCATTTGGATCATTTTGGCCTGACGATCGCCCCCTGGCTGGGCACCATTGGGTTTCATTTCGCCGCCGCCACTTTGGCGATCGCGGGGCCGGGGCGCGAACTGCTCTGGGATGGCCTCGTGGGCCTGGGGCGACGGATCTCCACCATGAATTCCCTGATCGCCCTGGGCACCCTTTCGGCCTACGGAGCCAGTGTGGTGGCCCTGCTGGTGCCCGAGTGGGGTTGGGATTGCTTCTTTGATGAACCGGTGATGCTGCTGGGGTTTATTTTGCTCGGGCGCACCCTGGAAGCGCGGGCGCGGCGGCGGGCACGATCCGCCTTTGAAGCGCTGCTGGCCCTCAAACCCACCCGAGCCCGCGCGATCGCCGATGGCCGTCAACTGCCCCCGAACCTCACTTTCCAGGAAATTTCCATCGATCGCGTCGGTCCGGGCCAATGGCTGCTGGTGCTGCCGGGGGACAAAATCCCCGTGGATGGGGAAGTCAGCGCCGGTCAAACCACCGTGGACGAGTCGCTCCTGACAGGGGAATCGATGCCCGTGCCCAAAGGCCCCGGCGATCGCGTGGCGGCGGGCACCCTGAATCAAGGCGGCGCGATCGCCCTGCGAGCCGAACGGGTGGGGCGCGACACGGAACTCGCCCGCATCGTGCGCATGGTGGAAGCCGCCCAGGGCCGCAAAGCCCCGATCCAAAAACTGGCCGATCGCGTGGCGGGGCAATTCACCTATGGCGTCATGGCGATCGCCGCCCTCACCTTCGCCTTCTGGAGCACCCTCGGGGGCCGCTGGTTTCCCCAGGTTCTGACCCACGACACCGCCACCCACCTCGGCCATTTGGGCATGGACGCCATGGTTGCAGCGGGCGCAGCGGGGATGGAACCGGCGGCCAGCGCGATCGCCCCCATCCCCTGGCTCGCGGCATTGGGGGAACCGTTGATGGCGGGCATGGCCAATGGCACCCCCTCCCCGATTTTGCTGGGGCTCAAGCTGGCGATCGCGGTCCTCGTGGTGGCCTGCCCCTGCGCCCTGGGATTAGCGACGCCGACGGCCCTCCTGGTGGGATCAAGCCTCGGGGCCGAGCGGGGACTGTTGTTGCGGGGGGGCGATGTCCTGGAGCAAATCGAGCGCATTGACACCATCGCCTTCGACAAAACCGGCACCCTCACCACCGGCCGCCCCACCCTGACGGACTGCATCCCCCTGGCGGACACCTGGGATGAGGCAAACATCCTAGCCCTCGCCGCCGCCGTGGAAACCGGCACCCGCCACCCCCTCGCCGACGCGATCGCCACCGCCGCCCGCGATCGCACCCTGACCCTACCGGAGGCCAAGGACTTCCAAACGGAGGCCGGATCCGGCGTCTGGGCCACCATCGACGGGGCGATCGTCCGGGTGGGCCGCGAAACCTGGCTCGCCACCTGCGGCGTTGAAATTCCTGAGGATCTGGGCGATCGCATCGTCCCCCTCGCCACCGTTGGCAAAACCGTCGTTGCCGTCGCCCGCGATCAACAGCTTCTGGGCCTGATCGCCGCCGCCGATCCCCTCAAACCCGACGCCGCGATCGCCATCGCCACCTTGAAAAATCAAGGGCTGCGGGTCCATCTACTCACGGGCGATCGCCCCGAAACCGCCACCGCGATCGCCCAGGCCCTCGGCCTCGATCCCGAAACCGCCATCCAGGCCCGCGCCACCCCCGCCGACAAAGCCGCCGCGATCGCCCAGTGGCAGGCCAACCGTCAGCACGTTGCCATGGTCGGCGACGGCACCAACGACGCCCCCGCCCTCGCCCGCGCCCACGTGGGCATCGCCATGGGGGCAGGCACCGACGTCGCTGTAGAAACCGCCGGCATCGTCCTCACCCACGGTCGCCCCAGCGCCGTCGCCGAAGCCCTCGACCTCGGGCGGGCCACCTTCGCCAAAATACGCCAAAATCTCGCTTGGGCAATGGCGTACAATTTAATCGGCATCCCCCTCGCGGCGGGCCTCGCCCTGCCCAGCTTCGGTGTTTCCCTCAGCCCCGCGATCGCAGCGGCCCTGATGGCCTTCAGTTCCGTCAGCGTCGTCACCAACTCCCTGCTATTGCGCCTATGGACGCCGAAAATTGGTCAGATCCATCGCTCGACCACCGATTGAACTGCGAAGGTGCAGCGATTGGGCTAGGCATCGCCTAAATTGATATCATCCCTAGGGGCCTACGCCCCCACCCCGCGAACCGTCTTAGGTCTCACCACTGCAAAAACATGGCTCCAGAACCGCGCCAGAATCACCTGTTGATTGTCGAAGACGATAAAGGGCGTCGGGAAATCGTACTCGAAAATCCCGTGTATTCAGTCGGGCGCGATCCCAAATGTGATGTCATTCTTGTGTCACAGTTTGTCTCACGCCGCCATGCCACCCTGGTGCGCCTGTCCTACGATGACGGCACCGCCTACTACCGCATTGTGGATGGCAACCTCAAGGGCAAACCGAGCGCTAATGGGCTGTTGATCAATGGCCGCAAGCTCCAGGTCCACGATCTTCAGAATGAGGATGAGATCGTGTTTGGTCCCCAGGTGCGCGCCATCTACTACACCCTGAAACAGGACACCCTGTCGATCGGGCCGCCGGATGAGTTTGATATCACCCTCATCAGCCCCAATATGGTCGGCGATCCGGAGGATGGGGACGAGGACGATTAGGGGTGCCCGATCGCGGGACGACGGGGGATCAGAAACAGTCAGCCAGGGCATCGGGGGATGGCCCTGGCTAAGGGGGAGGGGGGTGTTGGCCTTGGGGGGGCTAACGGTTAATCAATATTTTTCGCGTTGCCCAGGTTGGGCCGTGGCTTGGGCCGGGGTCGCGATCGCCGGTTGGTGGGGGCGGCGGCGGCCTTGGCTTCTAGCCGGTCACTTGGCTGAGGGGTTCGAGGAGTCCGCTGGCGTTGAGGCTGCCGCTGAGCAGGTCGGACATTTGGCGGCAGTGGTTGTCCTGGCGCAGGGGCAATTCTTCGTTTTTGATGATGAAGTGCAGACCCGTGCGATCGGCGGCGCGATCGGGGGTGTCAATGAGAATTTCGACGGTGACGAGCTGGGAAAAGGTCACGTTGCCGGGGGTTTCCTTCGCTACGATGTAGTCCCCCGATTTGTAGATGACATCGAGCCGACAGCCTTCTAGGGTGTCGTGCAGGAGCTTCAGGATTTGGTCCCGGGGGCTTGAGATGCAAAAGGAGCAGGTGTAGCGAGCCATAAAAAATGAGATGCTTACGGCTGTCTCGTCGATTCTGCCCCATCATACCGAACTGCTGGGGTCTATCCGGGTAAGGGGGCAATTTCGTGGCGATCGCGGGGGACGTTTGCCGTAGGTGCTTTGCAGAGATGGCCCATGGGTTGGCATTGGCAAATGATGGATGATCGCGGTCGCTTCATTACCTTTGAGGGGATTGATGGGGCGGGGAAAACGACGCAAATTCAGCGGGTGCAGGGGTGGCTGTTGAACCATCCGGCGTGGCGATCGCGGCGATCGCTGGTGGTGACGCGGGAGCCGGGGGGGACGGCGATCGGGCGGCAGTTGCGGCAACTGTTGCTGGCAGGGCCGTCGTTGGCGGAGGGGGAGGGGGAGCGCCTCGATGAGGGGGCGGAACTGATGCTCTATGCGGCGGATCGGGCGCAGCATGTGGCGACGGTGCTGGTGCCGACGTTGATGCAGGGGGGGGTGGTGCTGTGCGATCGCTATGTGGATTCGACAATCGCGTACCAGGGCTATGGGCGGCAGTTGAATCTGAAGATGATTGAGGTGCTGAATAATTTGGCCACGTCGGGGCTGCGGCCGGATTTGACCCTGTGGCTGGATGTGCCGGTGGATGCGGGGGCGCTGCGGCGACAGCGGCGATCGCCGGGGGAGGTGGGCGATCGCCTCGAAGAGGAGGGGCGGGCGTTCCATGAGCGGGTGCGATCGGGCTTTGCGGCCCTGGCCCAGCGGGATTGCGATCGCGTGGTGCGGATTGATGGGACGGGGGATGAGGCGACGGTGTTTGCTCAGGTGCAGGGGGTGTTGCGCGATCGCTTCCGCAGTTGGTATGGGGTGGAGTTGGATTAGGGGGGCTGTTCCATGGCTCTGAATCCTGGGGTCAGGGGAACTCAATCCGCCGGGGCAAGGGGCTTAAGTCCCTTGTTACACAACCGGGCATGGATGCTGGTGTTGGGGGGCTAGGGTCGATGGCGACGGGATTTTTTACGGAGTTGGTGGGCCAGGATCGGGCGATCGCGCTGCTGTCCCAGGCGGTTCTGCGCGATCGCGTGGCCCCGGCCTATCTCTTTGCGGGGCCGGACGGGGTGGGGCGGCGGCTGGCGGCCCGGTGTTTTGCCACGCTGCTGTTTGCGCCCTCCGGCTGCGAGGATCCACCGCCCGGACTGGCCCAGCGGCTGGCGGCGGGGAACCATCCGGATCTGCTGTGGGTGGAGCCGACCTACCTCGATCGCGGCAAACTTCTAACCATTTCCGAGGCGCGGGCGGCGGGGTTTCGGCGACAGGGGGGGCCGCAGATTCGCCTGGAACAGGTGCGCGAGATTGGCCGCTTTTTGGGACGTCCGCCGCTGGAAGCGCCGCGATCGCTGGTGATCCTCGACGGGGCGGAAACCATGGCGGAGGGGGCGGCCAACGGTCTGCTCAAAACCCTAGAGGAGCCCGGTCAAGCGTCCTTGATTTTGCTGGCCCCCAGTGCCGATGCCCTCCTGCCCACCCTGGTGTCCCGCTGCGCGCGGATTCCCTTCCGGCGGCTCAGTGGGGCGGAATTGGTGACGGTGCTGGAGCGCACGGGCCACGGGGAGTTGACAAAACGGCCGGAGCTGCTGGCGATCGCCCAGGGGTCGCCCGGATCCGCGATCGCCCAGGGGGACCTGCTGGCTTCGATTCCGGCGGATTTATTGGAACAGTTGCAAGTGCCCCCGCGATCGCGCCGCGCCGCCCTCACCCTGGCCAAACGCATCGACCACGACCTCGACGGCGATCAGCAACTCTGGCTCACGGGCTATCTCCAGCAAAGCTATTGGCACCAAACCGGCGGGCATTTTGACGCGATCGCCGCCGCCCACCTCCTCGAAACCGCCCGCCAGCACCTGCGAAACTATGTCCAACCGCGCCTGGTCTGGGAAATCACCTGCCTGCGCCTCGCCCGCCTCCTGGGGGCCTAGGGCAAAGCGATCGCGCCAATTGGCACCAACCTGGAAATAATTTGAAATAATCGGAAGCATTCCATCCCGCGACCCAATGGCGATCCCCGCCCACACAAGCACGCTCCACTGCCCCCGCGATCGCGCCCACATCACCCCAATCCTCGCCATGATCCCCTTCCCGTCTCGCCCCACTGCCCTAGTCCTCAGCGCCCTGACCCTCGGCGGCAGTCTGCTGGTGCCCCAAGCCCTGCGGGCCTCCACCGTCACGGCGGAACCGATCCAAGCCTCACCCCCCGCCCAATGGCTCCCGAGTGAACCCGACGGGCGTCCCACGGGCCAGCCCAGCTACCAGGGCCAACCGAGCTACCAGGGCCAGCCCAGCTATCAAGGGCAGTCGAACTACCAGGGCCAACAGGTGATCCATGTGGATTCCAACGCGGGCAGCGACAGCAATCCCGGCACCTTCGGCGCGCCCGTGCGGACGATCGCCCAAGCCCTCAGCCGCGCCCGCTACGGCGTCACCATCAAACTCGCCCCCGGCACCTACAGCCCCGATCGCGGCGAAAGCTTTCCGATCATCGTGCCGTCCGGCGTCAAACTCAGCGGCAGCAGCGGGGCCATGGGCAGCGGCATTGAAATCGTGGGGGGGGGCCGCTACCTCAGCCGCAGTTTTGCGGGGCAGGATGTGGCGGTGGTGCTCGAGGACGGCGCGATCGCGGAGGGCCTCACCGTCAGCAATCCCAACGTGCGGGGCACGGGCATCTGGGTCGAGACTGGATCCCCCATGATCGCCAACTGCACCCTGAGCGGCAGCCACCGGGATGGCCTTTTTGTCACGGGCAACGCCACGCCGGTGGTGGAGAGCAATATCTTCCAGCGCAATGGCGGCAATGGCCTGTCGATCGCGCGGACGGCCCGCCCCATTGTCCGCAGTAACCATTTCGAGGCGACGGGATTTGGCATCACGGTGGGGGACAATGCCCAGCCGCTGCTGCAAAATAACCGCATTGTGGGCAACACGGACGGGGTGATCGTGACCCGCAGCGCCCAGCCGATTTTCCGCAGCAATGAGATCACCCAAAACCAGCGCGATGGGGTGGTGGCGATCGGTCAGGCGGCTCCGGACCTGGGCACCTATGGCAATCCGGGCAATAACCGCATCATGGGCAATGGCCGCTATGCCATCTACAACGCCACCCAGGGCAATACGATCCCGGCGGTGGGCAACCAGATCGATGGGGGCTCCAGCGGCGCGGTGACCCTGGCGAGTGGCAATCCGGTGGCTCCGGTGCGGCTGGCGATGGGGCTAGCGCGGTAGAACCATGGGGAATTTGGCTCCGTGGCGATCGCCCCTGGCTCGGGCGCTGCACCGCAATCGATCGCTGATCTATGCCCGCTATCTGCAACTGGCGACGGTGCGATCGGATGGTACGCCCGCGAACCGGACGGTTGTGTTTCGTGGGTTTGGGCCGGATCAAGGTCAAGATCAGGATCAGGGCCTGGGCGATCGCCTGCGGTTTGTGACCGATCGCCGGAGCGAGAAAATTGCCCAGATCGCGGCGAATCCGGCGGCGGAAGCCTGCTGGTATTTCCCGAAAACCCGCGAACAGTTCCGCCTGACCGGTCACCTTCGGGTTTGGCAGGGGGTCGATCTGGACGCTGTTTCTGGGGATGGGACCGGGGGGGCGAAGCTGCGATCGCGGCTTTGGCAGGCCCTTTCGGCGGCGGCGCAACTGCAATTTGCGTGGCCCAGTCCGGGCGGCGATCGCCAGGATCTAGACCAAAATCCAGACGCCTTTAACCCACCGCCCCCCGACGCGATCGCCCCCCCCGACACCTTCGTGGTCCTCGAACTGGAACCCCACCGGGTAGACTGGCTGCAACTGCGCGGCGACCCCCAGGACCGCATCTGCTTCTGGCGCGACGGCGATCGCTGGCACCAGCGCAATATCAATCCCTAAACTCCCCCACCCAGTCCTCCGCATCTTCCCCCTCCTCCCCATGACAGCACCGACCCAAACCGCCAAAAACGTCCTCGGCACCGATCTCGTCTCCTGCTGCACGGATCCCATGACGGGCTTCTATCGCAATGGCCGCTGCGAAACCGGCGGCTACGACTTCGGCGTTCACGTCATCTGCGCCCGCATGACGGCGGCCTTCCTAGACTTTTCCAAGGCCCAGGGCAATGACCTGATCACCCCCCGCCCCGAATATCAATTTCCCGGCCTCAAACCGGGGGACTGCTGGTGCCTGTGCGCCTCCCGCTGGAAGGAGGCCCTCGATCAGGGGGTGGCTCCGCCGGTGAACCTGGCGGCCACCCACGCCAGCGCCCTGGAATATGTGTCCCTCGATGATCTCAAGGCCCATGCCCTGACGGCCTAGGGGGGTGATGGGCGATCGCGGCGATCGCGCCCCAGGACCCGAATCGCGGTAGCGTTTTGACAGGCGTTCTAATTGAGCGTTTTGATCAATCAATGGTTGCCCGTGGGAACTTGGGAGGACTTGGACCGATGGCTAGGATCATTCGTCCGTGGATGCTGGCGCTGGTGAGTTGGGGCCGCCGCGCGATCGCCCTGCTGCTGGGGTGGGGGCTGATCTGGGCCAGCGCGATCTCCCCCGCCACCGCCGATCGCCTCACCCTAGACCTCTTTACCGCCACGGAAACCGGCCCCGGAGCCGCGATCGGCCAGGTCATCGCCACCGACACGGACGACGGCCTGCTCCTGATCCCCGATCTCCACGGCCTGCCACCGGGCCTCCACGGGTTCCATCTCCATAGCCAGGGTTCCTGCGATCCTGCCGAGAAGGACGGCGCGATCGTTCCGGCCCTCGCCGCCGGTGGCCACTTTGACCCCGATCGCACCCAAAGCCACCAAGGCCCCTACGGCCACGGCCACGGCGGCGACCTGCCCGCGATCACCGTCAGCGCCGACGGCACCGCCACCCTGCCGATCCTGGCCCCCCACCTGCGTACCGATGCGTTTCAAGATCGCGCCGTCATCCTGCACAAAGGGGGCGACAACTACAGCGACGATCCGGCCCCCCTCGGTGGCGGCGGTGCGCGGCTGGCCTGCGGTCTGGGGTCCGACGTCAAATCCTAGGGAAAGCCCCAACGATTGGATTATTTAGCGCAGGCTTGCTGCACCGTGAGGCGATCGCCCTCGTAGATCCGAAACTCTGCCCAGCCGCGATCGCCACTGCGGCCCCAGGAATCTTCGAGGCGGTGGGTGACGGCCTGGTCGCGAAATTCATAGACCCAAGAGGTGCCGGAGTTGCGGCGGGTGCCCTGGCTCCAGTACAGCAGCAGGGTGCCGTCCTGGTCGCGCCGCGCTTCGTAGAATAGACCGCCATCGGCCGCCTCCCGCAGGGTGACCCGGCGATCGCCGCAGCGGTAGGTATGTCGCCAGCGATCGGGGGCGGGTTCCTCGACGCGATCGGTCAAGAGCACCACGGACCAGTCCGTTTCGCCAGCGTTGGGATAGTATTCCTGCACCAGATAGCGGCCCCGCCCGATCGCATAGGCCCGGTAGTGGAAATTCTGGCCCACGAAATAAAAACTGCCCCCCGCCGTTTGGGTGGCGGTGACGGTATTGCCCGACGAGTCGAAGGTGAGGCTCATGGTGCCGTCACTCAGGCGGGCGCGTACCCAGTTGCCGTTTTCGTCCTGGCCCTGGAGGTGGGTGATGCTCTGGGCAATCGCGGGGGCAGAGGCGATCGCGCGATCCGACCTTGCCCCCATCGCCACTCCACCGCCCAGGACAACCGCCAACGCCCCCACCACGGATAGGGCACCACCTCGCGATCGCCACCGCCGCCCCTGACCCACCGCCGTTGCCATCGCCATCACGCTCACCATCACCCTCTGGGGCCTTGCGCCCCCCTCCCAAACACCTGCGGACTGTGCCTACTACCGTTGTATAAAATTTGGCTGCGCCGGTCACGGGGTCCCCGGACCCGCCGCAAAAATGCGACCCAAAAAATGCGCTACAGTCAAGGGCGATTTGGCGATCGCGCCCCTCTAACCCTCTTCAGCCTTTTCCAATCGAGCCAGACCTATGGGAGCCGCCGTCACCCTCACGGGAGTCACCAAAACCTACGCCGATCGCCCCGTCGTCGATGATTTATCCTTCGAGATTCCGGCGGGGGGCATGTTTGGCCTGCTGGGGCCGAACGGCGCGGGCAAATCCACCACCATCCGCATGATCACCACCCTGACGCGCCCCACCGCTGGCGCAATTTCCGTCGCGGGCTATGACGTGGTGCGCGATCGCGGCCAGGTGCGGCGGGAGATCGGCGTGGTACTCCAGCAAACCAGCGTCGATGGGGATCTGACGGTCTGGGAAAACCTGGAATTCCACGGGCGGCTGCACCACATCCCCAACCCCGATCGGCAATATCGCATCAACCATTGGCTGGAGTATGTGGAACTGGGCGATCGCCGCGACAGCCTCGTCAAAACCCTCTCCGGCGGCATGAAGCGGCGGTTGCAGATTGCCCGTGCCCTGCTACACCAACCGCAGGTGCTGTTCCTCGATGAACCCACCGTGGGCCTCGATCCGCAAACCCGGCGGCGGCTCTGGGAAATGTTGCGGGATCTCAACCGCCAGGGCATGACGCTGCTGCTGACGACCCACTACATGGATGAGGTGGAATATTTGTGCGATCGCATCGGCATCATCGACGGGGGCAAGCTCATTGAACTGGGCACCCTCGCGGACCTGCGCCGCCGCCACGGGGAGGGGTTAGTGATCCGCCAGGAGGGCGATCGCTGGGAATACAAATTCTTCCCCACCCTCGCCGAAGCCACCGCCTACCTCGACGGCCAGGGCGATCGCACCGGCATGATGGTGCGCCCATCGAACCTGGAGGACATTTTTGTGGAACTGACGGGGCGGCAGTTGGATTAGGGAATGGCGTCAAATCGCCCTGAAATCCTTATGATTCAACCCTTTCAACCAATCATCCGTCGTAGGGGCGGGGTTTCCCCGCCCAGCCCCCACGATCGCTGATCAACCCATTCCGTCCCGCCCAGCCCCCACGATCGCTGATCAACCCATTCCGTCCCGCCCAGCCCCCCGATTCCCTCACCCCTTAACCGTTGCCCGAGGCGATCGCGCTGGGGGCCGCCAGACGGCAAACGCGATCGGTATGGCCCGTCAAGGACGCCACGGGCCACAGGAGATCGTCACTGGCGTGGAATTGGTGGGACTTGCCGCCGTAGGCCACCGTGATGGCGATGCCCCCCACGAGGGCCTGGGTGCAAAATTGGTCCGGAGAGGTCACCCCCAGACAGCCATCGGACCAGACGATCGCCCGGGTATCAATCACCTGCATCCGGGTCACGTCGGTGCCCAACCGCGCCGCGATCGCGGGCAGCAGCCGATCGTCAAGGGTCGCACCGCTCAGAAGTTGCCGATGGGCCGTACTGACCGGCGCAGTGGCCCCCGAAAATTGCTCCACCTGCTGACAGGCCCGCGCCGGGGCCATGGGCAACCCCAGCACCATCCCCAGGGTGACCACGGCCACCATCAGCCCCACGGCGAAGGACTGGGCCAGGAATCGGGAGCGCCCCTGGAGGGGTGGCGGGGTCAGGCGTTGACTCCAGCGGCCGATGAGGCGATGAACCAGGGGGCGAAGGCGGCGAACCGGCATCGTTAGCGAATCTCCAGGCGATAGGGCAAGCGGGCGTAGATGTGGTGGGGGTCATCCAGGCGATCGAACCAGGTCAGTTCCGTCTGGAGGGTGGCGGCCCACCGCTGGAGGGGACTTCGCGATCGCGGGGGCATCAAACCCAGATAGGTTGCCAGGGGCGCGATCGCCTCCCCCGAATGGGCCGCAGGGGTCCGGGCTCCCAGGCCGCGCAACGGTCCCCAGGCGAGCCCCTCGGGCTGGGGATATTCCGCCAACTGCCACGAAGTTCCCTCGATTTTTGCCAGACGCACCGCCGCCGCGATCGCCGTTTCGAGGCCCCCCAACTCATCCACCAGGCCCACCTGCCGCGCATCGGCCCCGGACCACACCCGCCCCGCCGCCAACTGGGCCACCCGCTCCGGGGGCAGCTTCCGCGACTGGGCCACCTTCTGGAGGAAGCGATCGTAGGTCCAGCTCACCGACTCCTGAAACAGGGCCAACTCCGCCGGGGTTTTCGGGCGCGTCAGGGTGCCCAAATCCGCCAGGGGTGACGTTTTGACCGTATCCCAGGTGAGGCCATTGTTGGCCCCCAACTGCTGCACATTCGGCAACAGGCCAAAGACGCCAATGGAGCCCGTAATCGTGGTGGGTTCTGCGACGATGTGGCTGCCGTAGGTGGCAATCCAATAGCCCCCCGAGGCGGCATAGTCCCCCATGGAGACCACCACCGGCTTGCGATCGCGGGTGAGCTGCACCTCCCGCTGGATGATTTCCGAAGCCGTGGCGCTGCCGCCCGGACTATTGATCCGCAGAACCACCGCCGCCACCTCGTCATCCTGGCGCAGGTCCCGCATTTGCTGGGCCAACTCTTGCCCGTTAATCCCGTCGGCGCTGCCCTGGCTCCCGATCGCCCCATTGGCATAGAGCAGCGCCACGGTTCCCGGCTCCGTCCCACCGGCGGCAGATTCACCAGCGGCAGATTCACCGGCGGCAGATTCACCAGCGGCAGATTCGCTGGGTTTAGGCGTCTCCGGCTCCGGTTTGGGCGGCTCGGCTTTGGAGTCCGGTGCCGGGGTGGCGGGTGCTGGAGCCTTGGAGCGTCCCAACTGGCTTTGGTCCGGGCGATCGCCGTGGGTCGCACGGCCATAGTCCACCAAACTCAGCCGCTCAAAATCCGCCTCCCCCGCCGCCGGAGCCCGTTTCCCCAGCTTGGCGAGCACCTCATCTTCATAGGCCATCCCGTCGATCGCGCCGACCGCCGCCGCCCGCTCCGCCCGCATCACCCCCTGCTGGTTGGCGATCGCCGTCAACTGCTGCGGCGTCACCCGTCGATGGGTCGCCACCGTTGCCAGCACCTCCTGCCACAGATCCCCCAGCAGGGCCTGAAGCTGTTGGCGACTTTCGGGGCTGCGCTGGCGTAGGGTAAAGGGCTCAATGGCCGCCTTGTACTTGCCGGAGCGCACCACCTGCACCCCCACCCCATACTTTTCTAGGGCTTCGGCGATGAACAGTTCCGACGAAGCGAGGCCATTAAATTCAATGGTGCCAAAGGGATTGAGCCACACCTCATCGGCCACGGAGGCAAGGTAATAGGTGCTTTCGCTCCAGTTGACCCCATAGGCGAGGATGGGCTTGTCCGCCCGCCGAAATTGGTCGAGGGCCCGCCGCACTTCCTTGAGGGTGGCGTAGCCGGAGATGCCCAGGCCCTGGTCGCTGCTGTAGAGGTAGAGGCCCGTGATGCGATCGTCTTGGGCCGCGATCGCCAGGGTATCTAGCAGCGGGCGCAGGGCCATGCGGGGGGGCATCTCACTCCCCAATAGGGATCCGAGGGCGTCGCTGCCATCGTCCTGGGGCGGCTCCGTCGGCACCGCCATCGCCAGGTCAAATTCCAAGATGGTGCCGTTGGCGACGGTGGGCTTGCTGCCCTCACTGCTGCGGCTGAGGCCGACGATCACCAGGGCCGCTAGGGCGATGGTCCCTCCCCCCACCAGGCCGAGGGCGATGAGGGTACCGAGGGCGCTGGCGATCAGTTGCTTAAAAAAGTTGCCCATGGCGGTGCGGGCAAAGCCCTAGGAACGGTGGTGTTGGCAAGGGGGACGGGGGCGGTGATGGGGGAGGTCAAGGCTATGCTAGCGCTTCGTTGCCGGTGGGGGCAGGGGCCGCCGGTGGGGGCGGGGGGGCGCGCTATGCTGGGCGGGTGGCTTCCGGGCGATCGCGTGAACCGATGGGGCACCGGACGGGTGGGGAGGGGCAGGGTGCGGATTTTGATTGTGGAGGATGACGATCGCATTTTGCAGCCCCTGGCGGAGGCCCTGCGCGATCGCCGCTACACGGTGGATGTGGCCCATGAGGGGCGATCGGGCCTCGATTTGGCCCAGGCATTCCCCTACGATCTGCTGATTGTGGATTGGATGCTGCCGGAGCTGAGCGGTGTGGATCTGTGTCGCCACCTGCGGCGGGCGGGGCAAACGGTGCCCATTGTGCTGCTGACGGGCCGCGATACCAGTGGCGATAAGGTGGCTGGCCTGGATGCGGGGGCTGATGATTATGTCGTGAAGCCCTTTGATCTGTCGGAATTTCTGGCGCGGGTGCGGGCGCTGCTGCGGCGGGGGGCGATCGCGGCGAGCCCGGTCCTCAGTTGGGGGGCGCTGCATCTGGACCCGCGATCGTGCGAAGTGACCTACCGGCAGCAGTTGTTGGCCCTTTCCCCGAAGGAATACGCCATCCTAGAATTGTTTCTCCGCCATCCGGGCCGCACCTTTGATCGCGCCAGCATCCTCGACAAGCTGTGGGATTTTGATGAGCCCCCCACGGAGGAGGCCATCACCGCCCATATCCGCCGCCTGCGCCAAAAACTGACGGACGCGGGCGCACCTAAATCCGCAATCGAAACGCGCTATGGCATGGGCTACCGACTTCATCCACAACTGCCGGATCTGGACCCGAGTCCTTAGGCATCGTCGCGGTTTCAGCCCCACGGCTAACTCCAGCGCCACCACTGCCGCCGCCCGCCCAGGGGACCGCGAGATCGGGGCAAAGCTCCCACCCATCGGGGCAAAGCTCCCACCCATCGCGACGGGCCGCACCGCCGAAGCCGCCCAATTCCAGGCCCTGCGGCAACGGCTGCTGCGGTCTTTTCTCCTGGTAATGGTGACGGTGGTGGGCCTTGGGTCGGTGGTGGCGATCGAGTTCCTGATCCACAGCCTCTACGAACAGCTTGATCGGCAGCTTCTCCTCCTCGCCCAGGCGGCGGGCCACAGCCTGGAGGAAATCGCTGAGGAATATGAGGAGCAGTTTGTGGAGGGGCGCGATCGCACCAATCCCGCCGCCGCCCAGGACGATGACGATGATGATGATGACGAGGACGAAGAAGAGGCATACGAATACGACCCCCATCAAAAACTCGTCAAGGCCATGCGGTCCCCCGGCGATCGCGCCCCCTTCCTCGACGATCGCTTCTTTGACCAGCGGCAGGAATTGCAGCCCCGCCTAGATAACGACGGGGATTTGGACATTCCTTGGCAGAACCTACAGCAACCGGATCAGGGGGTGGAATGGTTCAACGCCGGGGGTGTTTTGCTAGCCCGCCAAGGCACCCTGTTTCCCCACTGGCCCCTGGACCCCATCACTCGTCCCCAGGGTGTGATCGTTCAGGAGCAGCAACTGCGCACCCTCACGGCACCGCTCTACGATCGCGATCACCAACCCCCTCGTCTGCGGGGCTATGTGCGCGTTACGGAATCCATTGAACCGATCAACCGCGCCATCCGCCAGTTGGGCCAGGGGTTGGCGATCGGCTCTAGCCTCGCGATCGGCCTGAGTCTGGTGGGGGGCCTGTGGCTCACGCGCCAGTCCCTGCGGCCCATCGAAGCCAGTTTCCGTAAGCTGCGGCAGTTCACCGCCGACGCCTCCCATGAGTTACGCGGCCCCCTCACGGCCATCCGCACCTCCGTTGAGGTGATGCAGTCCCACCCGGAGCGAATTGATCCGGCGGATGTGGCCAAGCTCGCCGCCATCCACAATGCCACGGACCAGATGACCCAATTGGTGGAGGATTTGCTGCTGCTGGCGCGCCAGGATACGCCCGGTGCTGTGGTCCACCAGGTTCAGCCCCTCGATCTGGCGGAGTTGCTGGAGTCGCTGATGGAGACCTACGGCGATCGCGCCGCCGTCCAGCGGATTGATCTGGTGGGCGATCTGCCGCCAACGGTGGTGCTGGGGGAGCCGTTGCTGCTGTGGCGGCTCTTTGGCAATTTGCTGGACAATGCCCTGAAATACACCCCCGAGGGGGGTCGGGTGTCCCTGACGATCGCCCCGAACCGCCGCGATCGCCGGGTGCGCATCGAGATCCAAGACACAGGCATCGGCATTGCCCCCGCCGACTTGCCCCACATTTTTGATCGCCTCTGGCGGGCGGATCAGGTGCGCTCCCACCGGCAGGGGGGCTCCGGTCTGGGGCTATCCATTGCCCAGGCGATCGCCCAATCCCACCAGGGCCAGATCAGCGTCCAGAGCCAGCCCCACCAAGGCAGTTGCTTCACCGTCACCCTGCCCTTACCGGCCCCCACCGGCAAGGCCGCGATCGCGTGAAAGCCCCCATCCGTTTGCCCCTAGCCATAGGCCGTAGGGACATGCCCTCGGGGCCGTCATCTTTTTGTCATTTTCTTTTCCTAATCTGAACCCATTCGCAACTGCTGAGGAGTCATTTTAGGAATCCTTACCATGCCTACCCCAAAGCCCTTTTTGTCCTGGCTAGCCGTCGGTGCGCTGGCCTCCCTACCGGCCCTCGCCAGCGTTGCCCTGTCAGAATTCCGCACGGCCCCGGCCCAGTCGGTCGCCCTGGTTTCCCGGCCCATTAACCTCAATCCAGAACCGGCGATTCTCACGGAAGCGGCGACCGGTGAGATGGTGACGGGCGATCGCGCCAAAGATGACGATTGGTATGACTGGGATGACGATCCCGTTATTCAAATTACCGGGCGCGTGGTGCGGTTCGGCGAGCGGGATGAAAACGAATGGATCGTGGAGGCCAATGGGCGACGCTATCGGGTGGATGCGGGACCGCGTTGGTGGCGCGATATTCCCGTGGCGATCGGCGATCAGTTAACCGTCGAAGGGGAGTGGGATGATGGGGAGCTCGATGCCTTTTGGGTGAAGCTGGCCAATGGGGAAACGGTGGAGATGCGCAGGCCATCGGGGCCGCCGCCTTGGGCCGGGGAGCGCCGATGGCAGTAGTGTATTCTCCAGTTTTTCGGCAGCATTTTGCAGAATTCGTAAGATTCCCACCCTGGTCCGATCAAAACATTCCGCCATTCCTACTCCGTTCAACCCTGTCCTCAAATAAGAAGAGGCCCAGGGACCAACATCATCAGACCTTCTCGCAACGTTTTCAGCTTTTCTTCCCTTGATTCAACACCCGTTCACCTCGGAGTCTTCCATGGTCTTGACATCGATCATTTCCCCTTCTTCCGTCACGGTTCAGACACGGCAAAAAGGGTTGTTATCCCTGGCATTGATGGCCACGCTCTGCGCCGCGATCGCTACCGGCTGTAATGCCCAACCCACGGCAACTGTTGCGCCCGGAGCTGCCCCTACAACCACCCCTGCCAGTACTCCTGCGGCCACCCCTGCGGCCATTCCTTCCGATGAACCGGCGGCCACCGATTCTGGCGTCGGAACCTTGAAGGCATTGGTGGATGAAACCCGCGCGGCCGTTGATACTAATGACGGAGATCAAGCCGCCGCAAAATTTGAACAATTTGAGGCAGCCTGGGAGGACGTCGAGGATCCGATCAAGGAAAAAAATCCTGATGTCTATGGGGCGATTGAGGATGCGATCGATACGGTGAAGGCGGAGCTAGGCGATAATCTGGATCAGAAAAAGACCCTGATGGCTTTGACGGATTTGGAAGGGGCGATCAATCAGGTGGACTAGGGAAAGCAGCCATCCACCGTTTTACCGGCCGCTTCACGTCGCTCGGTTCAGGTCATTGTTTTGGTCAAAGGTTTGATCCCTGATGCTCAAAAGCTTCCAGAAATACCATCGTAAGTTCCACCGGTTCATCGCGGCGATCGCGCTGCTGCCCCTGACAATGACCGTCATTTCAGGCATGTTGGCCACCCTTGTCTCAGAATGGAACGTGCCGTTTTTTAAGCGCGGACTGCTAATGGATATTCATACAGGTGAACTATTCCACCTAGAGGCCGTCTATCCCCTCCTGAACGGCCTGGGCCTGCTGGCTCTATTGATGACGGGGGTTTCAATGCTCGGATGGTTTAAACCTAGGCGACATGCCAAAGACTTGGGAGTGCGCTAGGGATGGTCGGGCTGTGCATCTAAGCAGCACCCATAAGCCGAAGCCTATGACCGACCATTTACCCCCAAAAATAACGGATCTTAATTTAGATCATCTCCTAGATCGGCGACTTCATGGAACTCCTTGGCAAGCATTTTGGCAAGAGCTTTGGGGCAATAGCGGGCACTTTCTGATCCTGAAAACCCTGTCAGATATAGCCAATAATGGTTGGTATGCTTCGATCAATGACGTGACAGACTGGTCTTTGATTGGGGCATTTACCTTACAGGCTTGGTGTTTGACCCATCGTAAGTTTCATCACTTCTGGGGCAATCTCATTGGGCCTGGTCTCTATACCTTGATTGATTTGCCGACGGATGGCTGGAGCTTTTTCGAGAGTCCCAGCCATTTGATGCTCTGGGGATTTTGCCTTTCCATTGCCCTTTCCCAGGGTATGCGATGGCATTGGATGCCCCGCTGGTCCCCCTATCTCTTGCCGCTGGAGAGCATCGTGCGGACGGTGATGGTGTGGGTAGCCTATTTGATTGCAACGGCCACCGCTGATCAGGTGATGGTGACGCCGGTTTATATTCAAGAGTTTTTTACGGCGGCTAGCCACGGTTTTTTATTTTCGGCGCTGGTTTTTTTGGGTGCGTTGATGGGCTTGCAGTCGCTACAGCTCGCCAAGCAGCAGGAAAAAACCCAAGAAACTGCCGCAACGTTGCGAGATTTGGCCCAGTGGGGGATGGGTAATCATGTGGTGACTTCGGCGATCGCGAATCCAGAAGCGTTGAAATTTCAGCGGGTGGAGCGGGCGATCATATTCATGGACATTCGGGGATTCACAACTTGGTGCGAGGCAGCCCCACCGGAACGAGTGGCCCAATTGCTCAATCGCTACTATCAGGTCGTGGAACCGGAGGCGGCGGCCTATCAGCCCTTACGGGTGGCGTTCACGGCGGATGAGGTGATGGTTATCTATCCCGATTTGTCGGAAGCGCTACGGGCAGCGGTGGCAATGCAGCGGGCGGCGCAGACAATCTTGGCGACAGAGCACCTGGGGGCAGGCTGTGGATTGCACTATGGCCCGGTGGTGGAGGGGCTATTTGGCAGTGAAGGGGTACGAACCTATACGGCGATCGGCGATACGGTGAATACGGCGAAGCGGATTGAAGGGGCAACTCCGGCGGATTCTTTATATTTATCGGACAATGCCCATCGGCAACTGCCCACTGCGTTGCAAAGTTGCTGTCGAAAATTGCCGCCCATTCAAGCGAAGGGAAAGCGGTGTCCGGTGGAGTTATGGTGCTGGTGCGGCGAAGATTTTTGGATTTAGGGTTTAACGGCATCGATTCTTGGAGTTTGGCATACACCGGCAAGGGCGATCGCTTCGGAGGATTCCCCATTGGGTTGCTCGCGTCAGAAATTTCAAGACATCCACTAATTCTGACCATCGATAGGGTCCGTCATTGCCAGGGTGGTTTTCCTCAAAATTATTTCGCTTTTGCTAAGGATGGAGTTGACGATCGCGGCAATGCTTTGGGGTTTGCTAAGATCCTGGTTTAGTACCGTTAGTTAACCGCACTGATTGGAGCTTGAATCTCCGTGTCTGCCATGCCCACCTTTCGCTCTCCCCTGGCCCTGCTCCGAATGCTGCTGCAAGGGCAGCCCCTCCTGGCCCTGATCGCGGCGGTTAGTCTCCTGGTTGGGGCCGGTTGTGGTGCGCCCCCCGCGCCGAATGTGCCTCCGGCGGCGAATCCTCCGGTGGAGGGGCCTGGGGCGGCTCCGGATGCCGGCATGGATGAAGACGGCGATGGCGATGATGGGGATGACGAAGAGGACGGGGATGGGGACTCGGACGACGATAACGATGGCAACGGCGGTGACAATGACTAAGGGGCAGTAAGGGTGCGGGTGCAGCGAGCGTTGCCTTCAGCCTTGAGGAGGATGGCCCGAGCGGGCCAATGGCTGCACCCGTCCGCCGTGGCCTCAGGGGGATGGCTCTGGAGAGGGGAGGGGCGTCGCTGGGGGAGGCATGGGGCCAAGGTCGGCCTCGACGCGCCGGAGGAATCGGCGGCCAAACCAGGGCAGGATTTGCACGGAGTAGCGATGGTTTTCCTGGAGAGTTTCATAGCTGGCGCTGATGCCTAGTTTTTGTAACCATTCGCTGCTGTTGGTTTCTAGGGTTTCGGTGGGGGTGGTGATCCAGTAGCGGTACTCGTATTCGTAGCGGATGCGATCGCGGGTGATGGTTTTGCCGTCGGTGTTGGTGGAGCGGGTGGTGACGCGGACGGGGACGAGTTCCTGGGTGGTGTGTTTGTCGAGGACGGTGATTTCGGTGGTGGTGCTTATCAGTTCGGCGGTGATGAGCGCGATCGCGATCGCGGTGCCGATGACCACCAAGGCCGTGATGAGTTGACCCCTGGCGCTAAAGCGTAGCCAGTGGAGGGCATCGTCCAGATTGGGGAATTTGGCCATAGTTAGGGCGGATTGGGGCGAGCTACATCTCGTCAGATCCGGTTAGGGCTCGTTGGATTTGGGGCATCCATAGTTCTGTTGAAACACAGATCGCGGCGGGGGCGCTGCTTCAACAGACCCCAATCCTGTCGCCCCATCACGCGCTCTAGGGGTGGTGCCCCACGACGGCAATGGGTTAGAAATCGACGGGTTGATGGGGGCTTGGGGGGCTCTGGGGGGCGCGCTATGCTGGAAGGCGACCCCGGTGCGATCGCGGCGGGGCAACCCTAGGACGCGGCCATGGGGTTGAGTGCAAGGGATCCGCAAGCAAGTCGGCCATGACCGTTCCAGACAGCAGTACTACTGATGGGCACGCGCCTGGGGATATGACCAAAATGCACCCCTTTGGGTCGGATTGGGGGCAGTTGTTCGAGCGCAGTGGCCATCTCCTGGCGACGCTGGATTTGTCGGGTACGCTGCTGATGGGCAATGGGGCCTGGGCGGATCTGCTGGGGCGATCGCCGGAAGCGTTGCAGCAGATGCCCCTGGGGGAGTTGATCCACCCCGACGAGCAGGCCGCCTTTGGCCAAGCGATCGCGCGGGTGGCGGCGGGGGAGCGGCTAGCCCCCCTAGAAAATCGCTACCGTTGCCAGGGGGGCCAATACCGCTGGCTGCGCTGCACCTTTGCCCGCACTGAACAGGGCGATCTCCTCCTGGTGACCGGGCGCGATGTCACCGAAGCGCGGCGCACCGCCTGGGAGCGGGAACGGGCCTTTGAATTGTTAGAAGCGACGCCGGATTTTGTGGGGCTGTTTGATGCGGCGGGGCGCGCCACCTACCTCAATCCGGCCCTGCGATCGCTCCTGGGGCTTTCGGAGGACGAGATCCCCCTAGCCACCCATCCCCACCCCATGCGGGAGCGGCCCCTCGATTGGGAAGAGCTCCTGGGGCCAGAGGGGGTCGCCGCCATGGAGCATGAGCAGTTGCCGATCGCGATCGCCACGGGCCTCTGGCGGGGCGAGGGGGAATTCCATCGCATCGACGGCACCACCATTCCCGTCTCCCAGGTGCTCATTGCCCACCGCGATCGCCAGGGCACCGTCGAATTTTTCTCCACCATCGCCCGCGACATCTCCAACCTCCGGGCCGCCACCGCCTCCCTGCAAGCGAGCGAAACCCGCTTCCGCACCCTCGTCGATAGCGTACCGGGGGCCATCTATCGCTGCCTGCTCGATGAGCACTGGACCATGCTCTACATCAGCGACGCGATCGAACGGCTCACGGGCTATCCCGCCGCCGACTTCACCAGTCCAGGGGCCACCCGCTCCATGGGCGACCTCATCCACCCGGACGATCGCGCCAGCGTCAGCCAAACCGTCACCATCGCCATCCGCGCCGGCCAAAGCTACAGCCTCGAATATCGCGTCCAGCGGGCCGACGGCAGCCTCGGCTGGATCTACGAAAAGGGCCGCGCCGCCTACGACGATGACGGTAACGTCCTCTGGCTCGACGGCACCCTCATGGACATCAACGACCAGCGGGCCGTCGAGCTAGATCTGCTGCGCTTCAAGCACGCCGTCGAAAGCTCCAGCGACGCCATCGGCATGGCCGATCCCCTGGTGGGGCGCGCCACCTACCTCAACCCCAGTTTTCTAAAACTCTACGGCTTCGAGTCCCTGGAGGAGTTCATCGCCGCTGGCGACATTCCCGCCGTCTTCACCAATCCCCAGGATCTGGAGGTTATGCGCGCCCAGATGCAGACGGGCGAGTCCTGGATCGGGGAAACGGAGCACCGCAAGGCGAATGGGGAGGTGTTTCCGGTGTTTGTGCGGACGGACGCGATCGTCGATCGCACCGGACAGATCATTGGGCACATGGCCACCCACCGGGACATCACGCAGGATAAGGCCACCTTGGAGGCTTTGGAGCGATCGCGGGCGCAGCTCGCGGAATCGAACCGCGTCTTCCAGGCGCTGTTTGACTCAAATATCTACTCCGTCCTTTTCATCTCCGATGGGCGCTTTGAACACTGCAACGCGGCGGCAATCAAACTCTTCGGTTGCAAGGACGCCAGCGATCTCATCGGCACCAGTCCCGCCGATGTTTCCCCCAGCCACCAGCCGGACGGACGCCCCTCGGAGCAAGCCGCCGCTGACTATATCCAACAGGCTTTCACCAACGGAAGCTGCACCTTTGAATGGCTCCACCAGCGGCTCGATGGCACCCCCTTCGAGGCGGAGGTGGCCCTGACGGCGGTGCAGGTGGTCGATCGCACCATCCTCCAGGCGATCGTGCGGGACATCAGCGATCGCAAATCCGCCGCCAGGGCCCTCGAAATTTCCCGCCAGCGATTGCAGCGGCAGGTGGAACGGGAGCGGCTCTATAACCGCCTCACCAGCCGGATCCGCGCCTCGATCGCCACGCCGCCAGCGGAAACGATCGCCCTAGCCCTTTCAGAAATTCGACAGTTGATGGGGCTCGATCGCGTCCATTTCGCCTGGTACCTCCCCGGTGACGAGCCCCGCTGGCATGTGGAATGGGAAGCCCGCCGCGAGCACCTGCCGGACCTGACGGGCTACTATCCAGCGGAAATCTTCGGGGAAGTGGCGGCCCAACTGCTGCGGCTCGAGACGTTGCGCTATGACGATCTCGACGACTGCCCCGATGAGCAATACCGCGCCGCCCTACAGACCGGCGGCTACCGCTCCATTCTGGTGGTGCCCGCCGCCATGCACGATGGCCGGATTGTGATCATCTCCTGCGGCTGCTATCAGCCCCAGCGCTGGCAGACGGAGGACGTGAAACTGATCCAGGGGGTGTTGGGGCAAATCGCGATCGCCCTGAACCAAGCCTTTTTATTTGCCCAAATGCAGGAACGGGCGGCGGAACAGCAGGCCCACGCGGCGCGCCTCGCGGAAGCCCTTGAGGATCGCAAGCGCACCCAGGCCCAGCTCGTGCAGACGGAAAAAATGTCGAGCCTGGGGCAGTTGGTGGCGGGGGTGGCCCACGAGATCAATAACCCGGTGAATTTCATCTACGGCAATTTGGACCATGTGCGGCTCTACTGTGAGGATTTGATCCGCCTGCTGGAGATGTACCGGGCGGTGCTGCCGGAGCCGCCGCCGGACATTGCGGAGGAGATCGAGGCGATTGAGCTGGAGTTCCTCGAAGAGGATCTGCCCAAGGTGCTGGCGTCGATGCAGAGCGGGGCCGATCGCATCAAGGAAATCGTCACGTCCCTGCGGACCTTTTCCCACATGGATGAGGCGGAAATGAAGGCGGCGGATATCCATGAGGGCCTCGACAGTACCCTGACGATTTTGAACAATCGCCTGAAGGGGCGCGGCGATCGCGCGGCGATCGAGGTGCAGCGCGAGTATGGACCATTGCCCCTGGTGGATTGCTATCCCGGCAAGCTCAACCAGGTGTTTATGAATGTGCTGGCCAATGCGATCGATGCGATCGATGAACATGCTGAGGCGATCGCGGCGCGGGATGGGGGGGCGGATGGGGCGCGATCGCGCGGGCGCATCACGATCGAAACGGCCCTGCAATCGGGGGATGAGTGGGTGATGATTTCGATCCGCGACAATGGGCCGGGGATTCCCGAGGGGGCGCGATCGCGGCTGTTTGACCCGTTCTTTACCACCAAACCCGTGGGCAAGGGCACGGGCCTGGGCCTGTCCATTAGCTACCAGGTGGTGACGGAAAACCACGGGGGCCAGTTGATTTGTGAGTCCCAAATAGGCGAAGGGACGGAGTTTCGCATTCTCATTCCCCTGCGGCAGGCCCATATGCCGTCCTAGGGGCGATCGCAACCTGGACCGGCGATCGCGCGTCTGGGGAGAGGGGTCCGTTGGGGCTAGGCAAGGTTTGGAGACGGAACAGCACGACGCAAATCGGGCGTAAATTCGGAGGTTAGTAAACCCATGACCATGAAAACGCGCAGGGATTCTGCGGGGGAACTCCGGGGGCAGCGGCTCGGGGGGGGCGATCGGCGATCGCGATCCTGGCGCTGGATCGGCCTCGGTGCCCTGTGGCTGGTGTCGAGTACCCTACCCGTTTGGGGACAGGTGGCCGAGATCGGGGCAACGCCCCCACCCATCGGGGCAACGCCCGCACCCATCGCCCCGACGGCCCAAATGCCCAACCCTTCCCCCAACCCAACTCCGGCCCTGTTCCGGCGATCGACGATGCTGCCCAGCGGCACGGCCATTCCCACCCGCTATCGCGGTGAGCAGGGGGAGGCGGAGCGGCTGGTGGTGATGCCGGACGAAACGGCGCAAATCACCCTCACGGTGCGGCAGGCGGTCACCCGCGATGGGGCGATCGTCATTCCGGCGGGCAGTACGATCGCGGGCACCCTGGAACCGAGCGGCGAGCAGCGGGTGCAGTTTCTGGCGCGGGATCTGACCCTGCCCGATGGCCGCACCCAGGCGATCAATGCCCAATCTGGCCCCATTGGCCGCCCGGAAACCCTCCGCGAGGGGGCCAGCACCCGCCAAATTCTCACGGGGGCCGCGATCGGGGCCGGGGCCGCAACGGTCCTGTCGGAAATCTTTGGCCGCATTGACCTGTGGGAAGTGCTGGCCGGGGCCGGGGCCGGGGCCGTGGGCGGTTTGCTGACGGGCCGCCGCAGTGTGGATGTGGTCGTCGTTGAGGCGACGGATTTAGAGTTAACCTTGCGATCGCCCCTGGAGGTGGCCCGTTGAATCGACGTCTAGACCAACTCAATCAAAATTTCCTAACCCTGCTGGGCGGCCTGAACTACGGAGGTCGCCGCCGGTCCCTGCCCGCCCTGATGGCCCTGGCCCTGACGGCCTGCGCGGTTCCCGGCACGGGCGATCGCGCCGCCAGCGGCCCCAGCCCCCAGACCAAGACCGACGCGATCGCAGCCTCCCCCACCGCCAGCACCAGCAGCACCGTCAGCGACCTGTTGGGCCAGGGGGATCAAACCCTCGTGGCGGACAACAACGCCCCCATCCGGTTCGGTAAACCCATTGACTGCAAGCTGGGGGAAGATTGCTTCGTCCTGCTCTACCCCGATCGCGACCCGGCCAAACCCAACGCGATCGACTACACCTGCGGCCAACTGACCTACGACGACCATAACGGCACGGACTTTGCCATCCCCACCTGGACCCCCGACACCGCCGTGCCCGTCATCGCCTCCGCACCGGGCACCGTCACCGCCCGCCGGGATGGGGTGCCTGATCGCCGCATCCTCACCCCCGAAGACCAGGCCAGCGTCAAGGACATTGAGTGCGGCAACGGCGTGATGGTGGACCACGGCAACGGCTGGAGCACCCAGTATTGCCACCTCAAGCGGGACAGCGTGCGGGTGCAACCGGGCGATCGCGTCGAAACCGGCACGCCCCTTGGGGAGGTGGGCCTTTCGGGCATGACCACCTTCCCCCATGTCCACATCACCGTGCGGCGCGGCTCCGATGCGATCGACCCGTTCACCGGCCCCGCCCAGTCCACCGGCTGCAACCTGACGGCGCGATCGCCCCTCTGGAGCGAACCGATTCCTTACCGGGAAACGGGCATCGTGCGCTCCGGCTTTGCCCCCCAGGCGGTCACGGAGGACGATTCCTGGCTGGGCCGCTGGACGAGCGATGAGCTGGCCGGTGACAGCCCCGCCCTCATTTTCTGGATCCATAGTTACGGCCTGCGGGCGGGGGATGTGGAGCAGTTCACCCTCATTGCCCCCGATGGCCGCAAGCTGGTGGACCACACCCAGCCGATTGATGGCGATACGAAAAATCGCGTGGTCTATGTGGGCCAGGGCACCCGCTTCGGTCCCCTGCAAAAGGGCCAATGGCGGGCGTCTTTCCGGCTGGTGCGCAATGGTCAGGTGATTGCCCAGAGCGATCGCGTCGGCACCGTCCGCTAGGGCTTGCGCTAGGGGCTGGGCGCGGTGAAACGGGGCGCGGGGTGGCCGGTGGGGGCTGGGCGAGGGCGACTGGTGGGGGCTGGGCGGGGAAACCCCGCCCCTACGGTGGAATTGGCGTTTAATTGGCGTTTAATTGCTCTTTTGCTTCGATCGCCACTTGCTCAACTGCATCGGCGGCCAGGGTTTCTAGGGCGGCGCGGACCGTTCCATCGCTGCGGAAGGACCCGAGGGCGCGGGCGGTGCGGTGGCGAATCTGCCAATCTTCATTGCTCACCAGGGGCAACAGCAGGGCGATCGCGCGGGGATCTTGCAACTCACCCAGGGCACCGATCGCCCCGAGCCGCTCCAGTTCCGTGGGGCTATCGAGGGCCTCCGTGAGCAGATCCACCGCCCGCGCGTCCCCCAGTTCCCCGAGGGTGGAAATGATGCTGAATTTGAGCAGCCATTCCCCCGTGGTGCGATATACCTGGGCTAATTCTTCAAAGGCTTCCGTGGCCTTGAGGGCTCCGAGCACATCGGCGGCGGCGGCCTGCACGTCTGGCTCGCTGTCATTGAGTAACCGATCGCGCAGGAGGGCCACGGTTGCCTCGCGATCGCTGTCGCCGCAGTGGTCAAACTGGCTCACCGCCGCATACCGCACCCGAGGGTTCGCATCCGCCGCCGCGATCGCCAGCAGCGGCAACCCCTCCAGCGGCTCCAGTTGGCGAATCTCATTGACCGCCCGGAGGCGATCGCCCAGATCATCGGAACCCAGGGCGGTGCGGATGGCATCAGGAGTCATGGGGCAACAGGCAGCGCTGGCTGACGGATAAAGGTGTACTCCAATACCAATACCGCGATCGCGCCCTATTCCAAACCCGCCGCCATGGCCCGCACAATGTCGCCCCGCGTCAGGATGCCCACCACGGCCCCGGCCCCATCCACCACGGGCAGTCGATGGAAACCGCCGTCCAACAGGTGCTTGGTGGCATCGTGGAGGGACACGTCCGGGCGGGTGGTGGTGGCCGGTTGCGTCATCACATCGCCGACGGTTTGGCCGATCGCCTTATGCAACTCCCGCTCGAATTGCAGGGGATTTTTGAGATAAATCACGCTGTCGAGGATGGCGATGAAGGGGGGCACCTCCATGCCGGCCTCCTGCCACATGAGATCCGTTTCGGAAATTACCCCCACCAGTTGGCCCCCATCGTCGATGACGGGCATCCCGCTGATGCGATGCTCCGCCAGCAGTTTGATGGCCTCCTTGAGGGGGGTGTGGGGATTCACCGCGATCGGATCGCGGCTCATCACATCAGCAACCGTTGCAGCCATAGGGTTTTGGGGAATTTGGGTCTTTCCGCCATTGTAGGGGAAGCGCTGGATCTCCCCGTGGCTCTGGCAATCATCTGCAACAGGGATTACCAAAGGGTTGCTAGAGGGGTTGCCGATCGCGCCATTGGCCCGCTTCCCGTTCGATCCATTGGCAGAGGATGGGGATGCAGGCGGCGATCGCGCCGAGGTGGGCGATTTCGTAGCCGTGGGTGTTGTGGGTCGGAAAGCTCAGGCAGGCCCCGCGCGGGATGCAGCCGAATTTCATGGCGATGGTGGCGTCGCTGCCGAACCCGTCGATCGCGGCGATCTGGAGGGGAATGTCCGCGCGATCGGCGGCCGATTGCAATGAACGATTCAGGTCGTCGTCGTAGAGGCCATAGCCATCCTTGGACAGCAGCACGGGAATTGGCCCATCCATGACGGGATATTCCGGCGCGATCGGACAGATTTCTAGGGCCACCAACGCATCGAGCCGCTGCCGCTGGCAGAAGTGCATGGCCCCAAGGGCTCCCACCTCTTCCTTGGCGGAAAAGACCAGGTAGGTGTCCGCCGCTGGCCGGGGCTTTTGGGCAATGACCCCCAGGAGGATCGCGATCGAGGCTTTGTTATCGAGGGTGTAGCTGGCGATGCGATCGCCTAGACGGAGCGGCGCTTTGCGATGTTTCCCCACCACGGCGCGGCTACCGGGACGGATCCCCAACTCCATCAATTCCTCGGGCGATCGGAACGTATCCACCCAAGCGTCTTCCCAGGTGAGGGGTTTTGTATCTTGCTGGGCCTTCTGGGGCGATTCGTGGGACACATGGCGCGACCCGAAGCTCAAAATGCCGGTGACGGTGCCGCGATCGCCCAGCAGATCCACCGGCCCTTCCCCATAAACCCACGGGAACGCCCCCCCGAGCCGCCGCAGAAAGACGCGCCCATCGGCCCCTAGGGTTTTGACATAGGCTCCGATTTCGTCCTTGTGGGCCGTGATCGCCACCGCGCGAGACTCCGCCGCGATCGCGCCATTCCCCGCAGCCGCCGCCAGTTTAACGATGACATTGCCCGCCCCATCCTGGAACGGTTCGGCCCCCAACGCCTTGAGCCGCGCCGCCAGATAGCGATCGACCTCCCCCTCATCGCCGCTGGGGGAATGGCACATCACCAGGGCTTCGATGGTGTCAAATAAATCCGCAAAGGGATCCACAAAAGAATCCGACGGGGCGCGATCGCGGGTCATGGGGTCTAGGCCACCTTGAGGAACGTAATCGCATCGGCAGGCCCCACCAGGGACACCACCGGCGGCTGGTCAAAATATTTCTGGGCCACCCGTTGGGCCTCCGGCACCGTCACCCGGTCGATCGCCCGCTGAAATTCCTGATCAAACTCGATTCCCAGCCCCAGCACCTCGTACCAGCCGTAAAGCTGGGCAAGCTGGCTGTTGGTCTGTTTCCCGAGGGCGTACTGGCCCAGGAGCTTATTTTTAGAGGTTTGTAGCTCGTCCGCCGTCAGGGGCTCGTGCTTCAGGCGCTCCACCTCCCCCCGCAGGCCATCGAGGGCGATCGCCGCATTCTGGGGAGCCGTCCCCATGTAGGCCACGAATTGAGACGCGGCGCTGCGGGTGGGATACATGGCCGACACCTCATAGGCCAGCCCCCGCTTTTCGCGCAGTTCCACAAACAGCCGACTCGATAGGCCATTGCCCAGGTAGGTATTGAGCAGCTTCAGGGCCGCATAGTCTTCGTGGACCTCCCCCGTCCCGTCGCAGGCCGCCGCCGCCGGATAGCCCAGCATCACGATCGCCTGCTGGGTATCCTGGGGCGTCATGTGGTGGCGCTGATCAATGGTCGGCACCGGAGCCGCGATCGCCGGAGATACCGTCCGCCCCGGAGCATCCCCCTCCCCGCGCCAATCGCCAAAATATTGCTCCACCAGGGCGATCGCCGCCGCCGCCGTCAGACAGCCCGAAATCGCGATCGTCACATGCTCCGGTCGGAAGCGATCGCGGTGGAACCGTTGCAGATCCCCCCGTTCAATCCGCCCCAGGGTCACCTCACTGCCCAACGTAGACCGGCCGTAGGGATGGCCCCCATACATCGCCGTCCGCAGCCGATCAAACGCCACCGCAAAGGGCTGCTCCCGCTGCGATCGCAACGCCTGAACCGCCAGCGATCGCTCCAGCTCAATCTCCGCCTCCGGAAACACCGGCTCCCGGATCAGCTCCGCCGCCAGGGCCAGCACCGGCTCGAAATCCTCCGTAACCGTCTTGAGCCCCACCAAAAAATAATCCGTACTGGCATCCGCACTCAGGCTCGCCCCCACCGCCTCCACCAGCTCCGCAATCTCCAGCGACGATCGCCGGATCGTCCCCTTCGTCAGCGTCGCCGCCAGCAAATTCGCCAGCCCCGCACGGTCCGTCGGCTCATAGAGACTGCCCGCCGTCACAAAAATGCGGGCGGCCACAATATCCGCCGTCGCATTTTCCAGGGCCAACACAGTAATGCCGTTATCGAGAACCTGACGGCGCAGGGGCGGAGCATATTGGGCAAGGGTCACGAAGGGAGGGGGTGGGGAAAAACGGCACGATACGTCTACCGTTTTACCGCGTTTAGACCGATCGCGCCCGACCCCTAGCCCCCCACCGTGATCCCATCCCCCTCTCCCCCCTCAAACCAGCCCCCAACGCCCCTCTCCCCCCACCAATTCCCGCCGCCAATTCTCGCCGCCACTGCGGCCCTCACCCGACCCCCTAGGCGTGATTCTTAAACCTGGTCAACTTCGCCACCAGCGCCTCGATCAATCCCCCCGGATGCTGCTCCGCATCCACCTCCATCTCCAGCGCCTTCACCTGCTCCGGCGAAAACCCCAGCAGCGACACCAGCCGCCCATAGGCCGCTGACTCCTCCTCATTAATCTTCTCCTCGTGGGGCGTCCGGGCACTCGACGAAATCACCTCATAGCCCAGCTTCAGCACCAGCTCCCGCTCCTCGGTGCTGCCCAGCCGAGGCACCAGCTCCTCGATCGGAATATTCTGAACCAAATACTCCCGCAGATTCTCCCGGAGCGATCGCCGCTGTTCCTCCGTCGTTGCGAACAGATTGCTGAAGCGATCGAGCATAACGGCCACCTCTTCCTCCGCCAAATTCCCATCGGCCCAGGCCATCGCGGCCACAATGCGCAACAGGGTCATTTGACGCGGATCAATCGGCGGCGGCGGCGGCGGTTTTAACTGCATAGCACCATCCAAACTTTAGTCGCCAACCTAGCATCCATGCCCCAGAAAACCCTTGGGTATTTCAATTCTCTCAACCTTCTTGTCAAGAAAGTTCATGATCTACAGGATTAATCGTTCAGGATGAACTTTAGCCCCCGCTCCCCTTTGGTTCCCCCATCCGGCCCCCGCCCAGCCCCATTTCGCCCCAACCCTTTCGACTAGACTAGGGTCACCGATGGATTGCTTTCCGGTGGCCCCGCCCCGGCCATCCCCCCGCCCTCTTCCCCCTGGCAACCTGGGGGGAGGATTGGACAATGCCGCCAAAACAATCGGATGGGGGGCCTAGGGGATTGTATTTCCCAAGGGAATCCCCATCCAAGTATCCAAGAACCCTTTCCAAACACCATGACCACTGGAATTTATACCTCGGCCAATGATGTTGTATTTGATCAACTGGTGGCCCTGCTCAATAGTATTGAAGTGAATGTGGGGGCGGACACGCCGGTCTGTGTCATTGCCTATGACGATAATCTCGATCGCGTGAAGGCGGAAATTAGCCGACGCAGTAATGTGCAGCTTCTCAATGATCCTGAAATTTTTGCCCCCTGGGAAGAGTTTTCTCGGCAGGTTTGGCAGGCCCATCCCGATGCGCTCGATCGCTGGCGCGAGCAGGGCATCCAAGGGGTTCGGCGGCTGGGCATGAACCGCCGCTACTGTGCCTTTGATCCGAGGAGTCCGTTTGAGCGGTTTGCCTACTTCGATGCGGATGTGCTGGTGCTTGGCCCCCTCGATCACGCCTTTTCAAAACTGGATAAGCACGATCTGGTGGTCTATGATTTTCAATACAAAGATCCCTCTCATATCTATAATCTCTCGTCCCCTAAACTGTTTGAGGTGTTTCCAGAGGAGCGCATCAAGCAAGAGATTTTCTGTGCGGGATTTTATGCCTCGAATCGCGGCCTTTTATCCCCAGAGCAGCGGGCGGAATTGGTTAAGCATTTAAATGAGGGCGAGGCGGAAATTTTATATCCCTCTGCGCCGAACCAGTCGGTTTTGAATTATATGGTGATGCGATCGCGGCTGGATGTTTATAACTTGGCCTTGGCATTGCCCAAGGGGGAGGCGACGGGCTGTTCCGTGACCTCTTCCCATTTTGTGGAGCGCGATCGCGTCCTCTATGACAAGGGCAACCGTCTAACCTATTTGCATTACATTGGCCTATCGTCGAAGATTTTTGCGCGGCTGTGCGCCGGAGAAAACCTAGACTTTCCCTATCGAGATATTTTTCTGCACTACCGCTATCTCCACGATCCCCAGGACTGTCCTGAGTTTGTGGGCGATCGCAAACCCTACAATCCGCCCCCATCATTCATGGAACGGGTGCGGCGCAAGCTGGGGATCAAGGGCCGTTGAGGGAATGGCGATGGGGAGAATGGGAAATGGGGAAATTCATGGGCAGCAATAGACCGGCAAACTTGCAAAAATTGGCAACAAAATCAGCAATCCTTTTGCCGAGTTGCTAACCCTAACCCATGAGCTTGCGGACGATCGCGAGCTTGTCCGCAAAGGGGGCATAGCGCAGTTTGATGTCGGGCCAGAGGGGGCGGCGCATGATGCTTTTCGGGTTCGAGAGTTGGTCAAAGCCCGCCTTGCCGTGGTAGCGGCCCATGCCCGATGCCCCCACGCCCCCAAAGGGTAGAGCCGTCGCGCCCCCCTGCATAATCACGTCATTGATGCAGCAACCGCCGGAACTGGTTTCCCGCAACACACAGTCTTGGCTGGTTTTGTTGTTGGAAAAGAGGTACACCGCCAACGGTTTGGGACGGGCATTGACCGCCGCGATCGCGCCGTCGAGATCCCGATAGGTCAAGACCGGGAGGATGGGGCCAAAAATTTCCTCCTGCATAATCGGGTGGTCCCAATCCACCTGATCAACCACGGTGGGGGCCACGTAGCGGTGTTCAATGCTCACATCGCCGCCAAAGAGCACCCGCGCCGATCGCACCAAATTCCCCAGGCGCTCCGTGTGGTAGGCATTGACGATGCGGCCATAGTCCGGGCTGCTGGACGGATCCGCCCCGTAGAACTCCTGGACGCTTTGGGCCAGCCAGCGCATCAGGGGCGCTTTGACCGACTCATGGACCAGCAGATAGTCCGGCGCGAGGCAGGTCTGGCCCGCATTCAGAAATTTACCCCAGGCGATCCGCCGCGCCGCAACCTGGAGATCCACATCCGGCTCGACGATGCAGGGGCTTTTGCCGCCGAGTTCTAGGGTCACGGGCGTCAGATGCTGGACCGCATTGGCGAGCACCACCTTGGCGACGACGGGGCCGCCGGTGAAAAAGATATGGTCAAACCGCTGGGCCAACAGGGCTTGGCTGACGCTGGGGCCACCTTCGACGGCGGTGACGTACATCGGATCGAAGGCGCGCTTAATCAAATCCGCGATCGCGCGGGACGTGTGGGGGGCCACCTCCGACGGTTTCACGATCGCGCAATTGCCCGCCGCGATCGCCGCCACCAACGGCGCGATCGACACCTGAATCGGATAATTCCACGCCCCCAAAATCAGCACCACCCCCAGCGGTTCCGGGCGCACCTGGGCCTTCGCGGGCCAAAAGGTCGGCGGCAGACCCACGGACGTCGGCTTCATCCAGCGGGGCAACTGCTTCAGGGCACAGTCAATCTCCGACAGGCACAGGCCAATTTCCGTCACATAGCTCTCGAAGGGGGATTTCCCCAGATCCAGGGCCAGGGCCTCGCAGATGCGCCCCTCATGCTCCACGATCGCCTGACGCAAATCCTGAAGCCGCCGCTGGCGATAGTCCAGATCCCGCGTATAGCCCAGGGCAAAGAAATTCCGCTGCTGGGTCACCCATTCCTGGGCTTGTTCCGTAAAGGGATTGACCGGCGAGTTGGCAACCACAGGCGCATGTCCTCCAGGGGCGATCTAGACTGGAATTAGCCCACGATTCCAAAGACCGTAGCAAAAAAATTAGCGTCGAGGCAGGGCCATGGTCAGTGATTCTACGAATAGTCAAGGCTCTGGGGCGGCGATCGAAACGCCCGTAGATCCGAGGATTGAGTTTTTTGAGGGGGTCGCCGAGGCGATCGACGATGTGCGCCTGCGCCAAAACCAGCGCACCGGCTGCCGCAATGTGTTGATGGTTTTTACGACATTGCGCTGCATCGAGCAGTTCCGGGCGTTGCGGGCGGAATTTAATAAGGGTCTGCGGCTCCAGGATGAGGAGGGCACGATCCAGGTGGAGCCGTCCAATGTGCGGTTCGTGTTTGGGGGGCCGGAGGGGGATGATTTTGTGCGCCTAGAGTGCGATTTTGATATCGATCACGATGAGGTGTGGGAGCGTTTTATGCGGTTTATGCACCGCTACGCGGCGGCCAATGGCCTGGGCTACAGCGACAAAGGGGCTCCGGCGGAGGGCTAGGGAAACTTGGGGCGGTTTGGGCGGTCGGTTTAAACTAGAGGGCCTTGGGTCTGGGGCGGTTCCCTAATTTGGGGATTGGCGGAGGTCCATGGGCCTTTGTTTTTTTGAATTCCTTTGAGTTTTTTTGATTTAAACATCCATGAAAATTGCGATCGCGGGGGCCACGGGCCTGGTGGGGACGGCGCTGATTCAGCGGCTGCATCGGGATGGGGATTCGCTGGTGGTGCTGACGCGCAATGGCGATCGCGCCCGACGGCAGTTTCCGGCGGCGACCTATCCTCGGCTGGAGATTGTGCCCTATCAACCCCAGGAGTCGGGGCCGTGGCAGGAGGCGATCGCGGGGTGCGATGGGGTGGTGAATCTGGCGGGAGCCGCGATCGCGGATGAGCGCTGGACCGAGGCCCGCAAGCGGGAATTGCGCAACAGCCGCATCGTCACCACCCAAAAGCTGGTCGAAGCGATCGCCCAGGCCCCCCAGAAACCCCGTGTCTTTGTGAGTGGTTCCGCGATCGGCTACTACGGCGCGAGCGAAACGGCGGAATTTGATGAATCGAGTCCAGCGGGGCGGGATTTTCTGGCCCAGCTTTGCCAGGACTGGGAGGCGGCGGCCCAAGGCGCGATCGGCAGCGGCGTGCGGCTGGTGACCCTGCGCACGGGCATCGTCCTAGGCAACGGCGGCGCGCTGGGCAAAATGCTCCTGCCGTTTCAACTGTTTGCTGGCGGCCCCATCGGCACCGGTCGCCAGTGGGTGTCGTGGATCCACGAGGATGACCTCGCCGCCCTCATCGCCCGCGCCCTCAAGGACGATCGCTTCTCGGGCATCTACAACGGCACGGCCCCCAACCCCGTGTCCATGACGGCCCTGTGTAGCGCCGTGGGGCGGGCCATGGGGCGTCCGTCCTGGCTGCCGGTGCCCGCCTTTGCCCTGGAATTGCTCCTGGGGGAGGGGGCGAAGGTGATCCTCGAAGGCCAGAAGGTGTTGCCGAAACAGGCGATCGCGGCGGGCTTCAATTTCCAATATGAAACGGTCGAGCCCGCCGTGGCGGCGGTGGTGGCCTCCGGTCGCTAGGGATCGAGGCGTTGGACCCCTACCCTAGATCAATACCCTAGGGCGGCGGCGTGTTCGCGGTACCAGGCGATCGTATTTTTGAGGCCCGTGCGGAAATCCACCTGGGCCTCGAAGCCAAACCGTTCCTTCGCCAGGGTCGTATCCAAACAGCGGCGGGGCTGGCCGTTGGGCTGATCCGTTTCCCAGACCAGTTCCCCGTCAAAGCCCATCAGTTCGCAGATCAGTTCCGTCAGGTCGCGGATCGAAATCTCTAGGCCCGTGCCCAAATTCACCGGGTCCGGATCGTCATAGTGGGCCGTGGCGATCGCGATGCCCCGCGCCGCATCCTGGGAGTACAAAAATTCCCGAGTCGGGCTGCCGTCCCCCCACACCGGAATCGTGCGATCGCCCCGCTCCTGGGCCTTGTGGACCTTATGGATCAGCGCCGGAATCACGTGGGAACTGCGCGGATCGAAATTATCCTCCGGCCCGTAGAGATTCACCGGCAGCAGATAAATCCCGTTAAATCCGTACTGATCCCGGTACGCCTGCAACTGCACCAGCAGGGCCTTCTTCGCCACCCCATAGGGCGCATTGGTCTCTTCCGGGTAGCCATTCCACAGATCCGCCTCCTTGAACGGCACCGGCGTGAACTTGGGATAGGCGCAAATCGTGCCCACGCAGACAAACTTTTTGACCCCTGCCCCCAGGGCCGAATGGATGAGCTGCGCCCCCATCATCAAATTGTCGTAGAACAATTCCCCCGGCTTTTCGCGATTCAGGCCGATGCCCCCCACGTGGGCCGCCAAATGCACCACAATGTCCTGGCCCTCCACCGCCCGCTGGCAGGCTTCTAGGGTCCGCAGGTCACAGTCGCGCGATCGCGTCACCGTCAGCAAATCGCGATCGGCCCCCGCCGCCACAAGCTGCGCCACCACCGCCTTCCCCAGAAACCCCGCCCCGCCGGTCACCAGGATCCGCTTCTCGCCCAAATTCATCCCGCTCAAAACCCTAATCCTCCCAAATCACAACACCATCGCCGGGGCCGAAACACCGCGATCGCGCCCCCGCCCCAGACCACCATCAGCCCCTAATCAAACATCACCGACGCCTCATGGCGATGGGTCGCCGTATCCCCATGGGCCTGGTTGCTGCCCGCAGGCGGCTCAATCCCCAGCACCCGCAGATCCGCATCCACCATCAGCTTCACCAGCTCCTCAAACGTCACCGACGGCTCCCAGCCCAGCTTCTCCCGCGCCTTCGTCGAATCCCCAATCAGCAGATCCACCTCCGCCGGCCGCAGATAGCGCGGATCAAACTCCACATACTCCTCCCAATTCAGACCCACATACCGAAACGCAACATCCAAAAACTCGCGCACCGAATAGGTCTGATTCGTCGCCACCACATAATCATCCGGCTCCTCCTGCTGCAACATCAGCCACATGGCCCGGACATAGTCCTTCGCGTAGCCCCAGTCCCGCTTCGAGTCCAGATTGCCCATAAAAATCTTCTGCTGTTTCCCCGCCAAAATCCGAGCCAGCGCCCGAGTGATTTTACGGGTCACAAACGTCTCACCCCGGCGCGGACTTTCGTGGTTAAACAAAATGCCATTGCAGGCAAACAACCCATAGGACTCCCGATGGTTCACCGTCTGCCAATGGGCATAGACCTTCGCGCAGGCGTAGGGGCTGCGGGGATAGAACGGCGTCGTTTCCCGCTGGGGAATTTCCACCACCTTGCCGTACATTTCCGACGAACCCGCCTGGTAATAGCGCACCTCTTGCCCCGTGCGCCGCTGATATTCCCGGATCGCCTCTAGGATCCGCAGCGTCCCGAGGCCCACCGCATCAACGGTATATTCCGGCTCATCGAAACTGACCCGCACATGGGACTGGGCACCGAGGTTATAAACCTCGTGGGGTACCACCGCCTCTAGGATTCGCCGCAGCGTGGTGCCATCACACAGATCCCCATAGTGCAGAAACAACCGCGCATTTTCGTTATGGGGATCTTCATAGATATGGTCAATGCGATCCGTATTGAAGGTGGAGGTGCGGCGGATGATGCCATGGACCTCGTAGTCCTTCTCCAGCAGCAGTTCCGCGAGGTATGAACCGTCTTGGCCGGTAATCCCCGTAATCAGCGCGCGTTTTCGATCGGTCATGGTTGCTCAGGTTCCTGTGGATCGAGACCTTGGCGATCGCGCATCCCGCCCACGACTGAACTTAGCCCCTAGGGTAGGGCCTCGCGATCGACAAAACTCCCCACTCAACATAGCCCATGACTCTTCCTTTTGCGGTTCCAGGCGATCGCCCCGCCCCCCTAATAGGCCCCATTCTCCTTCGTGAACAGCACCACCCCCAGGGTCTTGGCAATGATCCACAAATCCAGCGCCAGATTCTTCGTCCCCGAGTAATACACATCAATCAACACCCGGCGCTCATAGGGGATATTATTGCGCCCCGACACCTGCCACAGGCCCGTCACTCCGGGCTTCACCGTCAGCACCTTACGGATATGGCGGCCATACATGGGCAGCTCCTCCGGCACCAGCGGCCTCGGCCCCACCACACTCATCTCCCCCATCAACACATTCCAGAACTGGGGAAACTCATCGAGGCTCGTCACCCGCAAAAAGCGACCAATCCAGGTAATGCGCGGATCCTGCTTCAGCTTGAACGTGGTTTCATACTCCCGCCGCAGATCCGGATCCCGCTCCAGCAGCTCCTGCAACACCCGATCCGCATCCACCACCATCGTCCGAAACTTGTAGCACCGGAAGCGGCGGAAATTTTTCCCCACCCGGCTCTGGGAATAAAACACCGGTCCGGGCGAACTCAGCCAGACCAGCAGCGCCAGACCAAAATAGACCGGCGAAAAGAGAATCAGAACTGCGAGGGAAAAAACAATATCAAAGGATCGCTTCCAAAAGTCGGCCCCCATGCCGCCCGCAAGCGCGCGCCAAACGCTACGCCAACGGAGCGACTGCCAGCCCCGATCGGCAATCGACGGGTTTTTTGCTAGCATGACACTCCTCTATTTCCGTTCACACCACACTTGAGACCTAATGATAAGCCCTCTCCCCGTTTCCGCAAGGCGCAGGTGGTGTTTTTCAGATTGGATCGGGGCCGCATTACCCAACTCTTTCGCTATTTCAATCCCCTAAGGGGGCTCCCGGATCCGCCACCCCCAGGGCGCCCTAGCCCCGCCGACGCCCCAACAAAAACCAGCCCTCCCAACGGGAAAGGCTGGCCCCAGGCGGATCTCCATCGAGTCCTAATGTGTGCTTAGCCGATGTTCCCAGCCGGAGCTGTTGGATCCTCGGCAAATTTGGAGGCGATCGCTAGAGAATCTCTGAAATCTAGCGAGCCATGCCCCAGTTGCGCTCCACGCGGATCGGCTTGATGAAATACAGGCTCACCAACTGCACCGCATTGCTCAGGTACAGGGGCAGCTTCTTCAGCAGCTTCACGGCACCCGGCGCATCGGACTGGGCGATTTCCGTGAGCTTCGCGTTGTTGGCGACGCACACCTCCAGCCGCTCGTAGAACTGGGGATGGTGGATGTCGAGGATCACCGGGAAGACCCGCCCCGCCGTTTCATTGGTCTTCTCGATCACTTCCTTGTCGTACTCGCGCGCATCGAGGCCGATGGAGGCATAGAAGCCCGATCGCTGCAAATCATTCAGGTACATGGTCGCAAAGACCGACAGCAGGAAGAACCGGCACCACAGGCGCGCCTTGAGCCCTTCGAGGAACTGGGGATTGGCCCGCAGGACCGCATCGAAGAAGTCGCCGTGGCGGTTTTCGTCCTGGCACCAGTTTTCAAAGAAGCGGAAGATCGGATAGATGCGATCTTCGGGGTGCTTCTCCAGGTGGCGATAGATGGTGATGTAGCGCCAGTAGCCGATCTTTTCAGATAGGTAGGTGGCGTAGAAGATGAATTTCGGCTCGAAGTAGGTGTACTTCTTGCTCTTGGTGAGGAAGCCGAGGTCCAACGACAGGTTGAAGTCGGACATGGCCTTGTTCAGGAAGCCCGCGTGACGCGCTTCGTCGCGGGACATCAGGGCAAACCCTTCGGCCAGGAGGGGGTTGCGATCTTTGATTTTCCGGGACAGTTCCTTATAGAGCAGGAAGCCGGAGAATTCCGCCGTGCAGGAGCGCTCTAGGAATTCGATGAACATGGAGCGGGTTTCGCCGTCAATTTTGTCCCAGTTCTGCTCGAATTCGGCGTCGCGGACAAAGTGGTGACGGTTATAGTCCACCCGGAATTCTTCGATGATGGCCCGCAACTCCTCCTCGTTGACGGTGAGGTCCATGGCGGCCATGGCGTCGAAGTCGGTGGTGTAAAACCGGGGGGTGAGGATGGTGTCCTTGGCCGGGGCCTTCACGCCGGGGGCCATTTCGTCGAGGGCCGGCTTTTTGAGGGAGTCAACCATGAATCTTCGATGCTCTCGTGGATCGGTGGGTTTGGGGTTGCGGGTGCAACGGGGTTGGAAGTTGGTTTTTTTTAAAACCGAGGGGCGAGTCGTGGGGGACGGTGACCGCACGGTGACCGCCACGATCGCGGAGCTGTCGCTGTTTGTTGTTTTTACTGTGCAAGTGTTACCCAGTCTACCAAGCTCCCTTGGCTGCTATGGGGGCAATCTATGAAGACTTGCTACGGTGGGTTGTATTTTGTAATGTTTGGCAACATTTGGCGGGGGTGGGGCGGTGGGGCGATCGCGGGGGGCGATCAGGATTTTTTTTCGAGCTACCTTGGAGATAGCTAGGTCGTTACCGTGGCGGACGGTGCCCAATGGTGGCCATGAATTCTGGAGACCGCGATCGCATCCAAACCCAGCAAGAGACTGGGGTGAGTTATCTACTGTGGCTGGGGTGCCTGTTCGGCATGTCCGGTCTGCACCGCTTCTACAACCGCCGTTTTGGCACCGGGTTGCTGTGGTTCTGCACCTGGGGCCTGTTTGGGGTGGGACAATTCATTGACCTGTTCCTGATCCCGGACATGGTGGAGGATCGGCGCATGAAGCAGATGCTCCAGGGGGGCCAGGGGCCGGTGGGGGCGTTTATGGGCTCTGGGGCGAGCGTGCAGGCGGTGGAGCGGCCGCCGACGGATGATGAATTGATGGTGAAGTTGCTGAAGGCGGCGAGTCAGCGGGGCGGGCGGCTGTCGGTGACCCAGGGGGTGATGGCGACGGGCGTTGCGTTTGATCGCGTGGAGCTACTGCTGCGGCAGATGGTGGCGTCGGGCTATGTGAGTGTCACCAATGATTTTGAGACGGGGATTGTGCTCTACAACTTCCACGAACTGGACTAGGGCGCGGGGGCCAAGGAAGGGCATCGATCTAGGTGACGGCGGACGGCCCCTAGGGCTCAGCCGCGATCGCGCCCCATCCCTGAACGCCCCGTATCGGCGCGGTGTTGAGGCCCCGAGGATCGCTGCTCATCGAACTGCTCGTAGGCGGCGACGATTTTTTGCACCAGCGGATGGCGCACCACGTCCCCTTTGGTGAGTTGGCAGAAGGCGATGCCCTCGACGTTGCTGAGGATCCGCTGGGCGATCGCCATGCCGGACTCTTGATAGTTCGGTAAATCCGTCTGGGTCACATCCCCCGTGATCACCATCCGCGATCGCCAGCCCAGCCGCGTCAGCACCATTTTCATCTGGGCCGGGGTGGTGTTTTGGGCCTCATCCAAAATCACGAAGGCATTGCTCAGGGTGCGGCCCCGCATATAGGCCAGGGGAGCCACTTCGATGATGCCCCGCTCCATCAGGCTCGCCACCTTCTCCGGCTCCACCAGCTCGTAGAGGGCATCGTAGAGGGGCCGCAGGTAGGGATCCACCTTCTGCTGCAAATCTCCGGGCAAAAACCCCAGCCGTTCCCCCGCTTCCACGGCGGGGCGGGTCAAAATAATCCGTTCAAATTCGTCATTGAGCAGCGCCCGAACCGCCACCAGCGCCGCCAAAAAGGTCTTGCCGGTGCCCGCCGGACCCGCACAGAAAATCAGGTCGCGATCGCGCAGGGCTTTGATGTATTCATACTGCCGGAACGTCTTGGGGCGAATCGTCTCACCGCGCCGCGTCTTGGCAATGACATCATCCTGGAGCGATCGCAATTCCTCCTGACGGCTCGTATCAAGGGCATGGCGCGCCGTGAGGATATCCGCCCCATCCACCCGCTGCCCCTGGCCCCAGTAGGTTTCCAGGGCACCGATCAGCCGCGAACATAGCTCCACCTGCTTATCGGATCCCGACAGCAGCAGCTCCTGGCCCCGTAGGACAATCGTCGTCCCCGTCTGCTTCGCCATGAGCTTGAGGTTCGATTCCCGGTAACCCGCCAGGGCTAGGGCGCTTTCCAAACTCGGGAGGGCAATGGTTGCGGTGGCCACAGGAAAGGGGCGAAGGGGAAATAAAAAAAGCGCAGCAGGCGACCTTGAGAGGAGGAGTCGCCCAATTTCAACTGCAATGGCCTGACGGCCCAACCAATGGATCAATCCAATTAATCAACGGGTCAACTCGCGATCGCGCCCCCCTGCCTGACGGAGCAAGAATCGAGCGCGGGCGAGCCTCAGGGAATTTAGGGAATTCGGGGGAAAAACGGCCTAGGGAGAGAACCTAGTTCGCCGCATTCGCCGCCGCATTCGCCGCCTTCACCTGCTCGAACACGTTCGCCTTGGCGAGGATGTGGCGCACCGTATCCGTCGGCTGAGCCCCCTGCTGGAGGCGCTTCACGATCGCGGGCACATTCAGCCGCGTTTCATCCGTACGGGGATTATAAAAACCCAACTCCTCCAGGGGACGACCATCGCGGCGGGTGGTGCTCTTCATCGCGACGATCCGATAGCTTGCTTCCCGCTTTTTACCGAAGCGCTTGAGCCGCAGTTTGACCATGGGTGACTTTCCGAGGGCTTGCCCAGAATTTACGACAAATTAGTATGGTACGCCGTCCGGGGTAATCCCCGCTAGGGGGTCGTTCTAAAAATTTTTCCCCAGGGCTCGGAGGGGCGATCGCCCCCAACCGGTTCAACCCCGGAACAGGGCGGGGCGGGACAGGACGGGTGGGGCAGGGCGGTTTAGAATTTTCAACGCCCCCGATCGCCTGGGGGCCATGGCAGGTTTGGGATCACTAGCCTCGACTCAACCGCAACCGCCAGAACTCAAGCTTGAAAGGTGTTTTTAAAAGGAGCGATCGTGAGCGCAACTAAGTCTGCCCCCGCAACGGCGGCCAACGATAAGGCCATTGTCAAGGACTATTTCAATACGACGGGATTTGACCGCTGGCGTCGCATTTACGGCGATGGCGAGGTGAACAAGGTGCAGCGGGATATCCGCGAGGGGCACCAGCGCACGGTGGATACGGTGCTCTATTGGTTCAAGTCCGCCGGGGCGATCGCGGGGCAGACGGTCTGCGATGCGGGCTGCGGCGTCGGCTCCCTGAGCATTCCCCTGGCCCAGCAGGGGGCCGTGGTCTTCGGCAGCGACATTGCCGAAAAGATGATCGGCGAAGCCCAGGAGCGGGCGGCGGCCCTGGGGCTGACGGAGGGGCTCACCTTCGAGGCGAAGGAACTCCAGGTGATCGACGGCTCCTACGACACGGTGGTGTGCCTCGATGTGCTGATCCACTACCCCGATGAAGATGTGGAAGCCATGTTGGCCCACCTGGCGAGTCTGGCGAAATCGCGCCTGATCCTGAGCTTTGCCCCCAAGGCGGGGGTGTATGTGCTGCTCAAGCGCATCGGTGAACTGTTCCCCGGCCCCAGCAAGACCACCCGCGCTTACCTGCATCCGGTGCGGGAGGTGGTGGCGATTCTGCGGCGGCTGGGCTGGGAGGTGCGGCGCAAGGAGTTCATTGGCAGCCAGTTCTACTTCAGCCAGGTGATCGAGGCGGTGCCGATGGTGGAGGATTAGGCCGCTGACGGGGGCGCGATCGCGGTGCCCAATTCCCGATATGGGTTGCCTAGAATGGAAGCGATCGCCCCGAACCGATCCCCATCGGCCCCCCGCGATCGCCCTTCCCATTCCCCATCCTTCTGGCTGTCCTCCCCATGGATTTCCTGAAAAAACTTTTGGCGGGGGGGTTGCTGGCCTTTGGCTCCATCTTCCTCATTGCCGCGATCGCGGTGCCCTTTGATCCCGATCTGCCCAAGGACGAAAAAATTTCCACCACCCTCGGCTGCCTGATCCTGGGGGGGCCGCCGGTCACCTGGAGCGGCTGGCTTTACCTATCAATGGCGGCGGAAAAACGGCGCAAGCGCGACCAGTTCCAGCTCCAGCGGCGGGGCCAAATCCAGCGATCGCTTCTGCAACTGGCCGCCGCTCGGGGTGGTGAAATTACCCTGGCCCAGTTCGTGATGGAATCGGGCCTGGACCCGGACGAGGCCAGAACCCACCTCGATCAGGCCGCCGAAGCCTTTGGGGCCAACTTCCGCGTGGGCGATCGCGGCGAAATCTATTACCAATTCCCCCTAAATTAGCCATCTAAAACTCAGGCGTCCAAACTCAGGCGTCAAACCCATGACCCAATTTTTTCTACCCGCAGCGGGGATTCTGGGGGCCTTGGCCGTCGCGATCGGAGCCTTCGGAGCCCACGGACTGCGCGGGAGCCTCGGGCCGCGATCGCTGGAAATCTTTGAAACCGCCGCCCGCTACCACCTCATCCACGCCCTGGCCCTGGCGATCGTGGCGATCGCCCTCCGCACCCTGGGGCCATCCCCCTGGCTCAGCGCCGCCGGGATTCTCTACGGCCTCGGGATCTTGATCTTCAGCGGCAGCCTCTATGCCCTGAGCCTCACTGGGATCAAAGTCCTCGGCGCGATCGCCCCCCTCGGCGGCAGTGCATTAATCGCCGGTTGGCTGTGCCTCGCCGTCGCCGGAGCCGCCATCACCCCCAAAGGCTAGGCCCGGAAAACCGCCCCCCCACCACCGCGATCGCCCCACCCCAAAGGCGCGATCGTAGGCTAGGATAGATCCAGCATCAACACACGGGGCTGTAACGGTTTCGACGTGCTGGCGAAAGCTACTTCGTGATGCAGGCCGAGAGCGAGCTAACTCTCGTAAATCCATGGCTCAAAAAAAGTAAGTGCGAACAACATCGTTCCTTTTGCTCGTAAAGCGGCTGCGGTTGCTTAAAAACACCTAACCTTAGGTTCGAGCGCCTGACATTTGACTCCGTTAAGGATGACAGGCAAACCCCCCAACGGATGCTCCAGATTTCTGCCTCCGGTCGGCGATCTGGCTAAGACTTCACCGGAGAATCCCGCCGCTAGGGATAATTAGCGGTCCCCGCTGCCAGGGTTAGTGCAGCTAAGCCTGTGAATGAATGGAGTATTAATAACCGGTGCGGACGATGGGTTCGACTCCCTCCAGCTCCACTTCGTTACCCAACCTTGCTATCTGAATTGATTGAGCCCCCGTGGTGCCCCAAGGCTCCGCGATCGCGGCAATCCCGTCAATTCAGATTAGGGGTTATGATTCAGGGGCGGGGCCGTCGATATCGGTTGCCGCCATTTTCCTGTCGTTGGCTGACCGTCCCCTAGGGCTTTGAGCGTCTCTACTGCATGACCCGCGCCGAATTCCGTTCCCCCGTCGCCAGCACGATTCATCTCCAGCGATCGCTGCGCATCTCGACCCACGGCAAAACCCTCCACAACATCACCCAGCCGGTCCAGGATTTGGTGATCGACTCTGGGGTTGACGTGGGGCTTTGCACCCTGTTTGTGCGCCACACCTCCGCCAGCCTGGTGATTCAAGAGAACGCCGACCCCGATGTGCTCTGGGATCTCGAAGCCCAGTTTCAGCGCCTGGTGCCCGAGGATGACCGCTATCGCCACAGTGCCGAAGGGCCAGACGACATGCCCGCCCACCTCCGGACGGCCTTGACCCACACCTCCGAACAGGTGCCCATTACGGGGGGTCGGCTCGCGCTGGGCACCTGGCAGGGGATTTACCTGTGGGAGCACCGCCAGCGCAGCCACGCGCGCGAAGTTGTGGTACATATCATGGGTGGCCGGTCGAGTCGCTAGTCGTCAATGAACCTGGAGTTGATGTCAAGCAGCGCTGTCGTCGATCGCGAAGGAGGGCACCGTGAGTAAGGTCTTGGTAGTGGATGACAGCGCAACGATGCGCGAGATGATCGGCAAGTTGCTGAAGGAGAACGGCCTAACGGTGGAAATGGCGGGGGATGGGATCGAGGCCCAGGCCCATTGCAAGTCCGCGCCTCCGGATCTGGTGATCACGGATATTGTGATGCCGCGCATGAATGGCTATGAGCTTTGCCGTTGGCTGAAGGCGGATGCCAGTATTAAACATATCCCGGTGGTGCTTTGCACGAGCAAGGGGGAAGAGTTTGACCGCTATTGGGGCATGAAGCAGGGGGCGGATGCCTACATTGCTAAGCCTTTTAAGACGGCGGAATTGCTCGATACGGTGCGGCAGTTGCTGAAGTAGGCCGTGGGCGAGGGCGATCGCCGGGTGTGGTCCTAGCTGCGTTTACCCTGAGGTTTATGACTGTGTCCCTCCGTCCGTTGGTGTCATTTGCAGGTTCGCTGGCGTTGGCGCTGGTGGGGGTGGGGGTTGGCGCGATCGCGGCGCGATCGCAGGGGCTGTTGCCCCATGTGCCCCTGCCGGATCCCCAGCAGCTCGAGCGCCAGGGGGTGCGCATTGCGGATGAGGCGTCCCAGGAGTTTCAGTTGCCGACGGCCCTAGGGCAGGCGAAGGTGGCGGCATGGCTTGCGCCGGAGAATCCCCAGGTCTTGCGGCTGTTGGGGGGGCTCTATCTCCAGGCGGGCAATCTGGAGCAGGCGACGATCGCCCTGGAGGCGGCAAGGCAGCACGGGGGGGATCAAGATGGCGCGCTGCTGCTGGCCCTCGGGGCGGCCTATCTACAGGGGGGACGGCCCGAGGCGGCGGAATCGACCCTGCGGATGGGGCTGGCCCTGGAGCCGGAGGCCCTGACGGGCTGGTTTGATCTGGGCAATGCCTTGATTAAGCTGGAGCGCTGGGAGGCGGCGGTACGGGAGTTTGAGCGGGCGTTGGCGCTGGATGCGTCCTTCTGGCCGGCCCTCAATAATATTGGTCTGGTGCGCTACGAGCAGGGGAAGGTGTCGGCGGCGGTGGAGCTGTGGGAGCGATCGCTCGCCATTGATGGGACGGCGGCGGAGCCGATGCTGGCGATCGCGGTGGCCCGGTACGGCCAGGGGCGCTGCGGTGAAACCACCGGTGGATCAAGCCGCGACCTGAACACCTGCGCCGCCGCGATCGCCCTGGGGGAGCGGGCCTTGCTCGCCGATCCGCAATATGGTCGTCTGGACTATCTACGGGCTAACCTCTGGGGCGATCGCCTCGTGGCCGCCACCGCCACCTTTTTTACCCACCCCAGGCTTCAGCCCCTTGTGCAGGGCCAGACTGCACCCCAGGACCAGGCCCAGGGCCAGAATCTCCAGCTTCCCTAGCCTCCGGATTGGGCTGGGGCGCGCTGACCTGGGCGGCATTGGGCTGAATGAACAGGGTTTGGGTGGGATAGGCAAACTCGATGCCCCGGACGGCAAATTCCTCCAGGAGCGCTAGGTTGATCTGCTGCTGGATGTCGAGGTAGGTGGCGTAGTCGTTGCCGTCAACGTAGTAGACCGTTTCGATGTCGAGGCTCGATGCCCCGCAACTGGCGAAGTGGCAGCGATCGAAGGTGGCATAGTCGAGCCCCCGGATGATGCCCTCGATCAGGGGCGGAATGTCCCGCAGGGCCGCCGGGGGGGTGTCATAGGTGACGCCAATTCTAAAGACGATGCGCCGCTGGGCCATCTTGCGATAGTTCTGGATGCGGGCGCTGGTGAGGAAGGAGTTAGAAAAGACCAGTTCTTCGCCGGTGATGCTCACCAGGCGGGTGGTTTTGATGCCGATGCGGTCCACGGTCCCTACCATGCCATCGACGAGGATGGTGTCCCCCAGGCGGAAGGGGGCGTCGATCGCGATCGCGAAGTAGCTAAACAAATCCTGGAGCACCCCCTGGGAGGCCAGGGCCACCGCCACCCCCCCAATGCCCAAGCTGGCCAGGACGGCGGACAGGTTAAAGCCCAGGTTTTGCAGCAGGAAGATCAGCCCCAGGCTCCAGAGCACCACCCGCACCGCTGGCATCACCAGGTTGAGCTTGAGTTGGATTTCGGTGCGTTCCTCCTCGCTGGCCCAGCGGTTCGAGAGCCAATAGACCCGCAGGCCATATTCCGCCAGGGCTCCGATGCCCCGCACGCCGCTGATGGTGAGGATCGTTGCCCCGATCGCGTTGAGGCTGGTGGCGAGGGTGGTATTGAGCTGGAGGCTTTGGAGGGCGGCGTAGAACACACCGAAGTAGAGCACCGGCAGGGCGGATCGCTCCAGGATGCGGATCAGGACATCATCGAGCTCGATGCGGTTCTGGGCGGCCCGGTGCTTGAGGCGCTGGAGCACGATGCCCTGCACCAGCCGGATGCCGATGAGGCCGACGAGGATGCTGCCTCCGGCGATCGCGTAGCTCTGGAGGGGGTTGCCGAGGATGACCTTGGCGAAAATTTGATCGATGGGCAAAACGAAAGTCCTCTAATGCAGATAGGTCATGGGGTCCATCCGGCAGGGGCCGTCGGGAAAGGGCCGTGGTTCTGTGGGTCGCCCCCGCCCGCTGGCCCAGCCGGGGATCCGCGTCAAGGCAATTGTTACGTTTCCGATGGCCCCCCAAGGGCTGACCAAGGGGGCACCTGGGCGGGTTTAGGGCACGTTTCAAACTTCCCTCAACCCATGGGGCGCGGGGAGGATGGGTGTCCCCCCGCGATCGCGACCATTATAAAAAATCCCCCCTAGGGGGCTGGCGCACGGGGCTGGCGGACGGGTTGAGCCGGGGGGCCTTGGGGATCTCGGCAAACGGAAAGGCTAGAGTGGAGGGGCGATCGCCCAGGGGCCTAGCGCTGTTTCAAGTTGGCCCCCTGCCGTCACGGCTGGCCCCAATCACGTCCCCCAGGGCGGTGCTTTCGGGGCACCCGTGTTAGAACAAATGGGCGGTGTTTGTTCCCAAGTCCAGGGGCATTTGAGGGGAACAGGCACGGGCCGTTGACTTGTTTTTGGGAGTTGGGGCGCATCGGCAAGTTTGGCCTCCGGCCTGGGGGCGGCTGCGGCGGTGGGGAAACCGCTGGGGATACGGAACGCAGCCGGAGGACGGGCCATTTCGGGGGAGACCGCGATCGCGGCCTTGCCACACCGCCGCTATGGGTGATCTTGTCTGCTCTTTGTTGACCGCTCCTGTCGCCTTGCGCCCATTAGCGTATGGGGCTGTGGGATCCCGTTGCTGCCATCGCTGCCATATGTCGCCATGCCAGAGCCGTTTGCCTTGACCGAAGCCACCGGAAGATTGGGACCGATCGCGGGGGATGGGGAACCGGGGATGCCGCCCCGGTGTGCCGCCCTGTCTCCGATGCAGGAGATTGCCTTGCCCCAGGCGATCGCGACGATGCACCGGATTTTGGCCCAGGCCCAAACCCCCGCCGCCATCAGTGCGGCGCTGCAACAGTTGGGGTTGGCGATCGCCGCCGATCGCGTGTATCTCTTCCGCAATCACCCCCACCCCGTCACCGACGCCCCCCTGGCCAGTTTGCGGGCGGAATGGTGTCGGCGGGGGACGCGATCGCAACTGCAAAACCTGGAGCTACAAAACCTCGACTACCACAGCACCATGGCCCAGTGGTACGAGCGGCTCGCCGCCGGGGAAGGGCTCGTCAATGGCATTGCCCTGGGGGGATTGGTGCAGTTGGGGGGGCGGCGGCCCCTGCGATCGCGCCTGGTGAACCCGATCCTATTGGAGGACGGGCTGTGGGGATTTTTGGGGTTTGACTGGTACGGGGAGGGGGGCGTTTGCATCCCCCAAAATCAGGAATTGTTGGGCATTGCCGCCAGCGCCCTGGGCCTCGCCATGACCTGCCAGCGCACCGCCGCACGGCTGGAATCGTTGCAGCAGCGGTTCGAGGCGGAGCTTCAGCAGCGAACGGTGAAACTACAGGCGGCGATCGCCCAGCTCCAGCGGGAAATGGCCGACCGTCGCCAAGCCCAGTCGGAACTGCGCCATAGCGCCCTGCACGATCGCCTCACGGGCCTGCCCAACCGCACCTATTGGATGGAACTGATGGGGGAGATGATCGCCCCCGCCAACCATTCCCCGCCCGACGGCCCCCCTTCGGAAGCTCCTGGGCCATCGATCGCGCGGCCCGCGCCACAACCATCCGCCCCGGTGCCGCCCTTTGCGGTGCTGTTTGTGGATATTGATCGCTTCCAGGTGATCAACGACAGCCTCGGCCACGATCTGGGGGATGAACTGCTGGTGGCGGTGGCCCATCGCCTGCGGCGGTGCCTGGGGGAGGCGGATGTGCTGGCGCGGCTGGGGGGGGATGAATTTGCCATTTTGTTGCCCCAGGCCCGCGATCGCCAGGGGGCGGAACAGGTGGTGCAGGCCATTGACCACTGTTTGCGCGAACCGATCGCCCTGGCGGGCCAGGAAATCTACACCAGCGTCAGCATTGGCATTGCCCTCGGGCCGGGGGGCTATCTCCAGGAACCGGAACGGCTGCTGCGGGATGCGGATCTGTCCATGCGGCAGGCGCGGAAGCTCGGGCGATCGCACCACACCATCAGCGATCGCGCCGAACATGACCAACTGCTGGCCGCCATGCGCCTGGAGACGGACCTACGCAAGGCCGTCAGCACCCTCAATGCCTGGGACTTTGACCGGGCGGACTACATCAGCCAGCCGGAGGATTCCCAGTTTTACCTGTGCTATCAACCGATTGTTGACATTACGCAGCATCGCATCTGTGCCTTCGAGGCCCTGATCCGCTGGCAGCATCCGGTGCTGGGGCTGGTGTCCCCCGGTCGCTTTATCCCCATTGCCGAAGAGACCGACGCGATCGCGTCCTTGGGCCTGTGGACCCTGTATCGCGCCTGTCAGCAGTTGCGCCAGTGGCAGGATCAATTGCACGCCATCCATCCCAACCTGCCGCCGCTGCAAATGTCCGTGAACCTGTCATGTCGGCAGTTTGCCCGGTTGGATTTGCTCGATAGCATTAAGCGGGTGATCGAAACCACCGCGATCGACCCGAGCGCCCTGAAGCTGGAGATCACCGAAAGTACGATCGTCGGCAATGCGGACCTCGCGAAATCCACGCTGCAAACCTTGCAGAATATGGGCATTCAGCTCTGTTTGGACGACTTCGGCACGGGCTACTCGTCCCTGAGCTATTTGCACCAGTTGCCCCTGGACACAATCAAAATCGATCGCGCCTTCATTGAAGCCCTTGATCGCGGCCCCAAGAACCAGGACATTGTGCAGGCGATTTTGACCCTGGCGGACACCCTGCGCCTGAGCGTCATCGCCGAGGGGGTGGAAACGCCGGACCAGTTGCAAACCCTGCGGCGGATGGGCTGCACCTATATTCAGGGCTATTTATTTTCTAAGCCGGTGCGGGCGGAGGCGGCGTTGCAACTGCTGCGCTCGGAGTATCCTATGCGCAGCGACCTGACCGCGATCGCGCCCCCGTCTCCCTAATGCCCTGTCCCGTGACCGCAACCCCGTGATTTTAGCCCCGTGAACGTAGCCTATTTCCTGCGCCGCCTGGGGGCTGCCCTGCCGACCCTGGTGGCCATCAGCGTGGTGATTTTTGCCATTTTGGCCCTGGCCCCCGGCGATCCGTTCGGGGAATTTGCCACCAATGGGGCCTTGAGTCCGGAGGTGCGCGATCGCCTGCGGGAGTCGTTGGGGCTCAATGATCCCCTGCCCGTGCGCTACCTGAAATGGGCGACGGCCTTTTTGCGCGGCGACATGGGCTATTCCTTTGTCAGTCGGGTGCCCGTGGCGGAATTGATTGCCCAGCGGCTCCCGGCCACCCTCGCCGTGGTGGGCATTGCCTATGGTTTGAGCGTCGCGATCGCGGTGCCCCTGGGAACCCTCTCGGCCCTCAAGCGCCACACCTGGATTGATCGCGCCATCACGACCATTTCCTTCATTGGCTTTTCCCTGCCCACCTTTTTCACCGGAATCCTGGCGATTTTGCTCTTCAGCGTCAAATTGCGCTGGCTGCCCTTCATCTACGACAGCACCCTGGAGGTGCGGGATCTGGGCAGTTTGTGGGCGCAGATTCGCCAGTCGATTTTGCCCATTGGTGTCCTGACGGCGTTCCAATGCGCGTCCCTGCTGCGGTTCACCCGGGCGGCGGTGCTGGAGCAACTCTCCCGGGATTATGTCCGCACCGCCCGCGCCAAGGGGCTGCTGCCCTGGACGATCGTCAATCGCCACATTCTCCGCAATGCCCTGATCCCCGTGGTGACCCTGGTGGCGTTGGATGTGCCGACGGTCCTGACGGGAGCCCTGGTGACGGAGCAGGTGTTTCGGGTGCCGGGGATTGGCTCGCTGCTGATTGATTCGATCCAGCGCAGTGATACGCCGGTGGTTATGGCGATCGCGTTCATCTATGCGATCGCGATCGTGCTATTTAACCTGCTGGCGGATTTAGTCTATGGCTGGCTCGATCCCCGCGTGCAGTATCGCTAGGGCCAAACCCAGTCCAGACAAGCCGCAAAAATCCCGAAAATAGCATCGGTGCGATAATAGATCCCGTCGCCACTTCAACCTAACCCTTAAGCAACAGCGCCGTGACCACGACTCCCCTGCCCCAAAATTCCGCCGCTTCGACCACCGCCAACGCCCCCAGTGCCGTGCCCGACGCCCTCGGTCGCTTCGGTCGCTTCGGTGGCAAATATGTGCCCGAAACCCTCATGCCCGCCCTGGCGGAACTGGAGGCGGCCTTTTGGCAATATCGGAATGACGCGGACTTCCAGGGGGAGCTTGATCACCTGCTCAAGGATTACGTCGGTCGCCCCAGCCCCCTGTATTGCGCAGAACGCCTCAGCGATCGCTACGCCCGCCCCGACGGCACCGGCCCCCAGATCTACCTCAAACGCGAAGATCTCAACCACACCGGAGCCCACAAAATTAATAACGCGATCGCCCAGGCCCTCCTCGCCAAACGCATGGGCAAACAGCGCATCATCGCCGAAACCGGAGCCGGTCAGCACGGCGTCGCCACCGCCACCGTCTGCGCCCGCTTTGGCCTCGACTGCGTGATTTATATGGGCGTCCACGACATGGAACGGCAGGCCCTGAACGTCTTTCGGATGCGGCTGATGGGGGCCGAAGTGCGCCCCGTTTCCGCCGGTACCGGCACCCTCAAGGACGCCACCTCCGAAGCGATCCGCGATTGGGTCACCAATGTGGAAACCACCCACTACATCCTCGGGTCCGTCGCGGGGCCGCACCCCTATCCCATGATGGTGCGCGACTTCCACGCCATCATCGGCCAGGAAACCCGCGAACAGTGCCAAGCGATCTGGGGCGGCCTGCCGGATATTTTGATGGCCTGCGTGGGGGGCGGCTCCAATGCCATGGGCCTGTTCCACGAGTTTGTGGGGGAGGCGTCCGTGCGGCTGATCGGCGTCGAGGCGGCGGGCGAAGGGGCGGACACGGATAAGCACGCCGCTACCCTGACGAAGGGGGAAGTGGGGGTGCTGCACGGGGCCATGAGCTATCTGTTGCAGGATCGCGACGGCCAGGTGATTGAGGCCCATTCCATCAGCGCGGGGTTGGATTATCCCGGCGTGGGGCCGGAACATGCCTACCTGAAGGACACGGGACGGGCGGAATATTACAGCGTGACGGATGCCCAGGCCCTGGATGCGTTCCAGTGGGTGTCGCGCCTGGAGGGGATTATTCCGGCGCTGGAAACGTCCCATGCGTTTGCCTATCTCGATACCCTGTGCCCGACGCTGGAGGGGAGCCCGCGCATTGTGATCAATTGCTCGGGGCGGGGCGATAAGGATGTGCAGACGGTGGCGAAGGCGTTGGATTTGCGATAGGCGATCACGGGGAAGTAACCGCCGGGATTGATCGCGGGGGGCGGGCGGGGAAACCCCGCCCCTACGGGGTTTGGGGATCCTTGAGGAATTGGTGGATGCGATCGCGGACTGCTTCCCGTTCCACGTCGAGGGTGATGATGTGGTCCGATCGCGTCAGCCAATGGAGTTGTTTATCAGCGCTACCTAGGGCGTTGTAGAGCGCGATCGCGCCGCTGGGATCCACGACCGTATCGCCTTTGGATTGGAGGATCAGGGTGGGGCGGGTGATGGATCCGAGTTCGCCGCGCACTTGATCGATCAGGGCGAGGGCGCTGCGGACGGCGCTCAAATTAAAGCTTTTGAAATAGCAGGCGGCTTCGGCGGCTTCGCGCATGGGGCGATCGCGGATGGCCAGTTGGGTGCGCGGCACGGCGGGCAGCAAATATCCCAAGCTGTTCACGAGCCATTCCGGCTGCATAAAACCCAGTTGCCGCTTGATCGCCAGGAAGGGGGCCAGGAGGATCAGGCGATCGAGCTTGGGGCTAGGATTCTGGGCCGCCAGATGCAGGGCCAGCGGACAGCCGGTGGAAAAGCCCAGGAGGACGACGCGATCGTACTGTTCCACCAGGGCGCGGTAGGTGCCTTCCGCGTGGGCGTACCAGGCTTCCCACCGGGACGCGGGCATCCACTTCACGGGGCGATCGTGGCCGGGATAGGCGATCGCCTGCACATCCCACCCCTGTTCAAACAGATCCTGGGCGATCGGCTGCATTTCGTAGGGGCCGCCCCCGAGGCCGTGCAGACACAGGACCACGCGATCGCGGCGATCGCCCCGCAGGAAAAAGGGCTCATTACTCAACACCATGGCGAGGCTCGGATCGATGCGGTTAGACGAGGGGGCGATCATCACTGCTTGAAAAAGACGATGATTTGCGGCGCGCGATCGGGCGGATCAGCGGAAGTGGGCAGGGCGATGGGCTTGTCGTAGCCCGGACGATCGCTAAAACGGCGAATAAACTCCCGATTGCGCTGGCTTTGGGCATTATCCCCCGCCCCGTCATCGGGGAATTGGAGAGCTAGGACGATTTCGTGGCGGGCTGCGCGATCAAGAATCTCGTCCCAGTTCAACTCTCCCCGTTCGGACCCCTCCTGCAACAGTTGCTCCACCGGCGGTTCAGCGCTGCGATCGCGCCGCCAGGGGTATTGAATGGCGGGCGGTTCAAGCTGCCAATGCCAGAGGAAATAGGCGATCGTCGGGCGCTTCACCCCCCGCGCCACCGCCAACCGCATCAGGGGCGTCCAATCCCACTGGTCCTGAAGGGTCATCACATCGATCGGTTTGTTGAACCACACGGGGTCTAGGGCCGGTGAATGAAACGGGGTGAGCTGCGCCCAGGGGGGCCGTCGGTGGCTGGCGGCCCGGTGGATCAGGGGCTCAAAAATCACGATCGCCTGGGGGACCAGGGGCACGATCGCGATCGCGGCCCATCCCATACGGCGGGTCCAACCGAGGCGATCGAGGGCGATCGCGGCGGCCAGCACCAGGGGAATCCAGATGGGCGCAACGAGGCGCGGATTTTGGTTCAGGCTAAAAATCGACGCCAGGGGCAGCCAGGGCACGCCCGCCAAACAAATGCCCATCGCCAGTACCGGGGGCGATCGCCACCACCGCCGCCCGCCACCGGTCACCAGCCGCCCCAGGGCCGCGATCGCCAGGATCAGCAGCAGCACCGTCACCCCCACCCCCAGGCCCAACTGGAGGGCCACCGCCAGCCAGCGCCCCGCCGTCACCGGCGCACCGGGGGGGCCGATATTGTGAATAGCGAAATCCGCTGAAAATTTGGCATAGCCCAGGGCCGCCCCCCAGTTGCGCCACCACCAGGGGGCCGCGATCGCGCCGCCGAGGGCACTGGCCGCCACAAACTCCCACAGGGCCGGTCCCGTCGCCCAGCGCCGCCAAATCACCAGGAACGCGACGGCCATCATGCCGCCCGCCATCAGGGCAAAACTCGCCTTCGACAGCAGCCCTAGCGCCAGCCCAACGCCCCACACCCCCCAGGCCCACCGCGATCGCCGATCGCGATCGCCCCAGCCCCAGAACAGCCCCAGCAGCACCAGCACCGTCCCCAGGAAAAGGGGAGCTTCCGTATAGAAATGGTGGATGGGATGCAGCAGCCCCGGCACGATCGCCGCGATCGCCACAGTTGCCGCAACGGTCGCCGCCGCTGATATGGCCGTACTGCCCGCCGCCCGCCGCACCAGTTGCCACGCCGTCAGCCCCAGGAGCACCACGGCGATCGCAAAGGTCAAAATCGACGAAAACCTCATCCAAAAGGGATCGCCCCCCGACGCGATCGCAAAGGGAGCCCCCAAGATTCGATAGGCCGGGGGACGGATTCGATCGTCGCCAATCATTCCCCGCGCCCAGGACAGCGGCCCCTCATGCCGCCAGCGGTACAGATCCCGCAGGGCGATGTTGACATAGCTCGCCTCATCCCAACCCAGGCCGCCGTGGGGGTGGGCCGCCGCCCAGCGCACCGATCCCCAAAAAGCCAGGACCGCCGCGATCGCCGCCAATCCGCCCCACACCGCCAGCGCCGGTTTCAAACACAGGTCCTGGACTGCCGCCCCCCACCATCGTCGCCCCATGCCCATTCCCCAATGCCTATGGCCGCCCATTCTAGGCAACCTTGATCGGCGGTCGGTAGGGGCACTTTTTCGGTAATTTTTCTGCTCAATGGTTCTCGATTTGGCGGCTGCTATCATCCAAAACAGCGTTAAAACCGCGTTCGGACGCGATCGCCCCCCGCCGCCGTCCGCCGCCCTAGATCCCATCGCCGCGATCGCCATGACCTTTGCCGACGAATTTGCCCTGCTCCTGCGCGCCCGCTATCCCCTGATCTACATCCCCACCGCCGAGGAGGAACGGCTCGAACGGGCGATCGCCGCCGTCGCTAAGGAGGCCGGGGGCCGCAATACCTACGGTTGGGATTTTGTGGATGGGTACCAAGATGCGCCGAATGATCGCGGCTTTGGTAAGCGAAATCCGTTGCAGGCCCTGGAATTTGTCGAGCGGATCCCCGATAACAGCCCGTCGGTGTTCATTCTGCGGGATTTCCATCGATTTTTAGAGGATGTGGCCGTCGCCCGGAAGCTGCGGAACCTGGCGCGATCGCTCAAATCCCAGCCGAAAAATGTGGTGCTGATTTCGCCGGAACTGACGGTACCGGCGGACCTGCGGGAAGTCATTGCCGTGGCGGAATTTCCGTTGCCCAGCGGCCCGGACCTGCGGGCGGAAATCGAACGGCTCGCCGCCGCCATGGGGACACCCTTGGGCGATCGCGACCTGGATGAATTGGCGCGGTCCTGTCAGGGGCTGTCCCTCGAACGGGTGCGGCGGGTGCTGGGGCGGGCGATCGCGGCGGGCAGCCGGTTTGATGACACCACCCTCGATCTCATCCTCGAAGAAAAGCGGCAAACTATCCGCCAAACCCAAATCCTGGACTTTTGCCCCGCGATCGAGCGCATGGACGACATCGGCGGCCTCGATGCCCTCAAGGAATGGCTCCTGCGGCGGGGCGGGGCCTTTTCCGATCGCGCTCGCCAGTACGGCCTGCCCTACCCCAAGGGTCTGCTGCTCGTGGGCATCCAGGGCACCGGCAAATCCCTCACCGCCAAGGCGATCGCCCACCACTGGCACCTGCCCCTGCTGCGGCTCGATGCGGGGCGACTGTTCGGCGGCCTCGTGGGGGAATCGGAATCCCGCACCCGCCAAGCGGTCCAACTGGCAGAGGCCATGGCCCCCTGTATTCTCTGGATCGACGAAATTGACAAAGCCTTTGCCGGCCTCGGCTCGAAGGGGGATTCCGGCACCGCGTCGCGGGTGTTTGGCACCTTTGTGACCTGGCTGGCGGAAAAGCAATCCCCCGTGTTCGTCGTCGCCACGGCCAACGATATCCAAGCCCTGCCGCCGGAGCTGGTGCGGAAGGGTCGTTTTGATGAAATCTTTTTTGTGGGATTGCCCAGCCAGCCGGAGCGACGGGCAATTTTTGAGGTGCATCTGAGCCGTCTGCGGCCCCAAACCCTCAAAGCCTATGACCTCGATCGCCTCGCCTATGAAACCCCCGATTTTTCTGGGGCGGAGATTGAACAGGCGATCGTGGAGGCGATGCACCTGGGCTTTAGTGAAAATCGCGATTTCACCACGGACGATATCCTCCGGGCCGTCAGCGATCTGGTGCCCCTGGCCCGCACGGCCCGCGAGCAGATCGAGGCGCTGCAACAGTGGGCGGCGTCCGGTAAGGCGCGGCTGGCTTCTCGGGGGGGCTCCGCGATCGCGCGGCTCCAGCAGCTACAAAACCCCGACTCCGACGGCGATCGCATTGAATGACCGTTGCAGTGCCATGGGAAGAGAAAAAACCGGCTGATTTATACTTGAACCATGCCCAAGTTAGACCTGATCCACAATGCGGTAAAAAGCGCATTGATCAAAGATGGCTGGTCGATTACAGATGATCCTTACATCATCCAATATCGAAAAACCGTCCTATATGCCGATCTGGGTGCCGAACGTCCGATCGCGACTGAACGGAATGGGCAGAAGTTGGTTGTGGAAGTAAAAAGCTTTATTGGTCCATCAAAAATACAAGACTTAAAAGAGACCCTCGGCCATACGACATCTACCGCTACCTTCTAGAAGAAATAGCCCCAGATCGTAAGTTATATATCGCCATCAGCAAAGCCATCTACAACACCTTTTTTACCCAGGACGTAACCCAGCTAATTCTCAAAAAACATCAACTTCCAATCATTATCGTAGACATTGACATCGAGGAGATCGTGCAATGGATAAACTAATCGAGTATTCAAATCTAATTAAGCGCATTTTGACTGGATATGTGGAACTGAGTAACCGTCACCCCAACCCAGAGATCGAGACTTTTTTGATTGTAGATGAAGCAAAGGCCCACTATATGTGGATGAATCTGGGTTGGCAGAATGGAGAACGGGTTACTGGAATGACCGTCTATGTGCGGATTAGGGATGGTAAATTCTGGATTGAAGAGGATTGGACTGAAAACGGCATCGCCACGGATTTAATGAATGCAGGGGTTCCTAGGGAGGATATTGTGCTGGCCTTTCATGAGCCAAAGATGCGACAGTACACGGATTTTGCAGTTGCATCATCGTAGCGGCATAGGCTAACAACTTCACCTCTAGACTGCCTTCAGCATGGGTGAACGCCCTGCGGCAAAGTGACGACATATTTAGGCAGACTTGAGCCATACAGCTAATAAATTACCCCTCAGCCTTTTCCCAGCCCTGGGGGCAAATTACGTCAAAAATGGCGGAATAGTCCCCGTTGCCGTGGCCCTGGGCGATCGCGCCCTCGATGATCCGCCCCGCCGCCACCACCGCCCGCGCATCCACCCCCGCCGCCTCCGCCGCACTGGCAAACAGGTTCGCATCCTTGAGGAGGTGTTTGGTGGGAAAGTTGGGATTCTCGAAATTGCGATCGAGCATCCGCTGGAGTTTTTTGTCGAACGTGGGGGCATAGAGGGCGCTGCTGCGTAGGATGCTCAAAAATGCTTCCACCGGCACCCCCTCCCGCTGCACCAGGCCCAGGCTGGCGGCGAATCCCGTCGTTAGGGTGACGATCAGTTGATTCATGGCTAATTTCAGGGCGGCACCGGCCCCCACCGGCCCCGCATGGAGCGGTTCGGGACCAAAGGTTTGGAGCAGGGGCCGCCAGCGGGCGAACTGTTCCGCCGTGGAGCCCACCATCAGGAGCAGGGTGCCCTGTTTCGCTTCGGGGATGCTGCCCAGGACCGGCGCTTCGAGGTACTCTCCCCCGGCGGCGGTGACTTCGGCGGCGATCGCGCGGCTCTCGTCCGGGGCGATCGTGCCCATTTGAATGATGGTTTTGCCCGCCAGGGCCGATCGCGCCGGATCCGTCAGCAAAATCTCCCGCAGGGCCGCCCCATCGGACACCATGGCGATCGCCACCTCCGAGCGCTCCAGGGCCGTGGTCACCGAATCCACCGCGATCGCCCCCCGGTCCTGCAACTGCTGCGCCTTCGCCCCCGTGCGGTTCCACACCACCACCTGCGCCCCCGTCTCCAGCAGCCGCCCCGCCAGCGGCGCGCCCATCAACCCCAAGCCCAACACCGCTACCTTCACCGCAAAACCCCACCTAAAACTGTTGATTGCCCCTTCGGCCTGCGCGATCGCCCGGAATTCCCTAGAGCAATCTACCGCCGGGGCGATCGCGGACGCTAGGGCTTTGGTCCACAAACTTTCCCCCGTCCGCCCCAGAACCGGCTGCACCGGGCCGCGATCGCACCGCCGCCGGTTCGATAGAATCAAAACTGAACCACCGACCCCGCCCAGTTTCCCTCACCCCTCTGCCGGTCCCCACCCCATCAGCCATGCGCGACCTAGCCCCGTGCGACGTCCAATCCCCTAGCCTCCCCGCGATCGCCCCGGACGCCCCCAAACCCAAGGTCGTCGTGGGCCTGTCCGGCGGCGTGGATAGCTCCGCGTCCCTGGCGATCCTGCACGACTTGGGCTACGACACCATTGGCCTGACCCTCTGGCTGATGAAGGGCAAGGGCCAGTGCTGCTCCGAAGGCATGGTGGACGCCGCCCGCCTCTGCGAAGAATTGGGCATTCCCTACCATGTGGTCGATAGCCGCGACACCTTTGAAAAATACATCGTGGACTACCTGGTGGAGGGCTACCGCAGCGGCACCACCCCCCTGCCCTGCTCCCAGTGCAACCAGGCGGTGAAATTCGGCCCCATGCTGGCCTATGCCCGCAATGAACTGGGGGCCGATTACGTCGCCACGGGCCACTATGCCCGCATTACGCGCGATGAAACGACGGGCCGCCACCAACTGCGCCGCCCCCGCGATCGCCACAAGGACCAAACCTATTTCCTCTACGACCTGGATCAAGACGTCCTCGGGGCGACCCTCTTCCCCCTGGGGGACTACGAAAAAACCGAAACGCGCCAAATTGCCGCCCGCTTCGGCCTGCACACGGCGGACAAGCCCGAAAGCCAGGATCTTTGCCTTGTGGAGGTCCATGGCTCCATGCAGGAATTTTTGGATCGCTACATCAACCGCCATCCCGGTGATATTGTCTTTCGCCCCGATGGCCGCGTTCTGGGCCAGCACACGGGCATCCACCACTACACCATCGGCCAGCGCAAGGGGTTAGGGATCGCCTTCCCGGAGCCGCTCTATGTGGTGGGCCTCGATGCCATGGCCAATCAGGTGCTGGTGGATACCCGCGATCGCGCCACCAATCCGGCCTGCACGGTTGAGCGGGTGAATTGGGTGTCTATCGATCCGCCGAGCGCCCCCCTGCGGGTGCAGGTGCAAATCCGCTACCGATCGCCCGCCGTCCCCGCCACCGTGGTGCCCCTAGGCGATCGCGGCGATCGCGTACAAATCACCTTCGATGAGCCCCAATTCAGCGTCACCCCCGGCCAAGCCGCCGTGTGGTACGACGACGATCTGCTCCTGGGCGGCGGCATCATTGAACCCTTCGCGATCGCCCCCGACGGCCCCGACGGCCAGTCCCAAACCGATTAACAAATCGTAAAGGGCGATACGGCAAATATTCCTGAAGCGATCGTTGTGGATCGAAAAGCGCCAAAGCTAGATTGGAGGGTGACGCGCTCCCTGACCCATTTCGTTCGATCCTTCCGTTCTTCCCCTTGGGGAACCCAGGGCTAAACTCCCCATCCCTGGCGCTTTCCCCTGCCTTTTCTCCACCTCACTGCCCACCCTTGCCGTGTTTTCTATTTATATCCTCACAAAAGACGAAGAACTAGACATCGCCGCCTGCATTGAATCCGCCCTGCGCTGCGACGACATCATCGTGGTGGACTCCTTCAGCCGCGATCGCACGGTCGAAATCGCCCAGCGCTACCCCGTGCGGGTGGTGCAACACGCCTTTGAAAGCCACGGCAAACAGCGCACCTGGATGCTGGAGCACGTTCCCACCAAGTACGAATGGGCCTACCTGCTCGAGGCGGACGAGCGCATGACGCCGGAATTGTTTGACGAATGCTGCCGCGCCATTGAGCACACCCCCCATGTGGGCTACTACGCCGCCGAACGGGTCATGTTCATGGGCCGCTGGATTCGCCACTGCACCCAATATCCCCGCTACCAGTTGCGGCTGCTGCGCAAGGGCTGCGTCTGGTACGACGACTACGGCCACACGGAGCGGGAGGTGGTGGACGGCACCGCTGGATTTTTGAAGGCCACCTACCCCCACTACACCGAAGGAAAGGGGTTTGCCCGCTGGCTGGATAAACACAATCGCTATTCGAGCGACGAGGCCCAGGAAACGGTGCGCCAACTCCAGTCCGGGCGGGTGGATTGGCGTCAATTGTTCTTTGGCCGCACGGAGGTGGAGCGCCGCCACGCCCTCAAAAATCTGTCGTTGCGGTTGCCCTGTCGCCCCCTGGTGCGGTTTTTGTACATGTACTTCTTGCTGGGGGGCCTGTGGGATGGCCGCCCGGGTTTTACCTGGTGTGTGCTTCAGGCGTTCTATGAATACACGATCGTGCTGAAGGTGTGGGAGTTGCAGAACGGGATCCACGGGCCGGAGCAGCGACAGGCCCTGGGGGAACGGGCGGCGGCGGGGACGACAATCGCGGCGGAGGTCCGTGGGGGGCTGGGGGAGCCGGGGGGGGCGATCGCGGCGGAGGCCCGGGGGGGGCGTGAGGATCCTCGGGGGATGTCGTTCCGGCTCTGAGGGCAGTTTTTTGGCCTAGGGGATCGATTGGGGCGATCGCTGGGCAAATAGGGCAAAGGCGGGGCCGTTTACGTGGTCCGGCGCATCAAAGGAAATTTGAATATTGCCCAGGCCAAAGCGCGTCAGGGCGGACAGGATGCCGTCGCGGGTGAGCCATTTGCTGGTGGGGGCCGCTCCGCCACAGAAGCCCGCCCAACCCAGGGCCGTGTCGTAGTCCTGGAGGGAGTAGCCGTAGGACATGCCGTCGTAGTCCAGGTAGTTCAGGGGGGAGAATTTGTAGCCGATGTCTTCCCGGGCGCTGAGGATGGCATGGTCGTAGTAGTGGGTCCACAGGAAGACGCGATCGCTCACCTGGGCCATGAGGTGCAGCAACAGCAGGGGGTTTTCCATGTGGTACAGGACGCCGCTGGCGAAGATGAGGTCGTAGCGATCGCGGCGGCGGATGGCTTCTTTCAGGAATGCGAGAAAATCCCCGAGTTTGAAGGCGACGCGGTTCATGCCCAGCACTTCTTTCATGCACAGGCATTTGAGGAAGGCGCGGCTATTGGCTTCGATCGCCGTGACGGAGGCCGCCCCGCGATCGCAAAACATGTGGGAATGGGCACCTTCGAGGGGGCCAAGTTCGAGGATATGCCGCCCCTGGAAGCCGCCCATCTGCTGTTCGGCCCAGATGACGCGGCCATCTTCAAATAATCCCGCCGGACCGGGCACGGTTTTGAGGCCAGAGCGGGCGGGCATCCGGGACGACCATTCCCCCTCGAAAATGTCGAGGATGTTCTGGGGGCTCGGGGGCCGCATGATGTAGGCGTCCAGGATGTCCATGGGGGGCTGAAAAGGGGTAGAGGTGATGGTTTAGAGACAAGACTCGCCATCGACGATACCCGAAACCGACGCGATCGCGCCCCCGTTAATTCCCCAGATTTTTCTAACTGGCGGCGTGGGCCAAGGCGCTGACCGTTGCTTCGACCCAGGCGATCGTTTGCTGCCCCAGACTGACCCCATCGAGGCGATCGATTTCGCGGATGCCGGTGGGGCTGGTGACATTGACCTCCGTGAGCCGCCCGCCGATGACATCAAGCCCAACGAAATACAGGCCATCGCGCCGCAGGGCCGGGGCAACGGCGGCCACAATCTCGCGATCGCGCGGCGTAATCTCCACCTTTTCCACCCGGCCCCCGACGGCCATATTGCCGCGAAATTCATTCCCGGTCGGGATGCGATTCACCGCGCCGATCGCCTCCCCATTGAGGACAATCACCCGCTTATCGCCATCCTTCGCCTCGGGCAAAAATTCCTGCACCATCACCGGCACCTGGCCCGCGTGGGTGGAAATTTCGATCATCGAGTTAAAGTTGCGATCGCCCGCCTCCAGGAACAAAATCCCTTCCCCCGCCTTACCGCCCAACGGTTTTAGGACCGCCCGCCCCTGCCGCTCCACAAAGGCGCGAATCGTGGCCTTATCTTGGCTGACGATGGTTTCGGGGATGACGCTGCCAAATTGCAGGGCGTACATTTTTTCGTTGGCGGCCCGGATGCCACGGGGGGCGTTCATCACCAGGGTTTTGCGCGGATCCACGTAGTCCAGCAGGTAGGTGGTGTAGAGGTAGGGCACCGTGACCGGCGGATCCGTGCGCATGAACACCGCATCCATGGCCTCCAATGGCTGCCACTGGGCCTCGCCGCAGCGGTACCACTGGGGTTCGGCGCGCCAGCGATCGCCACCCGCCGGGTTGGGCTCTAGGGTCACGGGCACCAAATTCACCGGCACCAGGGGCGCTTGGGTCTGGCCCGCCACCACGGCCAACTGTTGGGCCTGGGTGATGAACACTTCGTGGCCGAGCTGCTGGGCCGCCTCCATCAGGGCGACGGTGCTGTCGTGGGTGGGGTCGAGGCGATCGATGGGGTCGAGGATGAAGGCGAGTTTCATGGGAATGGCTGGGGCGTCGGTGGGGCGGTGAAGGGGCAAGCCTAGAGGTGTACTTGGGTGATGGCGATGCGGCCATTGAAGCAAACGTCCACGTCGGTACCGGGCTGGCGATCGCGATCGCCGTAGCGGCCGCCGTAGTGAAACGTCAAACCTTGGCGATCGTAGACCACGGGCAGCGGATCGGTGGAGGGGGCACAAAATTCCCAGGGGGGATCGGGCTCCGTGGGCAGCAAATGGGGGAAATTCACGTTCCAAAACCAGCCGTCGGGGCGATCGCGCTTTAATAGCTCCGGCAGCAGGGCCACGGTCCAGGCGATCGCGCGGTCCCAGTCAATCTCCAGGGGGCGGCGGATGTAGTGGGACAGGGCAATGGCGGGGCGTCCGTGGAATGCCGCTTCCCGCACGGCGGCGACGGTGCCGGACATGTAGGCATCGGCCCCCAAATTCCCCCCCGCATTGATGCCCGCGATCGCCCAATCAAAGTCCGGGGCCAAATGCGCGATCGCCACGCGGGTACAGTCCGCTGGGGTGCCATCGAGGGCATAGATTCCCGCCGCCGCCGATCGTTCCTCCACGGTTAGGGGGCGCTCCACCGTCACCTGATGGCCGCAGCCGGAATGCTGCACCTGGGGGGCCACCACCGTCGCCGTACCCAGATCCAGTTGCGCGATCGCCCGCTGCAATGCCGCCAATCCCGGCGCATCAATGCCATCGTCATTGGTCAACAGAAACCGCACCACCACTACACCTCCAACGCCAACGCCGCCGCCTGGGCCGCCAGGAGCGATCGCCCCCCCGCCTCCGCCCCATCGAGCATGGCATTGAGCTGCGCCCGCGTGAATTGATTCGCCTCAGCGGTGCCCTGCACCTCAATCAACGCCAAATCCCCCGCCATCACCACATTCAAATCCACATCCACCGCCACATCTTCCTGGTAGTCCAAATCCACCAAAACTTCCCCCTCCAGCAGACCCACCGACACCGCCGCGATCGCGGTGCGCAGGGGAATTTTCGGCAGCTCCCCGCGATCGACCAACGATTGCAGCGCATCCACCAGGGCCACATACCCGCCGGTGATCGCCGCCGTGCGCGTGCCGCCGTCCGCCTGCAACACATCCGCATCCACCGTCAGGGTGCGTTCCCCCAGGGCCTCAAAATCCACCGCCGCCCGCAGACTCCGGCCAATCAACCGCTGAATTTCCTGGGTCCGCCCCGACAGGCGCATCGACTCCCGCTGCTGGCGCTCCGGCGTAGCTCCGGGCAACATGCGATATTCCGCCGTCAGCCAGCCCCGCCCGCTGCCGAGGAGCCAGCGCGGCACCCCCTCCGTCAGCGAAACGGTGCAAATCACCTGGGTTTCCCCCCAGGCCACCAGGACCGAGCCCGCCGCGAATCGGGTGTAGCGGCGCTGGAACGAAATGGGGCGGATGGCGGCGCGATCGCGGCCATCAGAACGCTGCCAAACCATGGTCAACTCCACTCCCGACGCGGGGGCAACTGGTGTCTGATCACCTTCAGTCCAAGGGCTACGCGGCCCTGGGGACTGGTGGCATCTTACCGCGCCCCCCGCCCGCCCTAGGGGATCGGTGGCAGGGGGGAGGGATTTTGCGGACCTTTGTCTGTGATCCAGGGTGCAGATTGCGGAGAATGGCGAAGGCTAAATTTTCCCCCAGGGTCCGTCGGCTTGGCCCACCTGGCCAGCTACCATAGAGGCCCAAGATCCTCGTGACCGCGCCGCGATCGCGTCCCTTGGCCCCTCAGCTCATCCCCCACCGGACCATTGACGCTCCCCTAGCCCTAGTGTTTGACTGAAGGAAAAATTTATCAAAAACGCTATATTTTGAGTCCCCGTTCCCAGGTTTCCATGGCCTCCACCGCACGCGCTTCCGTCGCCCCCTCCACCCCCACAACGCCGCCGACGCCCCTCCCGTTCAATAGCCAGGGGCTGGTGCAGGCGGTGATCTGCCGCCAGCGGGTGTTTTTGACCGAGACGATCGCCCAGGCCATGCGGACGGCGGGCCAGGGGACGCCGGTGCTGGTGGTGCAGTTCCTCAAGGGGGGCATCGGCCAGGGGTGCGATCGCCCGATGGTGTTTGGCGAGAACCTGACCTGGGTGCGGGCGGACCTCCAGCGCCACTTTGATTTTGAGGCGGGGGATGTGCTGACCGACGAGGAGCGATCGGCGATCGCGGCCTGCTGGGAGTATGTGTGCGAGGCGGTGATGGCCGAGCGGTTTGACTGGATTGTGCTGGATGAATTGGGCTTGGCGGTGGAGATCGGGGCGATCGCGGAGACCGCCGTTTTGGAGTTGTTGGCCCAGCGGCCGCCCCGCGTAGAAGCGATCTTGACCGGCCCGAGTATGCCCGCCGCCATCCTGGAGGTGGCCGATCGCGTCACCGAGGTGCGCCGCCTCCATTGCCTCTAGGGGCTCGAAAATCGGGCGATCGCGGCCCCCATCCGCCCCAATTTCAGCCGGTCCCCATTAGGGCGTAGGATTCCCTAGGGCTAATTGCGCAGGCAAATTTTGACCCCGCACTGCCCCAGCCGGACCGCCGCGATCAAGTACCCATGAGCATCAAAAACGACACCTGGATCACCCACATGGCCGCCCATGGCGGTATTGCCCCCTTCGAGCCGCACCTCATCCGCCGCCAGGGCGATCGCCCGGTCCTGTCCTATGGCCTCAGCAGCTACGGCTACGACATCCGCCTGTCGCCCGTCGAATTTCGCATTTTTCGCCACATTCCCGGCACCGTTATTGATCCTAAAAATTTCAATTCCGACAACCTAGAAAGCGTCGCCCTCCATGAGGACGCCAATGGTCAATTCTTCATCTTGCCCGCCCATTCCTATGGCCTCGGCGTTGCCCTAGAACGGCTCGAAATCCCCGCAAACATCACCACCATTTGCATCGGAAAATCGACCTATGCGCGCGCAGGCATCATCGCCAACGTAACGCCCGCCGAAGCCGGTTGGCGAGGGCATCTAACCCTAGAATTCTCCAATTCCTCCAGCGCCGACTGCCGGATCTATGCCAATGAGGGCGTCGTTCAACTGCTGTTTTTTGAAGGGGAACCCTGCGCCGTCAGCTACGAAACCCGCCAGGGCAAATATCAGGATCAGCCGGAACAGATTGTGGTGTCTCGCATTTAAATTCTGCGGCCCGGTTCCCACCTCTTCCTAAAGCCTTTTTCCCAAGATTTCAGCCTAATTTTTCTCAAAATTTCTCCGAATTATGGATCGATTTCGCGTTGAGGTGCTGTCCGCCACCCCCAACCCCCAACAGGTCATCTGGGCCGCCATGCACCAGGATTATTCCGAGGGGTTTGTCTATGACGATCGCGATCGCTTCCCCGACGAACGCAAGGCGGGGGAGTTGATGATCAAACATTTGCTCAAGGGCGATCGCGGCCACTACGGCCCCATCGAGCACCCGCAGATTGTGTTTAACGTGGGCTACTTTCCCCACTCCACCATGCAGCAACTGCGGACCCACAGGACTGGAATCTCCTTTGATGTGCAATCCGGACGGTACACAGGCGAGAGAATTATTGCCGCCGCCAAGGGAGAATTGGACGTAGAAGCAGTATTTTACCTGCGGCCCGTGGGGGACTATGGCAACCGGCAGGGCAAAAAATATTTCTATTCCCCAGAGCAGCGCCAGGAGGATCTGGACTGGTGCCTCGCCGCCTGCAAGCGTTATCAGCAGAGGATCGAAGAAGGGTTGTCGGAGGAACACGCCCGGGGCCTGATTCCCTTCGATGTGCGCCAGCATTTTGTCATGAGCTGCAATGCGCGATCGCTGATGCACATCCTGGATCTGCGGGCCAAGGCCGATGCCCAACTGGAGATCCAGAAATTATGTGACCTCTTGATGGTTCACTTCCGCGCCTGGGCTCCCGAACTGGCCGCCTGGTACGAAGCCAGCCGCCTCGGCAAGGCGCGCCTGTCCCCCTAGGGAGGCGAGGGTTTGGCCGTTGGCCCTGGGGGCGGTGGGGGGTCAGCCTGTCGGAGAGTCGCCCTCGTCCTGGGCGATCGCCTGGACCAGCAGCACGGTGATATTGTCGCGCCCGCCCGCCTTTTTGGCCGCCTCGACCAGGTGTGTGGCGGTGGTCTCCAGGAGCAGCCCCTCATTGAGGTAGGCGCGGATGCGATCGTCGGGGAGTTCCTCCGTGAGACCGTCGCTACAGAGCAGCAGCATATCCCCCGGATCAAAGTCGAAGGGATACACCTCCACCTGATCGAGATCCATGCGCCCGAGGCACTGCATCAGCACGTGTCGCCAGGGGTGCAGCCGCGCCTGCTCTTCGGTCATGTCCCCCGAGAGCACGGCCCGGGCCACCCAGGTTTGATCTTCAGTCAATTGCTTGAGGTGGCCCCGATGGAAGCGATAAATCCGCGAGTCGCCCACATGGCCGCGCCACCAGCGATCGCCCCAATGCATCACCACCACCACCGTCGTCCCCATGTCCGCCAGGGGGGGCTTAGCCATTTGCTCCTGGAGGATGGCGCGGTTAGCCGCCTCGATCGCATCCGTCAGGACCGTCGCCGCATCGAGATCCTCCGCCCAGGACTGGTCGAGATATTGGGCAATGGTTTGGGCGGCCATATTGCTGGCTTCCTGGCCCCCCGCATGGCCGCCCATGCCGTCCGCCACAATGAAAAACCGACCCGCCGGATCGATAAAGTAGGCATCCTGATTGACGCTTCGCACCAATCCTGGGTCCGTTAGTCCCGACCAAACACGCTTCATACTTAAGGGGGAAAGGCTACCGTTCACAGGGCATCGGTCCAAGGGGCTAGGACCGGTCGGCAGCAGCGTCGAGACTGGCCACCGGGTCTAGGATAGGCTAGGGCGCGGGCTACGTCGATGAACAATTATCGAATAACCGTTGCGATCGCGGGCTAGCGGAATCAGGTGGGGCCATTAAACCTAGGCCAGGTGAGGCTTTCGGCTGGCCATCGCTCCCTAGGGGCAGCCCACTAAAACATCTTCTCATAGCGATCCATGCGCTTGAGCAACCGCACCAGGGCCAGGGCCGGTACGGCGGTGACCGCCGCCGCGATCGCAGCGGGAATCGCATAGCCATGGACCGCCAGGAGCACCCCACACAGGGCAAACCCACTGGTGAGAATGGAATAATTCGTCCCCACCTGGGCATTGCTCAGCCGCCGCAGGATGCGATCGGTCTCGATGGAGCGCACCCGCAGGCGCACATCCCCCCGCTCCAGCTTATCGATCGTGTCATCGAGGCGACGGGGCAAATTAAAGGCCGTATTGCCCGCCTGCACGGCCTGACGGCTCAGTTCGCCCAGGATATCGCTGGTGGTCTCGGGTACGTTTCCGTTCATGAGCTGCATCGCGTAGGGTTTAGCTACTTCCATGAAATTAAACTCAGGGTCGAGCCCCTTGCCCACCCCCTCCAGGGTCGAAAAGGCCCGCATCACAAAGGTAAAGGTCGCCGGAAAGCGGAACGGTTGCCCGTAGGCGACTTCGTACAGATCGTCGCTGATGGCGCTCACGGACTGCTCCTCGAAGGGCTTGTCCATGAAGTTATCCAACATGAACTGGATCGATCGCCGCACCGGCCCCGGATCGCCGGTGGGTGCCAAGGCCCCCAGGGCAATGAGGGAGTTCATGACGCGATCGCCATCCTTCTGGGCGATGCCAAAAAACGTATCGAGGAGCTTCTCGCGCACGCCGCTGGCGATCTGCCCCATCATGCCGAAGTCATAGAAAATCAAGGCCCCATCGGCGCTCACCGCCAGGTTGCCGGGGTGGGGATCCGCATGGAAAAAGCCGCTTTCGAGCACCTGTTCCAGGTAGGCCCGCGCCCCCAGGCCCGCAAGGCGCGATCGATCAAACCCCGCCGCCTCTAGGGCCTCATAGTGGCTGATTTTAATCCCCGGCACATATTCCATAACAATCGTCCGGGGGGACGCATAGCGCCAGTAGACCTTGGGCACGCGCACCCAGTCCACGTCTCGAAAATTGCGGCGGAAGCGATCGGCATTGCGCCCTTCGTTGAGGTAGTCAATCTCTTCGTAGAGGATTTTGCAGCATTCTTCGTAGATGCCGAGCCAGTCGCGCCCCGGCCCCCAGCGGGGATGGCTTTGGAAATAGCGGGCGATGCCCTTGAGGATGCCCAGGTCGATCGCGAAGAGCTTTTTGAGGCCCGGTCGCTGCACCTTGAGGACCACCTCTTCACCGGAGCGGAGCTGGGCCTTGTGGACCTGGCCGAGGCTGGCGGCGGCGAGGGGAATCGGGTCAAAGCTAGAGAAGAGTTCCGCGATCGGCTTGCCGAGATCCTCCTGGACGATGCGCTCCACCTGGCCGTAGTCAAAGGCGGGCACGCGATCTTGCAGTTTTGAGAGCTCTTCGACGTATTCCACCGGGAACAGGTCGGCGCGGGTGGAGAACAGTTGGCCCACTTTAATGAAGGTGGGGCCGAGTTCTAGGAAGGTTTCCCGCACCCAGATGGCCTGGGCGCGGCGGCGGGCGGCTTTTTTGTCATCGGTCATGCCGCCGGGATAGCTCCAGGGTTTGGCGTCGAGCCACAGCCAAAAGAGCCACAGGGATACGAACGACCAGATGTCGATGAAGCGGCGGTGCCGGTTGTATCGTTCGCGGTTCCAGCGATAGGCTTTTTGGGTCTGCGTTTTCACCCTTCGCTCCGTTTTCCTGAGGGCTGGGACTGGTGGCATATTTGGCCGGGGGGCGATGGGTAGGGGCTTTGCCCTGATCGCGGCGATCGCGGTTGGACCATTCATTGGGCGGGGTCAGATCGAGTGCCTTGGGCGGCCCCTGGATCGGCCCCTGGGGATGGCCGTTGATCCTACTGGCCCTGTTCAGCTCGGTAGCGCTTGAGGTCGGCCCGCAGTTGGGCGGCATCGGCGCGCAGATCATCGAGGGTGGTTTGCAGATCGTCGCCGCTGGCGTCCGTGGGGCCGCCGACGGAACCGCCCTGGGCCGCTTCGGCCCGCTCGGCCCGGGCCAGCACCTCTTCGGTGAACTGGCGCAGAAGGTCGCGCTGTTCAGCGTCGAATTTGCCCAGTTCGCTCAGGGCATCGGCGATCGCCTTTTCAACGGTTTCATTGACGACTTCGGCGACGGCTCGACCGACAAAGAAGGCGCGGAGGAGGGGGTTACTCATGAACCTGGGATTTGCCTGCTAATTTGAAGTTTCGTAAACGGTCGCAGTCGCAACAGATTATAGCTCGCTTGCCCGGTGGTGCGCCGGACCGGGCCGGGGCGATCGCGGGGAGGCTTTGCCCCGATGGGTGGGGGCGTTGCCCTGATCGCGGGGGGGATGGCCGCTGGGCCTTGGCCCTAGCCACCGGGGGGATCGGCGCTGATGGGGGGCGGCGGCGGCGGCGCGGTGGGGATGGGGGGCGGCGGTGGGGCGATGGGGGCGGGGGCGAGGTCGCGGGGGGGGCTGCTGCTGCGGGGGGCTTCGGCGGGGGCGGGGTCTGGGCTGTTGTTGTTGGGGGCCGTGGGGCCGCTGCCGTTGCCACCGATGGGTGAACGGGGGGCCGCTGCCGGATTGCTGTTGTTGTAGGGGGTGGGGCGATCGCCGTCGGACCCGAGGGATCGGCGGATGGGGCGCTCGTCCGCTTCCGGTGCGATCGCGGGTTCAAAGCTGGGGCGTTCCTCCAGGCTGGGGGCCGCATCCTCCCGCTGGTCCATCTCCAGTTCCTGGGGGCGGGGGGCTTCGACGGGGGCCACGGGGAGCGAACGCAGGGATGGGCCGCGATCGCGCGGGCTGTAGATCCGTTCAGGGGCCTTGTCTAGGGCATCGTCCACCGGCCCTAGATCCCCCTCATCCCCCAGGCCATCCCCCGATTCCTCGACGGCGCGACCGTTATAGACCGGCCAGCCCTGGCGGGGGGGAAAGGATTGCTCCGACGGGAACAGGTTCAGGCGCGGCGGTTCAAAGCGCTGGCCAAACACTTCCACCGGCGGCAGGCTTTGCATCGCCACAATGCCAGCACCGGTCGAAGCGCTGAGGGCCGCCGTGATGATGAAGAGTTGGGGCACCCAGGAGGGGCGGCGGGGCTGGGGTTCGGAGGGATTCACAGCAGGCTAGGCGGTTAGGGATGGGCGGAACGGGGGGGGCGGCGGCGGGGGCGGGCGATCGGGCGGGGGCTTTTTTGAAAGCTGTTTTGGGAACATTGTGCGATAGATTTAACGATTTTTCACAAAGTTGCCGTGGGTCGCTGCGATCGCCCGCCTCACCCCCACATCCTGGGGCTGACGGGGTGGGGATTCCCATTGATTCTAGGGTTCAGATTTGGTTTCGGGGGGATGGTGCCGGGTGAGCCACTGGAGGGCGTCGGCGCGATCGCGGATGTCGCCGTTGAGGGTGGCGCGGCGCAGGGCTAGCAAAATGCCCCGGAAGGCTTGGCCCGGTTGATAGCCCAATTTTTTTAGATCGTGGCCGTTGAGGGGGGCCTGGATCTGGTTTTGGTGGGCCAGGTAATGCCACAGACGGCGGCGCAGGGGGCGATCGCGCCGCACGGCCACCAGGATCAGCAGGGGGCGATCGTAGCGATCGAGCCATTCCACCGTGTCGGCGACGGGGGTGCTAGGGGGCATCGCGGCCAGGGTATCGAGCAGTTGGGTTTCCGTACTGTGGAGTTGGGCGAGGCGCTGGATACTGCCGTCCGTGAGCTGGAGGGTGCGCGCAACTTGTTCTCCTTCCCCCGGTGGCAGGCTCGCCAGCAGGGTTTCCAGCAGCAGTTCCCACCGGTCCCAGCGCGATCGCGTCGAGGCGGCCCGGTCCTGGGTGAGGCGATCGAGCCGTCGCCAGCCATGATCCACCAGGCGCAGTTGCCGCCACAGGTCCGCCGTCAGGTGCAGGGCCGGATGCAGACACCGCAAGGCCCCCAGATCCGCCAGCAGGGCCAGGGCGGCGCGCCAATGGTCCCCTTGCAGCAGCAGTTTCAATTCCGCCTTGAGGCGCGTTTCGAGGGCGGGTTTGCGGGGGGCGGGTTTGCCGTTGGGGGGGGCGATCGCGCGATCGGGCAGTTGGGCGACGCCGTAGCGGATATAGCGCTCGGTCTGGGGTTCGATCACAAACCCGAGGCGGGTGGCAAAGCGCACGGCCCGAAAAATCCGCGTCGGATCCTCAATAAAACTGTTGGCGTGGAGGACGCGCACCTGGCGATCGCGCAAATCCATCCAGCCGCCAAAGTAGTCGAGCAGCTCACCGCGCCGGGGGGGCGTCAGGCGGGCGGCGAGGGCATTGATCGTAAAATCGCGCCGGTACAAATCCTGGCGGATCGAACTGGCTTCCACCTCCGGGTTGGCGGCGGGGTAGGGATAAAACTCCGTGCGGGCCGTGGCGATGTCCACCCACAGGGAACCGAAGGTGGGATCCTTGTGCCACAGGAGGGCGGCGGTTTGGAACTGCCCATGGATCTGGAGGCGGGCGTTGGGATAGTGTTTTTGCAGCGCTTCGGCGAGCTGGACGGCGGCCCCATCCCCCGGTTCCCCCGGCCCGTGGCAGCCATCGACCACCACGTCCACGTCGCTGAGCATGAGGTCGCGATCGCCGCGATCAAGCAGCAAATCCCGCACGGCCCCGCCCACTAGATAAAGCTGCCAGCCCCGCGATCGCGCCAACTCCGCCATGGCATCCAGGAGCGATCGCAGGGGCGGCGCAAACCGCGACAGGAGGGGGCAAAAATTCTGGGGTGATCGGCGATTGAGAAGCAGATCCCCATCCCCCGCCCCGTCCGCTCCCCAGGGGCGATCGCGCTGGAACTGCCGCAACACATCCGTGCGGGTGACAATGCCCACCAACTGGCCCGCCCCGTCCAGCACCGGCAGCCGACCAATGTCATAGGTCACCATCAAATCCTCAATCACCGCCAGGGGCGTGTCCGGCGCGATCGTCTTCAGGCGCGTGCTCATGTACCCCTTCACCGGCGCGTGGCGGAACCCGTGGTGCAGGGCAATGTCCAAATCCCGCCGCGACACGATGCCCACCAGGCGATCGCGATTATCCACCACCGACAGGCCCGAATGGCCGTAGCGCAGCAAAATGCGGCGGGCCTCGCCAATGGTGGTGTCCGGGCGAATCGTCCGCACCGGCGACGACATCAAATCCTGGGCCGTGGGGGGGTGGGGAATCGCCGCACAAAAATCCTCCACTAAAGTTTCTAGAATCTGCTGCGGATCGCCCCCATGGACCGTCGCCGCCGCCGCCCGTCCGTGGCCGCCGCCCCCCAGGGCCGTGAACAGGGGGGTCAAATCCGTTCCTTCGACCCGCGATCGCCCCACGATCGCCAGCCGCCCCACGCCACTGCCCCGCACGCGATAGGCCGCCCCCAGAAACAGCGCATCGCAGCCCACCGTATCCATCAGCCGCGCCGCTAGCGACGAAATCCCCGGCACATAGTGGCCCGTTTCGAGCACCAGGGAACAGACCCGATAGCCGAGCTCCTCGCGATCGCGCAAGGCCCCCATGGCCGTGGTAAATAGCTCCTGCAACGGCGGCGACAGGGCCGGATCCACATAGGTGGCGATCGCCCGCACATTAGCCCCCTGGCCCATCAGCCACGCCAGGGCCGCCGCATCCCGCGCCGTCGCACTACCATAGGTGAGTGACCCCGTATCCACATGGATCCCCAGGGCCATCACCGTCGCCTCCGCCGCCGTCAGGCGATCGCACCCGGCCCCCTGCAACCGTTCCACCACCAGGGTCGTCGCCGCCCCCACCGCCTCCACCTGAAGCTCACTCGCCGCAATCAGGGCAACGCCCCCAGCGATCGCCCCATCGCCCCCCTGGGTTTGCGCCCCCTCGCGATCGCCCAGGGGATGGTGATCAATCACCGTAATGCGCCCCTGCACCTGGGGTAGCGTCAGCCACGGAGCCAGCGGCCCCAGGCGATCGCCCTGCTGGGTATCCACCACCACCAGCGATCGGATCCGCTCCGGATGCACCGCCCGCCGCTCGATCAGCGGATACTCATCCCGATGGAGCGCCAAGAATTCTTGCACCGTCGGATGCGCCCCCCCCGCCAGCACAATCCGCATCCCCGGCACCAGCTTGGCGAACCCCACCGCCGCCCCCAGGGCATCAAAATCCACCGTCGTGTGGCACAGCACCAGATCCACCGTTGCCTCCTGGCCTTCTGACCCCCTGGGACCACCGCCGCTGACCACCCCATCGACCCATGGCCCACGCGATCGCACGGGCCGCCCCATTCTGGTAAAATACGGGCAATTTCGGCAGCGGCTCGGGCTGCCATCCTATCGCGCTGTGTTGGAAAAACGGGAAAATAATCGGTTATGTCTATTCTGTTTCAAATCAGCCTTTTTGCCCTCGTTGCCCTGTCGTTCGTGATGGTGCTGGGCGTGCCCGTGGCCTATGCCCTGCCCCAGTCCTGGGATCGTGCCAAACCGTTGCTCTATGTGGGCTCTGGCCTGTGGGCGCTGCTGGTCATCGCCGTCGGCGTGTTGAATTTCTTTGTGGTTTAAGGTTGATTTTTTGGTCGGCTTCGAGACCGTCCGCCGCCGACGCAGGATTTGATGGCGGGCCTTGGCCCCGGCGATCGCCCCGCCCTTCCGATGACCCCCGCAGGCGCTTTCCTAACCCGAAGGCGCTTTGCGTTTTCTAGCCCGTCCTTATCTAGCGTTTCACCGCTGCCCCGAGCCCCGCAGGAGCATTTTTCCCATGGCCGTATTTGAAGGAACCTTTGACCGGGCCGCGTCCGCCCGCTTCGCGATCGTCATCGGGCGCTTTAACGAGCTGGTGACGGAGAAATTGCTGGGGGGCTGCCAGGATTGCCTGAAGCGCCACGGGGTGGATGTGGATCCCCAGGGCAGTCAGGTGGATTATGTGTGGGTGCCGGGAAGCTTTGAAATTCCGATCCTGGCGCGGCAGTTGGCCCTGTCGGGGCGCTATGACGCGATTATTTGCCTGGGGGCGGTGATTCGCGGCCACACGCCCCATTTTGACTACGTGTGTGCGGAGGTGTCGAAGGGCATTGCGGCGGCGGGCTTCCAGACGGGGGTGCCGGTGATTTTCGGCATTGTCACGGCGGACACGATGCCCCAGGCCCTAGAACGGGCGGGCATTAAGAGCAATCTCGGCTGGAACTATGCCATGGGTGCCCTGGAGATGGCGAGTTTGATGGTCCAGGTGCGATCGCTCGGCGTTGCCAATCCCGCCCTGCCGCCGGACAGCGCCCCGAAACCGCCCTCGTTGCCCGCGTCCTACTAGGGCTTTGCTGAAGGTCACCGGTTCCGCCACCCACCTTCTAGCTAAAACAATCGCCCCCCGACCGAATGGGGCCGAGGGGCGATCGCGCAGGTGCAAATGGTCGATCTCTAAAACTCCGTTAGGAACCCGGTCACCGACCGGCCTTGGGGTTTAGTCCAGGTAGCCCATCAGGTTGGACTCTTCGCCCAGGTCATTGGAGGCCACCGGGCGCTTACCGGGGAGGGAATCGCTCTGGGCCAGGGCCAGGGGGCTCGCGCTCACGGGACGCTTGCCGGACAGGATGATCGTGTTAGTCACTTCCATGGTGTTGGCACCGATGGGCCGCACCCCATAGGACGACACGGTACCGGACATTTTCAGGTCGCTGATGGCCACCGGGCGCTTGCTGTGGCCGGGGAGGCCGCCTTCCACCAAATGCAGTTCGCTCGGACCCACCGGACGCACGCCGTAGCTCGGGGCCAGGGGGCGCTTGCGGGCCACCACCGGCAGGCTGCGTTCTTCGCGGGCGGCGGCGGGGGCAGCGGTCGCGGGGACACTGGCACTGGGGCGATTGTCGCGGCTGTCGCGGCTGTCGCGGCTACCCTCCTGTTCGGTTTTACCGTTGTGGTCCGTTACGTTCCGATTGCTCATGATTCCCTCGATACAAAGTTGGACGGTAATCGCTCGCTGCCTGACTGTCGCTCCAATGGCGATCGCTCGATCCCCCGTATGAATCCTATCAAGGGGTGGGATCGCGCTGACGGCGTATGGGGTTGATTATGGGGCGGCGGGGGACGCTCGGACCGCCAGGGCAACGCGCGCTCCGGTCTCGCCACGACTAATACAGTTATATTTTACGCGACACGATAAAAAGATTATTGATACTTCATGGATGAAATAAGCAATCCTTAATACTTTGCGAAGTGGGGGCGATGGGTGAGGGCTTTGCCCTGATGGGTGGGGGCGTTGCCCCGATGGGTGGGGGCGTTGCCCCAATCGCGGTGGGGCGGCGGGCGGGGCGATGGGGGCCTCGGCGCTGGCTTCCGTGGGGTGCGGGGCCTTAGGATCAAGGGTCGGGGGTTCTCGCAGGGGTATGGATCAGTGGAGTTCGCCCTTTAGCGGGCCGTTTGATCTGCCCTTTGGGTTTGGTTTTTAGGATTACTTTGGCCGTTATTTTTTCACGTTCATCGTTTTAATTATGCGTCCCTTTGAGCTTCATGCACCCTATCAACCCATGGGGGATCAGCCCCAGGCGATCGCGCAGTTGGTGGAAAATTTGCAAGGGGGGGCGCGGTTCCAAACCCTGCTGGGGGCGACGGGTACGGGCAAGACTTTTACGCTGGCGAATGCGATCGCCCAGGTGCAGCGGCCCACGCTGGTGTTGGCCCATAACAAAACCTTGGCGGCGCAGTTGTGCAATGAACTGCGGCAGTTTTTCCCCAATAATGCGGTTGAATATTTTATTTCCTATTACGACTATTACCAGCCGGAAGCCTATATTCCGACGACGGATACCTATATCGAAAAAACCGCGTCTATCAATGACGAAATTGATATGCTGCGCCACTCGGCCACGCGATCGCTCTTTGAACGGCGCGATGTGATTGTGGTGGCGTCCATTAGCTGCATTTATGGTCTGGGGATTCCGTCGGAATACCTCAAGGCGGCGATTCCCTTTCGGGTGGGGGGCGAGATTAATCAACGGCAGGTGCTGCGGGATTTGGCGTCGGTGCAATATGAGCGCAACGACATTGAAGTGGGGCGCGGTAAGTTTCGCGTGAAGGGGGATGTGTTAGAGATTGGGCCGGCCTATGAGGATCGCATTATTCGCATTGAGTTTTTTGGCGATGAGGTGGATGCGATTCGCTATGTGGAGCCGATGACGGGGGAAATTTTAGAAAATCTGGAGGCGGTGAATTTATATCCCGCTCGACATTTCGTGACGCCGGAGGATCGGTTGCAGGATGCGATCGCGGGAATTCGGGGGGAGTTACGCGATCGCGTGGAAGCCCTAGAAACGGATGGCAAATTGGTCGAAGCCCAGCGCATTAATCAGCGCACCCGCTACGACCTGGAAATGCTGGAGCAGGTGGGCTATTGCAATGGGGTTGAAAACTATTCCCGCTATCTGGCCGGTCGAGAGGCTGGGGAGCCGCCGGAATGTTTGATTGACTATTTCCCGAAGGATTGGCTCCTGGCGATCGATGAGTCCCATGTGACGGTGCCCCAGCTTCGGGCCATGTATAACGGCGATCGCGCTCGCAAGCAGGTGTTGATTGAGCATGGATTTCGCTTGCCGTCGGCGGCGGATAACCGGCCCCTCAAGGCGGAAGAATTTTGGCAAAAGGTGGGGCAATGTGTTTTCGTTTCCGCCACGCCGGGGGATTGGGAGCTCGGGATTTCTGAAACGCGGGTGATTGAGCAGATTGTGCGGCCCACGGGCATTTTGGATCCGCAGATTTCCGTGCGGCCGACGGCGGGCCAGGTGGATGATTTGCTTGCGGAAATTGTGCAGCGGGTGGATCGCAAGGAACGGACCCTGGTGACCACCTTGACGAAACGCATGGCGGAGGATTTGGCGGACTATTTCCAGGAGCGAGGCGTTCGGGTCCGCTATCTCCATTCGGACATTAATTCCATTGAGCGCATTGAAATTTTGCAGGCCCTGCGGAAGGGGGAATTTGATGTGTTGATTGGGGTGAATCTGTTGCGTGAGGGCTTAGATTTGCCAGAGGTTTCTTTAGTGGCCATTCTCGATGCGGATAAGGAAGGATTTTTGCGGGCGGCGCGATCGCTAATCCAAACCGTGGGGCGGGCGGCGCGCCATGTGAACGGTCAGGCAATTTTGTATGGGGATAATTTGACCGACAGCATGATCAAAACCATCGAGGAAACGGAGCGCCGTCGCCAGAAACAGGCGGCCTACAATGAGGAGCATGGCATTACGCCCCAGCCGATCGCGCGGGAGTCGCGGAACTCGATCCTAGAATTTTTAGATTTATCCCGTCGCCTCAGCGCCCAGGAATTAGAGGTGGCCTATGAGCGATCCATGGATTTGGATTTGGGTGAAATCCCCACCCTAATTGAACAGCTTGAGGAGCAGATGAAGGCGGCGGCTAAAAATCTAGAATTTGAAGAGGCGGCGAAATATCGCGATCGCATCAAACATCTGCGAGAACGGCTGCTCGGGAAACGCACTAGCGGTTCTAATGTCTAGAATGGGCAATGTTTGGGCTATCATTGGAGGCCGCCATTGGGGGCCATACTCCTAATAGTCAATTATGAAAAAAATCTGAAAACAATTCTCTCAAAATAGCCCAAACATCCTAACTTCACGAGGCATCTCCATCACTCACCCATGGCTAAACCCGCTCCGTTTTTACCCCTAGCCCTCCGGCTGTTCCATGGCACCCTGGCGGTGGCGACCCTCGGCGCGATCGCGACGGCCCTGTGGACCTATGACACCTATGACGGGCGCTGGTTTCGGGTGCATTTGCCGCGCTGGTCTGAAATTGAGGGGCTCCACGGCACCTTTGGCCTGTGGGCGCTGCTGCTGCTGCCGGTGTTTGCGCTCTATTGCTTTGCCCAGGGGCGATCGCGCCTGGTCCAGGACGCTACGGTGGCACAGTTGGGGGATTTTGCCACGCCGCGCGGTTGGTTTGCCCTGCACCGGCTTGTCAATACGGCGGCGCTGTTGGCCCTAACCTTCGCCGTCTTTTCCGGCAAGATGATGGACGAGCGCTGGCTGCCCCAGGGGGAGTTGGATCACGGTTGGTACTATGCCCATTTGGCGTCCTGGCTGGTGCTGGTGCTGGCGATCGCGGCCCACGCCCTGATGGCGGCCAAGGTGGGGGGCAAGTCGCTCCTAATCACCATGTGGACCTGGCGCGGGGGCGATCGCGCGAGGCTGCGAAACTGGGGACCGGCGGCCATGAAAATTTGGCGAAACAACCCCGGAACCGTTGCCCTGCGGGGGTTGCGGGATCTGTGGCAGCGGTCCCCCCTGGTGCTGCGCTGGGTCGAGGGGGCGATCGCGATCGCCTGGATCGGCGCGTGGGTGCTGTCGATCACCAAGGAACTGGGCCGATAACGAACGCCCCAAGGGCGGCAATACCCCGCCCGATGGTCGTAAGAGCCGTCCCCGACCGCGCCCCAGCAATTTTTACAATGGCCGCCAAGGAGCAAATCGCCACCGCCGCCCAGGAGGACATTCCCCATGCAACCGAGCGACCCGAATCAGTTCACCACCAAAGCCTGGGAGGCGATCGCCCGCGCGCCGGAAATCGCCAAACAAAACCAGCAGCAGCAGCTTGAATCGGAACATTTAATGCAGGCGCTGCTGGAACAGGACGGCATGGCCAGCAGTATCCTCACCAAGGCGGCGGCGCGCCCCGAACGGGCCAGGGATTACACGGGCGATTTCATTAAGCGACAACCGAAGGTCAAAGGGGACAGCAGTTCCATTTATCTCGGCCAAAGTTTAGACCAATTACTCGACCGGGCCGAGCGATCGCGTAAGGAGATGAAGGATGATTACATCTCCATTGAACATTTACTCTTGGCCTATGCCCAGGATGACCGTTTCGGGCGATCGCTCCTGCGGGATCTTGGGCTCAGTGAATCTCAACTCAAGGACGCCATTCAACAGGTGCGAGGCAACCAAACCGTGAGCGATCGTGACCCGGAAGGAAAATACGAAGCCCTAGAAAAATATGGCCGTGACCTAACGGAATGGGCGCGCAAAGGACGCCTCGATCCCGTCATTGGCCGCGATGAAGAAATCCGCCGCACGATCCAAATTCTGTCGCGCCGCACCAAAAATAATCCCGTCCTCATCGGCGAACCGGGGGTGGGTAAAACCGCGATCGCGGAGGGCCTCGCCCAGCGCATTGTCAAAGGGGACGTGCCCGAATCCTTGCAGGACCGCCAACTCATTGCCCTAGATATGGGATCCCTCATCGCCGGGGCCAAATATCGCGGTGAATTTGAAGAGCGCCTCAAGGCCGTCCTCAAGGAAGTGACGGAATCGGAAGGGAAAGTCATCCTTTTCATTGATGAAATCCATACGGTGGTCGGGGCCGGTGCCACCCAAGGGGCCATGGATGCGGGCAATTTACTCAAACCGATGTTGGCCCGGGGGGAATTGCGCTGCATCGGCGCGACGACCCTCGATGAATACCGCAAATATATCGAAAAGGATGCGGCCCTAGAGCGGCGTTTTCAGCAGGTTTTTATTGATCAGCCGTCGGTCACCGACACTATTTCGATCCTGCGGGGCCTCAAGGATCGCTATGAAACCCACCACAATGTCAAAATTGCCGACGGTGCCCTCGTGGCTGCCGCCACCCTCTCGACGCGCTACATCAGCGATCGCTTCCTGCCGGACAAGGCCATTGATTTGGTGGACGAAGCGGCGGCCAAACTGAAGATGGAAGCCACCTCAAAGCCTGAGGAATTGGATGAGGTGGATCGTAAAATCATTCAATTGGAAATGGAGCGCCTATCGCTTCAGAAGGAAAGCAACGCCGCCTCGAAAGATCGCCTAGAAAAACTGGATCGCGAGCTGGCGGATCTCAAGGAACGGCAGTCCACTTTCAACGCCCAGTGGCAGGCGGAAAAAACCGTCCGCGATGAGCGCCAAGCCATCAAAAATGAAATGGATCGCGTCGAGGTAGAAATCCAGCAGGCGGAGCGGGACTATGACCTCAACAAAGCCGCTGAGCTGAAATTTGGTAAGCTCACGGGCCTGCAAAAACAACTGGAGGAAATCGATCAAAAAATCGCCGAGTCCCAGCGCAATACCCAATCCCTCCTGCGGGAAGAGGTGACCGAAGAGGACATCGCCGAAATTATTGCCAAATGGACCGGCATTCCCGTTAGTAAACTGGTGGCTTCAGAGATGGAGCGGCTGCTGCATCTGGAAGAGGAATTGCATCAGCGGGTGGTGGGCCAAAGTGAAGCCGTCACCGCCGTCGCCGATGCCATCCAGCGATCGCGGGCGGGCTTGGCGGATCCGAACCGACCCATCGCCAGTTTTATCTTTTTGGGGCCAACGGGCGTCGGCAAAACGGAATTGGCAAAAGCCCTGGCGGCCTATCTCTTTGATACGGAAGAAGCCATGGTCCGCATTGATATGTCGGAGTACATGGAAAAGCATTCCGTTTCGCGGTTGATCGGTGCCCCTCCGGGCTATGTGGGCTATGACGAAGGGGGCCAATTGACGGAGGCGGTGCGGCGTCGGCCCTATGCGGTGATCCTGTTTGATGAAATCGAAAAGGCCCACCCGGATGTGTTTAATGTCATGCTCCAAATTTTGGATGATGGCCGGGTGACGGATTCCCAGGGGCGGACGGTGGATTTCAAGAATGCGATCGTCATTTTGACGAGTAATATTGGCTCTCAACTCATCCTTGATGCGGTGGGGGATGAGGGCCAATATGCCACGATGCAAAGTCGAGTTTTGGCGGCGCTGCGGGCGGAATTTCGACCGGAATTCCTCAATCGCATTGACGACATTATTGTCTTCCATGCCCTCGACAAGACCCAAATCCGCGAGATTGTTTCCCTGCAAATCCGTCGGCTCCATCAACGCCTTGCGGAGCGGAACATGACCCTGCGGCTCTCCGATGCGGCGATCGATTTCCTCGCGGACGTGGGCTATGATCCGGTCTATGGGGCGCGGCCTCTGAAGCGGGCGATCCAAAAAGAACTGGAAACCGCGATCGCGAAAGCCATTCTGCGGGGTGAATTGATGGATGGTTGCGCGATCGTGGGAGATGTCGAAAACGAGCGGCTGACGTTCCGCTCCGAGCAGTCCGCCCTGGCTTCCATTTAATTGGAGATCGCCTTAAATCGGCGGAATCGGTGCGCTCGGAATGGAAGGATGATCGCAAGATAGAACCATGGCCGAGCGCACCCTACCGCTGGTTATTGAATTGATCAAGTTGACGTCGCCAATGTTAAAAAATCTTCGATTACGGGCCGCAACACCGGTGGACGTTCCCACAATCTTTTCGCTCATTAAGTCCCTTGCGGCCTATGAAAAACTCTCTGATCAGGTGACGGGCACCCCTGAACAGTTGCACGAGCATTTATTTGGGGAACGGCCCTATGCGGAGGTGATTTTAGCGGAAGTGGACCAATCCGAATCGGGGGCGGAGGTGGTGGGATTTGCCCTCTTTTTCACCACCTATTCCACTTTTTTGACACGACCGGGCCTGTATCTCGAAGACTTGTTTGTACAGCCCCAGTGGCGCGATCGCGGCATCGGCCGAGCCCTGTTGCAGCACCTCGGTCAATTGGCGATCGCCCGGGGCTATGGACGGATTGAATGGAGCGTTTTGGACTGGAACGCCCCCGCGATCGGCTTCTATCAAAAAATGGGCGCGGACGTGTTGCCCGACTGGCGCATTTGCCGCGTCACCGGAGATGCCCTCACCGCCATGGCCAGTGCCGCCGACACCCCCGAGTAGCCAGCGCCACGGCCCAAACCCTTAAATTTCATCGGCAGTTTTAGGGCATTCCCAACCCGGCTCGCTACACTAGGACGGCACGCCCTGGAGGAGCTAACCATGGCCAAAGTCATCTGGGTGAACGAGCAATTTGACTCGTCCGGTCTGCTGCGCGCCTGCATCGCCTGCGAGAGCGAAGAGCAAGCCAAAGCCTGCAATGAATCCTTCCTAGACGATCTCACCGACGCCCAGCGCGCCGAAGGCTGGACCGTGAACCTACGCACCGTCAGCACCTGGGATGAGGTGCCCGTCAGTGCCCTCAAGCTGAGTTTTTAGGGGATTGTTTTTAGGGTTTTAGGGACGATTTGGGGGGTGTACCGCGATCGCGGGGGCCGCCTCCCCACCCCTAGCTGGGCTCATCCTGCAACAGGCCCGTGGGCAGGCCATCAATGCTCACCTGATTTTTTACGGTCCAATAGTCCTGCAACCCCGCCTCCCCCTTGCCCTCCGCCCAGCGCTGGAGATCCGGGCGATCGCCCCGATGCTCGAACAGGGGCACCCCCATGCCGCAGGAGGTTTGAACTGACTCCACCGCCAGGACAATAATTTGGCGCGCACCGGGCAGCGGTTCAAAATGCCGGAGCCAGTCGGACCAGTCGCGATCGCGCGATCGCACCACCCGCCCCGTCCCATAGAGGCGCAAAATCTGCGGCGGCCCCTCGAAACTGCAAAACATCACCGTCAGTCGGCCATTCTCCCGCAGGTGGGCCGCCGTCTCATTGCCGCTGCCCGTCAGGTCCAGATAGGCCACCTGGCGATCGCCCAGGATCCGCAGCGTATCGGCCCCCTTCGGCGACAGGTTCACCCGCCCCCCCACCGACGGAGCCGTCGCCGTAAAAAACAGATGTTGCCGCCCAATAAACTCCCGCAAGGTCGGCGTAATTTCCCCGTAAAACTTACCCATGGCCATTCAGCTCCCGTAACCACCCATCCATCGTCGCCCGCTCCCGCTCCATCCCCAACTCCTGGAACACGGACCGCGATCGCACCGCCAGCCGTCGGGCCTCCTTAGGGTCACCGTCCGCCGCCGCCAACTGGGCAAGGGTCTGTAAACAAAAGGCACAGTAGCGCTGATCCCGCTGCCGCCGCGCCACCGCCAAAGCATCCCGGAGACACTGCCGCGCCTGGACCACATCCTGTTGGGCGAGGGCCACCTTCCCCAGCCACTCCTGGCAATAGTAAATTCCCCGCTGCCAGTCGATCGCCCGCGATCGCTCCAGGGCATCTTGGTAAAACAACTGCGCCCGCCCATACTCCCCCTGGGAATAGGCCAACTCCCCGTTGTAATAGAGCAACTGCACCTGAAGGCGTCCCCAGGCGGGCGAATCGAGCACCCGGCGATCGAGCAGTTCCGCCGCCCGCTCAAGGTAGCGATGGGCACGCCGCCCCTGGCCAAGCTGGATCCATAGTCGCCCCAGATTCGTGGCAATTTCCGCCGCAAGGTAAAAGTTGCCGTGTTCCTGAAGATTCCAGGCCCGCTCTAGATCCGCCGCCGCCGCCCGCAGGCGCTCCGGTTCGGTATAGAGGCTCCCGGTCCAGCCCCGCTCGAAATAGGCGATCGCCTCCAGGGCGCGATCCTGACGCCCCTGGGCCAGGGTCAGCAGGGCCGTCCCCCAGCGATACAAATCCTCCCAATGGCCCGACAGGTGGAGGTATCCCTTGAGGAGATGCAGCAGGTTTAAAAAGTCCGCCGATCGCCCCTGATCCAAACACCAGTCCATCACGGCCCGCAGGCTGGGCCAGTAGGGATTGAGGGGGCGCACATCAAACCATTCCAGCCGATCCTCCCGGCCGTAGCGCATGGCGGTGGCCTGCCCCCAGGCGTGCCAGCGATCGCGCAATTGCCGCTCCAGCTCCGGGTCAGTGACCAGCCAGTCCCGTGCAAAGGAGCGCAGGGAACCCACCAGGGCCACCGCCGCCCCCTCCCCCAAATCCCCCAGCAGCCAGGAGCGCTCCACGAGGAATTGCCACCCTTGCGCCGTGGCCGCCGCCGCTGGATCTAGCCCCGCCACCTGGGCCACCTCGTCGGGGGGGATGGCCCCTTCAAACAGGCTCAGGGCTTGCACCAGGGCGATCGCCGCCGCCGGTAGCCCATCGGCCATCGGTTCATGGAAACACAGCCGTGCCGCCGGTCCCCGCAGCGATCGCAGCCACGCGATCGCCATTGCCGGTCCATGGCCCAACCCCAGCCGCCCCGCCGCCGTCACCAGCAGCAGGGGAATTCCCCCCGCCCAGTCCAGCAGGGCACGGCGATCAACCGGGGTGAGCCCTGAAACCCGACGGCGATCGCACTCCCGATCAAACAGTTTTCCCGCCGCCGCCGCCGCCAGGGGATGCAGCCGCACCGCACCGCCAATCACCAGCCGCGCCCGGGCCGTGGCGATCACGCGGGCCGCCCTGGGCAAATCCATCAAAAACGCCAGCACCTGCTCCCGCTGCTCCGGCTCCTGCAGGAGGGGATCGAGATTATCCAACACCAGCAGCGTAGGCGGCCCCGTCACCAAAGCCCGATTGATCGCCCCCATCAAGGTCTCCAGATCCGCCCCATCCCCCACCTCCTCCGGGGCCACCTCAAGCTGCCGCGCGATCGCCCCGAGCAACTGCACCATCCCCTGGCAACGGTGCAAATGGGGCAGCGCCCCGTGGCCCGTCAAATGTTCCGCCTTCGCCGATGCAAACGCCACCCGCCCCGCCGCGAACCGCCCCGCCCCCCCAGCCGCCGCCCGCCGACGCCTCAGCCACTCATGGGCCGCCTCCGTCGCCAAAGACGTCTTGCCCACACCGCCCGCCCCGCTGATGGCCACACACCCCTCACCCCCATCCTCCATCAGCAGCAGGGACAGCACCTGTTCCAGCTCCGCCTCCCGGCCCACCAACCCTGGCCCAAATCGGCGCGGCAGTCGCCCCATCCCCACCGCCTCAACCATCACCGCGCGATTCCCCTCGCGATCGCCCCGGTAATAGCCCAAACGCTTCAGCAAGGGCGCAATCTTCCGCCAGCCCCCCATGCGCCCATCCGGTTGGCCCGCCAGCCCCATCACATAGCGATAAAGGCCCCGGCTCAGATCGACCACCAGCCCCCCCGGCTTCCGGTCCAAGCCCACCGCAAGCACCTGCGGCGACTCCCCCAACAGCAGCCCCCGCAACAGGCGGCACTCCAGCGGCGTCAGGGGCGCAGGTTTCCCCAGGGCATACTTCACATGCCCCTTCTGCACCGCCAGATCGCCATACAGACGCTCTAGATCCCAAAACTTAGCCGCTTCCCGTCCGTAGTCTGCATAGGGATCGCGGCGTCGATCGCGCGGGCTAGCCATAGTCCTAATGGTTACTTCCGCAACAATTACTCCCCATTGTCCTACCTGTCGCGTCCCCGCGCTGCACCCTAGCTCTCCGCCTCATCACTGCGGCAGCGGTGCTCCTCAAAATCCTCCGGCCGCAGCCGCGCCACAAACTCCCGAAAGGCCCGCTGCTCCGCCTCATCCGCCTCCCGATCCACCGGAAATGACGCATCGGCAATCACCTCCTCCATCACCCAAATCGGGCTGCCCGTCCGCAGGGCGATCGCGATCGCATCACTCGGGCGCGAATCAATCTCCTTGAGCACCTCCCCCTGACGCACCACCATCACCGCATAGAACGTACTGTCCTGGAGGGAATGGACCACCACCCGCTCCAGGGTCATGCCCCACGCCTCCAGCAGATTCACCAGCAAATCATGGGTCAGGGGCCTCGGCGGCGGCTGATTTTCCAGCACATTCACAATCGCCTTCGCCTGATCTTGACCGATATAAATCGGCAGCGCCCGCCGCTCAGCCGTGTCCTTCAGGAGAATTATCGGCGTCCGGTTCACCGCATCCAAGGCAATGCCGGCAACTTTCATCTCAACCATAGACTTGGCCTCTAGGGTCCTGGGGGAATGGGGAGTATTTTCCGGATTGAGTCCGCGATTCGGTTCCGTGCATCCGTCCCGATAGACCTAGTATGCCTTGATCACACCGGCCAGGGCGGCAAATCCGCCCCCAGTTCAGCCTTCAACCAACGATCCATGAAAAACGGGAGCCCAGAAAACTGGACTCCCGCCTCGGGTTACCGCTCAGGGCCTAGGGCAAAAACGAGCGGCCTGGAGGGTTTTAGTAGCGGCTGGTGCTCGGCTTGTGGACAATGAAGCCCACCGCTTGGCACTGCTTGATGTTGTCGAAGCCCACCACACGCACGTAGCAGTTGTTGTACTCCGAGCGGCACGCCTGCACTTCGTTGAGCACTTCCTGCACCGAGCGAGCGTTGAACAGGGGCAACTTCCACATGGTCCAGTAGTAGACCGTCGGGTCAGAGGTTTCGTTGAACTCCACCCCAGGAATGTAGCCCTGATCCAGCATGTACTGGATTTGCTTAGCGATTTGCTGATCGCTCAGGGGGGGCAGGTACGAAAAAGTTTCGTAACGTTGCTCTTTAGGAAGGGTTTTCATGGTTGGGTTACGTCTCCTCGTGGTTAGCCGCCGCGCGATCGCGCGGCCAGTCGTCGCGAATACTGGTTCAGGCAGGATCCTCCGCCATTGGGTCCGCCCCGTCCCCAGCCCCCTCCGGCGCACCGGAAAACTCCGGCTCCCGCTCCAGAACATGCTGGGTCAAGCGTTCCAAATGCCAACGGCGATGAATCCCATTGGACTGCTGAATCCCGGTTTGCACCATCTCCGGCAAAAATTCGAGAATCTCCGCCGCCAGATGCTCGCGCACGGTCATCACTCGCAGCGCAATTTCCGGGTCCGCAGCCATCAACTCCTCAAGGTAGGTCTCTCCGCTCTGGATCTTGCCCGTCGGAGAAAACCCTTGTAGCCACAGGGCCTTAGGGGGGTTCGTTTCGCTGAGCTGGGCCACCACCACACCCATCGCACGATAGGTTAGGTAGCTTTGCAGCGTTTTGGCCGTATCCTTCGCGATCGCTTTGAGATCCATAGACTCTGACATCTTTAGCCCCATCAAAGCGGCATACGTGAAGCGACCCCATCATCAGCGATCCAGCAGCGCGCCGTTGCCAACGCAGCTACCAAACGGCCCCCCCATCAGCCCCTAGGCCACACACCCCAAGGCGTGATCAAACGACTCATCAAACGGTATCAACCGCCTCGAAGTCGAACTTGATTTCCTTCCACAGTTCGCAAGCCGTGGCCAGTTCAGGGCTCCAGCGGCAAGCCTCACGGATGATGTCGCCACCTTCACGGTTGAGGTCACGACCCTCGTTACGGGCCTGAACGCAAGCTTCCAGGGCCACACGGTTCGCCGTCGCACCCGGAGCATTACCCCAGGGGTGACCCAGCGTCCCACCGCCGAATTGCAGCACGGAATCATCGCCGAAGATTTCCACCAGGGCAGGCATGTGCCACACGTGGATACCGCCGGAAGCCACGGCCATCACACCGGGCATCGACGCCCAATCCTGGGTGAAGTAGATCCCGCGAGACGGATCGCGCTCGATGTAGTTTTCGCGGAGCAGATCCACGAAGCCCATCGTGATGCCGCGCTCCCCTTCCAGCTTGCCGACCACCGTACCGGTGTGGATGTGGTCACCGCCGGACATCCGCAGGCACTTGGCCAACACGCGGAAGTGCATCCCGTGGTTCTTCTGGCGGTCGATCACCGCGTGCATGGCCCGGTGGATGTGCAGCAACAGGCCATTGTCGCGGCACCAGTGGGACAAGGTGGTGTTGGCGGTGAAGCCAGCCGTCAGGAAGTCATGCATGATGATCGGCATTTCGAGTTCCTTGGCGAACTCGGCGCGCTTGATCATCTCTTCGCAGGTGGCGGCGGTCACGTTCAGGTAGTGACCCTTGATTTCGCCGGTTTCTGCCTGGGCCTTGTGGATGGCGTCGGCGACAAACAGGAAGCGATCGCGCCAGCGCTGGAAGGTTTGCGAGTTGATGTTCTCGTCATCCTTCGTGAAGTCCAGACCGCCGCGCAGGCACTCATAGACCGCACGGCCATAGTTCTTCGCCGACAGACCGAGCTTCGGCTTGATCGTGCAGCCCAGCAGGGGACGACCATACTTATTAATCTTGTCGCGCTCCACCTGGATCCCGTGGGGAGGCCCCTGGAAGGTCTTCAGGTAAGCCACGGGGATGCGCAGGTCTTCCAAACGCAGGGCGCGCAGGGCCTTAAAGCCAAACACGTTACCCACGATCGAGGTCAGCATGTTCGTGACCGAACCTTCCTCGAACAGATCCAGCGGGTAGGCGATGTAGGCGATGTACTGGTTGTCCTCGTTGGGCACCGGCTCGATGTCATAGCACCGACCCTTGTAGCGATCAAGGTCCGTCAGCAGGTCGGTCCACACGGTGGTCCAGGTCCCGGTGGAGGACTCGGCGGCAACGGCGGCACCGGCTTCTTCCGGCGGGACTCCCGGCTGAGGGGTCATGCGGAACGCCGCGAGGATGTCCGTATCCTTCGGGGTGTAATCCGGCGTGTAATAGGTTAGTTTGTAGTCCTTTACGCCAGCTTCATAGCCGGACTTGGACTTGGTTTGCGCGTAAGCCATGGTTTCCCTTCCTAAGAACTGCTTGTCGAAGAAACGCGGCTCGATGCCGTCTTCGGCCGAGCTGGTGCTCGATTTAAGTTCGCACTTTCTTCCCGACGAAAATTCCTGCGGGCACCACCGTGGGCAAACCCGCACCGGAGAAATGTATCGAAGAATAGGTGCCCTGCGTCGAGAGCCTGGGGTACGGGCTGGCGTCGATCGGAATAGACGGAACTAGCGCGTTCCGGCAGTTCTGTGCCGTGCCGATCGCGGGCCCGACTCACTCTCAAGCACTATATCAGCAAAGGGTGTGCCGCTTACTTTGTAAATCCTTGGGAGTGCCATGAATTTTAATAATCCCCAAGGGGTTGCTGTCGCTGAATTCGCAAAACTTCTTGATAAGATTAAATGTTTATTTTGCTGCGCTGGGGCCGGGGCGATTTGTGTGCCTTCGGCGGGGTGCCCCCTGGAAAAGTTTCCCATTCTACTACCGTGGGGCTGCACCGGTGAATACGTGATTGGGATTTGAGTTTGGGGAGTTTGAGGTTTTATAGGGTGGGGATGCGCCGATGGCGGTGAGTGTGCGGCAGTTGGGGCAGTGGAAGGGGCAGGGCCGGGCGATCGCGGCGGTGACGGCCTGGGATTGGCTGTGGGCGCGGCTGGTTGATCGGGCGGGGGCGGATGTGATTTTGGTGGGGGATTCGTTGGGGATGGTGGCCCTGGGGCATCGAACGACGCTGCCGCTGACCCTTGATGACATGGTTCACCACGGGGCGGCGGTGGTGCGGGGTGTGGAAAATGCTTTGGTGGTGGTGGATTTGCCGTTTTTGAGCTACCAGGAGAGTCCGGCGCAAGCGCTGCGATCGGCGGGGCGGATCCTGAAGGAGACGGGGGCGGCGGCGGTGAAGCTGGAGGGGGGCTACCCGGAGATGGCGGAGACGGTGGCGCGGCTGGTGCGGGCGGGTATTCCGGTGATGGGCCATGTGGGGTTGACGCCCCAGGCGGTGCATCAGGTGGGCTATCGCCAGCAGGGGACGACGCCGGAGGCGGGCGAGAAGATTTACCAAGAGGCGATCGCCCTGGCGGCGGCGGGGGCGTTTGCGGTGGTGCTCGAACATGTGCCGACGGAGCTGGCGGCGCGGGTGACGGGGGCGATCGCGGTGCCGACCATTGGCATTGGGGCGGGGGCGGCCTGCGATGGGCAGGTGCTGGTGACGGCGGACCTGCTGGGGCTCACGGACCAGGTGCCCCCCTTTGCGAAGCGCTATGAATCCCTGGGCGATCGCGCGATCGCGGCGGTGGGCCAGTATGTGGAAGAGGTGCGATCGCGGCAATTTCCTAGCCCCTAGGACCGGGGGATCTCGGGCGGATGGCGGATGGAGGGCAGGGAGGGGATCGCGCTAAAGATGCAAACAATGGGAAAGTTCGATGCAAAAACCTGTTCTAAACCATAAGCAATCCTTAAGAGTTTCCGGGCGAGGGGGAATCTATTCCATAAACTAATTAAGCAAAATCGGTAGTACCTGACACGGACTTTTCGGGCGCGGCGGGTGCGCTTTGGCGACGCGGCGGGGGAGGGTCAGTGGTTCCAAGTGCGGCATTTCGGCCCTTGGCGGGGTTGTCGGTGGTTGCTTTCCCCTTTCTTCAGGAGCATGGACCGCTATGGAGCTTCTTCACTATCGTGGGGTGCCCTACCGCCCCCGCACGGCGGAGGTGAATTTGCAGGAGACGCAGGTTGAGGTGGTTTATCGCGGCCAGTCCTATTGTTTGCGGCGGGCGACGAGTGTGCCGCTGCGATCGCCCCATCAGCAGGCGGTGCGTCAGTCGGTGCTGCTGCGCTGGGTGATGGGCTCCTAGGGGCTGAAGTCCGGGGGATGGATCACGGGGAAGGGGGCCGGTGATTTAGACTCGGGGGATTGGTGGCGGGGCGATCGCGATGGGGCGGGGCGACTGGCGAACGGGCTTGGGGCGGATGGTGGCGATCGCGCTGCTGGTGCTTTTGGGTTGGGTGGGGGGGCCGGTGGGGGGGGCCTGGGGCCAGACGACGCCAGAGATTGAGGCCCTACGGCAACAGCAGCAGCAGCTCTTGCGCCAGCGGCAGGGGATTGAGGCCCAGCGGCAGCAGCTTGAACGGCAGGGCGATCGCCTAGCGGGGGAGGAGGAACGGGCCAAGGCCCAGCGCGATCGCCTCGATCAATCGCTCCAGGAAACCCAGGCGCGGCTGGACCGAAACCGCGATCGCATCCAGGCCGCCGCCAACCGTCTTCAGGAGTTGGAGCGGGATTTAGCCGCCGCTGAGCAGACCTATGGCCAGAGCCGTCAGGCCGCGATCGCCCGGTTGCGGTTTTTGCAGCGCCAGTCGCCCCAATGGGGGTTGGCGGTGCTGCTCCAGAGCAAGTCCCCCAACCAGTTTTTAGATCGTCGTCAGCAGCTAGAGCGGGTCTATGAGGCCGATCGCCAGCAGTTGGTCACCCTCAATGCCGCCGCCAGTGGCCTCGAAATTCAACGGATGCGCCTGCGGGATCAGCAGCGGGAGTTGGCCGCGATCGCCCGGGAGCTCAATGTCGAAGAATCCCAGCTACAGATCACCGTCCAGCAGCAAACCGCCGTAGCCGATCGCCTCACGGCCCAGCGCCAAAAGGCCGAAAGCGACGCCGCCCAACTGGCCCAGGATTCCGCCACCATGGCCGCCCTGATCCAAGCCAAGGCCAAGCAGCAGGTGGCCCTAGAGGCCGCAGAACGGGAACGGCTCGCGCGGCTGGAGCGGGAACGGCTTGCCCAACTGGCCCAGGCGCGATCGCGCGGGAGCGGCGGCGGTCGGATCAGTCGCGGCGGCGGTGGCCGATGGGTCGCCAGCGGTCGCGGGGAACTGGCCATCCCCGTCGTGGGGCCGCTGACCAGTGGGTTTGGCTGGCGGGTCCATCCCATCCTCGGGCGCGGGCGGTTCCACAATGGCCTAGATTTTGGCGCACCCCACGGCAGCACCATCCGCGCCGCCCACGGGGGCCGGGTCATTGTGGCGGGCTGGTTTGGGGGCTATGGCAAAACCGTGGTGATCGATCGCGGCGACGGCCTCTCGACCCTCTACGGCCACGCCAGTGAAATTTGGGTCAATGACGGCGATGTGGTGGAAGCGGGTCAGGCGATCGCGGCGGTGGGGTCCACGGGCCTCTCCACCGGTCCCCATCTGCATTTCGAGGTGCGCCGGGACGGGCAGCCGGTGGATCCGTCCAGTTTCCTTTAGACCCCCGCGGCGTGGTCACCGCACCGGGCTCGCTGGATAATTGCGGGACCGTTAACAAAGCGGCAATCCCCCAAGGGAGCGTGCTTAAATCGAAACGTCCAGCCGGTCGTCGGCTTGCCGTCGTCGGGCCCGCATCCGCCGCGTAACCCATGGAGAACCGATCGATGCACCCCAACGGACTAACGTTGCCCCGCCGCCCCGTCCTTTTGGCCGCGCCGCTCCTGGCGATCGCGATCGCCTTGAGTCCCTCCATGGCCCGCGCAGGTGGCCCCCCGCCCGACCCGACTTCCCAGGAACGCCCCAGCGCCCAACCCCTAGGAGCCCCCAATCCCGCTGCGGCCCCCAATCCCGCTGCGGCCCCCAATCCCGCCGAAGCTGCACCGGAGACCAACGGCCGCCCCGCCACCGGCGACGCCACCCCCGCCAACCGCGCCGAACTGAATGCGCGATCGCGCCCCGCCCGATTCCCGCTGCCCGCCCTGCGCGTGGCCCCCACCGAGGGCAACCTGCCCATCCGTCTGATTAATTACACCAACGCGATCGTCAATTTTGAAGTCATTGGCACGACCGGCAGCCGCCTGTTGGGGGGCACGGTTGATCGCCCGGAGCAGTCCACCACCCGCCTTGAGGGGCTTCCCCTGCCCCTTGATCTGGTGGTCAATCGACCCGATGGGCGTTTCATACTGGTGCGGCCCTTCCGCAGCGAGGACGGCGGCATTGATTTGATCTTGGATTACGCCACGGAATTGGATGAGGATGTGAACTACGTCAACATCACCCCCGACGGTTCCGTTTATCTTTACTAGCTAGACTCGCTAGCGCCGCCGCCGCGCGCCTCCTTGTACCGCTAGTCGCCCCTTTTCCGCCATGACCGATGCCTTTTTCCCCATCCTGGAGCGCGATGTGCTCGACCAGCTACGGGCTGTTCTGGCGGCGCGATCGCGTCCCTCGGCGGCATTTGAGGCGGCCCTTGATGAAATTGAAGCCTGCGAGGGGGATCTAGAGGATGCGGCGATCGCGATCGCCATCCGCTGTGGTCAACTGCCCGATCGCGAAGGGTGGCTAGAGGGCTTAGCGAAACGGTCCCGTGGCCGCATTTGCACCACCGCGCCCCTGCGGGAGGCCCTGGGGACTGGGGACTGGGGGACGGTGCTGGATCTCCTGGAGGAGCGGCCCCTCACCTGTCCGGAGCCGCTGGTGTTGCCGGTGCTGCTGTGGGTGGCCCAGCTCGGCATTGAACCCTACTGCGCCCCGCTCGATCAGGCGCGCCTGACGGACCCTTCCCTAGATGCTTGATGGGTCGGGATTGGCCGATCGCCCATTGCCGGGATGAACCGTTGGGCCGCCCCTGATCTGGAAGGGGCCGTTGGTGGGATGATCGACCATGGCCCCCCCGCTACCCGCTACGCTAAGTTTCGATCGCGTGCATCTCCCCTCCCTTGCCCCATGTCTGACGCCAAGAAGAATTCCCGCCTCCACGTCAAGCTTTCGGAAACCTACGTGCCCCTGGTGTTCGAGGGGCAGACCATCGGCCAATGTACGCCGGAGGCGGCGGCGCGGCTGGCGGAAATTGTGAACCGCGAGGAGGCGATCGCGGCGGCCAATGAGATTTTGCTGAAGGCGTTCCAGGTGGCCTGCCGGGACTGGCTCAAAAAGTCTAAAAATGACCCGGCCAAGGCGGGGGTGCTGATGCAAAAGTACGTGGCGGCGGTGGTGCGTCCGGAGACGGGGCCTCGGGCGATCGCCTATCTCCTGCGCGATCGCCAGGGGGCCTTGGGCATGGGCGATCGCGAATTTGTGCAGTTTTGCGATTCCTATCGCCTCGCCCCGGCGGAACTGCGGGACATTTACGAGGGCCGCGCGATCGACGATGAACAGCTCAAAAGCGTCTCGCGCATCGTGGGGGTGCCCCTGGCGGATTTGATTGAAATTCGCGACGGGGGCGAGTCCGAAGCCGATCGCCTCGCCCAGTTGCTCAACATGAGTCCCAAGGAATTTCTGGAGTGGATGGGGGGCTAGGGGGCATCGGCAAATCGTCTCGACCGCCCGCCCGACAAGGGGCTTAAGCCCCTTGCCCCCACCGGTTTGGCGACGGATCCGTTAGGCGGGACCGAGGCCGATTTTGCCCGCATAGACGGCGCGATCGCCCAGTTCATCCTCAATGCGCAGGAGGCGGTTATATTTCGCCACCCGTTCACTGCGGCAGAGGGAACCGGTTTTGATCTGCCCCGCCCGCGTTGCCACGGCCAAATCCGCGATCGTTGTATCCTCCGTTTCGCCCGACCGGTGGCTGATGACCGATCGATAGCTGTGGCGCGTGGCCAGGGCGATCGCATCGAGGGTTTCCGTCAGGGATCCAATCTGATTGAGCTTAATCAGAATCGAATTGCCCGCCCCCAGATCAATCCCCTTTTGCAGACGGATCGGATTGGTCACAAACAGATCATCCCCCACCAGTTGGGTCTTGCTGCCCAACGTCGCCGTCAGGGCCTGCCAATTGTCCCAATCATCCTCACTGAGGCCATCCTCGATCGACACGATCGGGTACTGGCCCACCAGCTTATCGAGGTAGGCGATCATCTCCGCCGGGGAATGGGCCGCCCCGTCGTAGGTGTAGTTGCCCCCTTTGTAGAGCTCCGTCGAAGCCACATCCAGGGCCAGGGCCACCTCATCGCCCGGTTTGTAGCCCGCCGTTTCGATCGCGGCGATCAACAGATCCAGCGCCTCCTGGTTCGAGCCCAGGTTCGGCGCAAAGCCCCCCTCATCGCCCACCCCCGTCAGCAAATTCTTATCCTTCAGCACCCGGCTTAGGGACGCGAACACCTCCGCCCCCCAGCGCAGGGCCTCCGCGAAGGACTCCGCCCCCACCGGCACGATCATGAATTCCTGGATGTCCACATTGTTGTCCGCGTGGGCACCGCCGTTGATCACATTCATCATCGGCACGGGCAGCACATTGGCGATCGGCCCGCCCAGGTAGCGATAGAGGGGCATCCCCACCGCTTCCGCCGCCGCCTTGGCCGTGGCCAGCGACACCGCCAGAATGGCATTGGCCCCCAGGTTGGATTTATTCGGGGAGCCGTCCAGTTCGATCATCGCCGCGTCCACGGAGGCTTGATCGAGGGCGTCGAAGTTGTAGAGGGCGGGGGAGATTTTTTCTTCGACATTTTCCACCGCCTGCAGGACGCCTTTGCCGCCGTAGCGATCGGGGTCATCGTCGCGCAGTTCGCACGCTTCAAAGGAACCGGTGGAGGCACCGCTGGGGACTTGGGCGAGGCCGGTGATGCCGCAGGCGAGGTCCACTTCGGCTTCGATGGTGGGTCGTCCGCGCGAGTCGAGAATTTCACGGGCGCGAATTTCAACGATCGCGGTCTCGGTCATATTCATTTAGCTCATTTCTCCGAACTGAAGTCCAACCCATCGACAGAATAAGCGCTTGTGGCACCATCCCGACCGGGGGGCATCCCAAAAGTGGACCCGAAAATTGTCATCGACGCCGGTGTCCTGGATTTGCATCAGGGGCTACCGGGCGATCGCGGTGGCCCTAGGGCCGTTGTAAGGGCAGAAGGGGGCCATTCGGCCAGATCTAAAGCTCTTCTCAATCTCTTCCCGCGCTCGGGCCGTTACTCTGGCCGTTGCTCGGGGCGCTGGGTTGGGCCACGGCGCGATCGCCCCGCGCGATATGGTAGTGAATGCGTTGGCTGCCCCCCAGGTCTGCCCTATCAAACTGTTGAGTCAAGCCGTTGAGTGTTGACCCTATGACCGCCCTTGAGGATCGCGAGGATCGTTCGGCGTTGCCGCCACCGGAGCCGCCGACGCCCCCTAAATCCCCCTGGCATCGCCTGCGGGAGAATGTGCAACTGGTGGCGATCGCCCTGGTGCTGTCGCTGCTGGTGCGGATGTTCGTGGCGGAACCGCGCTATATCCCGTCCGATTCGATGGTGCCGACCCTGGCGGTGGGCGATCGCCTGGTGATCGAAAAGGTGACCCGCTGGCTGCGCCCCTATCAACCGGGGGATGCGATCGTCTTCGAGCCGCCGATCCAACTGCAAGCCCTGGGCTACCGCAAGGATGGGGCGTTCATTAAACGGATCATCGCCACGGCGGGGCAAACGGTCGCGGTTCATGATGGCCGCGTCTGGGTCAATGGCACCGCGATCGATGAGCCCTACATCGCCGAGCCGCCCGCCTATGATCTAGAGACCCTGGAGGTGCCCGCCGGGAGCCTCTTCGTGATGGGGGATAATCGCAACAACAGCAACGATTCCCACGTGTGGGGCTTTTTGCCGACTGAAAATGTGATTGGGCGGGCGTGGCTGCGCTTTTGGCCCCTCGATCGCCTCGGGCCGCTGACGGGGCGTTCCTAGGGCGGGGGTGGGGGCAGGGCGGAGTTGGAGAGACCGGTGGGGCTGGGCGGGGAAAGCCCGCCCCTACGGTTGATCGATTGAATTTTTCTGGGTATCCATTGCAGAGCGCTATTGACAGCAGGCATAAGGGGCGATCGTGAATCCAGGCGACCTATTTGATAACCGCTACCGCATCGAGGGGCCTTTGGGGCGGGGGGGCTTTGGGCAAACCTATCTGGCCCGCGATACGCAGATGCCGTCGGCGCGCCGCTGTGTGATTAAGGAACTGTCGCCATTGCAAACGGATCCGGCGACGGTGGATTTGGTGCGCGATCGCTTCGGGCGCGAGGCGGTGGTCCTGGAGCAGTTGGGGGATCAAATTCCGGCGGTGCCCCGGCTCTATGCCTATTTCCAGCAGGGCGATCGCTTCTTTCTGGTGCAGGAGTGGATCGAGGGGGATACGCTGCTGCAACGGGTGAATCGGGCGGGGGTACTGGCTCCGGAGGCCGCGATCGCCCTGTTGGAGCGGCTGCTACCGACGATCGCGGCGATCCACCAGCGGGGCATCGTCCACCGAGATATCAAACCCGACAATCTGATCCTGCGGCCACCGGATGATTGGCCCGTGCCCATTGACTTTGGGGCCGTCAAGGAAACCATGGGGTCGCGGGTGACGGCGCGGGGGACGCCCATTAGTTCGATCGCGATCGGCACGCCGGGATTCATGGCGGCGGAGCAGGCGGCGGGGCGACCGACCTTTAGTAGCGATCTCTATTCCCTGGCCCTGACGGTGCTCTATGGCCTGACGGGCACGTTCCCTGAGGAAATCCCCACGGATCCGCAGACGGGGGAATTGCTGTGGATGGCCGCTGCGCCGCCGCTGCCCCCGCCACTGGAGATGACCCTGACCGGGGCACTGGGGATGCATCCGCGCGATCGCTTCAGCAGCGCCGATGAAATGCTGGCGGTGCTCAAGGGGGGCACAAACACGCCTAAGCCAACGGTGGCCTCCGCTGCGCCGGTCACGCCTCCCCCGCGTCCGGTGCCCCACCCATCCGCCCTGCCCACGGAGGCCATCGGTCGTCCGGCTCCGGCCTATGCCCCTGCGCCCTATGACCCGGCCCATCACCCGGCCTATGACTATGATCCGCGATCGGCCCCGCCCCAGGATCGATCGTCTGGCAATTTCCCCTGGGGCATGGTGGCGACCGTCGTGGCGATCGCGGGGGTGGCCGTCGGCGTCACCAGCGTCCTGAGCAATAGCAACCCCAGCTCCAGCCCCATCGTCAGCCCCAGCCCCAGCCCATCGCCGGAGCCGAGTCCGAGCCCGAGCCCCATTGCCAGCCCCAGCCCCCGGAACCTGCCGGAATTTTATTTCCTGGCCGACTCCGCCTACGGGGACGCCGCCAACGCCGATCGCCGGGTGGCCGAACTGCGGCAGCAGGGCTATGACCAGGCCGGCCAATTCTGGATTCCCGGCTACGCCAACCTCTCCGGCCAGCCCTACTTCCAGGTCTACGCCGCCCAATTTGACCGGTTCAACGTCTGCCGCGAAGCCCTGCTCACCTATGGCCGCGATGTCCCCGCCGCCTATTGCAGCTACGCCAGCAACGACCCGAGCCGCGACCCGGAACGCCTGTCCGCCAGCAGCATCCTGCCCGCGCCGAGCCCAACGCCGAGCCCAACGCCGAGCCCAACGCCTACCCCCGACCCGAGCCCGAGCCCAGAGCCCGTCGATGATTTACCCAACCCCGCCGATGCGGTGCGGGATTATTTCGCGATCGTCGATCGCGGCGACTACGAAACCGGCTGGAACCTCCTAACCCCCGACTTCCAGCGCAACCACTCCCGCGACAGCTACGACAGCTACACCGACTGGTGGAGCAGCGTCGAACGCACGGACATCGAAGACCTCCGGGTCCTCTCGGTCACCGGCGACACCGCCCTCGTCCGCGCCCGCATCGCCTACCGCCTGCGCAATGGCCGCCGCACCAACGCCACCACCAGCGTCTATGAACTGCGCTGGGACAAAGATCGCCTACAATGGCGCTTCGCCGACGTGGGTTCCTAACCCCCAGCCCTAGGCCACATCCTCCGCCTTGGGTTTCGGCGGCATCGACGCCACCAGCGACAGGCAATTGCGATCGCCCTCCGCCTGCACCCGATACTCCACCCGATCCATCAAGCGATTCAGGATCAGCCAGCCATAGCCACTCTCCTGCTTCGCCTCCGGCACCGGCGGCAGATAGGTCGCCAGATCGAACCCCCGCCCGCAATCCCAAATCTCCAGCGTCATATCCAAATCCTTCGTCTCCAGCCGCATCAGCACCGGCACCTGGGGGCGATCGCGGTGGGCATGGCGCACCACATTGGAATAGGCCTCCGCCAGCACCAGCCGCAGCCGATTCGCCTGCCGGGGCCAATCCACCTGCTCCTCAAACTCGATCGCCAGCGACCCGAGCAACCACGTCTCGACGACCGTCAAAAACTGTAACTGGCTCGGCACCTGAAGTTCCGTTCTCATCAGACCTCTAGAACCTCCAGAGAAAGCATGGTTTGGTCGTCCTCCTGTTCCTGTGCATAGCGGTGCAGCTCCGCCAGCAACGCATCTAGATCCAGCGGTTGCCCCTGACGCTCCAGCAAGGTCCACAGACCCTCCTGACGCAGCATCACCCCCGTTTCCCCCTCGGCGGGCTGCTCCGCGAGGCCCTCTAGCCCCTCCACCGTCGCCTCCGTGATGCCATCGCTAGCCAACAGCAACACATCCCCCGCCGCCAAGTCAACTTCCCCCGCCTTCGCCTTCCACACGGGCAGGATTCCCAAAGGAACCCCGCGCGCCTTCAGGTAGGTGGGCTCGACGGTCCCCGGTGCGGCATTCGCCACGGCCCGGTGGGACCACACCATGGGATAGATATGGCCCGCATTGGCGTAGGCTAACCGCCCCGTACTGGGGGTGTAGCGGGCGAGGGCGAGGGTGATAAAGCGGTTGCTTTCGATGAGGTTTTCCGACAGGCTGCTGTTAAGCTGGGCCATCACCTCATCGGGGGCGGGGGAGTCCGCCTGGGCGAGGGCTTGGCGCAGAACGGAGATGGCGCTGGCCATGAAGAGGGCCGCCGGGACCCCCTTGCCGGAGACATCCCCCACCGCCAGCCAGATGTCCCCCTTCGGGTGTAGGTAGACTTCAAAAAAGTCGCCCCCCACTTCCCTGGCCGGTTGACAGCAGGCTTGGACGTTGGCCCGATCGCTCTGGGGCCAGCTTTGGCGCAGGAGATTGCTCTGGACCTGACGGGCCAGTTCAAGCTCCTGGAGCAGTTGGGCGGTTTGGGCTTCGCTGCGCTGATAGAGCCGCGCCTGGGACAGGGCCAGGGCCGCCTGTTCGGCCACCTCGGTCATCAGTTTGGTGTCGTCCTCGACCCAGCCGTCGCCGGGGACGGTGGCCACCAGCAGGGCGAGGCAGTCCTGCTGATAGACCAGCGGCAGGGTGAGCTGCCCGTCGCACACGGGGACGGGACTGCCCTGGGCAAGGGCGTTGGCCAGGTCGGGGGCGGGGCTGTCCGTGGCGATGTGGACCCCGTCGGCGGTGGGGTCGTAGACGAAGGATTGGGGCCGCAGGCGATCGCCCTCGACCGGGTGAAGGATGCAGCGGCTGAGCTGAAAGTTTTGGCCGATGGTTTTGGCGATCGTCCCCAACATGCTGTCGTAGTCAAGGGATTTGCGGATCGCGCTCATCATGTCATTGAAGAGGGATTCGCGCCGCAGGGCTCGGTTGAGCTCGTCCGTGCGCCGCTTGAGCACCCGATAGGTGTCGGAGGCTTGGGCGACGGTGCTTTTGAGCTTGTCCGGGTTCCAGGGTTTTGTGATGTACTTAAACACCTTGCCGGAGTTGATGGCCCCCACGAGGTCTTCCACATCGGTGTAGCCGGTGAGGATGATGCGGATGGTGTCGGGGAACCGGTCTACGGTTTTGCTGAGCAGTTCGGTGCCGTTCATTCCCGGCATCCGCTGGTCGGAGATGATGATGGCCATCTCCCCTTCGCGATCGAGCAGATCGAGGGCGCTGAAGCCGCTGTCGGCACGGTAGACCGAGAATTCCCGGCGGAAGGTGCGATAGAGCAGATCAAGGTTGTCCTGCTCGTCATCGACCACCATGAGCTTGAGCTTCGGCTGGTCTGATTCATTCATCGGTTCTAGGCCCTGCTCCCTGCGATGGGCTGAGCGATCGGCGGCGGTGCTGGCTGGGGCCGTGGGGGGCTAAGGGATGGGGCGGTCGGACGGGCGGTCATGGCGGGACGATTACGGTGAAGGAGCGATGGCGCTCGGATGATCGCGCGGGTGGGGCGAAGATGCACGGGCAAGGGGGCGATCGCGCGGGCGTCGGGGGGCTGATGGGTGTCTGGCTGCCCCCGATTGAAGCGATTGCAAATGCTGCTGGGTTGTTTTGCCCCTTTAGTATGCACGGTTGGGTATTCGAGACTCAAGGGCGATCGCGCTTGGCTCGGTATTTTGACGGGGGGCGATCGCCCTTAGATCCGTGACTTTGGTCGGAAGTGACCTCTGGGATTGCACGGCGTTCGGCCCCCCGCAGTTTGGCGGAGCGCGATCGCGGATTGGCCGCCTGTTCCGCCTCGGTGGGGAGGATGGGCTTTTTGGTGAGCAGGGTCAGGTCGGGGTTTTGGCGCAGGCCATGCTTGACCCGCCGATCCTCCAGGCTATGGAAACTAATCAGGGCAATGCGTCCCCCCGGTGCCAGCCAGGTGGGGGCCTGCTCTAGGAAGCGATCGAGGGCGTCGAGTTCCCCATTGACCGCCAGCCGCAGGGCCTGGAAGGTGCGCGTGGCCGGGTGGATGCGCCCGTGGCGGTAGCTGGCGGGCACCCCATGGAAAATGGCCGTCGCTAAGGCCCCCGTGGTTTCAAAGGGTCGCCCCTCGACGATGCGGCGGGCGATGCGCCGGGACAGCCGCTCTTCGCCGTATTGATAGATCAAATTGGCCAGATCTACTTCGTCCCAGGTGTTCACCACGGCGGCGGCGGTCAGGGGCTGCCGCTGGTCCATGCGCATGTCTAGGGGGGCGTCGTGGCGGAAACTGAAGCCGCGATCGCCGCGATCAAACTGCATGGAACTGACTCCCAGATCCGCCAAAATGCCGTCAAAGGTTTGGCCCGGTTCCGGTTGATAGTCGGCAAAATTGCTGTGGACATAGGTGACGCGATCGCCCCAGGCCCCCAGGCGATCGCGGGCAATCTCCAGGGCCGTCTCATCGCGATCGACCCCAACCAAACGCACCGTCGGATCCGCCGCCAAAATCGCCGCCCCGTGGCCCCCCGCCCCCAGGGTCGCATCCAAATACACCCCCCCCGATCGCACCGCCAGCAGGGCGATCGCCTCCGACCGCAGCACCGACACATGGCCCCAATCCTGGCCCCAATCCGTCATTTCACCCCCTCCGAGCACATCCGCCATCGCCCCAGCCATCACCCCAGCCATTGCCACACCAAATTTCAGCCCCCATTATCAACCCCCCGCGCGATCGCCCCCACCCCCCCCAACACAAGCTGACAAGCACCGGCCAGAGCGGTACCATGAAAAATCGTTAGCCCCCCAGGGAAAGCAACCACCCACGATCCGGCCATCCAGTCCCACCACGGGAGACGCGCCTTTACCTATGACCAGGATTGAAACCAAAACCGAGCCCATGGTGATCAACATGGGCCCCCACCACCCGTCCATGCACGGCGTGTTGCGGCTCATCGTCACCCTCGACGGCGAAAACGTCCTCGACTGCGAACCGGTCATCGGCTATCTCCATCGCGGCGTCGAAAAAATCGCCGAAAGCCGAACCAACATCATGTTCGTCCCCTACGTCAGCCGCTGGGACTACGCGGCCGGGATGTTCAACGAGGCGATCGTCGTCAACGCCCCCGAAAAACTCGCCGGCATCGAAGTGCCCAGGCGCGCCAGCTACATCCGCATGATCATGCTGGAGCTCAACCGCATCGCCAACCACCTCCTGTGGCTTGGCCCCTTCCTGGCGGACGTGGGAGCGCAAACCCCGTTCTTCTATATCTTCCGGGAACGGGAAATGATCTACGACCTGTGGGAAGCGGCCACCGGCGCACGGCTGATCAACAACAACTATTTCCGCATGGGCGGCGTCGCGGCGGACCTGCCCTACGGCTGGGTGGACAAGTGCGAGGATTTTTGTAACTACTTCCTCCCGAAGGTGGATGAGTACGAAAAGCTCATCACCAACAACCCCATCTTCCGTCGCCGCATCGAAGGGCTCGGCATCATCACCCGCGAAGAGGCGATTAACTGGGGCCTGTCGGGGCCGATGCTGCGGGCGTCCGGCGTCCAGTGGGATCTGCGCAAGGTGGACCACTACGAATGCTATGACGAGCTGGACTGGGACGTGCAGTGGGAAACCGCCGGGGACTGCCTCGCCCGCTACCTGATCCGCATCCGCGAAATGCGCGAGTCCACCAAGATGATTCTCCAGAGCCTCAAGCAACTGCCGGGAGGCCCCTACGAGAACCTAGAGGCCCAGCGCATGGCCGGGGGGCCGAAGTGCGAGTGGAATGGTTTTGAGTACCAGTTCATTGGCAAGAAGCTGGCCCCGACCTTTAAGATCCCGGCGGGTGAGCACTATGTGCGCCTCGAAAGCGGCAAGGGTGAACTGGGGGTTTATATCGTTGGGGAGGACAATGTGTTCCCCTGGCGCTTTAAGATCCGCGCTCCGGATTTTAATAATCTCCAGGTGCTGCCCCATCTGCTGCGGGGGATGAAGGTGGCGGATATTATGGCGATCCTCGGCAGTATCGATGTGATTATGGGCTCGGTGGATCGCTAGGGCGCTGCCCTGGTTTGGGGCCGGTTCGTCCAGTCCTGGGGGTGCTGTTTAGGGGCACGGCCCAGGGCTGGATGCTTGCCAAGTGTTGCCAAGCTGAGGCTGCGATCGCGGCGAAGCCGGAGGTGTCACGCTTCATGGACCCCCGGCTTTTTTCTTTTTTGTGGGTTGGGCTAATTTTTCTAGACGGGGAAACCGCGCGATCGCAGCAGGCCCAGCACCCGTTCCAGGCTTTCTTCGAGGGTTTCCTGGTCCGTGCGGCATTCCACCTCGGGGTTCAGGGGCGCTTCATAGGGATCATCAATGCCCGTGAAGCCGCGAATTTCACCGGCCCGCGCCTTCTGATAGAGCCCCTTCACGTCCCGAGATTCGCAGGTGGCCAGGGGCGCATTGACATAGATTTCAATGAACGGATCGCCGATTTTGGCCCGCACCTCGTCCCGGATCTCCCGGTAGGGGGAAATGGCGGAAACAATCACGATCGCGCCGTTGCGGGCCAGGAGTTGGGCCACAAAACCGATGCGGCGGATATTTTCATCGCGATCGGCTTTACTGAACCCGAGGCCCTTGGTCAGATTCTGGCGAATGATATCCCCATCGAGCACCTCCACCGGTGCCCCGCGATCGCGCAGCCGCTGCATCAGGGCCTGGGCCAGGGTCGTCTTCCCCGCCCCACTGAGGCCCGTCAGCCATAGGCAAGCACCGGGGGGCAACGGGGGCCAGCCCGCCTCCCAGATCGGTTCCGTCCCCGCTGCGCCCGCCGTAATCCAGTCCGCCATCTCCGCTCTCCCGCCAGCCTAGCTACAGCCCCTATCGGGGGATTTTGCATACCCGCACCCCGGAAGCCCGCCCTGCCGGTCACCATTCCCCAGCCGGACTCCCATCGATGGCTCCTAAGGCCCTAATCCGCCCCGTCAGTATCCTCTCCGGGCACATTGACCTTGGGGATCCCCTTCGGACGCTCGCGCCCTTCCCAGCCCGCCGGGCGTTTTGAGTTGTACCAGGCGATCGAGCCAATGATCACCGCAGCGGCAAACCCCGCCACATACACCGCCGTGAACGCCCAGGGAAATTGCCCGTTCACCCCGGTCCCTAACCCCAACAGTAGTTGCGTCATGATCCTCATCCTCAGTGTTTCCCGGCGGTGGACCCCAAGGGCACCCCCGGCCCCACCCTAGCGCCGATTTTGCTCATCCACCATACCGCAAAGCCCATGGCAGCGGGATCTCGCCCGCCGTTCGCCGCGATCGCCACGCTTCCCCTAGTCTGCGCCGGAAAACGCCCCAGGAATGCCGCGATCGCCCCCTAGCCCTCTGCCGGAGCCGACGGGGGTGGGGGAGGAGCCACCGGGGCCACCGGCGGGGGAGGAGGAGCCACCGGGGCCGCTGGCGGGGGCGGCGGCGGGGCCGGAGCCACCGGGGCCGCCGGGGGTGGGGGAGCCACCGGAGCCGGGGCCACCGGAGCCGCCGGGGGTGGGGGAGCCGCCGGAGCCGGGGCCGCTGGCCGGGGAGATACCGGGGCCGGGGCCGCTGGTTGAGGTCGCTGCTGTTTGGGGGTCGAAGCTGGGGTCGGCGTCTCCGATCGCGCCGGGGAGCTCTCCTGACGCGGGGCCGACTCACGACGCGATCGCGGCGTCCCAGATCCTGGCGTTGTCGTCGTTTCCGGCGTATCCGACTCCTTCTGAATCCGAGTTCCCTCACCCACCGTCTGGCCCTGACGTTTGCGGGGCTTAAAGCGGCGCTTCGACAGATCCGGCATCGACGGGAACGCCTCCACCTTGAAGCCCTCTAGGGCCTTCTCCGAAAACATGCGCCAGGTGGCCGCCGCTGCCCCGCTACTGCCCCAGGTCGGTCGGCTATTGTCATTCCCCAGCCACACCCCCGCCACCATCTGCGGCACAAACCCGATAAACCACAAATCCCGCGCCTGATCCGAGGTGCCCGTCTTGCCCGCCACCGGTCGCGAGAGGGCCGCCGGACGCCCGGTCCCCTCCGTCACCACATTGCGGAGCATGTTGGTCATGATCGCCGCCTCCGCCTCCGTCAGCGCCCGCACCGGCTTTGGCTTCGCCTCATAGAGCACCTGCCCCCGGCGATCAAGCACCCGCCGAATCCCCGTCGCTGGGAAATGCTGCCCCTTCGCCGCAAAGGTGCCATAGGCGGACACCAGCTCCAGCAGCGTCATTTCATAGGCCCCCAGGGCAAGGGCATAGGTGGGCTCTAGGCGGGAGGTGACCCCCATCTTGCGGGCCAGTTCAATCGTCGGCTCGATACCCGTATCCAGCAGGATCTTGAGGGCGATCACATTAATCGATTTGGTCAGGGCCGCCACCACGGTCTGGGTGCCGGAGTAGGTGCGCCCATAGTTCTTCGGCTCGTAGCCCCCCACCTTGTAGGGCGCATCCACATAGGTGGCGTTGGGGTTGAGGCCCGCCTGCACCGCCGCCGCGTAGACGATGCTCTTGAAGGTGGAGCCCGGTTGGCGCTTGGCTTGGGTGACGCGGTTGAACTGGTTTTCTAGGAACCCCAGGCCCCCGACCATGGCGCGGATTTCGCCGTTGCGCGGATCGATGGCCACGAGGGAGGCTTGGCGGAAGTTTTGCCACTTGCCGTAGGTATCTAGGGCTTCCCGGACGGCGGCGTCGGCGTAGTCTTGCCAGTCGGCCCGGAGGGTGGTTTCGACGGTGAGGCCCCCCGCTTCGATCGCGTCGGCGGGCACATACTTGGGCAATTCCTGGAGGATGAAGGAAGTGAAATAGGGGGCGCGCACCAGGAGCCGGGGGGGCTGCTGGGGTTTGAGGTTGAGGGGGGCGGCCTTGGCGATCGCGATCGCACCGTCGGAGGCCACCCCATCCCGCAGGAGGCGATCGAGCACCTGATTCCGGCGGGTGATGGCCAGATCGGGATTGATCAGGGGGGAATACTGGCTGGGGGCCGGGGCCAAGCTCGCCAGCAGGGCCATTTCCCCGAGGGTTAACTGGCTGGGGCGTTTGCTGAAATAGACCCAGGCCGCGTCGGCGACGCCGTAGGCCCCGGACCCCAGGTAAACGTAGTTGAGATAGTGTTCGAGGATTTTGTCCTTTTCAAGATTTTTCTCGATCTTGAGGGACATGAGGGCTTCGCGGAATTTGCGGCTGGCGCTGCGCTCCTGGTTGAGGAAGACGATGCGGGCGAGCTGCTGGGTGATGGTGCTGCCCCCTTCCACCACGCCGCCAGCCATGAGGTTGACGGTGCTGGCCCGCAGGATGCCCTGGAAGTCGATGCCGTTATGGTCGTAGAAGCGTCGATCCTCGGAGGCGATGAAGGCTTGGGGCAGGTTTTCGGGCATGGCCTCCAGGGAAAGGCGCTGGCGGCTGGCGGGGCCGCGCTGCTGGAGGATGGTGCCGTCGGCGGCGCGGATGGTGATGGTGCCGTCCCTGGAGAAGGTGGGGATTTCGTTGGGGTCGGGGAGGCGATCAACGACGCCCTGAAGGGTTCTCCAGCTTGCCCAGGCGAAGATGTTGGTGCCGCTCAGGAAGAGGATGCCTAGCCAGAAGCCGTAACCGAGGCGCAGGCGGGGAAATTGTTTGGGGGATGGTTGGGTGCCGGGGGGGGTGGCTTCCTGGGGTTGGCGGCGCGATCGCAGGATCTTACCGAGGGGGCTGGGGCGACGGGTCGGCTGCTCTAGGGGGGGGATATCGAGGCGATCGCGACCTTCAGGCCCATCCATGCCGGGACCCTGGCCATCCGCCAAGGTTTGGGCGGGGGGATTGACCGAATTGGGTTCGGGCGGCACATCCGTCAACCCGGGATCAAACTTGGTCACGATCGTTCCTCGTGGGGCACTGGGGGCATGGACTGATGGGGGTCAGCGATCGGGGCTGGGATGCGGAGCGCTGGGACGGGGGATGCACCATCAGGGGGGGCCAAGGGCGGGCCAGGAATGCGCGATCGCATCCAAAACCTTGGCAAGTAAATTAACACAGTCTGTCTTTCCCGCGCTGACTGGGGTTGCAATTGCTGGTGGGGGCGCGATCGCGGCGGCAACTGGGGGAAGCGGGGGGGACACGATAGGATCGGGCGTAACTGAATTTTTTAGGCGTTTGGGGACGGTTGGCGGACTGTTGGCGGATCGGGATCTGTGGCCCTTCGGGACGGATCGAGATCCCCCACCCATGCCGTCAATTTCGTTGAGTCCTTCTAAAAATTTTCTCTAACCCTTATTTAGGGATGGTGCGATGAATCAGGTTTCGGACGCGATCGCGGCGGCGCTGGCGGCGGATTTACAGCCCCAGGACTATGGCGTGGTGGGATTGGCGACGTGCTTTTTGCGGCAGGAGGGGGAACTCGAGGCGGTGGACATCATTGAGCCGGTGCCCTCGGCGGCCCTAGAGGCAATTCTCAAGGGGATCCCCACGTCCTATCGGATGGTGCGATCAGCGACGGTGGCGGAACTCTGGGATCAGGGGCGGCCGGTGCGGCCGGCGGATTTCCCGGAAACGGCGTCCTTCTGTGAAGCGTTTGATGAACGGCTGGTGGCGGCGGTGCGCACCTACCGCGATCGCGCGGGATCGGTCAAGGAATCGGTGCCCCTGGGGACGACCCGGGCGGATTTTAATTACTCCACGGAGCGCAAACGGTTGCTCAATGGCGATCGCCTCGTGAAGGCGGAAGATAACGTCAAGCAACATGCCTACACCCATCAGGTGCTCTAGGGACGGTTGCCGGGGGAATTGAGCAGTTCACCGTAGGCATCGAGGGTTTGTCGGGCGATCGCGGGCCAGCTATAGTGCTCAGCGGCGTAGCGTTGGCCATTGCGTCCCCGGCGATCGCGCTCGGATCCATCCGCCAGGGCCAGCCGCAGGGCCGCCACCAGCGCAGGCACCGATCGCCCACACACCCAGCCCGCCTCCGCCTCCTGGACCGCAGGCCAGATATGCACCCCATCGGCCACCACCACCGGACGACCGGCGGCCATCGCCTCGGCCACGGCAATGCCAAAATTTTCGTAGTGGGATGGCAGGACAAATACATCCGCCGCCGCCAGCAGTTGCCGCTTGCGCGCCCCCTGCACAAAGCCCAAAACCGCCACGCGATCGCCCAGGATCTGTCGAGCGCGATCGCAGCAGGCCCGCTCATAGGCCGGATCCTGGGGATTGCCCCCCGCCAGCCACAGGCCAAAGGGCACCCCCTCCCCCGCCAAAATTTCCAGGGCCGGAAAGAGCAAATCTAGCCCCTTTTTCGGATCCAGCCGCGACAGGAATAGGATCGACGGCCCCCCCGTCCTCGGCAACGGCGGCAGCGGTTCCCCCTCCCCCACGGATCGAGGATTCGCCCCCCCACGCCCATCCGGCACCCCCAGGGGAATAATCAAATCCTGGGTGCGCGCCCCAAACCGCTCGGAAATTTTCGCCTCCTGGGCGCTGGTGAAATGGACCGCCGCCGCCCCCGCCAGGTTTGGCCCCTCCAGCAGCCGCCCGTAGAGTTGCTTGATTCGGCGCTTTTTCTGGAGATCGAGGGGATCAAGGGTGCCCAGGGGCCGCAGCACATAGGGCAACCCTCGCCACCGGCAGACCATCGCCGCCGCCGTACTCACCGGGGCAAACAGGGCGTGGATATGGGCGATGTCGTAGCGATCGCCGTGGGTCCAGAGCCAGCGCAGCAGGGGCCATGAAAACTTGTAGCGGCGGAAGGGAGCGCAGGGGAAATAGCGCACCTCGAACCCATCCTCCGGCACCGGGCGATCGAGGGGCACCGCCAGGGGCGCTTGGCCAAAATCCCCATTGGCATTGGTGGTCAAAATCGTCACCTGAGCCCCGGCGGCCCCCTGGGCAGCGCTGAGCCCTTTGACCATTTGGCTCGGGCCGCCGTAGATGGCCGCGATCGACGGGACGATGTGGAGAACGCGCATAGGGGAGGGGGTGGGGGGAAGGGATTCTGGGCAAACCCCAAGGGACACACTAATCTTGACGTGGGTGCTGGATGGGTCCGGATCCCGCGATCGCGATCGCCCCTCGGGTTGGCCTAGGCGGTGGATTGGCCCCCTGGGGAGATCCCCGCGACCCCGGATCGCGATCCCCGATGCTGGCCCAGGGGAGAAGCTACCCCATCCGCCGTGCCCCATGCCCTGCCTAACTGTAGCGTTCTCCATCGAGTTCACCGGCCGATCGCCCCTGCTGAGCGCGATCGCCCCGGCCCAAGGGACCCCCCCGTCAACCCGCCGCCGCCTCGATCGGTCGGGCGCTTTGAACCCTGCTGAGGCCAAAGCCATGTCGCTTTCTTTTCTGATTCCCCTGACGGTTGGTCTGGGGGCTTTGTCGATTTATCTGCGCTGGATGGACGAGGGAGCCCCCATTTTTGGATTGGCGGCCCTGATTGGCCTGCTGACGGCCCTGGTGCTGGCCCCCTGGCAGGTGCAGGCGCTGCTGCTGCTGTTGGCGGTGGGGCTGGCGCGCTATCTACTGCAACAGCGATCGCTCCCGCCGGTGGAACCGGAAACGGCGGTGGCGGCGGCGACGGACGCGATCGCGGAAACACCCGCAGAAACCGCCCCCGGTGCCCGCCCCCCAGAGCACCAACCGGACGAGGCGATCGCCCCTTCCCCACGGCCCAAGTCCATCTATCGCGGCATTGAAGTGCAGCCCCCCACGCCCACGGAACGGGCTGATCGCGATCGCGCGATCGCCAACGCCCCCCCGACCCAGCGGCCCCAACTGCGCTACCGGGGCCAGCCCGTGGATCCCCCCACCTGACCCCAGGGGCAACGCCACCCCGCCACCAGCCCCAGCGACGGCCAACCCCACCCGAAAACGGCCTCAGGAAACTGCATCAGGTGCGACTGTTTCTAAGGGCAAACCTTCGCTTGAATGGGGGGCGACCCCATAGGCAACCCCGCAATTGATCGGATTAGATTAAGTTCAGTGAAACTTCATCAAGTTAGGTAAATTGCATTGGCCCACCGATCCCCGGCCTTAGGCGGCCCTGCCCTGGGGTGATGCCGCCATTGATGCGATCGCTTCAATTCCAGCCCCTTTTGCCCTCGTCCTAGTCCCTTCAACCCGCGACAGAAAGCCCATGTCCATGGATTGTAGCCACGTGCAGTTCAGCGATCAGACCCCCATTGATCTCACCCAACTTCGGGCACTGCTTGACGAGACGGCCTTTTGGGCGCGCGATCGCAGTGAAGCGGATCTGGCCGTGGCCCTGGCCAACAGTCGCCCCGTGGTCACCGCCTGGGATGGCGATCGCCTGATCGGCTTTGCGCGGGCCACCTCCGACGGGATCTATCGCGCGGCCATCTGGGATGTGGCGATCCACCCGGCCTATCAGGGGGCGGGCCTGGGGCGCAAGCTGGTCCATACGGTCCTGAGCCATCCGATGCTGGCCCAGGTGGAGCGGGTTTATCTGATGACGACCAATCAACAAAAGTTTTACGAGCGCATTGGGTTCGAGCAAAACACCAGTACGACCATGGTGCTGTTCAATTCCCAGGAGTTCAATACGGAGGGGATCGGCGAGGCCCTGGCGACGGTGACCCCGCGATCGCCCCAGCGGACGATCGTGTTTGCCCAGCCGGAGTAGGGAACCCGCGATCCGGTGTGGTTGCGATCAATCGCCCCCTAGGCCATCGGCAGGCGGCATTCAAAGCGGCTGATGAGCGGTCCTCCGGTGGCGGCGCGGCTGGTGCCGTCGAGCTCCACCGATCGCAGGCTGCCCCCCAGGGCCACCAAAATACTTTGGGTGAGCCAAAGGCACAGGGAGGGGGAGTAGCTGGGGATGCAGGCTTCGGGGCTGAGGCGTTTGAGGCTGAGCAAGTCCGCCGGGGGCGCGGCGCTGGTGCCGTCGAGCTGGTCCACCGTGTCTTGCCAACTGTCGTTGGGGGCGGTGCTGTCGAGGCGGATCAGGACGGTGGCGGTGGCGTCATCGGCGGCGGCGCTCAGGCGCAGGTTGCCCCCTTCCCCCAGTTCCACCAGGTGGGTGATGTTGGCTTCCACGAGGCTGAGGAGGGCTTGGCGCAATCGCTTGGGATCGCCGAGGGCGCGCAGGTCTGTGTCGGGGGCGATCGCCTCGTAGCGGATGTTGCGGTTGGCGGCTTGCAGGCCCGTGAGGCGCTGCACGTCCATCAATAGGTCCGCGATCGCGATGGGGTTGCGGTCCAGTTCGATGGTGCCGATCTGCACCTTGGAGACTTCGATCGCCCGGTCCAGCAGATCCACCAGGTTACTGACGGCCCGGTTGGCCTGCCCGACGAATTCCCGCTCTTCTTCCGGGTCTTCGCACAGGTCCGACAGGATGATTTGGTGCAGGCCGATGGCGCTACTGAGGGGCGATCGCAGTTCGTGGGCGGTGCGGGCCAGAAAGCCGCTGTAGAAATGGGCCATGTATACGGCGCTGTGGTAGGCCGTCAGGGCCGTGAGGGTGTTGGGTGAACTGGCGATCGCGGCGATCGGCTGCGCCACCGGCTCCGTTGAATTGACTGGATTCTTTTGATCCCCTTGATCCCCCACCTCTGCCATGGGGCGCTCCACCACGGGCGGGGCCATGGGCATCGCTTTGGGGATACTGTCCAGGCTTGGTTCTGGGCTCGGGGGTGCGGGCATTGGTTCCGGGGGCGGTGCCGGGATCCGTTGGTAGCGATCGGCGGCGATGCGGCTGGCGAACCACCCAATCAATAATCCAAAAATGGCGGCAACAATAACTTCTTGCATGGACCGGCGATCGCGAAGGTTGAAACGGATAGGTTTTGGTGCTGGCGGCGTCCCTCGTGTCTAGCCTACGGCGATCGCCCCCTGCCGTAAAACTTCCCAGCCTTGGCCGATCCACTGCACCACGGTCGAAGGTTGGCCGCTCCCTTCGATCCCTTCCCCCGCCCCTAGGGTCGCCGTGAGCCATTCTTCGTTCGGGACGGTCACCGTCGGGAAGGCCGCCGCGATCGCGTCCATGGTCCGTAGGGGCGGCTCACCGGAGCGGTTGGCGCTGGTGGTGGCGAGTACCCCCGCTTCTTGCAAAATCCGCCGGGCGATCGCGCTATCGGGCACCCGAATGCCCACACTGCCGGATTCGAGGGGATTGATGGCCGCAGGGGTGCGATCGCTGCTGGGCAGCACCAGGGTCAGGGCACCGGGCCAGTGGCGATCGGCCAAAGCTTGCCACTGGGCCAACGCCGCCGCCGAACCGCGCACATAGGGCCACAGATCCGCCGCCGATGCCCCCATCAGGATCAGGGGCTTATCGTGGCTGCGCTGCTTCACCTCAAAAATCACCGCCGCGCGATCGGGACGCACCGCCAACGCTGGCACCGTATCCGTCGGAAAGGCGATCGCCTCCCCCGCGCGGGCCGCCGCCGTCAGGTCAGCAAACGAGACTTGTGGCATAGGGAATGGGACGGGAATTGGAATGGGAATCGGAACAAAATCGCGATGGGGCCGCTGAACCGGGCCAAAAACCCGTGCCCTTGAGTCTATCGGGGTTACGCCCCGGTTGTAGCCATTGCTGATAGGCTAACGATGCCCTAGGGATCCCCTGGGTTTTCCTGAGTCTCCCCCATTTTCCCCCCATGGACCCTTCCCCCGCCGCACCCCACCCTGCGCCCCCCCGTGCCCCCAAGGGCTCCTCGAACTATTGGCGGCTGCGGCCCTATGTGCGCCGTCAGATGGGTACGATCGCGCGGGCGTTGGGCTGCACGCTGGGGTTTACGGCCTTTTGGCCCGTGCTGGCGTGGCTACCGGGCCAGTTGGCGGATCCGATCGGCCAGGGGAATTTGCCGGAAATTGCGCGCCTCGCGGCGATCGCGGCGGCGGCCTTCATCGTGCGGGGGGCGTTCCAGTATGGCCAGGATTCCCTGATGGCGGCGGCGTCCCTGCAAATTGCCAAGGATTTGCGCGTGCGGGCCTATCGGCATCTGCTGGGCCTGGGGCTGGACTATTTTGAAACCGCGGCCAGTGGCGAGATGGCCTATCGCCTCACGGGGGACATTGACCGCATCGGCGACGCGATCGCCAAACTCTTCCACCAATTCGTGCCCTGCATCCTGCAACTGATCGTGGTGCTGGGCTACATGATCTACCTCAACTGGCAACTGACCGTGGCTTCGCTGATCATTGCGCCCCTGATGGCGGTGCTGATTGCGTGGTTTGGCGATCGCCTGCTGGGATTTTCCCGCCGCAGTCAAGATCGCGTCGCCGGTCTCGCGGCCCTGGTGGCGGAGGCGGTGGGGGGAATGCGGCCGATCCAAGCCTTTGGGGCCGAAGCCTACGAAACTGAACGGTTCGCGATCGCGGCGGACGGCAGCCGTCGGGCCAAATACCGCGCCCAGCAGATCAAGGCCGTCCAGTTCGTCGTCGTCGGCTTTTTGCAGGCCGCCAGCGTCCTATTTCTCTTCTGGCTCGGGGGCTGGCAGATTTCCAAAGGGCACCTGACGGGCGGCGGCTTCATTAGCTACGTGGCGGCGGTGGCCCTGCTGATCGATCCGATTGCCATCACCACCAGCAACTACAACGAATTCAAGGAAAGCGAAGCCTCGGTCGATCGCCTCTTTGCCCTGCTCCAGGCGTCCCCGGCGGTGGTTGATCGCCCCGATGCCCAGCCTTTGCCCCCCGTCACCGGCCAAATTACCTACGAGAACCTGACGTTTACCTATCCCCAGGGCGATCGCCCGGTGCTGGAGGCGTTGAACTTAACCATTGCTCCGGGGGAAACCGTTGCCCTGGTGGGGCCATCCGGGGCGGGCAAAAGCACGATCGTCAATCTGCTGCTGCGGTTTTATGATCCCCAGACGGGCCGCATCTGCGTCGATGGCATTGATCTGCAAACGGTGACGATCGCCAGCCTGCGCCGTCAGATCGGCCTCGTGCCCCAGGATACGGTCCTACTGTCGGGGACGATCGCGGAAAATATCGCCTTCGGACGGTCCCAGGGCGATCGCGCGGCCATTGAACGGGCGGCCCGCATCGCCAACGCCCACGAGTTCATCAGTCAATTGCCCCAGGGCTACGACACCTGGGTGGGGGAACGGGGGGCGAGCCTGTCGGGGGGGCAGCGGCAGCGCATCGCGATCGCCCGGGCCGTCCTGCTCGATCCCCAAATCCTGATCCTGGATGAGGCCACCTCCGCCCTCGATGCGGAATCGGAAGCTTTAGTACAGGACGCCCTCGACAAACTCATGGGCGGGCGCACCACCCTCGCGATCGCCCACCGCCTCGCCACCGTCCGCCGCGCCGACCGCATCTTGGTCCTCGAAGGGGGCCGCATCCTCGAATCCGGCACCCACGATCAGCTCATTGCCCAGGGGGGCCGCTACGCCGACTATTACGCCCGCCAATTCCGCTAGGACCGTTCTGGGGCGTGGCCTATCAATCCCGTCGTAGGGGTTGGATCTCCCAACCCGGCCCCCCGCGATCGCCCCAAACCCGTTCCACCTTGGCAATATCGGGGATCAGGGGAACGGGGCAACTGGGTCGGTGGGGCGCTGGTTGGGGATTGATCCTGGGGACTGGGCGGGAAAACCCCGCCCCTACAGTTGTTTGAGATAGGTCAACAGATCCGCCATATCCTGGGGAGCCGGTTGGAACTGGGGCATCGGCGGCGTGCGGCCGCTGACCACCTGCTCAATGATCTGCTCCGACGATCGCCGCTCCGACACCCCCACCAGACGCGGCCCCACGGCCCCAAGGGCTTCGGCCCCATGGCAACCGGCACAATTTTCGAGAAAGATGGCCTGACCGCGATCGCGATTCCCCGCCAACTCCAGCACACTGGCCGCGTAGGGATCCATCGGCTCCAGCCAGCGCACCGCCAGCAGAGACCCCACCACCGCCACCAGCACCACCACCGCCAAGGCAATGGCCCGCAGTCCCGCGATCGCCGGGGCGGGGGACGAATTGGATCGAATTTGAGGCGCTTGGGTATCCAAAACGAACGGACCGCTCAGCCGCTGGTTGATTAAGAAATCTTTCAATTAATAACATAGCTCAAAAGCCCCCGCCCTCCACGGCGATCGCCCGCGAGTCATCCCCAGGGGCGTTGCGCTCCCCTTTTGGCCACGAACTCGGTAGAATCAGGGGACAGCGCCACACCGGCTAGCCCCCAAGGCATGGCCATGTTGCTGAGAACGCAATGGTTCCACGCTTAATTTAGACTTAAGATTCGTCACAGAGTCGCCCACGCGCCCATTTTGATAACGGATTAACCAACGGAGGACAAGGACCGTGATCGAGCCGCTTTTGCTAGGTATTGTTTTGGGGCTGATCCCCGTGACCCTTGCGGGCCTGTTTGCCGCCGCTTACCTACAGTATCGGCGCGGTAACCAGTTCGACCTCTAGGGATCGGTGGCGGGCGGGAATCCTTCAAAACTTCCCCCTTCACCCCAGCAAAACTCGAACTTAGGAAGGGGCGTGGCTATGGAGCGACGCCCCTTTGCGTTGGGGGCTATTGCAAGGGTGCGGCAGGCGGTCCTAGGGCAGGGGCACCGGCGATCGCAGCACCACCACCTGTCGCCCATCGGCCAGGATGGCGGCGAATCCGCGATCGCTCAGTTGCTGAATCAGTTCGGCGGCCTGACGGGCATCGCGGCCACCGCCGACCAGGAGATAGGGCCGCTGGCCGAAGCTCGCCAGATCCAGGGGGCGCTGGAGGAATTGGCCGATCGCGATCGCAACGGTCGGATCATCGCCATAGTCCACCAGCACCGCGTAGGGCTCCCGGTAGGCTTGGGGATCAAAGGGTGGTGCGGCGCTCCCGGCTTCGATGGGGTAGGCTTCGAGGCCCGCGCGATCGCGCAGATAGTCAATCCAGGCATCGGCGATCGCCTTAGAGGGAAACCCCGACAGCCGCCACACGGCCTCGCCCACATAGTCGCAAGCTTCGAGGGACACCCCCGTGGGCAACGCATCATAGAGCCGTGCTTCCTGGGTGCGATCGCCCCGCCGCACCAGCAGCAAAAATTCCCCCGCCGCCGGGGGCGCACAGGCCACCTGGGCCACCGCCGCCGGAGCAATGGTCAAGGGCAGGGGCAACAGGGCCGCGATCGCCACCACCCAACGCCAACGCCTAATGGATAGATTGGCGAATCCATCTCCGATTAGACGGCGCGATCGCCCCCAGTTCAGCTTGACCTTACCCACCGTTGCTCCTCGGCCTCTCCGCGCGATCTTCCCCGGTTTTAGCCCAGCTTGAGCCCCGCTTGAGCCGCCCCTAGGACTCGACCTAGGACACGGGGGCCAAACTCGCCAAGGGATCGGGGATCGTCGCCGACGGCGCTTCAAACTCGCCCGACAGCACATACTCCAGCCGAAGCTTCATCCAGTTAATGAACGTGGCATTGGTGGACACGATCGCCGCCGCCGGTTGCGGGCACTGGGCCTTGATCTGGGCGAACTCCGGCGCATTCAAAAAGGCCGGTTGCTCCACCAGCCAGAAGTCAATTTCCTTCTCTTCCTCGTGGTAGTGGCGGGTGCGTTCCTTAAACACCTCATGGATCGGTTCATCCTCCAGGAGAAATTTACGGCTCGCCACGCAGTAGTAATAGGTCGTCATCTGCTCTCGATCGCGCCCGCGATCGCACCAAGGTCCAAGGATCTAATAAAGCACCGAATAAACCCCAGGCCCAAATTCAGCGGCCCGCCCCAGACCCTAGGGGGCGATCGCCACCCCCTCGATCAGGGCCTTCATCTCCCGCACCGCCCGCTCTAGGCCCACCAGCACCGCCCGACTGATGATCGTATGGCCAATATTCAACTCCTCCATCCCCGGCAGGGCCGCGATCGCCCGGGTGTTCCAATAGGTCAACCCATGGCCCGCATTCACCCGTAGCCCCAGATCCAGCGATCGCCGACAGCCCTCCGCCAGCACCGCCAGCTCCCGCCCCTGGGCCGCCTCCCCCTTCGCCTCCGCGTAGGTGCCCGTGTGCAATTCCACAAACTTGGCCCCCGTCGCCGCCGACGCCTCAAGCTGCGCCGCATCCGGGTCCACAAACAAACTCACCGGGATCCCCGCCCCCTGCAACGCCGCCACCACCGCCGTCAGGCGATCGCGCGCAGCCGCCACATCCAGCCCCCCCTCCGTGGTCACCTCCTCACGCCGCTCCGGCACCAGCGTCACATAATCCGGGCGAATATCCAGGGCGATCGCCACCATCTCATCCGTCGCCGCCATCTCCAAATTCAGGTGAGTGCGCACCGTCTGCCGCAGCAAGCGCACATCGCGATCCTGAATATGGCGACGATCCTCGCGCAGATGCACCGTAATGCCATCCGCCCCCCCCAACTCCGCCAGCACCGCCGCCGCCACCGGATCCGGCTCCACCGTACGGCGCGCCTGACGAATGGTCGCCACATGATCAATATTCACACCCAGGGTCGGCACGATGACGCTACACCTACCTTTCGCAGTACCAATTGCAAAGGACCATTCTAGGGGCTCGCAGCCCCTCTAGCCTAGGATCCCTCGCCCCGCCGGTGAACCCAGCCACCGGAACGACGCCCCCCACGGCCGCCCCTAGCGCACTGGCACATTGCGGATCATCGTCTTCGGCTGATAGTCCGCCGGGGTCACCGGTTCCGCTGGCGGCAATACCTCCACCAGGGTCAAGTCCCGCACATTGACCATCTCCGCGAAGCGCCCTGGGCGATTAATCCAGGTCACCTTACACATGTCCGGTCCTAGCTGACCAATCACGCGGAATAGGGCATCTGGATGCTTTTGGTGGCGAACCACGCTATTGATCGGGAACGGATTGACCACTTCATCCCACTGCATCGACAACATCACTGACCGCCTCCTGAATCCCTAGTAGACCCACATCCGGGGGGCGACGGATGGTGATGGGCTTTCCCCGCAGCCGATCGCCCCATCCACCCTCAGCCCATGGCCAAAGTGAACCGCCCCCGCGAAATTCTTAGAATTTGCCGATAACTTCGCCTACAACTTTGATAGCAAAAATCTGCGCCCTTGAGATCCTGGTATATCTCAACGAACCGCGAGTTTTCTCGGTTTATGAGGTAAACCTGGATACCAAAAATCGCTTCCGTACCTTCGTCGGCGATCGCGCCCCCCAGCACCGACTTAGCCCCGAAGCAGCCCCAAATCAACCCTCCCAGGTCAGCCCCCTCCCCCAGGGTCCCAGGGCCGCCCCCATCCTTTCAACTTGCCCTCCGGGACCGCTAAAGTTATCACCCTTTGACAAGCCAGCCGGACCAGCGCCCTTTCCCAGGACCGGCCAGATCACCGCAAGCTCTACCTTCAACCTCCCATTAACGCCGATCATTGCCCCCCAAATCCAGGCGATCGCAAAATTTTGTAGCCGCGACTACCCATCAATCATCCCCTACGATTAAAGATCGGAGTTTCCCAAACCCCTGCACCCCCACCGATCAATCCCCGCCGGGGCGCAGTTCCACAGCATCCCACGCCAAACAGCAGGTCACCTATGAATTCCGAACTTCGCTTTCTCATGTGTCCGCCCGACCACTACGACGTGGACTACGTGATTAATCCCTGGATGGAGGGCAATATCCACAAATCCTCCCAGGAACGCGCGATCGAGCAATGGCAAAGTCTCTACGGAATTATCAAAAGCCGCGCCCGGGTGGATCTGGTGACCCCGGCCAAGGGCTGGCCCGATATGGTTTTCACGGCCAACGCCGGATTAGTGCTCGATAAAACCGTCGTCCTCAGTCGCTTTTTCCATAAGGAACGGCAGGGGGAAGAGCCCTACTTTAAGGCGTGGTTTGAGGAAAACGGCTTCACGGTTAAGGAACTGCCCAAGGAATTGCCCTTCGAGGGGGCGGGCGATGCCCTGCTTGATCGCGAGGGGCGCTGGCTGTGGGCGGGCTACGGGTTCCGGTCAGAGCTCGATTCCCATGGCTACCTGGCGGAATGGCTCGATATTGAGGTGCTGTCCCTGCATTTGGTGGATGAGCGGTTCTATCACCTGGATACGTGCTTCTGTCCCCTGGAGGGGGGCTATTTGCTCTACTACCCCGAGGCGTTTGATTCCTACTCGAACCAGTTGATCGAGCGGCGGGTGCCGGTCGAGAAGCGGATCACCATGGGGGAGGCCGATGCGGTCAATTTCTCCTGCAATGCGGTGAATATCCGCGATGTGGTGATTATGAATAAGGCCAGCGAAGAGCTGCGAGGCAAGCTGGCGGCGGCGGGGTTTGAGGTGGTGGAAACGCCCCTGACGGAGTTCCTGAAGGCGGGGGGCGCTTCAAAATGCCTGACCCTGCGGGTGAATGAGCCGATTCTCGAAGATCGTCAGGCGAAGGCGGGTCTGGAGAGCCGGACGATTCTGTTGCAGGGGCACCTGTTGGATTCGGGGTTGATTAACCGGGCGCTCGATACGATCGTGGAGGGGGGCGGTAGTTTTCAGGTGCTGAATTTCCAACTGGGGGAACAGCGCCAAAGTACGTCGTCGGCCAAGATCAAGGTGACGGCTCCTTCCCATGAGGTGATGGAGGAGTTGATGAGCCAGTTGATCAACTTCGGGGCGGTGAATCCGGAGGAGTCGGCGATCGCGGATGCGCAGTTGGAGCCGGTGGAGATGGCCGGGGTTGCGCCGGATGATTTTTATGTGACGACGATCTACCCGACGGAGGTGCGCTTGGCGGGCCAGTGGCTCCGGGTGGAAAATCAGCGGATGGATGGGGCGATCGCCATTTCGGGCCTCGGATCCGGTGCGCCGATCGCCCGGTGCAAGCTGCTGCGGGATCTGGAGTTAGGCGAGTCAGTGGTGACGGGGGTCGAAGGCATCCGCACGGTGCGGAAGGTGGAGGCCCGCGATGGCAAACCGGCGGGTTCCCAGGAGTTCACGTTCATGGGCTCGGGGGTGTCTAGCGAGCGCCGGGTGGAACTGATGGTGGAGCAAATCGCCTGGGAACTGCGGCAAGTGCGCGATCGCGGCGGCAAGACCGTGGTGGCGGCGGGGCCGGTGACCATCCACACGGGGGGCGGTGAGCATTTGGCCCACCTGATCCGCGAAGGCTATGTGCAGGCCCTGTTGGGGGGCAACGCGATCGCCGTCCACGACATGGAACAGGCGATGATGGGCACCTCCCTGGGGGTGGACATGAAGCAGGGCACCTCCGTGCGGGGGGGCCACCGCCACCACCTCAAGACCATCAACACCATCCGTCGCCACGGCAGCATCACCCAGGCGGTGGAGGCCGGAATTTTGACCAGCGGCGTGATGTACGAATGTGTCAAAAATAACGTGCCCTTTTCTTTGGCCGGGTCGATTCGCGATGATGGCCCCCTGCCGGACACGATCACGGACATGGTGGCGGCCCAGCAGGACTACGCGCGCCTGATTCAGGGGGCGGATGTGGTGCTGATGCTGTCGTCGATGCTGCACTCGATCGGCGTGGGCAATATGACGCCTTCGGGGGTGAAGCTGGTGTGTGTGGACATCAACCCGGCGGTGGTGACGAAGCTGACCGATCGCGGCTCCCTGGAGTCGGTGGGCATCGTGACGGATGTGGGCCTGTTCCTGAGTCTGCTGGTGCAGCAGTTGGATCGCCTGACGAGCCGCTATCAGGTCTCGGCCTAGGGTTGGGGTTTAGGGGGTGGGCCGTTGGGCTACAGTAGCAGCGGTGGATTTGACTGCTGTTGCCCAGTTCTGTTAACGGATGCCGTTGCCCCATGGCTGCCCCCTTGATTGCCCCTTTGTTGGTTGTCCGCGCTGCGATCGCGCCCTGGTCTAATGCCGTTGGCCGTCCGCCGCGATCGCAACCCTGGCGTCTTTTTACCCTGCTGATGTTGCTGGGATCCCTGGGGGCGTTGGTGCCGTCGCCGTCGGCCCTGGCCCAATTTTCCCCCTTTGATTTTCTGACGCCCCTGCCGCCGGACGAGTTTGAACCAAGTCCCCTGGAGCTTCAGGCGGCGGATCCCCTGCTGCCCGCGTTCCCCCTGACGCAACCGTTGACGGCGGCGCAGATTGCGGCCTTGCGTCCTGAGTTGGCCAATCTTGATCGGGCGGCGGTGGCGGATTTCCGGGCGGGCCGTCGGGTAGAAGCCTTTAGTCAATGGAATCGCTACCTGCGGCTGATGCGCTATGTGGGGCCAATCGACGAGGCGCGATCGCTGGGGCGGGTTGGGGCGATCGCGTGGCGCAGCGATGAAATTCCCCAGGCGCGGTTCATCCTAGAGCGGCTGAAGGAGTTGGAGGCGGCCATGACGGGGAATGTGGCCCTGCTGGAGCGGCGACCGGCGCTGCCAAAACCGGATCCGGCGGCGGTCCCCCCCCAGGACACCCCGGACCAGCGCGAGGCGATCGCGATCGCCTACGGCCAGGTGGGGCAACCGAAGGCGGCCCTGCGACTCTATGATCCGCTGGTGGCGGCGGCGCGGGCGGGGGGCGATCGCGGGCGACTGCGGACTTTATTAGAAGCGGTGGCCCCCCTGGCGGCCCAAAGCTTTGACTACGAACGGGCGATCGCGGCCTATCAAGACCTGTTGCGCCTCGAACGGGAGCAGCCCAGCCCCATCCCCCCCGAGCGCGAACTTGACCCAGCGGGCGGCGGCAACGGCCTGACGCTCCGGCAACCGCCGATCATTCCGCGCGATCGCCTCTGGCAGGTGACTTACCTACAACACATCATTACCCTGGCGGAGCGATCGCAAAAGCCCGACATTTCCCTCCCGGCGCGGCAGGATTTGGCGAACCTCTACCGGGAAGTGGGGGCCGTGCGCCTCTTGCCGACCCTGCAAACGGCGATCGCGGCGGACTACCTCAAACTTGATCGCCCAGCGGAGGCGGAAAGTCTCTACCGGCGCGGCTCGCTCCTGGCCCAGCAGTTGCGCCAATTTGACGTGGCCCGCGAAGCCGTCAGCGCGATCGCGGAACTCTACCGCACCCATCCGGCCTATGGCGATCGCCGGGATGAGGTGGCCGGATTTTACGTGTCCATGCTCACCCTGGCGCGGGAGGCCGGGGACGGCTACGCCATGATGGACACCTATGATCGCCTCGGGGAATTTTTTGTGGAGCGGCAGGAACGCGATCGCGCCCGCACCTCCTTCGAGCAGGGACTTTTGGTGGCCCAGCAGCTCCAGCACCGGGTCAGCCACTTCGAGCGGCGGCTCCAAAGCCTCGATCAAGCTCCCGCACCGACCAGCCCAACCCCAGACGGCGAAACCCTCCCCGCACCGCAGGAGGACGAGGAGGGCAGTAACCGCGATCGCGGCGGCTTCGAGCTATTTGATTTCTAACTTCAACACGTATTCAAAATCCAGTCCAAACTAAGCAGAATCCTGACCTTTCCAATCGTCCACCAGGCGATTAACCGCTTCAAACACCAACTCCATCCAAGGCAAATCAATCGATTCATTAGCACCATAGGCAACGCGATCGCGCCTACGCCTAAATTCCTGGAAAAGATCAATCTCCTCAACGGAAATTTCACCTTGGGAGTACAGATGATTCAAAAGTCTCGGGGCCGGGAACCGCTCAACGGGGATATTTTGCTCAATGGCCTGCCGACGAAGCGCCGCCTCAAAAATGCTCCATAGATACAGAAGCGCCGGTTCAAGTGTCCCTTCCGCCATGAGGGCTTGCGCTTGCCGCAGTTTTACCGCCAATTGCGGCCACGCCGGTAATTCATGATCGGTCGTTGGCACCCCAAACGAATCCACATCCTCCAGGGTCACCAATAGAAAACGCCAACCCGGATGCTGGGAAATTTCCTGGGCCAGGGCCTGAAACCGATCAACGGAAATGCGAGATGTGGTGGTCTTCACCTCAACAATTAAGCCCGTCTCTCCCCGCGTGGCGATCAAGTCTGGCCGATAGCCCCCTAAATCAAAGGGCAACTGCCCACTGGACGGTTCCCGCAGAACGGTAAATCCCTGTTGCTCGTAGGTAGCGACTAATGAGTCAATCTTCTCGTCATGAGCCGTTTTTATGGGGCTATTCATAGGTAACTCCCAAGATCTTCTGCATCACTGACCCTGACATAGACACACTCACGGCCCATCTCAATGGCAACCTGGAGCAAGGGGGGAAGATTAGTAATGTCAATTGGCTCTGCTAAGAATCGGCGATGGCTATCAACATCCGAGATCAAAAAATCATCCTCAAACACCAGACCGACCAGGGCATCTTGGATGGGTTTGATGATGTTATCGATATCCGCCGGTGAACTGTCGCACAGATAGACAATCGAGAACCGAAGCGGCGGGAATGACACTGGGGGAAGGTTGACATCCCATACCTTCTTAGCCTCTTCGCGGACAAAATTCTTCCAGGCTTGAAGGTTTGCCCGACTCCTGGCCTGTAGCGAGACCGGACGTCTCGGGATCAGGAATTCAAAGGGCTGCATAATGACGGCGGAGAGTACCTAGCCAGGGCATTTGAGCATAGATTGGGTCGCGGGTGCTTCCGTCCACGCCAGAAACACCCCAAAGCAACCCTGAGAAGACCCTAGTTACGCTCGATCCACTTCTGGGCGCGCAGGCGCTTCACTAAACACACCACCATCAGATCCAGGCTCGCCTTGCGCTCATCGATCATGAACGATTCCAGGGTGCTGGTGGCGGCCCCTTTTTCCGTACAGGAAAAGCCCTTGCTGCCGTTGATATCTTCCTTGGGGAAATAGATCCGAAATTCGCGATCGCCCCCATTCCAGCGGCCAATGGCCTGCCACACTTCACCCGCATCGGCCATACCCGCGATCGGCATGGGTTCACAGGTCAGGGCCAGTTCCAGATCATCCACGCCGCGATCGCCCAAATCCGCCTTCAGAGCCGGCAGGTAATGCTGCTCCATAAATTCCCGAAACGGCTTATCTTCCAGGGCCGGCGGTTTTTCCTTCTTCGCCGCCGGTTTCGCATCGGCCTTGGCCGCCCCAGTGGCCCCTGCGGGCTTTTTCGCCTGTTCTTCCGCCATGCTGATCACGTCTCCCTATTGGACTTGAGATGGAATCTGGGCTGCCGTTGTCCCATTGATCCTAGGGATTATTCTAGGGAACCCTGGCCCTTGGGCAAGGGACTTGACCCCGATCGCGCCGGGGAGGGGGTGATGGATCGACCAATCCGCGATCGCGCGATCGCCACCCCCCGGATCCGATCAGCCTCAGCCCCCCGCCACCGCCGGAACGATGCTCACCTCGTCGCCATCCTTGAGGGGCGTTTCAACCCCATCGAGGAAGCGGATATCTTCGCTATTGACGTAAAAATTCAGGAAGCGGCGCGGTTTGCCCGCCTCATCGCACAGGCGCGCCTTGATGCCGGGGCAGGATGCCTCTAGGGAGTCGATCAACTCGCCAATGGAGCCGCCGCCGCATTCGATTTCCGCGCGATCGCCCGTGAATTTTTGCAGGGGGGTGGGGATGAGAACCTTAATAGCCATGGTGAAGGATTGAGCTAAATCGTTGAACGGACGCAAAAACTGAGAATAAACGAAAACAGGACTGGACCGATCCCGACAATCCCAAAGGGCCAACCCGGCAAGGCCGGTACAAAAAGGGGGCAGCGCCTACCGTGGCCGTCGCCCCCATCTTCGGGATTAAATTGTTCAAGGGACGGCGCGATCGCGGCTTACACCAACACCTGCTGCCACTCCAGGCGATCGAGGGTGCGGGACCGCTCCAGGGCCGCCTCAAAGCAATCCAGCTTCGGTTCGATCGTCAAGGGCTCACCCGCGTGGCTCTGGACCGCCTCCTGGGTTTTGAGGCCATTGCCGGTGATGTAAACCACCGTCACCTCATCCGGGTCAATCTTGCCCGCCTCCGCCAGCTTCTTGAGGACGGCTACGGTGGTGCCCCCAGCGGTTTCGGTGAAGATGCCTTCGGTTTCCGCCAGCAGTTTCATCGCCTCGATGATTTCCGCATCCGTGGCGGTTTCAATGTGGCCGTTGGTCTTCTGGGCCTGCTCGACGGCGTAGACCCCATCGGCGGGGTTGCCAATGGCGATCGATTTGGCGATCGTGCTGGGTTTGACGGGGGTAATAAAGTCGCGATTCTGACGGAAGGCTTCCGCGATCGGCGAGCAGCCCTCGGCCTGGGCACCGCTGCACCGCACGTCCTTGGCATCCACCAGGCCCGTGGCGATCAGTTCCTGGAAACCCTTATAGATTTTGGTGAACAGGGACCCGGAGGCCAACGGCGCAACGATGTGATCCGGCAGCTTCCAGCCCAACTGTTCCGCCACCTCGAAGCCGAGGGTTTTGGAGCCTTCGGAGTAGTAGGGGCGCAGGTTGATGTTGACAAAACCCCAGCCGTGGCTGTTGGCGACCTCGGAGCAGAGGCGGTTCACCTGGTCGTAGTTGCCCTTGACGGCCATCACGGTGGGGCCATAGATCAAGGTGCCCAGGACTTTGCCCGCTTCCAGATCGGAGGGGATGAAGACGCAGCAGTCCAGGTTGGCGTGGGCGGCGATCGCGGCGGTGGAGTTCGCCAAATTGCCCGTGCTGGCGCAGGAGACCGTATCAAAGCCCAACTCCCGAGCGCGGGTCAGGGCAACGGAGACCACCCGATCCTTGAAGCTCAAGGTGGGCATGTTCACCGCGTCGTTCTTGATGTAGAGATTTTTGAGGCCCAGGCGACGGCCCAACCGGTTGGCGCGGATCAGCGGCGTCATGCCCGTGCCCACGTCGATCGGGTCAGCGGAGGTCACCGGCAAAAAGTCGCGGTAGCGCCAGATGGAGTGGGGACCGGCGGCAATTTTTTCGCGGCTGACGTTGGCGCGGATGGCGTCGTAGTCGTACTTGACTTCGAGGGGACCAAAGCACAGTTCGCAAACGTGGATGGCCTTGGCTTCATATTCCGCGCCGCATTCCTTGCACTGCAAATGGGTGAAATGCCCGCCTTCGTGGTGATGATGCTGATGATCATCGTGGCTGTGGTGGCTGTGGCTGGGGGCGAGGGTTGCCTGGGTCATGGGGCCTGATCCGAATGCGTTGAACGTGATCCCGATGGGGCTGGGCGATCGCGGTGGCGCGTTTTCCAGCGATGTCAGCAACCTATCACGCCGAAAAAAATGCCGTCAAATAATCCCGACTAAAACAGTCGGGTTTTGATTTGGCCCATAAAAAATGCCCCAACACCTTATTAAGCAAGGGTTTGAGGCGTGGAGGCGATCGCGGGTTTGGGGGCGATCGCCCACTTTTCACAAATCTTTAGATTTAGCAGGTTGGGAAATTTTCCGGGCGTTTTGCCAGTGGTGCGCCCGATCAGCTCGTGAGGCGCGGGGCCGACTCGGGATGTTGCAACTCATCGAGGCGGGCCAGGACTTCGGCGCTGTGGATGGCGGGACGCACCCCCAGGAAGGTGGCCCGCAGGACGCCGTCGGGATCGATGATGTGGGTGTGGCGCAGGGAGGCGCGGCCCATCCAGGCTCCGTAGGCTTGGCTGACTTCCCCCGCGCGATCGGACAGGAGCGGGAAGCGTAGCCCCTCAGAATCACAAAATTCCGTGTGGGATTCCGTGTCATCGGCGCTGATGCCTAGGATTTGGGTATTGATCGCCTGATATTTGGGTAAATCCTGCTGAAATCGCCGCGCTTCAAGGGTGCAGCCCGGAGTGAAGTCCTGGGGATAGAAATAGACCACGACCCACTGGCCCCGATAGTCATCGAGGGATACCGCTGCGCCGTCGAGGCTGCTGGGCAGGGTGAAGGTCGGGGCCGGTTGATCGAGGGGCGGTTGCGGGCCGCCGAGGGCGTGGGCGGGTGAACTGTTTACGAAACATTGGCCCAGGGTGAGGGCGAGGGTCAGAAATACCGCGATTGCGGCCCCCCGCACCCCAGGGGCAATGTTTGGAAAGAAAGAACGAAATGAATGAAGGAACGGAACGCGCGGCAGCATAGCCATCCTGGAATTTTGGAAGAAGAGGGACTCAAGGACTATGGTAATGATCCGCGCGGGCGTGGGATCGGGCCAGGATAGTTAGGACGTTAGGGTTTGGGGCGTTTCATCCGTGGGCTGGGCCGTCCGCAGCACCGCCAAAAAGCTGCCCGCCAGACCAACGGCGCACCCAAAGCCCACCAAAATTCCCCCCAGGATCAGGGCATCGACGGGCCGCACCGCCAAATCCCCCACCAGCCATTGCAAAAGGGTTGCCTGCCGCGCCACCAGCGATCGCAGGGTCTGTTGCAGGGCCAACAAACTGCCCCAGGCGAGGGCGCTGCCCTGGAGGCCGAACAGCAACCCTTGCAGGACAAAGGGCAAATAGATCCAATCCCGGGTGGCCCCCACCAGCCGCATAATCTCAATCTCCCGCTGCCGCGCCGCCACCACCAGCCGGATCGTCGTCACGATCGTCGCGATCGCGGCGGACACCAGCAGCCCCACCACCCCCAGGCCAATGGTCTGCAACGCCCGATCCACCTCCCGCAGCCGTTGCACCGCCTCCGCCACATACTGGGCCGCCTCCACCCCCTTGATCGCCTCGATGCGGGCCGCCAAGGTCGCCGTCACCTCAGAACTGCGCGATCGCACCTTCAACTCATCCAGCAGCGGATTACCCGCCAACTGCTGCGTCGCCTGCTCAATGTCAGAAATTCCTAACTCCTGCACCAAATTCGCCCAGGCGCGATCGCGCGGAATCACCTCCACCGCCGTCGCCTCCGGCCAGGTTTTCAACTGCTGCGCCAGCGCGATCGCATCCGTCCCCGGCGTCAGATACACCGAAATCTCAAGCTGACTGCCAAACTGCTCCAGCAGCCGCTCCACCTGCCACGACGCCTGCAAACTCAACCCAAACAAAAACAACGACACCGCCACCGTCCCCACCGCCGCCCAATTCATCCAGCCCCCCCGCTGGAGGCCGCGCCACGTTTCCTGCCACAGATACACCCACCGCGTCAGCAACCCCTCCATCCAGCCCCTCCCCTTTCCCCTCACCGTCCAAAAAACGCTAGCTTAACCAATACCCCCTGAACCGTTATACCCACCCCCTCGATCCAAACGCCCCATGAGCCAGCCGCCCCCCCGTTGCCTCTGGATCTGCCAAGCGGAAACCTGCCAACTGCGCGGATCCGCCGCCCTCCTGGCCGCCCTCCAGGCATCGGCCCTCCCGGATGGCACCGCCGTCGCCGCCAGTGGCTGCCTCGGCCAATGCAGCACCGGCCCCAGCGCCCGAGTCACCCCCGACGAAACCTGGTATTGCCGCCTCACCCTCGATGACATCACCCCCCTCATCGAAAACCACCTGCGGGATGGCCACCCCCTCACCCACCGGCTCAATCCCCGCTTCCATTTCTCATTTTCGATGCCACCGCAACCGGCTTCTCCCCCGGATCTTCCCGCCTGAATCTCTCTGACACGCCGCCGCGATCGCGGCCATGCCCACAAAAGCTGGACCAAGGCTGAACCGGGTCTGGGGCGATCGCCTAGGGCAGGATTGGACAACACGCCAAAAAAATCCCAGAAAAAATCGAGGGAAGCCTAATCATCCGCTCCCCCCGATCGCGTCCAAGCCAGTGGCCCCCAATCAATTAGGTGATTAATTGATCAACGGGTAATGGATGACCTTCGCCAATCCCTAGCCCTTACCATAGTCACTCATATCAGCCTGGAGGCTTTCCAGCAGATGCCTCACATTCTGGGTCGCGTAGCCCACCTCTAGGGGGAACTTCGCCTCAAGCACCTCAAGCACCTTTTCAAACTGGGTTTCGATCTGCTTTTCGTTGCGCACCGTCTTGCGGACGCTGTTTTTGACCGCTTCCATCAGCTTCAGGCTCGCCGGCGTGGCCTTACCCCGCTTGCGGCTCTGGGACGGGGCCACCAGGGCGTGGCTGCGGAACACATCTAGGCGCTCCACCTTCTGCGATCGCGTCAGGTCATGGAGTTCAGCCCCCATGCGCTCCACAAACTCCTGGGACACAAACTCCATCACCACCGGTTGCAGCGTAAACAGGGCACTGCTAGCACTGCGCTCGATGAGCGATCGCCGCCCCAGGGACGCCAACGCCTCCAGCAACTCCGGCTGCGGACAGGGCACGAAAATGTCCTCACGCAACTGCTCCAGGGAAATCGGCTGCTGCTCAATCGCCAACCAGTAGAGAATGCTCTTCTCCAGTTCCGAAAGGCGATCAAACTGGCGCTGCACCAGCTCCTTGATTTCACCAAACACCAGCGTGGACTGCTTGAGGAACTCCGACACCTTGCCGCCAAACAGTTCCTGAATCGTCGTCGCCGCAATCTTCAGGGCCAGCGGATTGCCCCGATAGACCTCCACCAAATCCCCCCAGGATTTTTCCTCCTGGAGTCCCTTGGCCCGGAACAGTTCGCAGGCTTCGTCCACCGACAGCGCCCCCAACTGCATCCCCCGCACCGGCAGGGCATTGCCCTCAAGCAGCGCAATTTCACGCGGCTTCTCGGAACTGGTGAGAATGACGCAACTTTGGTGATTTTCTTCGCCCAAGCGCCGGAACAGTTCGCCATAGTCCTCGAAGCCGTCCCGGTATTGGCCCGCCACGTCCCCTTCCCGCAGGATGGACTCCACCCGATCAAACACCAGCAGGCAGCGGTGCTGACGCAGGCACTCGATGAGGGATGAGATGCGATCGTGGGTACTCTCAGGCATGTAGCCCCGCCGCGATCGCAGGATGAACTGGGTCAGACGCCCCGTCAGTTCCCGCACCGAAATGCTGTGGCGCAGCGATCGCCACACCACAAACTCGAAATGCTCCGACGCCTCCAGTTCCTGGGCCGCCTTCACCGCCAGGGCCGTTTTACCCACCCCGCCAATGCCCTGGATCGAAATCAGGCGGCAATTATCATCCACCGCCCATCCCTTCAGTTCCGCCAGCTCCCGGGTGCGGCCAAAGAACACCGTCGCATCCGGCGCTTCACCCCAGTCAAACGGCGGCAGGGTCTCGTCCACCTCCATCACCGTCGGCGTCGCCGTGCTGGCCTGGGCCTGGTGGGTTTGGTACTGGGACACCAGGATCTGCTGGAGTTTCGCCAGCTTACCGGGACCAGCCCCGCCGATGTGAAACTTTTTGTACACCTCACCGAGCCGCTTTCTGGCCGCCTCTGGGCGAATGCCTAGGCGCTTAGAAATTCCATTCATCGGCTCCCCTTTCAGGGCAGCGGAGAGCACCTCAAGTTCGGTATTAGAAACACTGTGCTCTTTGGCAATAAAGATTAAGAAATCCTCAGGTATCAATTGGGTTGTCTCCCTTAGCTGCAGTACACCGGTCGTCGTGTATATATCCTATCGCCCCTTTGGGATTATTGAAAGTTCTCTAACACAGGCTGTCCGTATTGTGACCTAACCGACTGTTAGGGCAATTCATTAGGGGAAGGGGCTGATTAGGGGGTGGATTGGACAAGCGATCGCCCTGGCCCTGGGGGGCTTTGGGGGGTGGGGCGGGGTAGCCATCGCCGGGGCGACCTTACCCGGTCAGGGATGTGGCGACAGGGGAAGTGATCGGATGGGGAAGGTTGATGGGATAGGTCGATCTAAATCTCGATACAATGGGTGCTGCGCGTATATCGAGTTCCGTCACTTCCTGAGTTAGGTCTGCGTGGATTTAATTCGAACTTTCAACAACGCTCAGCCGATTATTGGCGTCGTCCATCTCTTGCCCCTGCCTACGGCTCCCCGTTGGGGGGGAAGTTTGAAGGCGGTCATTGATCGCGCAGAACAGGAGGCCGTTGCCCTGGCGGCTGGGGGGGCTGATGCGATCCTGATCGAGAATTTTTTTGATGCGCCCTTCCCGAAGGAGGCGGCGGATCCGGCGGTGATTAGCGCCATGACGACGGTGGTGCAGCATTTGCAGACGTTGGTGGCGTTGCCGTTGGGGATTAATGTGCTGCGCAATGATGCCCGCAGTGCCCTGGCGATCGCGGCCTGTACGGGGGCGTCGTTTATTCGGGTCAATGTGCTCAGTGGGGTGATGGCGACGGATCAGGGGTTGATTGAGGGGCAGGCCCATCAACTGCTGCGCTATCGCCGGGAGCTGGGGGCGGATGTGAAGATCCTGGCGGATGTGCTGGTGAAACATGCCCGACCCATTGGGACGCCCAATTTGACGGTGGCGGTCCAGGATACGATCGAGCGGGGGCTGGCGGATGCGGTGATTTTGTCCGGCTGGGCCACGGGATCGCCGCCGAATGTGGAGGATTTGGAGTTGGCGAAGTCGGCCGCTGGGGAGACGCCGGTGCTGGTGGGCAGCGGGGCGGATTGTAATAATGTGGCCGGTCTGCTGGCGGTGGCGGATGGGGTGATTGTGGCGAGTTCCCTGAAGCGGCGCGGTCGGCGGGAAAATCCTATTGATCCGAATCGGGTGCGGCAGTTGGTGGATGCGGCGAGATCGGGGCGATCGCGGGTGGCGGAGTTGCCTGCGACCCTGCGGCCTTCCGCGCCGGTTTCCCATACCCCGTAGGGGGCGCGATCGCGCGGCCTGTCTGGGTTAGTGGACGGGGACAGGCCAGTCCGTTACCCTAGGGATGGCGTGGCTCCTCCACCATTCCGCCGGGGAATTAGGGTGGGGGTCATTGCCTCAAGAATCGCGCTGCACTAGGGCCCCTTCGTTAACCATGAGACGACGTCGTCAGACCCCCTGGATACAACGCTGGTCACGGCCCGCGATCGCGGGTATCGCGATTGTTGGAGCCCTGCTGACGGGCTACCTGACCTTTTCTAAGCTGGTCCTAGGGAGCACCGCCTGTCCCACTGAAGGGTGCGATACGGTGCTCAATAGCCCCTATGCCTATGTTTTCGGCATTCCCCTAACGGTGTTTGGGCTGCTGGCCTATTTGGCCATGGGCAGTTTTGCCGTGGCTCCCCTGCTGGTGGGTAGCGATCGCAAGCAACTGCGCCTGGATCTAGAGCGGTGGACCGGCACCCTGCTGCTGTTGGGCGGCACCGCCATGGCGGTCTTCAGCAGCTATCTCATGTATCTGCTGGCCTTTGAAATCCAAGAAGCCTGCGTCTACTGCTTCACCTCCGCCGCCTTTTCCGCCAGTTTCTTGGCCCTGAGCGCCCTCGGGCGGGACTGGGAAGATCCGGGGCAGGCGGCCTTTAATAGTTTCATCGTCGCCGCGATCGTCGGCGTTGGCGTCCTGGGGCTCTACGCCGCCACCAATGGCAACACCGGCCCCCGCGCCGACACCGGCAATGGCCAACAGCCCCCCCCCGTCACCACCGTTTCCACCGCCGACGCCGAAGCCCTCGCCACCCACCTAACCGCCACGGGGGCCAAGGAATACGGCGCGTTCTGGTGCCCCCACTGCCACGATCAAAAGCAACTGTTCGGCCAAAGCGCCGCCGCCAAGCTGAACTACATCGAGTGCGATCCCGCCGGGGCCAATTCCCAAACGGACCTGTGTCGCCAGGTGGGCATCACCAGCTTCCCCACCTGGGAAATTGATCGAAAACTGTACCCCGGCGTTCAACCCCTAGACCAGTTGGCCGATCTGTCGGACTACGGCGGGTCACGGAATTTCCAGGTCAGTGCGCCCTAGGTCGGGCAAACCGCCTCGGTGACCGTTGGGGATCCGCTTTCCATCTGGCACCGCTACCCGCTGGCCCATGCGGCGACATTACGATCTGAGGAGAGCCGAGGAAGCCGATTTATGCTGATTTGTCCCCAGTGCCAATTTGAAAATCCCGATGGGCATAAGTTTTGTCAGCGGTGCGGGACGTCCCTGACCCACGAGACTTGCCCGGACTGCTCGGCGGAGGTGCCGGTGGGATCCTTAGCTTGTCCGAGTTGTGGGGTGGCATTGGCGGAGCCGCTGCTGGCGATTGTGGATTCGCCGCGCAAGGCCTATGGCTGGCCTGCCCCGGATGTGGCGGCGGCGGGGACGCCCTACTGGCGCTATGGGGCTTTGTCGGATCTGGAGATGAGTACGGTGGTGCCGACGGCGGCGCGGCTGCGGGTGTGCGATCGCGACCCCTATCGGGTGCGAAGTTTGGATGCGGCGGTGGCCCAGGCGGAGGCGAACCTGGCCCGGGCGGCGACAGAGGATCCTGAGGGGGAAGCGGCCCTAGAGGCGTCCCTGGAGACCGTGGTGCCAGCGGTGGCTCGTCCCTATTTGGCCCTTGAGGCGGAATTTGAGCAACATTTGCCCGTGCTGGTGGATGCCTGGGAGGATACCCATCAGCAGGTGACGATCCTGGAGGATCGGACGGGCTGGCCGGGGTTGGTGGACCTGTGGGGCGACCCGGAAACGCCCCTGCCGGAAATTGTCTATGGTCTGGAACTGCTGCTGGATCTGTGGGAGAGTCTGCTGCCCCTGAGCTGCGCATCGAGTCTGCTGGATCTGGACAATCTGAAGGTGGATGAGGATCGGGTGCCCTGTCTGGCCTATTTGCACTATTCCCCGAGTCTGGAGCATTCGGCCCTGCTGCGGGATTTGGGGCAGACCTGGGTGGAGATGCTGGGCCGCTGCGATCGCGACGATCTAGAGCCCCTGCGCACCCTAGCGGAGAGCCTTGCCGCCTGTGAACTGTTGGTGGTGGGCGAAGTGCGCACCCACCTGGAGGCCATCTCGAACGGGCAGCCCCTGCGCATTGTGGGGGCCGGATCCTCCATGGCCTTTGGATCCCCTAGGGCGGAACCCCAGGGGGCCATGTCCCTGCGGGATGCGATCGACAGCCTCGGGGCCATGGACTCGTCCGACCTCGACGATGACGATGAGGAGGACACGAACGTCGATGACGCCCCCACCGTCGTGTTGCCCATGCAGCTCGCCAGCCTCGACGAAGCGGGCCGCAGCGATATCGGCCGCCAGCGGGACCACAACGAAGACTGCTTTGGCATCTATACCAATGTTCAGCGGCGCGAGACGCCCATGGGCAAGAGCATCTGCGCCCGCAGTCTCTACATCCTCTGTGACGGGATGGGGGGCCATGCCAGTGGCGAGGTGGCCAGCAGCCTAGCGGTCAAAACCCTACAGACGTATTTTGATGAGCATTGGACTGAGGATCGCCTACCGTCCGCCGATGCCATTCGCCAGGGCATCCTAGAGGCCAATCGGGTCATTTTTGAAACGAACCAGCGGGATTTGCGATCAGGCAGTGGCCGCATGGGGACCACGCTGGTCTTGGCCCTGGTGCATAATTCCAAGGTTGCGATCGCCCATGTGGGGGATAGCCGCCTCTATCGCCTGAGCCGCCGCCGGGGCCTCGAACAGATCACCGTCGATCACGAAGTGGGCCAGCGGGAGATCCAGCGGGGCGTTGATCCGAGCGCCGCCTACAGCCGCCCGGATGCCTATCAACTCACCCAGGCCCTTGGCCCTCGGGACAGCGATTTCATTGATCCGGACATTCAGGTGCTCGACTTCGACGAGGATACGCTGCTGCTGCTCTGCTCGGACGGCATGAGCGACAATGACCTAATCGAAACCCACTGGCAAACCCACCTCGCGCCCCTGCTCAGTTCCCGCGCCAACCTCGATCAAGGGCTCTCGCAACTGATCGAGTTGAGTAACCAGTACAACGGCCACGACAATATCTCAGCGATCCTGGTGCGGGCCAAGGTGCAGCCCAATATGAATTTCCTGCGCTAGCGGAAGCGGCTGGGGCTGAGGATCTTGGGGATCTACCTACTTTCAGCCCCCTGATCGTGTGATGCCACGGCGGCGCGATCGCGGGGGCAGCCCACGGAACTTCCGCAGAATCTATCCTAGGGGCCGACGGCGTACCATTGAGTCCCCCCAGATTCCCTAATGGCTCCCTTCGACCAAAGGGCTGGATCCCTTTTGCCCATTCCCCTTAGGAGGCGATGGCATCAGGGGGGTGAGGCCACTGGATTGAACGATTCAAAAGCAGCGTCCTCAGTCCCCTTACGCATAGGGAACCGCTGGAATTCACCGAATTTTCCTATTCTCTGATTCCCCTAATCTTCCTCTTCCCACGCCTCCACCAGGAGCAGTTCGGAAACGGGATCCTGCATCTCAAAGCCAAAATCTAGAAGCTCCGCCTTCCAGTGGGGCCACTCCGTGCCGTAGAGAAACGCAATTTTCCAAATCCCATCCGTCGGAGCCAGTAACCCAGACCCCACCAATTGGCGAACCTTGCGCTGCAATTTTTCCATGGGGTGTGCGACTACTTGAGCCATACGGTTCTCTCCTGATTGATTGACAATCAAAAACATTAAGGGCTGGATCTGGGCAGTCGGGGGATCGGTGGACGCCTCTCGGGCGCGATCGCGGGTGGCGATCGCCAGAAACGACCAGACCCCAACGCCGCAACATTGATCTAGGAAGATCGATCCAGATAGCTATAGCTGGGAATACTGAATGCTGTGAAACTCGCCCCTCAAACTGGGCTTTGACGAACTGCGCTGCTGAACCACAGCCGGTCAGCCAGCGATGATTTCAGCTTCAAGGTCGTATTCACACGCATCGGCCACAACCCATAGGGCCAAAGGGGTCGGGTTTGATTTAGAGGCTGATGCCGTCGGCAAATATCCAGACGGTACAAACGTGGGAAATAAATGACCGAAATGCGCTGAAGCGGATGTCTACCGCACCTGTGGCGGGCATCGGTACTGCAAGTCTAGCATGAAACCTTCCGTGCCTGTGGTCTAGGTTGAGCAGCTTGGGCAAGCTAGGGCGCGGGGCAAATCTCCACCGCCATAGATCTAGATCCCGTGGCCCCAGTGCCGCTGAGCCCTTAGAACGGTTTTAGCGCAATTTTGAGCCGGCAACATCGGCGCAAGGGATAGGCATCCCCGTACCGGCTATCCCCGCCACTCTGGCGAGTCGCCTTGGCCTAACCCGGAATTCCCGTGGTACCATAGGGGTTCTGCATCAATGCATAGCGGTTGTGCTTGCGATGGCCTGAGCAGCTTACACCGAGGGGTGAGAACTGTCCCCGGCGCGATCGCGAGGACCCAAGGCGCAGCCTCTTCCAGCCACAGCCCAGCGGTTGGAGCGGCACCCTTTGGCCACATCGCAACTGCTAGTCCCACCGTCCAACCTCCGAAGGCCATTGCCGTGCGGAGATACTGTAAACGTTAGCATGCCCATCCAAGACACCTCAGCCATTGACGTTGGCTTTACCCACGAAGAATTTGCCGCCCTGCTCGACAAGTATGACTACCACTTTAGCCCTGGCGACACGGTGGCAGGTACGGTATTCAGCATCGAGCCGCGCGGCGCGCTGATTGACATCGGTGCCAAAACTTCGGCCTACATTCCCATCCAGGAAATGTCGATCAACCGGATTGAAAGCCCGGATGAGGTGCTCCAGCCGAACGAGACGCGCGAGTTTTTCATTCTGGCGGATGAGAACGAGGACGGCCAGCTAACCCTGTCGATCCGTCGGATCGAATACATGCGGGCCTGGGAACGGGTGCGCCAGCTCCAGGCGGAAGACGCCACGGTGCGCTCCAGCGTGTTCGCCACGAACCGGGGTGGTGCCCTGGTGCGGATTGAGGGCCTTCGGGGCTTCATTCCCGGTTCCCACATCAGCACCCGCAAGCCGAAGGAAGAATTGGTGGGCGAGGATCTGCCCCTCAAGTTCCTGGAGGTGGACGAGGATCGCAACCGCCTGGTGCTGAGCCACCGCCGCGCCCTGGTGGAGCGGAAGATGAACCGCCTGGAAGTGGGCGAGGTGGTGATCGGGACGGTGCGCGGCATCAAGCCCTACGGTGCGTTTATCGACATCGGCGGGGTCAGCGGCCTGCTGCACATTTCGGAAATTTCCCACGACCATATCGATACGCCCCACAGCATCTTCAACGTCAATGACGAGGTGAAGGTGATGATTATCGATCTGGATGCGGAGCGCGGTCGGATCTCCCTTTCGACGAAGCAGTTGGAGCCGGAACCGGGTGACATGCTGCGGGATCCGAACATCGTCTACGAGAAGGCGGAGGAGATGGCGGCGAAGTACCGCGAGCAGATGCGAATCCAACAGGGTGGTGCGCCGCTGGAGGCGGAGCCTGAGGATTACGCGGATGAGGTGCCGGATGCGGCGGAGGAGCCGGAGGTGGAGCCGGTGGCTGAGGCGACTGAGGTCGAGGCGGCTGAGGTTGAAGCTGAGCCTGAGGCTGAGGCTGAGGAGACGGACGCTGAGGCGGCTGAGGAAGAAGAGGTTGTCGAGAGCGTCTAGGGCTCCGGCGGTGTGGCTAGACTGCGGTGGTGTGGCGTTTGGGCCGATCGCGGCGGTCTGGTTTGATAAGGATGGAACCCTGGCGGAGGTGTCGGGGTTCCTGGTTGATTTGGGGATGGCGCGGGTTCGGGCGGTGATGGCCCAGGTGGACCCAGCGATGCTTCCCCAGGGATCCCTTGAGGGGATGGGCGATCGCCTGCTGTTGGCCTTGGGGCTGCGGGGCGATCGCTTTGAGCATTTAGACAGTGGCCATGTCGATCTAGATCCGTCGGGTCCGCTGGCGGTGTCTCCCCGGCTTGAGAATGAGCGGGTGGTGGCGGAGGTTTTGATCGAGTGGGGGCTGGGGGGGCCGGAGGCTCGGGCGATCGCGGCGGCAGCTTTTCAAAGGGCCGATGGGGGGCTTGGGCGCAAGGCGGATCGGACGCCGCCGTTTGCGGATGTGGTGGACTGCGTGGCGCGGCTGCACGGGGCGGGGCTGAAGCTGGGTATCGTGTCGGCGGATCGACCGGATCTGACGGCGGATTTTGTCGTGCGCTATGGGTTGGGCGATCGCATCACGGCGGCGTGGGGATCGTCGGCGCAGTTGGCGAAGCCGGACCCGGACCTGTTGCGGCGCGGCTGTCGGGAACTGGGGGTGGTGCCGGAGCAGGTGGTGGTGGTGGGGGATTCGGCGCTGGATGTGCAGTTGGCGCGATCGGCGGGGGCGGCGGGGGTGATTGGTTTGGCGCGCTCACCTGTCGGTCGATCCGCCGTGGCGGGGGCCGATGTGGTGGTGGCGAGTTTGGATGAATTGGCCGTGCGATCGTCTCCCCATGGGGCAGAGATCGGCCCTGAGGCCATAAGTGCAATTGATCCCGTCCGCGATCGGCTATCGTTTTACAATTAATGGCTTGATCAACTGCACCGCTGCGCCAGTTGCCGGTCGCCCCATTCACGCAACCTGCCGTTGGAGGACTAGAACCCTTGGCTCGCCGCTATCTTTTTACTTCGGAATCCGTCACGGAAGGGCACCCAGATAAGATCTGCGACCAGATTTCCGACACGATCCTTGATGCCCTTCTGGCCGCTGATCCCGCCTCTCGGGTCGCGGCGGAAGTGGTGGTCAACACGGGTTTGGTGTTGATCACGGGCGAGATTTCTTCCCAGACCCAGCTCAATTTTGTGGAGCTAGCCCGCCGGAAAATTGCGGAAATTGGCTATACGGACGCGGATAACGGCTTTTCGGCCAATAGCTGCGCGGTGATGGTGGCCCTCGATGAGCAATCGCCGGATATCGCCCAGGGGGTCAATGTGGCCCACGAAAGTCGCGAGGGCAGCAGCGAGGAACAGCTCGATGCGATCGGGGCCGGGGATCAGGGCCTGATGTTTGGCTTTGCCTGCGATGAAACGCCGGAACTGATGCCCCTGGCGGCGAGCTTGGCCCATCGGCTGGCCCGACGGCTGGCGGCGGTGCGGAAAACCGGCGAGCTGGCCTACCTGCGGCCCGATGGCAAAACCCAGGTGACGGCAATCTACGAAGATGGGCAGCCGGTGGGGATCGATACGATTTTGATCTCGACCCAGCATGATCCCGCGATCGCGGATTTGACCGAAGACGCAGCGATTCAGGCCAAAATCCGCGAGGATCTATGGGCCCATGTGGTCACGCCCGTCTTTGCGGACTGTGCCGTTAAGCCGGACGATCACACCCGCTTTCTGGTGAACCCGACGGGTAAATTCGTCGTCGGCGGTCCCCAAGGGGACTCGGGCCTGACGGGCCGCAAGATTATTGTGGACACTTACGGCGGCTATGCGCGCCACGGGGGCGGTGCCTTTTCGGGCAAGGATCCCACGAAGGTGGACCGCAGTGCGGCCTATGCCTGCCGCCACGTGGCGAAGAATATCGTCGCGGCGGGGCTGGCGAAAAAGTGCGAAATCCAGGTGAGCTATGCCATTGGCGTGGCGCGTCCCACGAGTATCACGGTGGAGACCTTCGGGACGGGGACGCTGGATGAGGCGCTGCTGCTGAAGCTGGTGGAGGCGAATTTTGAACTGCGGCCGGCGGGCATCATTGAAGCCTACGATCTGCGCCATTTGCCCGGTCAGCGCGGTGGGCGGTTCTATCAGGATGTGGCGGCCTATGGGCATTTCGGGCGCACGGATCTGGATCTGCCCTGGGAGCGGCTCGATCGCGTGGAGGCCCTGAAGTCCGGGGCGGAGGCGCTGCTGGCGGGGGTCGCCTAAACGTCTAGACCTAACGTAGACAAGGGGTTTAAACCCCTTGCCCCACGGGTGCCTCAGACCTACGGGTTAAGGATGCGGTGGTGTCAGCTTTGGGTTGGCGCGATCGCGGGCAGGACCACCTGGGGGGCAATCTGGAGCCGGTCGATGGATTCTGAGTTATCCAGGCCATCGTCCGGCTTTTCGGCGTTCTGATAGCGACCGATGCCGAGGAGGACCGGGGAGGGTGCGTCTGGATCAGGATTCATGGCCTGATCGGGGGCGAGGATGCAAACGGCGTTTTCCTGGTCGGGATCGGTGATCGCGTCGGGCCGTTGGGGGGCCATGAGGCGATCGCGCGGCACCTCAAACCGGCGGCCATGGGACCAGTGGAGTTGCTCCTCGGGCGATAGGATCAGCCAGGGTAAATGCTTCAGGGGGGCCGTCGGCGCGATCGCCCGGAAGCTTTGATCCAACGCCGCCGCCTTGAACGCTTCCAACTCCCAGGCATCCTCCAGGGACAGGCCGCAACTATGGGTCCGCTCCAGACGCGCTAACGTCGCCCCCGTCCCCAGCCCATGGCCCAGATCCCGCGCGATCGCCCGGATATAGGTCCCCGGCCCGCAGTCAATTTCTAGCGTCGCCTCGGGAAACTCCCCCGGTTGCCAGGAGAGCCAGCGGATGGCACTCACCGTCACCACCCGCGACGGCACCGCCACCACCTCCCCCCGGCGGGCCAAATCGTAGAGCCGCTGGCCCTGTACCTGAATGGCGCTGTATTGGGGCGGAATCTGCTCAATTTCCCCCAGAAACTTCGGCAAAATCGCCTGGACCGCCGCCGCCGTCAGATGGGCCGCCGATTCCTGGCGCAGGATTTTCCCTTCTAAATCATCCGTTTCCGTCACCTGGCCGAACCGCACGATCGCCCGATAACCCTTAGCCGTGGGCAAAAACCGCAGCAGCCGCGTCGCCGCCCCCAACGCGATCGGCAACACCCCCGTCGCCGCCGGATCCAGCGTGCCCCCATGGCCCACCCGCTTCAGCCGCAGATGCCGCCGCGCGATCGCCACACAGTCATGGGACGTCATCCCCGCCGGCTTATGCAAATTCAAAAACCCCAGCATTCACCCCATCCCACAGCCAATTCCCGCACCAAATTCCCATAGCAAAGAGACGCCCGACGGAACGAACGTCTCTCAACCGGCCCAAGGCCCTCGAAATCTAGAGATTTAGACCGTCTACCCCCAGCGGCCCCAACGGAGGGCCAAGGGATCGCCAGTCCACACCCCCTAGGACATGGCTTGGATCATGAAATCGAAGTAGGGGGCCGCCTCGCTGGCATCATCGGCGCTCAACAGTTCCAGGGCCGCCGTCTTGAGGCAACGGATGGCTTCCACCATACCGGGCACCGGCACCCCGAGGGAGTTGTACATTTCGCGGACGCCCACCAGGCCGATGCTTTCGATCGGCTCGATGTTGCCCGCCAGGATGCCGTAGGTGGCTAAACGCAGGTACCAGCTATAGTCCCGCAGGCACTGGTTCCGCTCCCGCTGACCGTAGGCGTTGCCGCCGGGCGCGATGAAGTCGGGGCGTTTTTGCCACAGGTTACGGCTGGCTTCTTGGACGATTTTCTTATCGTTTTCTGCCAGGGTGCTGGCAATGCGAATGCGCTGTGCGCCGGTTTTTAAAAAACTAGAAACGCTTTGGAGTTCGCCACTGGTGGGGTAGCGCAGCTCGTCGTCTGCCTTCAGGATGACTTGGCTAACTACACTCATAATATCGAGGGATTTAGGATATCGTTTACACTCTACCAAGTTTTACTGACCGCGATCCCTCGCTGGGAATGCTTTAAGGATCGGGGATGGTTCGGGGTCTGGGGAATTTGGGGAACGGGGCGATCGCGGGGGAGTCACCGCCATGTTGGAATTGCACTGCCACACGACCTATTCCGATGGCACCTTGAGTCCGGCTGAGTTGGTGGCGCTGGCGCGGGAGAAGGGGGTCCGGGCGATCGCCATTACGGATCACGATACTTGCGCGGGGTGGGCGGAGGCGATCGCGGCGGCGGATGGGGCAGACATTGAAATTGTGCCCGGTCTGGAGCTGAGTACGGTCCACAATGGGCGATCGCTGCATATTTTGGGGTTTTATCCCGATCGCGGGCGGATCGATCCGGCCCTGGCGGAACGGCTTCAGGGGCGACATCGACGGGCGATCGCCATGGCGGAACGGCTCGGGGACTTGGGCTATCCGGTGACCCTGCCGACCCTGCCCGATGGTCTGGCACCGGGGCGGCCCCATGTGGCGGCGGCGCTGCGGGCGGCGGGCCATGTGCGCTCGATCGAGGAGGCATTTGATCGCTTTTTGGCCGATGGCAAACCGGCCCATGTGCAGTATGACCCCCTGTCGATCCAGGACGGCATTGCCCTGCTGCGATCGGCGGGGGCGGTGCCGGTGTGGGCGCACCCCTGTCTGTTTCGCGGGGGGCGGGTCGAGGTGGTCCTGGAGGAACTGATGGCGGCGGGCCTGATGGGCATTGAGGTGCATCACCCGAACCACGGCCCGAGCGATCGCCGCAAACTCCAAGCCCTGGCGGAGCGGCACGATCTCATCCCCACCGGCGGCAGCGATTTCCATGGCCCCAACTCCATGACCACGGGCAGCGATCGCAACGGCCTCAACCAATTCCAACTGCCCCTCAGCCTCCTGGAGCCGATCAAACGGGCCGCCGCCCAGCTCCACTCCATCACTTCGGGCGACGCAGGCCCCGTTTAGTCCGTCCGTTGCAGCACATAAAACGTATAGCCATAGGCCTCACTACATTCCTCAAAAAGCTGCATTTCCGCCTCCGTCTCCCGGACCACGGCCCCACCTCCAGCGATCGCCTCCGCATCCCACTGGCGAAGCCGCGATCGCAGCGGTCCGTAATAGCTCGTCCACCAGGCTTGGCTCGGTAAGCGATGGGTTGCCACAACCTTGAACCCTGCGGCCTGGGCCTGTTTTACATTGTCCGCTTCCGTACCCATGGCGGGATAGGCCGTCTGCCAGAAGGACTTGGCGGCCTCCGGCGGATCCGCCGTGAACCAACTCAGTTCGGAAATGACCGCAAAGCCCCCGTCGGCCAGGTGCGATCGCCACCGCTCCAAAGCCCGACCAAAGCCAAGGTTATAGGCCGCCCCCTCGGACCACAGCAAATCAATCGAACCGGGCGGCCAATCAAGCTGCCCCATATCTCCACAAATTGGCGTAATCAGCGACTCAAGCTTGAGCCCCTTAATTCGCCCTTGGAGTTCATCAATAAACACCGCCGAAGCATCCACCGCCAAAACAGAACTTTGGTAATACTGGGCCAGGAGCACCGCACTGGCACCACTGCCGCAGCCGAGATCCGCAATGCGCGGCCGAAGCGGCACGGCCAGATCGCGCAAAATCATTCGCGAAACGGCCGCATCCCCTGGCCCCTTATGGTCCAACCCCCGGTGCAAATCCACCAGGGCCGCCATGTAGTCCGCCTGAGCATCCATAATTTCAGTCGCCTCAATTGCCAACGAAACTGAATCAAAAAAACCAGCCCGCATCAGGCGGCCACAGGGCCTAAAGCACCATCCAATTAACCGTCTTCCCCTTCAGAACCCATTAAGCCGTTAAACCGTTAAACCATCGCCAACGCATCCACAAGCCTCTATTTCTTCAGCGGAACCGGCACCAGCTGGTTCGCCTCCGAATCCCACAAAATAAATTGGGAGCAGTGCAGCAAATCACTCATCCGTAAGGATTTAACCTGGGACAACAAGTGGGCATTAGCTCGATAGCAAGCAGCCAAGTTATAGTTCGGAATTCTCTCGGAGAGGTGGTGGATACTGTGGTAGCTAATGTCCGCCGTAAACCACCGCAGCACCGCAGGCAAATCCAGATAGCTACTACCCTCAATTGCCCCCCTCAGGTAGTCCCAATCTTCAGTGCGATGGGCATAGGATCCTTCAAAATTATGCTGAATGAAGAACACACAGATGAAAATTGCGCCGGCCAGGGTTAGAACCGTTGAATACAGCCCCCAAAACAACCCCGGCCCGACCAGATTACAGAAAATGCACCAGCCCGTCACCACAAAAATGTTATTCAACAGCACATCCCAAAACTCCCCCCTAGTGGGCCAGCGCTTAGAGTGATGGGAAGCAATGAGGGTGCCAAATGCTTTGAAGCCATCTTGCTTGAGGCGAGTCAGGCTATACGCCAAAAATTCATAAATTCCCAGAATCAACGTCACTCTCGGTTGAATCGCAAGGTAGAAAAATCCCCCCGGCAGGGTCATGATTGGCCGCCGCAGTAGGCTGTATAGTTTTTGGTCCGCGTCACTCAACTGAGCAAACTCTTCGGTGGACAGGAAATCGGCAATGCCGCGATATCGCTCCCAATCCCCATTGGTTTTGTGGTGGTAGGCATGATCCCGAGACCAGGCATATTGGGGAATCGCATTGATGACACCCAGGACAAATCCCACCATGCGATTGATGCGCTTGGAGCGAAAGAGGGAGTAGTGGCCGCAGTCGTGCATTAACGAAAAGCAGCGCAATAGGAACAGCACCATCAGGAGGACAAGGGGCGGCAGGAGCCAAGGATAAATTGGGGCGACCTTGACGGCTAAAATCCATAGCCCGATGTAGGGAAGTACAGTGTTGAGGATCTGGTAAGTGGCCCGTAGGTCACTGCTCTTCATGTAGGGCGTGAGAATAAAGTCCGACTTCTTGAGGGTGGTGTTCATAATCTGTTGCCAAGGTCCCATATTTGAGGTGATCGTGAAGGCCCATAGTCCCCTAATGATGCAGGAGAGTATGGGCGGCATGAGGGAACCTGCTGAAATGGCTCTCAGATATTTCTAGATCAATGGTTTGATCTGAGAAAAAATCGATTAATTCTCTCCCATTGCACAGGCTCGATGATAGCTCAATAATGCGGCTCGGCCTAGGGGAGGTCTGCCATGGAGGGCTTAGGATAGGCTCCCTTCACCTAGGCTGGGCCGGGCGATCGCGCGGCTGACAGCGGCTAAATCGAGGGAGAGCCATTGCCCCAGGTGGCCCAGTTACGTTGCCGTATCGACGAGTCTATGCTCACGATAGATCCCCGTTCCTTCCACCAAATTCAACCTAAGTTCTACGGTCGTTGAATCGTCAAAGGTGGAATTAAAAACCTGTTGGAGATCGCGTTTTTCCCAGGTTGCTTTCCAGACCCGCAGGGCTAGATCAAAGGCAAAGCCAGAAAAATATCGAGCCTCCCGCTCCGTTTCCGTTGCCACATCTTGAATGGCCTGACCGGCATATTTTTTGTCTTCGTCAATGGGCCAGTTCCCGAACTCATTCACCCATCGAGCGCAATTCACGCGGAGGGCTGGGGGCTCGTTCGGGTTTGGGTGAGGCCCGTGGGGTGGGTGTTGCTAACCATCGTTTCCTGATAGGTGCAGGCCAGGGAGAGGGGGCGATCGCCATAGGAAAACGTGCCGCAGCCGCTGTCCGGTTCATAGCAAAGCATCAGCACTTGGTTCTCCGGAGTCTGGGGGGTCAGCGGCAGTTGGGTAATCACATGGGTTTGGGGATCCATGGCGGGGGCACCTCTGGCGGCGCAGGGACGGTGGACAAGGGGGCGATCGCCCAGGATGCCCCTGCAAATGTCCTCGGTGGTTGTGGAGAAAAGGGGAGAAGCCCTGGCCTAGAAATCCGCCAAGGTGCCCTGGGCCAGCAGCAGCAGCAGCCCCGCCCCAAAGAAGAGGCGATAGCCCACAAAGACCCAGGTGCTTTGGGTTTTGAGGAATTTGAGGAGCAGGGCAATGGTGGCATAGGAGGAGATCAGGGCGCTCACCAATCCGGCCCCGAGGGCTGCGCCGCTGATGCTGACGTGGTCACCGGCTTGAAAGACGGCGGGCAGTTCCACGAGGCCCGCAAGGGTGATGGCGGGGATGCCTAGCAGGAAGGAGAACCGGGCGGCACTGGCGCGATCAATGCCCAGCAGCAGCCCCGCCGTGAGGGTGGAGCCCGATCGCGAAACCCCCGGCACCAGGGCCAGCATTTGCGCGAGGCCAATCCAGAGGCCATCGGCGAGGGTCAGGTCCGCTTCGTGGCGATCGCGTCGCCCCACGATTTCCGCCGCGCCCAGCAGCAGCGCCATGCCGATGGAGGCCGCCGCGATCGCCGCCAAACTCCGCAGGGGGGATTGGTCAAAATCCGCCACCAGCGCCTTGATCAACAGGCCGCCCACGACGATCGGCACGGTCCCGGCCAGAATGCCCAGGGAGATTTGCAAATCGCGATCGCGCCACCGCCGCCCCGCGATCGCCGCGATCGAGCCGCGCCCCAGCAGCAGCAAATCCTCCCGGAAATAGCCCAGGACCGCCACAATGCTGCCCAACTGGATCGCCGCCGTAAAGGACGACCCCGGATCCCCCCAGCCCAACAGGACCGGCACCACCTTGAGATGGGCCGTGCTGCTGATGGGCAAAAATTCCGTCAGGCCCTGCACCAGCCCCAGGACCACCGCCCGCCACGGGGTGACCAGGGTTTCCGCCGCCCCCGCAGCGACGGCCTCCGGAACCGCGATCGCGGCGTCCATCGCCCCCCAGGCCAGCGCCCCCGCCACAACCCCCAGCGCCCCCAGCCACGGCAGCCATCCCCAGCCCAAGGGACGCATCCCGCGCGATCGCCCCAGACGCCAACCCTGCCAACCCTTCGCCATTGCCCTCTCCTCCGTCACATCAGTCCAATCAGTTACATCTGCCCTGCCATGGGCCATGGGCGAAAAGCCTTTGGCGACCCTCCCCTAGCCCTCTAGCCCTAGTCCATGGTTACCGCGCGATCGCCCCCCCCAGCCCCCCGATCCCCCAGGGTTCCCAGCACACCCCTACGTCCAACGCCGATCGCCCCCCATCACCCGGACTTAAGATTAGGACAACCGCGCCTAGCCCCCTTAAGGTTTTTTGCAGGATTTTTTCGCGGATTCTCAGCCTATCGAATCCCTTTCCTCAGATTAGGCGTGTTATGTTAAGAAAACTAAAGTCTTCCATTAATCACGCTAAAGGGCCTTTGTTTTGGCTGCCTACCGCTCCCCCTCAGGCACGTCCCCAACTCCCCTGACCTCGCCCCGTTCCGGGTGGCGCGATCAGCGTGTCTCCCTCCCTACGGCCCCGGACCTTGCACCGGGTTGGGTGCAGCGATCGCCCCCGGATGCCCCGGCCCTGGAGGTGACCTCCCTGGGGACCACAACCCCTGATTTTTCTCCATCCGATGCCCCCCGGGGGGATCACGGCGATCGCCCCCACTGGTCCTTCTTTTGGGTGGCAGCCTTCCTAGTTTGCGGCCCGGTTTTTATTGAAGCGCCCCTGGTGCGGGCCTATCCCACCATCGCCGTGGCGGCAACGGGACTCTGGGCCGCGATCGCCTGGGGCCTCGGTCGCCGCGATCGCACCCGTCCGTGGGGGGATCTCCTATTCGGCTTCTGCTGGAGCTGGCTTGCCGGGGCCATCTACTGGGGCTGGTTTCGCCAGGAGCCCGCCCTGCATTTGCCCATTGAGGCGATCGGTTTGCCCATCGCCCTGGGATCCCTAGCCCTCGGGAAAGGCCGCATTGGCGCAGGGTTTTACCTGGGCTCCCTCCTGGGCACCGCCATCACCGATGCCTACTGCTACGCCGTGGATCTGCTGCCCGACTGGCGCGCCGCCATGGCCGCCGACCCCAGCGCGATCGCGCCGATTCTCCATGGGGCGATCGCCAAAATGAACGCCACCCCCGGCATCCTCTGGGCCATTCTCCTGGCCAGCAGCCTCGCCGCGATCGGTCTGTTGGCCCTGGGCGATCGCAGCCCCATGCACCGCGCCTTCGCCGGAGCCGTCCTCAATACCCTCCTCGTCGATGGGCTCTTTTGGCTCGCCGCCGCGATCGCCTAGGCCCCTCATCCACCCCGCCGCAGAATTGTTCCGGGGTGTCGTACCCCCCAGTGGGAGACTAGAATGGCCGCAAGCTCGACCCATCCGGCCTAAGCAACCCCCGTGGTAACCCTACAACCCTGTCCTCACCTGGTCTTACATACCAACTCAGGGAACCGCTACCTGCCCCTCGTGATGGGAACTTGCTGGACCGTAGGCCGCAGCCCAGACTGTGACTTCGTTCTCACCGATCCCTGGATCTCACGCAACCACGCCATGCTCCAACAGATGGAGGACGGCGGTTTTTTCCTGATCGATCTAGGGAGCCGCAATGGCTCCTTCGTCAACGGCCGCCGCGTCAGTATCCCCGTCACCCTCAAGAGCGGCGATAGCCTCACCTTTGGCCAGACGGAACTGGATTTCTATTCCCCCAGCGCCAACACCGGGGACAGCACCCCCACCCCCGCCGCCGCCTCGGTCACCGTGACGCTCCATGTGCGCCGTCTCATTTCGGTGCTGGTGACGGATATCCGCGACTTCACGGGCCTGACGCGCCAAACGGATGAGCAGGTGCTGTCGGAAACCATTGGCACCTGGTTCCGGCGGGTGGGCATGATTCTGCGCCAGCACGGTAGCTGGGTGGATAAGTATATCGGTGATGCGGTGATGGCCGTGTGGATCCATGGGGAGCAGGAGGTGAGCCCGGAGGAGATGGCCCATATTTTCCAGGCGATCCATGAGCTTCAGGCCATGACCCAGGAGCTGTATCGCCAATATCCGCTGCCGTTCCCTTTGCGGATTGGGACGGGGGTGAATACGGGCTACGCCATGGTGGGCAATACGGGCAGTAGCGATCGCCCGGACTATACGGCGTTGGGGGATACGGTCAATGCGGCCTTTCGGCTGGAGTCCGCCACGAAGGAGTTGGGCTGCGATGTGGCGATCGGCCAGACCACCTATCAATATCTCTGTGCCCTCAAGCCTGCGGCCCAGGACATTTTTGAGGAATCGTTGGTGCATCTGAAGGGCTATGAGGGCAAGACCTTAACCTATGCCAGCACCTATGGGGCCTTGGCGGGGTTTATTGCGGCCCAAGATGCTGAATCCTGAGGGGCGATCGCCGATTGCCGTCGAATTTCCTATCCCTAGGCCAGGGATTGACCCCTTGGGAAGGCCGCGATCGCACCGTCCCTGGAATAATAGGGGGTAGAATGCTGTGTGTTTGCTGGAGGAATCAGTCACTATGAAATGGTTTGCGCGCCTTCTGGCGGTGGTTGGGCTGTGCGTGGCCGGCTGGACGGGCTTTGGATTGGCCCCCTTGACAGCCGCCGCCAATGATTTTTCGTTGGGTGTGCCCGGTGCTTCGATGACGATCGCGGCGCAGCTCAATAGCGCCGATGCGAAGCTGACGACCGAATACGGTAAGAAAATCGATCTCAACAACACGAATATCAGTTCTTATAAGGAATACAAAGGTCTATATCCCACTTTGGCCCAAAAACTCATCGCCAATGCGCCCTACGGGTCCGTTGATGAGATTCTGTCGTTGCCCGGTCTGAGCGAGACCCAAAAGGCCCGCCTCAAGGACTACATCGACCAAGGGATTTTTACGGTGACGGAGGTGGATCCGGTCTTTATTGATGGGGACGATCGCATCAATGACGGTTCCTATAAGTAGGTGAGGGCGGCGCTGGGGGGCGCGATCGCGCGATCGCCCCGCTGGTCCGGCCCATGATCGGGCACCGCATGAGGTTACGCTTCGGGGTGCGTCCCCCCCAGGCTTTCCCCTTAGCCGCAGGCCCCTATCCAATCCCCTGATTCCCACGCGGTTTGCCAAACTCGCCGGGAATTGGGGGATTGGCGCTATGGTGCATAGAACGCATAAATGGGAGGGTTTGGGCGATGGAGAAGGCGGCACCGCAGGGCGCAATCCCAACGGAGTTTGATGTGCTGGTGGTGGGCTGTGGTGCGGCGGGGCTCTATTCGGCCCTGTGTTTGCCCGAGGAACTGCGGGTGGGGCTGCTGACGAAGGAAACCCTGTCGCGATCGGCGAGTGATTGGGCACAGGGGGGCATGGCGGCGACGGTGGCTCCGGATGATTCGACGGGGTTGCACTATGTCGATACCCTGCGGGCGGGGGCGGGCCTGTGCGATGGGGCGGCGGTGAAGTTTTTGGTGGAGGAGGCTCCGGCCTGTGTGGCGTCCCTGGTGGAGCTGGGGGTTGGGTTCGATCGCCACGGGGCAGATCTGGCGGTGACCCTAGAGGCGGCCCATTCCCGGCGGCGGGTGCTCCATGCGGCGGATGCGACGGGGCGGGCGGTGGTGAGTGCCCTGGTGAATCGGGTGCTGGAGCGGCCCAATATTACGGTGTTGCAGCAGGCGCTGGTGCTGGATCTGTGGCGATCGCGATCGGGGGCCTGTGGGGGGGCGTGCTGTTTGGTGGGCGATCGCCTAGTGTGGCTGCGGGCGGGGGCAACGATTTTGGCGACGGGGGGCGGCGGCCAGGTGTTTTCCCAGACCACTAATCCCCAGGTGAGTACGGGGGACGGGGTGGCGATCGCCTTTCGGGCGGGGGCGCGGCTGCGGGATTTGGAGTTTGTGCAATTTCACCCGACGGCCCTGACGGTGCCGGGGGCTCCACGCTTTTTGATCAGTGAGGCGGTGCGGGGGGAGGGGGCGCGGCTGATTGACGGGGCGGGGCGGCGCTTTGCCCTGGACTACCACCCGGCGGGGGAGTTGGCCCCCAGGGATGCGGTGAGTCGGGCGATTTTTGACCATTTGGAGGCCCAGGCGGCGGTGGATCCCCATGCTCCGCGCCAGGTGTGGCTAGATCTGCGGGAGATTGAGCCGGAGCGCATTTGGCGGCGATTTCCAAACATTGTGCAAACCTGTCGCCATTGGGGGGTCGATCCGCTGACGGAGCCGATTCCGGTGTCGCCAGCGGCCCACTATTGGATGGGGGGGGTGCAGACGGATTTGGGCAATGAAACGTCGGTGCCGGGGCTCTATGGGGTGGGGGAGACGGCGAGTACGGGGGTCCATGGGGCGAACCGGCTGGCGAGCAATTCCCTGCTGGAGTGCATTGTGTTTGGGCGGCAGTTTCGGCGGTTGCGCCTGCCGGAGGGGTGGGAAACCGGTCGGGATGCGGATAAGGGAACCGGGGTGGGCCGTTGGGGGATGCCGACGGATGGGGGCAAGTCCCGGGCGATCGCGGAGGAGATCCGTCAGGCGCTGCCGCCGCTGGTGTGGCACGGGGCGGGGATTTGTCGGGATGGGCCGGAGCTCGATCGCGCGATCGCCCAGGTGGAGGGGTGGCGATCGCTCTATGAAAATTTGCCCCTGAGCCGTGCGGTGGCGGCCCTGGAGCCGGGGACGAACCATGGGGATTTGACGGCGATCGAGGTGGCGACCCTGCGGCAATGGTCGGAAACGCGCAATTTATTGGATGTGGCCCATTTGATCCTGCGCAGCGCCCGCTATCGCACCGAGAGCCGGGGGGGCCATTTCCGGCGCGATTTTCCGACCACGGATCCGACCTGGACGGTGCATACCCTGGTGCAGGGCGATCGCTGGTGGACCGATGGGGCGGGCATTGCGCCGGTTGAGTCGGAAGTGCCGGAAACGCCGTCGGTGAAGGGGTAGGCGATCAGGCAAGGTTGAAGGGGTAGGCGATCGCGAGGGAGTCTAGGGCAGGGCGATGCTTTGGCCGTCGCGGCTGAACAGGGCGATGTCCCACTGGCCGTTGCGGTTGATTTCAAAGGCGATGCGGCGGCCGTCGGCGCTGATGGTGGGGTTGCGGACATCGGTGCCCAGGTTCGGCGCGATCGGGCGAATTTGGCGGGTTTCGCGGTTATACAGCAAAATTTCCGTGCGGCCCTGGCGGCGGTTGGCCAGGACGATCCAGTTGCCATCTTCGGAAACGGCGGGCCGCTCCGCGATCGCGTCGAGGGCATTCAAACCGGGCAGGTCGATCATCCGCCGCGATCGCACATCATATAGATACACATCTTGGCTGCCCCGGCGATCGGACACGAACACCACATAGGGGCCAGCCATGCGGGGCTCCGTTTCCGCCGATGTGCTGTTGAGGGCCGACGGATTCAAGCCCGCCGGATCCATGGGCAACTGCAACAGCCGACCGGGCGCACATCCCCCCAGGGCGATCGCCCCCAGCCCCAGCCACACCCCACGGCCCAGGGCAAAACGTTTCAGCAAGCTAGGGAAGCTGCTGCTTAAGTTGATAAAGACTTTCCGCATTCAGGGACACCTTCACGGTTAGCTCCTGCACGGGATCCGTCAGGGTCACCACACAGGCCCCCTGGGCGATCGCCACCGCCGTGTCTGGATTATTCAACTCCAGGGTTTGGTAGATGGCCTCGGGCCGCCCCACCCGGATCACCAAATCCGGCTGGGATTGGGGCGAAATGTAGAGGTATTGATGGATTCGGTCAAAGACCAGGCGCTGGGGCGTGGTGCTGCGCTCCGGCTCTGCCCCGTCCTTATACCAATAGAGCGAAATGCCGCGCACCGTCGGGCGATCGACCAAAAATTCCTCATCGAACCGCTCCACCTCCCAGTCCAACTGCCGGGGGTCCGCCGTCCGATCCGCCAGCCGCTGCCGCCAGGTGATCCGCTGCCCCGCCAAGCCCCCCCACCACTGGGCGATCGTGTCAAAATGCTGAGGGTTCTCCGGGCTGCTGCTCCCGTAAATCCAAACGACGTTGAGGGGCTGCATGGTTGATCCGTGGCTCACTGGGGCCAAAGGGTGGCGATCGCGATGAATCTGCCGTTAGTTTACCATCCCGACTATGTGGCCCCGATTCCCGAGGACCACCGCTTCCCCATGGAGAAATTCAGCCTGCTCTATGGCCTGCTCCTAGAAAACGGCACCGCCCACCCCGATCGCATCCACCGGCCCGAGCTCCCCCCCCGAAGCTGGATTGAACTGGTCCACGATCGCACCTACATCGACCAATACTGCACCGGCACCCTCGATGCAAAAGCCCAGCGGCGCATCGGCCTGCCCTGGAACCCCGCCGTGGTGCGCCGCACCCAGTTGGCCGTCGGGGGCACGGTCCTCACCGCCCGCCTAGCCCTCCAGCACGGCCTCGCCTGCAACCTCGCGGGGGGCACCCACCATGCCTTCCCGGACTATGGTTCCGGCTTTTGCATTTTTAATGACCTCGCGATCGCGGCCAAAGTCCTCCTCGAAGAGGGCCAAATTCAAAAGGTCTTGATCATTGATCTAGACGTCCATCAGGGGGACGGCACCGCCTGGATCTTCCGCAGCGATCCACGGGTTTTTACCTTTTCGATGCACTGCGAAGACAACTTCCCCCTGCGGAAACAGGCCAGCGACCTGGACGTGCCCCTGCCGGTGGGCCTAGAGGACGACGCCTATTTGCAATGCCTCGATCGCCACCTAGACGACCTGCTCAGCCACGTGAAACCGGATTTGGTGCTCTACGATGCGGGCGTGGATGTCCACGGGGACGATCGCCTCGGCAAACTTGCCCTGACGGATACGGGCCTATTTCGGCGGGAAATGCAGGTCCTCACCACCTGCATCGGTGCAGGCTATCCCGTCGCCTGCGTCATCGGCGGCGGCTACTGCCCGGATTTGCACACCCTCGCCCAGCGCCACGCCCTCGTCCATCGGGCCGCCGCCCAGGTCTGGCATTGGGCCAAGCTTTGAGCGATCGCCCCCTCGCCAGCCCAAACCCCAGCCCCCAACGGACTTAATAAAAGCTCAACTCCCACAGCGTCCCCCGCAACGCATCCCCCAAAGCGCAGACCAATCGCCGCTAAGCTTAAGGCAGATCGGGCCTCCCGCCGGTCATCTCCCCCCCGAACCACTGCCCCGCCCGTTGGGGCCTTTATTTGACACCATGCTGCTATCGAAAGGGTTTGAAGTCGAAATCTATACGGGGACGCCGGACGGCCAAATCGTTGGCCTTTCCGATCGCATCGCCGCGAACCTGGCCGGGTTTGTGCGGGAGCCCGATAGCCGCAATGTGGAATACACCACCGCGCCGATCTGTGGCTACGATCGCCTCCTGTGCGAACTGATCGTGCCCCGCCAACGGTTGCGCCGCTACCTCAGCCGCCTGGGCCGCTACACCCTCATCCCCGGCAGCACCCTCTCGTTGGGCCAGAGCGATCGCTTCTTCCGCTCCGATCCGGGCAATCCCTACCACGACTACATCGAACAGACCTACGGCACCCGCGTCGTCACCGCCAGCGTCCATATCAATGTGGGCATTGACGATCCGGAACTGCTGATGCGCGCCTGCCGCCTGGTGCGGGTCGAAGCGCCGCTGCTGCTGGCCCTGAGCGCCTCGTCGCCGTTCCTCGATGGCCGCGCCACGGGCCACCATTCCACCCGCTGGAGCCTGTTCCCCCAAACCCCGACGGATGTGCCCCTCTTTGAAAGCCACGACCATTTCATCACCTGGACCGAGGCCCAGCTAGCGGCGGGGACGATGCAAAGCGTTCGCCACCTCTGGAGTTCCGTGCGGCCCAATGGCGATCGCCGCCCCTACAACCTCAACCGGGTGGAACTGCGCATTTGCGACCTGGTGACGGATCCCATTGACCTCCTCGCGATCGCGGCCTTCCTCGAGGCGCGCCTGTGGCAACTGATCGCCAACCCCGACCTAGACCCCCTCATCGCCAGCGATCTGCCCAGCTCCAGCCGCGCCGCCGACCTGCAAGCCCTCACCCAGTCCAATGAAATGGCCGCCGCCCACCACAGCCTCGATGCCCAACTGCGGCACTGGCGCGATGGCCGTTCCCTCACGGCCCGGGACTGGATCGGCCAACTCTATGAAGAACTGCTGCCCGTGGCCCACAGCAAAGGGTTTGGCTGCTTCCTGCTGCCCATCGCCGGCATTTTGAAAAACGGCAACCTCGCCCAGCAGTGGCTCCGGGAACACGAGCGGGGAGCCTCCTGCGAAGCGATCATGGTGGACGCCATCAAGGCCCTCGCCCGCCGGGAACGGGAATTGGCGCTCCAGATCTGCCAGTCCCTCGTGTCCTAGGCGGCTTCGGCCTCCGGATTTCCTGCGATTCCCCGCGTCCCCTGGGCCAGTTTCCCCCAGCCCTTGACCCCCAGGGGAGCTTAGGAACCTTGCGCGCCCACTGCCAATCCAAAGCCAACCTAAAGCCAATCCAAAGGCGACAAACCTATCCGCTTGGAAATGCCCCCTAAAACGCGCCCTGGGGTTTTTCCGGAATTATTAAAAATAACTATACTGTGCCTGTTTTAGTTGACAGTCGTGCAACTGGTCCCATTCCCCGTTGATCCACCCCCCATCGTGACCCTAAATCCTGCCCCTTTGACCCTCCGCGTGGCCCTGATTCACCCGCAAATTCCCCCCAATACGGGCAATGTGGCCCGCACCTGCGCCGCCACGGCCACGGAGCTGCACCTGGTGGGGCCGCTGGGGTTTGAACTCTCCGATCGCTACCTCAAGCGGGCGGGGCTGGACTATTGGCCCTTCGTGAAACTCCACTACCACGAGTCCCTAGAGGCATTCTGGGCGGTGCGCGATCGCGTCGGTGGCCGTCAGATTGGCTTCTCCGTGCGGGGCACAAGTCCCTACCATCGCATCGCCTACCGCCCCGATGATTGGCTGCTCTTCGGCAGTGAAACCCAGGGCCTGCCCGCAGAAGCCCTCGATGCCTGCGACCTCATCGCCTCCATCCCCATGGCCGAGGGGGGCGTGCGCAGTTTGAACCTATCCGTCAGCGCCGCGATCGGCCTGTTCGAGGCACGCCGCCAACTGGGGGCCCTCGACGGGGATGGGCACGAAGGGGAGGCTGAAGTTCCCGCCCCATAACCCCCGCAAGCCCCTGGATTGGGTGAAGCATAAGATAAGAAATTTCTATTTCTGATCCTTTGGAAAATTCGGGAAAACGGCGGGGTTGGACGGGGCGATCGCGGGGTTTCTAGTCCCATCTGCCGAGGCCCAAGATGAACAACTTTTGGCCCAGAGAAGCCCACCGGAGCCCGAAAATTTTCCAAAGGAAACCTATGACCTTAAAAGCCCCACAACCCTTGCACAGCAACGATCTTGTCAAAGCAAAAAATTGAATTGGTCCCCGATGAATCTCGCGATCGCTAACACCGAGAAGCCCCCCCCAACGCGATCGCGATCCGGGCCAGCAAGATCATCATCAGCGATCTCTTCAGGGGCCAAAATGACTGTATAGCAAGCGTTTGATGCCCGTCACTTGCCTAAACTTGGAAAAGCAGGGTAACCTTGCGTAAGTTTTCTGCCCCCTAACGGCGATCGCTCGCCACCCTATCGGGACCAGCCCGCTTGTCACCAAGCCCAATGGCCCATAATGCTTAGGGGAACAGAATTCATCACCCAGTGAAGTGGCCAAGGCCGTCCAACTCGTCGCCTGACACCAATCACTCCCGACCGTGCGAAGCCTCAACCGCGCTCCCCAAGAGCCGTCCCTTGAGGTCATTCGGGGGCTTCACTCCCTCCTCTCAACCCAAAATCGTGCGATGACAGAAGAGTATCAACTGCCTCCCACGGACTCTAGCCGTAAGGCGCGCCTCTCGGCCGCAACCCTCGGACTAGCGCTTTCGATGGGCGCAACGAGTCTGTTGTTGCCTCGGCAAGGGGACGAAGTTCGGGCAGCCGAACCCCCATCGTCCGCATCAACGTCTCTTCCAACGGCGGGTTCAACCCGGCTCCACGTGGTTCAAGCGGGAGAAACCCTCGCCCAAGTGGCGCGCCAGCATCACCTCACGCTCGCGGCCCTAGCACGGGCAAACAATCTAGTCGAAGGCGCAACGCTTCAATCGGGTCAAGTGCTGCGCCTTCCCGAGTTTTCAGACAATTCAGTGGCCGTGGCGCCCCCGGTGGCCCCGAGCCCGAGCATGGCCTCCTTGACTCCCCCCACGCTGCCGGAGCCGATGGCGGCGATGGAGATGCCGGAGGAGCCCCCTGGGATGGCCCCGGTGGCCGTTGAGGCGGCGGATGAGGCGGTGGCCTCCCTGCCGGAGAAGGTCAGCACCCTGCCCGCCCAGGAACGGGTGGCCATGGCGGGCCTCGCGGCGGAGTTGAGGAATTTGGCGGCGGCGGAGCGCCAGACGGTGGCCAGTGCCCTAGAGGCGCGGGCGAGTCTGACGGCGGCCCCGAGACCCATGGCGGTTCGTGCCTCGGACAGGCTGGTGGCGGCTCCGGATGCCATGAAGCAACCGGCGGGAGCGGCGGCGGCGATCGCGGCGGCCCAGGCTCCCGTGGCAGCGGCGGCGGCGGCGGTGCCGGATGCGATCGCGGACGAGGAGCAAAGCAATCGGACGGAGGTGGCTCGGGTGCCGTCGGTGGCCCCCGCAACGGCTCCGGTGGCGGCGGCGACGCCATTGCGCGCCCAGTTGCCGTCCTTGACCTCGACCCTGGGGCAGGTGGCGGCGGGGGGTGATCGCGCCTGGCGTGAAACCCTCCTGCGGATCCAGAACGGCGAAACGGATTTGGCGGAAGGCCCCCAGGTGGTGCGCGAGAGCGATCGCCACGTGGTCCGTCCGGGGGAAACCCTGAGCGCCATTGCGGAACAGTACGGGGTATCCGCCCAGGTGTTGGCCCAGGCCAATGGGGTTAATAATCCGCGCACCCTGGCCATTGGCCGTGAGTTGCAGATTCCGGCGACCGTAACGGCGGATTCCGTGGACTCCGTTAGGGCGATCGCCCTGACCGATGGGGCGGCGGCGGTGGTGGCGACGGCCGCTCCGGCACCGACGGCTAGCACCGCAACGGCGGCAGCCACCCCTGACGCGTCGATGTCTGCCACGGCGGGCGCGGCGATCGCCTCCTCCCGGAGTGCGGGGGCGGGGCAGGCGGCGGCGGTGGTGCGGCCCCAGGCGGCGGCGGCGTCCCTGAGCACCAATCCCTACCTGGCGAGCCTGAAGGCGGAAGTGAACTCCCTGCGCGATCGCTACCAGGGCATGGCATCCGCGCAGCCGACGGCGCAACCCATGGCCGCATCGACCCCCCGAATTCCCCAGGCTACGGAACCGGCTCCGGTGGCCCCCTCGGCGGCGGTGGCGGCCCCTGTGACCAACCTACGCGGCGAGGCGGCGGCCATTACCCAGGAGCCCCCCAGCCCGTCCTACAGCGCCACTCCCCTCCAGGGGGCTCCCCTCGGGGAGTCGAGCGGCTCCACCCAGTTGGCCCTGGCATCGCCCTCCCTGTCGGATCCCCAGGATCCTCGGGTGCAACCCCTCCTCGGGCGCGTGGTCAGTCCGGGTCTGCCGGGGCTGTCCGGTGCGGAAGCCTACATTCCAGGGGCTTCGCGGTTCAGCGGTGAGTATGCTTGGCCAGCCCGGGGGGTCTTGACCTCCGGCTACGGCTGGCGCTGGGGGCGGATGCACCGGGGCATTGACATTGCCGCGCCGACGGGAACGCCCATCATGGCGGCGGCAGATGGGGTGGTCGAGTTTGCCGGTTGGAATAGCGGCGGCTTCGGCAACCTGGTGGATGTGCGCCATCCGGATGGCAGCCTGACGCGCTATGCCCACAACAGCCGCATCATGGTCCGCCGGGGCCAGTCGGTGCAGCAGGGGCAGTTGATTGCGGAGATGGGCAGCACGGGCCGCAGCACGGGGCCTCACCTGCACTTTGAAATCCACCGCCGGGGCCAAGGGGCGCTCAACCCCATTGGTTTCTTGCCCCAGGGGGGTCTGCGGGCGGCTCGCTAGGGTCTAACCCTGCTGTCCGGTGCCCTAATGGATTGAAGGATCGGGGGGGTGAGGCGATCGCGGCTAGCCACGGGGTTAGCTTCGATCAACTTTCTTCCCCGATTCCCTTGACAGGCATTTTGGTTGCGCTATAATCAATACCCGCGAAGGGTAAACAACCTGAAAGGGTTTTGTGCCCAAGCATGGCTCAGTAGCTCAGTGGTTAGAGCAGGGGACTCATAAGCCCAAGGTCGCAAGTTCAAATCTCGCCTGAGCCACTTTTTCGAGAGTTTGATTAATTTCGCTAGCCGCTTTCCCAGATGGGGGGCGGCTGGTTTTTTGGGCGGTGGTCGCGCGGTTGGGGCCATGGGGGCGATCGCGGGGCCAAGTCCTGTTACCATCGAACAACGTTTTAAGGTCTTTTAAGATCAACGGTTTCAGACTCCGATTCACCCGTCGCGCGAGGGCACGTCAGCAGTTAATGGCGGTCATTTGGGAACTCGATTTTTACTCCCGTCCGATCCTGGATGAGAATGGCAAAAAACGCTGGGAAATTTTGATCTGCGAGGGGCAAATGGACCTGGACGGTGCCCCCGAGGCGGGGTTTCGCTATGCGCGCTATTTCGCCAATACGGAGGTCAATTCCCTCGCGGTGCGATCGGCGCTCCAGGAGGCGATGGCCCAGTCGGGACAGGTGCCCCAAAAGGTGCGCTTTTTCCGCCAGTCCATGAAGAATGCCATTACGAAGGGCTGTGAGGATGCGGGGCTGACGGCGATCGCGAGCTACCGTGCCCTGACCCTGGCGGAATGGCTGCGCGATCGCGAGGCGACGGTCTATCCCCAGGAACCGGGCTATCAGGCGGCGGCGGCGGCGGGTTCGGTATTTTTGCCGCCCCCGGTGGCCCAGCCCCTGCCCGATGCGCTCCTGGGCCAGAAGTGGGCCTTTGTGAACCTGCCCTTGGGGGCCTTTGGGGATTGGCAGGAGTGGGAGATGGATTTCGGCGAGGGGGTGCCCCTGGCGGGGTTGGACCTTGCGCCGGAGACGGCGGTGCCGGGAATTTTGGTGTTTTCCCCGCGCGCGAAGGCGATCGCGGCCTGGATGTCGGGGCTGGAGATGGGGTTTTTGACCATCGAGCAGCAGATCAAACCGTCGAGCCTATCGAGCGATCGCGTGGAATTTCCCGATCAAATCATCCTGGAAACGGGGGTGGGCGATCGCTGGGTCTTTGCTAACCTGCCGGAGGCGTCCCTAAAGGCGGAGGGGGCGCGGTTCATGGCGGCCAAGGATCAGGCCAAGGGGCTCCATTTCATTGCCGTGCAGCAGAAGCCGGAGGAGGAGCGCTTTGCGGGCTTTTGGCTGATGGTGGATCTCAAGGCCCTGCGGGCGGCGAGCGATCGCGCGGAATAGGGCCGCAGAGTTCCCCCCCAGCGAGGGTCCGTGGCCGCCGCGATCGCCCCTGCCCCAGAGGCGCTAGGGTTCGTCGGGGGCCACGCGCCAAATGCGATCGCTCACCTGGCAAACGTCCGCCATTTCCGCCACATCATGGACCCGGAGAATGTCGGCTCCCCCCGCGATCGCGGCGGCGCAGGTGGCAGCGGTCCCCCAGATGCGCTCCTTCGGATCCGGTTCCTGGAGAATATCGCCAATGAATCGCTTGCGCGACGGCCCCACCAGCAGGGGATAGCCCAGGGCGCGAACTTCCGGCAGGCGGCGCAGAATCTCTAGGTTTTGCGGCCCCGTTTTCGCAAACCCCAGGCCCGGATCCAGGGCGATCGCACTGGGGGGAATGCCAGCGGCCTCAGCGGCGGCGGCCCGTTCCTGGAGCGCATCACAGATATCGGTCACCACATCGTCATAGGTGGTGAGGGTCTGCATCGTCTTCGGCGTGCCCCGCAGGTGCATCAAAATCACCGGTGCCCCCAACTGGAGCGCCACGGAAAACATCCGCCCATCGTAGGTGCCGCCGGACACGTCATTGATGATGTCCGCCCCCGCATTGAGGGCTTCGCGGGCCACGGTGGCGTGGGTGGTGTCAATGGAGATGGGGGTCGAGAGGGGTCCAAACCCCAGGGTGCCCTGCCGCAGGGCCAAAATCACCGGCACGACCCGCTCCATTTCCTCGTCGGGGGAAATCATGTCGGCGTTGGGGCGGGTGGACTGGCCGCCGATGTCGAGGATGTCGGCTCCGGCTTCGACGAACCGGTGGGCGCGATCGAGGGCGGCCCCGAGGGTGTTGTAGTCGCCGCCGTCGCTGAAGCTGTCGGGGGTGATGTTGAGGATGCCCATGAGGTGGGTGCGGCGGCCCCATTCAAACACGGCATCGCCAAAGGTCCAGGGGGTGAGGCGATCGCCCTGGGGCAGGGGAACAGTCGGAACGGTCACGGTATGGGTCGCCCTATGGAATTGGAATGGACTTGGGAAGGTTGATCGGATACATTCCCCATGGTCTCAAGGGATGGGGACGGCGGGGGGGCGATCGCGATCGCGCGGGGGCAATTATCAGGGTTTGCTCACACGTTTGATCAGGAAAGGGCCAGAGGGTTAGGGCAGGAGGGCGGCGATCGTGTCGAGGAGTTCCTGGCGGATGTGGGGCTTGGTCATGTAGCCTGCCGCCCCGAGGCCCATGACCACCTGGTAGTACTGCTGGCCGCTGCAGGAGGTGAGCATGAGGACGGGGATCGTGGCGATTTTGGGATTTTGGCGGCGGGTGCTGAGGAATTCGAGGCCGTTCATGCGGGGCATTTCTAGATCGCTGACGATGAGCCGCACGTCGGGGGTGTTTTGCAACTGGTCGAGGGCTTCGACGCCGTTGGCGGCCTGCACAACGCGATAGCCTGCCTTTTCGAGGGTGAGGGCGAGGATGTGCCGCTCGGTTTCCGAGTCTTCGACCACCAGCAGACAGGGGGGCCGATCGCGCGGTTCCGGGGCGATCGCGGCGGGGGGTGGGGCGATCGCGGTGGGGCTCTCCTCGGGCAAGGTTTCGGCAGCTTCGGGGGCAATCTCTGGGCTAGGGGCGATCACGGGGGAGTCGGGGGGCGCGATCGCGGCGGGCTGCGCCGTCGGCATCGGCAGGGCCACCTGGGCCACATCGGACGACTCCAGCAGGGCCGTGCCATCGAGCACCAGCACCATGCGCCCGTCCCCCAAAATCGTGCAGCCATAAAGGTAAGGCGGAGCCGGGATCAATTCCGACAACTGGCGCAGCACCAGTTCCTGTTCCCCCACCACCCCATCGACCTCGATCGCCACCATGCCCCCTTCCCCCTGGAGCAGCAGCAGCGGCGCGAGGCGATTGCTCAGGATCGGCTTCATGGACGGCCCCTCCGGCAGCAGTTTGCCCGGTTGGAGCGATCGATAGTTCACCAGATCCGAGAGTTTGCGCACGGGTAGGGTCACCTCGGGCGCGTCCCCCTGCTGCCAGCGCAGCACCCGCTGACCGCCCAGGATTTTGGTCTGCTCCGGCTGGGGAATCAGGATTTGGGAAATGCTGTCGGATAGCAGGGCGTAGATGGCGCGATCGGCGTTGCAGATCAGCAGGCGCGCGGTCATCAAACTCAAGGGAATCCGCAGAATGAACGCGGTGCCGCGCCCGAGGACCGACTGCACATTCACGGTGCCCTTGAGGGCGCGCATTTGGGATTTGACCACATCGAGGCCCACGCCCCGGCCCGACAGATCCGTGACCTGGGCGGCGGTGGAAAAACCCGGTTCAAAGAGCAGATCGAACAGTTCGTTATCCGTCAGGGTGGCGAGGCGGGCATCGGCCATTAAATTCCGTTCGCTGGCCTTGGTGCGGATTTTGGCCGGATCGATGCCGCCGCCGTCGTCGCTGACGATGATCAGGACCTGGTTGCCCTGTTGGAGCGCTTGCAATTGGACGATCCCCTCCCGGGGTTTGCCGATCGCCTCCCGGTGGTCTGGATCTTCGATGCCGTGGTCAAAGGCGTTGCGCACCAGGTGCAGGAGCGGATCGTAAAGCTGTTCGATCGCCACCTTGTCGATATTGACGCGATCGCCGACGATGCGCAGTTCCACGGGTTTGCCATAGCGGCTCGAAAGCTGGTGCATCAGGGGCGGGAAGCGGCTGAAGACGGCGGAAACCGGCTGCATCCGCGCTTCCATGAGGCTGTCGCGGGCGCTGCCTAACAGTCGCCGCTGGTTGTCGGCCACCTGGCGGGTTTGTTGGGTGTAGCGTTCGACGGCTTCGAGGGTCAGTTCAAGCTGTTCCGCTTCCCCGAGGGCTAGCTGCACCAGTTCCGGCAGGGGGCGCTGGGCGTCGCTGGGGCGCACGAGGGGCGATCGCAGCGAACCGTAGGGGCTGTGGCTGAGGGGTCGATGGTGGCTGGATCCGTTGCTGAGGGCGGCGGGGGTGCCGGTGGCGATCGCACGGCTGTCAAATTGTTCGAGGCGATCGCGCAGTTGGGCCAGGACGCGCTTGTGCTGACGGAGGCCGCTGCGGAAGTTGCCCAGGGCCTGTTGCAACTGTTCATCCTGGAGGCTTTGGCGGTTTTGGCCGATCAGCAGTTCCCCGACCAGATGTTGCAGTTCCTGGAGGCGATCGAGTTCGACGCGGATGGAACTGGGGGGCGGCGCGAGGGAGGGGCGGTTGGGGGCGGCTGGGGGCGCTGCGGGGCTGATGACGGTTGTGGCGGTGGGCTGGAGGGGGGCGGCGGGGGCCGGGGCGATCGCGGGGGGCGGCGTCATTCCCCCCAAATCCATCACCTCCTCCCCATCGAAGTGCAGGTCGCTGGTTAAATCGCTCAGGTCGAGGATGTCGTCATCCCCGTCGCCCCAGTCGTCACTGAAGGTCAATTCCCCGTCCGGCAGGCCGCTGGGGGAGGTCGCCGAGGCTGAGGCCATGCCCGCCAGGGATGCCAGGGTTTCGGAAAGGGTGCCGCCGCACTGGCGATCGCCGTCAAACACCGCCGTCTGGGCCGCTTTCCAGTTCTCAAAGGCCGCCTGCCCCACCGCCAACGGGTCCGCAGTCGGTTGGGCGATCGCGCGGGCCACCGCCTGGGAAATTTCGCCAAAGCCCGTCAGGCCCAAGGATTCCGCCAAGCCCACAAAAATTTCCGACTGGGTGGCCAGGTCCGCCGCGATCGCGTCCCCATCCCCCGCCTTCAGGAGGGCTTCAAGGTTTTCTAAACGCTCCTGCACGCCGGATTCAAAGATGGATTTGACCAGATCAAACCCCAATTCCGCCGACGTGGGCAGGGCGGTTTCGCGGCCAAAGCAGTCCCCTAATTTCGTTTGGATTTTGGCGAAAATATCCACCGCCGTATCCAGCAGCTCGCGATCGCGATCATGGTTATTTTCCAACTCCGACATCAGGGACGTGCGCAAACATTCATAGAGTTGAAAGAGCAAACTTTCTAACTCAATATCCACCGACGCTTCCGGATCAAAGAGGGTGCGAAACACATCCTCCATGTGGTGGGAAATAATTTTGATATTTTCTAGGCCCACATTGGCGGACGCCCCCTTGAGGGTGTGGGTGGCGCGCATGAGGGCATGGATTCGGGCGGGTTCTGGCGCTTCCCGCAGCAGAAATAGCTCGTCTTCGATGGAGCGGAGTAGATCCTGGGATTCGGTGACGAAGTAGGCATACGCCTGTTCGCGGATTTCGGCGTCAACAACCATGGCGGTGGCTCGGGACGGAACGCGACGGGGGACTCAAAAGCGGAGAAAAGAGCGGGCGGCGGATCGGGGCGATTGATGTAGGAATACGAACAATCGAAAAAATGCGTGATTAGAAAAAAGAAGTTAGAACGCAGGAAAGAAAATACTTAGAAATGGAGGCTTGGGCAAGGGAAGAAAAGGTGAACAGATCGGAGGAGCGATCGCGCGATCGCCCCTCCAATCCTGGGCCATTAATTCACCTTGAACTGGCCGACGCTGGCCTGCAACTCCTCCGCGATCGCCAGCAACTCCTGGAACGACGCCGTGAGGGCAACGGAATCCGCCGACGTGCGGTTCGCCACCTGCGCCACATCGGTCATGGTTTGGGTGACGGACTGGGACTGCTGGGCCTGAGACAGGGCCGCCTCGGCGATGCCTTCCACCAGGTGGCCGATCTGCTCCGTCACCTGCACGATATTGCTCAGGCTTTGGCGGGTGTCGCTCACCAGGTTGGTGCCCTCGGCCACCTGCTGAATCCCAGCCTCCATGGCGGCGGCCACCTCGCTGGTTTCCGTTTGGATTTCCTCCACCAGCGCTTCGATTTCCGTCGTGGCGTCCGCCGACTGGCGCGCGAGCGATCGCACCTCGTCCGCCACCACCGTGAAGCCTCGACCATATTCCCCGGCGCGGGTGGCCTCGATCGCGGCGTTGAGGGCCAGCAGTTGGGTTTGGGTCGTGAAGTTACCGATTAGGCTCACGATCTTGGAAATCTTTTGGGACGATTCGCTCAGGCTGCGGATTTTGCGCCCCGTTTCCGCCACCGTTTCCCGGATCGCTAGGATCGCGTCCACCGTTTGGTTCATGGCCGCGTCGCCCGATCGCACGGTTTCATTGGCCTGCCGCACGGCGACGTTCACCTGTTCCGCGTTTTCGCGCACGGCTTCGGCGGCGCTGACCATGGTTTCGATCTGGCTGACGGCGCGGGTCAGTTCCTGGTATTGGGTTTGGGCCTTGCCGGACAGGTCCGCGATCGAGCTGGAGCTCAGTTGTGAGGTGGCCGATACCTTGGCGGCGGTGCGCTGGAGCTGCAACACGATTTGCCGCAGGCTTTGCAGGGTGTTGTTGTAGGCGTCCGCGATCGTGCCCACCTCGTCCTCGGTGATGGGCGCGCGCACGGTCAAATCCCCTTCGAGGGCGGGCCGCACGGCCATCAGCAGATTCAGGGCCTTGCGCTGGAGATCCTCCTTGGCGGCCTTGTCGCGGTTGGCGGCTTCCTCTAGCTGTTGGGATTTCTGGCGCAATTCCTCCAGGGTTTCCGCCTGCTGGAGGGCGATGCCGAGCTGGGCACCCACCTGCACAACAAAGTTAATTTCCGAGTCTTCCCAATGGCGGGGCTGGCTATTTTGATACACCGCCAACAGGCCCCAGAGGCGATCGCCCTTGAAGATCGGCGCGATCGTATAGGCTTTGGCCTGGAACCGCTCCAGAACACTCAAATAGCAGGGGGTGAAATTGGCCTGATAGATGTCATTAACGGAGAAACTCTTGCCCTCGCGGTAGCGGCCCCCTTGCGCTTTCATGAGGTAGGTATCGTCCACCTGGCTTTGGCCGCTGCCCCGGAGTTGGGCCATGCGATCGCAGTTGCTGATGTTGTCCCGCAGCCGCTGGTTCATCTCCTGTTCTTCGAGGAGTTTGGTCCAGCCGGTGCCGACGGATTCGGCGATAAATTCACCGCTCCAGTCTTGATTGAAGCGATAAATTCCGACGCGATCGACCTCCAGCAATTGCCGCAGTTCCGTGGTGGTGGTGCGGAAAATGGTGGCGATATCTAGGGAGGCGCGGATTTTGTCGATGGTGGCCGCGATCGCCTTGTCCTGTTCCGCCGCCTTTTGCAGCCGCGACGCCTGAGATTGTAACTGTTGCACAAATTCCGCCTGCTCCAGGGCCACCCCCAATTGGGTGCCGAGGCGCGTGACGATTTGCCCATCGAGCTCTTCCCACTCCCGAGGGCGATCGTTTTGATAGACCGCCAGCAAACCCCACAGGTCAGACCCTTTGAAGATGGGCGCAACGATATAGGCTTTTGCCTGGAAACTTTCCACCAGTTCAATGAAGCAGGCGGACAGGCCCCCTTTATAGATGTCATTTACGATCGCGGTTTTGCCCTGACGCTGATCGCCGCCGCTGTTCTTTTGGATGTAGGAATCCTGCACAAAGCCGGTATCGGTGCCCACGAGCTTTTGCCATGCGGGGCCGACGGATTCCGCCAAAAATTCACCGCTCCAGTCCGGGTGATAGCGGAAAATGGCCGCGCGATCGACCCGCATCAATTTCCGCAACTCCCGGGTGGTGGTTTCAAAGATCGTCGTCAAATCCAGGGTTTGGCGGATTTGGTTCACGATCGTGGTGATGGCCCGCTCCTGTTGGCTGGCTTTTTCTAGCTGCCGTTTCTGGGTTTCTAGCTGCCGCAGATATTCCGCCTGCTGCACCGCGACGCCCATCTGTAGGCCCATTTGGGTGACCAGTTCCACCTCCTCCTGTTCCCAATAGCGCACGCGATCGTTTTGATAGACCGCCAACAAACCCCAGAGTTTATCGTTCGCAATGACCGGGGCGATGATGTAGGCGCGGCACTCAAATTTTTCCAGGAGTTTCAGGTGGCAGGGGTCATAATCCTGGGTGAAAATATCTTCCACCGCGAGGGTTTCGCCCTTGACGTAGCGGCCCCCCTGGGTGCGTTCAAAATAGGTATCCCGGAAACTTTTATTGAGCAGCGGGGTCCAGGGGCGCTCGACGGATTCCGAGACGAAATCGCCGCTCCAATCGTCGTTGAATTTGTAGACCGCCGCGCGATCGACCGTCAGCAGAATCCGCAACTCGTCGTTGGTGGTCTGCATGATCGTGTTCAGGTCCAGGAATTGGTGGACCTTATCGACGATGGTGGCGAGGGATTTTTGGCGGGCCACCTGCTGTTGCAGTTTTTCGATGGAGCCCACCTGCTGGATGGATTGGCCCAGTTGGTCGGCCACCTGGGCGGCGAGGGAGATTTCCGGGTCGCTCCAAGCGCGCGGTTCGGTGTTTTGGTAGGCGGCCAGGAGGCCCCAGAGGTTGTTTTGGACGTAGAGGGGGATGACCAGGTAGGCGCGGCAGTCGTAGGCTTCCATGGACTGGACGAAGCAGTTGCCCAGGCGGCTCTGGTAGATGTCGTCGGCGACGTAGGGATCGCGGCGGCCGTTGAGGGTGCCTTTGATGGCGTCGAAGTAGGTGTCGCGGCTGGTGGTGCCCAACAGGGGTTTCCAGCGGCCGGGGCCGGTGGCTTCGGCGATGAATTCGCCGCTCCAGTCGTTGTTGAAGCGGTAGACGGTGACGCGATCGCTGTTGAGGACTTGGCGCAGTTCGGCGCAGGCGCGATCGACGAGGGTGGCGACGCGATCGGCGTGGCGGAGGCTGTCGGTGATGCGCTCTAGGGTGCGATCGCCGCTGGAGTGGGTGCTGCCGGTGCCGTGGGTGGCGATCGCCAGGGCCAGTTCCGTGGCGGTGCGGTCGAGCAGGGCGCGATCGCCAGCGGTCCATTGGCGCGGGGCGGTGCATTGCTGGGCAACGAGCAGCCCCCAAAGCTGCGGACCCGCCAGGATGGGCATGGCCACAAAGGCTTGGATCTGATGGCGATCGAGCAGTTGCCGCTGGTAGTTGCTCGCATCGGCGGGGGTGGTGAGCATGAAGCTGGGGCGATCCAGATAATCCTCCGCGCGATCGCCCCCAAACACCGCCAGGGGAACGCCCATGCCCCTCGTGGGTCGCCAGCCGTAGGTGGTGGCTTCGGCATCAATGGTGCCCTGGCGATCGCCGTCGAGCCGCACAATGGCCACGCGATCGCACTGCAACACCTGCTGCACCTCCTGAACCCCCGCCTCCAGGGCCGCCTCCAGATTCATGGCGCGGCGGATGTGCTGGGCAACGGCCAAACCGCGATCGCCCCCGCCCCAGTCCTCACCCCCCTGGCTCAGGATCAAATCCCCATGGCCCACCGTGGCAGCAAACTGCTCAATTTCCTCCATCTTCTCCAGCAGGAAGCGATCGGGCCGCCCCGACCGTTCCAGTTCCGCCTTGAGGGCTTCGATCGCCGCCTGAAATCGATCTAAATCCGCAGGCATGGCGCGATCGCCGCGATCGGCCCCATTGCCATGGCCATTCCCATTACTGGCATTGGGAGCAGTGGGGGCACCGCCGGAGCCCCGGCCTTCACCGGCACGACTCTCGGCGGAACGGCTCTCGGCGGAACGGCCATCGAGGCGCTGACGGTTGGAGGGCTCGTAGTAGGCAGTCATAGGAATCGTGACCGTAGGGAATTTCAGAACGTGGTGAGGTTACGGGGACTGGGGAAAGGGCCGCGTCCCCCAAGGGCAACGGCACGGCGGGGGCAGCAAAACCCAGCGACCGGCGGCAGGGGCGGCGACAGGGGCAGCAGTCGTTTCTAGGGGTCGGGGGCTGCAAGGGCTGCAAGGGCTGCTACTTCCTAAGGTGCCGATCGCGGCGACCTTGTGGATCACCTGCTGTTGATCCGTAAGAATCCTTAAGGTTTCGTTACCCCCCCATGGGACTAACGCCCTCGATGGCCCTGGAGGATGGGGGACCGGGCGATCGCCTCGGCGCTCAGGACCATGCTGCTAGCTTCCGTGAGATAGCCACTGACAAAGGGCAGCAGGCGATCGGGAAAAAGACCGGCGCTGGGGGACTGTAGGTTCGGTGCCTCGTGCCATTCAATGTCGTCAATTTGGGGAACCACCAGCCCGAGGTGTTGGCGATCGCATTCCAGAACGATCGCGACGGCGGTGCGGACGGTATCGGAGTGCAGATCCGGCGCGATCGGCGGGAAGCCTACGAGATGGTTCAGATCCACCATCCAGAGCATGTCGCCGCGCCAGTTGTAGACGCCCAATACTGATTCTGGCATATGGGGCACGGGGAGGATGTCCGGCCCATGGACCCGCAATACTTCCCGCACGCGATCGACGGGCAGCAGGGCGGAATCTTCAAAGCCGAGATGGAACCGCAGGAATCGTTGGCCCTGGGCGATCGCGATCGCGGCGCTGGCGGGACGTTCCTCCTGGGGTTCGGGGGCGAGGCTGTTCCCCTGCTCGAACCAAAGATCGAGGGGGTCGCGGGGGGCGGGGGGTTCCGGCGGGGCGATCGCGACGGGGCTTGGGGGTGGGGTTGGCTCTGGCATGGGCGCGGGGGCGGGGGGCGGCGGGGGAGCGATCGCTTCCGTCGGAGCCTTTGCCCCATTCGTGGCCGGGGTGAGGCCGGGGAGGTCATCGAGGGCGTCGGCCAGATCACTCAGGTCCAGGAGGGAATCTTCTTCTGGATCCTCGTCGTCTAGATCCGCCAAGGGGTCGGGCGGGGGCGCGATCGCTGCCGGGTCCGGGTCTGCAACGGGCGCGCGATCGGCCTCCGCTGCTGTCTCAACCCCGTCCGTCAAATCCACGGGATCTAGGTCTAGGGCCAGTTCTTGGGTCTCCTCGGGAGCCTCTGGGGCCACGGGGGCCGGTGCCGGATCCGCTGCGGGTTCTGGGGCCGGATCGGCCTCTGGGGCGAGGTCGGGCAAGGTGAGATCGGCCAAATCACTGAGGTCCGGCAAGGGCTCCTCGAAGGGCTCGGCGGCGGGCTCATCCAGCGGGTCACCACCCAGATCGAGGGGGGGAAGATCATCTAAATCAAGGGG
>JAKRSF010000004.1:0-63757 GCA_022402445.1 Cyanobacteriota bacterium | reverse complement strand
AGCGAGTCACCACCCAGATCGAGGGGGGGAAGATCATCTAAATCAAGGGGTTCGAGGGGCTCTGGATTCTCGGGGACATCAAGCGCCTCTGGAGCTTCTGGAATCTCGGCGGCGGGCTCATCCAGCGAGTCACCACCCAGATCGAGGGGGGGAAGATCATCTAAATCAAGGGGTTCGAGGGGCTCTGGATCCTCAGGGGCATCGAGCGCCTCTGGAGCTTCTGGAAGGTCTGCAATCGCTGGGGCTGCTGGGGGTTCATCGGGGGCGATCGCGTCCTCAGGGATTTCCTCTACGGCCTCAGGGTCTGCGGGTTCCGGGGGGGGCGGGGGCGGCGCGATGGGAATTTCGACGCCAACGATGCGCCCGATTTCCGCCAGGGCCGTGGGCAGTTGTTGGGGATCGCCCTTGAGGCTTTGGCCCAGCAGTTGCGCGATCGCGGCGAGGGCGACATCGGCGGCGGGTTCGGGCTCGGGCGCGGGCGGATCAGCGGGCAGTTCAACAAAACCGTTGGTGGCGGCGGGTTCGTGGGATGGGGCTTCCGGGGGGGTGAGGTCCGGGAGGTCTGGCAGAAAATCTAGGGATTCCTCGATAGGTTCCTCAGCAGATTCCTCAGCCAATTCATCCACAGCGTCGTCCGTGGGTGCTTCGGTGGGCGCGATCGCGATCGCGGGGGACGGCTCCGGTTCCGGCTCTAGATCTAGCTCCAGATCCAGTTCCGGCTCTGGCTCTGGCTCGATGGCCAGGTCTCCATCCAGATCGAGAGCCGTCTCCATGGTCGATTCGGGTGCTTCTTCCGCAGTGGTGGATTCCGGTTCTGGCTCTGGCTCTGGCTCGGGTGCTGACGCCGTATCGGTTGCGGGCGGTGGCTCTGGCGGTGCGATCGCGGCGGGGGCAGCGAGTCCGGCCAAGCTGGCGATGGTTTGCAGGGCCGCATTCACGTCAAGGTCCGGGCGGTGGGCGGCGGCGGCGAGGAGTTGACCGATCGCATCCATGGCGGCGCGGGTGCGGTCAAAGGGTTCTGGGGCCGGGGCGCTGACCGGGGGAGGTACGTCCTGCGGTTGGTCTGGCTCTTGCGGTTCGGGCTCCGGTTCCGGGGCTTCGGGTTCGCCGAAATTTTCCAAATCCAGCGGTTCGGGCTCCGGCTCCTCGGGCTCATCGACGGTTAGGGGTTCCTCCCCAGCGATCGCCACATCCACCGGTTCCAGCGCCGGTTCAGCGACTTCAGGTTCACCAAGATCTGCCAAAGCCAGCGGTTCGGGCTCCGGCTCCTCGGGTTCATCGAGGGTTAGGGGTTCCTCCTCAGCGATCGCTACATCCACCGGTTCCAGCGCCGGTTCTGCGACTTCAGGTTCACCGAGATCTGCCAAATCCAGCGGTTCAGGCTCCGGTTCCTCAGATTCCTCGGGGGTTAGGGATTCCTCCTCAGCGATCGCAAAATCAACCGACTCTAGCGTCGATGCAGCCGATTCAGGTTCACCGAGATCTGCCAAATCCAGCGGTTCGGGCTCTTGCTCATCGGACTCATTAAGGGTTAGAGGTTCCTCCTCAGCGATCGCAAAATCAACCGGTTCTAGGGCCGATTCAGTCGTTTCGGGGTCGTTCGGAGTGGCCAATGGCTCCTCAGCCGCCTCGGGTTCCTCCAGGGCGACCGGTTCCGGGGCTGGGGACGCGATCGCGGCGGGCGGAGTCGCCGTAGGCAGCAGGGCCGAAAGCTGACTGATGGCCTGCAAGGTGGCGTTGAGATCGATGTCAGACCGGGTGGTGGCGAGGGTTGTGAGGCGCGTGATCGTGTCGATGAGCTTGTCGCGGGGCGAGGGCTCTGTGATCGCGGCTGGGCCTTCGGTGACTTGGGCGGCTTCGACCTCTGCGGACTCTTCAACGGCTTCTACGGCTGGGAGTTCGTCCGCCGGAGTTTCAGCTTCTACGGATTCTTCGGCTTCAAGATTTGGGAGTTCATCCGCGATCGCCTCGACCTCTACAGATTCTTCAGCTTCCTCGGCGGCTGGGAGTTCTTCATCCGCTGGGGCTTCAGCTTCGACGGTTGGGAGTTCATCCGCGATCACCTCGACCTCTACGGATTCTTCAACTTCCTCGACGGCTGGGAGTTCTTCATCCGCTGGGGATTCAGCTTCGACGGTCGGGAGTTCATCCGCGATCGCCTCGATCTCTACAGATTCTTCAACTTCCTCGACGGCTGGGAGTTCTTCATCCGCTGGGGCTTCAGCTTCGACGGTTGGGAATTCGTCCGCGATCGCCTCGACTTCCGGATCCTCTAGCGTCGGCCAATCCTCCGGCTCCCCAAGCTCAACGGGATCCAAAGCCAGGTCCGCATCCGGTTCGTCCCCCGCCCCCATTCCCACTTCGGGCGCAGGCACCGGCGCGATCGCTTCAGACTCCAACGCCGCCGGGGCACCCACCTCGGACGCACCGTGATCCGTAGCCGGTTCCGCCTTAGCTTGGCCCAGGGTGCGCGACAACAGTTGCTCCATCGCCCCCGCCATGGCCTGCACCAGGGTGTTGAGCTGATCCGGCGAGAGACCGGCGACGGGCGGCGCAATCACGCTTTCCCCTTCGTCCGGTTCGGGTTCACTGACCTCTGGCTCGTCCACCGCGATCGCGGGCTCCTCCAAATCCGGGGCCGTTTCCGCAGCGGGTTCCGGCGCGGGGGCTTCAACGGGCTCTAGCTCCAGAACGCCATCGGCCTCGCCATCGGGGGATTCCTCCGAAGCAGGGGCGGCATCGACGATCGCGTCATGGGCCATGGCCTCATCCAAAAGGGCCGTATCGAACGGGGATGCGGTCTCCTCCGCCAACGAGTCCCCGAGATCCAGCTCGTCACCCAGATCGTCCGCGATCGCCTCAGAAACATCCTCAGGCAATTCATCAACAGCTTCAGACGCGATCGCTTCAGAAACCTCCTCTAGCTCATCAACAGGTTCAGGCGCGATCGCCTCAGAAACCTCCTCAGGCAATTCATCAACAGCTTCAGGCGCGATCGCCTCAGAAACCTCCTCGGGCAATTCATCAACAGGCTCAGGCGCGATCGCCTCCGGTTCCGGCGCGGCAACTTCCGGCGCAGCAACTTCCGACACAGCCCCCATCGACCGGCGCAACAGGGCCAGATCCGCCATGGATGCCACCGCCCGCTCTAGGCTCGATGCCAACCGTTCAATCGACTCCACCGCCCCGCGCAAATCTGGGGTCGGGATTGTCCCCATCTCACCCTGGACTTCGGGGGAGGACACCGCGATCGCATCCTCAGCCACCGGCTCGGGTTCCGTATCCGCCTCCGGTGCGCCCTCCAACTCCGGTTCAGGGACGGATGCCAGATCCAAACCAGCCCCAAGCTCCGAAGCAGCCTCAGGCTCTGGGGCCAATTCCTCCTCTAGTTCAGCCACCGGTTCCGACTCAGGCTCAACTTCAGAGTCCAGAGACTCTAGAGAATCCAGTTCCCCTTCCGGCTCAGACTCAACTTCAGGTTCCAGTGCCGCTTCAACTTCGGGCTCCGGTTCAGGCTCCACTGCGGATTCCAGTGCCGCTTCAACTTCAACTTCGGATTCCGGTTCAGGCTCTGGTTCAGACTCAGGCTCAACGGCGGATTCCAGTTCAGCTTCAACTTCGGGCTCAGGCTCAACGGCGGATTCCAGTGCAGCTTCGACTTCGGGCTCAGGCTCAAGTTCAGGCTCAACGGCGGATTCCAGTTCAACTTCAACTTCAGGTTCTGGAATCGATTCAGCCACCGGCTCCAGTTCTGGCGCAGCCTCGGGTTCCGATTCAGCCACCGGCTCCAGGTCCGGGCCATCCGATTCAATCGATTCAGCCTCAGCTTCTTCCGGTTCTGGCCCCTCAGACTCCGGCAGGGCAAACGCCGCCGCGATCGCCGCCATCTCCGCATCCATCTCCGGCAGCGTCACCGCCACACACCAGGACGGCATCGTCTCCCCCCGCCGCTGCCCCGCAATGCGCGCCGTCCTCAACAGATCCGTCGGCATCCCCTGATTCGCCAACGCCACCAAAAGCTGCTCCACCGTCCGCGCGATCGCCCGATCCGGCGTCACCCCCTCCGCCGACAGCAACAGGTACAAACACGTCTCCTTCACCGCCGCCCGCACCGACACCGCCGCCCGAGGCGCAAGCCACGCCTGCACCAACGCCGCGATCGCCTGGGGATCCCCCTGTTTCGCCCCCCGCAGCCATTGCCGATGCACCAGCCGATCCTGCTCGCTCCCAGCCATCGCCTTCGCCCTCCTAAACCCCAATAGCCGATTGGTCCCCAGGTTCTGGCTTGGTTAGGGTCCGAACATAGGGATCATCATCAATTCATCAGTCGAATCACTCGGATCGCATTGATCGCGATCAATCGCGTCAGTTGCGGGCCAATGGCCCGATATCCATAAACCTAAGCAACAAAAAACCTAAGCAACAAACCCAATCCGCGAACTTGAACACCAAACCCAAAGAACAAATTCATTCCCCGCCGCGATCGCGCCCCATCCCCAGAGCCCATTCAAAAGCTCACCGGGACACACCTCACGCGATCGCCAACGAATCCGCCGTACCCGGCCCATCTCCCACCGTCGGCAAGCGGCCCGTCGGCGGCTCCCCCAGCACCGTCGTACCGGGCGAAGGATAGGATCTCGTAGATGCAAAATACTTCCGCAGCACCGCATGGATGCGATCGCTCCTGACCGGCTTCGCGAGGAAATCCGATGCCCCTACCACCTTAGCGCGGACCCGATCAATCGCCCCATCATTCCCCGTCAAAATCGCCACCGGCGTCGCCTCCAACGCCTTCACCCGCCGAATTTGTTTACACACCTCATAGCCATTGGCAATGGGCATAATCAAATCCAAAAAAATCAAATCCGGCTTGTGCTCAATCAACGTCGGCAGCGCCCGCACGGAATCCTGGATCGCAATAAACCGATAGCCCATCCCCCGGATAATGCGCTCCATCTCACGGCACACCTGGGGGCTGTCATCAATGCACACCACCAGCGGCGGCGGCCCCTCCGGAGACGACGGCCCCAACCCCTCCTGGACCGCCTCAGCACCGGCCGTTTGCCGCTCCGTCGGCAGCAGTTGAGCCACGGGCACATCCCCAATGGCGCGGAATTCCAGCAACGACTGCTGAACCATATGGTGCAAGATATGGGCCACGATCGCCGGGGGCTGGCGCATAATCATCATCACGTCCCAGGTGGTGCGCTGCCCATTGAGCAAGGGGCGCAAACTCAAGTACGTGGTCGAATCCGTCTGGGCCTGGGCAGAAGTGGACCACTCCACCTCCCGCAGAATCGGCGCGCGATCGCCCCAGGCCAGATCCATCTCCAGGGCCGCCCAGCGCAGTTGCAGCCGATGGATCTCCCGCAACTGAACCTCCAGATCCGGCCAGGTCAACCCCAGGGAATCAATCAACGCCGCCGGCAACGTCAGGGCATCAAACTCGATCGCGTGGGACGACCAATGGCACACCACCTCCGGGTTCGCCGTCGCCAAAAACGCCACCTCCCAAAACACATAGGCCAGCGCCGCCTTCGCCTGATCCGGCGTCACCGCCTGCTGACAGAGACCCTGGAGCAACCAATGGCACTCCCACAGGGGATGGGACAGTTGCGGCCCCGCAGGCGGCACAAACTGCACCTTGCCATGGCGCAAGGCCCGCTGCCACCGCCGCACGCGATGGATGGGCGCAATGGCGAGCAGCAAACAGCCCTGGCGGAAATGGAGCGACCATTGCTCCTGGCCCGCCGTGAGCCGTAACTCACCCGTGGCTTGCTTTTGGGCAATGGTGGAAATCGCCCGGGCAACCTTTTTGAGCCCCCAATTGCGTTCGCTGGTCATGGGCTTACCCAATTCCTCCTAAAAGATGGCGTAGCAAGATCCCTTGCGGTGGTCTGACGGGTAGACCGTGTTGGCCCTTCGGGGCGTGGCTGAACCAATCCGGTGGGCTAGGGGTCGGCGAGAGACATGGGCAACCTCAAACGGGGAGCGAAGGTGGACGGGTGGAAAGGGGGGCACGGGTGGACCGGGGAGTGGGTGGATCCGTTGCTGGTTTGGGGAGCCCGCTCAACTAGGATCGGCTGAATGGCCTCGAAAATTAGGGAATCTCAAACGATCTAAAACAATCTAAATGGTTCTATAAGAAAAACCCTGGAGGGTCTGGGGGGCCGATCGCGGCGTTGTCCGTGGGGTTTAAGGGGCTTATGGGTTGATCCCCATGGCCCAGTTTCCGCCGCGATCGCGGCCGGATCCGCATTCCCGACACCCGCCGCCACCCCAGGCCATCGACTGCCCCCGCGATCGCGATCGCACCTCCCCCATAGACCCCAAAGGGCTGCGGCAGAGCCTTGACCAGGATCCATGGGCGGCAGTGTTCCAAGGGCAATCACTAAAATTCACTAGACTGATTAGTTGAACTGATATTCAGATGAGAAATGCGCCGGTTCTTAAGTTCAAGGGAAAGTGTCCCTAGAGCTTGAATGGCGGCCCATCCCCTATCGCCCAATGGGACGCGGGGTGCCCTGCGTACAGGGCGCAGCACTGAGTATCAAAAGTTAGTCCCTAGGGTCACACCACTGCCCCTAGTTGCCGATTTAGACAATCCCCCGAAGGGGTATTTTTAGTCTAGCAAGCTCCACCAAAACCGCAATGCGCGACGGTTGGGTGGCTTCGGCGCGATCGCGTTATCCCGACAGCCTAATCACGCGACAATGCCCCTGTTGCTATTTATCCCCAGATCGACCCTGGAATTTGGTATTAAAGACAACAGTTTTATTGATCCAAGCCAAGGGCCAAGGGGTTTCCAGTGGGGATCCGGGGGGCGGTCCCTGGGGAATTGCGCCCTAGGGAGAAACGTTTCCGGGCAAAAACAGCCCTAGATCGGGGTGGGTTTTGCTGAAGGGCATGTCTTGGTTGATCGCGTCGATTTGCTGCTGCTCAAGCTCATTCACCTGCTCGATGTAGGAGGTGAGAATCTGGCGCAGCCGCTGGGAATAGAGGCGATGGAGGCTGTAGTTTGGCGTTGCCGGGAAGCCGCGCCGCCGTTTGTGCCGTCCCCCGGCCCCTGGGTCAAAGTGTTTGATGCCCTGGGCGATCGCCCATTCGATGGGTTTGTAGTAGCAGGCATTGAAATGGAGGGCGTCAATTTCTAGCTCGGTGCCCCAGTAGCGCCCATAGAGGCGATCGCCCTTGCGAATACAAAAGGACAGGGCAATGGGGTCATCGTCGGGATAGTCCGCCGGGTGGGCCGTCACCAGCACCACGCGATCGCGGTAGTGCCCATGGAGCTGCTTAAAAAAGGTGCGCGTTAGGTACTTACTGCCGCCCCAAAACTTATCGCAGGTGCCGCTATAAAAATCGTAGATTTTAGGGAAATAGCCGTGGGGAATTTCATCGCCACTGCGCACCTTCAGCACCAGATTCGCCTTATCAATGGCCTTACATTCCCGCTTAATATTGCGCCGCTGGTTAGCGTTAAATGCCCCTAAATAATCCTCAAACGTTTGATAGTTAGGGTTGGTCCAAATGTAGCTATGGTGCTTCCAGGGCAAATATCCCTGGGCCTCTACCAGCGATCGCCAGGTGGGATCCACAAACAAAAAATGGCAGCCCGACAGGCGGTTGCGATCGCAAAAATGGTCAATTTCCGCCAGCAGCATCGCCGTAATGGCCGCCTCATCCTCCTTCGGATCCACCAAAAAGCGATAGCCCTCCGCCGGGGTAAAGGGAGCCATGCCCACCAGCTTCGGGTAATAGCTCAGGCCCAGCCGGTGGGACAATTCCGCCCACTGGTGATCGAACACAAATTCGCCGTAGCTGTGGCCCTTGACATACAGCACCGCCGCCGCCACCAGGCGATCGCCCCGCCAGAGGGTGAGATGGTTCGGCAGCCAGCCCTCCTGGGGCACCGCACTGCCCGAACTTTCCAGATTATGGAGCCAGTGCCATTCCAAAAACGGCGTCCCCAGGGGCACCGCCAGCGCGTCCCACTGATCCTGGGGAAGGTCGGCGATGCGGTTGCTCCAGACCAGCCGGGGGGCCGGATGCTGCGGATCGGCGGCGGGGGAGACGGCCATGGGATACCCTCGGGTGCTTTACGATTCTTTACCGTTTCGAGTTCTAGGGTAGAGCACGTCCCCGGAGGGTGGGGCTGGGGCGGTTTTTTGGAGTTCAGCGATCTGAATTTTAGGGGCTGGGGCTGGGGCTAGGGGTGGCCGTGGGACTGGGGCTGGTGGCGGCGGGCTCGCCCGGTTTGGCGTCCACCTGGGGTTGGAGGCCGGTGGCGGCGCTGGGGTCTTCGGCGGCCAGTTGGCGGATGCTGTCCTTGAAGCGTTCGGGGGCGAGGCTGGTGGCGGTGGCGAAGAGTTGGTTGGCGCGTTGGGTATCGCCCTGGGCTTTGATGACAATCGCCTTGCCGAGGATGGGACGGAAGTTTTTGGGATCATCCTTGAGGGCCGCGTCGTAGGCGGCGATCGCCTCGTCATAGCGCTTCAGTTCCGCATAGACCTGCCCCAGGAGCATCCGCATCGAGAGGGTATCGGCGCTGTTGGGTTCCTTGGCGTTGGCTTCCACGGCCTTATCCAACGCCCCCTGTACCAAACCGATCGCGGCCTGGGGGCGTTCCGCATCGACCGTCAATTCCGCGAGCCCCTGTAGGGCTTTGACATCCAGGGGGTTGCGATCGAGGATGCCGCGATAGACCCGCGCCGCCCCCTCGCCATCCCCCACCCGCTGTTTTGCCTGGGCCAGGAGAATGCTGTAGTCCGTTTCCTCGGGCTTGAGGGCGGCGAGTTTTTCCAACGGGGCGATCGAACCGGCCACATCCCCCAATTGCAGGCGCGTTTGCAGCAGACTCCGCAGGACCGCCTCGTTGTTCGGTTCCCGCTGGAGGATGCCCTCAAAGGCGGCGGCCTCCGCCTCCAGTTTGCGGCGGGCATCGGTGGCGGCGGCGGTGCCCGCATCGGGGGCCTGGGGTTTGTTGAGGCCGCCGATCAGGGGCAGGGCCGACAGCCCCAAAAAGGCCAACAGCACCACCACGAGTACGCTTGAGGTGAACCAACGTCGCCGTCCCTGGGTCACGGTTGTTCTGCCTTTGGATTGCTTAGGGGTTTACTGGGTCTTGGCCCATCTTAGGGTGATCCGGGGGCGATCGGGGGGGCGGCGGCGGGGCGATCGCGGGGCGCGGCGACCGGCGGCGGGGGCGAAAACGGCCAAAAATCCGCCAGGGATTGCGGACCTGCGTGGCGGCAACATGGATTCAGTAGAATAGGCAAACTGGTTGCTTCAATTTTGACGAACGTTTTCCTACCATTTGGCAAGCGTTTTGACCGTTTTGACGGCGATCGCCCCTGCGCTGACCTAGGCCCTGGCCCTGTTGCCCCGCTCACTGCTGCACTGGTTTCAAGGCCGGTGATGGTGCGGTTGCTGGGCGATCGGGGGGACAGTTGGCGAACTCGGGCGATCGCAGGTCCACTGGTTCGTCTGCCTGACACCGCAAGGAGGTTCTATGTCCCCTGCTTCCGATCCATCTTCCTCCGCCTCGAATCCGTCTGTGCCCCAGCGTCCGGTGCCGCCGAAGCCACCGAAGCCGCCGGTCATTCGGGAGGTGATTCCGAAAAAGGCCGCAACGCCCCCGGCCCCCGCCGCAGCGACGGCGACCCCCGCCACGGACGATCGCGCCGCCACCCCGCGCCCCATGCCCGGTCGCCCGAAGCCCAGTCGCCCCATGCCCAAGCGGCTGCCGGAGGTGACCCACCTGCCCAGTACGGCGGAGGCCCTGGCCCTCGGAGCCCAAACCCTGCCCGGTGTGACGGCGGATGCCTGTCCGGTGCCGCCGCCGAGTGAGCCGATGCAGTACCGGGCGATCGGCCTGGTGCGGGGGCGCTATGTGCCGTCGGAGGAGCAGTTCACCCAAGGGAAGGTGCTGGCGGCGGATGGGACGGAAATCGATGCGGTGCTGCTGGGGCGGGTGATGAGCCTAATCCGCAACCATGTGGATCTGGAGGTGGATCACCTCTGGGTGGCCTATCCCCGCACCCGGACGGAGGATCTCCATGTGCAGATCGTGGGGATTTGGGAGCCGGAAACCCTGAAACGGGGGGGGGCAGACCGGGCGGCGGCAACGGAGGCGGTGGCTGAGGTTGAAGCTGAACCTGAAGTTAAAGGGGCAGAGGACCCGAGCCCTAGTGCCCCTGGGGTGGCGGATCCGGAGGCGGTGACCCCGGCGGACGAGAAGGCTGACGGCTCCCCCGATGAAGCGATCGCCGACCAAGCCGATGGGAAGGCGGACGCAACAACCGACGCAACCGTTGAGGACAAGGCCGGTGAGGGGACCGGTGCAACGACCGATGACGGGGCGGACGGCAATGCCCAGGCGGCTCCGGCGATCGCGCCCCTCCAGTCCATTGGCGAAAATCAGTTTTCGATTCGGGGGGCGGTGGTCCACCAGTCCCAGGAGGAATCCTGTGTGACGGTTAAGATCCGCCAGACGCCGCGATCAGAGAAGCAAAAGGCTAAGGCGTTCAAAATTCGCCTAGAGGGCCAGTTGAGCGAGCGGCCCACGGGCTATTTCTGGGATCTGGTGGCGGAGCGGCGGGGCAATCAACTGGCGCTGGTGGCGGCTACCGCGATCGCGCCGCTGCCCCCCCAAAAGCGCAAACCGTTCCAGAAGGGCGGTCCCAAGGGTAAACCCCGTTCCCAGGATGAGCGCGGCGATCGCGGCCCCCGGGAAGATCGGCCCCGCACCGGCAACCGGTCTAACCGGCCAGAACGCTCAGAACGGCCGGAACGCACGGGCAATCGCCCCCCCCGCAAACCCTAGGGGCATCCGCGCCGCCCCCTAAACAACATCCCCCCATGGAGCCCCTTAGGCCACGGCACACCAGCCAGCGCCTGAGGGGCTTTGTCGTGGGCAACGCGTCACCCCCCCATCCCCAGCCGCTTCCCCATCACGCCTCTCCATCAAGCGGAAAAGCCACGGGCATCCATAACCGGATCGCCCCCATTCATCGCGCTGGCCTCAGGGAATAGACGCAGCCATAAAACCCCATTGCCGAAAACGGCAAAGTAATCTTGCCGCAATCAGTAATGACGCCAGCAAACCCGCTCCTTAAAATCAAAATCATCCAATCAAAATCGTCGCCACAACACCCCTAAGGCGATCGCCAAGGCAGGCGTCTTAGCAACCCAACCCAGCTTGGCAATCTGCCCATTAGGGAGCATCAGTGCCCTATATATTCCAGGGTCAACCTGGCCTTGGTATCACAATTTTTCCCTACACTTCAGAGTTCCCTGAAGGAAATATAGCTAGATTCCCCTGAACGCCCCATACCAGCCTGATTTTTCGAGAAAGTAACATGGAAATACTACTCGGCACCCCCCAGACCCCCTTTGACATTATTCAAGGAACTCCAGGAAACGACATCTGGAACTTCAGCCCGCCATTACCTCAACAAATCCCATTCATCATTGCAGCCCAGGCTTCACCTTTTCCCGATCTTCTCCTGCTGCTTGATGGCGATGATCTGGCGGCCAATGCGGGAAATGCTCGCATCCTCAGCGGCAATCGGGGCAATGACACCCTCATTGGCAGTGACGGCAATGACACCCTCCTAGGGGGCAAAGATAGCGATATTCTTATCGGCGGAAGCGGTGATGATGCCCTGTATGGCGATCTCGGCAACGACATCCTAACCGGCGGTGCAGGGCGCGATCATTTCCACCTCAGTAGTGCTGATCCCCTGCCAACCATTGACGTCATCACCGACTTTACGGATGGCGAAGATCATATCCATCTTCCAACGGATATTACCTTTAATGATCTGATCCTAGAACAGATTGGTGGCGATGTTCGCATCACCCCACGCGACCCATCAGGCACCCCTAGGAACACGGCTCTTCTCCTCCAAAATACGCTCCTGGGCACCCTAGAGGTCAGTGATTTCATGGGTACGGCATCGGGTGGTCATCACATGGGTGGAGGCTCCGACGGCCATGGCGCGATCGGCCGCGTGGCTGACACCAACACCCCACCCTTGAATATTGACCTCAATCCCGCCCAAGGGGATTCAATTGGCTTTGCCTATGAAGCATTTTTGAGCCCTCAACAGGAGCCGGGTGAAGAGGAAGATACGCCTCCCCTCACGCCGGAGCAGTTCAAATCAACCGAGCCTTCAACCCCGCGCAATGAGCGTCTTTCTCGGGGGCATGGCATCCTGCGCTTTAGCAACGATTTGTCAAAAGCCTATGTTGATGTGGAGGTGGAAAACATCGACATTAATAAGATTTCAATGTTCCACATTCACTGTGGGCTGCCGGATCAACTCGGCCCAATTATGGTGAATTTTGATTTGATGGGGGATGTCCAGGAAAATTTCAGAGATGATGGTCGCTTTTCTTTGACCATTTTGAATGAGGACATCGAAAATACAACGGCGGCCGGAGAAGGAATTGTTGGGGCATTTACCGCTGGATGTCCGATCATTCCGGGACTGCCAGATAAGGTGAAGACGATCGCGGGGATGTACCAAATTGCCCAGAAGGGGGAGCTGTACTTCAATCTCCACACGACAAGTCAAACCTATTTTGGCGATGTGCGCGGTAAGCTCAATGAAATTGATGTATCGAAAGTCTAGGGCTTGTGGCTGATGCTCCATGGCCGCCGCGATCGCATCCTCCGGCCAAAACACCTAGGAGGCCTTGGCTCAAGCCTGGGGCTGTGACACATCCACCGGCCAGGTCAGTTGGCAAAGCACTCCACCGCCGTCGAGATTTTGCCAATGGAACTGGCCGCCTAGCTGCATCGCAAGGCGATCGCCAAGGCGTGCCGGTCGGTCCTGTGGAATGGTCCCAGTACCATTGTCCCGCACACTCAGACAATACCGCTGATGAACGTCATCATAGTGACCGATCGCTGTCAATCGCGTCGCACCGCAGGCATGTTTACCAACATTGCATAGGGCTTCCTCTAGCCACAGACAGATATCTCGTTTCATGTCGAAATTGAGGAAGTCATCCGCAAAGGGCGCAAAATTTCGGACTTTAATGTCAATAGTTTGAAAATGGGGCAAAGGGCGTTTGACTGTAATGACGTAGACCTCCGTCAGCAGATAATGCAGTGACCGACTGAGGTCAACTTTGCTCCCTTCCCCAAGTCGTAGCATGTGGTCGCTTGCTTCGGGCAAGACTTGACGTACTAATGTATCGATATCTAGCCAAGATTGACTATAGCTATGGCCTTTTGGTGAACTGTCATTGATGATCTCGGGCTTGACTGTAGTTTTCCCCGTTGAGATACGACCAACTGCGCGAAGTTCTGAATTCAAACAGCCTAAACGTTCTACGATCTCTTCCCTTGAAAGGGGTTGACTCTGAAGATCCCGCAGAAGTATGGCCAGGGATTGCAGGGGACCATTATGAAGTTGATCGCGAACCTGTTCGATCGCGTGTCGTCGAATAATTTGCCGTTCAAGGATTTTATTGGCGTAGTGGAGGCGTTCGGCATAAAGGCATTCAATTGTTTGTCGCAGACGATTATAAAAGCTGATCAAAATGAGTTGAATGACCATTGCCGGCCCCAGAGAGATGGATAAATCCAATCCTCTCATTGCTAGTAATTCCCTCGGATTAAGCAGTAGATAAACTAGCACTGGCCCCGCGATCGCGCCCCACAGCACAGTTGCCGCCCAGATCAAGTGTTGCGGTCGCAGGGCAATCAGCAGGAGAATATCCAGTAAAAATAAGGCCGATGTTAAGGGGGGCAGGGTATGGATTAGCGTTACTTCCGTATTCAGAAAAGCCCTCAGGGTGAACCACCAGCTTGGTCCCGCAACGAGCAAAATTCCCCCGAGGCAGGCCAGATTGACCACTCGCGCAATCTGGTGAGGATATCGGTAAAGATAGAGGGATAGGACAATTGAATTTAAGAATAAGAATGGCGGTGCAATGAGATTAATGGGAGCCGTGGCGGGTTCAAGGTAATGCAGTAGGGTTGCCATGGCGCTGGATAGGGCAACGACGCTCAAAATACTGAATACGAGCCGCCGCATTAGGGCATGGTGGGACTCTAGGGTAATGGTCATGGGGTGAATTTAGATGATGGTTTTACTGCACTTGTGATCGCACCTTGCTGTCATGTATTTCGAGTGATTTTTCAACACAAGCAATGATCTTCATCCAAGTGACGCGATCAATTCAGGTTTGACTCAAGAAAAAAATGGAGAAATTGGCGACCTTTTTCAAGACCTTTCCTGGGCTTGAATGATCTTAAAATCAATCAATTAATCCCACCTCACGGGCTCGAATTTGCGTTAGGGATCGCATGTTGTGCTCTGACTCGGGATAGATCGATAGGGCATCCTGAATCTTTGACCAATAGTGACGGATGGTGCGCTCAGATCGATTCATCTCCCGCGCGATCGCCTTATCCTGAAGCCCCTGCTCAAAGGCCAGATGCAGCACATGAAGCCACTCTGGACGAAATTCTAGATTCCCTTGAATTTCTTTGGTGTGGGTAATACCATTGATAGCCCAATCAACCTTTCTGAGCAGTTCCTCGGGGGAGGAGCTTTTATCGACGAGGGTTAAGCCCCCGTGGTGCGAGTCCAGGTCAGGGAGGATGCGGATTAGGGCTTTGAGGTTGCTGCTTTGGATGGTGAGATTCAAGTCCGGATACTGGCCCATCAATTCCTGAAGGAATTCAAGGCCGGTGGTAATCGTTGCTTCATCGCCCCATTGTTCGGGTAGGCAAAGATCAATGAGCAGTAGATCTGGCGGCCGTTGTTGTATCCGTTCACGGGCTTCCATGACGCTTTGCGCCGTTTGAATGATGCCCAGGGGAAAGTGATGTTTTAGTAGGGTTGCGGTTCCATCCAGCATGAGGCGATGGTCATCAACAATTAATAGATTGATTGATGGGTTGATGGGGCCATCACCTGTGGTGTCTGTTGGCATTGGTGGCGTAAAACTCCTGGTGAAGAAGGTTGATTATTTCATTGTGGGGGCGGTTGGTTTGGGGTCAATGCTTTAGAGCCAGAGGGCTCCGCTGCGGGGCGGTAGCTGCACGGTGAATTGGTCCCCCTGCCGCTGGCCGATCGCGTCGGCGGGGCCATGGACCTGGGTGAGTTCCCTTGGCAGGGCCGCGATCGCTTCGAGGGGGATGGAAACCTGGGCGGCGGTGGTGGCGGCATTGATCACCGCGATCGCGGCCTCGGTGTCCGTATGGCGGGCGAAGCCGTAGACCAGCCCTTCGCCGTAGAGCATTCGATAGCGCCCCGATCGCAGGACCGAATGCTGACGCCGCAGGGCGATGAGGTGGCGATGGAGGGCCAGGATGTCCTCATCAAAGGCCGACGGCGATCGCGGGAAACCCCGGCGACAGTCCGGATCAAACGCCCCCGGTAGGCCCACCTCATCGCCGTAGTAAATGCTGGGCGCGCCGGGAAAGGTCAGCAGCAGCAGGGTTGCCAACTCGACGCTAGCGCGATCGCCCCCGGCAATGGTGAGCAAACGGGCCGTGTCATGGCTCGCCAGCAGGTTCAGTTGCGCCAGACAATGGTCCCAGGGATAGGCGGCCAGTAGCTGTTCCATGGCCTGACCGTAGGCCGCCGCATCCAGGGGTGGGGTGGCGTTATAGTCCGGGGCGGCCACATGCTCAGCCACCACGCGATCGCCCGCCACATAGGCGATCGTTGGCCCGGTGAATAAATAATTCATCACCCCGTCAAACTGGGTGCCGTCAAGCCAGGGGGTCGCATCCCGCCAGATTTCGCCGACGATGTAGGCGTCCGGATTAAGGGCGCGCACGCGATCGCGGAACTCCTGCCAGAAGCCCGCCGCCGTAATGCAAAAGGGCACATCCAGCCGCCAGCCGTCGATGCCCTGGGCAATCCAATATTCCCCAACGCCCATCAGGTACTCCCGCACCGCCGGATTGTCGTGGTTGAACTGGGGCAGGGCGCGGTAATTCACCCAGCTTTCGTAGTTGGCGGGGCGATCGCCGTCGTAGGGGGCCAAGGGCCAGTCCGTCACCTTGAACCAGTCGAGCCAGGGGGAGTTGCCGCCGTTCTCTAGGATGTCGTTGAACTGGAAAAAGCCGCGACTGGCGTGGTTGAAAACCCCATCCAAAATAATTTTCATGCCCCGCCGATGCACCGCGTCGATCAGCGCTTCGAGGGCCGGGTTGCCCCCCAGGATTGGATCGACGGTGTAGTAGTCGTGGGTGTGGTAGCGGTGGTTGCTGGCGGACTGGAAGACGGGGGTGAGGTAGAGGGCGGTGATGCCCAGGTGTTCCAGGTGGTCGAGCCGGTCGATGATGCCCCAGAGGTTGCCGCCTTTGATGCCCTGGTAGGTGGGCGGTGCGTCCCAGGGTTCGAGGCGATCGGGGCTGGGCTGGGGGATGGCGTGGGTGCCCGCGATCGCGGCGGGCGGTGGGGCATAGGCAAAGGAGTCGGGGAAGATTTGATAGAAAATTGCGTCTTGGATCCAAGCGGGTACGCTCACGGTGGCAAAGCTCCGGTGGCTACGGCCACATCCTAACGGCATTGGCACCGGGGTCTTGAATCTGGATGGCCCTGGCGGGTTCTAAAAGGGGGCCGGATCGCCGCCGTCGTCGGGGAAGTGGACCACTTCGCCATTGAAGAAGTCGGCGAGGTTGCGGGCGGCGCGGTTCACGTCGTCATCGGGGCCGGGGGCGGGGGCGGGATGGGTTGGGCCGGGGCTGGCCTGGACTGGGCGGGGCGGGTTGGGACTGGATGGAACTGGACTGGGCTGGACTGGATTGGATTGGATTGGGCGGGGGGGCGGCGGCGCGATCGTTCCGGCGGAATCGGCCATGGGCGGTGCTGGGGCGGCCACAGGTGCCACCGCTGGCGCAATGGTCTGAGCCGGTGCAGGGGGCGGTCCGGGGACGGGCGATCGCGTGGGCAGGGCCGCCAACGTTGCATTGGCACTGGAGCCGTTGCCATTGGTGGCCGATCCATCGGTCCCGATTTGCACCCGCACCCGCACGGCCGTTCCGAAGTGATTTTTGAGGGCCGCTTCGAGGGCGGGGCGTTTTTCCTCAATCCGCGACACCCACTTGGCACCGTTGACCGCCACGATCGCGGTGGCCCCATCGAACGATTGCAAACGCGCCATCTGCCGGATCAGGATTTGGGCAGCGTGGGGCTGGATCTGCGGCACGATCGCCTGCCAAATGGCTGCCAAATCGTAGAGGCCGGGGGCGGCGGCGGGTTCCGGGGCGGGTTCCGGGGCATGGGTCGCCGCCGGGGGTGGCAGGGGCGCTGGGGCCAACGGGGGAGGACTGGGCGATCGCTCCGGGGCGATCGCAGTCCTATCGTCTGACGGCTTTCCCGGCCCGCCCTCCCCCTGGATGGATCCTTGAGATCCTTGCAGAACCCCCTGGACCGCCGTGAGCATCTGGGCCGCAAAGGCGGGGTCGGTCTGGGCTTCCTTGGCGATCGTGACCGTCAGGGCCTGGAGGTCTTCGTTTTCAATGCCGATCATGTGGCGATCGCACAAATCCGCCAACAAATGCGCTAGGCGATCGGTCGCATCCCCCGAAACCACGGGCGCGGCGGGCGAAACGGCAACGACTGGAACGGCTGGGACGGGTGCGGGCGCGGGCGCGGCTGGAACGGCTGGGGCAACGGGCGCGGCGGGGGCGGGCGTCGGCGTTGGTGCAGCGACAGATCGAGTCGTTGGCCTTGAAACCGGGGTAGATTCCTGCGATCGCGGCAACGCCTCCGGCAACAGACCCAACAGCGTCACCTCAAGCCATAAACGCGGCTGGGTGGAATTTTTGAGCTGCACCTCGCTCGCCTTCAAATGCTGCTGCCCGTGCAGAATCGTGCCCAGGTCCAGCCTCTGCACAAACGCACACAGCCGTTCCCAGGTGGGCGGCGTCAGGGCCACCAGATCTGATCGCGCCGGGGCCTGTTTCGCCACCAGCAGATCGCGATAGAAACTCGCCAAATTCTGGAGCACCATGAGCGGTTCACGGCCCCGATCCATCAGCCGCCGCGCACAGTCGATCAGCGCCTCCGCCTGACTATCCGCGATCGCCTCCGCCAGGGCCAGCAAATCCCGCTCCGGCACCGCCCCCACGAGATCCCACACCGCCTCGACGGACACCCCCTCCGGCAGCAAACTCAGTTGATCGAGCAGGCTTTCCGCGTCCCGCAAACCTCCCTGGGCGATTTGCGCCACCAACGTCACCGCCTCCGGCGCGATCGCGATCGCCTCATTAGCCGCGATCGTCCCCAGGTGCGCCACCATGTCCTCCAGGGGAATGCGGCGAAAATCGAACCGCTGACAGCGGGAAATAATCGTCGGCAGCACCCGCTGGGGATCCGTCGTCGCCAGGACAAACACCACGCGATCGGGCGGCTCTTCGAGGGTCTTCAGGAGCGAGTTGAACGCCGCATTACTGAGCATGTGGCATTCATCGATCGTGTAGACCTTATAGCGGCATTGGACCGGCGCAAACTGGGCGCGCTCGATCAACTCGCGGATATTGTCCACCCCCGTATTGCTGGCCGCGTCGATTTCCACCACATCCAACGCCGAGCCATTCGCGATCGCGCGGCAGACCTCACACACGCCGCAAGGAGCCTCCGTCGGGCGATCGCTGCTGAGGCAATTGAGGGACTTCGCCAGAATGCGGGCGCTCGACGTTTTACCCGTGCCGCGCGGCCCCGCAAATAGGTATGCCGGAGCGATCCGTTCCTGCCGCAGGGCATTGATGAGCGTCGTGGCGATCGCCTGTTGCCCCACCAACTGGCCAAAGGTTTGCGGGCGATATTTATGGTGGAGCGGTTCGTAAGCCATGGTTCCAGATCCCGGAGTGCGGCCCGCCGAGGCAGCCCCACATCCCTAGTAAAAAATCGCCAAACTGCGATCGCCAAGGTTGACCCTGACCACAGCCAGAGCCGGTCCATTATCCTCAAAATGCTCAACCCGCCGCCAATGGACTACCCCCGGAGTTTTGGGCCGCACCCGCCCGCGATCGCGAAACATCCCCCCCAAGCCCAGCGTCCTAGGGCTTTAGAAAGGAGTTGAACGGATGCGCGAAGAAACCGACCTCGCGATCGCCGTTGTCGCCGTTTTGCCATGCGTCCTGCGGACCCCCTCGGGGAACCGAAAGAAGCGGAAGTCTCGACAACGGCGATTTTCCTTGGCTTCCCCCACTCCCTAAGGGCGACGAGATCGGGGATGGGGGTTGATCGCATTCATGTCATTGCAAGGGGTTGATCCATTTACCAGATGGCCGTGCGCAGGATTGAGGGGAAACAAAGGCCAAGGGCGCGATCGCGATCGCCCCGCCGACGGTGGTTGCGGTGGATCCTCTGGGCCGTGGCCGCCGCGATCATTGCGATCGTCCCCACCTGGGCCGTCCAAGCCCTGACCTACGACCAGGTGGACGCGGTGGCCTCCCAGGTGACCGTGGTCATTGCCCAGGGGCTCCAAAAGGGGGACATCGAAGCGCAGATGGAATGGAACCCCGGTTCCGGCGTCCTGGTGGCCCGCTCCGGCAACACCTACTACGCCCTGACGGCCCTCCATGTGGTCCGCACCCGCCAGGTGGTCTACGGCATTCGCACCAGTGATGGCGAGGTGCATTTTATCGATGACGAGGCGGACAGCACCAATATCATCCCCTTCGGGCGGGAGGCGGATGATCTGGGCACGGCGATCGAGGGGCTGGATCTGGCCCTGGTGCGTTTCCAGAGCGATCGCGCCTATCCCGTGGCGGTCATGGGCAATTCGGAAACCCTGCAATTGGGCGATCGCGTGGTGGTATCCGGCTGGCCCGATCCGGGGGATGAAACCGCCCGCCGCCAGCGGACTTCGGCGGATGGCCAAATCGCCTGGGTGCAGCCGACACCCATCCGCGACGGGGGCTACAGCGTCCTCTACGACAACCCAACGCGGCGGGGCATGAGCGGCGGCCCGGTGCTCAATGCGGCGGGGGAGTTGATCGGTATCCACGGGCGCGGGCGTGGCGATGAGGGGGCCTGTCAGGAGTTGGCGGAACCGCTGGTGGATTTGGTGCAGCCGCCGCAGGCGCAGGGGGGTGCGGCCACCGATAAGGGACGCGGGGCCAGCCGCGATCGCGCCCAAACCCCATCCCCATCCCCAGCGCCGCCGATTGATCCCCAACAACTGGCCGAGCGCACCAGTTGCGGGATGCAAACCCTGCATTTTCTCAACGCCGCCGAATCCGCCCGCCTCACCCTGGACTACGCCGATCCACCGGTCACCGAGAGCCTGATCGCCGCTGGCCTTGATGGTAAGGATCGGGCGGATACGATCGAGGATATCTATGACGCCTTCACGTTCGATGTGCGCTCGATGCTGCGCGATCGCCCCTCCGGCGGCTGTGGCAGTGTGCTCCTGGGCGATCGGTGCGATCCACCCCGGCGCTAGGGCCGATCCACCCCATCCCCGATCGCGCCAAACCCAGGAAAGATTGTGAGTTAGCCCAACGGCCGTGCTAGCTTCGGGGTCAGCTTTGCATCGCCGGTCCCGTCAACGGTGGGGGCACGTTTTGGGGCCATGGATCTCAATTGCTTTCTCAAGCGCTTTTCTCAACGATTTTTGAAGGATGCCGATCGCGATTTGCGGTGAGGGGACGAAGAACGGTGGTGAAGGTCATGGCAAGGGCTGGGGTTTTGGTGGCGGCGCGGGCGATCGCGGGATCAATCCTATGGGCGGCGGCGACGGCAACGGCGATCGCCACGGCGACGGAGATGGGACCGGAGGGGATGGCGGATCCTCAACCGGAGTCTGCGGCCCCCTGGGGTGATGATGGGTTTGAAGTTGGTGATGAATCTGCCGGTGAACTGGCCCGTGAATTTGACGAGGGCGCGATCGCGGAATTCATCGAGGAACCGATCACCAGCGTGGCCCAGCTTGCGGATGTGGAGCCGACGGACTGGGCATTCCAGGCGCTGCAAAATTTGGTGGAGCGCTACGGCTGCCTGTCGGGCTATCCCGATCGCGCATTCCGGGGCGATCGCGCCCTGACCCGAGACGAGTTTGCGGCGGGGCTGGCGGCCTGTTTGGCGGCCCTGGGCGATCGCCTCACGGCAGAAACGGGGGACCGGCTCCAAAAAGATGACCTATTGGTGATCCAGCGGCTCCAGGGGGAATTTGGCGGGGAATTGGCCGGGGCGATCGCGGCGATCGATGGCCTAGAGGAACGGACCCAAACCCTGACGGATCAGCAGTTTTCCGCCACGACGGTGATGGGGGGTGAGGTGATCTTTGCCCTGGCGGCGGCGGCGGGCGGTGATGATGGCCCCGGCGCGGGCGATCCCCAGGCCACGTTTAGCCACCTGACGCGGCTGCAACTGGTGTCGTCGTTTACGGGGCGCGATCGCCTGCGGGTGCAGTTGTCCGCCAGCAATTTTGAGGGGGGCGGCTTTGCGGATCCGGACGCCCTGGGCACCGACATGGCCCGCCTGTCCTACCAGGGGGATACCCAAAATAAATTCGCCCTGGATTTGGTGGACTATCGGTTTGCGGCCCTGGGCGATCGCGCGGTGTTCATCGTGCGGCCCGTGGGGTTTGACCTGAGCAGCGTGTTGACGGCCAACTCGGGCTTTTTTGACACCGGACGCGGGGCCATTTCCCGCTTCGCCGAGGCGAGCCCCCTGTTCAAAATCGGGGCGCTGGATGCGGGTTTTGGGGCGGATTTTCTCCTGGGCGATCGCGTGCGGCTCCAGATGGCCTACGGCACGGGCAATAGCGCTGATCCAGACCAGGGCATTGCGGGCAGCGATCGCTCCGCCGCCGGGGTGCAACTGCTCCTCAAGCCCGCCGAGACGCTCCTGGTGGGGCTGGCCTACCTCAATGCCTACGCGGACAACGGCCACCTCAATACCTTCACGGGCAGCCTCAATGCGGATTTGTCCGGCGATCGCAACGCCCCCGCCACCAGCCACGCGGTCAGCGGCACGGTGCAATGGCGTCTGTCACCCCAGGTGACCCTAGGGGCCTGGGGGGGCTGGGTGCTGACCGACTATATCGACAGCGACGCCTACGCCAGCGCCAGCACCTATGCCGGGTCGATCGCCTGGAGTGATCCCTTTGGCCGGGAGGGGGATTTGCTGGCCCTGATTGTCGGGCAACCCCTGCGGCTCAATGGCGGGCGCGATGTCCAACGCGATCGCGACACGGCCCTCCACATTGAAACGTTCTATCGATTTCGCCTGAGCGATCGCCTGAGCCTCACCCCCGGCGTATTCGTAGTCCTCAACCCTGAACATGATGGGGACAATGACGCGATCGTCGTGGGCACCCTCCGCACCACCTTCCGGTTCTAGGCCCTCCGCGATCGCAGCGGCGGCGAACCAGGTCGGGGAATATCGTCATTGCCGTCCCCGTAGGGGTTGGGTCTCCCAACCCGAGCCCAGCCGATTGCCAAAAAACCGTTCAACCTTGGAAATCAAAGGGATCGCGGGGGCTGGAATTACAGGGGCGGGGGTTCCGGTGGGGGCTGGGCGGGAAAACCCCGCCCCTACGAAGGATTGACGAACCGGACCAACGGATCAGAGCTTAATTTGCTTGAAATGCGATCGCGGATCCGCCTTCCGGGCCGCCCGCACCTGTTCGTAGGCTTCCCGTTCCGCCATGGTTGGATCCTTCGGCGTGGCGATCGCAACGCGCACCACCTGATCCGAGCGGCTGCCATCCCCCTTCACCCAGCCTTTACCGCGCAGCCGCAGGGACTGGCCCGAGCGAATCCCCGGCGGCACACTCACCGTCACCAGGCCATCCGGCGTCGGCACCTCCACCTTGGCCCCCAGGACCGCCTCATCCGGCGCGAGGGGCAGCTCACAAATCAAATTATCCCCCTCGAATTCAAAAAACTCGTGGGGCGTCAGATTCACCTTCAGGTACAAATCCCCCCGCTGGCTGCCGTAGCCCGTCGGGTCGCCCTTGCCCCGAAGACGGATCTTGCTGCCCGGTTTCGCCCCCGGTGGAATGCGCACATTAATGGTCTCGCCGCCCACGCTCAAGCGCTTTTGGGTGCCATTGAACGCTTCCGCAAACGAAAGGGTGATGGACGCCTCGCGATCGCCATTGCCCACGGAGCCCTGAGGATTAAAACCCGCGCCGCTGAAATCATTGCCAAAGCCGGAAAAACCCGCCCCCGCCCCACCGCCCGGAGCCGCCCGGTAGCTACTGTAGGCCGATCGCCCGGACGCCGCCCCCGGCGATCGCCCCGTCGGCCCCGCATTACCGAAGCGCCCGAGCAGTTCATTAATGAAATCGTCAAAACTGCCGTAGCGGCCAAACTCAAAATCCTCAAACCCCCCATTGCCCGCCGCCGCGCCCCCCGGCCAGCCGCCGGTCGGGCCGCCCATGCGATCGGCCTGCTGCCAATAGCGCCCAAACTGGTCATACTTCTTGCGTTTGGACGGGTCCGACAGCACCTCATAGGCTTCATTGATTTCCTTGAAGCGCGCCTCCGCCTGCTGATTGCCCGGATTGAGGTCGGGGTGATACTTGCGGGCTAAACGACGGTAGGTGCGCTTAATCTCGTCGCCGCTGGCCCCTTTGGCGACCCCAAGAATGGCGTAGTAATCCCGAAAATCCGTCGTTGCCATTCCCTCAATTCCCTCTTGCTTAACGGAAATGCTCTCGAAGCCCCTTCTTTTCAGGGTAGACGGGCCGGGGCGCGATCGCGAGGGTCAAAACCGGCGACCCGTGGGGAAATGTCCGAACCGGCCAAGGTCGGTTACGGGGCCGGATCCGCCACCGGTTCCAACGCCTCCGGGGCCGCGTCTGGATCGGCTTCTGGATCTAGGTCCGGATCTGCCTCCAGATCCGCCTCCGGGGCCAGCTCTGCCCGATAGCGCTGGAGCAGAAGCCGTAGCTGTTGGCCGTCCCCCTCATCGGTGGGGGCCAGTTGGAAATAGCGGTGGAAGCGATCGGTCACCTGCACCCAGGACGATCGCCCCTGGGGCTGGGGACGTTTGCTCACAAAGCCGCGATCGACCAAATCCTGCACCTGCTGATAGGCCCCGGAACCGCGAATTTCCACCAACTCCGCCAGGGCCACCGGTCCCTTGAGGGCCACCACCGCCAACGTCCGCAGGGCCCCCACCCCCAGATCCGCTGGCACCAACTGCTCCACCAGCGGCTCAAAGGCGGCGCGCAACTGCAAACAGTACCCCTGGGGCGTTTTGACCACCTCCAAGGCCCCATCGCGATCGCCATAGGCCGCCATCAGTTGCTTCAGGGCACGCTTGGCCGCCTCCCGGGTGCAGCCCGCCCCATCGACCAACTCCCCCAGGGGCACCGGCTCCCCCTTCAGGTACAAAATCGCCTCTAGGGTGCTGGCGAGCGATCGCGCCCCCAGCCCAGCCTCAGTTCCCATGTCCACCCCTCCTCCAGGCCCACCCAGCGCTGACACGGGCCATGGGCAAATCCCCTAGGCGATCGCCCAAGGTTAACCCCATCGCCACCCCCACCGTTTCACCCACGGCCCCAAACACCCTAATTCGCAGAAATCTAAAGAGACCCTAAATAAAAATACCCCCGGCCAAACCATTGACCACAAAAAAATCTGAAATATAGTTACAAAACTTAATCTTTGAATTGCAAAAGAATATTTAAGTCCACATCAATATACATTGATGCCGCCAAATTGTGTCGAGATTAACCGTTGATCCTCTTAAGATTAAAGGTGGGGGCAGATTGATTTAAGACACGTCCACGACTTTCTAACCTTGTCCTATGGTTCGTTCGCAGGTTTCGAGCGATCAGCAATGGGTGCCCCTAGGCTTACTGATTGTTGAAAAAGAAGATTGGCTCGTGCATCGGGCTTTGGGCCATGCCCAGCGGTTGGGGGGTGTGGTCTATAACTCCACGGCGGTGGGGCTTTGGCGTGGTCGGGTGCAGCGCCTGTCCCTGGCGATCGCGGCCCTGTGGGAGGGGTGGCAGGGGTGTCAGGGGCGGGGAGATCGCGCGGATCCGCTGTTTGAAAAGGCGCAGCAATTGGGCATTGAAATGGCCCGCAATGGACAGGGGACGGGCACATCGATTCAGCGGCTATTGGGGGAGGTGGCGGCGTACCGCCGTGCCTATGGAGATTGCTTGGATTTGGGGAAGGATGTGACGGGATGGGAGCAGATTGAGGGGGAGTTGCGGTGGGTTGTTACGCGCTTTTTTGATCGCCTTGAGGTGGGTCTTTCGACGGAGTGGATTGCCCTTGGTAGCACGACGAATACGGTGGCTTCGACCCTGATGGAGACCCTGGCGTTGCCGGTGGAGTTGGGGCATCCTGGGGCGGCGATCGCGGATCTGGGCCGGGGGGGGGACGAGGGAGCCCAGGGGGGCGGCGATGGGGCGATCGCGGCTCCGAAGCAGGCGGCGGCGCAGTATTTTGCGGTGTTCGAGAGTTTTCCGGATCCGGTGCTGCTGCTGGATCGGCGGGGGCAAACGGTGGGGATGAATGGGGCGGCCCTGCGCAGTTTTGGGGCACAGCGGGAGCAGCAGGGGGACGGCGGCGGCGGCGGCGGCGGGGCGCTCCCCAGGGCCAATCCGGTGACGGGGGTGGCGGTGCGGACGGCCCTGGCCCTGAATGCGGCGGCGGTGGGGGCGGCGGGGGCGGCGGGTTCCCGCAGGGGGGGGACCGTTGATCAGGCCATGGGCCATCCGGCTACGGCGCTGCGATCGCTCTACCGCGCCCACCAGCAGGGAACGATCGCGGCGGATGGGCCAATCGAGGTGCTGCTCCAGACCCTACGCGGCCCCCGGTGGTTTGATGTGCAGTTTGTGCCGCTTCACTGCGCCCCCGCGATCGTGGCGACGGTGGCCCATGCGATCGCCCTGTGCGTTGATATCACCGCCCGCAAGCGCAGTGAGGAAACCCTCAAATTATTTTGGCAAGCGTCGGAGCATAGCCCCGTCTCGATCATCATCACGGACGCCGACGCCACGATCCAATACGTCAATCCCAAGTTCGAGCAGGTGACGGGCTACAGCCGCGAGGAGGTCATCGGCCAAAATCCGCGCATTTTGCAGTCCGGCCAGATGTCAACGGCGGACTATCGGCAGATGTGGCAAACCCTGCTGTCGCGGCAGGAGTGGCACGGGGAATTTCATAACCGCCGCAAGGATGGCAGCCTGTTTTGGGAACATGCGTCCATTTCGCCCATCTACGATCGCGACGGCATCATCACCCACTACGTCGCCGTCAAAGAAGACATTTCCGTCCGCAAGGCGCAGCAGTCGGCCCTCGAACACCAGGCCCGCTACGACGGCCTGACGGACTTGCCCAACCGCACGGAGTTGGGGCGGCAACTGCGCGATCGCCTCGCCCAGGCGGAACAGACGGGGGTGACGGGGGCGGTGCTGTTTGTGGATCTCGATCGCTTCAAAACCGTCAACGACACCCTCGGCCATGACATGGGCGATCGCCTATTGCAGGAAACGGCCCGACGGCTGATCAATGCGGTGCGCTGCGAGGATGTGGTGGCCCGCCTCGGGGGGGATGAATTTGCCCTGATCCTGGGGCCAGAGGTTGATCGCACGACGGTCCAGGCGATCGCCCAGCGCTGCATTGGCACCCTCTCGGCCCCCTTTTCCCTAGATGGGGAAGAAGCCTTTGTGGGGGCGAGCATTGGCATTGCCCTGTTCCCCCAGGATGGCCGCAGCCCCAGCGCCCTGATGCGCCACGCGGACGCGGCCATGTATCGCGCCAAGCAAAATGGCCGTAACCAAGCGGTGTTTTTTAGCTGGGATCTCAAGCAGGCGGCCCAGCGGCGGCTGAGTCTGGAAAATCAGTTGCACCACGCCATTCCCCGCCAGGAACTGTCCCTGGTGTATCAGCCGATTGTGCATCTCCAGCAGGGGGCCGATCGCCCCGCCGCCGCCGCCGAAGCCCTCTTGCGCTGGAATTCCCAGGAGGGGGGGCCGCTGTCACCGGCGGATTTTATTCCCCTGGCGGAGGAGACCGGCGCGATCGTTGCGATCGGCCAGTGGGTGCTAGAGCAGGCGTTCAAGGATTTTCAGATGTGGCGGCGGCGGCGGGTGGGGCCGGAGCGGCTGGCGGTGAATGTGTCGCCGCGCCAGTTCCGCGAGCCCGGTTTTGTGCCGCTGCTGGAGGGGCTGATGGGGGCCTATGGCATTTTGCCCGGTCAGTTGGAACTGGAGGTGACGGAGCAGCTCTTGATTGAGGATTGGCCCGGTACCCAGGAGACGGCGGATCGCCTCGATCGCCTGGGCATTGAGCTGGTGTTGGATGATTTCGGGACGGGCTATTCGTCCTTGAGCTACCTCAAAAAGCTGAAATTTAGTGCCCTGAAGATCGATCGCTCGTTTGTCTGCGGTGCGCCGCGCGATCGCGAATCGGTCAGTCTGGTGCGCGCCGCGATCGCCCTCGCCCGTGGCCTCAACCTGCGGGTCATTGCCGAAGGCATCGAATCCCACGATCAGGCCGCCTTCCTGCGGCGCGAAGGCTGTGACTACGGCCAGGGCTATTGGCTGGGCCGGCCCACCCCAGCCACCGGCACCGACTGGCTCCAGCACTATCCCGCCCTGCCCCGCCCCCAGGGACCCTTGCGCGATCGCCGCCCGCGCCCCCACCTGGTCACCTCCCCCCCCCAAACGCAAGCAAGCGTCCCCTCGCCAATCGAAAGGAACGCTTGATTCAACCCCGTCAGACCAGGGGATTAACTTAAAAGGATTTGTCCAAAAGAATCCGTCCGGCGAAGCTACATCGTCCGCCGTTTGCCCCTAGGACGCCTTCGTGGCCTCCAGTTTCGGGAGTTTAATATTTTTCGCCAGCCCCAGCATCCCCAGGAATTGGATCGTCATCCAGGTCATATCCACCTCCCACCATTTCAGGCCATGGCGCGCCGAATACTGGAACGCGTGGTGGTTATTGTGCCAGCCTTCGCCGTAGGTCATCAGGGCAACCCACCAGCAATTGCGGGAATTGTCGCCCGACTCGTGGCTGCGGTAGCCGAACTTGTGGGTGGCGCTGTTGACAAACCAGGTGGCATGGAACACGGCCACCAACCGCACGAACATGCCCCAAACCACAAACGGCCAGCCGCCGATCGCGTAGAGCAGGCCACCGAGGGCAAACTGAAGCACCAAGAAATACTTGTCGAGGAACTTGTAGAACGGGTCGTCCCAAATGTCTTGGGTGAACTTCTTCACCTCGGTTTCGGCGGGCACCTCATGGAGCAACCAGCCCATGTGGCTCCACCAAAAGCCCTTGGTGGAATCGTGATGGTCGGGATCGGTGTCGGAAAATTTGTGGTGATGGCGGTGCAGACCCACCCACCAGGTCGGTCCCCCTTGGCAGGACAGGGCTCCGAAGAACACCAGGAGATATTCCAGCCATTTGGGCACCTGGAAACTCCGGTGGGCCACCAGGCGGTGCCAGCCTAGGGTGATGCCCAAACCGCCCGTGAGCCAGTGGAGAAACAGCGCAACACCGACCGCCGTCCAACTGAAATTACTGGGTAAAAATGCAAAAATGGCGGCGCTATGCACCACCACCATGAAGATAACTACGCCCCAATCTAGGGGGAGTTTGTCCTGAGACGCTGCAACAGTCATTTATACACCTAATCGTCGATGCGCTAAATCAGCGTATCATTTCTGATTGTTCTTTCCTGAGAGAACATTAAGAATTCGTACTTTTTTTAGACTTTGGAGCAACTTTGCCCGTGAGTGGTTCTGTCCCCGTGTCTGCTGGATTGTCCGATGGGTCTTCTGTTGGGGGTGCGATGTCTGGGGCCGCTGGGCCTTTGCCTAGTGTAGCGTTGCCGTTGGGGGATGGGGCGGAGGAGCGGGTGGCGATCGCGATCGCGGCGTTGCAGCCCCAGTTTGCGGCGATCGACCGGCAGGTGCAGGGGAATTTGCGGCGTGTGCTGGAGGCGTTCCGGGCGGAGCGGGTGGGGGCGCACCATTTTGCGGGGGTGTCGGGCTACGGCCACGATGACGCGGGCCGGGATGCGCTCGATCGCGTGTTTGCGCGGGTGATGGGGGCTGAGGCGGCGGCGGTGCGGGTGCAGTTTGTGTCGGGTACCCATGCGATCGCGTGCGGTCTGTTTGGGCTGCTGCGGCCGGGGGATGAGCTGCTGTCGGTGGTGGGGGCTCCCTATGACACGCTCGAAGAGGTGATCGGCACCCGTGGCTCGGGCAGCGGTTCCCTGCGCGAGTTTGGGGTGTCCTATCGGGAGTTGCCCCTGTTGGCGGATGGGACGATTGATTGGGATGGGCTGGCGACGGCGATCCGTCCGGAAACGAAGGTGGTGACGATCCAGCGATCGTGTGGCTATGACTGGCGGCCGAGTTTGGCGATCGCGGAAATTGAGCGGATTATCGCGATCGTGAAGGGGCAAAACCCGAACACCCTTTGTTTTGTGGATAACTGCTATGGGGAGTTCGTCGAAGATCGCGAACCGACGGCGGTGGGGGCGGATCTGATGGCGGGCTCGCTGATCAAGAATCCGGGCGGCACGATCGTCACGGCGGGCGGCTATGTGGCCGGTCGGGCGGACTGCGTGGAGCGGGCGGCCTGTCGGTTGACGGCTCCGGGGATTGGTTCGGCGGGCGGGGCGGCGTTTGATCAACACCGGCTGCTGTTTCAGGGGCTATTCCTTGCGCCGCAGATGGTGGGGGAGGCGATGAAATGTAACCATTTGGCGGCGCAGGTGTTTGCGGATTTGGGCTATGGGGTGAATCCGGCTCCGATCGCGCCGCGCCGGGACATTATTCAGGCGATTAAGTTGGGCAGCGCTCGGAAGGTGCTGGACTTTTGTAAGGCGGTGCAGCAGTGGTCGCCGATTGATTCCTATGTGGAGCCGATCGCGGATGCGATGCCCGGTTATGAAAGTCAGGTGGTGATGGCGGGGGGGACGTTCATTGAGGGCAGTACGTCGGAACTGTCGGCGGATGGGCCGCTGCGGGAACCCTATGTGGCCTATTTCCAGGGCGGTACCCACTGGACCCACGGGGCGATCGCGATCGCGGCGGCGGCGGCGGCGGTGGGTCCGGCGGATTGATCGATTCAATGACAATTCAATAATCAATCAAACACCGGTAGGGTGCGTTCGGTACGGCTTAGGTCAACGCGATCGCTATTCATCCCGAACGCACCGGCCACCCAAGATCAGCGCGATCGCCCATGCTGCAAGGGAATTTCGGTGAGGTCTGAAGGGGGCTAAGCGGCATAACGGCTGAGATGAGCCGCCGCAGATTCCTTTGATGCTTAGAGATAACCTCTCGGCGGTCGGCTCCATCGATTTGTTATGCCGCGATCGCTACTCAGTTTACAAGGGCAAGTACAGGACAATGCCTTTCCACTCGTCTTGTTCACTACAATCATTCAGTAGTAGCAATTCATCGATTACCTGCCTAACTGGCATCCGATCATTAATCACAAACAAACCCGACATTTGCTGTCCTTGAGATAATCGCTCATAAGCAAAGTCTGGCATTGTTGCACGATCGTGAGTTAAGAGAATGCGCCCATTGCTTGCTGTCCAATCTAGAATTGCTGGGTCATCCACTTCTCGCAACCCAACATCCTGAACACGTAATAAGTCAAGAGTCGGTTGGCGAAGAAACAATCCTCGCACAATGTCGCCATTAAAATTTTCATCACTCAGTAGCCTCAGCATAACAAGGCTCAGAGAGTTTGTTGTGCTAAAAGTCTGGATCGAATCAAGCTCAGGTCAGGCTGAATTACTGAAAAACGTTGACGAACGGATTCTGCTAACTGTTCGCGCTCGGTCAGATAAGATTCTATTTCTTGCTGATGCCGAAGATAATAACCAATCGTGATGTAAAGGTCAGATAGAGAAAGCGTTGAATATCTTTGCACAATGGTTTCTGGAGAAGCACCATCCTGGAATGCTCGGATCACCAGTTCTAGCAAAACCCTTGAATCACCAATCCGAATTGCTCCTGTTTCATCTTCCCTAAGTGGTGGGGATTCGCACTCCAAAAAAAGACTCACAATTCAATCTCCATATAGCGACTATTAGCGCAGGCTTCAAACTGAAAGCATTGCTCTAATTATACCTACTAATCCTGTGTCGTTCCCAGAATGATCTTTGAAGAGTCAAGTTTTGTAACAGTTGTAAGTAATTGATCGCTACTCTGCAATAGCTGATCCCATCCAGTTTCGTTAATGTGCTCCAGATGTTCCATTCGTAACTGGTGTTGGTCAAACACCCAATATTTGATGCTTGGAATAAGATACCGAATAAAAGCTATCCACTCTGCGTAGTTAATTGCTAAGGGATTGCCCTGCATCAATACAATTTTGCCAGCATTCCCTAACGTTGCAATACCATGAGCCATGAGTAGCATTGTTCGGTACTTTGGATGAGAGGCGAGATCAAATTTCGTTTCCCCATATTCAGAATAATGCCTCAACATAATATAGGCACGAAGAGCAATTTCGATAACCGCAGGTGTAATTCCAGAAACTAGAAAATGCCTGAAATCGTATCCATTTAAATACATCCATCGAGCAATCTCTCCAACTGTGCGCCCCTTCTCTCCAAAGCTACCAATATTAATCCCCTGAATTAACGTCATGAAGGGTGCTGGTAAACCCATTGGTGTAGCCACGTCAGAAATCAGGTGTCCAAGTTGGCGAAGGATTGCTTCAATGAGTCCCACAGGTTCAAGATTAGACCAAACGGTTCCTTGCATCCATGTATGGGTATGGGTCAGATTATCGTAGGAGAAACCACTAATCGTTCCTCGCATAATATCTAAAACACCAAAAACAAAGCCGAGAACTGGATCATGCCCCAAAGATTGAAAGCGATGGGATTTAGGAAACATTCCAGCAATACGTTCAACTCCGCCTGCACCTGCGTAGCTCATTGAGTCATAAGGAACCTTACAAGTTTCAGAAAGGTTTTCTGCCCACTGAGCAAACCAATCGTTTGACTTTGTAGTGTCATAGCTCTTCAGCCACTCAGTTAGGGGGCTACCTGCTTGCCCAGCATATTTGCCTGTTGTTAATGTCGTAGGAATTTTAACTAGGAGATAGTCAGTTAAGGACGCAAGAACCCCAGTAGCCCCAACAAAAATGTAATCCCATTTATCCCACTTATATTGAGCACCATAGGATTCCGCCTGAAGTGTTTTCAGATCTGCTTCTGTTAAAAAAGCCTCATAGGGAGCTAACGGATCGCCTCCCTGAGATAACACATAGATTTGGCATTGCCTTACAAAGCTATCCCAATCTTTGAACCCAATTTTAGTTAGTTCTTGAAAAACAGATTGCTGGCGATTTTCATAGAGACTTGAAATTTGGTTTGGATCGAAATCGCCAAAGTCTTCTTCCTCAATCCAACCCTGATCAGCCTCAAGCTCATCCATTAAAGCTTCAAGTTCTCTAAGTTGATGTGTTGTTTCACTAACACTAGAGAGCTTTTGGGCAGATCCTGTCAAGCTAACATCTATTTCAGAAACTGCTAATTCAAGTTCTTGGAGAACACGATTTTGGGCTTGTAAAGCAATGCCAAGCTCCACAATAGCTTTGTCAGAAAGCATCTTAGGCTGCTCCAAAGGCTTGCTTCCGCTTGGCAATTGATTGCTGCATAAACTTCAGTCGCTCAGTCAATAGTCTGATTGCTTCACGATTTGCTGCTGCATCAGAAGCACTAACCTCAAGGTTAATCGCTTTTTCTTGAAGACCTGCAATTTGCTCTACTAACTGATTAATAGCTCCTTGCATGTTTTTAATCACTAGCTGCGCCTTACGTTCTTTTTCAGCTTGTAACTGTGCCTTCTTGGATTTGTCTCCTGTATCAAGTAGGGCATTAACACCCATAAAAATGCCAGTACCTAAAAGAATAGCAACGCCAATACCAGGAATCATCCCTCCAATACCGATTAGTGCTCCAAGACCAGCTAACCCAGATGTAATTCCTGCTGCACTCAATCCAATAACTGAACCAGAAAACCAGACAGCCGCCACGGGAACCCCCACAGCAGAAAGACCTGCCGCCGCTGTTTTTATAGCATCAGCCGCATAGTTATCATCTAATCCACGCACCCGAATTTCTCGAACTTTCTGAATAAATTTCTTAATTGCGTCTAATTGTTCATTTGAGATCTTTAGTTCGCGCTGTGCCAAAATAATCGCTTCTTCTTCATTTGAATCTAGTTCATCATTTGCCCAGGCAGTATCGACTAGATTGATCATGAGACCGTAGCGTAACTGTTCATCCGCCACTTCCAAGGATCTTAAACACGCCCACAACGAAGGAGGTTCAATGATATACGACTGTACTTGTCTTTTCGCAGATTCAGTCATTCCCTCCAAATCCATCATGCCGAAAATCAATTCAACTTCTTCTTTATCAATGGAATTGTCTGCAAATGCGATCGCAAAGAGCGCACCATAGAAGGCAAGACGATCGCTTTCAGACACTTTAGCAAGATCGAGTGTTTCATTCATTACAACGTATCCTCCGCTACGGATAATCTTGTATTCTTGGATTGAAAAAGCGGTAGTTGCTTTCAACAACATAGCAAGACAGATAAAAAACTGCCTTCACATAAAATGCCCAATGTTGTTGAAAAAATGAAGATGGGACTGAATTCAATCCCCTTGTCCATCAGTCATCTTTAAGCACCCTCTTTCCACTCATCTCTCATTAACTTAATCCTGAACGTTGACAAACAACCTTCCGGTCGCATCCCAACCGAGGACTAAGCGGCATAACTATGTATTAGACCGCACGTGCAGGATAATCTTCCCCAGATGGGTGTTGTCCAGCAACTGCGGCCTAAGTCCGGTATTACGTCGTTATCCTGCACCTGCGGGACAACACTCCCAATTGTAGGGCTTTTGCCGCAGCTAGGGTTATGGACGCACAGTCACCCAGGCTCTTTGATCGCGATCGCCACACCTCGATCGCCCCTAGGGCCACCAACCCGCACCTCCAAAACCACACGTTAGGATAGGGCCAACATTCAATAGCCCCCGCACCGCGATCGCCCCCCCAGTGAACCCCATCACCAGCCTTGCCGACGCCCTCAACCGTTGCCAACACCTCGGAATGCGCGTCAGCCGCCAGCGACGGTTCATCCTCGAACTGCTGTGGGACACCCAAGACCACCTCACCGCCCGCGAAATTTACGATCGCCTCAAGCGGCAGGGCAAAGCGATCGGCCACACCTCCGTCTATCAAAACCTCGACGCCCTCACCCGCCAAGGCATCATCGAGTGCATCGACCGGGCCGACGGGCGACATTACGGCAACCTCACCGCCCCCCACAGCCACGTCAACTGCCTCGACACCGGCCGCATCACCGACATCGAAATCACCCTCTCCCCCGAGCAGATCGCCCAGATCGAACGGCAAACCGGCCTCAAAATCACCACCTATCGCATCGACTTTTTCGGCCACCCCACCCCAGGATCGCGCACCGAAACCGCCTGAAACCCACCATCCGAAAACACGGCCCGAAAACACCGTAGGCGTCGTTTTTTTCAACCCTGTCCCCCGCGATCGGGGCAAAGCCCCCACCCATCGCCCCGAAAGCGCGAAACTTTGATAGGTTTTTGGGATGGAATTTAATGGCCCTCGCCGCGACGGGCCACCGCCCCCCCATCCACCATCGGGTTGAGCCCGTGGAGAGCCCGCCCCCCGAACCCCTTACTAGGGCCGCACCTCCACCGCCAACCCACCGTTTCCTAGCCACCCCGTTTCCACAGCGTTTCTAAAGCGCCCCCAACCCTTCCCCAGATTCACCCCTGGGGCAAATGAGTACACCTAACGGACCTGTCCACCCCATGCGGTAACCATTGCCGTTAGCCGTCGCCGTAAACCCTAAGCGTAGCTGGTGTCTTAGCCATGGCCGATCGTCTACTCACCGTTCTTGCGATCGACCCGGATCCGATTTTCCGGGCGGGGCTTCGGGCCTGTCTGGGGACGCGATCGCGCGCGCTGGCGGTGGTGGAGTCCATTTCCGCCGCCCTGACCGCTGGGGATGGGGAGCCGCCGGATGTGATCCTGTGGGATTGGACGGGGAGCGATCGCGCTGACCTAGACACCCTGGTGGGGCCGCTGCGATCGCGATTTGGGGCCGCCGTGGCGATCGTGATCATCAGCGCCGACGGCACCGCAGAGGATCTCGCCGCCGCACGCGGGGCAAACCTGGCGGGATTCTGCCGCAAACCGATCGCCATTGCGGATTTATTGACGGCCCTCGAAGGGGCGATCGCGGGAACCCAGCGGTGGGACGGGGCGACGGATCCCACCCCCCAGGACACGGCCCCGGCCCCGGCGGCGATCGCGCGATCGGTGGCCCCCTGGCGCAGGAATTTATTCACTCCCGGCGCTGTGCGGATCGAGCAATCCTTGCAGGCGGTCGATCAATGGCTCACCCTGGCGCAACTGTCGAACCTGGACCGGGCGATCGCGGCGGGGCGGCGGCGGGAACTGCGGATGGCGCGGCGGATTGTCCTGTGGATGGCGGGCGGCAGCGGGGCGATCGCGGATGTCGATCAGTCCCCCTCGGGTACGCCGCCTCCGCCCAGTGGCACCCCCACCCCGAACCGGCCCCCGTCCAATCCCACCGCCGGAGCCCTGGCCCGCGCCGCGATCGCCGCGATCGACCCCATCAGCGACGCGATCGCCGATGGCCCCACCCTGCGGGCCTATGTATTCGAGCGGGTGGGCAGTCTGCTGCTGACGGAAGCGCTAGACAACCATAGCCAGCGGCCCCTAGAGCTAGAAATCCTGAGCCTAGACAGTCGCGGACGGCTGCTGGGCATTGCGATCGCCCAAACCCAGGATTATTTCAACGCCCTCGCCACCGCGATCGCCAAGGGGCGCGTCCCCGATGCCAAACGGCCCGAGGCGATCGCCGCCCTCATGTACGACATCTGGGGGGCCACGATCGAACAATTCTTTGGCCGCTACGACACGGTGAACTGGAGCGGTGAGCCGATCGTCGTCGCTACCCTCTTGCAGGAAGAATGGCCCGCGATCGCCCCGGCCCTACGCGATCGCGCCATTTTATTTGACGCCCTCGTGGGGCACCTCGTGGCCGGTCAACCCCTCTGGATCGAAGGGCAAACCCACCAACCGGGCAGCGTCGCCGCGATCGTCCGCACCGAAGCATTGCTACAAAACTGGATCCTGCGCCTCGCCAATGCCGTCATTCAGCCTTTACTAAATCGCCTGAGCGACGTGGAGGCCATCAAATATCAATTCTTCGAGCGGCGCTGGCTGGGCACCCGCGAACTGGAACGGTTCCGCAATGATCTGTCCTGGACCTATCGCCGGGAGCGCTATTTTGATGAACCCACGGCCATGTTCGAGAGCCGCTATCACCTGCTGACCGTGCGGGATGGGGCGATCGCGCGATCAGCCATCTACGCCGCCCGCAACGAAGAACTGCGCACCCTGCGGGGCCTTCCCCTGGCGATTACCCTGCTGCTAGAAACCCGCGATGCCCTCGCTCCCCAGGTGCGCGGGGCCGTGTCCTGGATCGGGCGGGGGGCGCTGTATCTGCTCCAGGCGATCGGCCGTGCCCTGGGCCTCGTGGGACGCGGCATCGCCCAGGGGTTCGGGGACAGCGCCAGCGCCAGCCGGTTCCGCCGGTCCGTGCGATCGCCGCGATCGTCCTAATCACCGCGATCGCCCCAAACCCGTTCAGAAATTGCCGCGATCGCCCCAAACCCGTTCAGAAATTGCCGCGATCGCCCCGACCATCGTAGGGGCGGGGTTTCCCCGCCCAGCCCCCACCGATCGCCCCAAACCCGTTCAACCTTGGGACCATCAAGGACGGATTAGGCCGCCAGATCCTCAATCCCCGCCGCCGCCACGCGATCGTAATAGCGCCGCAGTTGCCGCGTCGCCGCCGGCCAGCCCCACCGTTCCGCCTCCGTCCGGGCATTTTTGCGCAGGGCATCGCGCCCCCGTTCATCCGCCAACAGTTGCTGCGCCGCCGCGATCGCGCCCCCCTCATCCGCCGGGTCAAACAAATAACCATTGACCCCATCCGTCACAATATCCGGGATGCCCCCCGCCCGCGCCGCCACCACCGGACAGCCCGCCGCCATCGCCTCCAGCAGCACCAGGCCCAGCGTCTCCGTCCGGGACGGAAAAATAAACGCATCCGCCGACGCATAGGCCGTCGCCAGCTCAATTCCCCGCAGATAGCCAACGAATAACGTCGCCGTCCCCGCAAACAGGGTTTCCAGCTCCGCCCGGTGCGGCCCATCGCCAATCAACGCCAGCCGCGCCCCCGGAATCGCCTCCAGCACGGGCCGAATCCGATCAATCTCCTTCTCCGCCGACAGCCGCCCCACATACAGCAGCAGCGGCGCATCCGGGTGGCCCTCCGTCAGGCGATCGCGCATGGCCTCACTGCGGCGGAACGGTTGATAGGTTTCCGTATCCACCCCCCGCTGCCACAGGGCCGTCCGCTCGATGCCGTGGTCCGACAGTTCCTGCACCATGGCGCTGGAGGTACAGAGATTAATCGCCGCCTGATTGTGGCCCGCCTTCAGCAGTTCCCACAGGAGCCCTTCGAGCATCCCCAGGCCGTAATGGTGCAAATATTGGGGCAAATGGGTGTGGTAGGACGCCACCAGGGGCACCTGGCGGGATTTGGCATAATAGATTCCCCCAAGCCCCAAAATCGCCGGATTTGCCACATGGACCAGATCGGGCCGGAAGCGATCAAGCGATCGCCCCACACTCGGTCCCGGCCACGCCATTTTTAGCTCGGGGTAGAGGGGCAGCGGCACCCCCGGCACCCCCAGCACGCGGGCACCGGCATATTCCGTCAGGCCGCCGTCGGGGCAGACCACCATCACCTCATCGCCGAGCTTTTGGAGCTGTTCGACCGTGTGGCGCAGTCGGGTGACGATGCCATCGATCTTGGGCAAAAAGGTTTCCGTAAATAGGGCGATACGCATGGGGGTAGGGGCTAGGTGGAAAACCCCGAAACCCTCACCGGTTAAGGGGTCGTTAAGGATCAAGGCGCGCGGCCCAATCCTGTCAGTCAGAATACTGCGCTGGGGGACCGCTGGGATCGCTGGGATGGCCGGGGGCGATCTGCTGCTGCTGGGTGTGCCATGCGGCGATCGCGTGGTGGTGGACGGTTTGCCAGGGGGTGTTGGTGGCGCGGGCGCGATCGGCCACGTCGGCATATTCGGGATGGACGTTGAGGGGGGCGCGATCGCCGGTTTGCTCGCCGGTCAATTCTCCATTCTCGAACCAGGCCACCTTGACGCGGATGGGGCCGTGGGGGGTTTCGACGCGATCGATCCGCCGCTGGAGGCAGTGGCGCAATTGGGAGCTACGGCGGACGCCCAGGGTGGTGGTTTCCCGGAACAAAATGCCCTCGCAGCGGTCCACGGACTCAGGGGTGCAGACCACTGTAACGGCGGTGCCGAGGCGGCCTTTTTTCATGGTGACGGGATAGGAAAAGGCGTCCCGCGCTCCGGCATTGAGGAGCTGTTCTAGGGTGTAGGCGATCGCCTGGGGGCTTTGGTCATCCAGTTGGGTTTCCAGGAGGATGACCGGTTCTAGGGCGGCGCGATCAGGGTTTTCAGGACTTGGTTCAGGGTTTGGATGGGTGGTTTGGGGCGATCGCGGCTCCAGAGGCGGCAGGGTGACGGTTTCCCCTGAATTCTCCACCGGCTTGCCGTCGTAGGGCGTTCCCAGCCAGAGCCGCAGGACATTGGGCAGCGGCAGATCCAGGGATCCCGCCCCCAACCCCACCCGCTGGACCGCCAGGGGCGGCAAGGGTCCGAAGGATTCCGCCAGGGCCGTGGCGATCGCGGCTCCCGTGGGGGTGACCAGTTCGCGATCGATACCGTTGTCGTAGGTGGGCACCCCGCGCCGCTGCCATAGCTCAATCACCGCAGGCACCGGCACCGGCAACCGCCCATGGGCCGCCCGCACGGTCCCGCCCCCAAAGGGCAACGGCGAACAGATCAGCCGCTCGACCCCCAGCCAATCGAGCCCCAAACAGGTGCCGACGATATCGACGATCGCATCAATCGCCCCCACCTCATGGAAATGCACCTGATCATAGGCCGCCCCATGGACCGCCCCCTCCGCCTCCGCTAAGCGCCGGAACACCGCGATCGCCATGGCCTTCACCCGTTCCGGCAGGCCCGAGTCCGTCAGCAGTTGCGCGATCGCGGGAAATGTACGGATGGCCGCGCGATCGCCCTGAAGGGGGGAATAGCACCCGGAGATCGAATCCGATTCAGGCCCATGGTGATGGCCGTGGTCGCGATCGCGATCATGCCCGTGGCCGTGGTGATGGCCGTGACCATGCCCATGGGAATGGCCGTGATCGTGATGATGGCCGTGATCGTGATCGTGAGGGTGGTCGTGATCACGCCCGTGGTGATGGTCGTGGTGGCCGTGGTCGTGATCGTCGTGCCCGTGATCGTGATTGTGAGAATGGCCACTAATGTCTTCCCAGGAACCCTCCGGCCCCTCCGAGCCCCAGGAGCCCTCGCGATCGCGCAGATCCACCATCACCTTCAGCGCCCGCATCCCATTGCGCAACACCGATCGCGATCGCAGCCGAAACGCCCCCTCTAAACCCGCGATCGTCCCCAACTGGGTCTGCAAATAGTCCAGCGGCACCCCCGCATCCACCAGCGCCCCCAAACACATATCCCCCGAAATCCCCGTCGGACATTGCCAATAGGCGATCAAACCCATCCTTCCCCCGCGATCGCCGCGATCACCCCTATCCCGCTTCATCACCAACGCCAATCCCCGGAGACCTGTGAAATGATGGAATTATCAGCTAAAACTAACCCCCAAGGGTCCGCAGGCTCCGTCGCCCGCACCACCATCGGCCCCTTTCATAACAAAACCAGCGCGATCGCGCCCATCCGTTCCTACTCCTATAAAAAATCCCGCCCCCATCGCAAAACCATGGCCCGCCAATACGCCATACATCCCCAAAATCCCCAGCAACGCGACATCGATCAAATCTGCCGCGAACTGCGCCAAGGGGCACTCATGCTCTATCCCACCGATACGGTCCCCGCGATCGGCTGCGATCTCACCGCCCCCCAATCCATCAAGCGTCTGCGCCAAATTAAACGCCTCTCGAACGACAAACCCCTAACCTTTTTATGTTCCTCCCTCTCTAACATTGCCGACTACGCGATCGTCAGTGACGCGGCCTATCGGCTCATGCGGCGCGTCCTCCCCGGCCCCTACACCTTCATTTTGCCCGCCACCAAATTGGTGCCCCGCCTGGTGATGGACCCCAAGCGCAAACACACGGGCATCCGCGTTCCCGATAGCCCCATCTGTCAGGCCCTGCTGGAAACCCTGGGCAATCCGATCATTTCCACCTCGGCGAATATTCCCGACCAGGGGGAAGCGCCCCCCTGGGATGAAATGGACCCGAAAATCTGCGAAACGGCGGCGGATTTATACGATCGCTTCGCCCATTTGGTAGACCTGACCATTGATGACGATCGCAAACCGGGCCATGTGGTTTCAACGATCGTGGACCTGACCGGCCCCGAACCCCAACTGATCCGCAAGGGGGCTGGCTGGGAACTGCTGGAGGACTGGCTCTAGGGGCAGCGGCGGCGGCATCTTTGCACCGGAGCCACTGGAACGATCAGGCGCACTTGAGTCACAATAAATACCGGGGCGGCGATGGATGATACTGACCCACCGAGCCCCGGCCCGCTGGCGGCACCCTAGGCTGGTTCCGCGATCGCGCGCCCGTTCCCATTTGCCTCCGATCGCCCCGTTGCAAGGACTCGATCTATGACCAATTCGCGCCCGCCCGTTCCGCCGCCGCCGCCGCCGCGTCCTCCGGTTCCGGGTCGTCCCCCCGCTGCCCCGGCGGTGCCCCGGCCCCCGGCCCCCGGACAGCCCCTGGCCGCGCCGCCCCCGCCACCGCCACCGCCGGAAGGGGCCACCCAAACCCTGATGCCCCCCGCGATCGCCAATGACGCCACCATGCCCATGGGCGCAACGCCCCAGGTGAGTCGGCCCCCGAGCCCGCCCCCGGCCGCCAGTCAGGTTGCCGCTACGGTGATCTCCCCGCCCGCCGCGATCGCCACCCCCCAAAAATCCGTCGGCGCAGACCTCGGCCCCCCCAACCCCCAACCCGGCCCCGACGGCAAATACTCCACCGACAACTGGAACGCCGTCCTACCCATCCGAGGGCGCGGCCCCGCCCCAGGGCAACCCACCCTCGTAGAAATCGTGCGGCGCGCCGATAAGGAAGGCTGCTCCGACGTCCACCTCGGCGTCAACGAAACCCCGCGCCTGCGCAAACGGGGCGACATCGTACCCACGGAATGGCCCATCACCGACGTGGACACGTTCATGAGCTGGATGCAGGAGGTCATGAGCGACGAGCACATCCGCATGTTCCAGGAAAAGCTGGACTATGACGGGGCCGCCAACCTCGGTTTTGTGCGAATCCGCATTAGCTGCTTTGATTCCCTCGCCGGTCCCGCCATGGTGCTGCGACTGATCGGCGCGGACATTCTGACGATGGAGCAGCTCAACCTGCCCCCCGTCTTCAAGGAGGTTTGCCACCACCACAAGGGCTTGATCCTGGTGACCGGCCCGACGGGCTCCGGGAAATCCACCACCATGGCCGCCATGTTTGACTACATGAACAAGCACATGGCGCGGCACATCATCACCATTGAAGACCCGGTGGAATTCGTCCACGTCAGCCGCAAGAGTTTAATTAAACACCGGGAGGTGGGCCGCCACACCCACCAATTTTTCAATGCCCTCAAGGGTGCCCTGCGGCAGGATCCGGATGTGATGCTGGTGGGGGAAATCCGCGATGGCGAAACGATGAAGATTGCCCTGAAGGCGGCCTCAACGGGTCACCTGGTGGCGGGGACGCTGCACACGAACAGCGCCGTGAAGACCATTGAGCGGATTATGGGGATGTTCCCGCCCCATGAGCATGATGCGATTCGGGCTAGTTTGGCGGAGTCGCTGGTGTGTGTGATTGCCCAGGGGTTGTGTAAGACGACGGATGGGAAGCGGGCGGCCTATCACGATATTTTGATTGCGACGGATGCGATCAAGGAATATATCGTCAAAAACCAGCTCGATGAAATTACGCAGGTGATGATGAAGTCGGCCTTTGATGGCATGATTACGATGAACCAGGCCCTGTTTGCGCTCTATGAGGAGGGGCGCATTACGGAGGAGACGGCCCTAGAAAATTCGCCGACGCCGAATGAAATGGCCCAATTCCTACGGGGACGGATGTAGGCCGCGATCGCGGCGGGATCATCTACACCTTGCGCAATTTCGTCATAGATTTTCGCAGGTTTTCGTTAATCCAACGCACCATAGAAAAACCGGGAGGGCGACCTTTCGGTTTTTTATTGTGTGTTTATTTGGGTTGTCTTTTGCTTGCGATTGGGTTGGGGATGGGATCCGTGCGGTGGCAACGGCGGGGGCGGGCGGCGACCGTAAAAAACGGTTCGGTTAACCGCTGGGGTGGGTGGCGGGGGCGATCGCGTCTTCTACAATCGAACCAATCTCGATCCACTTCAATCCATTCCTGGGCGCTGCCATGACCGAAGCTTTGATCTACTGGCTGCTAATCTTCGTGATGCTGGTGGGCTGCATTGGCGCGCTGGTGCCGGCCCTGCCCGGTTCGAGCCTGATTTTGATCGCCGTTTTGGTCTGGGGCTTTTTGAAGGGGTTTGGGTCCGTGACGGTGGCCCTGGCGGTGACGGTGGTGGTGCTGGTGGCGAGTGTGGCGATCGATACCCTGTCGGGCATTTGGGGGGCTCAGCGGGCGGGGGCGAGCCAGTGGGGGCAAATTGGCGCGATCGCGGGGTTGGTGGCGGGTTTTCTGGGGCTGTTGCCCGCGCTGCCGGTGGGGGGGCCGCTGCTGGGGGTGCTGTTTGGCCCCGCGATCGGTGCCTTTCTGGGGGAATTTATTTACCGGCGGGCGACGCCCCTGGGGGAACGGGCCAAGACATCGGCGAAGGCGACCCTGGGAATCATTTTGGGGTCACTCCTGGGGAATGTGGTGCAGGGGGTGCTGGCCCTGGTGGCGATGATTGTGTTTGTGGTGACCACCTGGGGGCAGGCCATGGGCTAGGGGGTAGGGGCTAGGAAGCCGCGATCGCGGTGCCCTGGGGGAGGTGCGCTACCGTAAGGTCAGGAATTAGACCAAAAAAATCGTAAAACTAGCGAGCTTTCAGGGGCCGATTGCCATGGCGATTGCAACCACCAAATCCACCGTTGCCCAAACCCTGCTGCGCTTGGCGGTGGGCGGTCTGATGCTGGGCCATGGCCTGGTGCGCTTCGGACGCCTGGAGCAGTGGGCGACGGTGCATCCGATGGGCCTCGATCCGTGGGGGGTGACGATCGCGGCGATCGAGGTGGTGGGGGCGGTGGCGATCGCGCTGGGGCTGTGGGTGCGGCCCGTGGCGGGGGTTCTCGGGGCGATCGCGGCCCTCACCCTAGCCCATGCCCTGCTGGTCAAATCCTTCGGCGGCGCATCCTGGGAAACCAGCGCCCTCTATATCGTTTGCTTCCTGTGGCTGGCGCTGCAAGGGGGCGGCCCCTGGAGCCTTGACGGGATTCTGCGCGATCGCCAGGGAACCACGGCCACGGGGGAATCCGGCAGCGGCGCGATCGCCAAGGAACGCCTCAGCCAAGCGGTCCAGGCCAACGAACGCCCCCAAGATCCCCCAAACACCCCCTAGGGTTTAGCCCCCTTGACGATCGCCCTTACGGTTCCGCCAGAAAGGCCCGATAGCTCTCGCTGAGTTCCCGCACCGCCGCCCCATAGAATTGCTGCCCATGGTCCGCCGTTGCCAGGGACGGATTCGAGCCCATGCGCCCGTCGGGGTAAGCCTGCCGAAACGCGGCCGCCCCATAAATCGCACGGCCAGACGGGGCGATCGCGGGCTCCAGGGGCACCTCCCGCTTCAGGGGGGGATGGACAAACAGGGTCACGGCAATCTCGCTGGGGGTCGCGTGGCTGCCCTCGGCGTCCCCGTAGAGCTCCTTCGCCAGTTGATAGGCCCCGCGCGTCATATACCAGTTCGCCAGCCGACAGCGCACGCGATCGCCCCCCGGCACCGTACCGAGATCCGCGATCGCCTGATAGGTTTGGGCAAAGGCCGCCTTCAGGGTCGCCATATTGCCCCCGTGGCCATTGATGAAGAAAAACCGCTCAAACCCATGGCGCGCCAGGGACGTGACCCAATCCTGGACCACCGCCATCAGGGTCTCGGGCCGCAGGCTCATGCTCCCCGCAAAGGCCAGGTGATGCAGGGCCATGCCCACGGAAATCGTTGGCGTCACCAGGGCATCCGTCGCCTCCCCCACCCCCCGCGCGATCGCCTCCGCACAGATGGCATCCGTCCCGATCGCCCCCGTCGGCCCGTGCTGCTCCGTCGAACCGATGGGAATGATGATCCCCCGCGATCGCGTCAGATACGCCTCCACCTCCGGCCACGTGCAATGGTGCAACAGCATCACAACCCCTCCATAACGCCCTAATCTTCTAGGGTATGGCCCCAACGGCCCATAAAAAAGGGGCTCGTCTAGCCCCCACCAAAGAGTTGTATTGAGTTGCCTCGAACCTTCGGCCGTCAAGCCATCAGATTCACCGCTAGACGAGAGACCTTGGCACAGGCCAAGAATTTCTGCTTCAAGCCTATCGGAGCAATGCCCCAACCCAACCCCCTCCCCCATCAAGCTTCCATAGGCAAACCATAAAGTTTTGACAAAGGTGCGATCGCCCTAGCCCATTCCTTCATGGTCGCCCTAAATTAATGGATTTTTAATAGTTTGTTAATGCAAAAGCCGCCATTTCCCCCTAGCTTAGTCTGGGGTCATCCCCACGGCAGGCCCAAACTCCCCCGCGATCGTCCCATGGCATACCGGAGTCGATCGAACGAACCAGGGGCGATATGGTAGTGATAGATACCTAATAAAACCTTGACCACTTCACCCCCGGAGTCATCCGCATCGGATGAGATGAATATGCTGGCCAACGCACCCGGAACCGCGATCGCCGAAGCGAGCCTCACCCAGCGCAAACACATCCTGATTGTGGAGGATGAGCTGCTGATTCGCGACATGGTGGCGACGGCCCTGCGGGACGAGGGCTATGAGGTGAGCGTCGCGCCGACGGGCCAGGATGCCGTGCGCCTGCTGAACCTCGATCGCAGCGCCACCCCCGCCCCGCCGCTGGATCTGGTGATTTTGGATTTGATGCTGCCCCAGGTCAATGGCCTCGACCTGTGCCGCCTGCTGCGCCAGCACAATAATCCCGTACCGATCTTGATCCTCAGCGCCAAGGCCAGCGAAACCGATCGCGTCATTGGCCTAGAGGTGGGGGCCGATGACTATCTCACAAAACCCTTCAGTATGCGGGAGTTGGTGGCCCGCTGCCGCGCCCTGCTGCGCCGCCAGAGCATGGGGCAATTTCAGCCGCCGGACGTGTTGCAGCATGGGGAGTTGAGCCTCTATTCCCAGGAATGTCGGGTGCTGGTGAAGGGGCAGGAGGTGGCCCTGTCGCCGAAGGAATTTCGCCTGTTGGAACTGTTCATGAAACATCCCCGGCGGGTGTGGTCGCGCGATCGCCTGCTGGAGCAGATTTGGGGCATGGACTTTATTGGCGATAGCAAAACCGTGGATGTGCATATCCGCTGGCTACGGGAGAAAATCGAGATCGATCCGAGCAAACCGGAATATATTGTCACGGTCCGGGGATTTGGCTATCGATTTGGTTAGGTTCGACCTACTGAGTTTTGCGCTGGGCCTGGGGCCGGGGTTGGCGTTCTGGGGCTGGCAGCGGTGGCGATCGCATCGGCGCATCGTCCAGAGTTTGATGGTGCTGTCGGCGGACACGTCCCAGGTGGATCTGTCCCTGGAATCGCTGGTGCGGCGGGGGGTCACCGAGGCGCGCGAGCAGCAGCAGCGGCTGGCCACGGAACTCCAAAGCTGGCAGCGGATCCTCGAAAGCTCTCCCCTGGCGACGCTGCTGGTGGATCAAGACAATGTGCTGGTGTGGTGCAATGGGGCGGCGCGATCGCTCCTGAGAATTGCCCCGGAGCAGTTGGAGCGGCAGCGGCTGCTGATCGAGGTGGTGCGGTCCTATGAGTTGGATCGCCTGGTGCAGCGGGCGCGGGAGCAGCATCGCCCCAGTGAACGGGCCTGGACCTACCATGCGGTGGAGGTGGGGGACATCAGCGCCAATCCCCTGGCCACCCTGGGCGATCGCCCCCTGCGGGATGACGGCATTGCCCTGGCGGGGCGGGCGGAACTGCTGCCCAATGGGGATGCGGTGGTGTTCCTGGAAAATCGACAGGCGATCATTGATCTCGAACGCAGCCGCGATCGCCTCACCAGCGACCTGGCCCACGAACTGCGCACCCCCCTCACCTCCATCCACCTGGTCTTTGAAACCCTACAGGAGCGCCTGGAGCCCCCCCTGCGGGAATGGGTTGATCGCGCCCTGCCGGAGGTGCAGCGGCTGATGGCCTTCGTGCGGGATTGGCTAGATCTGACGCAACTGGACCGCGATCGCACCCTGGCCCCCGAGGCGGAACCGACGGACCTGCCCAGCCTGCTCAGCAGCGTCTGGAATGCCCTGACCCCCCTGAGCGATCGCAAGGAACTCCAGTGCGCCTACAGCGGCCCCGAGGAACTCTGGATCGCGGGCCACGGCGGCAAGCTCTACCGCCTCTTCATCAACCTCATCGACAACGCCATCAAATACAGCCCCAAGGGCAGCACCATCCGCATCGACCTGGCGATCGAAGCCACCGAGGACGGACGGCACTACGCCCGCGTTGACCTCATTGACCAGGGGCAAGGCATCAGCCCCGACGATCTGCCCCACATTTTTGATCGGCTCTATCGCGGCGATCCCTCCCGCGCCCGCCCCCCCCAAACCGACACCCCCGCCCGCCTCGCCCTCGAAGCCCGCAGCACCGGCAGTGGCCTCGGCCTCGCGATCGCCCAGCAAATTGCCCTATTCCACGGGGGCTCCATCCGCGCCCGCAACCACCCCGACGCCGGAGCCTGGATGCAGGTGCGCCTTCCCTGTCCGCCCCCCGATGACCCCCCGGACGAGCCGGACGATCTCCCCTAACCCATCCCCCCGACGGCGATCGCCATGGGCACCCTTCCCCTCAAGAATTCCTGCCCCAAAAACCGTCGCCATTGCTACTGAAACCCCCTAAAATCATCCCCCCCTAAGGGATGAAATCATCGGACCTTCCTAAGGGGAGGTTAAATTTATCTAAACGGAATTTACCGATCTTTACACAATCTTTTTGCGGACTATACCATGGGAGTAGTCCCACGATTTTGGGTACTTAGAAATGGGCTCCAAAACCCACCCGCCGCGATCGCCCCGTTAGCCCCCATATGCCCCCGTTTCCGTCCGAAGCTGACCTGATTTAAGCCCGTGTCCGGCCCCCCACCTCCCCCGAGGACATCCCAATCTAGGGGGGCAGTGCCGTTGCGATTGAGCCCCAGACACCAGCCCCAGAGGCCAAGGAGCCAAGGCGCGATCGCGCCGCCCCCCATCGTCAATCCACCCAGCGGAACAGATCCCATGGTCGCCATCCAACCCACCCCCCCAGCAACCGGATTGAAACTATCGGTGGTCGAGCGAAAGATTAAGCGCGTCGGCCAGGATGTATTGCGGATGGGAGCCCTCGTGGAAGAGTCCATGCGCTGGAGCAACCGGGCACTCTTTGCGCGGGATTTGGGAGCCCTAGAACGGATCAAATCCCTCGAAAAGCGCATCGACGAATTCTATCGGCAAATCGAATTTGACTGCGTGGTCACCATGACCCTCAACGCCCCCGTGGCGGAGGACTGCCGCTGGCTCAGCGCCCTGATGCAGTTGGTGCGCGATCTAGAGCGCATTGGCGACTATGCCCAGGATTTGGCGGAAATTGGCGTGAAATTGTTTCCCTATCCGCCCCACCCCTGTCTGCCGGAGGTGGAGGCCATGGCCCGCCGCGCCCAGGGGATGGTGGCCTTGAGTTTGGCGGCCCTGGTGGAGCTCGATCCGACGGCGGGGGCGCGGCTCAAGGGGGAGGACGATGCGGTGGATGATGACCACGATCGCCTCTATGAGCGTCTGGCGCACCAGCGGGATGTGGTGGGGCCGGTGGAGCCGATCGTGCTGCTGGTGTTGGCGATTCGTCACCTGGAACGGATGGCGGACCATGCGACCAATATTGCCCAGCGGGCGTCCTACATCGTGACGGGGCGGCGGGGCTAGGGAATTAGGTTAGGCATTAGGCATTAGGGCGCAAAGAGCGTCAGCCACAGGGGCAGCAGGATCAGCAGGGCGATCGCACCGCCAGCCACCCCCGCAGCGGCCAGGTCGCGATCGAGGCCGTAGGTTTCCGACAGGACCAGGGTGGCAAAGGCGGGGGGCATGGCGGCCTGGAGGACGAGGGCCAGCCGAGCGGGGCCGGTCCAGCCCACCGCCGTTAACCCCAGGCCGATCGCCAGGGGCACCACCAGCATTTTGAGGGCCAGGGCGGGCAGGGCGCGGCTGAGCGATCGCCCCATGGGCAAGGTTGCCAGCCGCAGGCCGATCAACCCTAGGGCCAGGGCAATGACGATCCACGCGGCCAGTTGCAGGGCTTCTTCGATAGCGATCGGCAACCCCACGGGCCGCGACGCGAGCCCCAGGCCCACCCCCAGAATCGTGGGATTAAGCAATCCCGCCGCCAGGACGCGCCCCACACTGACGGACTGGCCGCCGAGTTTCGCCGCCAGTGCCGAGCCAAGGCCGTAGGCCCCCAGGGTGGTCCCCAGCAGGTCGTAGATCAAGGACCAGCTAAAGAACCGTTCGCCCACCACCGCCAACGCCACCGGAAAGCCCAGATAGCCCGTGTTGCCAAAGGCGGCCACCAGATAAAAGCTGCCCCGGCTGCCGCGCGATCGCCACAGGCTCCCCCCGTCGTCACCGTTGCCATGGCCAGAAGCCGCGCCGCGATCGCCCCCCCACATCCACACCGTCGCCAGCACCAACGCCAGGGCCACCGCCCCCCAGGCCACAATCGCCCCGCGCCACAGATCCCCCGTCAGTTCCGCCCGCCGCACAAAGGCCACACAACTGACGGGAATGCCCAACCAATACAAAAACTTGCCCAGATTTGACGCTAGGCGCGCCGCGATCGGCCCCGGCAGCCCGCGCCCGAGCCCCCAGCCCAGGCCCACCCCCCCCACCAGCTTGCCGTACAGCAGCACCAGCTCCGTCCATCCCGCCATTGCCCCTCCCTGAGCCCCTGCCCCGCCCCCCCGCCCCCCTCAAGGCAACGGAGAACACCGGTGCCGTGGGTGATTCCATTCGCCATTCATTATTGCCATCAACTATTCGCCGCTAGAATAGCGGGCGATTATCGTGATGCCATGCCCTCCGATCCCCCGATCAGCGGCGTCTGGTCCATTTCCCATCCGGTCCCCCCTGGGGGCATCCGTTGCGCCGATGCCCCGTGGAGCCATCTCCGTACTGCGGACCTTGGGGGGTCATTGCTGGCTACCGCAGGACCGGGCAGCCCTCGCCCTCGGCCCCCTAGGGCGCGATCGCGGCCTGTCATCGGTCCCAAGCACGGCGCGATCGCGGCCCCGGCATCCCCCACCATGCCCCTAGATGATCCCCGGATCCTCCGTTTCTGAACCGACCGCAACCCAAACAATCACCCCTCGGGAGAACGCCCATGAAAGCCATGATCCTTGCCGCCGGTAAGGGAACGCGAGTCCGTCCCATCACCTTCACCATCCCCAAGCCCCTGATTCCCATCCTGCAAAAGCCGGTAATGGAATTTCTGCTGGAGCTGCTGCGCAAGCATGGCTTTGACCAAATCATGGTGAATGTCAGCCACCTGGCGAAGGAAATTGAGGACTATTTCCGCGATGGGCAGCGCTTTGGCGTGGAAATTGGCTACTCCTTCGAGGGCTATGTCCAGGATGGGGAACTGATCGGCAAGGCGTTGGGGTCGGCGGGGGGCCTGCGGCGCATCCAGGATTTTCATCCCTTTTTTGATGAGACGTTTGTGGTGCTGTGCGGCGATGCGTTGATTGATCTGGATCTGACGGCGGCCCTGGAATTTCATCGGCAGCGGGGGGCGATCGCCACGATCGTGATGAAATCCGTACCGCGCGAGGAGGTGTCGAGCTATGGCGTGGTGGTGACGGATGAGGACGGACGGATCCGCGCCTTTCAGGAAAAACCCTCGGTGGAAGAGGCCCTCAGCACGGATATCAACACGGGCATTTACATTTTTGAGCCCGAGATTTTTGACTACATTCCCGCCGGGTGCGAGTACGACATTGGCGGCGACCTGTTCCCGAAACTGGTGGAGATGAATGCGCCCTTCTATGGGGTGTCGATGGACTTCCAGTGGGTGGATATCGGCAAGGTGCCGGACTATTGGCGGGCGATCCGCAGTGTGCTGGCGGGAGAAGTGAAAAATGTGGAGATTCCGGGGCGGCAGGTGCGGCCAGGGATCCATACGGGCCTGAATGTGTCGGTGAATTGGGATCGGGTGGATGTGCGCGGGCCGGTCTACATCGGCAGCATGACGCGGATTGAGGATGGGGCGACGATTATTGGCCCCACCGCGATCGGCCAAAATTGCCACATTTGCAGCGGCGCGACGGTGGAAAATAGCGTGATTTTTGAATATTCGCGCCTGGGGCCGGGGGTGCGCCTGGTGGATAAGCTGGTGTTTGGCCGCTACTGCGTGGATAAGACGGGGGCGACGATTGATGTGCAGGCGGCGGCGCTGGATTGGTTGATTACGGATACGCGCCAGGTGCTGCGCCCCGATGAGACGGAGGAGGGCCGCGCGATCGCGGAATTGCTGTTGCAGGCGGACTAGGGCAGCCGGGGCAAGATCCGTAGGGGGCGGCGGGATGGGGGTGCGTTTGACTACCGTTTTCCGGGGGGGTCCGCTAGCATAAGGGCGGTAATGGCCATGGCCATCGGCCTTTGGGGGGAACCGAGCGTTGGGAAAACTGCTGCCCAGCCCCTGGCCGCCGCCGCCCACGGCAAACCGTGGGAAAATTGGGCAAAATCCAGGCAGTTGACGGTCATTGGACGGTCATTCACATCCCGTTTCAGAGGCAGCAAGGGCTAGGCGAAGGAATATGGCAAATAGTCGGATCGCGTTTCTGACGGGCTGTGCGGTGACGGGCTCGGTGGCCTTTGCGGTGGCGAAGGGGTGGATTGCCCTGGGGGCACCGGGGCCGGAGTTGGCGCAGTTGCCTAGTTTTTTGGGCGGTGGGGAGGAGCGGCTCGATGCGCCCCAGTTGCCGCCGCCGCCGCCGCCTGCGGAGTCGATCGCGCCGATGCAGATGCCGCCGAGTGCCATTGAAAAGCTAGAAACGCAACTGCGGGGCCAAACGGAGAAAAATCGCGAGGCGATCGCGCAGATCCAGGAGGATCTCAAGGTCCAGCGGCAGGATATTGACAAGCTCAAGGAGCGCCTGAGCGGCCAGGATACGACCCTAGCGTCGATGGCCCTGGAGGATCGGGTGGCGCGGATTGTGGCCGATCGCGGGGATGGCGCATCGCAGCCGTCCTGGTTGCAGGGGTTGCTCTGGGCGGCGGGGGGCATGGTCCTGACGGTGAGCAGTATTGTGATGGCGGGGGTGTTTGCCAGTACGACGCGCGATCGCCGCCTCCAGGGGGGACCGCCGCCGTCGGCCTATCCGCCGGTGTATCCGCCGAGCTATCCGCCGATTCGGGTGGTGCCGACCTATTTGCCCGGTCGCACGCCGCCAGAGTTTGCCACCCAGCGGCGATCGCCCAATGGCCAGGGGGGCTATGGGGATTACGACTATTAGGCACGGTGGCGCTTAGGGGCGATCGCGGGGCCATGGTTTGCATCCGGGTCAGGGCCGCTTCACAATGGGCTGGTGATGCACCCGCGTTGATCCCGTTTTGATCCCATTCGATCCCCGTTCTGCTATGGCTGCTTTTCCGTCCGCTCCCCTTGGCGTTGCGATCGCCGGGACTGGCTTCGGCCAAAAAATTCATCTGCCCGCCTTTCAGATCCACCACCGCACGGAACCGGTGGCCATCTATCACCGGGATCTGAACCGGGCCGAGGCGATCGCGGCGACCCATGGGGTTCCCCTGGCCTCCAACAATTTTGATGCGCTCCTGGAGCATCCGGACGTGCAGGCCGTGAGCATTTCCACGCCGCCGTTTTTGCACTTCCCCATGGCCCGCGCCGCCCTCAAGGCCGGTAAGCATGTGCTCCTAGAAAAACCCATCACCCTCAATGGGGACGAGGCCCAGCGGCTCCAGGACATTGCCACCGAGACCGGCGCGATCGTGGCCATTGATTTTGAATTTCGCTACGTGCCCGCATGGCAGCGGTTTGCGGAACTGTTGGCGGAGGGATTTGTCGGCCAAACCCGCCTGATCAAAATTGACTGGATGGCCGCCAGCCGCGCCGACGCCAGCCGCCCCTGGAATTGGTACGCCCAGCGGGAGCAGGGGGGAGGAGCCCTCGGGGCCATCGGTTCCCATACCTTTGACTACATCCACTGGCTATTCGGGCCGGTGCAGCGCCTGAGCGCCAAGCTCACCACATCCATCAAGGAGCGTCCGGACCCCGCCGATGGGCAGCTACGGCCCGTCACGTCCGATGACATCTGCAATCTGGTGCTGGAGTTGGTGGATGGGACGCCGGTGCAGGTGTGCCTCAGTTCGACCACCTACAACGGGCGCGGCCATTGGGTTGAGGTCTATGGCGATCGCGGCACCGCCATCTTGGGCAGCGACAACCAGGCGGACTATGTTCATGGCTTCAAAATCCTGGCCGCCACGGGCAAAAATCCCCTGGAGCCGGTGCCGATTCCCGATCGCCTCGAATTCCCCAAAACCTATGAGGATGGCCGTTTAGCGCCCTTTTTGCGGGTGGTGGATGCGTGGGTCCAGGGCATTGAGGCGGGCCGCGCGATCGCCCCATCCCTCACGGAAGGCATCGCCAGCCAGCGCCTGATGGATCTAACCCACCTTTCTAACGAACGGGGCGCATGGGTCGAGGTAGACGATTAGGGCGTGTCATCCATTCACCCACAACCCAGACCATCCCCTTCCCTCAACCGATAACCCGTAGGGGCAGGGTTTCCCTGCCCAGCCCCCACCGACATCCCCCGCCCAGCCCCCACCGACATCCCCCGCCCAGCCCGACGCCATATTTGTTTAGGTGCCGATGATGCCCCCATCATCCTTGGTGATGATCACCGTTGCCGATCGCGGATAGCGGCTGTCCACCTGCTCCGGCCAGCGCGATCGCACCTGCCCCGCCGCGAACTCCGGCCCAGGGGTAGTGGCCCCCGGATGCTGCACATTCACAAACATCGTGCGCTGGTCCGGCGTCATCACCACCCCCGTGATCTCCTGGCCGATCGGCCCCGTCAGGAAGCGGCGCACCTCCCCCGATCGCGGATCCGCCACCAGCATTTGGTTATTGCCGTATTGGGCATGGTCCCCCTGGTTGAGGACACTCTCACTCATATCCGTTTGGATCCACAGGCGACCCAGGGCATCAAACCACAGGCCATCGGGGCTCGAAAAGTGGTTACTGGCATCGAGCGATCGCCCATCAAGGGTGCGGCTATTGTCCGGCGGCCCCGCCAGCAGAAAGAGATCCCACTCGAACGCGATCGCCGTCGGATCATCCCCCCGCTCCCGCCAGCGGATGATCTGCCCCGTCCGATTCCCCGGCCGGGGATTGGCCGCGTCCACCTGTTCCGCCGTCCGATCCGCATTATTGGTCAAGGTGAAATAGACCGCCCCCGTGGCCGGATCCACCGCCCCCCACTCGGGCCGATCCATCTTCGTCGCCCCCACCGCATCCGCCGCCGCCCGCGTATTGAGCAGCACATCCGCCTGATCGCGGAACCCATTGGCCGCCGTCAGAGCCCCCTGTCCAAACACCAGGGACAACCATTCCCCCGTGCCGTCTTCATTAAACTTCGCCACGTAGAGCGTCCCCTCATCCAGGAGGCTGCCGTTGGCGGTGCGCTGGCGGTAGGGCTCGGCGGACACGTATTTGTAGATGTATTCAAATTCGGAATCGTCGCCGGAGTAGCACACCACCGGCTGCCCCTCGATCGCGGGCTGAAACACAACTCCCTCATGGGCAAACCGCCCCAGGGCCGTGCGCTTGACGGGCACGCTGTCGGGATCAAAGGGGTTGATTTCGACGATCCAACCAAAGCCATTGGCCTCGTTGCGGTAGTCCGCGATCGCGCGATCGCCCGTCGGCGTCACATCAAAGCGCACAAACCCATCGGCCCCGTCCGCCGCTCGCTCCCAGCCATAGCGGGACATTTCCCCCGTAGACATTTCATAGCGCCGTTGCTCGCGCGGCAGATCCGGCTTCCCGTCCGCCCCCTTCGATCGGTTCAGAAAATAACGCGCCCAGTTTTCCTCACAGGTGAGATAGGTATTCCAGGGGGTCACCCCATGGGCGCAATTGTTCAGCGTGCCGCGCGTGCGGGTGCCATCGGGGCTGTAGCGGGTTTTGAGCGCCTCATTCCCCCGCACCGGCCCCCCAATTTCCATGGGCGTCTGGCCCGTAATGCGGCGGTTGTGGCGATCGCGCAGCACCATCCAAGACCCATCCCCCCGGCGACGGACCCGCACCACCGTCACCCCATGGGCATTGATCTCCTTGAGCACCTGATCCGGCTCGCGGCGGCCATCCTCCCGCAGGGGCACCGATCCCGACTGTAGGGGCAGCCCCATGGCCGCCCGGTGCAAAAAGCGCGGCTCAATGTATTCATGGTTCAACACCAGCAGCCCCTCGGTGGAACTGCCATTGAGGGGGAAGAAGTGCATCCCGTCGTGGTGGCTGCCCACCTGCATCCCCTGATCCGCGCCGGAATTGTCGAGGCCGTAGGCGGGAAAATTCCCCGTAATTGGCTCCCCGTGGGGGATGAACCAGCGGGCCGTGTAGCCCTCGGGCACCACGAAGGTGTCGGCGCTGCTCACGGGGACCCCCTTAAAGCCCAGCCGCATCCCCTGGGCATTGCTGGCGGTGGCGGACGGCGCGATCGCGGCCCTAGCAACCTCAGGCCCCCCACCCCCCTGGCGAGACGGCCCAAAGAGCACCGTCACCGCCGCCGCAAGCCCCCCCCGCAGCACCTGTCGCCGCCGCAGCCGCCCCCCCAAAATCTGGGCGAAGGCGGGATTATTCGAGTGATTGCAGCGGGGCACTTCATCGGGATCGAACCCAGGGGCAAAGCCGGGGAAGCGGCTCGGGCGGGGCGGCTCGGAGGGGGTCGGCGATGGATCGAAGCGGCGTTGCACGGTTCAGGCTCCCAGTAGGTGACGGGTTTGGCAAAATGGCGGGCTGCCAAGGACCACTCAAGACACTAGGAGGATGAGGTTATGGCGAGATCAAGTCCCCATTAAGTTTGGGCGGTCGATTGATCCCTTGAAGCGGTGGGAATGGGGCCATGAATGTTCGCTCAAGTTGATCGAGATTGATCTGGATAATGCCTTCATTTGCTGAACCAATGAATCAACCAATCAATGATGGTGACTAATTCATTAATTAATGAGCGTCCATGGCCAGGTTACCTTCCGGCGCGATCGCGCGATCGCCCCCCTGCTTAATGGGAATTTCCACCACAAAGGCCGTCCCCTGGCCCACCACCGACTCACAGATCAAGCGGCCCCCGTGCTTTTCCACCACAATCTGATGGCTAATGGATAGGCCCAACCCCGTCCCCTTACCCACCGGCTTCGTCGTAAAGAAGGGATCAAACAACTTCGTCCGCTGCTCCGCCGCAATGCCAGGGCCATTGTCACCAATGCGCACCCTCACCCAGGGCAGATCGCCCTCCTGGCCACCGATGAGCTCCGTCATCACCTCAATTTCGCTGGGGTATCGTTGGTTATCCTCGGGCGATCGCGCCGAATCCCGCTCCTCCAGGGCATCAATGGCATTCACCAACAAATTCATAAACACCTGATTGAGCGGCCCCGGATAGCAATCAATAATCGGCAATTTTCCATAGCTTTTCTTGACCATAATGCCCGGTCGCCCCGGCTTTTCCTTCAGGTTATGGCGCAAGATCGTGAGGGTACTATCGAGGCAGTGGTGTAAATCAACCGATTTGAACTCCGACTCATCCAGGCGCGAAAAAACCCGCAGGGATTTCACCAATTCACAGACGCGCTCCGCCCCCAATTTCATCGACCCCAACAGCTTCGGCAAATCCTCTTCGATGAATTCCAGATCAATATCTTCAATCTTATCGGCGATCGCATCGGAGCCCTGGGGCAATTCCAACTGATAAAGTTCAATCAACTCCAACAGATCGTGGATATAGCGATCCGCAGGTAGGATATTGCCATAGATAAAATTGATGGGATTATTAATTTCATGGGCGATGCCCGCCACCAGTTGCCCGAGGCTGGACATCTTTTCACTTTGCACTAACTTAATTTGGGTTTCCTTCAACTGGTTCAGCAGGGTTTGTAGTTCCGCTTCGGAGGCTTCCGCCCGCTGGCGATCGCGGATTTCCTGCTGCAACGATTGATTAATTTCCTCCAGCAGTTGGGCCTTCAACTCCAGATCTTGATACAACTGCCGGGTATGGGCCGCCGCCCGCTGCCGTTGCTGATCAACCCCATTAAGCTGGCGCGACACCAGGGCGATCGCGATCATCAAAATCGCCACATTGATCACCACAAACAGCGCAATGCCCATGGCCGAATTGAACGAATTCAGCCGAAAACCACTGAGGATCACCCACCCCAGCAGCAGCGGCAGCAGCACTGCATAGAGCATCAGTCGCCGCGCCATCACCCCGCCCGCGTGATCGCTCACCAGCTCCGCCATCCAGCCCCGCTTGGCCGTCGCCAGCAGCAGCCCCACCGACAGCAACAAAAACGCAATGGCCGTGTGCAGCGCCATCTTCGTATAGCTGCTGATGCCATAGAATTCCCTGACCCCATAGGCATAGCCCAGGAACCCCAGCAGGGCGATCGCCCCACCGATGGCGGCCAAGCTTTGCAGCCAATGAAACCCCGCCGCCGCCAATCGCTTCAGGGACAGCAATAGCCCCCCACCGCCCAAAATCACGAACGTGATCGCCGTATTCAGGGCCATGCGTCCGGGGTGGGACGTGCCCACGGCGTCCACATCATCCCGAAACAGCAGTTCATCAATGCCGAAATTGACCTTGAAGTAATACTGAAAAACCGTGAGGGTTCCCACACCCAGCACAAAAACCGTGGCCCCGCGCAACAGGCCCCACCGCGATCGCGCGATCGGCGCATCCTCCTGAAGCTCCCCCCAGGTCCAGGCCGCCAGCCCCAGCCCCAAAGCCCCCAGACAAATGGCCGTATTGACCTTCATCGACACCAATCCGGGCAAAACCTGTTTGAGGGCCGCCACATCTAAGATCCATCCCAACATGACGAAGATGGCCATGGCACTGGCCACCAGGAAGAGGGCCGTGGCCCACTGCGTCAATCGACGGAGCCTCATTTGAAGAATGGTCATGGATGGTTCATGGTCCCAGGGCAATGGCAGCGGAACAGATTGGCAATGTCTGAATCGTCACACCTAAGCCCTTGTCCCTAGGACAGTTGATGGGCTACAAGTGCTTTAGGATACGATCTAGACCTTCCCCTAGCCTTTTTGTTCAAAGTCTAGAGTCTATATTGTAGAAATTTTCCCTCCCGATGTTCCCAGAACCTATCCCTAGCCCCGCGAAGGAATTGAATTATTCATATTTTTTGACCTTGCCCCCTGGGTGATGGAAGCTGTTTTAAGAAACGCTCCGGCCAAGGTTGATAAAAATTGATGAAATGAGATGATTTGCCCCTCCGATGGCTCCAGGTAGCTCGGTCGAGTGGGGGGCGATCGCGGCGGCATAGGGTCCAATCGTCCAACCCCCGTCAGGCAGAGGACTTGAGCCCTTTATCCCTGGCGGCTCTATTCATATTCAATCGACTGCAAAGGTTTCAGGGCCATTGAACACCCCCCTAGGGCGGCCCCTCCCCCTGGATCGCCTGCTTGAGGGTAGTGAGGCTTTCGAGGCCGATGGGGCCGCGTCGATAGCCCTTTTGGTTCGACATGCCCAGAAAAACGGAGGCACTGCCGCGCACGCTCCGTTGGAAGCGGGGGGAGGCATTGACATAGATGGAGGCGCTATCGACCCGCTGGGAAAACTGGTGGCTTTCCGCGTAGGATTCCGTGGCGATGCTGTCGGCGTGGCCGCTGCTGTGCTGGCCGATGCAGCGGATCGCCTCATCCAAACCACTGACGCGCCGGAAGGCGATCGTGCGGGTGAGGTAGGGCTGGTGCCATTCGTCGTCGCGGACGGGGGCCAGTTCGGGGAATTCCTGCATTAGGGGGGCGTCCCCCTTGAGCTCGAACCCTTCCGTGCGCAGGGAGCTAAACAGGAGCCGCAGGGTGGATTGGTTGTGCTGCTCGTTGATGAGGACTTTTTCGATCGCGTTGACCGGGTCCGGTTCATTGCGGTGGCTGTCGAGGAGCATCCAGCGCACGGTATCTAGTTCCCCCGACAAGGCCCAATAGAGATAACAGTTGCCCAGGGCGGCCTTGAGGGTGGGGACGGTGGCATATTGCACCACCTGGCGGACGAGTTTGGGGCGACCGTAGGGGATGACCAGGCTGAGGTAGCGATCCTGAACGACGAGATCGCGGAAGGAGAGGTCCGCTAGGGGGGAGAGGAAGGAGACGGCGGCGGTGGGGAAGTTGCCATCTTCGAGGCCGCGCGCGATCGCGATCGCGATGGCTTGGTTGGTGTGGTGGGCTTCGAGGCTGCCGTAGAGGACGGCGCTGTTGGCGGTTTTGAGGCACATGCCCGCCGCGATCGCCCCCAACTCCGGCAGCATTTCGTACACCAGGGCGATGGTGCCCAGGGGCATCAGTTGACTAAAGGTTTGGGCATCGTGGACGCGATCGCCACTGCGGTTGCCCTGGCGCATAGGATCGGGCAAATCCCCCAAACTTTCCAGCAGCGCCAGGGTCCGCTGCCAGCGCTCCGGCGTCAGCTTCAGCCACGCCAGCACCGTCGGGGGCAAATCCCGCTCCCGGCTCGCCTCTAGATCTAGGGTATTGGCCTCAAAAATTTCATCACGCCCCTCCCGCAGGGCCGCCACCACCCGATGCAACACCCGACTGCGCTCGGCATTGCGGCTCCGGGCGAGGTATTCCTGGGCAGCCCCCGCCGCCCGCAGGACGGCAAAGAGATCGCAGGGGTCTGAAGGGGAAGGGGGCAGGATATCCATGGGGCGATCAGGTATGGGCTAGGGTCGGTCCGCGATCCACAGCACGGCCACTGGCACTGCGACGATCGCCAGGGCGATCACGAGCCAACTGCCCACCGTTAACCCCCACGGATTCCGTAGGAATAACGGTATCCCAATCGTACACAGCAACGATCCAACGCACAGCAGAACGGGCCAGTAGCGCTGGCTTAGGGATTTGGTCGGGAGCCATTTGCGCCCATCCCAGCGCCACCGACGGCGGTCTTCGTCATGGGTGAGCACCGATCCGATGATGGGGCCGTTTTCCGTTGGCTGGAGGCTAAACATCTGCGGGCAGCGATCGCACCCCAAAACATCCATCAGGGCGATCGGCTGCAAACGCCCCCGACGGCGACAGGGACAGGGATAGTCCCCCTGGGGATCAACGGCACTCTCAAGGCCAGAGGTTTGCTCCACCGCACTGCCCGAACGACGCCACCACATTGATTGCCCTACCCAATTCCGCTGTTGAGTTACCCGGCTTGATTGCCCCGCCCTGTGGCCTAGGTCCATGGTTCAAAAGGCCCCATGGCGCAACCGGTTGCTTGATCTCGCTTGACCGGCCATCGGCTAAACCCACCATAGGCTAACAGACGGTTCTCTTCTAATCTTGTCATGCCCGACACCCTCGGCCCTGGGGTTGGCGGGCGGCTGACGGGGGGTTGTGGCCCGTGGCCTAGGGGCCGAGTTCCTGCCACAGCCAGCCGTCGAGTTTCCGGAGGGCTTCTTCGGGGGCGTCCTTGGCGATCGCGATCGCGTATTGGCTGGGCGTCGGTTCGGCGAGGGTGACTTCGGCGGTGCGCAGTTCGTCCTGATGGAACCAGGTGAGAGTGAGGCGATCGCCCGGTTGGTGGTCCCGGAGCCGCGCCTCTAGGGTGGCCGCTTCGATGCGCAATTCTGCGATCGCGAGCAATTCATCCCCCGCATCGAGGCCAATGCCATAGGCCGGGGAGCCCGCCTCGACGAAGGTGACGGCGGTGCGCCCGCGATCGTCCTTGAGGCGCAGGCCCAGGTGGGGAGCGGGGGGGTTGCCCTCCGGCGCAAGGGTCAGGCCAAATTTACTGAGGTAATCTTCGAGGGGCAGGGGATCGGTGCCCCCTAACCAGGCATCAAACAGGGGCCGCAATTCCGCCAGGGGGAGGTCCGCCGCCGCCGCGATCGCGGTTTCCAATTCATCGTGGCGGTAACCCACGCCCCGTTGGCCAAAGTCGCGCCAGAGCGATCGCAGCACATCATCAAAGGAACGCTGATTTTCGTGGCGATCGCGGATCAAGAGATCCAGCAGCAGCGTCACCATCGCCCCTTTCAGGTAATAGGACATCTGGGAATTGCCGCTGTGGGCATCGGCGCGGTAGAGCTTCACCCAGGCGTCAAAACTCGATTCCTTGAGGGGTTGTACGAAGCGTCCCGGCGTGGTGAGATAGCGGGTCACTTCCTTGCCCAAATGTTTCAGGAATCCGGCGCGATCATAAATCCCCGCCCGCAGGGGCAGCAGCAAATCGTAGTAGGACGTGACCCCTTCGCAGAACCACAGGGACGGGGTGTAGTTCTCCGCCTCGTAGTCAAACACATCAAATTCCTGCGGATGGAGCCGTTTTACGTTCCACAGGTGGAAAAATTCATGGGCCACCAACTGCATAAACCGTTCACGCTTTTCGCGATCGCGGAATCCAAACCGGGGATATTGCAGCGAGCAGCAGTTTTCATGCTCTAGGCCGCCGCCGCCCTGGGGCAATAAATGCAAGAGGAATAGGTAGCGATCGTAGGGCAAACCGCCAAACAGCGTCGCCTCCGTTTCAATGATTTGCTCAAACTCCGCCGTCAGGTCCGCCCCCGTCACATTGCCCTGGCCCCAAATGGCAATTTGGTGGGTTTTTCCTAACACCTCAAACGTCGTTAATTCGTGGGTGCCCACCTCAAAGGGGCTATCCACCAACTGATCGAAATTCTGGGCCAAAAACGTTTGGCTACCGCCATCCCCAGCCACTTTATCCAGGGCCGTCGTTGCCTGCCACCCGTCGGGCAGGTCCACGGTGACCGCCGTGGCGCGATCGCGCCACGGCGGCACAAAAAAGAACGTCGAAGCCCCATTGAAATAGGCATGGGAGCCATCCACATGGTTCGTCCGCACCGTCAATTCATTGCAAAACAGGCGATAGGACACCTGCACCGGCCCCCCATCGCCCCCCGTCGTCACCTGCCACACATTTTTTGCGGTTTTCTGCCAAGCCAAGGGACTGCCGCCCCCATCCATCGCCCGAAATTCCTGCACATGGCGGCCATATTCCCGCACCAAATACGATCCCGGCGTCCAGACCGGAAAATGCAGCGGCAGAATTGCCTCCGGCCACCCCTCCACCGTCAGGGTCAAGGTCAAATAATGGGCCGCGCGATCGCCCAGATCCACCCGATAGGTCAATGCAGCCGGTGGAACAGTCCCTTTAGAAGCGGTGGCGGGCGGGGCGATCGCAATGGTCATGGCAACTCGTGGGCGACACAGCAAAAATCTGCCCTTGAGGATAACGAATTTTGACCGAGCGCGAATTTTGACCGATCACGCAAGCCACGCCCCCGCGATCGCTAGCCCTGCACCGCCAAATGGGACAACTGCTTCAGACCCGTCAAATGCAACAACTGCTGCCCCTCATCCATCGCCAGCCAGCCCTTCTCCTGGAGTTTTTCCATGATCTTGGCCGCCTCATCCACCGTAATATCACTCACATCCGCCAAATCCTGATGGGTGATATTGAAAATATCGCGCCCCTGCTCCGCCGGTTGGCCGTATTGATCCGCCAACGACACCAGCGTATTCGCCAGCTTAATGGCCGGAGCCTTGCGCCGCAGTTGCAGCCGAATATTCGCCCCCCGCACCCGCCGCACCATCAATTGCAGCAGCCGATGGTGGAGTTGCGCATCCTTGAACAGGGTTTGGATGAACCGCTGGGCGGAAATACTGATCAATTGCACCGAACTGAGGGCCACCACATCCGTCGATCGCGGCGACTCATCCAGAATCGCCATCTCGCCAAAAAAGTCCCCCGTCCCCAAAATCGCCAGCGTAAAATCCTTATCCCCCGACAGGCGACGCACCTTCACCCAACCGGAGGCGATGAAATAGACCGCATTGCCCCAGGAATCTTCCATCAGGACCGCCCGTCCGGCGGGGTATTCATGGGAAACGGCCACGGACAGCAGCCATTCCAGGGTTTCTTGGCTGGCGGCATTGAAGAGGGGGAATAGCTCGGTAAACGCTTCGGTCTGCATCAACGGCGGGGGGATGATGGGATTCGACAGGTCGAGCCTAACAGGGTTGGCGGGGTGATTTTGTCCGCTGGGGGGACTGGGCCTGGGTTCCGGCAAGGGGGCGATCGCGCTGGGCGCTCCCCCATGGCCATTGTCCCATACACCTCTACGTCCGCATCGCCCGGAACGGGGCCGGGGGGCGCGGCGATCGCGGCGGCATCTGGCGGCATCCTCGAACCCCGTCCAAGGCCCAAGATTGACGGCTAGCCCCATGGCTCGATCTGGGCTGGGGGCGGGCCGTATCTCCATGGTCCCCTGATTTCCGGTAATTTCAAGCCCATAGTCCATTTCCCGAGAGGCGATACCGTGAAGTTGTTTGTCTACCACACGCCGGAACTGACCCCTGAGATGACGGGGGATTGCAGGCCGGACTGTGCGATCGCGATCGATGTGCTGCGGGCGACGACGACGATGGCGGCGGCCCTGCAGAACGGGGCGGAGGCGGTGCAGGCGTTTAGTGACCTGTCGGTGCTGATGGCGACGAGTGAGGATTGGCCGGCGGAGCGACGCATCCGCATCGGTGAGCGGGGGGGCAAGATGATGGAGGGCTGCGATCTGGGCAATTCTCCCCTGGACTGCACGGCCGATCGCGTGAAGGGGCGGCGGCTATTTATGAGTACAACCAATGGGACGCGATCGCTCGAAAAGATTGCGGCGGCTCCGACGGTGATGACGGCGGCCCTGACCAATCGCAATGGGGTGGTGGATGCCCTGCTGGAGTTGCAGCCGCAGACGGTGTGGATGACGGGCTCGGGCTGGGAGGGGAGTTTTTCCCTGGAGGATACGGTGGCGGCGGGGGCGATCGCGGCGGCCCTACTGCCCCACCTGAAGGACGATTGGGCGGGCAATGATGAGGCGATCGCGGCGTTGGCGTTGTTTGAGCTGTGGCGCGATCGCCTGCCGGAGTTGATGCGTCTCGCCAGCCACGGCCAGCGGCTTCTGCGGTTGGGCAATACGGCGGATCTGGACTACTGCGCCCAGCTTGATGTGGTGCCGACGGTGCCGATCCAGCGGGAAACGGGGGTGCTGGTGGCCCGCACGATTTAGAGGCAATTGGGCCGCGATCGCGCCTTTCAAGCCATCAACCCTCGTAGGGGCGGGGTTTCCCCCACGGGCTTCAACTTAAGGAGAAGGAGCCCAAATC
>JAKRSF010000003.1 GCA_022402445.1 Cyanobacteriota bacterium | reverse complement strand
CGAGAGGCTCAACTCAAGGAGATTTGGGCTCCTTCTCCTTAAGTTGAAGCCCGTGATTGAGGGTGCGCACCTCGGTCGATCGCGCGCCGATCCGCTCGACGGAGCCCACCAGATCCCCGAGGGCGATGAAGTCACCGACGCGGATGGGTTTTTCTAGCAGCACAATCAGGCCGCTGACGAAGTTGTTGGCGATGTTTTGCAACCCCAACCCCAAACCCACCCCGAGGACGCTGGCGGCGATCGCGATCGAGCTCACATTCAACCCCCAGGCGGGCAGCAGCACCAGCAGACCAAAGCCAAAGGAGCCGTAGCGCACGATCAGGCTCAGGATCTCCTGGGCGGACCGTTCCACCTCGGCGGGGCTGAGGATGTGGGCCTTGAGCCAGTGGGCCAGCAGTTGGGCCAACCACCACAGGGCCGCGATCGCCAGGGCCAGGGCCATCAAATCCAGCGGCGAGCAGGCCACCTCACCGAATTGGACCACGGGGCTCGTGAGGGTATCGACGATCAGGGTTTGGATCAGGCGGCGGCCCAGGGGGAAGCAGCGGGCGATCGCGGGGATCCCCCAGGCCCACACCGCCGCCGCCAGGAGGGGATACCGAATGCGGTAGAGCAGGGCCAGGGGCCGGGGCCAGTGTCGGAATCGGTGGGAATGGTCCTCCCCGAGGCTCCGGCGCAGGCTCAGGTCCATGGTCCAGCGCAGGAACCATTGGGTCAGCAGGGTGACCGCCGCGATCGCCAACGCCCGCAGCAGGGCGGCCCGTTGACCGGCGGGGGTGCGTTCATAGCGGGCCTGGGAAAAGGCATCTTCAAGGCGATCGCGCCATGCAAAGGCTTGGAGTTCCGGCGTATTGGCGCTGACGAGATCCCGCTCCGTGAGGGTGAGCAGTTGTTCGCCATTGAGGGTGAGGGTGGGCTGGTTGTTGCGGAATTGGCGTGAAATCTGGAGGCCCAGGGTGGGTTCGGCGATCGCGCGATCGAGCCACGCTTCCAGGGTTTGTTCCACCAACTGCACCCGCTCATGGGCCGAGAGGTTGGCCGATCGCCGCAGGGGAAACAGGGGACGCCCATCGAAGAACACCATGGCCCGATCGCCGCGATCGCCCAGCAGCAGCTCCACCTCCGGAGCATCCTGGGCCAGGGCTGGCACCCATCCGCCCCCCGCCGCCAAGATCACCGCCAGGACGATCGCGAGGGTGATCGCCAGGACACGACGCAGGGATTGGGAAACCATGGACTTTTGGGGGGGACTTAGGGGCGGAAGCTGGACCGGGCCAATGGACGAGTCCTAGGGGAGAGGGTCCATCTGGGGCCATTCTAGGCTTGGTGCGCCCACCAGGTTTCGGCGTGGTCGGCGATCGCGGCGCGATCGGCATCGGTGAATTTGTCCAAATGCTTCAGCACCAGGGCCATGCGCCCTTGCGATCGCAGCCGCTCCTCGTGGCGGATCAAAAAATCCCAGTAGAAGAAGTTGAAGGGGCAGGCGTTGGGGCCGGTGCGCTGCTTGGGGTCATAGGGGCAGGCTTTGCAGTAATCCCCCATGCGGTTGATGTAGTTCGCCGACGCCGCATAGGGCTTGGTGGCGAGGCGGCCCCCGTCGGCAAAGAGGCCCATGCCCAGGACATTGGTCTGCATCACCCAGTCGTAGCCGTCGATGAAGGCGCTGTGGAACCAGGATTCGACTGCCTGGGGCTGGATTCCCGCGATGGTCGCAAAATTCCCCAAAATCATTAGCCGCTGGATGTGGTGGCCGTAGGCGGTTTTTCGTACCTGAGTGAGGGTTTGTCGCAGGCAGTTGCAGGGGGTGTCGCCGGTCCAGAAGAAGTCGGGCAGGAGCCGCTGGTGGTCAAACCAGTTGCTCTGGTCGTAGGCGGTGGGGGCGTCCGCTGGGCCGCTCAGGTGCAGGTACAGGCCGCGCATATATTCCCGCCAGCCGAGGATTTGGCGGATGCAGCCTTCGACGCTGGCTAGGGGCAGATCGCCGCGATCGCGATGGGCCGCCGCGATCGCCTGCACTACCTCCGCTGGCCGCAGCAGACCAAGGTTGAGGTAAGGGGACAGGAGGGCGTGCCAGAGGGTGTCTTGGCCCGTGACCATGGCGTCTTGATAGGGGCCAAAGTCCCGGAGGCGCTGTTCAATAAAATTTTCAAGGACCGCCACAGCCTGCGATCGCGTGACGGCCCAATGGAAGGGGGTCACGTCACCCCAGGGTTGGATGCCGCGATCGGGCAGTTGGTTCACCTTGTCGATGACGGCCTGGGTGATGGCGTCCGGCTCAAAGGTGAGGGGGGGCGGTGGCTTGAGGCCGGATTTGGGTGGTTTGCGGTTGTCCGCGTCGAAGTTCCAGCGATCGCCCGTGGGGGTAGCCTTGGGGCCGTCGCCGTCCATCAAAATGCCCCAGCGCCGCCGTCCGGCCCGATAAAAATCCTCCAGCAGGGGCCGTTTGCGATCGCGTAGCCAGTCGAGCACCTCCGCCTCGGACCACATGAAATGGTTGCAGGGCAAGATTTCTAGGGCGCAGGGGAGCCGTTTTTGTAGGTCCAGCAAATAGCGCAGGAAGGGGCGATCGGTGGGGGCCATCACCAGGAGGCGATCGATGCCCGCTTCGGCGATCCAGGGCCGCAGGACGCTTTCAAAATCTTCCCCTTCGCGCCATTGGGCCGGCCAGCCGCGCGATCGCAACTCCGCCACAAAATGCCGCATCGCCGACCACACCAGCACCAGCTTTTGGCCGTGGTAGGGGCGATCGCGCAGAAACCCCAAGGATTCAATGGCAATCACCGGCGTCGTGGTCCGGCGATCGGCGCAGGCCGCCAGGGCGCTCTGCTGTTCGTCGAGGCGATCGCCCAAAATCCAAACGCCGGTGGTCATGGTCCAGTCACGGAGTAATGCGGTCCTAGGGAGGTGGCCGATGGTTATTTAGGATTCGCCCTTGCTGCCCTTGGCCGCCGCGCGATCGCCCGTCAGCAGCAACTGCACCGCCAACGCCGTCAGCCCCAGCGCCACAAAGCTAAAAACCCCCGTCCCCATGGCTACCACCCCCACCACCAGGGTCCGCACCAGGGCCGACAGGTTCGCCGCCACCGCATTGGTCGTATGGAACGGCTTGTCGGCAAAACTCTGGGCGATCGAAAGGGTCAGCAGATAGGCCCCCCAACCGATGGTCCCCGCGATCGCGGCCCCCCCCAAACAGTTCAGGGGCGACGGCATGGACGGTGGATCCCCAGCGGGCTCCGTCGAGGGTGGCGTGGTGGCCCCCGGCGCGATCGGGGCCGTGGACTTGGGTTCAGATGGGCGATCGGTCATGGCGGTAACTCCCCTCCCTAGGGCACAACACATCATCGGAAGACACGGTATCCACCGTCAACGGCCGCTAGGGGCATCGGCCAACGGTCACGGCCAGAGCCCCTCTAGGATGGCCGATCGCGAGGGATCTCGAAACAAACCGCCCCCGTGATCGCCCCCACCAGCTGCCCATCCCAACCCCCATCCTCCCCAGGGGGCAAGCCCCCCAGCCGCGCCAGTCCTTAAGAAATTACGTTAAAACAGAAATAGACGGACCTCGCAATGGGGTCTGGTCCAGGTCGGCGTAGCCCCGGCAGCCCCCGGTGGCCGCCATCGCCCCGCTCCGCCCCCGGTTAAGTCCACGAACGTTCGCAGTTAACAGACCGAAACAAACCCCATCGTTCAGGATAAAGGGGGATAGCTCCCAAACTATCAATCCTGACCTTTTTGATCCATCCTTCTAAAAGCTCGACCGCCGCGATCGCGCACCCCACCGCCCCTCTCTGACAGGTTCGCGCAAGGCCGGTCAAGCCCACCGTTCCTGACCCATTCGCCTTTCGTTCTGGAGACTCACCATGGCCCCTTTCATTCCCGCTTCGGTGCCCGCCGCCGCCCCCGACGATGCCGCCATTTGGGACAGCCTCAAGGAGGCGATCGCCAAGAGCTCCGGCTTTGAAAGCTGGAAACACGAGCGCGCCGCCGAGCCCTCCCTCGACATGACCGAAGATCGCCTCGTCCGCCGCTACCTGCGGGAAACCCTGGAAACTTTGGCCTATTAGGCAACTTCCCATGGGCACAAATCCGGGTTTAGGGGGTTCTGCGGGACTCTCCCCGTGGACCCCTTTGGAAAGCGCGACTGCTTGAGAGGCAGGGTCGCGTTTTTTATTGTTTGCGCCGTCCCTTGAGCCGCGATCGGCAGAGCCCTTCGGTGAATGGCAAAGAACTTGATAGAATACCCACCGCCTGAATTCTGAGCGAGACGCCGCATGGGCCAACTGACTTGTGTCGAAATTTGTGCCGGGGCCGGAGGCCAAGCCCTAGGTCTCGAAAAGGCAGGATTTGAGCCCCAAGCACTGGTGGAAATTGAAACGGCCTGCTGCAATACCCTCAGAACCAATCGCCCCCACTGGCACGTCATCGAAGGGGACGTCAAAAGCTTCCATGGAGCTCCCTACCAAGGGATTGATTTTTTGGCGGGGGGGGTTCCCTGTCCCCCCTTTTCTAAGGCCGGAAAACAGTTAGGCAAAGACGACGAACGGGATTTATTTCCTGAAGCCCTGCGCCTCGTAGATGAAATGCAGCCCAAGGCGGTCATGCTCGAAAATGTCAGGGGATTTCTCGATGCGGTCTTTGAAGAGTATCGCCTCAACCTCAGGGGTCAATTTGAGAAGCTGGGCTACGGGGTCGAATGGAAATTGCTCAATGCCTCAGACTTTGGCGTCTCCCAACTGCGGCCTAGGGTCGTCATTGTGGCCCTAAGGAAAGAATTTTCCGGCCTATTCCATTGGCCTGAAATTAACAGCCAACCCCCTAAAACCGTTGGTCAACTCCTTAGGGATCAAATGGCGCTCAATGGCTGGAAGGGGGTTCATCGGTGGGTGCAGCATGCCAATGACATCGCCCCCACCATTGTTGGCGGTTCTAAAAAACACGGTGGCCCTGATCTAGGGCCGACACGGGCTAAGAAGGCATGGGCTGCCCTAGGGGTTGATGGAATGGGCATCGCCAACGGACCTCCCGAAAAGGATTTTGTGGGTATGCCACGGTTGACGGTGGGGATGGTGGCCCGTCTCCAGGGATTTCCCGATGATTGGATTTTTACGGGTAAGAAAACGCCCGCCTATCGACAGGTGGGTAATGCGTTTCCGCCGCCGGTGGCCCAGGCGGTGGCCCAGCAGATCCATAGGGCAATTACCCAAAAAACCGTATTTAAAGTGGCCAGTTGAAGGATGGAAAAGAAGATTGGCGCAAGGTCAAAGCTGCGAGAACATTTTTTGAACAATCTGGGTCGCGTGATGGACTCGGCAGAATTGCGTGATGTGGCCGGGGGCATTACTGAATGGGCTCGCCGTGTCCGAGAGCTTCGCACGGAGGAGGGTTACCAAATTCAAACCCATAATGATCGGAGTGATTTGAAGCCCGGTCAATATCTGTTAGAAAATCCGACGCCCCAGCCTGCATTTGAACGGGCCATTTCTAAGGAAACTAGGGCGTTTGTCTTGGATCGCAATGGGTTTACGTGCCAAATGTGTGGTGCGGTGGCGGGGGAGCCGCATCCCTATGATGTGTCCAGAAAAACTCGCCTGCATCTGGGCCATATTGTTGATAAGTCCCAGGGCGGAACGGATGATGCGTCCAATCTCCGAGCCCTTTGCTCTGTCTGCAATGAGGGGGCGTCGAATCTGACCCTGGAGCGACCGTCGGCGCAGAAGCTCTTAATTCAGGTCAGACGGGCGAGGGGGGCGGATCAGTTGGAGCTTTTGAAATGGTTGATTCAAAAGTTTCCGATTCAAGCGCGGGATTTGCTGGATCGGGAAGAGCCATGATGGGGTAGTGATGTTTTTCTGGGTTGCCCTCGCATCGAATCTTGTTCCCGCATAGATAAGGCCAAGGAAAGGATGATTGCCGATCGCGGTTTGCGCTTCATTCATGGCCTGCGCCGTAGCGCCAGTTGGCGAGCTGTTGCTTGAGGTGGTAGTGCTGGGTGGGGCTGAGGGGGAGGGGGGCGGCGATCGCGCGGAGGGCGGGGGTGAGATGGGCGATCGCGCTGTAGGTCGCCAGGGCACCGTAGTGAGGAAGCCAGCGGGCCAGGGCGATGGGTCCCAACTGGGGCAGCAGGGTGGCGGTGAGGATGGGGTGGGCGACGGTGATCCGGGCGAGGGTTTCCGTGAGGGCTCCAAACTGCACGGCATCCTGCAAGAAGGGCCGCAGGACGCGATCGCCGCCGGTGGCCATTTCCGCAAAGACGGTGCCGAGCAGTTGGTTGATGCGGTCGGGGTTGCCGTTGCGATCGCGGGGGGACGGATCGACCACCATGGCCTGCTGAAACAGCCAGGTGACGGCTAAGTTGGGTTGATAGGGCAATAGGTGAGCGAGGTCGGCGCGATCGAGGCAGTCGGCAGTCAGGGCATCCTGCAAACCGGCCACCAGGCGCGGCAGATGGCGCAGCAGCGCGCCAAAACCGCCAAAACTCAGGGGCGATTGCAGGCCGCTACTGTCCCCGATTGCGAGGAGGCGATCGCAGAAGGGTTGGAGGGGGCTGTCGCGGTAGCTGGGGAAAAATCCAAACAGGGCGCGCTTATAAATGAGATTATCTAAATCCTCTAAACCTTGGTAGGTGGAAAGGTTTTGGAAATAATCCTCGAATAGGTCATGCAATGTGAAGGCGTCGGGGGTTGGGCGGCAGTAGGCAAAGCGGTAGGTGGTGCGATCGCGATCGCCCGCCGGAAATGCTTCCCAGAAGGCTTGGCGACCGTCGGCGATGCCGGTGGTGGAGACCATCAAATCGGCGGTGTCATTGACGACGAAGCCGGATGCGCAGGTGCCCACCACCAGGCAAACCCCGTCGGGGGCGCGGCCCTGGCGACCCTGCTGGGCGATGGGGGAAAAGTGGCCCATGGCGTCGATCGCGAGGCGGCTGGTGAGGACTTGTGAGGGATTGGGGTTGGCGATCGCGCCATTGCCCTGACTATGTTCATTGCCATAGGCTCCGGTGGCCCCCTGTCCCTGGGCGATCGCGGGGCCGGTGGACGGTTGGGTGGCGATCGCGATGCCGTCGGGATGGACGGTGACGGCGGTGACGGCGGTCTGCTCGAATAATTGGCCGCCGTGGCGCAAAAATTGCTGGCGCAGACTGGCAATGAGTTTGGCGGGGCTGACACCAAGATTGAGGATATTTTTCACCCAGACCGGCTCAAATCCTGAAAATTGCACCCGCACCGGATTAAATTCCCGCGCGATCGCCGCCTCCAGATCCGCCGCTTCCAGGAGGTTGAGGTCCAGGAGCGATCGCAACTCCGCCCGCGCAATATTCCATTCCTGCTCCCGCCCGCGCAGCGCCCCCCGCTCGACGATCGCCACCCGCCACCCGGCCCGCGCCAGGGCTACCCCCACAAAAATTCCTAGGGTGCCGCCGCAGATCACCACATCCCAATCCACCGCCCCCAGGGGTTCCGGGCGATCGCGCACCACCTCCGGCACCGATCGCGGCCCCTGACACCATCGCCGCCACCGGTCATCCGCCCGACCCAAGCCCGCCAGCGGATCCCCCGGCACCTGCGCCAGCTTGGAGTACCACCGCCGCGCCTCCCAATCCCGGCCCGCCCCCGCGCGATCGCCCATCACCGCCCCTCCCATGCCTAACGCCCTAAGGACTGATCCTAGCGGACCCTCGCCATTCCCCGGTCGGCGGTGTTTTAATGCTGGGCAGGGTGTTTTGTTTCCGCCGCTCCTCAGGCCCCTGCGTCCCTGGTCCGTCGCGATCGCCTAGCCCCATGGCATCAGGTCCGCAGTTTAGAGCTATTCATCGTCCGCCCCCGCGCGATCGCCCCTGCCCCGTGTTTCAACCCGCCGCCGAATTCGCCCCCGATCCCATCGTCCGCCTCCAGGACGCCACCAAAATCTATGGCCGCAGCCATCGGGGCCTCCTGGGCATCAATCTAGACATTCGCCGGGGGGAATTTGTCCTGATTACGGGACCATCCGGCGCGGGCAAATCCACCTTCCTAAAAATTCTCTACGGCGAAGAAACCCTCGATCGCGGTCAGGCCATCATTGACGGGGAAAATATTTCTAAACTGCGGGGCGATCGCCTCGCCTACCTGCGTCGCCGCATCGGCATTATTTTCCAGGACTATCGCCTCATTCCCCGCCGCACCGTCGCCGAAAATATTAGCTTAGTGTTGATGGCTCGCGGCTGTAATCGCGCCGAAATTCAGCGACGTTTACTGCCCGCCCTCAAGCTTGTGGGATTGCTCGATAAGGCCGATCGCTACCCCGAACAACTCTCCGGCGGTGAGCAGCAACGGGCCAGTATCGCCCGCGCGATCGTCGGCACCCCACCGCTGATTTTGGCCGATGAACCGACGGGCAATTTAGATGGCCGCAACGCCCGCCAAATCATTGAAATTCTGCAAAAACTCAACCGCTTCGGCGCAACGGTGATCGTCACCACCCACGATGAACTCTGGGTGCGCCGCAACCAAGGCATGGCCCTCGAACTGCGCGATGGAAGACTTCAGCCGCGATCGCCATTTCAGTAGCCCAGACTTCAAGAGCGCCCACCCAAGTAAAACCTCAGCATCAAGGCAATAACCCTCACGATTGCTACTCTTCCCAGGGCTTAATGTCATAGATCAATCCCCGAACCTCCATCCTAAAATCAGCATAGGGCGATCGCTCTAGCTCAGAAAATTGGATACTTTCTAAATTAGAAAGCGGAAAACCTTCCCCATATTTTTGAAGGGCCACTGGGTTCGTTGCCCGATGGCTGACCACCTGACCATCAGCCGAAACCCTGAGCTTAAAAATAGCCGGATCTTGGGAATAAACCCCCGACCGATTATCAATCGCCAAATAGGCCATGTTAGTCAGGACAACGGATTGTAAAGCGGCTAATTCTGCACCATTGCGTAAGTCCGGGTTGTATCCTTTAAAGGCAGCACGAACGCGGGGATTCAAAATCAATTGCTTGCAGATATCCCGGCATTGTTCCGCACCGGTGGTATAGGCCATCTGCCAGGGTAACAGGTGAAGGATCTGACCATCAGTGGCCAAAACAACCTTAAAGTCCGCAAATTCAAGCGCTCCCCCCTTCGCCAGTGCTGACTTCGACTGTTCTATGGCCGTAAGCTGAAGGGCCTGTGGTGCAAAGGGTAAACGTCTCTCAACCATTCGCGAGACATCATCATAGGCAAAGTAGGCCATCACCTCGCCCTGCCGATTGAGCAGAAATCTCCAGATAATCTGGTCTTGCTTCTTTACATTTCTGGGATTGACGGAGGGGTCTAAATTTTGAGAAAAATCTTCCTGTATTTTTCGAGATAGTCCTTCGGCAAGGGTGAGCCAAGTCTGGGGATCTTGAATCAAGCTAATCTTTGTGGCGTGATTTGAAATCTCGCTTTTGCCCTGCATTAGATTTTCGTATTCACTAGGAAAATTATGAATAAAATAGGAGAATGACTGAATTTCTTCAATGTTTTGAAGGCCGAATTGTAGGAGTGATGACGGATCGAAGAAGCGATAGTTTTTTAGCAAAAGTGCATCAGAGGTGGTTGATAGCCTTGAATCAACGGAAAAGGGCCAGCAGGCGTTGACTTGCTCATGGGTCTTAATGAAATCATCGATGCCGTAGATGATGGGAGAGTTGACCTGAAAGCCGATGGAAAATGCCTTTTGATAGAAACAGTCTGCTCGAAGCTCTCCAAGGGTTGAGGCATCGGTCATGGCACTCTGGATCCTTGCTTCCCTGGGGCCAGACAAAGCCGAGCTACTTCTGATGGCTTCCAGACTTTCTGCAACTTCGTTCAATGCAGCTTTTGTGTCATCGCTTAGATCTGAATTGCCGGGAATAAGCGACATCTTTGCGAGGGATTTATTGATTTGAATATCTTGCTTAAGTCTTGGATTTTGAACGGTTTGTTCTAATTGGTTTTCGTAGTTGACAATGGATTTTTCCGCTCGATCCAAGAGATCCTCTGCCTCCCGGATGACCACCGGATCAACCCCTCCTTCCCAGTTACTCTGCTGAAATGTGCCCATGATGATGGCTCGCGCTTGAGCGTTGAGAAATTCTGGAATACCAAACGAGGTTCCCATTTGGTAGATTTCGGTTGCTTTCTCAAAGTCTCCCAGCTTTTCATGGAGAAATCCAATGGTGAGCTGAATTTTATAGTCGTCCGGGGAAAAGTTTTGGGCTCGTTTATAGGCTTGAAAGGCTTGGGAGAATTCTCGTCGGCTTTCATGGTACTGGCCCTGTTCAAAGTACCAATTGCCAATTAGGTATAGATTTTGATTGATGCCGTAGATACTGCCCAACAGGATCAATGAGGCGGCAAAGGTGACTTCCGCATGGAAAAAGCTGGGGATTTTGAGGCTGGTTAGGATTTGGGAAACGACCTGTTTGCCGCGATCGGTGAGGGCTCCCCCTGCGATGAAAACGAGGCCGGTTCCTTGGGTGATGGTGCTCAGGAGGCCGGGAAAGTCAAAGCCATCGACGGAGAAGGATTGGGCCGTTTGGGTCATCAATGAGGTGGCGATGACGATGCAGACGACGGTGCCGAAGTTCCACAGCCAGTCGAAGCGATCATAGGGGAGTGGCGGGGTGCTGTCTTCGGTGTAGGGTTCGAGGTACCACCACCAATGGGCTGCGGGTGGTTCTAGGTTTTGGCGCAGTTGTTCTAGGTGTTCGGCTTGGCAGATGAGGATGGCGTTGTGTTTTAGATCGAGGTCGAGTTCGAGGAGTTTCTCGAGGGCGTCGTCGCTGATTTCTTGGGTTTGGATGAAGCGTTCTTGGATCCGATCGCGCGATCGCAGCAACCGAAGCAATTGGCGGGCGGAGAGTTGTTCCGTGGTGGCGAGCTGCGCCAGCGCTTCCCGATAGGTGTCTAAATATGGGTCAAGTTCGGAATTTTCTGGGGGGAGGCTGGAGTCATTCATCATGCACCGTCGCGGCGAGAAGCTGGCTGGCTAGGGCTTTTGATCCTTCCGTTCGGTGGCGGTGCCAGATGTTAGGAGAAAAATGCTGCCCCCTTCGACTATAGGACACGGGTTTTGATCGTCAAGTCCGGCTGTTTGGGGGCCGTTGGGGTGATCGGTGGGCGACGGCTCGCGGCGTGGGATGGCGGTTTGGGGTACCGGGCCGTGTTAACTAGAGGGGAGGTTTTGGAGACGATCGCGGATTTATGGCAGTAGAATCCACCGGTTTTGCCGCAGACACTTCAGGGGACGGGGGCCGCGTAGACCTGCCGCCGCTGGTGCCGGTGCCGACGGGGCCGTTGGTGGTGCCGCCGCGATCGCCCGATCGCTGCCAATGGGTCGTCGGTCAGGGGCCGCAACCGGTCCAAATCACCCTGGCGGTGGCGGCAGGGCCGGGGGGCGATCGCGATCGCGTGGCCCTCGAAGCCCAACTGGATATCTGGAAAGAACTGCTGGCCGAGGCGGTGGGCGATCGCTATGACCTCACCTTAGTCCAGCGATCGCGGCGACTGTCCGTCGTGGTGCCCACCTATGGGGAAGCGGCCAATATTCAAGGGTTGCTGTTGCGGCTGGTGGCGGTGCTCGATCGCGCGATCGCCGACGACTACGAAATCATTGTGGTGGATGACGACAGCCCCGATCGCACCTGGGCTCTCGCGCTGGAGGTGGCCGCCCGCCATCCGCAGATCCGCGTGGTGCGCCGCACCGGAGAACGGGGGCTGGCCACGGCGATCGTTCGGGGGTGGCAGGTGGCGACCGGGGAGGTGCTCGCCGCGATCGACGGGGACGGCCAGCACGACGAAACCATCTTGCCCCTGCTGTTGGAGCGTCTGGAAACCGGGGCCGACTTCGCGATCGCCAGTCGCAACGAAGCGGGCGGCGGCGTCAGTGACTGGAACCTGTGGCGGCGGCTCGCCTCGCGGGGGGCACAACTGATCGGTCTGGCGATCCTACCGGCGGTGGTGGGGCGCGTCTCGGATCCCATGAGCGGTTTTTTTGCCGTGCGGCGATCGGCGATCGCGGGGCAACCCCTGGATCCCGTCGGCTACAAAATCGCCATTGAAGTCCTAGCCCGAGGCGCGATCGCCCGCATCGCCAGCGTCCCCTACGAATTCCGCGAACGGCAGCACGGCGAAACCAAAGTCACCTGGCGGCACGCCCTCGACTATCTCCACCACCTGTTGCGGCTGCGGCTGGCGCGATCGCCCCTGCGACGGTTCATCCCCTTCGCGATCGTCGGCCTCAGCGGCGTCTTCGTCGATATGACCGTCCTCTATCTCCTCAGCGACCCGAGCACCCTCGGTTGGGGCCTCACCCGCAGTAAGGCGATCGCCGCAGAAATCGCCATCCTCAACAACTTCCTCTGGAACGACCTCTGGACCTTCCGCGACCTAGCCCGCCCCCAACGGAGCCAGCGTCAGCGCCTCGAACGGTTCCTCAAATTCAACGCCATTTGCCTGCTGGGCCTCGGGTTGAACGTGGCGATCCTCAATTTCCTCTTCAACGTCGCCTTTGATCGCCAAAATCGCTACCTCGCCAACGCCATCGCGATCGCGATCGTCACCTTCTGGAACTTCTGGCTCAACACCCAATTCAACTGGCGCGTCACGGCCCCTCCCCATCGGGCCGACCCGCCCTAGCCCCATCCCCCACGGGGCTACCATCGATCAACGCAAGCGGCAAACGCAAGCGGCAAACGCAAACGCGAAACCCGAAAAACCTGCCCTCCCCTAGAACAGACCCTCCACCACCGCCTCCAAACTGACATAGGCTTGGCCCCCCGACTCCTGCACCGGATTGCCCGTACTCAGCACCCGCGTATTGAACAAATTCTCCAAAATCGCGCGGGAATTGGACGACGGGCGATTGGTCTGGCTCAGGGTAAACAGCACATTATTGCTATTGCAGCCCGATCGCGTGGAATTGACATGGCACATTACCACATGGCGATTCACCGGCCCCACGGTCAAAAACAAATTGCGCAAACTGCGGCCATTGGCCTGGAAAACGCTATTGAGCCGCGAGGTCACATCCGCACAGCGCCGCTGGGGCGTATAGCCCGAATCACTAAATTCCTGACTGCGCCAAACAATCATCGGTGCAGAACGGCCATTGCTATTGACCGCCACCGTGGCGAAATAGCCGCCGATTTGCTGGCAGCGGAACGTGGATAGATTTTTGGCCTCCTGGGCGGCACCGGGGGACGCGATCGCCCCGACAACCGGCATGGCGCAGAGGGCGGCGAGGGCAAGGCGAGCAAAGGGTTTCATGGCACTGGTCAAACGAGGGTGAGGGGTTATATGGACGGGGGATGCCCCCAGGGGATGCGGCGACGGCGGAACGCCTCGGGACACCGCTCTCCCCCAAGCGTTGCGACAGTATCGAACAGCCCTAGGGCCGTTGCAAGGGGCAATTGAACTTTGCCTGGACGGCTTGCATTGAACCTTGCGCGACCCTGGGCGGCGGCCCGCTGGGGGCTCGGATCTGGCACACCACTGACGGGGGATGGTATCAAACGGCGCAGGGGACCCTCGGTGCGATAGGGGGCGCGATCGCCATTGCCGGTGGCCCCGCCGAAGCGGCCCCTGGGGGAGGAAGCACCGCTTTTAGGGTCTCCGTACTTTGACGTAGATTGCCGGAAAAGGCTCCCTAGAAAGTGGCCTAATTTGTGATTCTTGGGCGATCGCGGCGGCGAATTTCGCACCGTTTTCGCGCCAACCCCATCCCAAGGGCAACGGCTGTCCAGACCCCGCCCCCGCGCCGTTGTTCCCGAGGGGGGGGATCTGGCCTCCGGTCATGGCGACAAAGGGCGAGGGCTACTGGCCTTTCTGGGCCTTGTAGAGAAGTTTGAAGCGCTCCTGCTGGGCCTTGCGATCGACGATGGGGGCCGGGTAGCCACTGCTGCGCTGCTCGAAGGGGGCCAGTTCTCCGCTCAAGAGGGTGCCGGTGTCGAGCGATCGCACCTCCGGGAGCCACTGGCGGATATAGTCGCCGTCCGGGTCGAACTGCTGGGCCTGACGGGCGGGGTTGAAGATGCGCAGGGGTTTGGGGTCCATGCCGCTGGAGGCGCTCCACTGCCAGCCGCCGTTATTGGCCGCGAGATCGCCGTCGATGAGATTTTGCATGAAGTAGCGTTCGCCCCAGCGCCAGTCGATGATCAGGTTTTTGGTCAAGAAGCTGGCGACGATCATGCGGCAGCGGTTGTGCATCCAGCCGGTTTCGTTGAGTTGGCGCATGGCCGCATCGACGATCGGAAAGCCGGTTTGGCCGTTGCACCACGCTTCAAAATGGCGTTCGTTATTTTCCCAGGGGAAGTTTTTGAGGGGTTCGCGATAGGGGCCGTCGGCGAGTTCGGGGAAGAAGTAGAGGACGTGTTGATAAAATTCGCGCCAGGTGAGTTCCTGTTGCCAGGTGGTGATGCTGGCGATCGCTTCGTCGCTGCGGGCGCGATCGCGGGCTTCCTGGGACCGCTGCCAGATTTCGCGGATGCCGATCGCCCCGAATTTGAGGGCAGCGCTGAGGCCCGAGGTGCCCGGCTGGGCGGGAAAATTTCTGGCTTCACCGTAGGCTTCGATCGCGCGATCGCAGAATTGATCCAGGCGATCACGGGCCGCCGCCGTCCCCGGTTCCAGGATCAGGCCATTGGCCCAGGGATAGCCCAACTCCCGCGCCGTGGGGATGTTTTCGAGGATTGTGACGCCTTCGATCGCCGCGATCGCCCCGCGCTGGTCCGCCGAAAGGGGTTGCAATGCTGTCGGCGTGGGGGCCGGGGCCGCCTTCGGGCGCGAGTCCCAATTTTTGCGGAAGGGGCCATAGACCGTGTAGGGATCCCCCTTGCCCGTCATCACGGAGCCCGGTTCATGGAGCAACCGATCCCAGTGGCCCGCCCCGCCAATGCCGCGCGCCGTTAAGCCTTCGAGGACGGCGCGATCGCGCGATCGGCTATAGGGCTCCACATCCCAGTTCCAGGCCACGGCGATCGCCCCGAGGGCCTCGGCCACCGCCGGGATGACATGGCGGGGATCACCGCGCAGCAGCAGAAACTCGCCCCCCAGCCGCCGATAGTCCTCCCGCAACGCCGCCAAACAGCCCACTAAATAGGCCACCCGCGCCGGAGCCACCTCATCCCCATCCAAAATCGCCGGATCGAGGCAAAACACCCCGACGGTCTGGGGCGATCGCGCGATCGTCGCCGCCAAGCCCCCATTATCAGAAATCCGCAAATCATTACGGTGCCAGAACAGATGCAGCTCAGCCATGGATCGGGGGGGAGGTCATCAATGCAGCAAAGGTCATCCACCAGAATCGCAGGGATTGGCCGTCATCAGCCCTGGGCCGCCAACACCTGCCGCGCCAAAAAGTAGGCCGTCACCGTCTTGGCATCAATGGCCTCCCCCGCCGCGATCGCCCCCTCCAACTCCGCCGCCGTCATCAGCACCACCTCGATATCCTCATCCTCATCCTGGGCCGGGGGCTGCTCCAGCTTCGTGAGGCCCGTCGCCAGGTAGGCATAGATGATTTCATCGGAATAGCCTGGAGCGAGGGGAAAATCACCCAAATGTTGCCAGTTATCGGCCCGATAGCCCGTTTCCTCCTCAATTTCGCGGCGAATCGTGGCCGACGGCTCCTCGTGGGCCTCCACCGTCCCCGCCGGAAATTCCAGGAGTCGCCCCGCAAACGCAAAGCGATATTGCCGCACCAGCACAAACCGCCCGTCCGCCGTCACCGGCACCGCCAGGGCACCCCCCGGATGGCGCACGCAGTCCCACTCCCCCTCGACGCCGTTGGGCAGGCGCAGGTGCAGGACGCGGTAGTCAAATTTGCGTCCGCGATAGACGAGTTTTTCCTGCAAAATTTCCGACGGTTCTTGACCCAAGGGCATGAAACCTTTCTCCCGCTGTGCGACTTCTGCCGATTAGTTAACGTCGATAGCTTGAAAAAAATACAGGGAAATTATAGGAACAAAATCCTAAAAAATCCATGTTTTTTTAACGCTCTTTCAGAACTAAAAATTATGACATCAAATCAGGATCTTGCAGAAGATTGAGGCCGCGATAGATTTGCTCGACGGGGAAGCTCAGGCCGACACTTTTGAGTTCCACGATGTCTCCTGCCTGATAGTTAAAAATTAGCCAATTTCCCGCTTCATTTTTATGGTACAGGTCAATCTCTAGCTGGGTGGAACTCACCAGGAGATAATCCACCAGCATGGGATTTTGGCGATAGAGGCGAAATTTTCCACCGCGATCGTAGGCTTCGGTGGTGGGGGACAGGACTCCGACAATGAGGCAGGGATAGCGAATGTATTGGGTTGTGGTTTGATCCCGGCGATCGCAGGTCACGCTGATGTCGGGATAGGTATAGTGCGGCAGGTCCGCAATCTTGACGCGCAGATCAGAGTTGCCGACTTCGCAGGGGCCATTGCCCAGGTGGTTGGCTAGGGCGGTGAGGAGACGGACGGCGATGAGGCTGCGGTTTTTGGTGCCGCCGCCCATGGCGTAGATTTGGCCGTTGATGTATTCATGTTTGTCCGGCTGCTGCGCTTCCCAGATGAGATAGTCCTCTGGGGTCAGGTTGGGGAAACTATCTCTGGCGATCGTCATGGGAACGTTGAAGAAGGCTTATTTCCAGATGGCTTCTAGTTGGCCATTGATGGATTCATGCTAATTGGAATTGAGGGGGGCGGGGTGGGGATCGCGATCGCGCTGGACCGGCACCACCTGGGAACAGTCTAGGGCTTGCCGCAGTTGGGCCACCGTCTGCCCCGAGGCGGGATCACACCAATCAGCGGCCACATCCGCCAGGGGCACCAGGACAAAGGCGCGATCGCGGAATCCTGGATGGGGCAAGGTGAGCTCGTCCGTATGCAGTTGGCGATCGCCGTAGAAAATCAGGTCCAGATCGAGGGTGCGCGGTCCCCAGCGCAGGTGCCGCTGCCGTCCGAAGGCCGCCTCGATCGTCTGGAGCACCGTTAATAGATCCTCGGGCGATCGCGTCGTCCGCAGCAACACACAACCATTCCAAAAATCCGGCTGGGGTGGCCCCATGGGCGGCGTGCGATACCAGGGCGATCGCGCCAGGATCGTGATCCCCGCCGCCGTAGCCAATTGGGCGATCGCCCCCTCAAAGGCCGCCCCCACATCCCCCACATTGCCCCCCAACGCGATCGCGCAGACCGCCCCACTCCCCTGATCCCCGTCCGCCATGGCCGCCTCGTCCCTAGAATGCAAATTCGGCACCGTCAATCATCCAACCTTCGGTCGGCTTTTGGCTGGGTTTTGGGATCGGACAGGTTAAGAAATGGATAAGGTGAAGGAATAACCTGCCCATCACTTCGCCCCGGCCAGCGCCGCGCGATCGCCTTGTTTGATATCCCCTGGACCGTTGCCGTTGCCCCCCCGAGCCAAGATCCCACCCACTGGCTCGACACCCTCGGGCGGCTGGGGCTGGCGCTGTTTGTGGGGGCCGCCATCGGCCTCGATCGCCAGTTGCAGCACAAGCCCGCCGGTCTGCGGACCCACATGCTCGTGAGTTTTGGGGCGGCCCTGTTTGCGGCGATCCCGTTGGAGTTGGGGGCCAGCTATGAGGCCCTGAGTCGCTCGGCCCAGGGGGTGGCGACGGGGGTGGGCTTCTTGGGGGCGGGGGAAATTCTCCACAAAAAATCCCTGAGCAATATCAAAGGGTTAACGTCGGCGGCGGCGGTGTGGGTGTCGGCGGCCCTGGGGTTTGCGGCGGGCTGCGGCCTCTGGAGTTTGGCAACCCTGGGGGCGCTGCTGGCGTTTGTGGTGCTGCGATCGGGCAGTACGGATCTAGAGCGTCCCCTGCGGACCCTGATGCGATCGCGCCGCCGCCCCCTGCGATCGCCCCAAACGCCGCGATCGCGCCCGCCGATGCCGCCGCCGCCAGCGGAACCCTAGGGGCCGCAAGGCAACCTGGGGAAATTAGCCGTTAGCTTGGTCAATGGATCCCGTTTAGCCTGAGGATGAGCCGCCGTGACCGCGCCGACGAAACCGCGCCCCATTTATTTGGACTGCCACGCCACCACGCCCGTCGATGAACGGGTATTGGCGAAAATGCTGCCGTTTTTTTCGGAGCAGTTTGGCAATCCGGGCAGCGAATTCCATAGCTATGGCTGGGCGGCGGCGGCGGCGGTGACGCGATCGCGCTCCACGATCGCCACGGCCATCGGTGCGATCCCCGAGGAAATCGTCTTCACCAGCGGCGCAACGGAGGCCAATAACCTCGCCATTAAAGGGGTGGCGGAGGCGTATCTGGAGCGGGGCCGCCATCTGGTGACCGTGGCGACGGAACACAGCGCCGTCCTCGATCCCTGCCGCTACCTGGAAACGGTGGGCTTTGAGGTGACCTATCTGCCGGTCAAACCCGATGGGCTGGTGGATCTCGATCAATTGGCCGACGCCCTGCGGCCCGATACGATTTTGGTTTCCGCCATGGCGGCGAATAATGAAATCGGTGTCTTGCAGCCGATCGCCGCGATCGGTCGCCTCTGCCGCGATCGCGGGATCCTGTTCCACACGGACGCGGCCCAGGCCATCGGCAAAGTACCCCTAGACGTGAACGACGCCTGCATTGATCTGATGTCCCTGACGGCCCACAAGGTCTATGGCCCCAAGGGCGTCGGGGCGCTCTACGTGCGGCGGCGCGATCCCCGCGTGCAGCTTGCGGCCCAACTCCACGGGGGCGGCCAGGAGCGATCGCGGCGATCGGGCACCCTCAATCCCCCGCTCATTGTTGGTTTTGCCGAAGCGATCGCCCTAGCCCTGGCGGATCTCGACGCCGAAACCGCCCGCATCCGTGCCCTGCGCGATCGCCTCTGGGATCACCTCGCCCCCGAAGCCGACGCCCTCAAAATCCGCCGCAACGGCCACCCAACTGAATGCCTCGCGGGCAATTTGCACATCAGCATCGGCGGCCTCGAACACCGGGATCATAATGCTCTCCTGCGGGCCTTGCACCCGAAGATCGCCCTCTCCTCCGGGTCCGCCTGCGCCAGCGCCCACACCACCCCCTCCCACGTCCTCACCGCCCTGGGTCTGCCCCCCGCGATCGCAGTCGCTTCCCTGAGATTTGGCATTGGTCGGTTCAATCAACCGGATGAAATCGATCGAACCGCGCAGATCGTGCTAGAAACAATTCGAGCACTCCAGGGGGCCGCCTGATCCGCCCAAATCCCTTTCGTGAGAAATCCGGGATTCCCCCTCCCCCCGCGACGTTTTTGCCCACGTTTCTAGACCCCTTCTGCGGTTCGCCTTTGCGATCATGCCCAATGGCGCGATCGCGATCGCCCCGCCAGGGTATCCCCTAGCAACGTCTCCAACCGCGTTTCGGTACGCCCCAGCGGGCGGGAGTCTACGCTCCCCAGGCCAGCCCCCAGCGCCCCCAGCTTCGGTCCATCCCTTCCCTTCCCCAGGCCCCAACCGTGATTCTCTCCCTGGCCCGCCGTGCTGCCCATCGCCCCCTGCCCTCGGTTTCTCGCCCCGGCCCCCAGCAACGCCGCGCCGTGCGATCGCGCCGCCGTCGCCCCTCCTTCTGGGAAATGGCAGCCTTTTGGGCCTTAGTGGGACTAATCGCTGGCCTGATTGCCTCCATCGCCCTGCCGTCCGCCGGAGCCCCCAAGGTCATCGAGCGGCCCCTCTTCGATCAGGAAATGCCCTCGCCCGCCCGCCTGCAACTGGACCGCAGCCAGCAGGGCCTCCGCGACTCCCTCAGCAGCATTCAGCAGGCGATCGCCACCGAGCGGGCCAACCGTATCCTGCCCCCCATGTTCGCCGGCCAGCGCATTGATCGCGTCACCCTTGCCAGCGGCGAAAAGGTCGTCGCCCTCACCTTCGACGACGGCCCCAACCCCACCTACACCCGCCAAATCCTCGACATCCTCCAGCGGGAAAACGCCAAGGCCACCTTCTTCGTCATTGGCCGCGTCGCCCAGGGGCAGCCGGACCTGATGCGCCGCATCGCCGCCGAGGGCCATGAATTTGGCAACCACACCTGGACCCACCGGATGCGCTTCGCCGACTCCGCCACCGCCGCCCAGGAAATCGACAACACCAGCGCCCTGATCCACCGCCTCACCGGCAAAACCACCCGCCTCTATCGGCCCCCCGGCGGCACCCTCAACAATGGCCTCGATGCCCGCGCCCGGGGGCTGGGCTATGCCATCGTCATGTGGAGCCACGACACCTCCGACTGGCGACGCCCCGCTGCCTCCACCATCGTCCAGCGCGCGATCGCCAATGCCCAACCGGGCAACATCATCCTCATGCACGACGGCGGTGGCGATCGCCGCGCCACCGTTGCCGCCCTGCCCCAAATCATCCAAACCCTCCGCCAGCAGGGCTACCGCTTCGCCACCGTCCAAGAACTCATGACCCTCAAGGCCCAAGAAACCCAAGGCCGCCCCACCTGACCCCCCGACAGCCCAACTTGATATGATGGGCGTTTGTCACACGCACCCAAACCAGCGGTCCCTTCGGCCTTGATCCACCGCGATCGCGCGCGCGGCCCCCACCGGGCCGACCCCACCGCGCCCCACCCGAAAGCACCACCGCCGCAACGCCTATGCTAAACCTCGACATCGAGCAAACCCAACTCAGCCGCGAAGAGTACGAACGCTTCTCCCGCCACCTCATCCTGCCCGAAGTCGGCGTTGAAGGGCAGCGTCGCCTCAAGGCCGCCAGCGTCCTCTGCATCGGCACCGGCGGCCTCGGATCCCCCCTGCTGCTCTACCTCGCCGCCGCCGGGATCGGTCGTCTCGGCATCGTCGATTTCGACATCGTAGACACCTCCAACCTCCAGCGGCAGGTCATCCACGGCACCTCCTGGGTGGGCAAACCCAAAATCGAATCCGCCAAAAACCGGATCCACGAGATCAACCCCAACTGCCAGGTGGACCTCTACGAAACCCGCCTCAGTTCCGAAAACGCCCTCGACATCATCCGGCCCTACGACATCGTGGTAGATGGCACGGACAACTTCCCCACCCGCTACCTGGTCAACGACGCCTGCGTCCTCCTCGACAAGCCCAACGTCTACGGCTCCATCTTCCGGTTCGAGGGGCAGGCCACCGTCTTCAACTACGAAGGCGGCCCCAACTACCGCGACCTGTATCCCGAACCGCCGCCGCCGGGGATGGTGCCGTCCTGCGCCGAAGGGGGCGTCCTGGGGATTTTGCCGGGGATCATCGGCGTGATCCAGGCGACGGAAACGGTCAAGATCATCTTGGGCAAAGGGGAAACCCTCAGCGGCCGCCTGATGCTCTATAACGCCTTGACCATGAAGTTCCGGGAACTGAAATTGCGCCCCAACCCGGAGCGCCCGGTGATTGATCGCCTGATTGACTATGAACAGTTCTGCGGCATGGCTCCGCCGAGTGCTGCGCCGGAGGTGCCCATGTTGCCCGAAATGACCGTGACGGAGTTGAAGGCCCTGATCGACAGCGGGGCGGAGGATTATCTGCTGGTGGATGTGCGCAATCCGCCGGAGTATGAGATCGGCCGCATTCCGGGGTCGGTGCTGGTGCCCCTGCCCGACATTGAGGCGGGTCCGGGGGTGGAGAAGGTGAAGGAACTGCTGGGGAACCGACGGTTGATTGCCCATTGCAAGATGGGGGGCCGCTCTGCCAAGGCCCTGGCGATTCTCCAGACGGCGGGGATCGAGGGGACGAATGTGGCGGGGGGGATCAATGCCTGGAGCGAGCAGGTGGATCCGTCGGTGCCGCAGTACTAGGCTGTGGTGTCGAGTTGTTCGATGGTCCTCCCATGGCCCTGAAGATAGGGGGCTTAAAGCTAGGGGCAAGGGGCTTTTTTTAAAGATCAGGCCCTGATCCCTTGTGCCCCCTGACCCTATTTAGGGCAGCGTAAGGGGGTTGGTTGGATTGATTTTTGATTGATTTTTGATGATGGCCTTTGGCCCCGGTTAATTGCGGTTCATTCCGGTTAATGCGGGGCCATTTTGTTGGTGGGGATGGTGGGTGGGGGGCGATGGGTGCTGGGGGTGGTGATCGCGGGCGGCGCATCCCTGAGGAGTCCAGGTTGTGCCATCGATCGATTGATCCATCCTTTGATCCGTCCTTGTCCCCGTTGGGGGATTAAAACAACCTAAAAGTTTCTGAAATGACTGGGGTGAATCGCCTGGGGGTGATGGCCCTTCGTTGGGGGGATTGCCTTTATTTTTGGGGTGAATTGAAGGGGCGATGGCCCCGTTTTGGGGGCGATGGGGGTGTTGAGATAACCGCTAGGTCCGATACAATGGATTCAGCGTAATTACCCCCATTTGCGCTGCTTAAGGGTTGCCGTTTGGGGCTGGTTACGCCTACTTCTGGTCTGATGTTTGAATGGTCCGATTCCGCTGGGAGTCGGCGATCGCACCCCCATCAAGTGCGCATATTTAGGTCGGTCCCTTGGGTGCTGCCGAATTTTTCGGGGCCGGTGGTGACGCGATTGCGCCATTGGGGATGCGGAGCGGTCAAGCTTTTGGCGAACCCCCTATGATACTTTCCCGTTCGGTACGGCGGCCGTGGCGCAAATTGAGCTTTGCCTCAACGCTCCATCTTTGTCCGGTTCTGGATCTACTGACGGCGGATGTGCCACCCCCCTGGCGGGATCAGGTGCGGCTGGGGTTACAGGAGGCGCTGGTGAATGCGGCGAAGCACGGCAATTGTTTGGATCCTAGCAAGCAGGTCTATGTGCGCTTCATGACCATGTGCGAGGGCTATTGGTGGGTGATTACGGACCAGGGCTGTGGGTTTGAGACGCCCCACTGCTGCTCGGCGATCGCGGCTTCGGAGGATGCCGGGGCGATCGCGGAGGTGCTGGATGATCCCTTTGCGCTGCCCTGCGATGACTGGGAATGTGGCCGGGGGCTGTTCATTCTGCGCCAGGTGTTTGATGGGGTGCAGTGGAGCGACTGTGGCCGGGAGCTGCGTTTGTACAAGGCTTTGGCGGCGGATGAGGCGATCGATGGCGAGGGGGCGGCGGTGGAGGCGGGTCCGGTGCGGTTGCCCTGGGATAGTTGGGCGGCGCGTCTGCGGGAACGCTGTGAGGCGCTGGCCCGCTAGGGGATCAAAACTTCGGGGATCGGGGGGCGATCACCGGGGATCAGGCATTAGCTTTTTTCGTTAGCTTTTTTTGAGGGTTTGGGCGATCGCGTGCCGTGGGTGGGGCAGGGGGGGGCGGTGAGGGTGCCGTCGAGCCAGCCCATGGCCTGCTGGAGGCGATCGCGGGCTTCCGCATCGTTGCCCCGCAGCAGATAGACGATCGCGGCGGCGGCCTGTTCCCGTGCCCGGAGTGATCGTTTGCCCTTGGCCTGGTGCCAGTTGGTTTCCGCGATCGCGAGGCGGGCGGCGAGTACCTGAGCCAGTTCTAGATCGCTGAGGTCTTGGCAGGGGCGCTGGGCGTGGGGGGAGACGGGGGCCGCTAGGCGGACCTGGACCGAGGGGGAAAGCTCAAGCTGGGCCATGGGGATCGTGTGGGGATGGAGGGAAGCTGGGGGGCAGGTCTGGGACTTTCCTATACTAAAGCTTGGAAATCTCCCTTGCGTTGCCCTTGACTGCCGCGATCGCGCCGGACCGATGCCGGTTTTCTCCCTTGCCTCGACCCACCCCTGAGTCTGATCCCAACCCCTCTACCCCCCCAGGGTCCACCACCGATGCGGCGGCCCCGGACCCGTCGGATTTGCTGGAATTTTGCCAAACCTTTGGGGCGGAGTTGACGGCCCTGGAGACGTCGGTGGCGGATCTGCGCGATCGCTTTGGCCGATCCCAGGTGCTTTGGGAACGGCGACAGGGCGGGGATCAGCGCATCGAAACCATTCGCCCTGCCCTGGCGGCCACCCGCGATCGCGAACGGCGGCAGCAGCTCGCGGCGGAACTCAAACACCTCCAGCGGGAGCAGCAGCGCCTGGATCTGGCCCTCCTGGAACGGCTGCCCATTGAAGCGGCCCTGCGGGAATGGTTCTGGCAGGCGGTGCGCTTCGGGGGGCTGGGGCTGCTGGCGGGGTGGTTGTTGGGCCGGTGGGGCAGTTGAAAGTTATGGCCATGGATATTCGTTCTCTGCCCCTGGGCGCTGGGTTGCCGCGATCGCGGTGCCGCCTGGGGATCAACCTCGGGATCCGCCTCACGGCGATCGCCCTGGGGATCAGCATTCCCCTCGCCGCCCAAGCCAACACCAGCGCCAACGTACCCCACAGCCCAAGCCCCCAACTGAGCCGCGCCGCCACCTCCGAGCCCCTGCCCGACTTTGGCAGCCCGCGCCTGGGGCAACAGCTTGAGCAATATTTGCAGTACCTCAGCCGCGTCGGTCGCCCCGATGTGCTGATTGTGGGCAGTTCGCGATCGCTCCAGGGCATTGATCCCGACGTGCTGACCCAGGAACTCGCCCGCCAGGGCCACGGCAATTTGCGGATCTATAACTTCAGCATCAACGGAGCCACGGCCCAGGTGGTGGATTGGGTGGTGCGGGAACTGCTGCCCCCCGATCGCGCCCCGCGCCTGATTCTCTGGGGCGATGGCTCCCGCGCCTTCAATGCCGGACGGCCTGATCTGACCTTCGCGGCGATCGCCTCCTCAGCGGGCCATCGCGCCGTCGCCACCGGCCAGCGCCCCACCCCCGCCCCCCCGCCGGACCTCGGAGAACGGTTCGCCGCCCTGGGCATCGGCACCTACGCGATCGCGGCGGGCTGCCCCATTGAGGGCTGGTCCCCCGTGGGCGGACGGCTGCTCGATCGCGCCCAGCGAGCCCTCACCCGCACCGTCCCCTGCCAGGACACCATCACCCTGCGCGCCCTCGAACCCCCCGCGATCGCCCCCGTGGATCCGCGCCGTTTCGCCATGGACCCCCTCACCCCCACCGGCTTTTTGGCCGATCCCCGCCGGTTCGATCCCGCCCGCTACTACGCCCAATTCCCTAAGGTGGCGGGGCAATATGACGGCAGCTACGTCCCCTTCCGCCTCGATGGCCCCCAGGATCAGGCCGCCCGCCGTTTGCTCAACCACACGCGATCGCGCGGCATCACCCTCGCCTTCATCAACCTGCCCCTGAGCCGCGACTACCTCGATCCCGTCCGCCTCGGCTACGAACAGCAATTTAACCAATACCTCGCCGCCACCTTCCCCCCCAACGGAGGCCGCGTGCTAGACTACCTGCTCCTGTGGCCCGACGCCCGCGATCGCTTCGCCGACCCCAGCCACATCAACCGCCACGGGGCCGCCGCCATCGCCCAGGAACTCGCCCGCGATCGCACCTTGCCCTGGCACCTATTGCACGAAACCCGCGATCGCCCCTCCTCCGACCCCATTTAATCCTTCTTAAAACCCATAAAAACGATTGATTCGTTGCCTTTGATACAAAACTATTCCATTTCAGCCCAACCCTAGAATTGATCCCATCCCCAAAGGGATCGCAAAAATCCAGCCCAAATTCCAGGAAACGGCCATCTCAGCCCGCCCATCAGGCAACCCAACGCAAAAGGCAAAATAATCTTAAGAATAAGCTCATCTTTTCAAATCTCCCGCAACAATAGAAACAGCAGGGGCCGCTGGAAATTATCACCAGTGGCCCCCGGTCCATGCATATTGATGATCGTTTTGATGATCCGTTAGCCCATGGGCTCCATGGTCCATTCGATCCTCCGACCGTTACACCGCCAAGCCGCCCCGTGCAGTGATCCCCTTCACTCTGGCCTTGAAATTAAGGCCCTAAACTTAGGATCTAAATCGGTCCAGCCCATCGGCTAAACCATTTGATCAAACCATTAGGGCCTAGGGGTGACGGGGAAACCGCAGGCGATTGGCGTTGGATTGCTGAAGTGTTCGTTGGTCTGGATTTTCAGAAATAGGGGTTTTTAGTCATGTCTGTCATTGAATCAATTTACTGTCCGAACTGTGGCCACCAGGCGGAGCGATCATATGGCCGCGATCGCCATGTGGTGCGGGTTCAGTGCCCCACCTGTGATTATTTAATGGTCACCTGCGCCTTCACGGCCCGGGTGATTGAAGCCTATGCCCCCGGTCTCTACGCCCACCGGCTCTAGGGGGCCAAGGGCGATCGCCTAAGATGTCGCTTCGGGCCGCGATCGCCCCGGTTCCCCTCCGGTTCCCCGGAAAATCAACCAACTCAATCACACGATCCACAGGGGTGTACCACAGGGCTACACCCTTTGTTTTGAGCTTGTGTTTTGGACTTGTGTTTTGGATTTGTATTTTGGAGGCCAGCAAAAAGGGGGCCGCGCGAGAGCCCCCTCGGGTTGGATCGGTTGGGCGGCGTGGGCGATCTGAAGGCGTTGCCTTGCCTACGGTCCCTCGCCGGTCCACCGCGATCGCTACTTGAAGAAGCCCGTGTAGGTGTAGCCAATGCCCAGGGCGATCGCCAAATCGGTGCTATCCCCGAAGAAGGCGCTCACGACGCGGCCCGTGGCCGTCAGGCGGTAGGCAATGGGCACATCCACGCCGCCCGTCAGGACAAAGCCCACCTGGCTATCGTCCTTGAACAGGTTATTGAGGGCAATGCCCGCCCCCACAAAGGGCACCAGGGAGACGGAACGCTCCTCGACGGACCCTTCGGTGTAGATGGGGAAGTCGGCGGTCAGGGCGAAGGTGGACACGCTGTTGTCGCCGAGGACGCTGGCACTGTGGATCGAGAACCGCTCGCTGAGGCCGGTTTTACCCAGGATCGAAAAGCCCCCTTCACCCAGGTTGGTTTCGTCCTCGTCGTCGCTGATGCCGATCGCGCCACCGATGCCGGTGTAGCTGAATTTGGCGCTATTGCGGCGACCGGCGGAGTTGCGGTAGGGCGCTTGGGCCACCTCAAAGCGGCGGGCTTCGGGGCTGTCCGTGGGGGTGGCATCTAGGCGAAGGGTGGCCTGCTGCCAGGGGGAATCCGTGGGGGTGAGGGCGTCGGCGCGGGTGGCGGCGGCGCTGGCCTCGAAGTGGTCAAGGGCGGTGGGGGCCAGGGCCTCCGTGAGGCTAGCTTCGGTGGGGCTGGCTTCGGGGGAGGGGGTGATTTCCGTGGCGATCGCGGGGGTGGCGATCGCGGCGGTGGCGATCGCGGCGGTGGCGATCGCGGCGGTGGCGGCGAGACCGTAGAAACGGTGGGGGGTGGTCATGGAATTGGCACTCCTCTGGACGTTCGGCGTAGGATCGACCGGCGCAAAAACCGGTTTGTCGGCATTATAGCCACGGTTTTTAGGCGAACATTCCGGTACATGAGTTCCCTCAAGGTTTGGGGGCCGCTTCCACCGGGTCCGTCGCCGTGGCGCTGGAGGCCAGATCCCGAGGGGCGGCGTAGCGATCGCACCAGCGCAGCATTTCCCAGAGCACATGGCCGATGGCTTCGCGCGATCGGTAACCATGGTCCTCCAGGGGCAGTTTCACCAGGCGGACGGTGCCCCCGAGGCCGCGCAGGGCTTCGTACATCCGCTCGCTCTGGATGGGGTAGGTGCCGGGATTGCTGTCCCTTTCCCCGTGGATCAGCAGGAGCGGTTCGTTGATTTTGTCCGCGTGGGTGAAGGGGGACAGGCGGGTGTAGGTATCCGGCGCTTCCCAGAAGGTGCGCTGCTCCCCCTGGAAGCCGAAGGGGGTCAAGGTGCGGTTGTAGGCTCCGCTGCGGGCGATGCCGGCCCGGAACAGGTCCGTGTGGGCCAGCAGGTGGGCGACGGTGAAGGCTCCGTAGGAATGGCCGCCGACGATGAGGCGATCGCGATCGCTAATGCCGCGCTCCACGAGGGTATTGACAGCCGCTTCGGCCCCGGCCACCAGTTGTTCGATGTAGGTGTCGTTGGGTTGGTCGCCGTTTTCCCCGACGATCGGCAGGGAGGGGGCCAGGAGGATGGCGTAGCCGCGCAGCAGCAGGAACAGGATCGAATCGTGGCGGGGCCGACTGAAGGTGTTGGGGGACTGGAGCACCTGACCGGCGGTGTCGCGATCGGCGTGCTCTTCCGGGTAGACCCACAGGACCGTGGGCAGGGGGCCGTCGCGATCGCGGTCATGGCCGGGAGGCAAGTACAGGGTTCCCGAGAGGGCCACCCCATCGGCCCGCTCGTACTGCAAGATTTCCTTCTGGAGGCCCGCAAATTCCGGCATGGGATCCCCCTGGTGGGTCAGGGGCTGGGGCTCGCCGCCGGTGCGATCGCGCAGCCAGTAGTTAGGGGGCTCGGTGACGGATTGGCGACGGGTTATTAAGCGCTGGCCGTCGCGATCGAGCAAATCCACGACGGTTTCGTAGTGGGGATCGGCGGACTGCCACAGGCGCTCGACGGTGCCCGAGGGCAGATGGCGGCGATCGAGGAACGGATAAACCCCCGTCGGGGAGACGCCGCGCCCCGCGAAATATAAACTTTCCCCATCGGCGGCCAGCCGCAGGACCGGGCGGCCGTGGGGGCCGGGTTCCAGGAGCGGTTCCCCCAGGTCGCTGTAGGCGTCTTGGTAGTTGCGATCGCTCACGAGGGTGGCGCTGCCCGGTTGGCTCGGATCCAGTTGCCACAGGCGCAGCAGCCGCTGGTCGTACCACCACTCATAGGCCAGGGCGAGGCGCTCGCGGCCCCAGAGAATGCCCGCGTAGCGATATTGCGATCGCCACAGTTCCTGGGGGGGGTGATCAAAGGGGGCGGGCAGGAGATAGACCGCATCCCGGTGGGGGGCCGGTTGGGTGGCGTCGCCATCGTCGAGGGCTTCGACCCAATAGAGCGTCGCCGGGTGGTCACTGCGCCAGCCCACATCCCGCCGCCCCCGCCGCACGGCGTTGAACTGCACGGGCACATCGTCCGCCAGGGGCAGTTGGGCCACCTCAAATACGGGCTCCCCGGTGGCCGTGGCGATCGCGGTGATGCGTTTCGGAAAACGGCTGGCGGGCACCTGGTAGGAAAAGGGCCGGTGGAGGGTTTCCAGCAGCAGATAGCGCCCGTCCGGCGAGGGCACCACCTCGTCAATGATCGCGGGGCTGCCCAGGGGGGTGCGGTTTCCGTCTAGGTCAATGCGCTCAAGCTGGGAGGTGAGGTAGTACTCGAAGAGGGCCTCGTCCTGGCGATCGCTCAGCAGGTTTTGGTAGGTGCGGGTGGGGGCCTTGCGGCCTAGGTTTTCTTCCACCGTGGGGCCGTCGGGGATGGGGCCGCCGTTGGGGGGTGCGCCGCGATCGCCCGGTATGGTTTTGCAGACAAAGCCCGCCCCGTTGGGGAGCCAGGAGCAGGGGTTGCCGTAGGTGCCGTTGAGGATGGGGCCGGTGACGGGCCGCGCGATCGCGGTGGCCAGCTCCAAAACCCACAGTTCCAGCCCCTGATCCGTCGTGCGCACAAAGGCCGCGCGATCGCCCTCCGGAGACCAGCGCAGGAAATTGACACGGATGCGATCGGGCAGGGCCACGGGACGGCGATCGCCCGACGGCAGATCCACCACCGTCAGGGCATTGTAGCTATAGGGGGAGGCGGGGCCATTGGTCTGGGGATTGAGTTTAATGCCCCCCACCGCCACCTCCGGTTGGGCCAAATCCGCCAGGGTGGGCATGGGGGGGCGAGCCATTTCGAGACCGTGGCGGCCCCCCGGCGCGAGGAACAGATCCGGCGGCGTGGGGGTATCCAACAAACGGCCAATCGGTTCCGGGGGATTTTGCCAAGACAGGTGCATGGGCACAGGGGGCGAAAGGGCAGCGGAATCAGACTCAGATGCTACGGCAGACGGGGCCAAGGCCGTTAATGGGGGCAAGGGAAGGGCGATCGCGGCGGGCATCAATCCGAGTACCGTCCCCAGGGTCATCCCGAGGAATCGCCTGCCGATCCGGCCCCCAGTCCGGCCCCCAATCCTAGAGGGCACGGGTCTCATAGGGCAAAGGATCCTCGCGCCCCAGTTCCGCAAAGGCCGCCAGCCGCAGCCGACAGGCATCGCACCGGCCGCAGGACAGGCTGCCGCCGCCATAGCAGGACCAGGTTTGTTCCCAGGGCACCCCCAGGCGATCGCCCAGTTGAATAATTTCCGTCTTGCGCAATTCCACCAACGGAGCCGCGATCGTCATCGGCTGCCCCTCGCGGCCCTGGCGCGTCCCCAGGCGAAACACCTCCCCCATCGCCGCCAAATAGTCAGGCCGACAGTCCGGATAGCCCGAATAGTCCAGGGCATTGACCCCCACATACACCCGCTCCGCCGCGATCGCCTCCCCATAGGCCAGGGCAAAGCTCAAAAAAATCGTATTGCGCGCCGGCACGTAGGTAATCGGGATCCCAGCCCCCATCGTCGCCACCGGCCGATCCTCCGGCACCGCGATCGCGCTATCCGTCAGGGCCGAGCCCCCCCACTGGGTCAGATCAAAGCGCACCACCTGATGGGCCAGCGCCCCCCCCACCTGGGCAATCATCGCCGCCGCCACCAACTCCCGCCGATGGCGCTGCTGGTAGTCAAACGACAGGGCATAGCAATCGTAGCCATCCGCCCGCGCCTGGAACAGCACCGTCGAAGAATCCAACCCCCCCGACAGCAGCACCACCGCCTTTGGCCGCGCCGCCAGCGGTCCCCCGGCCTCCCCCAGCGGCCCCTCCGCCGCGATCGCCGCCGCCGTGCCCTCCCCTAGGCCCACACCACCACCAACCATCCTTACCCTCTCCACTCCACAGATGTCCCAGACCGATGCCCTAGCTAGGCCGATGTTCTAGCGGGATAGCCCCAAGGTTCAAAACCATGGACAACTATCCCCCATCGAACCCCCCAGCGCTGAATCGGCCTTTGCCACCGGCGATCGCCGCCGGACTGCACCGGGATTAAATGCCTATCAAATCCCTTGAGTATTATGGCGAGACTTCCGCATCCTTGCCGGTTCAATGCCATTTCCCCCCGTCCCCGAGCGCCGATCCCCCCCATGGGTCTCCAAACGCCCTATGGTAGGATGAGCCCGTCTATCGCCGGTTCCCAACAGCTAAGCGGGCCATGATCCCCCCCGATCTCGCCCAGGATCATCGAGCGTGCAAAACGGCCCCCATCCCGCCTCGAACCCAACCCCACCCGTGCAGCGATCGCCCCTCACCCCCCTTCGCATTGGCGTCATCGGCGTCGGCAACATGGGGCAACACCACGCCCGCATCCTCTCCATGCTCAAGGATGTGGAATTTATCGGCATCGCGGATGTCAATGTGGAGCGGGGATTAGAACTTGCCAGTAAGCATCGCGTTCGTTTTTTTGAAGATTATGGGGATCTGCTCCCCCTGGTGGACGCGGTTTGTATCGCGGTGCCGACGCGCCTCCACTACGCCGTGGGCATGGCCTGCTTTGCGGCGGGGGTCCATGTGCTCATCGAGAAGCCGATCGCGGCGAGCATCGCTGAGGCGGAGTCGTTGGTGAATGCGGCGGCGGAGGCCAATTGCTTGCTCCAGGTGGGGCACATTGAGCGGTTCAATCCGGCCTTTAAGGAGTTGGGCAATATCCTCCAGGGGGAACAAACCCTGGCCCTAGAGGCCCACCGCATGAGTCCCTACAGCGATCGCGCCAATGACGTGTCGGTGGTGCTGGATTTGATGATCCACGACATTGATTTGCTGCTGGATCTGGCCAATTCCCCGGTGGTGCAACTGGCGGCCACGGGCAGCCGCGCGCCGGAGTCGGCCTATTTGGACTATGTGACGGCGACGCTGCGGTTTGCCAATGGGGTGGTGGCGACGGTGACGGCGAGCAAGGTGACCCACCGCAAAATCCGGCGCATTGCGGCCCACTGCAAAAATTCCCTGGTGGAGGCGGATTTTCTCAACCATGAGATTTTGATCCACCGCCAAACGACGGCCACGAGTACGACGGATTACGGTCAGGTGCTCTATCGCCAGGATGGCCTGATCGAAAAGGTCTATACGACGAATATTGAGCCCCTGTACGCGGAATTGGACCATTTTGCCCACTGTGTGCGCGGCCAAACGGAGCCGTCGGTGGGGGGGGAACAGGCCCTGCGGGCGCTGCGGCTGGCGAGTTCGATTGAGCAGATGGCGATCGATGGCAAGGTCTGGGAGGCGACGGAGAATATCGAGGCGTGCGATCGCCCCCCGTCGGCGGCAGAAGCCCTGACCTAGGTTCTGACCTGAGATTGAGATTTGAGATCTGGGGTTGGGGATCCTGCTGCGCGATCGCGGATTCCCCCAGGGCACGGGCGTGAATTTTAGATCAATTGGCTCCATGGGGGAACGAAGATCGCTAAGATGCCCCATACGAGGCGGTTGTTCCCTCGCCGCCGCCTGCGCCAGAAAAGTCCGTGAACCCTGAAGTCCCCCCTTGGATGCGCCTGCAACGGGCCTTGGCCGTGGAAGCGGAACGGGGCTTTGGGGACTTGATGGGCAATCAATATCGCTTCAGTGAGTTTCTGTGCCTGAGTTTGGGCCAGTTGCCCCCCGGTCTCCCGGCGGACGATCGTCGCCAGTGGCGGGAGTTGGCCCAGCGCTTTGCGGCCTATGGGGAATTGCCCCTGACGGGACGGCAGCATTTGGTGGCCCAGACGCGCCAGTTTTTGCACCGGGTCCAGCGATCGCGCGATCGCCCATCCCATTCCGGCAGCGGCCCGAGCGCCCAGGCCCACGAAACCACCGCCAGCTATGGAGAGGCAAAACGGCCCAAGACCCAGGCGATCGCCACCCTCATCAGCGATCCGGGCCGCAGCCACGGCAGCACCGCCCCCCGAATTTATGATCTAGATACGCCCCTGGGGAAGGTGACGGCGATCGGCCCCCGGCTCGCCCAGCGCCTCGGGAGTCTGGGTCTGCTGAATGTGGCGGATTTGCTGCACTACTACCCCCGCGACTACCTGGACTATGCCCGTCAGGTGGATATTTCTCGGCTGGAGGGGGGCGAAACGGTGACGGTCATTGGCACCGTGCGCCGCTGCAACTGCTTCACCAGCCCGAAAAATCCCAAACTCACCATTTTTGAGCTGATCCTGCGCGATCGCACCGGCCAACTGCGCCTGAGTAAATTCTTTGCCGGGGCGCGGTTTGCGTCGGTGAAATGGCAGCAGATGCAAAAGCGAACCTACGCGCCGGGGGTGACGGTGGCGGCGTCGGGGCTGGCAAAGGTGAGTAAATACGGCGTCACGATCGACAATCCGGAACTGGAGGTGCTCGATCGCCCGGACGGTGCGATCGCGTCCATGACCGTGGGGCGGGTGGTGCCGATCTATGGCCTCACGGAGGGGCTCACGGCGGATGCGGTGCGGCGGGCGGTGGCGGCGGTGTTGCCCTCGGCCCAGCGGGTGCCGGAAACCTTGCCCCGAACCCTGCGCGATCGCGCCGAAGTCATCCCCGTCGCCGACGCGATCGCCGCCATCCACTATCCCCCCGACGATGCCACCCTCGCCGCCGCCCGCCGCCGGTTAGTGTTCGACGAATTTTTCTACCTGCAACTGGGGCTTCTGCAACGGCGACACCAGCAGCGCCAAACCACCACCAACGTCATCCTCGCCCCCACGGGGGAACTAATCGAGCGCTTTTACGACATCCTCCCCTTCCAACTCACCGCCGCCCAACGGCGCGTCGTCGGCGAAATCCTCAGCGATTTGCAGCGGCCCGCCCCCATGAACCGCCTCGTCCAGGGGGATGTGGGGTCCGGCAAAACCGTCGTCGCCGTCATCGCCATTTTGGCGGCCCTCCAGGCGGGCTATCAAGCTGCCCTCATGGCCCCCACGGAGGTGTTGGCGGAACAGCATTACCGAAAATTAGTGGGCTGGTTTAATTTGCTCCATTTGCCCGTGGAACTGCTCACGGGGTCCACCCGCACCAAAAAACGCCGGGAAATCCATCAGCAGCTCGCCAGCGGTGAATTGCCCGTCCTGGTGGGCACCCACGCCCTGATCCAAGATCCGGTGGAATTCCAGCGGCTTGGCCTGGTGGTCATTGACGAGCAGCATCGGTTTGGCGTGGCCCAGCGGGCGCGGCTGCAACAGAAGGGCGTCCAACCCCATGTGCTGTCCATGACGGCGACGCCGATCCCGCGCACCCTGTCCCTGACGATCCACGGGGATTTGGATGTGAGCCAGATTGATGAGCTGCCCCCCGGTCGCCAGCCGATCCAAACGACGGTGATCTCGGCGAGCGATCGCCCGGCGGCCTATGACCTGATGCGGCGCGAAATTGCCCAGGGCCGACAGGTCTACGTGATTTTGCCCCTGGTGGAAGAATCGGAAAAGCTCGATCTCAAATCCGCGATCGAGGAACACCAACGCCTTTCGGAGGTGGTGTTTCCCGAATTCGCGATCGGCCTACTCCACGGGCGCATGGCCTCCGCCGACAAGGACGCCGCCCTGACGCAATTCCGCGATCGCGCCACCCAAATCCTCGTCTCCACCACCGTGATCGAAGTGGGGGTCGATGTGCCCAATGCCACCGTCATGGCGATCGAACATGCGGAACGGTTCGGCCTATCGCAACTGCACCAACTGCGGGGGCGCGTCGGGCGCGGCGATGCCAAATCCTACTGCCTGCTGATCAACGGCGGCAAAACCGACCTGTCGCGCCAGCGCCTCGAAGTGCTAGCCCAATCCCAGGACGGCTTTTTCATCTCAGAAATGGACCTGCGGTTTCGTGGCCCCGGCGAAGTGTTAGGAACTCGCCAGTCGGGCCTGCCGGATCTCGCCCTCGCCAGCCTCATTGACGATCGCGACATCCTCGAAACCGCCCGCACCACCGCCGAAGCCCTGATCCAAGAGGACCCGACCCTGGCCCCCTATCCCCGCATTGCCCAGGAACTCCAGCAGCGCTATCGGCGGCTCCTCGGCGGCGCAATCTTGACCTAGAAGGGCGCGATCGCGCGATCGCCTAATTACTGCTCGGTTCCGGCCAAACGCAATCCCCGCGCCAGGTGCGCCGCCACCCCAGCCGCGACGTATTCGGCACCGTCATCACAATGGGCGACGTAGCCTCATCGAGCAAATCGTAGGCATTCAACTGCTCCCGCGTCGTGATGTTGCAGTAGAAGCGGTTATTGCCCACGGAATAGAGCAACTGCCAGATATTGCGCCAGCGCTGCTCCCGGTAGATGCCATCGGGCCAGGGACAAATGCCCGTATCCCGGCGGCCCGCCATGAAGCCCGCCTTCGGACCCACCACCCGCACCACCCCATCGCCCCCAAAGGCATCCATCTGGGCCGTGTTCATCACCCGACACATCAGCCGCCCATCGGGCGAGAGCCAGCGCACGGTCGTTTCATTGGTGCGCCGATAGAATCCGGGCGGCCACGTTTCCTGGGCCGCCACGGACCCAGCACCCACCGCTAGCACGGCCCCGGCGGCGATCGCCCCGGCCCATGCCCCACCAACTTTCCTCAACAACTCCATAATCTTCTCCAAACCAAGCGCCATGGGAAGAAGACAAGTTCCCCCCAAAAGGAACGCCCCTAGCCTAGCAAGGGGTTGCCAAACGCGGCGAGATTCATCGTCGCCCGTTTTGCGGCTGGGGCCATTGTCGCCGATGGAACGTGGCTAATGCCTAGGAGGTCCGGGCGCGCTCCGGGGATTCTGCCGCCGGGGGGGTAGCCTGCTGCTGGGCGGGGGCCGCCTCACCCACGGCCTTGGCCACCTCTTGGCCAAATTGTTCCAAAATCACCACCGGATCCAGCAGACGATCAAAATCCACCCGCTTCACCAGCACTTGGCCCCCGGCGATGCGATCGCCCACGGACACATAGCGGGCCGTCTCACCGGGCACCTCCACAATCACCCGATAGCTACTGCCCACCTGGGCAATGCCCGTCACCCGAATCGCCTGGGCCTCCGTCGGCTGGGGCGTCACCGGCTGGGGCGGCGTATTGAGATCAGCGGCCACGGGACCAGTCCCGGTTGTCGTTTGGCCGGTGCCCGTCCCGCCGCTGCGGCTAGCTTGATTACCGCTGCCCTGGGCCGCCGGGGGCGTTGCGGGGCGAGGGCGGGCAGGGGTTCCCAACGCCGGCGGCGGAAAGCCCCGGAAGCCACGCCCTTCCACATCCGTATCGGGCACCACTCGCCGCTGGGAAATGGCGCTAGGGATGGCGATGTCACTCTGGGTTGCCTGCTGCTGCTGTTGCTGTTGCTGCTGGCGGCTCGGGTCAATGCTGACGTTGGGGCGCACCTGTAGGGGCACGGCGAAGGGATCGCGGCGGTTGCCCTGGCGGTTTTTGGCCGCTTCGGCTTCGGCCTGACGGGTGCGGGCGTTGAGATCCGTGGGGGTGATGAGCTGGGAAACACCGGGCACGTCATTGGCGCGACCGGGCACCGTTGGGCTATCAAAGTCGGCGCTGACCGGCGCTTCGGCCACCTGGGGTGCTTCAGCCGTTTCTCCCGCCTCCGCCCCTGGCGTTTGGGCCGTTTCCGTTTCCGCTGCCCCGGTGCCTGCTTCTCCGGCACCATCACCGGCGGGTGAACCGCAGGCGGCCGTTAGGGCAGCCAGTAAACCGGCGATCGCCAGTTTCGCGAGTTGGGACATGGCCTGCTCTCCTGGAATGTTGTCGCTGCCAAGGGGTGGATGCCAAGCATTCTAACCGCTAGGGTTCCCTGTCGTCGCCTTAGTCGTCGTCCCCTTTGCCCATAAGGACCTTGAGGGAATCGAGGCCCTTGCGCACCCGCCGGGAGACGGTGACGGCGCTGATGCCCATCTGTTCGGCCACTTCTTTTTGGGTGAGGTCGTGCAGGAAGACGAATTCTAGGATCTCGCGGGTGCGGGATTCGAGGCCGACGAGGGCCTGTTGCAGCCGCATCCGATCCTCTTCGGCGAGCTGAAAGCTGTGGTATTTGCGATCGGGGACGGTTTCGCCGAGGCTGGCGGTTTCGTCTTCGTGGGCGCGGACGGGGGCGTCAAGGCTCAGGGGGGAGCGGTTCTGGCAGGCCAGTTGGATCTGGTGCCATTCGTGGGGTTCGATGCTGAGGGCGATCGCGATTTCGTTATCAAGGGGTTGGCGGCCCAGGCGATCGCGCAGATCCCGCACCACCGCCAGGGACTGCTGGTGGAGTTCGAGCCAGCGGCGGGGGATGCGGATGGAAGTGCTGCGATCGCGCAAATAGTGCTGAATTTCGCCGCGAATGTAGGGCAGGGCGAAGGAACTAAAGGCGGTGCCCTTGGAGGCATCAAAGCGTTCGATCGCGCGGATCAGCCCCAGGCTACCGATCTGGAGCAGGTCATCGTAGCTTTCCTGGCACTGGGCCGCCCAATGGTGGGCCTCCTTACGCACCAGGCCAATATTCAACTCCACCAGCCGGTTGCGCAGGGCAGTGGTCGGTTCATCGCGATATCGACCCAGCAGTTCCCAAGTCTTGTTCTTGAGATCCTTGACGGCGGCTGCGGAGGTGGATGCAATCATGGCGCTCGTGACGATAGATCAATGGGGACAGATCAGCGGATCGACGGACTCTAAACGAACTCAAATACAGCGGGGGCGCTCGCCATGATGCGCGGGGGCGAGGCCGGTCCCGGAGGGAACGCTTCTAGCATATCCGATTGCCCCTCCGGGGGGTCAGACCCACTGTAAAGCTTGGTCAAAGTTATGACGGGGGAATGGGGGGAGTTCTATGAAGTTTTGATGAACGGGCGATCGCCCCGGTGCCCAACCCACCATCAACCACCCCTAGAAAGACCTTAAAAAACGCAAATCGCGCCCCCCATGGTTTAGGGAAGCGCGATCGCGCGGTGCCCATACGCCCCCCCCAAGCGGCAGGGAAGCGGGCTATCGGATCAGGATGTTTTCAGGATCAGTCAAGGAAACGCCCTAGGCCGCCTCATCCACGATCGCGTAGAACGTCCCCACAATCTTCATATCCTGGGGCTTCTTAGAACCCATATCCGTATCGGAGGGCTGGTAGCTAACGAACGTGCCAGAAATCTCGTTCGTATCGCCATCCACCTTCGTCACCTGGAGGGAGATCTTGCCATCGCCTACGTCATAGCGCTTCACGTTCTCCTTCGCCAGCTCATCGCTATCGGCCTGGGCCGGCAGAGCCACCGCATTGTCATAGCCACTCTTGAGGCCGCGACCCTTCGGATCGAGGAAGGACGCACCGCGATAGGACGGCACCCGGAAGCTCCCTTCAAAGTCCGTCGAGGAGGTGATGGCCGCCGACCCCGGTTGGGTGCTCGCCACCAGTTGCTTGATCGTGAACAGGAACGGCACCTCTTCGCCACCGGGCAACAGCACCGTGGTGGCCTGGAAGTCAAACCCATCCTCTTCGATGAACTTCAAGGAGCCATCGCCATTGACCTGGAGCGTACCGGACACCTGATCGAGGCTGCTGGTCTTGCGGGTCAGGACGCGCCCTTCCACAAAGGTCGCCTCACGGCGCTTGGTGCCCTCTTCCTTCACGTAGTAGCTCGTCGGTTGCAGGCAGAGCTTTTCGATGCGGTAGCCCTTGCTTGAATCGAGGGGAATCGTGCCACGGGTGACGGAATCGATCGTCGGGCAGTTATTTGCCAACCCCGTATTCATGATGTCTTCGTAGGTCAACGGGCGATCGCTCGCCGCCATGTCGCCACCGCAGGCCGAGAGCGCAAAGCTCAGGCACAGGGCCAAAAACGCCGCGATCGTAGCTCGGAATCTCATGGTTAACCTCAGTCTCTAAAAGTCTCTAAATGGCGTGCGGGTCAATGGAAAGAAACTGGATATGATAGCCGGGATACTGAAAACTTGGCGTCTTTTCTCAACCGGAGCGGGTGAAGCCGAGACTGGCCTTTGGCACCTGCGGGGGCGTTTCCAAACCTTCGAGGGTGAAGTTTAAGGCAATGCCCCGATGGGTACCCGCCATCGATCGGTGTGCGCGGCTCGCAATGCGTCAAAGGGGCGATCGGCTAGCGCCAACCCCCTGGGAGCAATGCGATCGCTCAAGCCAGCCAAGGGCGGCTGAGGATGCTCAGCCCGAATCCCATAGAGCATTCTACACGGCCCTGGGGTCTTCTCCCTTGCCCGCCCTGCCGCGATCGCGCCGTTGCGAAGTCTAAAGAACGTTGTAAAAAAACATTGCGCGACGATCGCCCCTGACCGGCCCCAATGAAACGATCCTGAGATCAGCCATCAGCCCCCCTCCGAAGGCCCATCGCGCGATCGCTCCCCCAATCGCCCGCGATCGCCCCCTGCCATTGCCCCCAATTCGTTACAGTTCAGAAACAAACCATAACCGAACAACGCCCCAGAGCAACCGCAAGCGCCATGCATCTAAGTGAAATTACTCATCCCAATCAGCTCCACGGCCTCTCGATCCCCCAACTGGAGGAAATCGCCCGCCAGATCCGCGAAAAGCACCTGCAAACGGTGGCCACCAGCGGCGGCCATTTGGGGCCAGGGCTTGGGGTGGTGGAACTGACCCTCGCCCTGTATCAAACCCTAGACCTCGATCGCGATAAGGTCACCTGGGACGTGGGCCACCAAGCCTATCCCCACAAGCTGATCACCGGGCGCTATGAGCAATTTCATACCCTTCGGCAGAAGGACGGCGTGGCGGGCTACCTCAAGCGCTGCGAAAGCTCCTTTGACCATTTCGGGGCGGGCCACGCCTCCACCAGCATCTCCGCCGCCCTGGGGATGGCCCTGGCGCGGGATCTGAAGGGGGAAGACTATAAAACCGTGGCCGTCATTGGGGATGGGGCCTTGACCGGGGGCATGGCCCTGGAGGCGATCAACCACGCGGGGCACATGCCGGACACCAATTTGATGGTGGTGCTCAATGACAACGAAATGTCCATTTCGCCGAACGTGGGGGCAATTCCGCGCTATCTCAACAAAATGCGCCTTAGCCCGCCAATGCAGTTCCTCACGGATAACCTAGAGGAGCAGTTCAAGCATTTGCCCTTTTTGGGGGAATCCCTCTCGCCGGAGCTGGAGCGGGTGAAGGAGGGCATGAAGCGCCTGGCGGTCTCGAAGGTGGGGGCCGTGTTTGAGGAGTTGGGCTTTACCTATATGGGGCCGGTGGATGGCCACAATCTCAAGGAGTTGATTGAAATTTTCCGCGAGGGCCACAAACAAAAGGGGCCGGTGCTGGTCCATGTGGCGACGACGAAGGGCAAGGGCTACGCGATCGCGGAGAAAGACCAGGTGGGTTACCACGCCCAGAATCCCTTCGATCTGGCCACCGGCAAAGCTAAACCGTCCAATAAACCCAAACCCCCCGCCTACGCCAAGGTATTTGCCCATACCCTCACCAAGATGGCTGAGGATGACTCCCGCATCGTTGCCATCACGGCCGCCATGGCGACGGGGACGGGCCTGGATAAATTCCAGGCGAAGCTGCCGAAACAGTATGTGGACGTGGGCATCGCGGAACAGCACGCGGTGACCCTGGCGGCGGGCCTCGCCTGCGAGGGGATGCGCCCGGTGGTGGCGATCTATTCCACGTTCCTGCAGCGGGCCTTTGATCAGATCGTCCATGACGTGTGCATCCAAAATCTGCCCGTGTTCTTCTGCCTCGATCGCGCGGGTATCGTCGGCGCGGATGGCCCCACCCACCAGGGGATGTATGACATTGCCTACCTGCGCTGCATCCCGAATATGGCGATCGCGGCTCCGAAGGACGAGGCGGAATTGCAACAGCTTCTCGCCACCGGCATCGGTTACACGGACGGCCCCATCGCCGTGCGCTATCCCCGGGGCAGCGGCCAGGGGGTGCCCCTCCTGGATGAGGGCTGGGAGGCGCTCCCGGTGGGCAAAGGGGAACTGCTGCGATCGGGCGATGATCTGCTGCTGGTGGGCTACGGCACCATGGTCTATCCGGCCCTGCAGGTGGCGGAAATCCTGAGTGAGCATGGCGTCGAGGCGACGGTCATCAATGCCCGCTTCGTCAAACCCCTCGACACGGAACTGATTCTGCCCCTGGCGGAGCGCATCGGCAAGGTGGTCACCCTCGAAGAGGGCTGCCTGATGGGGGGCTTTGGCTCGGCGGTCCTAGAGGCCCTGGCGGAGGCGGGGGTCACGGTCCAGGTCGATCGCGTTGGCGTGCCCGATATTTTGGTGGACCATGCCACGCCGGATGAGTCGAAGGCCAGTCTGGGTCTGACGAGCCCCCAAATCGCGGAACGGATCCTGAAGCGTTTTAGCTTTGACCGGCAGGCGATCGCGGCGGCAGGCATCTAAAGCCCCAACGCAAATTGATGATTGCGGCGGGACAGATCGGGGGAACTTTTAAAGCATTCCCCCGATTTGGTGTGCCCCAGGCCATTGCAAATTAGCCCCTTAGTGCGCTGCTTGATCCCCCGAATGGATCGATGAAGGCCCCCTGCAATTGGTCGGCCCCAACCCCAATGACCCGACTGACCAGATCCACGTTACCGGGGGACGGGCCGCGCCGTGAAAAAATGGCCGCGTCATTGCCAATGTCCACCGTAATCACGCCCGAAACCATAATGCGATCCTGGGTAGGATCAAAATTGCGGATTTCCGCATAGTCCTGATCCGCGAGCGCTAGATCATTGGCAATGTAAAAGCTCCAAGGAGCAATTAGATTACCGACCCCCCCCGACGGAAACAGACCGGCCAAAATGAAGACATCGGGTCCGGCTCCCCCCGTGAGGGTATCAATCTCACCGCGACCAACCGAATCATAGGTTGAAAAGTTTTGGGCCTGGGGTTCAGGGTTCCGCCCTTGGCGCACACCGACTGCAACCCCCGTCAGGACATCCCCATTGTCACTTGCGACTAAATTATCATTGCCTTGAGTGCCGGTAATATTTACTGAACGCCCCTCCGCGCGGCCATTTTGCTCATAGTGCTGTTGTCCTGAAAAGAACAGATCGGTGTCAACGGCGTTGGCGACATCAGGATTCCTGCGCAGGTAGATAAATTCATTGAGGGGCGAGATGCTGCGCCGTTCCGATGGATTGCGCCCAAAGGCTAGGTAGTGATCAAAAGCGCTGGCGAACGCCCCCGATTGGATCGCGGCTTCCACATCGGGATAGCGTTTTCGGTACCATTCCTCGTCGAAATAGGGCGAAAAGGTGCGGCCTTCTTGGCGACCAAAGAGGGCAAAGTGCTCGAAGCCACTGACGAAAGCCCCAGCGGAAACAGCGGCGGCCACATCGGGATTTTCAGCTAGGTAGGTGGCTTCATCGTAGAGTTGGCCCGGTTTGCCAATGCGTCCTTCCTTAACGCCAAAGTTGACAAAATGAACTGCCCCAGACGGAATGGCTCCAGCGGCAACGGCGGCGGCCACATCAGGGTTGGTTTGCAGATAAAATGCCTCATCAAAGGACACGTCCCAGCGTTGGTAGTTCGCGATCGCGTTCATCCAAGGTCTCTCCAGAAAAGGTCATAGGCACCGCAGTCAGCGGGCTCCCATGGACTTGACACTAAAGCCCAGATTCACTCCACCCCTAAGGAATAGATCCTTTAGTTGTGGTAAAAAGCAGAATTTTTTAGTTTTTTACAAGATACTTTTGTCCGCTTGCTTGAGTTAGACTATCGCAAGGCCAAAAGAGTTCCCCGTAAATTTACGGAAGTTTACGGTTTGGGAACGGGTTTGGTGAGGGGGCGCGCGATCGCGCGATGGGCCTATGAATGCCCCTCCGTGGCTTGGTCGCCTGGTTCTTAATTGTGGCAGACTAGGTTATAAGTCTCTTTTAAGTTCTTTTCCCACCATGTCTGACGACTCCCCCGCCGCGATCGCCACCTCAGCCAGCGGCAACCCTTCCTTGGAATCCGCCGTCGAAACCCTGCTGCGCTGTGCCCATGACCTAGAGCGTCCCCACGGGCTTGATGATGCGGCGGTGCGGGCGTCCCTGCGCAAGGCGATCTCGCCCACCTTTGAAATTGCCTTTGCTGGGGCCTTCAGTGCAGGCAAATCCATGCTGATTAATGCCCTTCTGGGACGGGAACTGCTCTACAGCGCCGAGGGCCACGCCACAGGCACGGAATGCTATATCGCCTATGCGAAGCCCGACCAGGAACGGGTGGTCCTAACGTTTGCGAGTGGGATGGAGCTGGTGGAAGAGGCGCGTCTGCTTGTGACGGCCTTGGGGTTGCCTGCGGCGTTGGGGACCGCCCTGACGGAAACGGAGCCGGAGCGGGGGGGCGCGATCGCCCAGGCATGTACGGCCATCATTCAGCAGGAGGGGGGCGAGGCGAGGTCAGAGCGGGCGAAGCGGGCCAATGCCCTACGGCTCCTGATCGAGGGATGGCAGGCAAACCGCGATCGCATTGATCCCCGCCAGCACCGTACCTATGCCATGGAAGATTTCCAGTTTGGTCACCTGCGTGAAGCAGCGGCCTATGCGCGGCGCGGTTACAACAGTGCGGTTCTGAAGCGCATCGAATATTACTGTCACCATCCCCTGCTGGAGGATGGCAACGTTTTGGTGGATTTACCGGGCATTGATGCGCCCGTGCAGCGGGATGTGGAACTGACTGATCGCAAGATTATGGATCCGGATACCTCTGCCGTGGTGGCCGTGCTCAAACCTGCCGCCGCTGGGGAAATGAGCCGTGAAGAAACGCGCCTCCTCGAAATGATCAGCCGCAATGCAGGTATCCGCGATCGCGTCTTTTTTGTTTTCAATCGCGTGGACGAAACCTGGTATAACTCCCAGCGCCGACAGCGTTTTGAGGCGCTCCTATCGAGTCAGTTCTCCGGAAATTTTCGCACGTTTCAGACCAGCGCTCTTCTCGGCTTCTATGGGAGTTTGCTGCGAAAAACGGGTGAGAGCAATCACTACGGACTTGATGGTCTCTTCTCCAATGAAGGTCAGGCCCTTGGGGAGGAGGAAGAAACACCTCAGTTTGTTTATGAGTTCAATCGATACTGCTCCAGTTCAGGGAAGCTGCCGACGGATCGTTTTCGGATTTCGGTCAACAACTACGAAAGCCAGAATGATAATTACCTGCGCATTCTCCAGACCTATGGATCTGCCTTGATTGAACAATTGATTGAAGATAGTGGTATTGAAGAATTCAGTGAAGCGATTCTCAATTATCTTCAGACAGAGAAGCGTCCCCAGCTCTTTAAGAATTTAGCGGATGATCTATTGCCGATCTGCTCAAATCTTAAACGTAGCTATGAAGATCGTTGGCGCGAGCTAAGCTGTCAACCACGCGAAATTGAAGGATTGCAGGCGCGGCAACTGGAACAGCTCAATCAGGACCTCCTCGCGATCGCGCGGGATTTGCACCAGCATCTTAGTGAAGAAATCAACGCGATCGTTACGAACCACTGCGAAGCATTCGAGGAGGATTTTAGGAGCCTACAAATCCACATGGTTCAACGCCTAGATGCGTTGCTCTCTAATTTTTCGGTGGAGGCGGCCTATCGTCGGGCAACCTTGGCCCATCCTCGCAACTCCACTGCACCGCTACTGGCGATTTTAGTCGAGGCGTTTTACCACCTTGCCAACGAATTAGAAGAAATCCTAGTGAGGGAAACGGAGCGAATTATTACCAATTTATTTGCGATGTTGATTGATCGAATTATGCACCGACCTTATTACCGCGATCTTTGTCGTTTGGTGGGTGATGATGCGGAATTTCTGGAACGTCTGCGGGCGGTGGGCGATCGCGTGCGGCTGGAGTTGAGAAGTGCGGCGAGTACGGAGTGCGATCGCTACGTGCGCGAAAATCCAGAATTCTATAAGGAAAATACGCCATCCCTCTTTCAGTTTCAGCAGGTTTTGGTGCAGGCGGCCACCAGCTTTGATGGGGCATCCATGGCTTTGGCGGAACCGGCGGTTCGACAACTCCTCAAGTTGGATTTTGAGCCGAAGGTGACGAAGACGATTAAAAGCACATTTCGTCAAGCGGTGCATCAAACGCTAAAGCGAGATGTGCTGGAGTTGGCGACGGAATATCAAGCCATCGTAGTGCAGCTTTATGGGCGGGCGCGCAAGCATTTGGAAAAGGTTCTTGAACAGGAGGCCCAGGCCCAACTGGATGCCCTAGAAGGACAGCAGCAGGCTCTCGAAGATGCGATCGCAACCTACAATGGAGCAATTGAGGTGGTAGATCAGGTTCTGACGGCGGCAGGGTGCGATCGGCTAGCTTTGCCCCTAGTAGAAATTTGAAGGTTTGCGTAACGAGGAGAGTTGTAGAAATGCCCGAGCCCCTAAACTCAAAGGACGTTGTAAGTGTTGAGCAGCCCTATGTGGGCCATTCCATTCCATCAAAAACCTTTTTGTTTGGAGAGATGTATGACAATATGACACGGCACTTTCATGCACGCCAAAGGCTAATTTTAAGTCAAGGATTGCCATGCCAAGTTCTGAAAGAAGCTGGCGGCGGTTGGCAGTCTGGCCATCTGAAAATTGAAATTGTTTTTGTGCCAGATCAATCGCAATCTGTTGATCCACCATCGCCATTGGACGATATTCGAGAAATTTCTTCCTGAGCTTGAAGTTATGAATCAACCAAAAGAATTCCAAACCGTTCATCGCGACGAGCCTATCGCGGTTCCCCTTCAGGCACAGCTTGTGTTGGGACACGAAATCGCAAGGGCTCAGGATATTATCGCATCCTTGCAAAGCCCCCTCAAGGAACATGCGGACTTAGTTGAAAACTACGGCCTTGAGCATCCTGTACAGGAGTGGAATGAGGAGCGGAATGGCTGGTTTTCTGAGGCAGGCGTTCCTTGCAAGATTTTGCAGTTCGGCTCCCACCAGTGGTGCTCTGGTCGAGTGCGTCTAACTCTGGAATTTCTTCCCGACGATGTAGAATTGACCGAAAGCGCTTCTCCCACTGAGACATCACCCCTTGACGACATTCGCCAATTTTCTGATTCTCAATAACTGGAAACTCATGAGCGAACCAGATTTCAAAGCCCTAGATCCGGATGAAGTGCTAGGAATTTCAGATGAATTTAAATTGAGTAGAGTCAATTTAACCTGCACTGTTCAAGAATTTCTGGTTGCCTTTCAGCAGACATTCAAAAGCTCCTTGGGCGGACATCACTATGCTCTTTTGGAGGAACAAGGGATGCCCTGTAGAGCATGGCGTTTTGGACAGCGTTCTTGGCAAAGTGGTCATATTCGCTTCACGCTAGAGTTCTGTCCAGATGAGTCTGATGAAGAGTCGTTGGAAATGCCTCACCAGCCGAGAAGCGATGAGCCTTCACCCCTAGATTCAATTCGTCAGCTTTCTAATCCTCAAGAGTAGCGCCAATTTACGCTCAATAAGTCGAAAACCTTCAAGCAGCGGTGAAACAATAATGGATTCTGATGATAAGTTTTCCTCTCTCGATATTGACGAAGTGGTAAATGTTCACAATGACTTTAGACTGTGTATTGGCAATCAGACTTTTACAGTCAGAGAGTTTTGCACGCGAATAGGCAGCATTTTGGCAAACTATTCAAATTGGTCAAACGCTAATTTTAGAGTTTTTTGGAACTCTGATCAGTGCGCTTGGTTTGATGGCGAAGGGGTGCCTTGCAATGTGCTGCGTTTTGGCGATCGCGCATGGCAGAGCGGACGAGTGCGCCTGATCCTAGAATTTTGCCCAGCCCCTCCAGAAGAGGAAACCGTTGATGTGCTCTCCTAACTGGAACAACGGAAGACTCTCCGTTGGACGAAATTAGGCGTCTATCTAACGAGTAAAATGCTAGAGATTGAGGCAAGCTTACTTAATGAAAAAGAATGAAAAAGAAAGACTTGGATGACTTGACAATCGTCTCTCTCAAGGACGACCCAAACAACTCCGAACAACCCTCTGAAGAATTGAGTCGATGGCAGGATATGAAAGCGACTATTCGGCGCGCACTCAATTCCTATGGCTATGGCGGTAAGTTCATAATGGAAGATGGTCATCCATGCTGGATTTTGGAGCCGATGCAACCTTGGCGCAGGGGAAAAATCAAAATCTCAATCGAAGTTTTGGTTGAGGAGGATGAACAATCTCTCCCTGCTAATGAATCGCCCCTTGATGATATCCGAAGCCTAGGAGATTCTTGATTCTAGCTGATGAAACTTCTAGGAGAAAAGTCCCGAAGACGGAGAAACTGCGCCATTACTCGCCGCTGGAGAGGGACTATTAAAGTGACCGTTTCCTAGGGCTTCGTCGCCATGCTTACCCAAGAGCCAATAGGTTGTCATGGTGCCCCGTCCCTTGACGCTGATCCGGCCCCGAAGCTCTAGGTGATAGCGATCGCGCAGCCGCCCATAGACCTCTTCGGACACCTGAATTGCATTGGCCTGCCCGGTGGATTCCATGCGGCTCGCCACATTGACCGTATCGCCCCACAGGTCATAGATGAATTTTTTGAGGCCAATGGTGCCCGCCACGGCGCTGCCCGCATGGATGCCAATGCGTACCTGAAAGGGGCTACCGTCCGGCTTGCGATAGTCGCCGATCGCGCGCTGCATCGCCAGGGCCATATCCGCCACATCGGCCGCATGATCGTCACGGGGGACCGGCAGACCACCCACGGCCATGTAGGCATCACCAATGGTCTTGATTTTTTCGAGGCCGTAGACTTCCGCTAGGCGATCAAAGCAGGAGAAAATGCCGTTGAGCCGCTCCACCACCTCCAGGGGCGATCGCTCCGCCGCAAAGCTGGTGAAGTCAACAATATCGGCGAAGAGAACGGTTACATCGTCAAATAAATCGGCGATGGGAAAAACGTCTTGGCTAAGGCGATCAGCGATGGGTTTGGGTAGGATATTGAGCAATAAATATTCTGCCTTTTCCTGCTGCTGCTGGAGGGCTTGGGTCCGCTCTGCTACGCGGGTTTCTAGCTGTTCATTGAGCAGTTTGAGTTCCTGGGAAATGCGTCGCTGTTCGGTGGTGTCGGTGCCGATGCAGAGGATGCCTTCAAATTGGCCCGCCTCATCAAAGATGGGTTTGTTGGACCAGGTGACCCAGACGCGATCGCCATTGCGCCGTTGGTTTTCGTTCTCGGCATGGCTAAATTGCTCTGGCTGCTTAAGCAAATGGTTAAAGAATTCGTTTAAATCTCGCCCAGTACTTTCCGTCATGGGGATAATCGTTCCCATGGGACTTTGGCCTAGAATTTCTGATTCTGAGTAGCCGAAAAAGTCCTGGGCAAATTCATTGAAAAAGACGATCTTGCCGTCGCGATCCAGTTTAATGATGATGCTGTTGGCATTTTGCACCAGTTCGCGATATTTCCGTTCATTGTGCCGGAGCGATCGCGCCGCCTCCCGCTGTTCCCCGAGGGCCGATGAGAGGAGCAGGGCCGTAGAAGTCGTGACCCCTAAAAACGCTTGCAGTTGCAAAATTCGTGCCTCCCCTTGGGTTTCGCCCCCTTGGGTTAGCACCTGTTCAATGACCTGGACTTGCCCGTCGATGATGACTTTTTTGGGGGCAAAAAACGGCCCGCGCCCCTGGGAACTGCCGCCGATCGCGATGACCGCCACCAGAAATGAAGTGAGAACCGCCAGCCGCCGATCAAACTGAATGGCAATCCACAGGACGAACAGGACGGGAATGTATTCAATGGGATAGTCCCCCAGATCCGCATTGACGCGGCTGAGGAAAACAGCAACGGTGGTGGCGATCGCCAGGCCCAGCAAAATCCCCAGGACGAACCGGCGGGGGCGATCGCTCGGCCAGGGGGAGCGGGGCGTCGCGGCATCCGGGCGCAGGGCGGCGGCCACCTGAAGGATCAGCGGCGCAAAAATCAGCACCCCCATCGTGTCCCCCAGCCACCAGCTACTGCGGACGGACCAATATTCCTCCACCGGAATTAGCCCTTGCAGCACCAGGGCCAGGGTTCCGCAGGTGCAGCTAATTTGCGTCGCCCCCAGGGCCGCGAGGAGTAAAAATTTGAGGGCATCACTGGCCCGCCGAAAGTGGCGATCAAAACCAACACGCTTCAGAAGCCAATGGGCAATCAGCGCCTGTCCTGTGGCTCCAGCGATGCCCAAAATCCCCAAAATCCAGTAGGTGGGGCTCGGATCGAGCCAGTCAAAGAGCTGGGTGCCCAGGGGAATGGCAATCCAAAGCCGTTTGCCCCCCAGCAGCAGCGCCGCGATCGCGATGCCCGAAGCGGGCCACACCGACGCGCCAATGGTTTGCACCCCCGGCAGGTTCACCGCCAGCAGCGCCGCCCCCCCATAGGCCAGCGCCACCACCAGCACCGACGCCAGAAACGACCCCACTGGCCGCCATCGGGGCATCGAAGGGGGCAGGGTTGGCGGCGGCGGAGCGTTCACGGGGTACGGGCTGCAAAAGAATGGGACAACTCATCGATACCGGGACGCCGCGATCGCGGGGGGCCATGGATGAGAAACCTCCCCCGCCCCTAGCCTATCCTTCCCCCGGTCTCCCTAGTCGTAGCGCAGGAGCGATCGCACCGGGGCATCCACCAGGCGATCGCGCCCCCCCAGATCCGCCAGCTCGATGGCAAAGCCATAGCCCACCAACTCTGCCCCCGTTTGGCGCACCAGTTCCCCCGCCGCCTTGGCCGTGCCCCCCGTGGCGATCAGGTCATCCACCACGATCGCCCGTTGGCCCGCCGCCAGGGCATCGCGCTGCACCTCGAGGGCATCGGAGCCGTATTCGAGATCGTACGCCAGCTTCAGGGTTTCCCCCGGCAATTTTCCGGGTTTACGCAGGGGCACAAAGGGCAATTTGAGGCTACCGGCCAGGGCCACACCGAAGATAAACCCGCGCGATTCAATGCCCGCCACCACCTGGGGTTGCCAGGTATGGCACAGTTTGGCGAGGCCGTCGATCGCGAAGGAAAACGCATCGGGATTGCCCAGCAAGGGCGAAATGTCGCGGAATAAAATCCCCGTCTTTGGGAAATCGGGGATATCGCGGATGAATGATTTGAGGTCCATAGGGCATTGGATGGGTGGACTCGGAGGGGTGGGGGGGCAAGGTTGCGCGATCGCGCCCCCGATCACCCCAAGCTCAAGATTGCGACAGGCGCTGCACCGGCACCCCCGCCAGCAGATCGTGGGTTTCCTGCAAAATCGGCAGGAGGCGATCGCGGTGGGGGCTGTCGCTGACTAGGGGGGCGATCGCCGCCGGATCCAACTGATCGGCCCGGGTGCCAGGGAACCAATGGCCCCCATTATTGAGCAGGTTATAGCGGGCCGCGCCATAGCCCACCATGTCGAAGGCTTTGACCAAATTCCACAGCCACACCATGGTTTTAATGCTGACGTGTTCGGGGTGGTCCGCCGGATCCGGCAGGCCCCGATGCCACGATCGCAGCCACTGCCGCCCCTCGCCGGGACCAAATTCCTGATCAAAGGCCGCGATCGCCGCATTCTCCAGGCGCTCTAGGATCGGCGGCAGGAGTTCATCGGCGCGATCTAAAACCTCCAGGGTTTTGAGATGTTCATCAAAATCCTCCGGCCGCGCCGCCCCAATGCTCAGGGTATGGACCTCCGAATGGCTCAGGCAAAACAGATTATTGAACACCATCGGACTCAGGGGCGCGCACAGGTCCACCAGCTTCGGCGGCGGCTCGTAGAGGTTGCCCCCCTTATTGGATGGGCTAATGATAAAGACCCCCATGTCGTGGGCCTGGGCCGCCACGATCGCGGGCCAATTGGTCTGCTGGATGTAGTACCAGTGCAAATTGACGTAATCAAACTGATCCGACGCGATCGCCGCCAGGATCACCTCCAGCGGCCCATGGGTCGAGAAGCCCACATGGCCGATGTGGCCCGCCGCCTGAAACTCCCGCACCACCTCCATGCAGCCGCCCGATCGCAGGGTCCAGTCCAGATGCTCCCGCTGGTTAATGCCGTGGATGCCCAGCAGATCCAGGCGATCGACCCCCAGCAGCGTCAGCGATCGCTCCAACTGCTGCCGGAACGCCCCCACATCCTCCTGGGGAGCCACCTTCGTTTGTAGGATCAGGCGATCGCGCGGCAGCTCCGGCAGCACCCAGCCCACCTGCAACTCCGACGATCCATAGAACCGCGCCGTCTCGATGTGGTTAATCCCCACCGCGATCGCCCGCCGCAGGGTCGCCGCCACATTTTCCTGCTCCGTCGGCTGGATCTCGTGGGCCGCCAAATCCTTCCAGGACTGCTGATAGCGCATCCCGCCGCAGGAAAACACCGGCATCGCCAATTCCGTCCGTCCAAATCTCCGATATCGCATGGCTGTGATTCCCTAACAATGCCGTTTTTCGACCCTTGGGGCCGCCGAACTGCCCCCTGAAATCGTCCCAGGGCTGCCCCTGGTCCCGGTCCCGTTGCACCGCCGAGGCTCCGGGCTGTGGGCCTTCCTGGGCCGCTCTTCTGGCATATCTTAGCGATCCCCACCGCGATCGCGACGCCCCCACCGGCCTTGCGCGCCCCCCAAGCCCTGGGCGCGATTACTGCCGTCGGTGAAATTCTAACGATAGGATGAATCATGATCTAGAACTTTTAAGCCGCGATCGCGCGATCGCCCCCCCATTCACCCCCACTCCCAACCCCATGAACCTAGAAGATCTCGGCGAATTGGCCAGTTCCATTGAAAGTCTAGTGGCCCAAGCGGAACTGGAAATTGAAGCCAAACGGCTCGAAAAACAGCGAGACGACTATTATCAACAGGCCCTCGCCGACCTGGAACGAAAACTCAACGGCCTCCTGGAAACCGTCCAAGGTGCCCTGGCAAAACTACCCCTCGAAGAATTTGCCGATAGCCCCACCCGACGGCAACTGGAAGAACGGGAAAGCACGATCCTAGAGCAGTTGGAATTGGCCCCAAAATTGGCCGAAGAAAAGGCAGACCTCCAGCTTTTATTACAAGAAGAACGGCTCCTGGAATCGCGTAACGCCGAACGAATGCGAGAGTGGAGAACCGGCCTCAAGCAAGATTTATTAGAGATGATTCGTGAGCAGGAGGACTTTTTTAGCGCCACCGATGCCGCGATCGCCCTCAAGGGCTATGTGGACGAACTCAAGGCGATCGATGGCCTCGATGAGGTGGTTGAAGCCCTCATGGATCAGATCAACCTCCATAGCGAAGAAGGCCCCGTTGCCAAACTGCGCGGCACCCACGAACAGACCCTCACCTTCATCTACAACAAGGCGATGGAGAACCGATCGCGGGTGGATCGCGCCCCCGACGTGCAGCCCCGCGTACGCCACCGCCCCTCGGAAAAACGCCCCAACCCCTACGCCTACCTCGAAGGAAAAGTGGTCATCTTTGGGGGCCACGATCGCCTCCAAACCGCCGTCAAAAATCGCCTGCGGGACTCCAAAGTGGACTTGCAATGGTACACGGCCCAGGATGGCGTGAACCTGGCCCAACAGGGGGAAAGCCACATCGCCAGCGCCGATTTAGTGGTGATCGTCACGGGCTACGCCAGCCATTCCCTCACGGAAAAGGCCATCCATTCCGCCAAGAAATTAGGCATCAATCCAGAAATGGTCAACACCACTGGCATGACCAAATTATTGGAAGTGATCGAAATGGGCCTCAAAACCCAACTCCTACGCAAGCGTTTCCATACGGCCTAGAGAGATTGCCCTAGGGGGAGGGGCTGGGGAGAAATCCTGGAGAGATGGGGGCGGTACTGGGCGCGCAGATGGCGATCGCTCCGGTGGCCGAGGCGCGTCATAATGGGGCTGTCAGATTCAGAAGTAGGTCTTTGGATCCGGTGACGATGGCTCCTGCGATTTCGATCCGCAATCTCCAAAAGCGCTACGGCCAAACCACCGCCGTCGAAGATGTGTCGCTCCAGGTGGAGCCGGGGGAAATTTTTGGGCTGCTCGGTCCCAATGGGGCGGGCAAAACCACGACGATGCGTTGCCTCTGCACCCTGGCCCAGCCGGATCAGGGGGAGATCGAGGTGGCGGGCATTTCCGCGATCGCCCAGCCCCGCGCCGCTCGTAAACTGTTGGGGTATGTCGCCCAGGAGGTGGCCCTCGATAAGGTGCTGACGGGGCGCGAAATGCTGCAATTGCAGGCGGATTTGTACCATTTGCCTAAGCAGAAGGGCCGCGATCGCATCGAATCCGTCGTGGATCTGCTGGGCCTCGGGGACTGGATTGATCGCAAAACCGGCACCTATTCCGGCGGCATCCGCAAACGGCTCGATCTGGCGGCGGGCCTGCTCCATGGGCCAGCGGTGCTGGTGCTGGATGAGCCGACCGTGGGCCTGGATATCGAAAGCCGCCGGGTGGTGTGGGATTTCCTGCGGCGGTTGCCGTCCTTGGGCACCACGGTGTTGATCGCCAGCCACTACCTCGAGGAGGTGGATGCCCTGGCCGATCGCGTGGCGATTATTGACCGGGGCCGCGTCATTGCCCAGGGCACGCCCAATGAACTCAAGGATCGGGTCGGGGGCGATCGCATCACCCTGCGGATCCGGGAATTCACGCCCGAGGCGGAGGCGGCCCATGCCAAAGCCCTCCTGACGGCCCTGCCCTGGGTGCGCGAGGCGATCGTCAACGGTGCCCAGGGGAATTCCCTCAATCTGGTGGTGGAGTCCCGCAGCGACGCGATCGCGTCCATCCAAGCCACCCTTGCCGGGGCCGATCTGCCCGTCTTTGGCATCGCCCAGGCCCGCCCCAGTTTGGATGACGTCTACCTCGCCGCGACGGGCCAAACCCTCCTGGATGCGGAATTGGCCGCCGTGGGCCGGCGGGATCCGAAGCTGGAGCGCAAGCAAAATATGCGGTAGTTCCCTCGGCGGGACAGGACTGCTAAAGCCGATCAAAACCGCATCCAACGCCCCCTCTAAATCTGTTCACACCCATTCATCTCCAAAGCCATGAGCAGTTCCGTGACGCCTCCCCCTGTTCAGTTTGCGGCGATCGCAGCGGAGGATACGGCCTCACCGATCGCGGATTTTGTGCAAGAAACCGTCGCCATGACCCGGCGGCTGTTCATCCAACTGCAACGGCGACCGACCACGTTGGTGGCGGGCATTATTCAGCCGCTGATGTGGCTGATTTTGTTTGGGGCGCTGTTCCAGAACGTGCCGCCGGATTTGTTTGGCGCGGGCACCAATTACGGCCAATTCCTCGGGGCGGGGATCATTGTGTTCACCGCCTTTGGGGGGGCGCTCAATGCCGGGTTGCCGGTGATGTTTGATCGGGAATTTGGTTTTCTCAATCGGCTGCTGGTGGCTCCGCTGGCGTCGCGATTCTCGATTGTGGCGGCGTCGGCCCTGTTCATTGCCACGCTGACCCTGCTTCAGGCGGCGGCGATCGTGGCGGCGGGGGCATTTTTGGGGTCCGGCCTGCCCGGAGTGGCGGGGCTGGCGGTGGTGGTGACGATCGTGCTGCTGCTGGTGCTGGGGGTGACGGCCATTTCCCTGGGGCTGGCCTTTGCCCTACCGGGCCATGTGGAGCTGATCGCGGCGATTTTCGTGACCAATTTGCCCCTGTTGTTTGCCAGTACGGCCTTGGCTCCCCTGTCGTTCATGCCCGTTTGGCTGCGGTGGATTGCGGCCCTAAATCCCTTGAGCTACGCGATCGAGCCGATTCGCTATGTCTATCTCCACGAGGGCTGGAATCTGGGCTCGGTGGTGATGGAGGCTCCCTTTGGATCCGTTGGCTTCGGGGCCGCGATCGCGGTGCTGGTTGCCTTTGACGTGGCGGCGCTGCTGTTGGTGCAGCCGTTGCTGCGGCGGCGGATGGCCTAGGTTGCGAATTGGGCGATTGATCTAAGATCGCCGTAGGCCCATCTGCCATTCGTTATCTGCTGTTCCTAATTTTTTGTCCCTAAAGCCATGATCTTGACTCGACTGGCCGGCGGCGCGATCGCGATCGCGCTGTTGAGTATCTTCTCCCCGGTGGCCCAGGCCCAATTCAATCCGGGCGACCCCCTGCAAAACACCAACCCCACCGATCGCGACCCCCGGGCGATCGCACCGGGCCTCAACCTGACCCCGGCGGAACTGATGCGCCAAATCCAATCCAATAGCGGCCAAAGCCCCGAGGAATTCCGCAGCCAGCAGGATCGCCGCCTCAGCCCCGAGGTGGAAGCCTTCCAGCGGCTGCAAAACCAGCGCATCCAAGAGCAGCAGCAGCGGCAACAGCAGCAACAGCAGGCCCAGCCGTAAACCGCCGTGGGGGCCGGGTTTCCCCACCCAGCCCCCGCCAATTAATTACCCCAGGACCGTTCCCTAATTCCCCCGCGCCCGTTCGTAGGCCCCCTTGAAGGCATCCAAACTCGGGGGGCCATCGAGGGGTTCGCCATTCATCAAAAACGTCGGCGTCCCCTGGAGGTTCAGGGTGGTTGCCAGATCCAGATCCGCCTGAATTGCCTTTTGGGCCGCGTCCCCCTGGCGATCGCGGTTGAACCGCCCCAGATCCAGATTCAGGGTTTGGGCAATTTCCGTGTAGAGCGCCTCCCCCAAACGGTTCTGGTTTTCAAAGAGGGCATCGTGGTACTCCCAGAACTTGCCCTGCTGCTGGGCCGCCCAGGACGCATAGGCCGCCGGGAGCGCCTCATCGTGGATATTCGTCAGGGGGAAATGCTTGAACGTGAAGGTGACGCGATCGCCATATTCCTGCGCGAACTGCTTCAGCGGCCCCTGGGCACGGCGACAGAAGGGACATTCAAAGTCAGAAAATTCAATCAGCACCACCGAATTGCCCACCGGCGCACCAGTTACTGGCGACCCCGCGATCGCGGCCTTCGGGTCCGTCTTCACCAGATTGACAAAATCCACCCGCGCCTGCTGACGGTTTGCCGCCTGCTGACGGTTATATTCCGTGACGGAATTGAGGATTGCTTCTGGATTTTTGCGGATCACCTCCAGCACCTTCGCCTCAAAGTCCGCATCCACCCGCACCTCGCCATTGGCCGACACCGCCGACGTTTGGCAAGCCACCAGCAGCAGCGCCGTCGCCGTCGCCAGCAGCGCTGACCCGGACAGCCATTGCCAGGACCGCCGCCACCCCAAAACCACAGGCCGGACCACCCGGCGCATCCACCACTGATTCATCATCAAAGCCAACAACCCCCGTTAACCCGTCAACTCAACTAACCAAGTTCAAACAATTAACCCCAACGGAGCCCGCCGCGATCGCGGCCCCAGCCCCCAGAAATTCAGGGCAACCATTCAAGGCGATCGCCTTCAGCGCGATCGCTCCGGGCGGCTCTGCTGCCACATCACCAGAATGAGGCAAAGGATCCCCAGATTGATCGAGATATCCGCCACATTAAAGATTGGAAAACGGATCAAGCGCAGATCAAAAAAATCCACCACCTCCCCCGTCAAAAACCGATCAAGGCCATTCCCCAGCGCCCCCCCCAGCACCAGGCCATAGCCCACCTGCTCCCAGCGGATCAGCCTCGGCCCAAACCAGGCCAGCCCCATCAGGGCCAAGCTCACCCCCAACGACAGCCACCGCAGCCCCCCCCAGCCCTGCAAGAGGCTGAAGGCGGCCCCAGGGTTGGTCACATAGGTCAGGTGAAACACATTCCCCCACAGGGGCCAGGTCTCGCCCAGGGTGAAATGGTGGACAACCCATTCCTTTGTGGCGCGATCCAGGCCATAGCTGGCGATCGCGGCGATCCAAAACCAAGGATTTCTAAGGGGCATAGATCAGCAAAACCACAACGGTACGGATGGGGGGCGATCCAGTCGGGATCAAGGGGCGACGAATTTTCACGATAGCAGCAGGCGGCGGACCAGGGCCGCGAGGGTGACGGCGGCGCACAAAATTACCGCCTGTCCCGGCAGGGGTTTGAGGGAATAGGCGATCGCGGCCTCCCCAAACCGCCCCCCGTGGAACAGCAGCAGCCAGGTTAGTCCCACCCCGTGGATGGTCGCCAAACCCGCCACCGCCGCCAGGGCCAGCCGCTCTAGGGAAACCCGAGGGGCCGTCGGGGCCAGGGGCGATCGCCGTTGGGGCGCGGGTCGATGCGGACGGGGGGCCTCCGGTCTGGGGGGACGGCTAGGGATGGGGCGATCGCGGCTCCGAGGCGGATGGGCCAGCCAGCCACAGAGCCAGCCACCGGGCACAAACCCCAGTAAATAGCCAAAACTCAGGGCCTGCACATAGCCAAAACCGCCGCCATTTTCAAAAATCGGCAGCCCCGCCAACCCCAGCCCCAGATAGGCAATCTGGGCGATCGCCCCCGCCTGCGGCCCCCCCAAACAGCCCGTCAGCAGCACCGCCCCCACTTGGAAGCGCACCCCCAGCGACTGGGCCACAAAACCGCCCTCCTGGAACCATTGCCAGGGGGGCGTGGTGGAAAACGCCTCCAGGAACGTGCCAAAAATCGTCAGGATCAGCCCCGCGAAGGCCCATAGCAAATCCGTTAGGCCAACCATAGGCAGCCCTTGAGCGAGGAGGATCCTGGCAAATCAGGCTTCAAGGGCCAATGTCCTTAGGGCTTAAGGGCGATCGCGGCCCGGCACCGGCGCTTCGCCCCCCTCCAGACCCAGGGATGCCAGCATCTCGCGATCGCGCTCCGGCGGCTGGCCCAGCGTGGTCAGATAATTGCCCACCAGCATCGCATTGATCCCCGCTTGCAGGCCCAAGCTTTGCAGCTCGCCCATCACCACCTCGCGGCCCCCCGCATAGCGAATGATCTGCTCCGGCAGCACCAGGCGGAAAATCGCGATCGCCTTCAGGGCCTCATAGGGATCCAGCTTCGGGCGATCGCCCATGGGCGTTCCCGGTCGCGGATTGAGCAAATTCAGCGGCACCGACTCCACCTCCAACTCCCGCAGGGCCAGGGCCATATCCACCCGGTCCTCCCAGGATTCGCCCATGCCCAAAATGCCGCCGGTACATGCTTCAATGCCCGCCGCCTTCAGGGTTTCAATCGTCCGCACGCGATCGCGCCAGGAATGGGTACTCGCCACCTGGGGGAAGAAATGCTCCGACGACTCCAGATTGTGGTTGTAGCGCGTCACCCCCGCCTCCCGCAGGGCGATCGCCTGGTCCGGGCTCACCTCCCCCAGGGCACAGCAGGGCTTGATGTCGGCCTCATCGATAATGCGGCGCACCGTCTCCAAAATCACCTCAAACTCCTTGCCCTGCTGGCCGCCATAGAGGGGACCGCGCCCCTGGCTGACCATGCAAAACCGCTTGGCCCCCGCCGCCGCCGCCGCCTTAGCTTGCGCCACGATCTCATCGGGCGACTTGAGGCCATAGACCGGCGAATCCTCCCCCGGATGGTGGGCCGACTGGGCGCAGAAGGAGCAATTTTCCGAACAGGAGCCGGACTTCACATTGCCGATGCTGCACAGGTCCACCACATTGCCGCAGCAGGCTTCGCGCACCCGGTTGGCCGCCGCGCACAGCCGCAAAATGTCTTCCTCCCCCTCGATCGCCGTGAGGGCCAACGCCGTCGCGCGATCGATCCGTTCACCGGCAATGATGCGATCGCCCAGATCCCCGAGCCACGCCTCCAGCGCCCCCCCCGAAAGGAGATTTACCGTCGCCGAAGCACCAGTCACCGGAGCGATCGCGCTGGCGATCGGACCCTTTGCCGAGGGGGGAGCCTGAACCATGAACTTGCCTCAAATTGCCTCTGATCTCGGGATGCGCCCCGGAATGCCCGAGGCTATGCGCTGGCGGCCTTTGGCGGCCCTGTCTAGGCGGCCCCCATCAACCCCAAACGCCCCGCCATTGTATCACCCGGCCACCGCCGCCCACGGGGCCACGGCGATCGCCCCAGGCCCCCCGCCACGGTAGGATAGACCCTGGCACGGGCACAGCCAAGGATGGGATTTGACCCCCCACCCAACGGGCCACCATGTCCGGGCAATCTAGCCCGAACTTCAGCGCGATCGCCCCTCCGCACGACCATCTTTAGGACATCCCAAGGGTTATGAAACGACTTTTCTCCGGGCTGCTGGCATTGGTTCTCGCCGTCTCCATTGGCCTGACTGGCTGCGCCGCAGGCGACTCCGCCAACGGCGTCAGCGGTAACTATCGCAACGACACCATGGCCTTGATCGACAGCCTCCGCACCGCGATCGACCTACCGGAGGACGACCCGGCCAAACGCCCCGCCCAGGCCGAAGCGCGCGCCCGCATCAACTCCTTCGCCTCCCACTACCGCCGCGATAGCCGCGTGACGGGCCTCGGTTCTTTCACCACCATGCGCACCGCCCTCAACTCCCTCGCGGCCCACTACAGCGCCTATCCAAACCGCCCCGTGCCCGAAAAGCTCAAAAAGCGCCTCCTACAGGAGTTCCGCCAGGTGGAGATGTCCCTGGAGCGGGGAGCCTAGGCCATTTAGCGCCGATCCATCCAGCCCTGCTCGTCCAAATCGCCCCAAGTATCGGCGAAATCCTAGGACAGATCAGGCCAGAGATGCAGGCCAAAGATTCAGACCAGAGGGCCGTGCGATCGCGCGGCCCTTTTTCATGGCAATTCAGCAGCAATGGAGCGGCAAATTCCAACCGATCCCCACCGCGATCGCGGCCCAGAACCGACTAAGCCAGGTTCGGTAACCCCCCCTTCATAGCCCCCCGCCCGTCTCCCACTATAGACATAGGTAAATATTCGTTCGATCAAGACCGCGATCGCCACCCATCCCGGCGGCCAGCTCGTCCCACATCAACAGAATTCCTCACCCGATCCTTCCCGATCCCGTGGACCTGCCCAAAGCCCCGCGCCAACGGCAGATCACCCACCGAGACCTCAGTTCAGTACCAGTCCAGCAATTAGAGCATTGGAGTCAAACCACCCATGGCGAAAGTAGTCGGAATCGACCTCGGGACGACGAACTCCGTCGTTGCCGTGATGGAAGGGGGCAAGCCCACCGTCATCGCCAACGCCGAAGGCGGCCGCACCACCCCCTCCGTCGTTGCTTACACCAAAAATGGCGACAAGCTCGTCGGACAAATCGCCAAACGCCAAGCGGTCATGAACCCTGGCAACACCTTCTACTCCGTGAAACGCTTCATCGGGAACCGCTTCGACGAAGTGACCCACGAAACCGAAGAAGTTCCCTACAAAGTTCTCAACGTCAACGGCAGCGTCAAGCTCGACTGCCCCGCCAAAGGGGAGCAGTTCGCCCCGGAACAGGTGTCGGCGGAAGTCCTGCGAAAGCTCGTCGAAGACGCCAGTAAATACATCGGCGAAAAGGTCACCCAGGCGGTCATCACCGTTCCCGCCTACTTCAACGACTCCCAGCGCCAAGCCACCAAGGACGCCGGCCGCATCGCCGGGGTGGAAGTGCTGCGGATCATCAACGAGCCCACCGCCGCCGCCCTGGCCTACGGTCTCGATAAGAAAGAAAACGAAACCATCCTCGTCTTTGACCTCGGCGGCGGCACCTTCGACGTGTCCATCCTCGAGGTGGGCGATGGCGTGTTTGAAGTGCTGTCCACCTCCGGCGATACCCACCTGGGCGGTGATGACTTCGACAAGGCGATCGTGGACCACATGGCCGGCGAGTTCATAAAGGCCGAAGGCATCGACCTGCGCAAGGACAAGCAGGCCCTCCAGCGCCTGACGGAAGCCGCCGAAAAGGCCAAGATCGAACTGTCCAGCGTCACCCAAGCGGAAATCAACCTCCCCTTCATCACCGCCACCCAGGACGGCCCCAAGCACCTGGAACTGACCCTGACCCGGGCCAAGTTTGAGGAATTGGCGGCGGATCTGATCAACCGTTGCCGCATCCCCGTCGAGAATGCCCTGCGGGACGCCAAGCTCAGCAAGAGCGATGTGGATGAGGTGGTGCTGGTGGGTGGTTCCACCCGCATTCCCGCCGTCCAGCAGGTGGTGGAAAAAGTCCTCGGCAAGGCTCCGAACCAGAGCGTGAACCCGGATGAGGTGGTGGCCGTGGGGGCTGCCATTCAGGCGGGCGTGCTGGCGGGCGAGGTGAAGGACATCCTGCTGCTGGATGTGACGCCCCTGTCGCTGGGGGTGGAAACCCTGGGCGGCGTGATGACGAAGATCATTCCCCGGAACACGACGATCCCCACCAAGAAGTCGGAGGTGTTTTCGACGGCGGCGGATGGCCAGAGCAATGTGGAGATCCACATTCTGCAAGGGGAGCGGGAAATGTCCGCCGACAACAAGAGTCTGGGGACGTTCCGCCTCGATGGGATTCCCCCTGCGCCGCGTGGGGTGCCGCAGATTGAGGTGACCTTTGATATCGACGCCAACGGCATTTTGAATGTGACGGCGAAGGATAAGGGTACCGGTAAGGAGCAGTCCATCAGCATCACGGGGGCTTCGACGCTGCCGAATGATGAGGTGGAGAAGATGGTGAAGGATGCGGAGGCGAATGCGGGTGCCGATCGCGAGCGCCGGGAACGCATTGATCTCAAGAACCAGTCGGATTCTTTGTCCTACCAGGCTGAAAAGCAGTTGAGCGAGCTGGGCGATAAGGTGCCTGCGGAGGCGAAGGCTAAGGCGGAGGCGGAGATTGCTGCCCTGCGCGAGGCGATCGCGTCGGAGGACTATGACGCCATGAAGGAGAAGATGACGACGCTGCAACAGACCCTGTACCAGATTGGTAGCGATGTCTATCAACAGGCGGGGGCGGCTGAAGGGGGCGCGGCTCCCGGTGGCCCTGGTCCCGCTGGGGATGGGGATGATGTGATTGATGCGGAGTTTTCGGATAAGTAGTCCGTAAGCTGTCGTAACCGGTAATCCCTGGGGCGACGATCCTGTCCGCCAGGGTTACCAAAATCAATGAAAACCAATCAAAATCCCCCGGTTTCCTCGAAGTTCAGGAGGCCGGGGGATTTTCTATGGCTGTTTTTTTCTCGTTTGACCGTAGGGGTTGGGTTTCCCAACCCGCTCCCCCGCGATCGCTTCAACCCCGCTCCCCCGCGATCGCCCCCAAACCGCTTCAATTTTTGGAACAGGGCTGGGCAAGGCGGGTGGGGGCTGGGCGGGGGAACCCCGCCCCTACGATGAATGGCGGGGTTTAGGCGTCGGAGGGTTGGATGGGGTGGTCGTCTAGGGCGATCGCGGGGAGCGGCTCCGGAGTGGTGAGGCCGTCGTCGTAGGCGCGATGGGTGGGGGCGTTGCCCCGATCGCGGGGGGGCCGCCCGGACCCGAGGCCCGAATGGAGCAGCAGATAGAGGCACGGCACAATGAACAGGGTCAGCACCGTCGAGAGGGACAGGCCCGAAAAGACCACAATCCCCAACGGCTGCAAGAATTCACCCCCCTCCCCTTGGCCCATCGCCAGGGGCAACATGCCCAAAACCGTTGTCACGGTCGTCATCAAAATGGGCCGGAGCCGCTGGGGAGATGCCTGCAAAATCGCTTCATAGCGGCTGAGGTTATGGGTTTCCCGCAGTTGGTTCGCCAGCTCCACCAGGACGATCGCGTTATTCACCACAATCCCCACCAGCAGCACCGCCCCCACCACGACGGTGGCCCCAATGGCGGTCTGGGTCACATAAAGCCCCAAAATGCCCCCCGCCACCGCCAGCGGCACGGCGAACAGGATGATGAACGGGTCGATCAGGGAGTTGTACTGCACCGCCAGGACCACCAGCACCAGGAAGGCGGCGAGGCCCCCCAGCACCGGCAGGGCCGTTTGCACCTGCTGATTACTGGCGGCGGCGGGGCTGGGGATGCGGCTGACCCCTTCGGGCAGCTCTAAACCGGCCAAAATGCCGTCCACTTCCGCGATCGCGGCGCTGAGGTTGGCCCCTTCATTGAGGGTGCCGGAGAGGATGAACACATTGCGCTGGTTGATGCGCTGGATTTCCCCCGGCGCGGTGCCCAGGCCCAGGGTGGCCACATCGCCGATGGTGACGGGGCGGTTGCCGGTGGCAAAGAGGGGCAATTCGGCAATGCGTTCGGGGCTATCGACGCGATCGCGATCCAGCCGCACCCGCACATCCACCAGGCGATCGCCCCGCTGTAGCTGGGTGGCCACCCGTCCGGAAATGGCTGTTTCTAGGGTGCGCCCCACATCCGCGATCGACAGATCCAGATCCGCGAGGCGATCAAGATCCGGGCGGATTTGGATTTCCGGCTGGGCATCCTCCGCATCGGGCCGGAAGCTGATGGTGGTGGCTTGGCGATCGAGGGCTTCGAGCACCTGACGACCGGCGGCGGGCAGGGTGCCGTTGGCGGGACCTTGCAGAATCACATCCAGATCCGCGCCGCGCACGGGGGAGTTGGTCAAAATCAACCCCCGCACGGAACCGGGCCGTAGCCGCACCCGCACATCCACCAGATTCAGCTCGGCGATCGCCTGCTCGATGTCGGTGATGTAGCGCCTCGGGTCACTGCCCGGTGCCAGGGAAATGGTGCTGCGGCTGCGCAGGGAGTTTTGGCTGACATTACTGCCAAAGAGGGATCCCCCCACGGTGGTGAAGGCGCTGGCGGTGGCCGGGTGGGCCAGGAGCAGTTCATCGATCCGCTCCATCACCCGTTCGTTGTCCGCCAGGGGGGTGCCGGGGGGAAATTGGGCCGACAGTTCCACCTGGCCCGTGGCGATGCTGGGCAGGATTTCCTGGGGGATCCGCGCGATCGCGGTGGCGCTACTGGACAGGAGCAGCGCCGCCACGGCCCCCACCACCACCAATCGATAGCGCAGGGCCAGCCGCAGCATCCGCCGGTAGGCCGCCGCCGTCACCTGCACCCCCGCCTCAAATTTCTGCAACGGCCACAGGCGATGGATGCCACTGCGCCAGCGCACCGCCAGCAGCCGCGATGCCATCACCGGCACGATCGTGACGGCCACGACGATCGAGGCCCCGACGGCAAAACTGATGGTCAAAATCAATTCGCCGAACAGGAGCGATAGAAACCCACCAATAAATAGGAACGGCAGGACGGACACCAGGTTGGTGCTGGTGGAGGCGATCAGGGCCGATTCCACCGACTGGCTGCTGGCGATCGCCCGGTCCACGATTTCCTCCGGATCCGGGTGGCGATCGCCCGTCGGGGCGGTCCCTTCGACGATGGTTTCCAGCATCACGATCGAGTTATCCACCACAATGCCCACCCCCAGGGCCAACCCCCCGAGGCTAAAGACATTCAGGCTCAGGCCCGCGAAACGCATCAAAATCACCGCCATCAGCGTCGCCAACGGGATCGCCGTGACGATGATGATGGTCTGGCGCAGCGACCCGAGGAACAGCAGCACCGCGATCGCCGCCAGGGCCGTCCCAATTAGCCCCGACGAAATCACATTCGCGATCGCATTGCGAATAAAAATCGACTCATCCAGGGTTGCGATCAGGTCCGCCTCCGCAGGAATCAGCCCATCGGCCCGCATTTGCTCGATCCGCGCCGTCACCGCCTCCACCACGGCGATCGTATTGGCATCCGGCTGCTTCTGGACGCTCACCTTCACCGCCGGGAGGCCATCGAGATAGACCGACACCTGCTGCTCCTCGGAGCCGTCGATGATGTCCGCCACCTCCGCCAAATCCACCCGCCGCGTCGCGATCGCCCCCTCATCCGCCGCCGCAATGGTACCCACCGGGAACGACACCTGGGCCAGCTCCTCCGCACTGCGGAAACGGCCCATGGCCCGGGTCAACGGTTCATTGCCCCCCCCCAGCAGCCGTCCCCCGGACACATCCTGGTTTTCCGCCTCCAGCTTGTCGAGCACATCCCCGAGGCCCACCCCCGCCGTCTGCATTCGCTCTAGATCCAGCAGGACATTCACCTCTTCGCGCAGGCCGCCGGACACGTCCACCGACGCCACCCCCGCCACCACATTGAGCTCCCGGGCGAGGGTTTCATCGGCAAAGGTGCGCAGGGCGGTGGAATCGAGGCTCGGGGACGTCAGGGCAAATTCATAGACCGGCAGTTGGGACGGGTCAAATTTGAATAGGCGAGCATCCTCCACCACATCCGGCAAGCGGCCCCGCGCCCGGTTGAAGGCGGCGGTGGCATCGTTGAGGGCCTGGTCGAGGTTGCCCCCCGGCTCAAAAAATAGATCGAGGCTGATGCTGCCCTCGCGGGTTTGGGAGTAGATCTGGACGACGCCCTCCGTGGCGGAAAGGGCCTCTTCGAGGGGGCGGGTGACCTCATCGATCGCCACATCCGGAGCAAGACCGGGGGCATTGGCCCGCAAACCGATGCGGGGATAGGTAATCGACGGCAGTAGATCGACGGACATATCCGCCACAAACACCGCACCCATGACGATCGCGGCGACGGCGATCGCGAGGGTGGCAATGTGGCGGCGGATCGACAGGGCACTGATGCTGAAGCGGGGGGCGAGGCGATCGAACATGATCCTGGGGGTACGGGGCTAACGACGATCGGAAGGGCTATGGAGCCGTTGGGACAAGGGGTTTAAACCCCCTATCTGGCTATCTGGCTATCTGGCTGACGGCCTAGGGATTTGCCGTTTGGGAGATGAAACTCAGGCGCACGCGATCGCCCCCCTGGAGCGGCCCGCTACTGCGCAGGACATAGCGATCGCCCGGTTGCAGACCCGAGAGGATTTCCACCTGGCCCCGGCTGCGATCGCCCAGTTGAACCGTTTGGGGCACCACGATCGCGCTATCCCCCTCCCCCTGCACCAAAAACACTTGGCCGGTGGTGGCGGCTCCGGCGGCATTGGAACCCCCGGTCGCCCCATTGGACGCACTGGGATTGGGGGCAGTGGAGCGCGCCGCCATCGGTTGCCCCGCCCCGCCTCGACCGCCCCGCCGCTGACTGCCCGCCGACAGGGCCTGTTCTGGAATAGCCACCCGCGCCGCCTGGGTGGGGGCAAACTGCACCCGCGCCAGCAGGCCACCGCCAATGCGGCCCCCCGGATTGGGAATGGTCACCTCCACGGGGATTTGGCGCGCCACCGGATCCGCCGTGGGGGAAATGCGCGTCACCCGCCCGGTGAAGGTTTCGTCGGGGAAGGCATCCAGGCGCACCTGCACCGCCAACCCCGGCCGGACGGCGGCGAGATCGCGATCGGTCAGGCGCACTTCGATCTCAAGCTGACTAAAGTCCCCCAGGGTGAGGATCTCGCTGCCCGGTTGGGCGAGGCTGCCCGGTTCGAGCACCCGCGCCAGCACCCGACCGGAAATGGGCGATCGCACCACCGAAAAACTTTGCCGCTCGGAGGAGCCCGCCGCGATCGCCCGCTGGGCCACCACCCGTTTACGGGCCACGGCCACGGTGTCCTGCTGTTGGCGCACCTGCTGCTGGGCCGCCTGTAGGGATTTTTCTAGGCCCGCGAGGGTAGATTTAGCCGTCTCTAGCTCCCGTTCCGGCAGGGCACCCTCGCCCACCAGGTCACTGAAGCGAGCCACATCGGCCCGAGCTTGGCCCACCTGAACCCGCACCTCTTCCACCCGCGCCTGGGCTTCCCCCACCTGGGCCTGGGCGGCGGACACCTCTAGCTCTAGGGCCGCGATCGCGGCGGCATTTTCCGACGATTCCGTGGCCAAGAGGCGATCGTCAAGCCGCGCCAACACCTGGCCCCGGCCCACCGCATCCCCCACATCCGCCGTCAGGGCCAGCAGCGGACCCTCCATGCGCGATCGCACCGCCACCTCCCGATGGGGGCGCGTGGTGCCTAGATAGTCCCGCAATTCCTGACCATTGGCCGTCGCCGCCGTGGCCACATCCACCGCCGGGGGACCCTCCGCCGCGCCCTGGCCGCCGGGGGGCCGCTCCTGGGCATCACTGGGGGGAATAATCGCCCCCTCACAGCCGCTGGTCACCATGGCCAGGGCGATCGCCCCGCCCCACCACCAGGGCTGAAACCGACGGGATGGCGATCGCCTTGCCCCTGCCCCTGCCCCTGCGTTTGCATTGAAGCCGTAGCAACTTCGGCCCATCGGTGTTTTGTGCTGTGTCCCCATGCGTTCCCCCATGCGAGCGAGCTTAAGATTAAGGATTGGTCTAAATCGATTGGTCGGATGACGGATTGCTGGCGGGCGTGGGTGGGAGCCCCTTTTATGTCCCTGGCGGCGCGGCCCCAAGGCCCCAACCCCTGATCGGGACGGTTGTGAAGCCCAAGGGGACGATCGCGCGATCGCGTCTCCCACTGGCGTTGTTAGACCGGACCACTCCCCAAATGGTTCGGTCAAGTTCCAGCCCGCATTTCCTAGGGGGGATGCAAATCCCCGACCTCTTAACAAATCTTTTAACAAATATTGTCAAGTTCGGCAGACGCGACCGCCGCGATCGCCCCGCCGCGATTGCCCCTCGCGGGGGAAACCCTGGGGGTGAGGCACCTGTCTGCGATCGCCGTCACAGGACCATCGTAATGCCGATCCCCCGCCCTCCGTAATTCATATCAACCTCTGGATTGAGGAAGATCGCCCCGAGGGGGCCGCGCGATCGCAGGGGAATTCGAGCGAGGGCCGCATACTAAAAAGCACGAGATGAGTTGTATTCACCGCTATGGTTTTCGGTCCTGTGAACTTACTGCCCAACGCGATCGCGGACCTTTTTGTCGAGTCCATCGCCAGCCACCAACTCACCCCCCTAGATCGCCACGTCCTGCGCACCGCCATCCTGGATGGGGGCTTGGATGAGGATGAAATCAGCGCCATTGACCGGCTCCTGTACAGTGTCCGGCGCGGTCGCATCCGCTGGACTAACCAGGACTAGACGCGGGCGCAATCCCCGACTTAGGCCATGTTTGGCAGCCGATGGTCGCCCGCGATCGCTTCAATCTCGACCCCATTGGACCGCCAACCAAGGACACGAATCCCATCAAATAACGCAATTAAATTACGCAGTTCAACCGCATCCCCCAAGGCCGCCTCAAACCCCCCGATCCATTGATCAAACTAACGGCCAGCTTCAGAGGCCCATCAGGCATCAGATCATCAATATCAGATCAATTGTTAGGGCAATTCCGGTCGGGCAATCCCTAGATTAGCCATCGCTGGATCGGCGGAAAGAACCGCATCAACGGCAAGTGTGAATCCCCGCGATCGCGCCCCGTGCCATACTTGGCCCCAAGCCCCTCACCCGCCTGAGGGGCTTCCACTACGGCACACTGCGCCATCTGCGCCCCATGACTGATCTTCCCAATTCCTCACTCCACCTAGAAACCCTGGCCGTCCATGCGGGCCGCACCCCCGACCCCACCACCGGCGCGATCGCGGCCCCCATCCACCTGAGCACCACCTTCGCGCGGGATGACCAGGGGGAGTACTCCAGGGGGTTTGTGTATAGCCGTTTGGATAACCCCAACCGCCGCACCCTCGAAGGGGTTCTGGCCCAGCTCGAAGGGGGCACCGCCGCCGCCGCCTTCAGTTCCGGCACCGCCGCCACCCATGCGGCCCTCCAGGCGATCGGCGGACCGGGACGGATCCTAGCGCCGCGAGATTGCTACCACGGCACCCGGCTGGTGATGACCGACACCTTGGCTCCCTGGGGGTTGGAGGTCACCTTTGTGGATATGGATAATCTGGCGGCGGTGGCGGCGGCGGCCATGGACCCGACGGCGGCTCCGGTGGCCCTGATCTGGGTGGAAACCCCCTCGAATCCGCTGCTGAAGGTGACGGATATTGTGGCGATCGCGGCGATCGCGCGGGACGTGGGCGCATTGCTGGTGTGCGACAACACCTGGGCCACCCCGCTCCTCCAGCGGCCCTTGGCGTTGGGGGCCGATCTGGTGGTCCATTCCACCACTAAATATTTAGGGGGCCATGGGGACGTCCTCGGGGGGGCGGTCATCGGCCAGGGGGACCATCCGGCCTTCGGGCGGGTGCGCCAAATTCAGCAGGTGGCCGGGGCGGTGCCGTCGCCCTTTGACTGTTGGCTGCTGCTGCGCAGTTTGCAAACCTTGCCCCTGCGGATGCGCGCCCACTGCGACAATGCCCGCTACCTGGCTCGCCACTGGGCGGCCCATCCGGCGGTGGAGCGGGTGTATTATCCCGGCTTGGCGACCCATCCGGGCTGTGTGGTGGCGGCGCGGCAGATGTCGGATTTTGGCGGCATGTTGTCGATCGCGGTGCGGGGCGATCGCGCGGCGGCCCAGGCGGTGGTGACCCATACCCAGCTTTTTGGGCGGGCCACGAGCTTGGGGGGCACCGAAAGTTTGATCGAGCACCGCGCTTCCCTCGAAGGGCCAAATAGCACCACCCCCGAGAATCTGCTGCGGGTGTCCGTGGGCCTAGAGCGAATGGAGGATTTGGCGGCGGATCTTGATCGCGCCCTCTCCCTCGCCCTCCAAAGTTGAGGGAACTTGATCGGCCCCTGGGGAGACAATGGCCCTTGGAAGGGTAGGGATCACGCGATCGCGCGGCATTGGCCCCGTTGCGATCAGTCTTTGGCAATCTCTCAGTAAATATAAGGAATTATGTTAAAAACATGCTGAACCTATCGCCCGGTGAATCCACCCGAGAACGAGTGACCGTGGGCAGTAATTGGCAGGAACGCGATCGCTTGGACACCACCAGTCAGATTGATGATGTGTATACCCAAGCCTGTGGGGGCAGCATCGCCGCGATCGTTCAGATACTCAATGAGCGCCTTGCCCCCCTGGGGTTGCGGACCCGGGCGGTTCTCGAAGGGGGCATTCTCCAACTGCTCTGTGAGGCGCGATCGCCGGACCTGGAGCGGGAGCCGACGGTGGAGCGGGTGCAGCGGGTCCTGGAAGAGTTGGCCCCGCGCGGCATTCAGCGGGTGCAAGTCTATGCGCGGCTGGTGGAGGAACAGCAATTACTGTGGCTGGCGGCGATCCGGCGGGATCCGGACTCGCTCCTGTGGGCCTGCGATCTGCGCCTGAAGCGATCCAATTGGTTCTACTGGACCCTGCGGCAGATCCGCCAGCGCCGCCGTACCCTGGAACTGCCGTCCCTGGAATCGACGGATCCCACCAAGCGGCGATCGCGGCGGGCGAGCTTTGGTCTGGGGGTCGTGGGCGGCGCAGCGGTGAGTTTAGTGGTGGTGGGCTTCGCCGCATGGCAGTTGGAATGGTTCGGCCCCCGCAGTGACGCCGCCTTGGAGGAGGGATCTTCCCCCACCAATCCAGCGGCCCCCCAGGAGGCCGATGCCTTTGCCCAGGCGGTGCGCCTCGCGGAACAGGCGGTCATCGCGGGCCAGGACGCCCAAACCCCGGAACAGTGGCGCAGCGTCGCCGATCGCTGGAACCGGGCGGCGGACCTGATGGCCACCATTCCGCCGGACGATCCGCGCCATAGCACCGCCCAGGATCGCCAGCGTCAGTACCGCAACAACGGCATGGTCACCGGACGCAAGGCCCAGGGCCAACCCTAGGGAAACGGTTTTAGGGGATTGCGATTGGGCGTGGGGCCGGGTAGAAACCCTAGACCTTAAAAAGACCCCGCGATCGCGGCCTGAACGGGACCGACCGTAATAGCATGTAACCAGCTTTGAGGGCCTCGGAGGGCAACGTTGCAATGGCAGAGTTTGGGTCGTCGGTTCCCAACGGCAGGAGCAAACTGTGGCAGTGGTGGAGTTCCCTCGGTCCCCTGGCGCGGCCCTTGGCGATCGCCCTAGTGGCCCCCCTCGCCCTGCTGAATGCCTGGGCCTTGGCGACGATTTTTGGCTATTTCCAGTCCCTGCTGGCAATTTTGACCGTGGCGGCGCTCCTGTCGTTCGTCCTGAGCTATCCCGTGGGCTGGCTGTCCCAGCGGGGGGTGCGGCGCGGGCCGGCGTCAATTTTTGTGTTTCTCGTTGCCCTGTCCCTGGTGATCGGCGTGGGGGTGACCCTGGTGCCGTTGGCCGTGTCCCAGGCGCAGCAGTTGGTGGCGCGGCTGCCGGAGTGGATTGATTCGGGCCAGCAGCAGTTGATGATCCTCAATGAGCGGGCGGAGATTTTTGGCCTGCCCATCAGTCTCGATGGGGCAATTACGCAATTTAATGATCGCCTCAAGGATGAGCTTCAGCGGCTGGCGGGGCGCACCCTGAACCTGGCCCTGAATGTGACGGTGCTGACGGTGGTGCGGCTGCTGGATGTGCTGCTGACGGTGGTGCTGACGTTTTATCTGGTGCAGCACAGTGATGAAATTTGGGAGAGTTTGATTAATTGGCTGCCCGATCGCGCCCGCGATCGCGTGTCGCGCACGTTGCGATCGAGTTTTCAGAACTATTTCATCGGCCAAATCCTCAATGCCACGAGCCTCGGCGTTGGGGTGACGGTGATGTTTGTGCTGCTGAAAATTCCCTTTGGTTTGCTGTTTGGCCTGACGATCGGGTTGGTGGCGCTGGTGCCCTTTGGCGGCTCCGTGGGCATTGCGGTGGTGACGCTTTTGGTGGCGCTGCAAAACATTACGTTGGCGTTGCAGGCGCTGGCGGCGGCGCTGCTGGTGCAGCAGGTGATCGAGAATTTGGTGGCCCCTCGGGTGCTGGGGAGCGTGACGGGCCTGAATCCCTTTTGGGTGTTCGTGGCGATTTTGACCGGGGCGCGGGTGGGGGGCCTGCTGGGGGTGATTGTGGCGGTGCCGACGGCGGTTGTCATAAAAGAGGCGCTGGCGGTGCTGCGATCGCCCGAGGATCCGGGGCTGGTGCTGGATGCGGCGGCGGAAACCCTACCGGCCCAATCCCCTGGGGAGGCGATGTCCACGCGATCACGCTAACGCCCCATCCATCCAATCAATCCAACCCAACAATCAACCGCCCAAAGTCCCCTAGGCAAAGGCCGCCTGTCGCAGGGCCGTGGCGATCGCCTCCGCCGTGGCCGGTGCCAGGAGAACCCCATTGCGATAGTGGCCCGTCGCCAGCCAGATGCGATCGCACGATGGCAGCGGTTCAATCACCGGGGCCGGTTGACCGACGGGGCGGGGCCGCAGGCCGGACCAGGTTTGGGTAATCGTCGCGGAAGCTAGATCCGGGCACAGGGCGATCGCCGCATCCAGCACCGTTTGCCAGCGATCGCGATCGGCCACTGGCACCGCCGTCGGATCGTCCCCGCCAAATTCCACCGTCGCCCCCACCCAATAGCCGCCGCCGCCGATGGGCACCACATGCACGTCATCCCCCGTGATGGCCGGTTCGCGCATCGCCAGGGGCCGATCCAACTGGAACTTCGCCGCCTGCCCCAACACCGGCTGCAATTTTAAGGAAGCCGTTTCCTCCACCGTCGCCGCGATCGCGCTGGAGCCGAGCCCCGCCGCCACCACGATCCAATCCGCCCCGATGGGAGCCAGGGGAGCCGCCCCCTTTTCCGCATCCGCCAACTCCACCCGAATGCCGCCGACCTGGGGATGGAGGGCCGTCACCGTGGTGCCAAAGGAAAATTTCACCCCATGGTGCCGCGCCCCATTCACCAGGGCCGTCAGCAGGGAAATGGGCTGCACCTGCCAATCCTTGGGGGAGTAGATGCCAAAGGACACCCCCCCCAATGCCTCCATGGACACCTGGGGATAGGTGCCCGCGATCGCGTCGGTTCCCAACACCTCCAGGGGCCAGCCCTGGGCCTTGCGCTGGGCCGCCAAAGCCTCCCACTGGGCCAGATCCCCGTCGGGGCCGCACAGCTTCAGGAGGCCATTTTCGTTGTGGGCCACCTTGGTGCCCGTGAGGCTTTCCAGTTCCGGGATCAGGGTATGGAAGCGCCGCAGACTGGCCTCCCGCAGGTCCCAAGCCCGCCCCTGGACCTTTTGGCTCACTACCCCCATCAGCATCCCCAAGGCTCCGGGGGTGCCGGTGCGGTAGGTGGCGATCGCATCGGGGGCGATCGCGGGGGCCTTGGGCTGCCGTTCGAGCACCGTCACATCAAACTGCTCCCCCCGGCCTAGCTCGTAGGCGATCGTCGCCCCAACGATGCCGCAACCGATGATGACAACCCGAGGTTTCGTCGATAAAGCCATAGCGCCAACGGGGCAGGTGAATCGCTCCATCTTGGCGCGATCGCCGGGGGAAATTCAACTGGAGTTCATGATCCGATTCAAAGGGCGAATGCCAAGGGCCAGCGGAGAACCCCAGCGGCGATCGCCCCCGGATTTCCGCTAATTCTGACGCCGCAGGAACAGAATCAGGGCCTCATTGACCTTTTCCGGCCAGTCCTCCTGGGGATAGTGCCCCACCTCCTCTAGGGTCACCAATTCCCCCTGGGGCAAGGTTTTTGTAAAGGCTTCCGCCTGGGCCACCGGCGTCCAGGGATCGCGATCGCCCCAGAGCACCAGCACCGGCCCCTCCCAGGACGCAAACCCCGCCGCCACCGTTTGGGTCACCTTCGGCACCGCCAGCCGCTGCACAATCGCCAGGAGTGATCGCCCCGCATCGGAACTTTTCAGGAACGGGCGACGGTACACATCCAAATCCTCATCCGCCACCTGGTACGGGCTTCCCCCCTCCAGGATGCGATCGACCAACAGGGGATCCTGGGTCAACATATCCCCCACGAAGGGAATGGCCAGTTGGGACATCTTCCAGGGCAATTTTGCGTCCGGCGTAACTGGCCCGTTGAGGATGACTAGCCGCTCCACGCGATCGCGCGCCCCCAGGGCATAGAGCAACCCCGCCGTCCCCAGAAACCCTTGGGTCACCAGGGAAAAACGCCCGATCCCCATGGCCTCGATCCACTCCCCCAACGCCGCCGCCAGTGCCTCGGGCCGGTAGCTAAAGTCCAGCCGATCCACCTTCTGGGAAAAACCACAGCCCAGCCAGTCCGGCGCGATCGCCCTAAAACCCGCCGCCGCCAACTCCGGCAAGGTCTTGCGCCAGCCATAGCTCTGGGACACCAGCCCATGGAGCAACACCACCGGCGGCCGACCGTTGTCCTGCTCCGGCAGCGCCTCCCGATAGAACCAGGTGCGGCCCCCCGCCTCCAGGCTGGCCTCCGTGATCCCCTTGATCCCCATGCCGATCCTCCGCAAACGCCGCCACCACAACCCCCAGAGCTTAGCGGACTTCGCGATCGCGCCGATCCCTTCCCAAAAGTTCGTGAAGTTCCATGAATAAAATTCAATATGTAGCCTAAGCTACAGAAAATTATTTATAATGAATCAATCGAGACCAGCCAAGCTGTAAGGACCCAACCGTTGTCCCCCTAAGCCGCATTTCACTATTCCTCCAGGAGGATCCCGCCATGAACCTATCCGATCGCGCCCGCGTCCTGATGATGCGCCACCACCACGTCGTCAAGAACCGCCAGCAGTCGATGCTGGGCCGCGCCATTGAAGGGATGGAGCTTGGCGAGGAGGCGGTCCACCACTGGAGCTGCATTCAGGGAAAAATTGAGGGATCGGTGCGTGCGTCCTACGATCGCAGCGGCGCAACCATGAGCTAGATCGCCCCGCCTTCCCGAACCGATTTGAGTCGCTTCTGATGCTCTCTCTAGAGCCTGACCCTTCGCGATCGCGGGGGGCTTTTTCGTGTTTAGGGGGTCAGGATTTTGGCTTCAGGGCGGTGCGGACTTCCCGGGCGGCCTCGCGATCGCGCTTCTCGTTCAGCTTTTCGTTCAGTTGGCGAATGCGGCGCGACAGCAGACGGATCACATTCACGGCAATGTCCGGCGTCTCGTCGATGGCGTCATAGAGTTGCTGCTGGGTCAGCATCAGGCATTCGCAGGTTTCCAACGTCGTCACCGAGGCCGATCGCGGCTCCGAATCGAAGAGGGCCATCTCGCCAAAAAAGGATCCTTTCCCCAGTTTGGCCAGCTCGCGATCGTCCGCCAAATGCACCCGCACCTGCCCGGACACGACGATATAGAGCGATCGCCCCTCCTGCCCCTGGGTGAAGATGGTTTGGTGGGCCGGGAACGACAGCTCATCCATACAGGACGCCAATCGCACGAGAAACTCATCCCTCAATTCCTTGAAGATGGGCACCTCGCGAATAAACAGCAGGCGATCGACGCTAGTGAGCATGGGCGCTAAGCAATTCTACGCAAACGGCACATCGGGCGATCGCCAGCGCGCCATGGACAGCGGTGTTGCGGAGCAAGGGCTGCACGACGGGCTCCTCCTAGCCTTACATCTTATCCTAGCGGCGGGAGAGGTTAACAGCCCAGCGGAGAGCCTAGGCGCTTGGCTGAGGTCTACGGGCGCGATTGACCCCATTGCCTTTCGGTTACAGTATAGACGGGCCAATTTTGCCTCCAGAGATTACTCCATTCAATTTCCAATTTGAGTTCACAATCAGACTTGGATTAACGAGCATTTAAATAGTTTTAATGGCTAGGGATAAGTTCCATAATGCCGTTAGGCGAGGTCTCGAAAAACAGGCGTGGGAGATTACCCATGATCCCCTGCGTTTGGAATTTGGCGCGGGCGATCGCCTGGAAATCGATCTAGGGGCACAGCAGCTTTTGGGGGCGCAGCGAACTGGGAAAAAGATCGCCGTAGAGATCAAAAGTTTTCTAAATGATTCGGCCATGCTGGACTTCCATTTGGCGTTGGGGCAATTCCTCAATTACCGTTTGGCCCTTGAACGGCTAGATCCCGACCGAATGCTTTATTTGGCAGTCCCGATTGTTCCTTACCAATCATTTTTTGGTCGAGATTTGCCACAGCTAGCTATTCAAACCTATGGACTCAAATTAATGGTGTATGGGCCGCAGGATGAGGTGATTTTGCAATGGATCGACTAGCGCAATATCGACAAATCATTCAGGAACTGTTGGCGGACTATGCCACCGGTTCTCCCTTGGGGGGAGAGGTGGAATCACAAACAATTTTTGATCCGGCAGCGGATCGGTATCTGTTGATTGATTTGGGCTGGGACGGCCAGCGGCGAATTTATAACTGCCTCATTCATCTGGAAATTCGCGCCGGCAAAATTTGGATTCAGCGCAATCAAACGGACTGTTCCCTGACGGATGCCCTTTTGGAGCGCGGGGTGGAGCGGGCCGCGATCGTTTTGGGCCTACAGCCCCCGGAGTTGCGCGAATATGCGGGCCTGGGGGTGGCCTAGCCGTAAGCCATGACGCTGCTGCCTCAATGCTTACTGCCCCTCCTAGCCCCCCGTCGGCGATAGGCCCAGTTCCGCCATCAGTTGCTTCACCTGGGCCGCCACCAGGCGATCGGGATCCCCCTGGAGGCGCGGCAACCATTCCATCAGCGCCCGCTGGGACGCCACCGCCAGATAGGCCAGCACCGCCTCGCGCACAAACCCCCTCGGATGCCTCAAACAGGCGATCGTCTGCTCACTGGTCAGGCTCCAGCGGGCCTGCCGCGCCAGGTTGAAACAGCAGGCCAGGGGCCAGTCCGCCATGAAAAACCGCAGATCAATCAGCCATCGCACGCGATCGCGGGGCAGCAGCGGCTGGTAGCCAATCAAATCCGCCAAACTTTCCAGCTTCTCGCGATCGTCCGCCGCATCCAACAAGCTCAGCACCGCCCGCTTATTGGGAATATCCAGCGTATTGTCCAGAATCTCCAAGCCACGGGCCACATTCTCCTTCGAGCCCGATCGCAAATTGAACGACGCCGCCTGGATCGACCCCAACGGATACAAAAACTTCATCAGCAGAAACAAACATTCCTGCCCATCCGCCAACGCATCCCGCAGGGCCTGCCGCAGCAGATCCGCCTCCGATCCCGGCAGCCGCGCCGGCGTCAGATCCACCAGCGCCCCATAGAGCTGCCCCGCAAAGCGCAACTCCTGATCAATCAACGTCTCCACGCCGCTGCGGCCAATGCGCACCAGCACCCCCTCAATGCCCGCCTCCTGGGGAATTTTCAGCAAAATCCGCAGCAGATTGCGCCGACTCTGGCCCCAGTTCGTAAACGTCCCCCACACCAGGGCATCCAGGGCATCCGCCGTGCCGATTTGCCCCACCGCCTGCCACGCATGGACCCGCATAATGTCCGGCTGCTGAATGTCCTCAGCCACCTTCAGCAGCATCGGCAGGGCGTCATTACCCAGGCGCGCCAACCCCTTGAAGGCCGCCTCCCGGGTGGGTTTGGTGGCCAGCCCCTGCAACAGGGCCGGGTAATAGTCCTCCAGGCCCGCTGAGGCGATCACCTCCAGCAGGGCGCAGCGCACCTCCAACGATTCATCCTGGAGCAGGTTGGGGATATACAGCCGCAATGCCTGGAGATAGTCCGCCTCCCCCAGGGCGCGGCAGCCCATGACCCGCTCGTGGGGTTCCTTGCTGGTGAGCATTTTCCGCAGGCTGTTGGTGGCTTCGGCCTTTTGGGCGGGGGTGCCGCGCCGCATGATCAGGGAGGCGGCGGTGCCGCGCACCATGGGATCCACCTCGGGCCGCAGGTAGGGCTGGAGATGGCGCACGTCCTGATCCTCCTCCGTGAGCCAGAGGTAGCGCAGGGCTCCGGCCAGGACCGGCGGCGGGGGCTGCTGGACGATGAGGGCGCGCACCTGGGTCAGATATTCCGCCCTCGGCTGCTGGAGCATGACGTCGAGGCTTTGCCGCTGGAGCTTGGTGGGCAGGGCGGTCAGGAGGGGGGCGAGGACTTCGCTGACGTTATCGGGGTCGATGCGGCTGAGGAGTTCGATGCAGGATTGTTTGTCTTCGATCGTGGTGCCCGGTTGTTCGAGGGCTTCGATGACGGCGAGTTTGAGGGTACTGGAATCGACGTCGATCGCGCCGAGCCGCCCCCGTTCTGCGCTTAGGACCAACAGGCTGACATAGCGCGATCGCAGCCCCCACACCACCAGCAGCCACAGGGAGGCAAAAATCGCAATCTGGGCCACAAACACCCAGCTTTGGAACGAGGCCCAAGCCGCCGGGAGCCAGTTGGCGCACACCCACACGGTGCCCAGGACCAAACCGCCCCCGAGGCCCGTCGAGAGGTATTCAAACAGACCCCGCACCCGCGCTTGCAGGGCACTGCGGACGTTATCGGGCACCGGCTGGAACAGGACCGGCCCCGCACTGGCGAAGAGGGTATAGCGCAGCAGTTCATCGACGAATTTGATCGCGATCGCGCCGATGAACAAACTCGACACGCCCCCAAACCAGGCAAAGCCCCCCGCCAAGGACGCCACCGCCGCCAACGCGATCGCCACCGGTTGCGCCGCCGCCGACCGGAACAGGCCAAACCGCTCAATCGCCCGACTCGACAGGGACCACTGGGTAATCAACTCCGCCAGCCCCAGCACCCCATTGAATAAACCCAGGAAACTCGCGATCGACTCCGCCACATCCGTGCGGCCCTCATTCTGCAACTCCAACTGATTGAGGAACTGGAACTCAATCAACAGTTGCAGCACCTGGGCCAGGACAAAAAAGCCCACCAGCCACACCGCATAGCTCCGCAGCGGCCCCTGGAGCCGCCGATTCGGCGAATAATCCCCGCCGCCGCCATCCTCCAAAAAACGGCTCGGCGCATCGGGAAACGCCTGACGGTAGGTCTTGCTCAGGTAGAACAAAATGCCGCCGCCCAGGGCAATCATCGCCGCCGCCATCAGCAGCACATTTTGCAGCCCCACCCACTTCAGCAGCAAAGGCAGGGAAAAACCGCTAATGACATCCGCCACCAGCACCCCGCTACTGATGAGGGGATAGGTGCGCTTAATTTCGCGAATATTGAAAAGCTGATTGGCCGTGATCGACGTGTTGATGTCATTGAGCACATAGGTCACATCCAGCCACAGGCGCATCATAAACACCGTGATGGCCGCCAAATGCTCAATGCCCAGCCCCATGCGGAACAGCACCAGCGGCAGGGCAATCACCAGGGGAATGGTGACGATCGCCTGCCGCAGGGGCAAAGTGCGCTGCATCCAGGAATAGGCCATGCCCAGGGCGGACCCCAGCAGGGCATTGCATAGGTAAATCAGCGGCAGACCCACCGCCCCGTAGCGATCGACAAAGAGGCCCGCCGTGCTGTTATCGAGCCAACTGAGCCCTACGGTGGTCACCGTATAGAAGGCGAACATCAACCAGGTGCGTTCCCCCTCTTCCGGGCGCAGGTTCAGCCAGCGCAACAGGGCCGTCAGGGGCTTGCTGCGTGGCAGGCTCTGATAGTTGGCGTCCATCCCCGAGTCCCTCGTTGGTCTGATGGGGAATGGGGGCGGCGGGATGACCCGCTTGATCCCATCCCCGCCGATGCTAACCCCTGCGGTGGCCACGGTGGCGATCGCGCGATCGCGGTGACCGGTGGTCTACTTTTTCTTCTCGTCCTTTTTCTTGGGGGAGAGCATCATCATCATGTTGCGTCCTTCCCGTTTGGGGGCCTGCTGCACCTCGGCCACCTCCTGGAGATCGTCCTGCATCTTCTTGAGCAGGGTTTCCGCCAGGGAAGCGTGCTGGATTTCGCGCCCCCGGAAGGTGATGGTGGCCTTCACCTTGTCGCCCGCCTTGAGGAACCGCTCCGCCGCCCGCAGGCGCACGTTGTAGTCGTGGGGATCGATTTTGTAGCGCATCTTGACCTCCTTGACGTCGGCCGTGTGCTGCTTCTTCTTGGCTTCGCGGGCTTTTTTCTCCTGCTCGAATTTGTATTTGCCGTAATCGACAATTCGGCAGACGGGGGGGGTGGCCTTGTCGCTGATCAGCACGAGGTCGAGTTCCTGCTCATCGGCGAGGCGGCAGCCTTCCGCGAGACTCATGATGCCAAGCTGGGAGCCGTCGGCACCGATGACCCGCACTTCCGAGGCGCGGATGTTGCCGTTGATGGGGGGAAGGTTCTGCTTTTGAGGTCTTCTGCGTCTGTCGATCGCTGGCATTGTTTGGCGTAGATTGGCGTTTAAAAACTGAGACGGTAGTTGAGGCGATCGCGGGCGCGGCGGTGCGGTTGATTGACTCGATCAGGGCCGTACTGGGTGCGCTGGGACGATCGCGGATTCCGCCACGATGGACCCAGGGGCGATCGCGACGGGAGTCATTCGATCATTTTAGTCCCACTCTCCAACTTGCAAACGACTTTGACGGGGCGGTTTTGTAGCGATCGCTGCATTGAACCGCGTTTGGGGGGCCGGGGGCTACAGTGGGAAGGGTGGAGAGAAGGGGCGGTGGGATGGTTTTGAACGGGGGCACAATGTCCTGGCGGACGACGACGGGCCGGTGGCGCGATTGGGTGTGGCGGGGCTGGCGATCGCGCTATGCGTTTTTGCCGGGGCCGGAGGGGGAGGCGGGCGAGGGCCGAACGCCGGTGCTGTTGATCCATGGGTTTGGGGCGTCGGTGGGCCATTGGCGGCACAATATGGCGGCGATCGCGGCCCAGCGGCCCGTTTATGCCCTGGATCTCGTGGGTTTTGGGGCGTCGAGTAAACCGCCGACGGGGGCCTATGATGCCTATTTCTGGGCGGATCAGGTGTTTGAGTTTTGGCGGCAGATGCTGGGGCGGCCCGTGGCGATCGTGGGCAATTCCATCGGCTCGTTGGTGGCCCTGACGGCGGCGGATCGTCACCCGGCCATGGCGGCGGCGGTGGTGGCGATTAGTTTGCCGGATCCGGCGGCCCGTGAAGATTTGGTTCCCAAGGCGGTGATGCCTTTAGTGAATGCCATCGAGCGGCTTGTGGCGGCCCCGTGGCTCCTGAAGACGATTTTCTATGGGGTGCGGCGACCGGCGGTGGTGCGGCGCTGGGCGGGGGTGGCCTATTGCGATCGCGCCGCCATTGATGGGGATTTGGTGGAAATTTTGAGCGCGCCGGCCCGCGATCGCGGCGCAGCCGATGCCTTTGCCCAAATTATCCGCACCATGAGCAGCCCCCGATTTGGCCCGAAAATGCGCGATCTGCTGCCCCGCCTCGAAATTCCCGTCCTGATCCTCTGGGGCGACGGCGATCGCATGATTCCCCCCAAACTGGCACAGCAAATGGGCCAATGGAGCGATCGCGCCGAAGTCCGAATGCTCCCCGGCCTCGGCCACTGCCCCCACGACGAAGCCCCCGATCAAATCAATCCCCTCCTGCAAACCTGGTTCGCCCAACTCGATTCAAAGGATCCAAGCCAGACAACAAAATGAGATTTCGGGCAGCTTTCGGGTAAGTTAAAAGTTTGCGGGGTTTTCGGACCTGGCCCCCTGGTCCCGTCCTGAGCGCCCCCCGCCCGATCCCCAACAGCAGCCATGAAACACACCCTCTCGGTGCTTGTCGAAGATGAAGCCGGCGTCCTCACGCGCATTGCCGGCCTATTTGCCCGTCGCGGCTTCAATATCGAAAGCCTCGCCGTCGGCCCCGCCGAACAGAACAACATTTCGCGCATCACCATGGTCGTCCCCGGCGACGATCGCATCATCGAACAGATCGTCAAGCAGCTCTATAAGCTCATCCACGTCATCAAGGTGCAGGACATCACCGAACTGCCCTGCGTGGAACGGGAATTGATGCTGCTCAAGGTCAATGCGTCCAGCGCCACGCGATCGGAAATCATCGAACTGGCCCAGGTGTTCCGCGCCCGCGCCGTCGATATTGGTGAAGATTCCCTGACCCTAGAGGTGGTGGGCGATCCGGGCAAACTCGTCGCCATCATGGGCGTCCTGGGCAAGTTCGGCATCCGCGAAGTGGCCCGCACCGGCAAAATTGCCCTCACCCGCGAATCCGGCGTCAATACCGAAACCCTCAAACTCAATACCGCCAAAGTGGTTCAGCTCCCCTAGAACCCGCGCACCGGGGCGATCGCGCGGTACAATCTGACCTTGGTATTTCCACAACACACCTCCGAAAGTTCCTGGTAGAGCGCCCCATGATTCACGAAGTCTTCATGCCTGCCCTCAGCTCCACGATGACCGAAGGCAAGATCGTCTCGTGGGAAAAAGCTCCGGGCGACAAGGTGGAAAAGGGCGAAACGATCTTGATCGTCGAGTCCGATAAGGCGGATATGGACGTGGAATCCTTCAATGAAGGGTTTCTGGCGGTGGTGATTTCGGAGGCGGGGTCGGCGGTGCCCGTGGGGGAGACGATCGCCCTGATTGCGGAAACGGAGGCGGAAATCGAGGAGGCGAAGGCGAAGGCGGCGTCCCTCGGTAGTGGTGCTCCGGCTGCTGCGGCTCCGGCTCCCGTGGCTGCGGCAGCTCCGGCCCCTGTGGCTGCGGCGGCTCCGGCTCCCGTGGCGGCGTCTGCCCCGGTGGCGAGTGCGGGGACCAATGGCCGCGCGATCGCGTCCCCCCGTGCCCGAAAACTGGCTAAGGAACTGAAGGTAGATCTGACGGGTCTCGTGGGGTCCGGTCCCCACGGGCGCATCGTCGCTGAAGATGTGGAACGGGCCGCTGGCCGTGCCCCCGTTGCTCCGGCGGTGACTCCGGCGGCTTCGGCTCCGGTGGCGGCTCCCGTTGTGGCGGCTCCCGCGATCGCGGCGACCCCCGTGGCCCTGCCACCCCTGTCCGGCGAAGCCAAGGCCATGACCACCCTCCAGAAGGCCGTGGTCAACAACATGAACCAAAGCCTGTCGGTGCCCGTCTTCCGGGTGGGCTACACCATCACCACCGACAAACTGGACGCCCTCTACAAACAGGTGAAGTCCAAGGGCGTCACCATGACGGCGCTCCTGGCGAAGGCCGTGGCCCTGGCCCTGCGGAAATATCCCATTGTCAATGCGGCCTACGCGCCCGATGCGATCCAGTACCGCAGCGAAATCAATGTGGCGGTGGCGGTGGCGATGCCCGATGGCGGTTTGATTACCCCCGTCCTGCGCAATGCCGACGCGACGGATTTGTATTCCCTGTCGCGCCAGTGGAAGGATTTGGTGGATCGCGCCCGGGCCAAGCAACTGCAACCGGACGAGTACACCACCGGCACATTCACCCTGTCGAACCTGGGCATGTTTGGGGTGGATCGCTTTGATGCGATTTTGCCGCCCGGTCAGGGGGCGATTTTGGCAGTGGGCGCTTCTAAACCGCAGGTGGTGGCGACGAAGGATGGCATGTTTGGCGTGAAGACGCAAATGCAGGTGAATTTGACGGCGGATCATCGCATTATTTACGGGGCCGATGCGGCGTCGTTCCTGAAGGAGTTGGCGGATGTGATCGAGAATCAAACCGCTTCCTTGACGCTGTAGAACGGCGCGATAAGGACTTTAAGGACTTTCGGGGGCTGCATTGTGGTGCAGCCCTTTTTTTGTTGGTATGGCTATTTTTGGGGCAGGCCATAATGGGATCAGATGCCACCGCGATCGCGCCGGAGCTGCCCATGGTTATTGCCACCGACCGCCGATATAGCCTTGATGACTATCGATCGCGCGAAGCCAGCGCCGAAGAACGCCACGAATATCGCAACGGGGAAATCGTTCCAATGCCCGGAGGATCCGCCAACCACAGCCGCATTGCCGGATGTCTGTATGTGCTGCTAGATCGGCTGCTGATGGACTCCGATTGCGAGGTGTTTAATAGCGATCTGCGGCTGTGGATTCCTGAAGTGCAGCGGGGCACCTACCCTGACGTGATGGTGACCGATGGCGCGCCGGTTTTTAATCAGGATGGCAACGGCGATCGCACCGACGAAATCCTCAATCCGGTACTGATTGCTGAGGTGCTTTCCCCCAGTACGGAAGCCTACGATCGCGGCGAAAAGTTCCGCGTCTATCGCACCATTCCGACCCTGTGCCACTATCTTTTAATCAGCCAAGATTGCCCCTGCGTGGAACATTACGAAAAACTAGATGACCAACGCTGGGGTTTTGTGGACTGCACGGACCTCGACGGCGCGATCGCGATCCAGCAGCCCACCCTAGCAATTCCCCTCGCGGACCTCTATCGCCGTGTTGATCTAGGTTGAACCCTGGTTTGGGCAGGATGCCGAGGGGGCACGCCTGAATCCAATCAAGTCCAGCGCCGTTGAAAGCGGGGATCAAGGCGATCGCGCTTTTGGCGATTACAGGAACTGCACAGGATTTGGAGATTGCTCAGGTCGTTGGTGCCCCCGAGGGCGAGGGGGATGATGTGATCAATTTCGAGTGGGGCGACGCTGCCTGGACATTGGCAACTGTTGCAGCGGTGACCGTCGCGATCCAAGACAAACTCCCGCACCGCTGGATTGAACTGAACTCGCCGGTGCTTGGCGGCCATGGCTACACTCCTGGGGAGACCGAATCCCTCAAACCCGAATGCACTCTAATCGACCAAGTAGCTGGCGGTTTTGATGGCCTCTTGCAGCGCCGTAACGGAGCGCTCAAAGGCATCCCGCTCCGGCTTGGTCAGGTCCAGTTCCACCACCTGCTCCACCCCTTGGGCACCCAGGTAAATGGGCACGCCAATGCACAGATCCTCAACGCCGTAGGCCCCCTGGAGGGGCACCGAAGCGGGCAACAGTTGGCGGCGCTGGCCCAACAGACAGGCCACCATCTGGGCGGCGGCGGCGGCGGGGGCCTGGTAGGCGCTGCCATTGCGGAATAGTTGGACCAGTTCGGCCCCGCCAAATTGGGTGCGGTGGACAATCTCCGCGATCGCCTCCTCCTCCAACAATTCCGTCAGGGGAATACCGTGGACCGTGGCGTAGCGCGGCAGGGGCACCATCGTATCCCCGTGGGTGCCGATCACTAGGGCGCTCACATCGTGCCAGGATACGGCCAGGGCCTCGGCGATGAAGTGGCGGAACCGGGCCGTGTCGAGCACCCCGGCCATGCCCATGACCCGGTGGGGCGGCAGACCGCTGGCCCGCCATGCCAGGTAGGTCATCACATCGAGGGGGTTGGTGATGACGAGGAGGGCGGCTTCGGGCGATCGCGCCAGGGCTTGGCGGGTGGCGTCGATGACGATGCGGGCATTGACGCTAATCAAATCCTCTCGGGTCATGCCCGGTTTACGCGGCAGACCGGCGGCGATGACGATCACATCGGATCCGGCGGTGTCCCAATAGTCGTTGGTGCCGATGATCTGGCGATCGTGCCCTCCTAAGGCCCGCGCCTGCATCAGGTCCAGCGCGATCGCCCTGGGCAGATCCGGGGCAATGTCCAGCAGCACCACGTCAACGTTGTACTGTTCCAACAGCCGCTGGGCGAGGGTGCTGCCCACCCGACCGGCTCCGATGATGGTGACGCGGGGCATGGGCGAAACGGGGGGAGGGGCCATGGGGGAAGGGCGCGATCGCGCGGGGAAGGGGCGGAGGGCTAGCTAAACACTTCGAGCTGATCGACCCGCAGCCAAATGTTCGGCGTGGGCACGCGGCCCCACTTCACCAGGGCATAGTCATCGCGGACTTCGAGCACTTCCCCCGGCGTTTCAAAGAGGTACGGCGGAAAGCGGGTGTCGCTGGCCTGGGCTTCGACGCTGTTTTCGAGTTGGCTGCGGATGGCGCGGACGGCGGCCCCTTTTTTGACTGACATCGATCCGGTGGGTAGGTGAATGGGTGGCAGGTGCGGCGATCGCGGCGATGCGGCGACCGACCTGTCCCGCTATTGTACAGAGTTTGTTTCGACCGTTGGCGAGGTCATGGGCTAGGCGATCGCTCAGGTTGGGGCCAGTTGGCAGCGGGGGCAAAAGTGGCTGGAGCGACCGGCGATCTTGATCCGCGCGATCGCGGTGCCGCAGACCCGGCAGGGCTGGCCCGTGCGCCGATAGACCCAGGCGACGCCGCCGTAGTTGCCATTGACGCCCGTCAGGGAAATGAAATCGCTAAAGGTGGTGCCCCCGGCGGCGATGCTGTCGGTCAATACTTTGCGGATGGTGTCCCGCAGGCGATCGCCCTGGGCCGCCGTCAGGGCCGCGCCGGGGGTTTCCGGGTGCAGGCCGCTCAAAAACAGCGCCTCATCCACATAAATGTTGCCCAGCCCCGCCACCAATGCCTGATCCAGCAGGGCCGCCTTGAGCGATCGCGATCGCCCCGCCAGGGACTTTTTCAGATAAGCCCCCGTGAATGCCCCATCAAACGGCTCCGGCCCCAGCTTCGCCAGCCCAGTGATCACCGTGGCGGGCTCGACTCCCGGCGGCACCCACCACAGCCGCCCAAAGGTGCGAATGTCGCTAAAACGCAGTTCCCGCGCCGCGCTTCCCTGAACCGTCCAGAGGCGCACGCGATCGTGGGGACCGAGGGGGGCCGTGCGATCGAGCCAGCGCAGTTGCCCCGTCATGCGCAGGTGAACCCCCAACCAGCCCCCCGGCCCGCCCTGCCGCCGCAGTTCCCCCAGCAAATATTTGCCCCGCCGGTGCCATTGATGGATTTGGCAACCGGTTAGATGTTTGAGAAAACGGTCTGGCGCGGGGGCCGCGATCGCGCGATCGAGCAACACCTCGCCCCCCTCAAGGGACCAACCGACGGTGGTGTCCGCCAACCCCCGCCGCACCGTTTCCACCTCCGGCAGCTCCGGCATCGTTACCCGTACACTCCTGGACCATCAAAAAAATAATCAAAAAATAGCCATCAAAAAGCGATCGCATCTCGCCCCCCAGGTCCAACCAGGATTAGGAAAAGCAGATCCGCGATCGCGAGCTATGGAAATAGGGTCTGATCGTCGTTTATCAACTGAATCGAACCAACACTAGGCCACCAAAAAGTGCCCTAGGCGGGAACCACTTGCAGCTCTTCCGGCGCGAAGTTGTTGGTGTTGATGTTGGAATAATTCACCTTTTCAAAACGCACGATCACGGAATACTTGATGCCGCTGGTGTCCACCGTCGCCACCGTGCCCACATCCCGATACCAGTAGGATTCCGGGCGCATCACCCGCACCTTGTCGCCACGTTTAATTGACATGGTTTTATCTTCCTCTCTTGTCGAACGACTCGTTTGCCGTCAGGCTTGCTCTACAGCCTACTATCTCCCAGCGGGAGCGAGGATCGCTGAGGGTTTAAGTTTTATTAATCGCCCAGGGTTGTCCCCGAGCCTTACTTCAGGGCCGCCTTGAGGGTTTGGCAGAAGTCCGCGATCGCGGCGAGTCCTTCGGTGGGGGTGCCCTCGGCGAGGCGTTTGACGATCGCACTGCCCACGATCGCCGCATCGGCCCCCCACTGGCGCACCTGCCGCGCCTGATCCGCATCGGCGATGCCAAAACCAATGCCAATGGGCTTATCAGTGACCGTGCGGATCCGGGTGAGCAGATCCCCGACGCGATCCTGGAGCTGCGATCGCACCCCCGTCACCCCGGTCACACTCACGAGGTAGATAAACCCCTGGGACTGGGCCGCGATCGCCTCGATCCGCTCCATCGGACTCGTGGGGGCCACCAGCAGCGTCACCTCGATGCCAATGGCCGCCGCTGGCACCAGCAGACCCTCCGCCTCCTCCAGGGGCAGATCCGGCACCACCAGGCCCGCCACCCCCGCCGCCTTGATGTCCTTCAAAAAGGTTTCAATGCCCCGGTGCAGAATCGGGTTGTAGTAGGTGAACAGGACAATCGGCGCGGTCAACTCCGGCGACACCTCCTTCACCAGGGCCAGCACATCATCGAGCTTCGTGCCCCGCTGGAGCGATCGCGTGGCCGCCGCCTGGATCGTTGGCCCGTCCGCCAGGGGATCGGAGTAGGGCACCCCCAGTTCAATGAAATCCGCCCCGCTGCGATCGAGCACCCGCAGGGCCTCCGCCGTCGTTGCCAGGTCCGGATCCCCCGCCGTCAGGAACGGAATCAGGGCGCATTCCCCCCGCGATCGCAGGGCAGCAAAGCGGGCAGACACGGACGAAGCGGTGGAGGTGGACATGCTTAGCAACGGAATTAAATGACTTGGAGTATGGATGAGTTCGAGGAATTACCCTACAGCGAAGACGGATCCGAGGGCGAGGCTTCCCCTGGGGCGGGCTGGGGCGATCGCTCCGCCTCGATTTCCGCCTGGAGTTGGGCCAGCTCCTCCGGCGACAGGGACTCTAGGCGCTTTTGCAGCACCGCCTCCCGGTAGTCCCGCACCTGTTGGAAGTAGGTCATATTTTTCGTGAAGACCCGAAACAGGTAGCTCCCCAGCCACGCCACCACCCCAACGACCAGGATCGCCTCGGCCCAAATGCCCGCCTGCTGATCATCAAGCCCAACGGTTTGCAGCAGGCTATAGAGCAACCCACCGGCAATGAAAACGGCCAGGGTGAGCAGCAGGGCATCAATGCGGCGCATGGGCGGGGCGGGAGGGGCGAAGGGTATTTGGGAGCTAGGGTTTGTCAGCCAATGGTCTCAAAACCTGATGCCATCGTTACTGATCCGGTGGGGCAAGGGGCTTAAGCCCCTTGTTTCCGTCGCCGGAGTTGATTGGATGACATGTCCTAGAGGGCGCGTTTTTCCGGGCGCAGGTTCAGGATGGGCGACAGGACCAGCATTCCAGGGAAGAAGGCGAAGACGAAGAAGTAGGCCAGCAGCCGCTCGATGGAGCCCATGACGTACCAGCGCTTTTGTAGATACAGGTAGAGGCCGGCGGGGATCACGAGCAGATAGGCACCGGCTAAGGCGAGGTAGACGATCGCGGCGATCAGGGTTTGCCCTTCTAACACGGTGGTTTCCTCCCTTGAGCGTTTTGGGCGTGGGGTCTATGGCAGGGATTTATGCGCCTCTTAGTGTATCGCGCGATCGCGGTCGTGCAGCGGGGGAGCTAGGGGGGCGGGCTGCTCGGGAAGGCGGGAAAGCTGCTGAGGCGGGCGGTGGCGCGCTTGAGGTAGAACTGGGCGGCGCGATCGTCGGGATGAACACTCAGGTAGTTGGCGAGGGCTTCGGCGGCATCCCCATACCGCTGCCGGTGGTAGAGCCACACCGCCGCCTCGAAGGTGGCCCGCCCCGCCAGCTTAAGCTGCCGCTGGTCCGGGGGGAGGCCATTGAGCACCTCAAAAACCGCCACCGGTTGTTTGCGCCCCCGCACCGCCTCGCGATCGATAAACCGCAGGTCAAATTGCGCCGGATTGTCCATCAGGGAAAAGGCGTGGTGGGACACCAGAATCGGCGTGGCGTAGTGTTTGGTCAGGGCTTCAATGCGTGAAGCCAGGTTCACCGCGTCGCTGATGGCGGTGCCGTTCATGCGCCGACTGCCGCCGACGGTGCCCAGCCGCATGGGGCCTGCGTTGATGCCGACGCCGATTTCGATGGGGATGCGGTTGTGGCGAGCGCGATCGCGGTTATAGCCCTCCAGTTGATCGAGCATGGCGATCGCGGCCTTGACCGCATCATCGGGGCCGTGGGGAAACAGGGCCATGATCGCATCGCCAATGAACTTATCAATAAACCCCCGATGCTGGGCGATCGCCGGTTCCATGCGGGAGAGGTAGGCATTGATGAAGCGAAAATTTTCCGAAGGGGTCATCTGCTCCGACAGGGCCGTAAAGGCGCGAATATCGGCAAAGAGCACCGCCATGGTCCGCTCCACCTGATCCCCGAGGCGCACCTCCAGAATGCTGTCCTTTTCCAGCAGTTCTAGGAACTCATGGGGCACAAAGCGGCTGTAGGCCAGGGTGATGCTCGACAGTTTGATGTGGGTGCCCAACCGGGCGAGCAATTCCTGGCGGGAAATGGGCTTGCTGAGGTAGTCATTGGCCCCGGCGTCGAGCCCCTGCACGATGTCTTCGATTTGGTTTTTGGCCGTGAGCATGACGATCGGTAGCTCATTGGCGGGGTAGAGATCCCGCAGTTTGGCGGTGGCTTCATAGCCGCTCATGGTGGGCATCATCACGTCCATGAGCACGAGATCGGGTTTGAAGCCCCCTTCGACGATCGCGATCGCCTCGGGGCCGCTGCTGGCGACGATGGTTTCGTAGATTTGGGGATTGAGGTGGGCCTGGAGGACCGTTTGATTAATCGGTTCGTCATCGACGATCAGGATGCGAAAGCGCAACTCCGCCTCGGGGGCTTGGGGGGTGGGCTTGGGCTGCTCTAGCTGCCGTTTGAACCGTCGCTCGGCCGATAGATCGAGTCCGTTACTGGTGGCGGTGGCGAGGTCGGCGGTGGCGAGGTCGGCGGTGGCGGGGCGATCGCTGGGCGGGGCGATCGCGCGGGCATCTAGGGTGAACCGCAGGGTCTTGCGGGGATCGTCTGGGGCCGGGGCGATCGCCGGGGGAGCCGCGATCGCCATTTCAGGATCCGCCAGGGGCAGCGTGAACGAAAAGGTGGTGCCCCGCCCCAGTTCCGAGACCACCTCCATGGCCCCCCCATGGCGCTCGACGAGCAATTTAACGATCGCCAACCCCAGCCCCGTGCCGCCGTAGCGCCGTTCCGTCGAGCCGTCCGCCTGCTCAAAGGGTTCAAAAATGGCCCCGAGGCGATCGCGCGGAATGCCAATGCCCGTGTCCTGGACGGTGACCTTGACCGCCTGAGGGTCGGTGGTGACCAACTCCGCCCGGACCTCCACGGACCCCGCCTCGCAAAATTTCAGGGCATTATTCACCAGGTTGTGCAGAATTTGCTCCAGGCGATCGCGATCGGCCAGCACCGGCGGTAGGTCCGGGGCCAGGTCGTGGGCCAGGGTCAACCCTCGCTTTTGGGCCGTTGTCCCGTGGATTTTGAGCACCCCCGCGATCGTCGTTGCCAGATCCACCGGCCCTAGGCGCAAATCGAGCCCCTGTTCCCGAAATTTCGCCACATCCAGCACATCCCCCACCAGCTTGGCCAGCCGCCGACCGCTATCCACAATGGCCGTCAGATAGCTCCGCTGCTGGGGCGTCACCGGCCCCGCCACCTCCTCCGCGATCGCCTCCGCCAGACCGATCATGCCCGTCAACGGAGTCCGCAACTCGTGGGACGTATTCGCCAAAAATTCATCCTTCACGCGATCGAGCCGCTGCAACTCCCCATTGGCCGCCTCCAGGTCCGCCGTGCGATCGCGCACCGTCTGCTCCAACTGCTGATTGAACCGCTCCAGCTCCTCCGACTTATCCTGGAGCGCATCCATCACCTGGTTGTAGCGCTTGGCGATATAGCCCACCTCCGTCGCAGGCTCCACCGGCACCCGCAGGCTCAGATCCTGGGCGCGGGCATGGCGATCCATCACCTGAAACAAATCGTAGAGCTCCGTCCGGGCCTGGTGTTCCGACACATTCAGCCCCTGGATTTCCTCCTCCTCCGACACCCGCAGCCGCCAGCGCCGGTTGAGGCCACTGAGCACCAGCCACGCCAGCCCAAAGGCCCACCCAAACCCAACACCAACCCCCAAAACCTGGGCGGCTATCTGTTGGAGACGCCCGAGGCCCGTGCCCAGAATTTGTAGATTGCCAAAGATGCCCACCGCCAGCGTGCCCCAGGCCCCCGTCATCCCATGGAGCGCCACGGCCCCCACCGCGTCATCAATGCGCCACCGTTCGAGGGCGCGATCGCCCCAGAGCATCACCACCGCCCCCATCGCCCCAATCATTGACGCCTGGGGAGTCGTCACCGCATGGCAGCCCGCCGTAATCGCCACCAGCCCCGCCAGGGATCCATTGATCAGGGTTTCCACATCCGGACGGCGATGGCGCTGCCACCCCACCACACCCCCCGCAATGAGCCCCGACACCCCCGCAATGACCGTATGGGCAATGATGGCCGGCACCGTTTCATTGAGGGCCAGGGTACTGCCGCCGTTGAACCCAAACCATCCCAGCCAGAGCAGCATGGCCCCGAGCATGGAAAAGGGCAGGTCCGAGCCGCCGATTTTGCGCGATCGCCCCTGGGCATCAAACCGCCCCAGCCGTGGCCCCACCACCAGCAGCGCCGCCAGGGCCACCCACGCCCCAATGCCATGGACCACCGTCCCCCCCGCAAAGTCCACAAACCCCAACCGCGCCAGCCACCCGAGCTGCTCCCCCTGGTTCACCCCATTCCAAACCCAGTGGCCAAAGACGGGATAGATCGGCCCTGACACCAGGATGGAAATGCCTACATAGCTACTGAAGCGCAGCCGCTCCGCCACGGCCCCGGAGACGATGGTGGTGGCGGTGCCGCAAAACATGGCCTGGAAGAGGAAGAATGCGGCCAGTTGGGGCGATCGCTCCAGTTCCACCACAAATTGATCGGTGCCGATCCAGCCGATCGCCGTTGCGCCGAACATGAGCCCAAAGCCCATCACCCAGAAGAGGAAGACGGCGATGCCGAAGTCGCTGAGGTTTTTGACGGCGACGTTGATGCTATTTTTTGAGCGCGTCAGGCCCGATTCCAAACAGAGAAAACCGGGCTGCATCAGGAACACGAGTCCCGCACAGCCGAGCAGCCAAGCGATGTCCTTCATGACGGGGGAGTGGAGAGGAGGAGTGCGTGGTCTTTGAAATCAAGCGGGGTAGGGGGGCGGGCCTGACGGACGGGGCCGGGGAGGGGGGCGGCGCGATCGCGGGACGGCTGAATCGCGGCTCCTGAGTCGGGTGTCCGGCTCCTGGGTGGAACCGCCATGGGCCGCTGGTGGGGGCGGTGGGGAAGGGGGGAGCCCCCCTGCCCTAATCCTTACCGATCATTAACCCATTGATCTGACCGGCCAGCCGACGGGTGGCCCAGAAGGTGGCCAGAGTCCCTGCGGACGGGGGCGGTTGAGGGGGGGACCGATTGGTTTACAATACGGGCTGCGTAGTTTTTCGCCGTCGCCCGCGCGATCGCGCGAAAACCAGCCGCAAGCCACATCTGGGGGCATGGCGGAATGGTAGACGCTACGGACTTAAGTTAATTGAGCCTCGTGGGAGAAATCCGACGAGTGACCGCTCTCAAATTCAGGGAAACCTACGGTTCAACGGCCCCGCGCGATCGGTGCCATTGCACTAGGGCAATCCTGAGCCAAGCCAGCCGCGATCGCCCCAGGGCCAGCCGCTGGAAGGTGCAGAGACTCGACGGGAGCCACCCTAACGGACCCAAGCCGAGGGTGAAGGGAGAGTCCAATTCCTAAAGCCGCCCAACGGCGCGCAGCGGTGAAAACCGTAGGGGAATGAAAATCCGTTGACCCGAAAAGGTCGTGAGGGTTCGAGCCCCTCTGCCCCCATTTCCATGAGCCCTTTGCGCTCTTGACCGCGACGACCATGGCGTTTCCAAAAACCCATGGTTTTCTTTTGGTTACTTTTGGAACGTAGCCGCGCGGGGCCGTTTCCCCTCAAGCTTCCTGGACCTGTCTAATAACCTTTTGCCATGACTTCTCCCCAAAACGCGATCGCGATCGGCATCCTCGGCGGCAGCGGCCTCTATCAAATCGATGCCCTCGAAAACATTGAAGAGCGCCAGATCGAGACCCCCTTTGGATCGCCGTCCGATGCCGTCATTTGCGGCACCTTGGCTGGGGTACCCGTGGCCTTTTTGGCCCGCCATGGCCGCCACCATCACCTGCTGCCGTCGGAGGTGCCCTACCGCGCCAATGTCTATGCCCTCAAAACTCTAGGGGTGCGCTATCTCCTGTCCGTGTCGGCGGTGGGGTCGCTCCAGGAGGCGATCGCGCCGCTCGATATCGTCCTGCCGGATCAGTTTATCGATCGCACCAAAAACCGCCCGTCCACCTTCTTTGGTGATGGCATCGTGGCCCACATTGCCTTTGCCGATCCCATCTGTGCGGCCCTCTCGGCGGTGGTGGGCGACGCGATCGCCGAGTTAAACCTGTCGGACGTGAACCTCCACCGGGGCGGCACCTACCTGTGCATGGAAGGGCCAGCCTTTTCCACCCAGGCGGAATCGCACCTCTATCGCCAGTGGGGAGCCAGCATCATCGGCATGACCAACCTGCCGGAGGCCAAACTCGCCCGGGAAGCGGAAATCGCCTACGCCACCATGGCCCTCGTCACGGACTACGACTGCTGGCACAGCGATCGCGAAAGCGTCACCGTCGAAATGGTCATCCAAAACCTGCACCGCAATGCGGACCACGCCCGCACCATCATCCAGCGCGTCGTCCAGCGCCTCCAGGACCAGCCCCCCGCCTCCATCGCCCACGACGCCCTCGCCAACGCCATCTTGACCCCGCGCGATCGCATCCCCGCCGCCACCCGCGATCGCCTCGCCGCCCTCCTCAATCGCTACCTTTAGCGCCGTTTCTAGCGGCCCCTAGCCCACCTGCTTCCCATCCGGCAAAATCGCCCCCGCCCAATTCACATCCCGCAGCTTCGCCTGCAACAGCTCCGCATTAATCAGCACCGCCCCCACCATCTGCGCCCCCATCAAATTCGACCACTGCAACTTCGCCTGAAATAAATTCGCCCCACTAAAATCCGCCTGCCGCAGGGTAGACCAACTCAAATTCGCCTCCCGCAGGTTCGCCTTGCACAGGACCGCATCCGTCAGATCCACCCCCACCAGCTTCGATCGCCGCAAATCCCCATCATTGAGGATCGTCCCCAGGAGCGACGCCCCGCTCAAAAACGCCTCCGTCAGGTTCACCCGCGTCAGGTTTGCCCCCGCCAAATTCGCCTTCGTCAAGTTGGCCCGCGTCAGGTTCGCCCCCGTCAAATCCGCCTCCGTGATCCGCGCCTGGTGGAGCGTCGCCTCCCGCAGCAGCGCCCCCTGAAGATTCGCCTGGTGCAAATCCACCTCGCTCAGGTTCGCCTCCGTCAGGTTCGCCCCCGCCAAATTCGCCCGCTCCAGCCGCGCCCCCCGCAGGGCCGAGCCCGCCAAAACCGCCCCATCGAGAATGGCCCCATTGAGGCTGGCGGCGATGCAGTTCACCTCCCGAAGGTTTGCGCCGGAAAAGGTCACGGACTCCAGGTTACTTTCCCGCAGGTTGACCCCCCGCAGGCGCGCCTGACGCCCGGAGCAGCCCCGCATGGTCACCTCCCGCAGGTCTGCCCCCTCCAGGTTGACCCCATCTAAATTGACCCCATTGAGGTCCGATCGCAGCAGGGAAATCTGGCTGAGTTCTGCGCCGCTCAGGTCGGCGTCGCGCAAATCAATCTGGCCAAAATCCCGTTCCCCGCTGGCATAGCGATCAAGCAGTTCGCTGACTTCCATGGACCTTCAAGCTCCGAGCGACGGCAGGGTGATGGCAAGAACGGATGGGGGCTTTGTTGATCGGATTGATCGGAAAACGGGGTCTACAATTGCGCCCTTCTGGGGATGCCCGATGGCGGTTGGGTGGGCCGCTGGGCCGATGGTTTCGGCCTGGGGCACGGGTCGCCGGACCGCCCAATTTCCTAGGGCCAGTTTCCTAGGGGATAAGGGCCAATGCCCAGGCTCCCGCCTGGGGGGATGACCTCCCCCGTCCGCTGACGAATGCCCTGGGCGGAGTTCCACGGTGTGATTCTACGGCACCCTTGGGGGCACGCGCAGGCCAATGGCGATCGCGATCGCGGTGGTGGCCGGTCCTGGGCTCCCCTTCAGCCTAATGGCCCCCCTGGGGCTGCGCTAGCCCCAGCGCTGGAATGGCTGGCCCCGAAAGACCTATGATCCCCATGGAGTAAGGTGTTTACTTTGCCTTAATGGGGCCATAACGCGATCGCGATCGCCCTCGCGGCCCATCTAGGGCGGGTCAAATGTATTTCTTGATACAGAATTATAGCAGACAAAATTGCTGCAATCTTGATGTTTCGTTCCGACCGAGATTTCCCCAAGGAAAGCTGTGTGGGCGCATCTAGCGTGATCTCGGTTGAGGGCAGGAAACTGTTCCCGTCGAGCATCACGACCCCACAACTTGGTCGTTAATGTAAGGCGGACAAACGACTTTGGAATCAGTTTGAGGATCGTCCGAAATATCATTATGACTAGGCTAATGTCTAAGCGAAAGTTCCGCATGGGGCGTGAAAGCGCCCGTTCCGGCAACTTTCCAGAGCCGGCTCAACTGCTCCAAGACATGAAGAAATTATTCTTCGGTCGCATGGCCCCCGGTTGGCTGGCTTGTATTCCCCTCGCGATCGCGATCGTCGGCCTGTGGGGCATGGCGGCCTCCGCCCAAGAGGAGCCCCTCACCCCCGAAAAGGTCCAGGCGCTGCTCAACACCATCTGGATTACAATCGCCGCGATTCTCGTGATCTTCATGAACGCGGGTTTCGCCATGTTGGAGGCGGGCTTCTGCCGTCAGAAAAACGCCGTCAACATCCTTTCAAAGAACCTGATTGTATTCGCCCTGGCCACGATCGTGTACTGGGCCGTGGGCTACTCGTTCATGTTCGGTCAAGAGAGTAGCTTCATTGGTCTGTCGGGCTTTTTCCTGACGGGTGAAGCGTCCACCTACGGGCTGTCGGAGTTCCCTGAGGGGCTGCCGGTGCCGGTGTTCTTCCTGTTCCAGGTGGCCTTTGCGGCGACGGCGGCGACGATTGTTTCAGGGGCGGTGGCGGAGCGGATTCGCTTTGATGCGTTCCTGGTCTTTAGCCTGTTGCTGGTGGGGATTTCCTATCCGATTACCGGCCACTGGGTTTGGAGTGGTGGCACCGCTTGGCTGTTCAACCTGGGCGGCGATTCGGGTGGTTTCCGGGATTTTGCAGGCTCGACGGTGGTCCACTCCGTTGGTGGCTGGGCGGCCCTGATGGGGGCGGCAATCCTGGGGCCTCGCCAAGGGAAGTACGAAAACGGCCAAGCCCGGGCGATTCCTGGCCACAACATGAGCATTGCAACCCTGGGTTGCTTGATTCTGTGGATTGGCTGGTTTGGCTTTAACCCCGGTTCCCAACTGGCGGCGGATGAGGCGGTGCCGTACATTGCCCTGACGACGAACCTGGCTGGGGCGGCGGGCTGTATGACGGCGACGTTCACGGCTTGGGCGCTCAATGGCAAGCCGGACCTGTCGATGATCATCAACGGTGTTCTGGCCGGTTTGGTGGGCATCACGGCGGGTTGCGATGGGGTGAGCTACCTGGGGGCGGTGATCATCGGCGCGATCGCGGGGGTCATCGTTGTGTTCTCGGTGGGCATCTTTGATACGGTGCTGAAGATTGACGACCCGGTGGGGGCCACGTCGGTCCACCTGGTGTGCGGGATCTGGGGCACGTTGGCCGTGGGTCTGTTCAATACCGAGACGGGTCTGTTCTACAGCGGCAGCATTCAGCAGTTGCTGTACCAGGCGATCGGCGTTCTGACCGTTGGCGGCTTTACGGTGCTGACGGCGACGATCTATTGGTACGTCCTCAAGGCGACCATGGGGATTCGGGTGTCGTCCCACGAGGAGCAGGTGGGTCTCGATGTCGGCGAGCACGGCATGGAAGCCTACAGCGGCTTTGTGAAGGACAGCACGGCCATCGGTTCGCCCGGTGAGCAGGGAATGCTCTAGGGCGTTTTGCAAATTTTGCCCTGACCGTTTTTCCGTGTGATGCGCAGGCCCCTGAGGGGGTCTGTTTTTTTTGGTATGGTGCGGGGGTAGTGCCCTGGTGGATGTGGTGTGGCGATTGAGGGTATGGGACCGGGTGGGGTGGGACGGCTGATGCGATCGCGGCGGCGGTTGGCCTGGTGGATTTATGGGTCGTTGGTGATGAATGGCCTGACGCTGTTGACGCTGGCCTGGTGGGGGTTGCGGGGCGATCGCCGGGGGCTGGAGATGACGGCGGCGGTGCAGGCGGCGGTGCGATCGCCGGAGGAGGTGGCTTCCGAGGCTCGACCAACGGCGGAGGTGGCGACCGGGGCGATCGCGCGATCGACTCCCCAACGGCCCCTGCACTATGAAGATTGGGTGGCGCTCCGGCGGCAGGAGGCCAAGGCCCTGGCCCAGGGCTCAGCCCCGCAGTCGGCCCCATCAACGGTCCAGATGGCCCTGGCCGACCGGCGGCCCCTCGGGGTGCTGCTGGGGGATTCCCTGAGTTCTGCCTTTCCGGCGGCCCATTTGCCCCAGCGGTGGCGGTGGCTCAATCAGGCGATTTCCGGGGAAACGACGGCGGGGGTGCTGCGGCGGGTGCCGGATTTGGCGGGGTTGGAGCCCCAGGTGATTTTTTTGGCCATTGGGATTAATGATCTGCTGCGGGGCATTGACGATCGCCGCATCCTCGACAATCACCGGGCCATTGCCGAGCGGGTGAGGCGGCAACATCCGCGATCGCGCTTGGTGGTGCAATCGCTGCTGCCCCATCGGGGGGAGTTGGCCACCTGGGAGGGGCGCGATCGCCTCAAACGGGCTCCGGCGGCGCGGCTGCGGCGGCTCAATGGGCAACTGCAACAACTGGCGATCGCCCAGGGTGCCCAATACCTCGATCTTTATGGGCTATTGGTCGATGGCCAGGGCCGCCTCGATGAACGGCTCACCACCGATGGCTTACATCTGAGTGTGGCGGGCTATGACGTCTGGCGCGGCGCGATCGCGGCCTTCATGCAGGGCCTCAGCCAAACGGATGACCCCGAAAATCTCCTAGGCTCCACCACAGGCGCTACAGGCCAATGATGTATTTGCCCCATTCCCGATGGTGGCCGCTGTTGACATGCTTCGTCACCTCAAAATAGAGGCTGCTGTGGGGGCGACGGGGGGGCCGCTCCAGGGGCATCTCCGCCTCCCGGGGCGTGCGGTTGCCCTTGCGGATATTGCAGCGCACGCAGGCGGTCACAATATTTTCCCAGCTATCTCCACCGCCGCGCGATCGCGGGATGACGTGATCCAGCGTCAACTCATCCCCCGTGTAGCGACAGTATTGACAACTGTGGCCATCCCGGTGGAATATGTTTCTCCGCGTCAGGGCAATTTCCTTGTAAGGAATGCGGATGTAGTGACGCAGGCGAATCACCGTCGGCAGCGGCATATCGGGATAGATAAACCGGCCATTGTGTTCGACCTGTTCCGCCTTGCCCTTGATTAGTAGGATGACCGCCCGTCGCCAACTGGTAATATTCAGCGGCTCGTAGGACGCATTCAGCACGAGAACCCTGCCCATGGGGACAACTCGCTGAAGGTAAAAGTTTATAAAATTTCAATCTGGATACTAACACACCTCATTTTTTCGGGGGGGCGCGGCGGTGTTCGAGATTCCTGGGGCGATCGCCCCCCTCCAGCTAGGGCGACTCCAGCAACGGTGGCAGCGGCGGTGGCGGGCCATGGGGTTGCTGATTCTCAGCTTGGGGCTGGCGGTGGGCTTATTGATCGGCCTGACCGGTTGCGGCCCCGTCGGCGCGACGCCACCCCCCCAGTCGATTGTGGAACGGGCGGTGAAGCTGTCGGCCCTGCGGGCGCGGGTGGCCCTGGAGGCGGGGTTCGGGGAGGGCGATCGCTGGAGCGGCCCCCTGGAACCGGAGGATTTGGCGGCGGCGGCGGATCAACTGGGCGTCCATCTGAGTGCCGTGCGATCGCGCGATCGTCGTTCCCTGCTCATCGATCAGCGACCGGGCTATCGCATTCGCGGCACCTACCGCCTCCAATCCGATCGCGCCACCGAAGACCCCAGCGCCCCCCTCGAGAACGCCTTTGAAATCTATCTCCAGCTCCAAAGCGAAGGCAAAACCTGGCGGCTCGCCTATCCCGATCCCCACCCAAACAACCCCGACGGCCCCGACCGCAGCGACAGCCCCCGCGATCGCCGCTGGCTCACCGATCGCCTGCAATAGCCCCCGCCAAAAAAACTAGCCCCGCCCCCAACCAAAGCCATCTCTCTACCTTTCCCCCATTTCCTCCGATCCCCTAACGGAGAACCCAGGCCAGGGAAAGGGCGGTTTTCCCTGCTTGGCAAAGATCCCACCGCCAGACACAATGAACCCATAAGAATCAAAACATCGTCCTACCCCCGATAGCGCTCGCCGTGACTACCCCCAACGTTCGCACCGTTTCAGACACCAAACGCGCGTTTTACAGCGTCCATACGCGGCCCATCAACTCCATCTACCGGCGCGTGGTAGAGGAACTGATGGTGGAAATGCACCTGCTTTCGGTGAACGCCCACTTTGCCTATAGCCCCATCTATGCCCTCGGGGTGGTGACCGCCTACGATCGCTTCATGGCGGGCTACAGCCCCGAGCGGGATCTAGAATCCATCTTCCGGGCCTTGTGTACGTCCGTGGGCAGCACCCCCGAGCACTATCGCGGCGACGCCGATCGCCTGCGGGGGGCAGCGGCGTCCCTGTCGGCGGATCAACTGTGCGACAGCCTCAAGGGCACGGGGGACTGCGGCGGCGAAGCGGAGGCCATCCTGCGGGAGGTGAGCGCCCCGGTGCGGGATAATCCCACCTTCAAATACAGCCGCCTTTTTGCCATTGGCCTGTATACCCTGCTGGAGGCCGCCGCCCCCGAGGTGGCCAGTGATGAGGCGCGCCAGAAGGACATCCTGGCCCAGGTGGGGGAAGCCCTGCACCTGCCGACGGAGAAGCTGGAGAAGGATTTGGAGCTATATCGCAGCAACCTCGAAAAGCTGTCCCAGGCCCGGGAAGCCCTGGCGGATACCCTAGAGGCGGAACGCAAGCGCCGCGCCCAACGGGAGGCGGAACGGGAGGCGGCCACCGCCACGGCCACGGCCAGCGCAGGGGCTACGGAGGAGGCTCCTGGAGCCTAGGGCTGAGGCTGGGCCTATTGGCCTACTGGTATACATAGGACGATTGACGGCGTGCCTTAGGCGGCGGCGGGGTGCCCCTGTCGGTTGCGGTGGGTCGCGCGCCATAATGGGGCCAAGTCGCCGAGATTCGGTGATGGTTGCCCTGTTAGGAAACGGTTGCACGATGCCATGGCTGCACGCTGGGTTTCGCCACGCTGGGGAGTTGGGGGGGCGATCGCGCTGTTGATGGCGATCGCCTACGGCCCGTTGGTTTGGCATTGGGTGGATGGCTGGCTCAATAAGAGCATTAGCCTGGAGCATGAATATTTCAGCTACGGTCTGATTGGCTGGCCCTTTGCGGCCTATCTGGTGTGGCTCAAGCGTCACCGACTGCTGGCGCTGCCGACGGTGGCCTCGCCCGTGGGGTTGGCGATCGCGGCGGTGGCCGTTGTGTTTTATGGCAGTGGCGTCACGGATTTGGTGAACCTGTCGCTGCCCCTGTGGCTGTTGGCGATCGCCTGGTGGTGGAAGGGGCGATCGGGCGTGAAGCTGCTGGCCTTTCCCTTTGTGTTTGCCCTGCTGGCGACGCCGAACGAGTTGCCGTACCTGATTTCGCCCTACACCTTGGGGTTGCAGCAATTCATTGCCGGGACGGCGGGCTTCATCCTCAATCAATTTGATTTGGGGGTGACCGTCGAGGGTATTTATCTCTACGTGCGCGATCGCATGGTGGAAGTAGCCCCCCACTGTTCGGGGCTAAAAATGCTGCTGACGAGCCTGTATGTCAGTTTAATTTTGGCCTATTGGACGGATTGTCTGGCCTCGCGGCTGAAGACTGGGCTACTGTTCGGTGGAGCGATTTTCATTAGCGTGCTGATGAACATCCTCCGCAACACGCTGCTAACGTTTTTCCATGGGACGGGGCAAGATAGCCTGTTTGACCTGTTCCATGAGGGGGTTGGGGGAGACATCTACTCGGCGGGGATGCTCGGCATGATCATCCTGTGGTACGTCGGCATTGAAAGGCTTGTCCCTTGGCTCTTTGAGGATACTAAATCACCATGACCGGCCAGCAAACTTCCCGGCGGCGTTGGGTTTCTGCGAAGGCGATCTCGTTGGGGGCGCTGGTGGTGCTGTTGCTGGTGGCGATCGCGCGATCGACCCTGCCTGGCTATTTGGGGGGGGCGTGGCCCTGGCTACGCGATCGCACGGTGCCCGCCCTGACGGCCCTGCGGCAATTGCCAAAGACGGGGTTAGCCCTAGATGAGCGCTGGCAAACCCAGCCGCCCCAGGAGCAGCAGATTGGCTCCGGTAAGTGGACGGTGATGGGGATGGTGCGATCGCGGACGGGGGCCACGGCACCTAGCATCCCTGAACCCGCCGGTCCCTTGGGGGGGGCGGCCCGACCGTTGCCGACGGATCCGTCCTCCGGTGCCGCGTCTGGGGATGCTGAGGATCTAGAACTGGTGACCATTTCCCTGCTGCCTATGAAGACGGTGACGGATCAGCCCCAGGTGGAATGGAGTGACTGGGAAGGGGTGGCGCGTTTGCAGACGGATTCCCAGACGCGGCTGTCGGTGCCCCTGGCGAATGGGAAGGGGGCGATCGCGGTGCGCGCCCTGCGCGGTTGGGATAAGCGCCAAAACACCTATGCCATGGCCCAGTGGTACGCATGGCCCGGTGGCGGCAATCCATCGCCCGGTCAGTGGTTCTGGGCCGATCGGCAGGCACAGTTGCGATCGCAGCGGTTGCCCTGGGTGGCGGTGGTGCTGCTGGTGCAGACCCGAAAGCCCCTAGATCCCCTGGACGAATATGTGCCGTTGCTCAAGGACGCGGCGGCGGCGGTGCAGGCGGCCCTAGAGGCGGGACCCTTTCGCCGGGGGGCGGCTGCCCAGGATTCGTCCATGGGGCCGGGGGGGTCGGGATCTGGAGCGGTCTGGATGACGGCGCTGGAGTCGGAGGCGGGGGCGCTTGGGGGGCCGATGTCATGGTGAACCTGAGCCCCGTGGACCCGAGCCCTAGGAACCCTAAACCTGGACAATGGCGCGGCGCGATCGCGTCTGGCCCCTGGCGGAATTTCCCCTTGCCCCGGCATATGCGTCTAAATCGATGGGCCAGTTCCCCCTTGGGACCCCTCGCGGCGGCGATCGCCCTGGGACTGCTCGCGATGGATCCGGCCCTGGCCCTCGGTCGGGGGCGGCTGCCCCTCGGACAGGCCAATTCAGGCGGCCCCCACAGCGATCGCGAGGATTGGATCTTTCCAGAGGTGCCGCGCCAGGGAAATCCCAACGGCAACCCAGCCCCCGCCGCGCCGCCGCCCGCTGATTCGGCCCCCCGTCCGGCCCCGCAGCCGATGGAGCGGCCCATGGATCCGCCGCCCCGGCCCCCCATGCCCACCCCCGAACGGCCGCCGGATGGGGTTGAGGCGATCGACCCCCCGTTTCCCAGCGAGCCACCGGAGCCGCTGGACAATGGCCTCCCCCGCACCAGTGGCCCCACCTTTGATGACCTGCCGCCGGAACTGTTTGCGGAGCCGGATGCGTGGCGGATCTATCGCCTCGCGCCCCTGGATCAAATCACAGTCCAGGTGCCGGGATATGGGGAATTATCGTTTTCGGCGCGCATTGACCCGGACGGGCGCATCCTGGTGCCGCTGGTGGGGTTCATGAATGTGGAGGGGCTGACGCTCCAGGAATTGCAGGGGTATCTCCAGCGGGCGTTTAATCGCTTTGTGGTGGATCCGGAGCCCATCGTGGTCCTGCAAAATCAGGTGAATCCCGATGTGGTGGTGACCGGGGAGGTGGTCAAGCCCGGTTTCTATCGCGTGGGGCCTTATGAAACCGCGATCGCGGCCCTACTCAACGCCGGGGGTGCCACGGATCAGGCGGATCTGCGGGCCATTAAGCTGCGTCGCCCCTTGCCGGACGGCAGCACCCTCGAACAAACCATTAATCTGCTGTCGTTGCTGGTGGATGGCCGCCCCGAGCCGCGCATTTTCCTCCAGGATGGGGATGTGCTGGAGGTGCCTCGCCTGGAACCGGGCCATGAGCTGGAATATGACGCTGCCCTGGCGGCCCGCTCTAACCTGGCCCGGGCCACCATTCAGGTGCGGCTGCTGTCCTATGCGGGACGGGGGGGCATGAGGGTGCTGAACTTGCCCAGTGGGAGCACCTTTGTGGATGTGATGTCGAATGCCCCCATTGATGAGGTGCGGCTGCGGCGCATTGCCCTGATCCGCTTCGATCCCCAGGTGGGGCGGCCGGTGACGCGAATCCTAGATGGGCGGGCGGCGTTCATGGGGGATCCGTCCCAAAATCCCCTGCTGCGCCATAACGATGTGGTGGTGCTCAACCGGGATTTGATTGCGCGCATTTCCTACACTCTGAACCGGTTTACCCAGCCGTTCCGCGACATTCTGGGCTTTTTGCTCTTTTTCCGGCAGATTGATTCGGCGGCGGAGTCCCTGTTTGGTCCCCAGGGGGTGTTTGGCACCGGTGAGGACGGGGAAAGCAGTAATGACAGTGACAGTGACAATGGCAATGACAATTAGGGGGGAGGCTGACGCGGTTGGGTCAGGGGCGGCGGTGTGAGGGGTCAAAGGTGCGGATGAGGGCTTCTTCGATCGCGATCGCGGGTCGGAAGACTTGATATTCCCAGCCGGTGCCGGGGGGCTGATCGCGCTTGGTGATGTAGTCCTGGCGATCGCCGCCCTTGCCCTGGGGATAGTGCTCGACCCGATGGAGGGCGATCGCGCGGATGAACCCATAGGCCAAGGTGTAGGTGCCCAGGGCGATCGCGATCGCCAGGATCAGGGATTGGATTTTGCTGCCGGACGGCGGTTGCATTGTGACTTCACCTCAGCGCTAGCCCCCTGGAATTACCCCCACCCTAGCTCCTAAAACCCCTGGGGTCTTAGCGCCACCGCAGTTGCAGCGGGCCGAGGACCGGGCGCTGGCGTTCCGTTTCGTCCACCCAATCCACGGCCTTGTAGGTGCCAAAGGCGTGATCCCACCAGTCCACGGCGAGGCCAAAGTTGTGGTGCCACATGCCGTATTTGTGGTGAACATAGTGGACCGGCATTTTCATCCAGAAGCAGCGGGCCGGATTTTCGTGTTGCAGTTGGTGGGCATAGGCGGAAAAGGCCGCAAAGGCGATCGCCCCCAGCAGCCACCCAGTCCCGAAGGGCCGCGACACCAACAGGGGCAATGCCATCGCGATCGCGCTGCCCTTCACATAATCCAAAAACTCCCACAGCACCCCCTGGCCCTCATTGCGGCGGTGGTGGTCCAGGTGGCGGGTGCCCAGCTTGCCCGGATTGGGCCGATGCATGAACCGGTGCATCCAATATTCCACGAGACTCGCGAGGACAAAGGCCATGATGAAACCGACGATCGCGACGGTCGCGGTTTGCCACTGGTACGCCATGATGGTCGATCCTTAAATGTGTGCGAATGGATGGGATGGCGCTGCGACGGCCCCGGCGACTGGGCCGCAGCAGGCACCCCGCAAATGCTCCATATCCTATCGCACTGGCCCGGGGCCGACACTGGACCGGGGCCAGAATTGGGCGCGAATCGATCGCTAGCGGTTGGCGTGGTCGGCGAGGATGGCCTGGGCGCGGGGCCGATAGATCAGATAGAACAGGGACTCCAGGTAGCGCAGCAAATCCTCCCGTTTTTCGCGGGAGGCATAGTTCCAAAAGCCGTAGATCTTCGCCAGCGATAGCAGTTTGCTGGTGTGGATATTCCAGGTGTAGGTGCTGTAGACCCGCTCGATGCCCGCCTCGGCGATGCGTTGCCAGTAGTCCGGTTCCGCGAGGCAGCGATCGTGAAAAGCTACCAATTTTGCCGCCATTTCTTCGCCGTTGGTGGGATTAATATAAAACCCGTTTTCCCCATCTTGAATGATTTCCAGCGGCCCACCGAAGCGGGTGCCAAAGGTGGGCAAACCGGAGATCATGGCCTCTAGGATCGTCAAACCAAAGGCTTCAAAGAGGGCGGGCTGTACAAAAACCCCCTGATGGTCGGCGATGATGCGATAGATTTCGGCGGAATCGCCCTTGGGCAGCCGCACCCCGAGCCAGCGGATTTTGCCGTGGAGATCATAGGTGTTGATCGCGCGGTACAGCCGCTCAATTTCTTCGATTTCTTCGCGATCGCTCGATTCCTCTGTCCGCAATTTGCCCGCCACCAAAATCAAGTTATAGCGATCCTGCAATTCCGGCGACTGGCCGAAGCATTCCGCTAGGCCGGTGATATTTTTGATGCGATCAAGGCGCGCCATGGAAAACAGGGGCCGCTTGGTCGGATCATCCAAGGTGCCATAGATATGGGCCGGATCTTCGTCCGTAAACAGCAGGGCATCGAGGCGATCGCGATCGCGCTTGGAACGCTCCTCCGTGCGGGAATAGGGGAAATAGAACGTTTCATTGACTCCGGGCGGCACCACATTGAACTTCGGGCTAAAGAGCTCAATGCCCGACACCACATGGTACAAATCCGGCATCGTGAAGCAACCATAGGATTCATATTGCCCCACACTGTCCGGCGTACCCACAATTTCTTGGTAGGTGCTGCTCACAATAAAATTCGCCGCATTCATGGCAATCAAATCCGCCGTGAACTGGAGCGAAAAATGATATTGGGACTCCAAATCCTGCCAGTAGAGATTACTGAATAGATACTTGGATTTTTCGAGGGCGTGGGCAATATTGCACTGGGTCACCTTGAGGCGGCGGGCCAGCAAAAAGGCCACCAAATTCCCGTCGGTGTAGTTGCCCACGATCAGATCCGGCAACCCCTGGAATTCCGCCAGCAGTTCCTTTTCCGCATCGATCGCGTAGGTCTCCAGATAGGGCCAGATTTCAAAGCGCGAAATCCAATGCTGGGTCACCTTACTATTAAAGTCCCGTAGCGGCACCCGCAAAATCCAGGCATTTTCCGTCCCGTGGATTTTTTCGAGGCGGCGATCGCACGTCGTCCCATCCGCCTGGGGAATCAACCGCGACAGCACCACCACCTTCGGATGCACATTGAGGGTCTCCAACCCCGCGAGGCGCACCTCCTGCTGGAGCTGCATCTCCAAGCTGCGGGCCTGGTCTAGCACATAAACCACCTGGCCCCCCGTGTCGGGCCGCCCCAGCACCTCCTCCTGGGCAAACCAGCCATGGACCGACACCAGCACAATGCGAAAGACCATCGGCACCCGCGACAGGAACGACTCCAAGGCGCGATCGTCCGGCGAGTCCAGCAGGGCATCGAGGATTTCCAGGGTTTCGCGCACCCGCGCCGCCGTGTTGCCCCAACCGGGCTCGAAGCCAAGATCCTGCAAATCAAAGCGGAATTCCCCATAGGGCTGATCCGCCGGCCGCTGGGCGAGCAAATCCAAGGCCCGCTTCACGCGATCGGACAGATCCTGCGCCCCCCGCACCCGCTCATTGAGCATCAGCTTCGCGCCGTTGTAGGAATGCAGTTGCAAAAAGCTGTAGAGGGTTTCGAGCCACTGCTCCGGCGCTTGGAAGAGTTTGCTCGACAGGTAGCGGTTGAGGAATTGCACCCCCTTGCCGATATTTTTCGGATCCCGCATGACCGGGGAATAGTCATAGAAGGGCTGGAAGTCGATTTCAAAGACATCGCCCTCCTGGGGGTGGAAATGGCCGACGAAGCGATCGCGCAGATCCAGCAACTCCTGGACCGTCAGATCCTCCGCCGTCATGTCCTCAAACAGGCGCACCGCCTCTTGATTGGCGATTTGGGGCCGCAACACCCAGCAGCTTGCGCCACTGGTGCCCCCCTCTAGGATGATTTCCTGGGTGAAAAAGACCAGCCGCCCCAGGGGAGAGCCCTTGAGATCGCAGCCCGCCGGATCCCCCACCGCGCAAAATTGTTCAAACTCCGAGAGGATGTCGTTGCGCAGCAGGTAGCGCTTGTCCTGGCCCCGCAGTTGACTGACAAATTGGCGCAGGGCGGTGCGCTCATCTCCTTTCAGGACGGCATCGATCAAGGCAGACATGGGCATGGGTTCCGATAGGGCGGGCGGACAGAAGCGGACAAAACGGGGGCCATGGCGCGATCGCGGCCCTCTGGACCGGTGTAGCACCCCCGAGCCGGGACGTGGGGCCGTCGGGGGAGTTTGTAGAAGAAACGTAGAATTTCTCAGGATTGCGTTGCGTTTTGCCCCTCAACCGATCATGAACCGGCGATCGGGTGGCCTGGGCTGTGGCGAGGTTTCCGTGGCGATCGCCCCAGCCCCCCCAGGGCTAGCCCCGTCCGGATCCGTGGACCACCCCAGCGTAAACCTGAGCCATCGGCCCGGTCCTGTGGGGGGGCGGTGGGGTCAATTTTGCGATCGCCCCAAAGATTCCCCATGGAGCCGATTAGAATTGGTAAACGGGTGGCATTCGAGCATGGGAAGCGAACGATCCGCCGGATCGACCGCCAACGCAGAGGGACTTAACGCGGTGGGCCAGGGAAAAGGATGCCTTCTCGCCCAACCGCCGTTCGCTTTCGCCCCAAGCAATGGCAGACTTGAGGGGGATGCGGCACCGAGGAGAGCGCGTTCATGAGTGGCGACCGCCCGATGAAGCCGAAAGTATTAGTGATTGACGATGAAGCGGACATTCTTGATCTGCTTTATCGCACGCTGCATCGCGAATTTCGCGTCCTGCGGGCCAATAATGGCCCCGAGGCCCTGGAGATCCTAGAGCAGGAACAGGACGTGGCGGTGATTATCTCCGACCAGCGGATGCCGCTGATGAGCGGGACGGAGTTTTTGAGCCTGACGGCGGAGCGCTACCCGGACATTATCCGCATCATTGTGACGGGCTATACGGATGTGGATGACCTGGTGGAGGCCATCAACTCCGGTAAGGTCTTCAAATATGTCACGAAGCCTTGGGATGATGAGGATCTCAAGCGATCGGTCCGCAAGGCGGTGGAAACCCATAATGTGCTGCGATCGCGCACGGGGGAGTTGCGCCGTGCCCTGCGGCGGGAGTCCCTGCTCAATGAGGTGATGGCGACGGTGCGGGCGAGCCTGGACCCAGCCAGTATTTTGCAGGTGTTGGTGGATGCCCTGGGGCGGGCGCTGGATGTCCACGGCTGTGTGGTGCGATCGGTGGCGGAGGGGATGCTCCAGCGGGAGACCTATATCTATCGGCGATCGCTGGTGGAACCCCTGGGGGAGGGGGCGGCGGATGGGGCGATCGCGATCGCGGGGGGCCATCCCTTCGGCCATGGGGTCAATGATCTGGGGGATTTGGTGTGGATGGTGGACCGGGTGACGGTGCTGGACCATCCCCTGGCCCACCCGAGTTTGCAGGGCTCCGATCCGGCGACGGTGGCCCACCGGACGGCCCTGGCGGCGGCGGAGGTGACCTCTAGCGCGATCGTGCCCCTGTTCGATCGCAGTGAACCGCTGGCGATGCTGGCCCTGCACCGCTGCGGCGAGCCGTTGCCCTGGGGCGAGGATGAAATCCAGTTGGTGATGCTGGTGGCGGATCAGGCCGCGTTGGCGGTGGCCCAGGCGCGCACCTACGATCGCATGAGAGCCCTGGCGGAACGGGAGGCCCTAGTCAATACCATTTCGACGGCCATCCGCTCCAGTTTGGACCCGAACCAGATTTTTGCCGCGATCGTCCAGCAGCTCGGCGAAGCCCTCAAGGCGGACGGTTGCGCCCTGTCCCTCTGGAGCGCGGACGATGAATATGTGCAGTGTGTGGGGTTCCATGAACGGACCCTGCTGGTGGATCAGCCCAGTGGCGATCGCGCGGCCCTCCAGGTGGATCCGGTGGTGGCGGCGGACCTGTCCCACGGCAACGGCAGCGCCGCCATGCCCCGCTCCATTGCGCCCATTGCCAGCAATCCCATCCTGCAACAGTTGGCCGCCACCCAGCAGCCCGTAGCGGTGGCGGATTTGGCGGCGGTGGCCGATGCCCAAGGGAGTGAGTTGCCCCTGCGGCACCGGGCCAGGTCGCTGTTGGTGGTGCCCCTGGTGTCGGAGGGGCAGATCATTGGCAGCATTTCCCTGCGCCAAGACCGCGCCCGCCATTGGACCGTGGCGGAAATTGACCTGGCCCAGGCGGTGGCGATCCAGGCCGCGATCGCGGTGCAGCAGTCGCGCCTGTACCAAACCACCCGTCAGCAGGCGGAAAAATTATTAGAACTGGATCGGCAAAAGACCGAATTTTTCCAAAACATCTCCCACGAGTTCCGCACCCCCCTCACCCTCACCATTGGCCCCCTCGAAGCCGCCGTTGCCGAAGGCCAGGGCCTGCCACCCGATCGCGCGGAACTGGTGCTGCGCAACTCCCGGCGGCTGCTGCGGCTGGTGAACCAACTGCTGGATCTGCAACGGATCGACGCGGGGCGGATGCAGCCCCGGTTCCACCCCTGCCAGTTGGCGGATTTTGCGGAACAACTCCTCGACGGCTTCCGGCCCTACTGCGAACGCAAGGGCATCACCCTCGTCGCCGACACCACCCCCTGTCCCGGCGTGTACCTAGACGTGGAGCGGTTCGACAAGGTGCTCTATAACCTCCTGTCGAACGCCATGAAGTTCACCCCCGCCGGGGGCCGCATCCAAATGACCATCCAGCCAGCGGGCGATCGCTGCCTGCTCCAGGTGAGCGACACGGGCATCGGCATCCGCGCGGATCAGATTCCTCACCTATTTGAGCGATTCCGGCAGGCGGAAGGGTCCGTCAGCCGCTCCTATGAGGGCACCGGCCTGGGGCTGGCCCTGGTCAAAGAGTTGGTGGACCTCCATGGGGGCACCATCGATGTGCAGTCGGAGTATGGCCACGGCACCACCTTTTCGATCTGGCTCAAGCAGGGGTCAACCCACCTGCCGCCCGATCGCGTGATCGAGCAGCCCATTGCCCACGAGCCCAGCCGCGCCACCATTGAACTGGCGGATCTGGAGATGGATCTTCAGCAGGCGGAGGACGCGATCGAGGATGAGGGGGATCTGCCCACCAGTCTCCGGGCGGCGGCCACCGTGCCCATCACCGGTACCGAGGCTCCCCAGGATTCCACGGTGCTGGTGGTGGATGACAACCCGGACCTGCGCCATTACGTTCTGAGCATTCTGCGCGATCGCGGCTACCGGGTCATTCCCGCCCGCAACGGCTCGGAGGGGGTCGAACGGGCGCGGCAGTATCACCCCGATGCGATCGTGACGGATCTGATGATGCCCAAAATGTCGGGCATTGAACTGATTCGCCAGGTGCGCCAGGATCCCCTCCTCCAGGGCACGCCGATTATTCTGCTGACGGCCAAGGCGGACGAGGAAACCCGCATTGAAGGGGCGGAGCAGGGGGCCGATGCCTACTTATCTAAACCCTTTGACTCGCGGGAACTGGTGGCGGAGGTGCGCAATTTGATCGCCCTCAAGGCCAACGAACGGAAGGTGCTCGAACTCAATACCTACCTGACGGAATCGGTGCTGAGTCGCTTTTTGCCCAAACCCCTGGCCCAGAAGGCGGCCCTGGGGCAGTTGCGCCTCGATTTGCAGCCGGAGCCGCGCCTGGTGACCGTGCTCTTTACGGATCTGGTTGGCTTTACGCAACTGTCTAATACGTTGCGATCGCGGCGGGTGGCGGAACTGCTCAATGAATACCTGTCCGCCATGAGTGAGATTGTCTTTACCAACCTGGGCACCGTGGACAAATTCATGGGGGATGCGATCTTGGCCCTGTTCGGCGCGCCCGAGGACGCCACCCCCAACCAGCAGGTGCAGCGGGCCGTCACCACCGCCCGACAGATGCACATCAAACTGAAGGAATTGAACGGCAAATGGCGGGAGCAGGGGCTGGCCACGGGGGTGCAGTTCCGCTGCGGCATCCACCAGGGAACGGCGGTGGTGGGCATGTTCGGCAGCCCCGATCGCTCGGACTACACGGCCATTGGCCCTTGCGTGAATATTGCGTCGCGGATGCAGGCGGCGGCCAAACCGGGGACGGTCCTGATCTCGGCGGCGGTGGCGGATTATTTAGACGAGGACGAGATCATCCGGGAGGATTTGCTCGAACTCAAGGGGGTTGATGAAACGGTGCTGACCTTCACCGTGAAGCTGGGCGATTAGGGGCAAGGCAAACGATCCGGGCCAGGGGCCGGGACAGGGAAGGGGATTGATTGGAGCAGAACGCGCGATCGCCTCAGGCCACGCAGCGACCCAGGGCCAGATCGCGAATGAGCCCAATGCGCGACTGGAGATAACCCCCCAGGGCATGGCGCTCTTCGAGGGGGAGAGGCCCCGTGCAGGCCACCTGATCGGTCAGGCAGGCCACGAGACTGTCGTCATCAAGGGTCAGTAACGTCGCCGCCTGCATCGATTCCACAATCGACCAGACCTGACGCATCATGGTAGGAGTCACGGTCATGACCTCCTTAAGCATTTCTTTATTTTCATAAGATAGCGGTTCCGAGTAAAGCCTGCCCGAATTGCGGCCATAAGGCAACGTGCGATCGCGTGGGGCAATAATTTGAGGCAGAACTTTACAGAGTCTGACGAGTTCCCGTTGATTTGCTTAATGGTGGCGGCTATGGCCCGGTTCTAGGGGTGCGATCGCGGCCTAGGGGCTTGGGGGGTGGGCCTGCGCGGGTAGATGCGGCCCCCTGGTTCCATTGTGGGCCATGGGTTTAGGGGGCGCTGGGTCCGGTTACCCAAATTTACAGGGGGTTGTCAGGGGAATTCTAGGCCACGATCGCGGTGCGGCCCGGACTTTCGCGGCCGGTGCGATCGACGGCGCAGAGGGCGTAGGTGCCCCCTTGGGTGACGGTGGCGGCGGTGCTGGCGGCCCCGAGGATGCGATCAAGGGTCCAGGTGCCGCCGCTTTGGCGATAGAGGGTCCATTGGCGCAGATCGCTGCCCCCGGCGCTCCAGCGGAGGGTGCGCCCGTCCACCGTGAGGCTGGCGGGGGCGCTGGGGCCGTTGCCGATCGCCTTGAGGACGGGGGGCAGGGCGGGGCGGGCGTAGGGGCCGTTGCGGAGGCGATCGTTGATGCCCGCGCGGTTTTCCATCAGGGGGGCGGCGTTATAAAAAATGTTGCCGAGGCCCCCCTGGCCAGCGCGATCGCGCACGAGCTGGATCTGCCGCTCGAATTCCGCCGTGCTCCAGGCGGTGCTGCTGCCCAGTTGCACCAGGTTGTTGCCCACATAGACTTGCGTTTGTTTGGGGGCGGCGGTGGTGAGCCACCATTGCAGCAGGGCGCTGTAGCTTTGGGCGGTTTGGTCCGTGCGCCAGTAGAGCTGCGGGGCCACGTAGTCGAGCCAGCCCTCCTGGAGCCAATATTTTGGATCGGCGAACAGGGCATTGTATTGATCGAGGCCGACGATGCCCGCCGGTTGACCGGGGCGGTAGATGCCAAAGGGGCTGATGCCAAATTTCAGGTGGGGTTTGAGCGATCGCAGGCCCGTCGCCAGCCGCTGCACCATGGTGTTGACATTGTGCCGCCGCCAATCGGCAATACTGCGGCCACCGCCCCAACTGTAGTAGGTCTGGCGATCGGGGAAATCCAGATCGGGGATGGGGTAGGGATAAAAATAGTCGTCCAGGTGGATGCCGTCGATGTCGTAGCGGCGGGCCACGTCCATGATCACGTCGTAGGTGCGGTTTTGCACTTCCTTGAGGCCGGGATCCATCCACCGCTGGGTGCCGTAGGTGTAGACGGCATTGGGAAAAACCGCTTCCACGTGGGGGGCGACGCCGACGGGGGCGCTGGTGGACGATCGCGCCCGGTAGGGATTAAACCAGGCGTGCAGTTCCAGGTTGCGTTTGCGGCATTCCGCGATCGCGAATTCCAGCGGGTCGTAGTAGGGGGAGGGGGCGCGGCCCTGGGTGCCCGTCAGCCAGCGGCTCCAGGGTTCAAAGTTGGAGGCGTAGAGGGCGTCCCCTTCGGGCCGTACCTGGAGGATGACGGCGTTGAAGTTGAGGGAGGCGAGGCGATCAAGGATGGCGATCAGTTCGGTTTTTTGCTGATCGGACGAGAGGGCGGGGCGCGACGGCCAGTTGATATTCCAGACGGAGGCGATCCAGGCGGCGCGGAATTCCCGCTGGTGGCTGACGCTGACGGTGCCCGGTGGGGTGGTGGCCGCTGGGGGGGTGACGAGGTACGGGGTGGCGATCGCGGGGAGGCTCGGGTCCACGGTCCGCATCATTTGATAGATCATCACCGCCACTTCGGCGCGGGTGGCGGGGCGGTTGGGGTCGAGCCGCCGCAGGTCGGGATGGTTGACCACGGCCCCCAGTTGCGTCGCCGCCGCCACTTGGGTGACGCCGTAGTTGGGGATGGCGCTGGCGTCGCTGTAGAGGCGATCGAGGTCGGTGGCGCTGAGGGTGGTGCTGTTGCGCCCGAGGCCGTTGATCAGGGCCACGAGGACCTGGACGCGGGGAATATTAAAGTCCGGCTGGAATTGCTGGTTGGGGTAGCCGCTCAGGAAGCCGGTTTCATAGGCGATGCGGATGGCTTCGGCGGCCCAGTGGCGGGCGGGGACGTCCTTGAAGGCGATGGCGTCGCGGATTTTGGGCCGGGTGAAGGCGGCCCGCAGGAGGGCGGCGAATTGGGCGCGGGTGAGGAGGCCGTCGGGGCGGAAGGATCCGTCGGGGAAGCCGCTGATGATGTTACGGCTGGCGAGGGCTTCGATGAAGGCGCGCGCCCAATGTCCGCCGATGTCCCAGAGTTGCCCTGCCATAGTTTTCCTGTTTCCCCGTGTTCACTGCTGCGGATCGTGTCATGGGCGCGATCGCATCAATCTTAGGATAGGTGTTGGGGGTTCGGGCGCGCGATCGCCTGTTTTTTCGGGCCAGGGCGCGATCGCGGTGGATCTGGCTAGATCATCAGGGCGGGCAGCTTGAGGGGAACGAGGGCCTTGTGTAGAACGCTGGGCTTGGCACTGAGGTAGATTTCTCGGCGGTTGCTTTCGTTGTAGCCCACCACCACCGCGCCAACCATTGCACCCAGTTCGGGATATAGGCTGGGGTCCATGGTGCCCTCATCCAAAAAGTCGGGGAGCTTGATTAAGCCTTTGATATGAGGGGCTTCTAGGGTAAGGAAGATGCCGAAGGGTGCATGAAATTCAACGTTGCCCTGGATAAATTGACCTAGCTTATATTGAGATTTGATCTGTTCCCAACTGGCGTCATCCATGGTGTTTACTGGGGCTTTAGGGTTCGTGGGAATTGATTGAGGGTGGGAAAGAGACGTTGAGGAACGACAACCTCTATCCGTTCGCGATCATTTTTTTCATCATAGCGACATTCCAGGGGTTTAAAGTCTTGTGCATAACTTTCTGAGTCAATGGTTATCTCAAGGATTCCTTCTTGGTAGCTTTGATTAAATTCTTCGGCAATGCTTCTGTCGTCGGGGCCAGCAAAGTAGCAGTTGCCGTCAAGGTAAGGAGGATTATAGGGAAAGTCGTCGATTTGAAAGCCTTGCTCCAGCAGCTTTTTGCCTTTTCCTTTTTGAGGGGCTTTGTAAAGGGTGCGAGGCTGATTTAGAAAATCTTGATTTGATGACATGAATGAGTCTAGGGATCATATGATCGCATCAATCTTAGGATAGGTGTTGGGGGTCCGGGCGCGCGATCATTGGATTTTTTGATCGCGGTGATGGAAACAGGACTAGGAAGTCCACGCGACGGCACAGCAAACCCGAAAACCAACAGGGTTGAAACGGTAGTCTGGCGTAGCCCTATAACGAACTGCGGAGCGACAATATCTCGGACTGCTAATCCATGAGCCTCCCCTCAGCAACCGTCCCCTCTGCAACTGTGTATTATTCCTTGCTAAGCTTGTAACCCAAGCACTGCCATCAGTTGGTGCCCCCCTATAGTTTGGGTGCCAATGATCAACACACCATTCCCGAATGTTGCCATGCATGTCGTGTAGACCCCAAGCATTCGGCGGGAAGTAACCGACAGGTGTGGTTTCCTGGCGATATAGCCCTTCAGTGCCACGTCCATACTTGACCGATGCCCTGTAGTTAGCGACTTCGCTGCTAAGGGTTTCGCCAAAGTGGAAAGAGGTTATGCTCCCAGCACGACAGGCATATTCCCACTGAGCTTCGCTGGGCAAGCTGTAGGGGCGCCTTGTCGCTTGGGCGAGGCGAGCGCAGGCTTCGGTTGATTCATACCAGTTGACTTGTTCTACGGGACGTTGGTCAGCACTAGTAAACGTTTCCCCATCTCGGAAGTCAGCAGGGAAACGAGAGGGTTCAGAATTGAGCACAAGTTCGGGGTTGACTGGGGGTAGACCACAAATGGCTCGCCATTGGGCTTGGGTGACGGGATATTTCCCTAGAAAAAAATCTGGTACGGTGACGATGTGCTGAGGGCTCTCATCGTCTTGATGATCAAGTTCGCTGATAGGCGAGCCCATGCGGAAAATGCCGCCTGGGATTTTTAGCATTTCCAGAATAGTGCCGTTGCCCAGATCTTCGAGGTACTGCTGAGCAGTGCGAGAGCGATAGCGCAAAATAAATCTTGGAGCATCGGGTAATTGCATGGACCGCACGTCACTCCTCTGTCGATTTGTCAAGCAGGGGTGCCTGAGATGTACTCGCTATGCTGCAACATAGCCTGAGCCCAAAGGTGAGATTTTGATCGCTTGGTACATCATAACTGCGAGCTGCGGAGCGGCAGAATTTGGGATAGTAGTACCATGAACCGCTTCGCAAAAGCCGTTTATCTTTTGTAGACATCGTAATCCATGCGCTGCCGTCGGTGGGTGCATTTTCATAATTGGAGTGCCAAGTGTCGGCACACCATTCCCAAACGTTGCCATGCATGTCATATAGACCCCAGGCGTTGGCATAAAAAACGCCAACGGAGGTGGTTCGCTCTCTGTAGATTCCTTTTGGCCCATCAGCATACGTAAAGTTGCCGTCATAGTTAGCAAGATCGGGGGAGAGAGTTTCGCCAAAGTAGAAGGCGGTAGTGGTACCAGCGCGGCAGGCATATTCCCACTGGGCTTCACTGGGCAGGCCATAGAGGCGACTGGTGGCTTGGGCTAGGCGATCACATGCTTCAGAAGCTTCATACCAACTGATTTGCTCAACGGGACGGTTATCTGCTAGGTCGCCCTCTGCATCTTCGGTAAATCTCGATGGATTGGGATTCAGCTCAATGTTGACTCTGGGCAGGGCCGCGATCGCGCGCCACTGGGCCTGAGTGATGGGATATTTCCCCATCAAAAACTCTGGTACGGTGACCCAATGCTGTGGACGCTCATTATCACTGGAGTCAGGTTCCTCCTCGGGCGCACCCATTAGAAATGTGCCGCCGGGGATCAGTACCATCTCCAAAGTCACGCCATGGGGTAAGAGTTCTACTAACTGTTGTGCTTCCTGAGAAAAGCGCTCGATGTGCAGTTGGGGTGGTGACACAGTGCGATCAAGGGTGGTGATCGCGGCTTCAAACACAAACCACTCCAGGTTTAGGCTTTCAATCAGTGGCGGTTCAAATTCCCCTTCAACTGCGAGATAGCCTTCTTCAAACGTAATTTCAGTCAGCGGCGGGAAGTTGATGAGTTCTTTTTGTGATTCTTGCTGGGTTGTTTCAAGGGACTCAAGCCTCTTATTGTCAGGAGGTGGGCCAATAGATCCGATCTCAAGAGCAACAGACCCAACCGTTTCGGGTTCCAAGCGATCGCCCAGGGCCGCAAACTCACCCCCCATCCGCCGGAGCGTTGATTGCGCAATCCTGGCAAACGCCCGCAGTTCATCAGTGGCATCCTCCGGCAGGGGGCCATGGGGATTGAGCAACAGCGCCCGAAACCCCCGGCTTGACAGGCCCCAACGTTTCGCAATCTGATCCGAAACCGCATTCAAGACTTTTTCTGTACTCGATCGCGGCATCGACCCCACCAACCACGATCGCACCCCCTCTCGAAAGTCATAGATCGGCACCCCATCCCCATCGGTACCCCGGCGCTCCATCAGGCCCCCCAGGAACACCTCCGCCGCGTGGACCTGGTTTGACTCCGGCAACAGGGCCGCCTGGATCAGATGCAGCACCGGCAAACTCACCGGCACCGCCGCCAGATAGCCCGCCAACTGGCTCGCCAGGGGGGACGCCACCGCCCAAAACTGCCGCGCGATCGTTTCCGCATCCGGGGCATCGGTCGAATCCACCACGCGGGGCCGCCAAACAATCCCCGCCTCGAACAGCACCCCCGCCGACAGGGAATCGCCCGCCCCCGCCACCAGCCGCGCCCACCGGGCCAACGGTTCCGGCGCGAGGGTCACCACCGGCAACCGCAGGGAACCCGCCGTTTCCACCTCATCCCACTCCGGCAAGCCAGAAATCTCCAGGCGATCGCTCGCTATTCCCGGCAAAGTCGCCGACAGTTGTACCCCATGGGCCACCACCAACGCCGTGCGCCGCCACAGCCGCTCCGGCAAAAGCTGCACCAGGGCCAAAGGACCGGCGGCCCCCCAGGTTTCTAGCACCGATCGCAGGGCCAGGGATTCATCCCGCCACAGGCCCGACGTGCAGTCGCTCATGAGGAGGATCAGCCGCCGCCCGCTCGGATCTAGGAGTTGGCGGGGATTGGCCGATCGCCCCTGGCCGCTGGGATTGTGGGTGCGCGGCGCGAGGGTAATGGAACCGGTCTCGGTGCCCCGCAACGACCACACCCGCACATCCCGAAAGGCCCCCACCCGGCCGAGGAGCCCTTGCCAATCGTCAATCACCCGGTCCCAGAGGGCGATCGCGGGGGACTCTTCCACCACCAGCGCCACATCCAGCCACCGTTCCAGGGCAGGCCGCACCACCGGCAGCCACCAGTCGCGATCGGCCACCTGTTCCACCGTCGCCGTTTCGTCTAGCTCAAACCGCGTGGTGGAAGGCACCTTCCGCATCAGGGGCCGCAGGGCCTTTTCCAGTTGGCGCACCTGACGCAGGGCCGGAGCCGCCGGAGCCTTGAAGGGTAAGCCATCCGCGCGATCGGGGAGGGACTGAGGCTCGGGTTGGTGGGGGGCCGTTGGGGCCGTTGGGGGCAGGACTGCGGAGGCTGAAGGTTCCGGCGCGATCGGCGCGATCGCTGGCGGTGGTGATGGCTCCGGCTCCGGCGTCAATTCCGGCGCACCTTCCAGCGGCAATTCCGGCCAAACGTCTGGCCTGTTCGGGGCGATCGCCTCCGGCACGCGATCGGTTTTCGCGTCAATCGCATCGATCTGCTGCGCCAGCCAAACCGCATCGGCCAGATCTTCGCCATCAAAATCCAGGCCCGCCCGTTGAAGGCGCTCCATCAACTGTGCCCATGGCCCCAGATCGCTCATTGCCCCGGCCCGCCCAGGGGTTGCAACAGGCGATCAATGAGCCCGTCGCGATCGCCCTCCGATGGATTCGAGCGCATCACCAAATAGATCGCATTCAGCAATTGATCCGTTGCCAACTCTGCGCTGTTCCGTTTGTCAAGGAATTGATTAATGATCTCCTCGGCAATTTCTGCGGATTCTTCGCCCAAATGCGCGATCGCAATCCGCCGCAATTCATCCTTGCCCGGTTCTGGAATTTCTAGCCGCAAGCAGCGCCGCAAAAATGGAGCCGGAAAATCCCGTTCCCCATTGCTCGTCAAGATCACCAACGGAAACTGACGGCAACATACCTCCCCATGTTTGATTAGGGCCGTTTGTCCGTCGGCAGTTTGAACGATTACCTTCGACTGTTGTTGACTAATGCGCTTCAGCTCAGGAATTTGAAATGCCCCCTCCTCAAAAGCATGGAGCAAATCATTGGGCAAATCCAGATCACTCTTATCAATTTCATCAATTAACAGCAGCCGTGGACGTTTATGGGGTAACAACGCCGTTCCCAAAGGCCCCAGGGTAATGTAGCGGCCAATTTGGGATAGATTGCCGCGATCGCCGTTATTCTTTCCCTCCCCATCGGTGACGGGCTGATCTAATTTAGTGTCCTGGAGCCGCGCGATCGCATCGTAACCATAGAGGCCATCTTTCAACGTCGTTCGCGTCGTGATCGGCCAATAGAGCACCTCCCCCAGCTTCAATTCCTCCGCCACCGCATAGGCCAAGGAGGTTTTCCCCGTCCCCGGTTTTCCTGTCACCAACAATGGCCGCCGCAGATAGAGCGCCGCATTGACCATTTCCACCTGTTCTGCCGTCGCTTGAAAAGCCTTGGCCCGCCGAGCTTGTCGATCAATTTTTGCCTCGCCCGCCGGTCGCCACCTGGGGGGATTGGGCAACTCTTCAATGCGATCGTGGGGTTCCGTTGGATGGCCGTCAAGGTTGCCGCGAAACAGATGCCAATTACTCATGGAATGCTCAGAGGGATGATAGGGCGGCGGAGGTGAATGGGGCGCGATCGCTAGGAGATCAATGGACTATCGAGATAACCGGGCGGTAAACAGGTGGGATCGTCCCACATCAATGAAAGGTGTTGACCGATTTCCGTATCCTGACGGCGGGCTTCATGGACGCGATCAGGCAGGGTGGCGAGGGGGCCAATAATCACGCGATCAAGCTCCTCCGAGCAGTTGAGGCCGGGGCGATCGCAGCGCACCCAAGCGGCCACCGGCAACCCCGTCCGCAACGATGCCGCCAGAATACTGCGGCGCAGGTCCGACTCGGGCGGCTGACTGCGACGAATGCCGATCGCATCGGGCCGCATCAGATCACGAACCAACATTTTCAGATCATTTTCAGACGCGCAATCACCCAAGCGCAGCCGTTGTCTTGCGCAATCCTGTTGATGATTTTGCAGTTGTCGCCATTTCTGTTGCCATTCCCCGCGATATTTATAGGTTTCCTGCAAGCGTTCACTGAAGCGCACCACCACGCGATATTCACACCCCAACGGCAGGGAAAATAATGCATCAAAATCATCCTCCTCTGGGGCAATTTGATCAATCGCTTCATTGAGCAATTCCAGCGGCAAAAAAATCTCGATGGTGCGTTCAGTCCAGGCATAGGGGGCCATGCGCGCCTTGAGCATTCCTAGCCACTGGGGCAAATCTGCGAAGGTCATCAATGGCGCTTCGCTATCGTGCAATAGCTCATGGCGCGGCTGATGGCGATCGCCCATGGCCCAAGCCTGCACTCGATAGAATCCAGGGGACTGGGCGCTTTTCTCTAATACGACTAAAACGCAAGGATCAGTGTTGTCATTTTTAGCTTGAATCTCTTCCTCCTCTCGATCAAGCTGTCGAATATAGTGCTCTAGGTCAATTGGATTAGAGGCGCGAGTCCCTAGCCACTCCATGAGGCGATCGCGCACTTCTTTCTGAACAGCTAAATCCAACACCAACCCCGCCACAAACAGTAGCAGGGCATCACCGGGCGCATCCGGCGGCCAACTCATATCCTGCAACGCCGTCAAAAAATCGTGGGGCGCGATCGGGCAATGAACTAAATAACCCGCTGGCTTAATTAGGTTGTATAAACGAATCCAGTTGTTGGGAATATTAGCGGGGGCTTGGAGAATTAAACCCAAGCTCTCAATATCAATTCCTCGGAGCGCTAATCGTATTTTTTCCGCCGGAATTGCCATCGCCACGCGATCATCGACAGTCTTGTCTGCTGCTACCACAATTCCTATGATTTTTTGTTGTTCATCCCAAACAGGCGTCCCACTAAAGCCCCCTTCAATGCGTTTTCCTTCAGTTTTTTCCGCCTCTAGCTGAATCCAACCGGTGGTGGGCCAGCGATCGCGCAATGTCCCATAGGCCCAACGCCCTGCCTCATCCGCAAACCCGAATGCCTTAAAGGAACCCCCCACGGAATAATCCATGGACAAAAATGGCCCCGCCGCGATCGCGGCATCCGGTGGCGGAGCGGTCAATTGCAAAACCGCCAAATCCTCCAACGTGGTCAGGGAAATTTCACCCGTTTCCAACACAGGATGCCAACCAACCACCCGCGCCGATCGCATCTCCCGAGCCGGGACAAATTCCAAAGCAATAGGCTCCGTCGGGCGATCGGGTGACCGATCCGACAGCCCAAGCACCGCATTCACCACATGGGCACAGGTCACCACATAGTTATGGTCAATCAAAAATCCCGCGCCCGCCTCCTCCTTGCCATTAGCCTTAAAGAAGCGAACAATCGCGCGATCAAAGTGCTGAAATAACTGCGAAGACGACCTAGAACTCACAGGCATCGACTTGATCGAACGCTCAACTAGCGTTATTACCGGACTTCCACTTCAGCGTGACCTCAAAACTCGCCTCCCCCCCCACCGACGTAATAATCGCCCCCGCATCCGCCGATAGCTTGAGGTTAAATTTCACCTCCACCTCATCCGCCGGTTGGTTCATACCCCGCAATTTCATCATCACCGTTTCGGCCACGGGCTTCACTTGATCCATCGCCTCAGCAAAAGACTTTTTGGCCTTGATGGCGAGATCGCCCCCTTTGGACGCCCGCTCAAATCCACGGCTGTTGCCACTCTCCGCCACTTCCATCAGGATCGTTGTCCCATCGTCTAGCGCAAATTCAGCGAGGCCCATGGCTCACAAACTCCGATCCGTCAGCAACAGCACTTCACATCCCCTAGTATCCATCACCCCAAGGCGGCCTTGGTATAGGGCGGCACCAGGCTCGCCCCGAAAAATCCAAAGCCACTGAAATCCATGGCCAAAACCGCGATCGCGGTCCCCTGCGGCGGGAGACCCGAGCCGTCGTAGAATAGAGGGCGCTCGGACGCCGGATGCAGACCGGTACTCCCCCCACAACAACAACACAAGCAGCTTTTTCTAAAAGGAGAGCATCCATGCCGCAGGCGGTTGGCTCAATCGAAACAAAAGGTTTTCCGGCGGTTTTGGCCGCCGCCGACGCCATGGTGAAAGCAGGCCGGGTCACCCTGGTGGGCTACATCCGCGTGGGTAGCGCCCGCTTCACGGTGAACGTGCGCGGCGATGTGTCCGAGGTAAAACGCTCCGTCGAGGCGGGCATCGAAGCGGCCAATGCCACATCCGGCGGCGCGGTGGAATCCTGGGTGATCATCCCCCGGCCCCATGAAAACGTGGTGGCGGTCCTGCCCATTGAATTTAATGAGGCGGTGGCCCCGTTCCGGGCGTCCGTGGAAGGGGCGGGCCGTTTCCTGCCCGGTCGCGCCTAGCACCCTGGGCTAGGGCCTGTAGATTGATAAGTGAGTTTGTTTTTGACTAAACCCCCTGAAATGATTATGGGGGCGGCAGCAGTGTGCGGGTGAGGGCGGGGGCGATCGCCAGGGTCAAGGTGCGATCGCCCCGCCGGAGCGTGATCGACATCGGTGGCAGTGCAGGTTGGGTGGGATCCGCGATCGCCGCCCGGTGCAGGGCCATCCGATAGGCCGCCAAACTATCCACGGGCTGCCCATCCATCGCTACGATCACATCCCCCTCCCGCAGCCGCTGGGCCGCCGGTCCATCGGGATCCACCGCTACCACCGCCAGCCCCTGGGAGGCCGTAATCAGTTCCGCCGGTTCCAAAAAGCCATTGAGGGTATCGCGGCGATCGCGCGTCAGGGGAGTCAGCACCAGGCCCAAATGCCCATGGCGGGCGCGGCCCGTGGCCATCAACTGTTCCGCGCTGCGCAAAACCGCCGTGAGGGGAATGCCGTAGGGGGGCGCATCCGTCGTTGTGGTGGGACGCACCATCAGGGCGATCGCGGCCCCGCTGCCATTGACTAAAGGCCCCCCTTCGAGCCCCTGGGTGATGGCCGCATCAATTTGAATAAATTCCCCCTGGCGATCGGAAATGCCCGCCAGTTCTAGGCCGCGATCGGTGGCGCTGACGGTGCCGATCGCCACGGTGCGCGTGAGGCCCGCCGGACTGCCGATCGCCACGGTCCAGTCCCCCGGTTTGGGCGGTTTCCCCAGATCCAGGGCAGCATCGGGGCGGCGTCCGGTCCCCAGGACAATGACGGCAATCCCCAGGACCGGATCAATGCCGCGCACCGTCGCCGCCACCCGTCGCCCATCCGCCAACAGGGCCGCGATCGGCTGATCGCCCCGCCCCACAACGCTGGCCGCCGTGACGCCATAGGTGCCCTGGCCGTCCAGCAGCAGGCCCGTGCCCACCTCGGGGTAGACCGTGGTGCCGTTGTCGATGGGGCGCGGTTCCCCGACCCCCAACACCAGCACCTGGGGCTGAATGCGGCGGGCGGCGGCGGCCAGGTGATTGCGCTTAAAAAAGTCCGTCTCCGAGAGGCTCGGGGCCACGGGGGGCCAAAGGCCATCGACGGAAAATTGCGATCGCGATCGCTCCGCCAAGCCCGTATCAAAAAAGGCGATCGCCCCCCCCACCCCAAACAGGATCACCGCGATCGCCACCCGTCGCCAATGGCGGCGTCCCTGGCGACCCAGACGAGACCACCACGGGGGCACCGATCGCCGCTGGCGGGATTGGGGACGGGCCATGGCGATCGCACCTCCTCGGACGTGGGAACAGGAACGGAAATGGGCGCAACCCTGACGATCAACGGCGTGATCGCCAGGGTTGAGGACAGGTTCAGATCATTAGGCCGGGGGCACCTCCGGCAGCAGGCACTTGTCCGAATCGCAGCCCGCCGGACCGGCCTCCTCCATTTCACCGCGATCGTAGCGCTTCAGGGCGCTGGTGAAATCCTCCACCCGCCGCCGCTCCAGCATCTCCCGGTGCAGGCGATCATAGGTGCCGCGATCGATCTTCTCGAACGGCAGCCGCGGGAACGGCGCATCAAACCGCGCCAGCAGCGCCGCACTGATGTAGCCGTCGTCATTGGCGATCGCCCCATGGATTGCCTGACCCAGCGCCTCGATTTCATCCTCCCGCAGTTCAATGGTCGCGCTGGTGTTGTGGGTCGTGTAATGCCGCTGCACCTGCATGTAGAAATCAAACTGCGCCAGGGCTGAAAAATGCTCGATCGCGATCGTATCCGCACCGGGCAGATCCGCCCAGGACACCGCCACCGGAATTTCCACCAGCCATTCCGTACAGCGCGCATCAAACGGATCCGTCAGCAAATTACCGGCCTCATCCTTATCGGACTGGGACGGCACAATGCTGTAGCCATAGTCCATACAGGCCAGGGCCACCGGATCATTCTTGCGAAACGTAATCCGCCGAATGAACCGCGCCGCCTTGGGCGGGTGCCAACCGGGCGATGCCCCCGTCAGCAAGGATTTAGTGCCACTCGGCTGCACCGTCGTACAGCGGTTGGGGCGGCGCAGGCCGTGGCGATCGCAATATTCCCAGACCGTTTCATGGACCGTATCGCGCCAGAAGGTGAGATAGTCCCGCTCCTGCGCCTTGAACCCAAGGCCCTCCGGCGTTTCCGGACGGCCCGCCTCCCACCATTTCAGCCACTCCACCCCAAAGGCTTGGACAAAAAAGTCAAACAGCCCCGTGAAGGATACCCCCACAATCGGATCCACCTCACGACTGAAGCGATAGCGCTCCTCCTCGAACCGGTGATTGAGCAGGCTCGCCACCGCCAGCCCCCCCGCCATGAACGCATCCCGCTGGGCAGTCCGGTCCGTGGGATTGATTTGATTGAGATGAATCTCACCTAAGTTGCACTGACCGGTTAGGGTACCGCCAAAGACGCCCTTGTGGAATTCCGGTTCATTGAAACAGAAGGTGTCGTAGCGCCCCTCGATGGGTTCGATCGCCCGAATCACTTGCCATTTCCCTTTGGACTTTGGCGCATGGCCATTGCTGGTATCCACCCGTTGACAGGGGATAGCTCGAGCATCCGTAATCTGGAGGTACCACAGATCCTTGCGACGAACACCCAAATTTGTCCGCGTTCCCGCCGTTGCCAGCAAATTGACGGAACTGCGAATTCCACATTTCAGCAGCAGCAGATAAACGCGGTAGGCGCGATCGTAGTCTGATAGGTAAAGACGGACTCCACCGGAAGCCACGGATGAACCATCGGAATCAATCAAGCCCGCAATAAAATGCAGAATAGCCTCGCGATTCCAGGTGGCGATCGCCTCAAAAGGTTCCGCCGTTTGCTTTAAAGCCCGCACCTGGTCGGGATCAAATTCATTCTGAAACCCGGTATAGAGCAAGCATGGGGTCTCGGGATTTTCCGCGTAGAACTTGGGCTTGCCAGAGGTGCGGCCCGCAATGGCGAGTTCTTTCCGGTAGGTTTCAGCACCATACAGCCGCAGTTGGAGTTGAGGTTTGCCATGGGACTGGCAAAGGGAGCCGTCTCCCACCAATTGCCCAAGGGTATAGGCCCAAATGGGATCGATGGCCTTTCCATCCTGATAGTCAATTTGGAATGGCTCAGTGTGCAACGCATATTTCAAGCTGGGCAACTGTTCGATCAATTCGGCGGTGGTCCGTTCCCCATAGGCTTTGCCAAAGCGATCTTTGACAAAGAATCGATGGCCTTCGGTGACGTCAAGGTAGGTTCCATCGCCAAAACGAACCCGGAAGAGGGCGCGATCGCGGCCCGTTTGGATGGGCGTGACCGCACTCCAGCGCCGACCGTTCCAAACTTCCACCACTTGACCGATCAGGGATGCAATTGGGGCCATCCCTGAACGTGTTATCATCATCGTCTCACCTGAAACACAGTGAAAATCCTCACCTAAGATTTCACCGCATGGATTCAGGCCATAGCGACCGAGGCGATGATCCAACTCGCGATCGCCCTGGGATGGATCCGCTGCCTTGAGCCACGCTCGCCCCTGCCCCGCCCCATAGGCCGCAATGAATTCCGCCTTGCGCTCCGGCGGCACGATATCGGCATTGGACCGCGCGATCGCCTCCCCAGCCCACTGAATCGCCCCCTCGCCCGAATAGAACTGCTTGCGAACGGCGGCGACACACTCCTCTTCGGTGGGTTTGTGATGGAAGACCCGCGTATGGTTCGCCATCCTAAGTGAGTCGCGATCCGGATCAATGCGCCAATTGCCCTGATCGTCCTGCTGCCAAAGGTTTTCCTTCGCCATCGCAAAGGCTGCATCCTCCGAAGTGCCCTGACGCATCCCCGCCGAATTGTGGGTTAGGTAGCCATCGCAATAGAAACAGTGGGCTTCTTCTACCTCGATGTCGTAGGTCTGCACCGAGTCATAGCTTCCTAGCCCTTTGACTGTCACGGGAATGTCTAGGTTCACCTCGGACTCGGCCCGATAGCGCTCATAGTTCGAGGCCACCTGGCGACTTCCCTCAAATCCCATACCCCGCATCTCGCTGTAGGTATAGGTTTCCCGCATCATCTCGCCCGGTAGGGTAAAGCCATGGGATTTTAGGCCCTCCCGCAGGGCTCCCTTGACGGAATGGGGCGCGATTAGGGCGTTGTATTCCCGCTTGAAGGCGGGCAGCAGGACATTGTATTTGACTCGCCAATGGCTGACTTCAGGGCGCGTGAGAGACATGCGGCCCGCCAATCCCAGGCTGGAGAGGACCGCTGCCACCTGGCGAGCGAAATTTGGGTAAACCGTGGTCACCAGGTGGGGCGGACGATTGTGGGCTGCACCGTCACTGTCCATGACGCCCGCCAGATAGGCAGCTCGCACCTCTGCCGATCCCTGAAGGATGAAGGGGGGAATCGTGATCGGTTGCTGGGGTTGTTTGATGTGGCGGTGGAAGTATTCCGCTAGGCGGATGGAGCAGCAGATGGAACGAAGGGTATTTTCGCCGCGAACTTTGCTGTGGCGAACCGTTTGACCAAAGAGGGCTAGGGCGCGATCCAGCTTGTCCTGAAGCCGTTGGGCCAGTTCAGGCTGGCGAGCATTGGTGGCCCACATCACGTAGCCGTAGGGTTTGTCGTGCTTGTTGCGACCGACGGTCACGTTTCCATCCCCATGGGTGAAGCCGATTAACCAGGCCACGTCTGCGCTCAGGCTAGGAATGGTTAGGGGTTTGGCGGTGCGGCTTTGGGGCGGGCGTTGGTCCGTGAAGTCCTGGGGCAGGGTGGTGACGGAGCCGGGGAGAATTTGGGTGCTGTGGAGCAGGCGATCGCCCGGTTGCAGGTCTCCGATGCGTTTCCAGGTCAGGCCACCCTTGGCGTCGGTGAGAACGGCCATACGGTGGTTGAGCGTGGCGCGCGGTGCGGTGGCGTTGGTTTCCACGTCGTACACGTCTTGGATGCCCTGATCGAATTTATCGACCACGCGCCGGAAGCCGAGGGGCGTTTGCACGCGATCGCCCACCTGGACCTGCTGAATGGGGACGAGGCCGCGATCGGTATGAACCAGGGCGTCTTCCGGCAGACAGCGGCGGACGTTGCCGGCAACGACCACTACCGCCGCTTCGTCGATCAAAAGGCAGCACTCAACGGAGGTCAGTTTGCGGCCCACAGCCCCATTGAGCACCTTGGTCAGTTTGTGGTACATTTCCGGCACCTTGACCGGGTTGGCGACGCCCCCAAAGCCCTTGAGGGGTTCGCCGGTGGGGCGAATATTGCTCACATCGACGGTGACATGGACGGGGCGACCGCCGAAGCGTTCATCGCTCGACAGTTCCAGGAGGGTTTGGTAGGAGTACACCCACCCCTGGCGGCTGTCCCCCACGATGATTTCTACGCGATCGCCCGCGATCGCAACCGTGGTGTTCTCCTGACGCTGACCGGCGGGCACTTCCCCCTGGACGCCGCGCGCCTCGACCGTGAGGGGATTACGGATGGCGGGGAGCTGTTCGATATATTTCGGCTCCAGGACCGCTCCGGTGCCGCAGCCCATCATCGCCAGATCCATCATCAGACCAAAGGCGCGCCAGTCGGTGACATTGGTGCTGGTGCAGTTGTAGGCCCCTGAGAAGTTGGCGGAATTTTCGAGCCAGGGGGTGCCCCCCACCCACAGCCAGCGCCCGGACGGCAAGGCCCAGAGCTTGTCCTGCATCCGCCGGATCAGATCCGCTTCGGGATCCGTTAGCTTGCCCAGTTTCACGAGGCCCGCGAGCGATCGCGCACAGACCTGGGGCCAGGTTTCGCGATCGCCCTGGGGAGTCCGGCGGCTGTAGGTCCGGTAGAACACGGGATAGGCCGTGGGGGCATTGTCGGGAAAAGCTTGCGAAGCCTGGGGGCGATTCAACTCTTGAACCATGGGAAGTCTGCTCAGCGTCTTGCTCAGGATGCCAAAGCTCCCATTATGGCAAGGGAATTGCCTTGGGGAACGCCCCCGATGATCCCCGCCGGAATTCTGGCGACTGGGGCGGCCCAGCCGGGGAACCAATCCAGACCTTGGGGAGGGGGGCGGACGGCTGCCCTTGGGGGGAATCTGCAAAGTTTTGTTGCGGAATTCTTATTTTTCGCGATGCCCCCGGTGGAAAGGGATGATGCTGCGATCGCAGCGATCCCCAGGGTGGATCCATTGGGGGTGTTGGCCGTAGGGAACGGCCGCCGCTGGGGGCGTGGGGGACGGGGATCACCGCAGGGGGGCCACGGCATCGGTCTACAATTGGGATCAGACGCTACCCCCCCAGGGGCCACCTTGAATTCGGGCCAAGGTGGCTAGGTCCGCCGCAAGCCCATCGTCCTAGGGGTAATCACCGGACCTGGGATGCCTCCTCCCTCTCACTTGAATTCTTTATCTTGTCCCCAGCCCCATGGCTAGCATGACCGACCCCAACGGCAACCGCGATCGCCATTTCCGTCCCCAAGGGGAGCCCGATCATGAGCGCGCACGCATCCTTGATCGGCTAGTCGGCTCCATCCGTCAGGCGATCGAACTGCCGACCATTTTGGATCTGGTGGCCCAGGAGGTGCGCCAGTTCCTGGGGGTTGATCGCGTCAAGATTTATCGCTTTTCTGAGGATGGCTGCGGCCAGGTGCTGGCGGAGGCGCGCCTTGAACATGGACCGCTGCCGTCGCTGTTGGGGGTGTGGTTCCCGGCGGAGGATGTGCCCGCGAGTTCCAGGACGGCTTTTGTGCGCGATCGCCAGCGGGTGGTGGTGGATGTGGCTAATCGGCTGACGGTGGTGCAGGCATCGCCCCCGGAGGGGGATCCGGCGGCGCGGCTGGTGGACTCGGCGGATGCGCGCTATCAGCCGGTGGATCCTTGCCATGCGGCCTACCTCAGCGGCATGGGGGTGGCGGCGTCGATTACGATCCCCATCCTCGGGGACGGGCTCCTGTGGGGGTTGCTGGTGGCCCACCATAGCCAGCCCTACCGCCCGACGGAGAGCGATTTGGGGATTGTGCAACTGGCGGTGGATCAGCTTTCCCTGGCGGTGGCCCAGGCGCGGTTGATCGAGCGATCGCGGATCCAGGCCCACAGCGAAGCCATTACGCAACAGATCGGCACCCTGCTCCACCAGGCGGAGTCCCTCGATGGGGCCTGCCCGGAGATTTTGAGCACCATTGTGGAGGCCCTGGGCTGCGATGGGGGGCGGCTGTTTGTGGTGGGGGAGTTGGCGGGGCTCGATGAGCGGGTCTACAGCGTGGGGCTCCCCCTGCAGGACACCCTGGGCCACCTGGAGAGCAATGCCCATTGGCAGGCCTTGACGGTGCCGGTGCGGACCCATCGGGCGGCGGGGATGTCCGTGGGGGAGGAGGGGGAGGGGGGCGATCGCCCTAGGAATGGCGGTTCAGCGCTGGCTCCGGCGGTGGGGATCGAGGGGCGCGATCGCACGGGGGACGGCCTCAGCGACGCGATTTTTGCCACGGACTGCATTTTTAGGGAAATGCGCCTGCGGCCCCTGCTGAACTTTTTCACGGGCACGTCCATCTGCGGCATGGCGGTGGTGCCCCTGAGCTACCGGCGGCGCTGCATTGGCTATTTGACCCTGTTCCGCAAGGAATTTGCGGTGGAAACCTGCTGGGGCGATGCCCTGGGGAAGGGGCACTACGCCGCCCACCAGAGCCTCGCGGACCCGCGCAATAATTTACCGGGCCTGTCCTTTGCCATCTGGCGCAAGACCCACCGGGGGCGATCGCAACCCTGGCAGGCGGAGGACTTAAAACTCATGCGCAATTTGGCGGTTCACCTGTACCTGGCGATCGCCCAGCGGCGCATTGAACGGCTCCTGCGCCATCAGGCGTGCCACGATGCCCTGACGGGGCTGGGCAATCGGCTGCTGTTCCAGGAGGAGCTGCTGTTGGCTTTGGCGAGCTGCCGTCAGCAGGGCAGTTCCCTGGCGGTGCTGTTTTTAGATATTGATGGCTTTAAGCATGTCAACGACACCCTTGGCCATGCCCTGGGCGATCGCCTCTTGCAGCAGGTGGCGCGGCGACTGAAGGCAACCTTGCAGCGGCGGGCGGTCCTGGCCCGGTGGGGGGGCGACGAATTCACCCTGCTCCAGGGGCCGATCGCGGGGGTCGAAGAGGCGGCGGCCCTAGCCCAGGAGGTGCTGGCGAGTTTGCAGGTGCCTTTCCCCATTGGCGGGCGACCCCTGTACGTCAAGGCCAGTATTGGCGTGGCGATCGCCCCGAGGGATGGGGACGATGCGGACACCCTGCTCAAAAATGCCGACGCCGCCCTCTACCGCGCCAAGCACGATGGCCGCAGCCGCTACCAGATCTACACCCCCGACATCGGCCTCCAGGTGCAAAATCGCCTCACCCTAGAGCATGATCTGCACCGGGCGATCGCCCAGGACGAGCTAGAGCTCTATTTCCAGCCCCAACTGGACCTGATGCGCGGCGGCGTCTGCGGCGTTGAAGCCCTCCTGCGGTGGCACCACGACAGCCGGGGCTGGATCTCCCCCGCCCAGTTCGTGCCGATCGCCACGGATGCGGGCCTGAGCGTCGAGCTGGGGCGCTGGATCCTCGACGCCGCCTGTCGCTACAGCCGCCAGTGGATCATGGCGGGCTATCCCCCCATGCGCATTTCCATCAACCTGTCGCCCCTGGAGGTGCAGCAGACGGACCTGGCCAACCAGATCGCCGACACCCTCGATCGCTACGACCTATCCCCCACCTGTTTGGGCATCGAAATCACCGAAAGCACCGCCATGCAGGACATGACCAGTACGATCGCGGTGCTGCACGCCCTGCGGGCCATGGGGATTCGGGTGGCCATGGACGACTTTGGTACGGGCTACTCGTCCCTGTGGGCGCTGAAATGTTTGCCCCTCGATACCCTCAAAATTGATCGCTCCTTCATCCTCGATGGCCTGCGCACCCCGAAGGATGTGGCGATCGTCCAGGCCACGGTGGAAATGGCCCGGGGCATGGGCCTCAAAACCGTCGCCGAGGGGGTGGAAACGGAGGAGCAACTGCAATTCCTTGAGCGGCTGCACTGCGATGCGATCCAGGGATTTTGGTTCAGTCGCCCCCTGCCGGGGCCGGTGCTGATGGAGCGGTGGCATGAACTCAATGGCCTCCAGCGGCGATCGCCCGTGCCGCCCCCCCCTTCGCCGTCCGCCGTCCCCCTACCCAGCGGCCCCGGTTCGATCCACGGATCCAGCGGCACCCCCGCCACCACCGCCTCCTGGGACTAGGGCGCGGCCCCGCGCGATCGGATCAGGGCCGCCCCAGGGCGAGGGCGGGGGCGATCGCCGCGATCGAGGATAATAGAGCGACGGTGGCCCGCCCCACTCGGTGCGCCGCCTCCCCCGATCGCCCCCCCGCGATCGCCCTCCAGCCGTTTTGACGTATTGCATTAATTGCATTCACCGCCGCGCATGAGTACCGCCGAAGACCGGATTGTTGCCACGGAATTGCGTCACGAGATGTCGCGATCGTACCTGGAGTACGCCATGAGCGTCATCGTCGGGCGGGCGCTCCCCGACGCCCGGGACGGCCTCAAGCCAGTCCACCGGCGCATCCTCTTCGCCATGCACGAACTGGGCCTGATGCCCGAGCGCCCCTTCCGGAAATGCGCCCGCGTCGTCGGCGAAGTGCTGGGGAAATATCACCCCCACGGCGACACCGCCGTCTATGACGCCCTCGTGCGCATGGCCCAGGACTTCTCCATGCGCCTGCCCCTGATCGACGGCCACGGCAACTTCGGCTCCGTGGACAACGATCCCCCGGCGGCCATGCGATACACCGAGTCGCGGCTTCAGCCCCTGGCCCGGGATGCCCTGCTGCTGGACATCGAAGCGGAAACCGTTGATTTCATTGACAACTTCGACGGCTCCCAGCAGGAACCGGTGGTCCTCCCGGCCCGGGTGCCCCAACTGCTGCTCAATGGTTCGTCGGGCATTGCCGTGGGCATGGCCACCAATATTCCCCCCCACAACCTCGGGGAGTTGGTGGATGGCACCTGCGCCCTCATCGCCAATCCGGACCTGACGGATCTGGAACTGATGCGCTACATCCCTGGCCCGGACTTTCCCACCGGGGCGCAGATTTTTGGGGTGGCGGGCATCCGCGAAGCCTACACCACCGGGCGCGGCTCCATCACCATGCGCGGGGTGGCGTCGATGGAAACCCTGGAACGGCGCGGGGCTCCCGATCGCGACGCCATCATCATCACTGAACTGCCCTACCAGACCAATAAGGCGGCCCTGATTGAGCGCATCGCCGAACTGGTCAATGACAAAAAGCTCGACGGCATTTCCGACATCCGCGACGAGAGCGATCGCGACGGGATGCGCATCGTCATTGAACTGAAGCGGGACGCCTATCCCCAGGTGGTCCTCAATAACCTCTATAAGCAAACGCCCCTGCAATCGAACTTCGGGGCGAATATGCTGGCCCTGGTCGATGGGGAACCCCAAACCCTGACCCTGCGGCAGTTTTTGCAGGTATTCATCGAATTTCGCATTGAAACCCTCGAACGCCGCACCCGCTACGAACTCCGCAAGGCCCAGGAGCGCGACCACCTGTTGCAGGGTTATTTGATCGCCCTAGAGAGCATTGACGGCATCATTGCCCTGATCCGGGGGGCGGCGGATACGGCGGCGGCCCGCCAGGGGTTGGTGGATGGCTATCGCCTGTCGGAGGCCCAGGCGGATGCGATTTTGCAGATGCAACTGCGGCGGCTGACGGCCCTGGAGGCGGACAAGATCCAGCAGGAGCATGAGGCGCTCCAGGCGCAAATCACTGATCTCAATGACATCCTCGCCCGCCGGGAACGGGTGCTGTCGATCATTGAATCTGAGTTACAGGAGATGAAGGCGCGCCACGATACGCCCCGCCGCACGGCCATTTCCCACGACAGCGCGGCCCTTGATGACATTGATTTGATTGCCAATGAGCGATCGACGATCGTCATCACCGAGCAGGGCTACATCAAGCGGATGCCGGTGAATACCTTCGAGACCCAGAACCGGGCTACCCGGGGCAAGGCGGGGGCGAAGATGAAGGAGGACGATGAGGTGCAGCATTTCCTCACCTGCTGCGATCGCGATACGGTGCTGTTTTTCAGCGATCGCGGCGTCGCCTACTCCATCCGCGCCTATCAAATTCCGGCCAGTTCGCGATCGGCTAGGGGCACCGCCCTGATGCAACTGCTGCCCATCTCCCACGAGGAGCGGATCACGTCCGTCAATGCGGTGGCGGAATTTGCCGATGATGTTTATCTGGTGATGCTGACGGAGAAGGGCTACATCAAAAAAACCGCCCTGTCCGCCTTCGCCAATATCCGCGCCAACGGCCTCATTGCCATTTCCCTAGAGGAGGGGGATCAACTGCGCTGGGTGCGCCTGACCCGCGAAACCGATTCAATTTTGATTGGCTCGCGCACGGGCATGGCGATCCACTTCCGGGCCGATCGCGACCAGCTCCGGCCCCTGGGTCGCACGGCGCGCGGCGTCAAGTCCATGAACCTCCGCAAGGGGGATGCGTTGGTGGGAATTGATATTCTTCCCGCCGCGATCGCCGATCGCCTTGGCTCCGGCGAAGAGGGGGATGATCTGGATCTCGATCCCCTCGACACCGACGGCAGCCCCGACGCGGAACTGGAACTGGAGGCCCCCGCCGGCCCCTGGATGCTCGTCGTCACCGATCGCGGCTACGGCAAGCGCGTCCCCGTCGAGCAATTTAAACTTTATCGCCGCGCCACCAAGGGCAAAATCGCCACCAAATTCAAACCGGGCAAGGTCGCCGACGCCATGGCCGCCCTGCGGGTGGTCAACGACAGCGATGAAATCATGCTCGTCACCGGGCGCGGCATCATCATCCGCCAGTCCGTCAACGCCATCCCCGTCCAGTCCCGGGGGGCCACCGGCGTCAAGCTCCAGCGCCTGGACGAAGAGGATGCCCTCGTGGCCGTGGCCGTGGTGCCGCCGGAGAGCGAAGACGCCCTCGCCACCGATGGGGACGACACGGACGCCTAGGCCATGGCGATCGCAACCCCCATCCTCGACGGGGAACGGCTGCGGCTGCGGCCCTGGGCCTTCCCCACCGATGCCGACGCCGCCTGGGCCATCTACGGCGATCGCGAGGTCATGGCCCAGATTCGCCCCCCCGTCGAGCACCCAGACGCCGCGATCGCCCTCATCCAGGGGTGGATCGCCGACGAAGAACGCCATCTGGGCCAAGGGGCCATCTGGGCCGTCGAACGCCGGGGGGATCAGCACGCAGATCCGCAAATCCTTGGCACCCTGCTCCTAACCCGCCTCGTGGACGGCACCCGGCAAGCCACCCCCGACTGGGAACTGGGCTGGCACTTCCGGCGCAGCGCCTGGGGATTTGGCTACGCCACCGAAGCCGCCCGCCTCGCCCTCGCCCATGGGTTCAACACGCTCCATCTGCCGGAAATCTACGCCGTCATCCGCCCCGGCCACGATCGCTCCGCCCGCGTGGCCCAGCGCCTCGGCATGCAATTTCAGGGAACCCGCGATCGCTACTACGGCCAACCCCTCTGGATCTACAGCCTCCGCCACCCCAGCCCAACGGACGGCCCCATCCCACCCCCACCAATCCCCTAGGACCGCTTCCGGGGCATCGTCGTAAACCAATTCGTCTTCGCCTGGGCGAGCTGCTCATCCGTCACCTTCGCCCCCGTCAGATTCGCCCCACACAGGTTCGCCCCCGCCAGATTCACATTCGTCAGCGTCGCATAGCTCAGATCCGCCTTGCGCAGATCCGCCCGCTGCAAATTCGCCCCCGGCATATAGGCCCGACTCAGGTTCGCCTCCCGGAAATTCACCTCCACCAAACTCGCCTTCGCCAGATCCGCACTCGACAGATCCGCCCCCTGGAAATTGCTCTTATCAATCTTCGACTCGCGGAAAATGCAGCCCGAAAAATCCCCCCCCTGCAACTCACTGCGGCTGAGGTTATGGGCCGAAAAATCCGTCCGCCCCTTCGCCCGATAAAGCTGAATATCCTTCGTCTTGAGCCAGGGCAGTCCCCCAGACTTGGCCTTGCCGCCGCTGACGCGCCCCCCGCCCGAGTTGCTGCTGCCCCCCGCCGTCATGCCCCCCGCCGTCATGTCGTTGCGCATGGCGCTGCGCCGCCGGATCGCCGCCCCCAGCCGGGACGATCGCGGTGACGTCTGGGCACCGCCCCCCATGCCCCCAAAATTCCCCGCCGTCGGCCGCGTCGGCTCCGTACTCACCGGCGTAGACATGCTCTGGGCCAGATCATCCAAATAGGGCTCCAGATCCAGCGCCCGCAGCACATCTTCCGCATGTTGGTAGCGGTTCCGCACCGAAATTTCCAACATCTTCTTAAGGACATTAGCAAAGTGAGCGCTGATGTGAACATACTTCTGCCACATCATCTCCCCCGTATTCGGGTGATAGTCCAAATCCTTCGGCGATCGCCCCGTCAGCAGATAAATGCACGTCGCCCCCAGGGCATAGAGATCGCTCGCATAGACCGGCCGAAGGGACAACTGCTCCGGCGGCGCATAGCCCGGAGTCCCCACCGACACCGCCGTCAGGGCCGTCTGGTCCGACATCCCCGGCGTCGAAACCTGATCCTTCACCGCCCCAAAATCAATCAGCACCAGGCGCTTATCCTGCTCGCGCCGAATCAAATTATCCGGCTTGATATCCCGGTGGATCACCTTATTTTGGTGGACGTACTGCATAATCGGCAGCACCTCACTCAGGAACTGGCGCGTGGTTGCCTCACTGTAGGGACCATTTTTCTTGACCTCCCCCTTCAGGGTCAAGCCATCGACAAACTCCTGCACCAGATAAAATTCCTGGGTCTGTTCAAAGAAATTGAGCAACTGGGGAATTTGGGGATGGTTGCCAATTTTGCCCAGGGTCTTAGCCTCGCGCCAGAAGAGATTGCGCGCCATCTCAAAGGCGTGGGGGGCCGTCGCCGCCGGACGCAGTTGCTTGATGACACACTTGGGGCTACCGGGCAGGGACACATCCTCCGCCAAAAAGGTCGCTCCAAATCCCCCCTGCCCCAGGGCGCGCAGTACCCGATACCGATCCTGAAGGAGCAGTTGCGAGCCACAGGCTTGGCAGGTGGTGGCGTCTTCGGGGTTTTCAGGGTGCGGGCAGGCCGGATTGAGACAGTAGATCATTCAGCATCACCAAGTGGCGGTGGGTGGTCCGATTCGGCATGGTCGGGACTGCGCTACTGTCGCGGACCACCCTGGAGGGGGTGTGGCATCACAGTCATATCCGTACTGTAGTGGAGTTTGGAAGTAGCGCAGAACACCCTAGTTGGCGAAAGATGGGGGGATAGGACCGATGTACCCAAGGGGTGAATCAGGGACCGGGGCCGATTGGCTGGGGGGCGCTATCGGACCTGGGGGGTTGCCAGGGGCGATAGGGCGTGGGCTTTTGGCCCGCATGGGGGGTGGCGAATCGGCGTTTTCTCTACCATACCAAAGCCATTTTCATTGGGGTGATAATTGCGGGGGCCATTTTAGGAAGGGGGGCGGGGGCGATCGCGATCGGCGCTAAGATGGGCTGTTGGCGCGGGCGGTTGGCCTGGGGCGGTGCGGGGGTTGGGTTTGCGTTAGGAGTGCCCTGCCGGTTCTGCGCCGCCGCCCTGACTCGTGGGGCTGACGGGTTCGAGAGTTCTGAATAGTTTTAATCGGTTGATTGACGGTCGCCTAGGTCCATGCGTATTTCTTTGAATTGGTTGCGGGAACTGGTCGCGTTCGACCTCGATGCGGAGACGTTGGCGGAGACGCTGACCCTGGCGGGGTTTGAGGTGGAGGAGATTGAGGATCGCCGCACCTGGGCCGATGGGGTGGTGGTGGGGAAGGTGGTCGAGCGCGAGCAGCACCCGAATGCCGATCGCCTGAGCGTGTGCCGGGTGGAGGTGGGGGCGGCGGAGCCGTTGACGATCGTGTGCGGGGCGGCCAATGTGGCGGCGGGGCAGACGGTGGCGGTGGCGACGCTGGGGACCTATCTGCCGAAGATTGACCTGAAGATGAAGCCGACGAAGCTGCGGGGGGTGCGATCGGAGGGGATGATTTGTTCCCTGGCGGAGCTGGGGCTGGAGAAGGAGGCGGACGGGATCCATGTGTTTGCCCAGGGGGATGCGCTGGCGGCGGGGACGGATGTGCGGCCGCTGCTGGGGCTCGATGATGTGGTGCTGGATCTGAGTTCGACGGCGAACCGGGCGGATGCGCTGAGTATGGTGGGGATTGCCCGGGAGGTGGCGGCCCTGACGGGGGGGGCGGTGACGCTGCCGATCGCGCGATCGCCCCTGGAGAGTCCCACGGCGGCCCAGGGCCAGACGGTGGCGGTGCGGGTGGAGGACGCTAAGGTTTGTCCGGCCTACGCGGCGACGGTGATTGAGGGGGTGGCGATCGCGCCGTCGCCCCAGTGGTTGCAGCGGCGGTTGCTGGCGGCGGGGGTGCGGCCCATCAATAATGTGGTCGATGTGACCAATTACGTGATGTTGGAGTGGGGCCAGCCCCTCCATGGGTTTGACCGCGATCGCCTGTTGGCCGTGGCGGAAGTTGCTGCGGGGGGCGCGTTGGAGGTGGGGGTGCGCCAGGGGCGGCCCGAGGAGACCCTCAAAACCCTCGATGGCCAAACCCGCACCCTCTCGACTCAAAATGTGGTGATTGTGGCGGGCGATCGCCCGGTGGCCCTGGCCGGGGTGATGGGGGGCGAAAGTAGCGAAGTCCACGGCGGCACCACGAATCTTTTGCTGGAGGCGGCCCTGTTTGAACCGGCGGCGGTGCGGCGATCGGCCCGCAGCGCTGGCATCCGCACGGAAGCCTCGACCCGCTACGAGCGCGGCGTCAACCAGGTGGAATTTGAAACGGCGTGGCGACGGGCGGTGGAACTCATCCTGGAGGTGGCTGGGGGCCAGGTGGCCGATGCCGCGATCGCCGATGGCCGCCCCGACCTGAGCACCTTCAGCACCACGATCCCCCTGCGGCTCAACCGCGTCCATCAGGTCCTTGGCCCCATCCTGGGGGAAGATCCCAAAACCCGCGAACCGATCCAAGGGTTCATTGCCGGAGCCGACATCGAACGGATCCTCATGGCCCTGGGCTGCCAGCTCACCCTCACCCAGCCGGGGGACGCCGAAGAGGTGGGGCGAGAATGGGCCGTCACCGTCCCCCCCTACCGCTACCGGGATCTAGAGCGAGAAATTGATCTCATCGAAGAGATCGCCCGCCTCTTCGGCTACAACCACTTCTGCGCCACCTTGCCCCCCAAGACGGAATTTGGCTTCCTGCCCGCCGATCTCCTCGTCCTGCGGCAACTGCGCGATGCCCTGCGCGGGGCCGGCCTGACGGAGCTGATGCACTACTCCCTCCGCAAGCCCGAGGGCGATCGCCAAATTGCCCTGAGCAACCCCCTGTTGGCCGAATATTCCGCCCTGCGTACGGACCTCCTCGCGGGCCTCATCGAAGCGTTCCAGTTCAACCGCGAACAGGGCAACGGCCCCCTCAACGGCTTTGAAATTGGCCGCGTCTTCTGGTCCGATGAAGAGGGTTTTCAGGAAGCCGACCACCTGGCGGGCATCCTCGGCGGCGATCCCAGCGTGGGCCGGTGGCGGCGCAGTGGCAAGGAAGAACCCCTCACCTGGTACGAAGCCAAGGGCATCCTCGAATCCGTCTTCCAAACCCTCGGGGTGGCGGTGGAGTTCCAAAGCGATCGCAGCAACCCCAGCCTGCATCCGGGGCGGACCGCCTCCCTGTGGATTCGCGGCGAGCGGCTCGGCATCTTTGGGCAACTGCATCCGGAACTGTGCCGGGGGCGGGATTTGCCCGATGAGGTCTATGGCTTCGAGTTTGACCTAGAGGCGATCTTCAAGGCCACCATTGACGATGCGCCGGAGCATCCGCTCTATGAGCCCTTTTCGACCTTGCCCAGCTCGAATCGCGATTTGGCCTTCTTTGCGCCCCTGAAGGTCTCCGTGGCGGATCTGGAAAAAACCATCGTCAAGGCGGGCAAACCGCTGCTGGCGTCGGTGGAGCTGTTTGATGAATATCGCGGCGAACATGCGCCGGAGGGGCAGCGCAGTTTGGCCTTCCGGCTCACCTACCGCAGTCCGGAGCGGACCTTGACCGATGAGGATGTGGAGCCGGTGCATCAGCGGGTGCGCGATGATCTCTCGGAGAAGTTTGGGGTGAGTTTGCGCAGTTGATGGGCCGCTGGGGGCGCTGGGGGCCGCTCAGGGTTCCCTCGTTCCCTGGCCGTTGCCCTGGATCATGGCCGGAAACTGTCCACTAAAAACGGGCCGCCTAACATCACAGGCGACCCGCTTTTGGTTGCGGAGGTCAAATTTAAGCGAGGCGCAATCCGGCTGGAGGGCTTGGTTGATTGGCCCTAGACCGGGCCGCGATCGCGCTCCCTGGTGCGAGGGACCTACTGGGCCGGGGACTCAGCCGGAGCGGGGGATTCAGCCGCCGGAGCCTCAGGGGCCGGAGATTCAGCCGCCGGAGCCTCAGGAGCGGGGGATTCAGCCGCCGGAGCCTCAGGGGCCGGGGATTCAGCCGCCGGAGCCTCGGGGGCCGGGGTTTCGCCAGCGGGCTCGGTGCCGCCGCCGCAGGCCGTCGCGAGGCCAGCCACCAGGGCGATTGCCAGGGTATTCCGGACCAGGGATTGGGTCAGTTTCATGGAACGATCACTCCTCATCAAGGGTTGTGTTGGCCTTTGGGGTCCGTGTGGTGCGATCGCGGTGGGCCTCTGGTGTGGGGCAGTGCGATCGCCCGGACTAGATTGTGGATGATCCTGGGCGTTGGGCGCGATCGCTGCCTTGGGTTTGGCAAGGGGAAATCGCGCGGGCGGAACGGTTAACGTTGCCTTAATGTCCCAGGCATCAGTGCTGATTCTAGACTGAGGGACTCTTTTTCGACAGGCTACGCCCCTAGAAAGCCCATAAGTCTTTTGTATTTCTGGGCCGATGGCCCTCTACTTTCTACAATCAATGGCCGCTGAAATGGCCCCAGGAATGGCCGCCGGGGAGGACCCTGGGGCGCGTCGGGGGATAAATCAAGGTTAAGGCTGGGCTAAGGGGACGGGGGCGATCGCGCGATCGCGGTTCAGCACCCGATTGAGCTTGCCGCTGGCGAACCCTTCTAGATCCAGGGTGACGAATAAAAAGCCATAGTCCTGGAAGCGGGCCACCAAATCCGGCAGGTCCAGGGTGGTGACGAATTCCGTCAGGCGATCGGCAGGTACTTCGATGCGGGCCGTGTCACCGACGGAGCGCACCCGCACTTCGCGCCAGCCCAGAAGCCGCAAATGCCGTTCGGCGCGGCCCACCCGCTGGAGCTTTTCGGCGGTGATCGCTTCGCCGTAGGGGAACCGGGAGCTGAGGCAGGGCTGGGCGGGCTTGTCCCACCAGGGGAGCCCCAGATGGCGCGCCAGTTCCCGCACCTCCGCTTTGCTGATGCCCACCTCCGCCAGGGGCGATCGCGCCCCCCGTTCCTGGGCCGCCTGGATGCCCGGTCGATAGTCCTGGAGGTCGTCGGCATTGACCCCATCGACCACGTAGGGATAGCCCCGCGCGATCGCCAGGGGTTTGAGGGTGTCGTGGAGTTCGCTCTTGCAGAAATAGCAGCGGTTGGCGGGGTTGCTGGCGTAGGACGGATTGTCCAGTTCGTGGGTTTGGACGATTTCGTGGGCAATGCCGATCGCGGCGGCCTGGGCCTTGGCATCGTCGAGATCCTCCGGCAGCAGGGAGGGGGATTCGGCGGTGATGGCGATCGCGCGATCGCCCAGCACATCCCAGGCCACCTTGGCCACCAGGGTGCTATCAATGCCGCCGGAGTAGGCTACCAGGGCGCGATCGGCCTGGGCAAAAATTCGACGGAGTTGCGCGAGCTTGGCCGCCAGGGGGCCAGCCAGGGTCACGGGGAGATCAGCGACGGTCATGGCACAGGGCAGGGGGAATGGCAAGGGGGCAGGGCTCCCATTGTAGGGAAATTGTTCAGGAATGGCCCTGGCGATCGGCGCGATTGGGGCGGACTTGGGGCGGATCCATGGGGCGATCGCGGCCCCCGGTCAGGGCAAAATTAGGGATAACGTTTTGGGGGACCGCCGGTTTGTTCTCATGGACCTCAACCAATCACCGCCACCACCGCCGCCCTCGCCCGCCCCACTGACGGAGACGGCGGCCACTGATACCCCCCCCGCGATCGCCCATCGCCGGGTGCTGCTGCTGATCAATCGCCATTCCCGCCGGGGCCGCGAAGCGACGGGCCAAGCGATCGAGGGGCTCGAGCGCCACGGCTGTGAGGTGACCTTCCGCTCGACGCGATCGCCCGAAGACCTCAGCCACACCATCCGCCAGTACGCCGATCGCGTGGATGTGGTGGTCATTGGCGGCGGCGACGGCACCCTCAATGGCGCATTGCCCGCCCTGCTGGAAACGGGCCTGACCCTGGGGATTTTGCCCCTGGGCACCGCCAACGACCTGGCCCGCACCCTGGAATTGCCCCTGGACCTCGATGGGGCCTGCCGCGCGATCGCCACCGGCCCCATCCAGCCCATCGACATCGGCCAGGTGAACGATCGCTACTTTTTCAACGTCGCCAGCCTGGGCCTCAGCGTCAAAATCACCCGCTACCTCAGCGGTGCCCAGAAAAAGCGCTGGGGCGTCTTGGCCTATCTGTGGTCCGCCATCCAGGCCCTAACCCATTCGCGCCCCTTCCATGCCCAGATTGAGGCCAATGGGGAGATTGTCCAGGTCCGAACGGTGCAGATCGCCGTGGGCAATGGGCGCTACTACGGCGGCGGCCTCGCGATCGCCTGGGATGCCACCATTGATGATCGCCGCTTAGATCTCTACAGCCTCGAAATTTCCCATTGGTGGCAAATGCTGCCCCTGTTGCCCGCCCTGCGCAGCGGTCGCCAATCCCGCGCCGCCACCGTCCGCACCCTCGAGGCCGAGGAAATCATTGTCCACACCCGCCGGACGCGATCGGTCAACACCGACGGCGAAATCACAACCGAAACCCCCGCCCACTTCCGCGTCCTGCCCGCCGCCCTGCCCGTGGTCCGCCCCAGCGGTGAGCGCCCCGGCCCAGCGGCCCCGCCCCCTCGGGAAATCCGCTAGAGTTAGGGTTCATGGCCCCTTGATGGCCCCTTGGTGCCGCCGCGATCGCGCGATCGCCCCCGGTTCTTCCCCTGTTTTTAACGATCCCTCCCCCCACGCCCATGTCCGTCTTCGCCGCCATTGGAATCATCGCCCTGCTGATCTTTGTTCACGAGCTGGGGCACTTTGCCGCCGCCCGCCTCCAGGGCATCCGCGCCAACCGGTTTTCCATCGGCTTTGGCCCCGTCCTCTGGAAATACCAAGGGCCGGAGACGGAATATGCCCTGCGGGCGATCCCCCTCGGCGGCTATGTGGGCTTCCCGGACGATGATCCCGATGGCGACATCCCCAAGGATGACCCGGACCTCCTGCGCAACCGGCCCCTGGGTGATCGCGCGATCGTCATCTCCGCCGGGGTCATCGCCAACCTGATCTTTGCCTACGCCGTCCTCGTCCTCCAGTTCGCCGCCCTCGGCGTCCCCAACGGCATCGCCTACCAAGCGGGCGTCGTCGTGCCCCAGGTGCTCTCGGTAGATAACCCCGCCGGTCGCGCCGGTCTCAAGGCCGGAGATATTGTGCTGCAAGTGGGCGATCGGCCCCTCGGCCCCGACCCCGCCAGCGTCCAAACCCTCATGGACACCATCCGCCAAAGCCCCGATCGCCCCCTCACCCTCACCGTCACCCGGCGCGACCAGCCCCTCACCCTCACCGTCACCCCCGAAGCCGGAGACGACGGCATTGGCCGCATCGGTGTGCAATTGGCCCCCAACGGCGATCCCGTCTACCGTCGCCCCACCGGTCCCGGCGAAGTCCTCACCCTCGCCGCCCGCCAATTTGAAACCATGGTGCGCGACACCGCCGGGGGGTTTCTGACCCTCGTGACCCGCTTCCAGGAAACCGCCCCCCAGCTTTCCGGCCCCGTCAAAATCGTCGAATGGGGAGCCAACATCGCCCAGTCCAACGCCAGCCGCCTGTTCCCCTTCACGGCCTTGATCAGCATCAACCTCGCCGTGATCAACATCCTGCCCCTGCCCGCCCTCGACGGTGGCCAACTGGCCTTTCTGCTGGTGGAATGGCTGCGGGGCGGCAAACCCCTCCCGCAAGCATTGCAGGAAAACGTGATGCAAACGGGCATTGTGCTGCTGTTGGGCCTAGGAATTTTCCTGATCGTTCGGGATACGGCCCAGTTGGAATGGGTGCAGCAGTTGCTGAATAACTAAACAACTAGGGAAAAACCTTAGGTGGTTTGCAGCACCGTCCGAAGGGGAAGGTCAAGGGGGCGATCAAGGTAGTCATCGGCAGCGGAAACTAGGGTCCAGGGAAATACCTAAAAGTGCCTGAAAGCAGCAGACCAGCCTTGTCATGACGACTTCCACTCGCGATCGCCCCCTCTCCAGTTTTCTGCCGAACGATCTAGGGGATTTAAGCAACATTCAAAGGGCCATTCCGCGCATTGCCAAGGACGAGCATTTAACGGCCCTCATCGAGCAAACCCTGCCGACCTTGCCCAGCCACCATGATCTCCACCTGGGTGATGCCCGCGAAATGTCAGCGATCCATCCAGACAGTGTTCATTTGGTTTTGACTTCCCCACCCTACTGGAAGCTTAAAACCTATAACCCAGGGGAGGGGCAACTGGGCCATCTGGACGATTACGCGCTTTTTCTGCGGGAGCTAGATCGCGTTTGGGAACAGTGTTTTGCCGCCCTAGTCCCCGGTGGTCGGTTGATCTGTGTTGTCGGAGATGTTTGCCTTTCCCGAAAAAAGAATGGGGGACGGCATACGGTGGTTCCCCTCCATGCTTCGATTCAAGAACACTGTCGCGCGCTGGGATTTGACAATCTCGCGCCCATTATTTGGCACAAAATCGCCAATGCATCCCTTGAGGTGGAAGGCAACGGCTCAAGTTTCATGGGCAAGCCCTATGAGCCTAATGGCATTATCAAAAACGATATTGAATTTATTCTGATGCAGCGAAAGCCCGGAGGTTATCGATCGCCAGATCTGACCACCAAGATTCTCAGCATCATTCCCGAAAAGTGCCATCGTGAGTGGTTCCAGCAAATCTGGAGCGGTGTGACCGGCGCATCCACACGCCACCATCCTGCGCCCTATCCCTTGGAGCTTGCGTCTCGATTAATTCGGATGTTTTCCTTTGTGGGCGATACGGTGCTTGATCCATTTCTGGGGACGGGTACAACGGCCTTGGCAGCGGCAAACTGTGGACGCAATAGCATTGGCTATGAAATTGATGGGGACTATTTAGCCTATGCCCATGAACGGCTGTCTGGGCAACTGGCTAATTTATTCAATCAATCGACCCTTGCTCTCCATCGGAAAACGTCATGAGCAATCCGCTGGATCATCTGGGCGATCGCCTACAAAAAGCAGTGGAGTTGTTCTGGCGGACGCGCGAAAGTAATCCCCAGTCGGTGCGGGCGGGCAAGCATCTGGATGGATTTCGGGAATTGGTGGCTGAAATTCTCATGGCGGCGGGATTGCAGCGGGCAACGATTCACTGGCAACAGAAAACGGAGTTGCCCGGTTGGTTTCGGGCGGAAAAGAATTGGGATCTGCTGATTGTGGCTGACGGCAAGGTTGTTGCAATTATTGAGTTCAAATCCCAGGTGGGTTCCTTTGGGAATAATTTTAATAATCGTGCTGAAGAGGCCCTGGGTAACGGGACGGATTTGTGGGCTGCCTATGAAGCAGGGGCTTTTAGTCCATCGGAGCGGCCTTGGCTTGGATATTTTATGTTGCTGGAAGATGCGCCGAGATCAAAGGAGGCCGTGAGGGTCAGGGAACCCCATTTCAAGGTTTTTGAGGAATTTAGGGATGCGTCCTATGCTAGGCGTTATGAGCTTATGCTGATGAAGTTGGTGCGATCGCGGCTTTATGATGCGGGTTGTTTGCTCCTGTCGCCTCGGGAATCGGGGGCGGCGGGCCTGTATACGGAGCCCAATGCTGAATTAAGTTTCCGCACGTTTATTACATCCCTGCTGGGCCGCGCGATCGCGGTGGCCCATCTGCAATCTTCTGATTCCTCTAGCCCCTAAGCATCAAGAATTGGCAAGCAACTATGACCGTAACGCGGAAGCGGCAATCCCAAAAGCAGGTGGCGACGGAGTTGCTGGCACGGCTGAAGTTGATGTATCCGGATGCGACTTGCAGTTTGAACTATGAAACGCCGGTGCAGTTGTTGGTGGCGACGATTCTGTCAGCCCAATGTACGGATGAACGGGTGAATTTGGTGACGCCGGGGCTGTTTGAACGCTACCCGGATGCGGCGTCAATGGCGGCGGCTCCGCGCGAGGCGATTGAGGAGTTGGTGCGCTCCACGGGGTTCTATCGCAATAAGGCGAAGCATATTCAGGGGGCCTGCGGGGCGATTATGGAGCGGTTTGGGGGGGAGGTGCCGCGCCGGATGGAGGAGTTGCTGACGCTGCCCGGTGTGGCGCGCAAGACGGCGAATGTGGTGCTGGCCCATGCCTTTGGCTTGAATATGGGGGTGACGGTGGATACCCATGTGAAGCGGCTGAGTTTCCGCCTGGGGCTGACGCGGCAGACGGATCCGGTGCGGGTGGAGCGGGATTTGATGCGTTTGATTCCCCAGCCGGATTGGGAGAATTGGTCGATTCGGTTGATTTACCATGGGCGGGCGGTGTGCAATGCCCGGAAGCCGTTGTGCGATCGCTGTGAGTTGGCGGATTTGTGTGCGCGGCGGGGGGTGGCCTAGTCTTTTGGGCGCTAGGGCAGGCTGGGTTGGGGGTGGGGATGGCGCGATCGCGCGAGAATTTGGCGGAGGGTGAGGGCGGTCCAGTCGATGTCGGCGGCGGTGGTGCTGCGGCCTAGGGTGAGGCGCAGGCCGGTGAGGGCTTCGGCGTCGCTGTGGCCCATGGCTTGCAGAATGGGGCTGGGGCCGATTTTGCCGCTGTTGCAGGCGGATCCGGCACTGACGGCGATGCCGGCGCGATCGCAGTGGCGCACCAAGTCTCGACCGCTGGGGCTAGGAAAGTCGGGGTGCGATCGCAGACAAAGGCTCACATGGTGACAGAGGCGGTGGAGGCGATCGCCCGTGGGGATGACCTCCGGCAGGTCTACCAATTGATCAAAGAGGCGATCGCGCAGGGCCGTGAGCCGCTCACTTTCCTGGGGCAGTTCCTCTCGGGCCAGTTCCGCCGCCACGCCAAAGCCCGCGATCGCGGGGAGGGCCTGGGTGCCGCCGCGCCGGTTGTCCTCCTGGGGGCCGCCGAGCAGGTGGGGATCTAGGGTCACCCCCGGACGCACATAGAGGGCTCCGGCCCCCTGGGGTCCATAAAGTTTGTGGCTCGACAGAGACAGCAGATCCACCGGCAGGGTTTGCAGGTTGATCGCCACGCGCCCCGCCGCCTGCACCGCGTCCGTATGGAACAGCACGCCCGCCGCCCGCGCGATCGCGCCGATCGCCTCGATCGGTTGCAGGGTACCCACCTCACTTTGACCGTAGATCACGGAAATCAGCGCCGTATCGGGCCGCAGCGATCGCGCCACCTGGGCCGGATTCACCCGCCCCTGACGGTTCACCGGCAGCCGCGTCACCGCCCAACCCTGGCTTTCGAGCCACGCCGCCGGACGGGCGATCGCCGCATGTTCCACCGACGAAATGATCAAATGTTGGGATTTTGAACAGCGGTGGGCCAGCCCTAAAATCGCCAGGTTATTGGCCTCCGTGCCGCCGGACGTGAAAATCAAGCCCGCCGGATCCCCATTAATCAGCGCCGCCACCCGCGATCGCGCCTGCTCCAGCACCGTGGCCGATCGCGCCCCCCACTCATGCAAACTCGACGGATTGCCCCAGGTCCGCGTCAGGGCTTCGGTCATCGCCGCGATCGCCTCGGGGCGCGGGGGCGTCGTCGCACTGTGATCGAGATAAATTTGCATCGCCAGTTCCTCTCCCCGTGGCCCCTGATCCGGGATGGCCTCCGGCTTCCAGCATATCTCGCTGGCGATCGCCCCCCGCCACGGCTCGATGCCCCCCAGCAGATTTGCGTCCTAACGCCAATGGCCCCAGGGGGCAATGGCAGAAGCATTGAGGGATGTTAAGGTAATTCGGCGGCGGTTGGGAAACTCCGGTAAGAGTCCGGGACTGTGCCGCAGCCGTCATCGAGCCGCCGGTTGAGCTAACGGCCCTGGCGCGATCGCGAGTCGGAATGCCAACCGCTGCAATGTTCTAGCGCAAACCCCCGGCGTTGCACCGGCTTTTAGGACTGGACCTGCTCCCCATGACCGACGATTCCCCCAAACCGTTTCCCCTGCTGCTGGTGGGCCACGGCACCCGCGATCGCGATGGCCGCCAAACCTTCATTGATTTCGTCGAAGCCTTTGCCGCCAGCGATCCGTCGCGGCCGGTCATCCCCTGCTTTTTGGAACTGTCGGAACCGTCGATCCAGGAGGGCATTGATCACGCGATCGCCCTGGGCTACCGGGAAATGACCGTCCTGCCGGTGCTGCTGTTTGCCGCCCGCCACAATAAATTCGACGTCACCAACGAACTCGATCGCGCCCGCGCCCGCCACCTGGGCCTCAAATTCCACTATGGCCGTCACTTTGGCGTCGCCGAAAAACTCGTGGACCTGTGGCAGCAGCGCCTCGCCCAGGCGGACGAAGCCAGCGCCATCCCCCGCGATGAAACGGTTCTCCTTTTTGTGGGGCGCGGGGCCTCCGATCCCGATGCCAATGGCGATGCCTACAAACTCGCTCGGGTTCTGTGGGAGGGCAGCGGTTTCAAGGGATTAGAAATTTGTTTTGTGGGCATCACCCACCCTCGCCTTGAACAGGGGTTTGAGCGGGCCTTGTCCTGGAATCCGAAGCGGATTATTGTTCTGCCCCACTTCCTATTTACGGGGGCGTTGATGAAGAAAATTCAGCGCATTAGTGCTGAACATCAGGACCAGTATCCGCAGGTGGAAATTCAAACCCTGGCGGAAATTGGCGTCGATCCGGTTCTCTTTGACCTGATGGGTGAACGGGAGGCCGAGGCGATCGCGGGGGAAGTGGCGATGAACTGCGAACTGTGCAAATTCCGCCGCGCCTTCACTAAAAATCTGATTGGTTTAGGGCAAGAGGACGGGGAAATCATCCCCGATCACATCAAAAATACCCACACCCACGAACTCGCCTACGGCCACAACCACGGGGACGAAACGGGGCACGGGCACGATCATGGGCACGGCCACGGTCACCACCACGGCCACAGTCACGATCATGAACACAGCCATGATCACGGCCACGGGCATGGACATAGCCACGGGCACGATCATGGGGATGGCATCACCTGGGAAGATCCCTACGTTCAGCCGGATGCCTATCACGATCGCGCTTGGCAGATCCCTTAAATTTCGTCAGGTTTCGGCGCGATCGCCCAGGCGGTAATCAATTTGCGTAAAGCCCCCCTGGGCCACGGAGTTTTCCTGGTGAAGGGTGAGGGGCTGCGGGAGTGCTTCCACCAGGGGTACTCCCGTTCCTAATAGGATGGGCATGGCGGAAACGCTCAGGTGGGTTAAATTTCCTTGCTCTAGAAGCGTTCGGGCCAGTTGACCGCCGCCCACGAGCCATAGTTTTTTGATGCCCATTTCCCGCGATCGCGCGATCGCGGCTTCCGGCTGCCGTTCTGGTTGCAGATTACAGCCATCCATGGCCACTAAATCGCGGCGGGTGCAGACCCAAACCGGGCGATCGCCGTAGGGCCATTCCCCATGGTTCCACACAAAATCATAGGTATTGCGCCCCATCACAAGGCCATCGACGGTTTCCCAAAAGGCATCGTAGCCGGTGGCCTGATGGTCGATGGGCAGGGTGTCTAGCCAGCCGACTTCTCCGGTGCTGGTGGCAATAAAGCCATCTAAACTGGTGGCGACATAGTAAACAATTTGCACAATTTTTATCTACTTTCTTATGGGATTGAGTTTGCTGTGATCGCGCCTAGCAAACCTCCTAAAAATCAGCGTGTCTACCATCGCTAGGCAGATGGATAAACTTGAAAATCAGGCTCACTCGGCTGCTGAGGACCGAGCTTTTTCTTGATGGCGAAAAGACGACTGATGGCTCGCTCTTCATGGGGATAGACGGTTTCTACAAAATCAATCAAATCATCAATGGTGCAGGGCTTGCCGCTACCGCCTAACCACTGGTGAAATTTTTTGTGAATCGCCGCGTCCAAAGTCAGAATGTTTTCAACATTGTCTGCCAGATGGGGATATTCTGCCTGGGAAAAAACGTGATGGGCCGCCAGATCAAATTTGTCCTCTTTGTTGGGCTTTCGTCCTGTGATCTGACAGGTTTGCTTGTCACGGCTCTTGGCGCGACTCTTGGCGCTATCAACCCGTTTCTTGAAGCTGTGAATTGAGTCCTCAAGGCGCTTAAACTCTTTCTTGCTCACCAAAACCGCATCTCGACACCACTCTTGGCGATCCTTCTTCGTCAAAGTGTCGCCCAGATGGCTAGATATTTTATAAAAACCAGAAAATGAGTAGTGACGAGTTCCTTCAAGGTCTACAAAATCTTCATCGATAATCAGTGGCGTCTCGGAGCGTTTCATCTCCTCAAATACTGAATTCAGCTTGGCATAGCTGGTGCAAAGAATTGAGACTGTACTCTTCTTGCTGAGATAGGAACGGTGATTGTATAGGACAATGGGCGCACAACTCTCGGCGATCTTTCGGCGGATAAAAGATTGCCTTAGTTTTTGTTTATGGTGAGTGAAAAATTCTAGAACCTTGTCAAAGATGCCTTGGGCTTGAGTCGCGTCTAGATACTTCGCGATCGCGTAGGCCCCCAATTCAGAAAAGATGCGCTCCTTCTGGCTCTTGTTCAGAAAGATGTAATGTGTCCCTTCCTTGATATCCCATTCGTCATTGGGATCAGAGTCAAAGAAATCGACAATTTCATCTAGGCGCGTGATGGAAATTTTCAGACATTCCGCTAACTGTTGTTCGCCAATGGAAAAGTCTTTGGGGTTTCGGGCCATGATCTAAGCCTCCGACACCAGGGAGCGATACATCTGATTGAGACGCTGAAAAATGCGACTGTCGCCAGTTTCCGCATTATCGGGATGGTAGATTTTGCTGAGTTCGTAGTAGGCTGCCTTCACATCCTTATCCTCAGCGGTTTTAGAATCTAGGCCAAATACCTGCCAAGGGCGGAAGTAGTTGAAAATATTGACGCCGTTGATGCAATCCGGGCCAGTTTGATTCTCTTCTTCAGGCAAAACTCCGATGAACCTGCGGTAGAGCATTTCCCAGCCATCGCGCTTGGCTAGGTTCACAGTGTCCATCCCGTCCATTGCCATTTGGAAGGCGGGTGAAGCCTTGAGGGCTTTAGTTGTCTTGACGGAAAATTTTTCGTAAATTTCGTCCTTCAGCTCCTTGAGAGAAAGAGGCTCAGGAGGTGACGGCAGTAGCTCACAGTCCTTGAGAAATTCCCAGGCGGGCTTGCGGGCCAGATCTAATTTTTTTCCTTGGCTGACTTGCTGGAATTGAGGCGATTTTTTGAGGGCGGCAGTGTTGGCGACGCCAAATCGGGCAAAGACTAGCTTCTTCAGTTCCGCGAGGCTTGGGCCTTTCGGCTTCTTGGCCTTGGTAGCCTTGGTGGATTTGGCGGGTTTGCTGGGAGCCGTCTGGGCGATCGCGAAGGCCACCAAATCGCTCAGAATTGCAGAATCATAGCCGTGGGATTGGGCAACCCGGTCAATCTCAGCTTGGATTGCGGGGCTTAAGACAGATTGCTCGTTCACGCTGGAGACTGTTGTTGGCGTTGGATTTTTCCTAACTTAACGCCCCTAGGGTGAATTGGCTAGGTTGATCCGCGTGATGTTTAGATAAATTATGTAATTTTTTGTAATCCTAGCGAATGGCGCGGCCCGTGAGGATTTCGCGCACCTCCAGCATGGCGGAGTAGGTGGGCAAAATATAAAGGGTTTCACCGGCTGGGGTGGCCGCGATCGCGCGATCAATCGCCAGTTTAAGATCCGTTTCCACCAGCAGCGGCGGCGTCAGGTCCGGATGCTCCCCCTGGCTATAGGTGAGGCGCAGGGCCATATCATAGGCGCGATCGCCACTGACCACCAGCGTCGGATTGGCCTTCACCAACGGCTCCGTATCCGTATCCCAAATCCAAGACACATCCTTACCATCGGGCGCGCGATCATTCAGCACCATCAACACCGTCGGCGGCACCGGGCGATCGCGCGTGAGATCCACCACCGTTCGCAGGGTTTCATTGGTGCCCACCGGATTTTTTGACAGCAAAATCCGCACCGGCACCCCCTCCACCACCAACTCTTCCGATCGCCCAAAAGCCGCCTTAAACGTCGCGATCGCTCCCCGCTGAATCCCTTCTTCCACCCCAAAAAGGGTCGCCGTTTCCACCGCCGCCAACGTGTTGTACTTGTTATAAAGACCCACCAAAATCTGCGGCCAATGGCGGCTCAATTGGGACGGTTCAGACTTTTTGAAACCGCAGCCCGGACAGTCAAAATCCCCAAGATGGGACAAATAAACCCCCTGATATCGCAGGGAATGGCCGCAGCGGGGACAGTAAATTGAATCCACCGCGTGGGGGATTTCCTTGAGGTAATGCTCCGGTTCCGTCAAGCCGAAATAGCGCACCCGCGACAGATCACCGCCCCACCGCTCCAGCAGATCTTGCCCAAAGTGAGATAGGGTCGGATCATCCCCATTTAGCACCACCGCCGTCCCCGTCAAGGGCGCGATCGCCTCGGACCAGCGCCGCGCGATCGTATCGACCTCCCCATAGCGATCCAACTGATCGCGAAAAAGATTCAGGGCCAGCACCGCCCTCGGCCGGATTTGGGGCAGCACCCGGGGCAGGATATTTTCATCCACCTCCAGAATCGCCACATCCTGCCGCAGTTCCCCCGTCCAGGTGGCCGCCTCCAGCAGGGCCGCCGTCAGGCCATTTTCTAGATTCGCCCCCGTGGCATTGTGGATCGTCCGCAGGCCCGCCCCCTCCAGCATTTCCCGCAGGAGCAGCGAGGTGGTGGTTTTGCCATTGGTGCCCGCCACCAGGACCACCCCCTGGCGCAGTTGGCCCGCCAGCAAACCCAGGGCGCGGGGCTGCACCCGTCGGGCGACGCTCCCCGGCAGCACACTCGCCGCACCACGCCCCGACAGCCGCACCGCCATCGCCACCGATCGCGCCAGGGCAATGGCTAATATCAATCGCAGGCGTTCGAGCATGGGTATACCCGGAAAGGACGTGGAGGGGAAAATCAAACGCAGGATTCAAAAATCAGGCATATGGTACCATCGTCGCCGCGATCGCCCCGTCCGCCCGATACAATGCCCAGTCAAACCCCCAGTCAAACCCCATCCCCCCCAGCGCCCCAGCCAAGGCCCCGCGATCGGGGCAAAGCCCCTACCCCTCGCCCCCATGGACTACGAAACCGCCCGTAAATTCCTCATCGCCCAAGGCACCGCCACCGAAGCGGAACCGGACGCCTTCCTAACGCGCCTGCGGGCGGGCAGCCCCCCCATCCCCGGCCAGGTCACCTCGATCCTGGTGGGCCTCAAAATGGTCTACAGCGCCCTCGAAGGCACCCCGAGCCTCAGCCGCGAACTGGCCGGCCCCCTCTTCAACCTCTACTTTGAAAGCCGCGAAGCTTACAACCAGGGGCGATCGCGCGGCGTCCTGTGGCCCCCCCTCCTCGACGAAGACATCGCCCGCATCGGCCAAGCGGTCGGCCACATCCTCGCCGGGGAATGGCGCAATCCCTAGCGAAAACTAACCCTCCTGGGGTTTGCCATAGGCTTGCCACGCCAAATCAATGAGCCCCTCCACGATCGCAGCGGCCACCACCGCACTGCCCTTGCGGCCCACCGTCGAAATGTAGGGCGTTTGCACATCCTTGAGGCGATCCTTGACCGCATCCGTGTCAATAAACCCCGCAGGGGTCCCCACAATCAGCGCCGGTTTCGCCTCCTCCGCCTCCACCATATCCAGCAGCTCCGACAGGGCCGTTTGCGCCTGACCGATCACGAAAATCCCCTCCGGGTAGCGCTGGGCGAGGGTGCGAATGCCCCAGGCCGCCTGGGTGCGATCCTTCTGGGGCCGCGTCACCGTCTCCATGCCGCAATAGACCGGATTGGCAAAGGCCCCCTGGATGGTGCGGGAAATGCCCACCTGGACCGTCGGCACATCCACGATCAGCGTCGTCCGGGCCGCCAGCGCCGCCGCCCCCGCATGGAGCGATCGCTCCGAAAAGCGCAGAATTTCCGCATAGTCAAAATCCGCCGTGGCGTAGATCACCCGCTGGACGATCGCCCGTTCCGCTGGCGACAGGTTGCGATCGCCCATTTCGCGATCGATGATGGCCAAACTACGGGCGTCGGTTTCATGCCATTCCATAGGGGGCGCTCCAAACTGTTCCGGCTGTACAGCGATCTTCCTACGTTTTCGCAGGTGAACACAACGGCCGCCCCCGCCCGCCCCCCAGATTTGGCGAATTTTGCGGCGGGCATCCCATTCCCGAGACCCCCCGCGATCGACACCGGGGGCCGCTATCCCCCCCACCCCATTCCCTAGGCAGCGGCGACCGCATCAGGGTTTCAGCCCCTCCGACGGCGACCCCTGGCCCCCGCAGCCCCCGCCCTGGCCCCATCGAACCGCTCTCCTATTCATCATTTGGCAAAGGATCGCAAAACCTTTATATTTTGTTAATGTTGATCCAACAAAATGGAAGCAAACCGACACACGCTCAACCGATCCCAAGGGCCAAAACTTGGCCTAGGGGGTGGGCCGTCATGGTCCATTGCGCCGCCCTTCGCCAAGCCAGTTGGCTGCTCTAGATCGCCGCACCGCAAAATCTGACCGAGCAACCGAACCAATAGAACCATTGCGCCGTCCTATTACAGTTGCCATGCTGTAGATTGCCCCGAATTGGGATGGCCCAGTGGTTCCCTAGGCCCCTCAACCGACCCTGGGTTCCCATCTACTTTCGTTTGCCGCCCTTAGTATGGCTACGGTTGGCCGTGGATCAGTCCTGTACTTGCCCTTGATCAGGCCCTTGGGGGATCGCTGATCCGTTGCCCCGGCCCCGTGCGCTCGTTCTATCCATTGCGATTGGCCATGCTGGCCGTGGAGGGACGATCGCCCTGGGCCACCCTAGGCCGCTCCAGTAGAGAAAAATTCTCAGGACGTGATCTGACCGATCCCGGCGATCGCCCCCTTGGAGTCCTAGATCGATTGATCTCCCCACTAAGCCCGCGCTTCGTCGTCCGTTCTACCCGTTCCGTGGCCTTGAGGCCATCCCCCCCTATGCATTCCCCCGCCGATGACCCCTCCCGTCAGAGTGCGATCGCCCTTGAGACCGCCCCCGGCTCCCCCTTCAGCCCACCCCCCGATCCCATGGCGGCCCTGCGGCGAGAGAATGAACGATTGCGGGCGGAAAACGAACAATTGCGGCGCTCCAACCAGCAATTGCGCCAGGATGACTGGCAGCGGCGGTTTTATCACATTTCAGCGGAATTGATGTGCATTGCGGACCCGAGCGGCCGCTTCCTGGTGGTGAACGACGCCTTTGAAAAGGTGCTGGGCTACGCAAAGGGAGAGTTGCTGGCGCGACCGTTCATTGATTTTGTCCATCCTGACGATCGCGAGGCAACCCTGCGGGAGGCGGCGCGGGCCTTAGCTGGGACGGGCAGTGGCCTCTTCCGCAACCGCTACCGCACGAAGACGGGGGAATATCGCTGGCTGTCGTGGCTGTCGGATACGGATCCGGAATCGGGCAATGTCTACGCGGTGGCGCGGGATGTGACGGAGGCCCACACCACGGCGGCGCGGCTCAAGAGCATCAGCGAGAGCATTCCGGGGGCGGTGTATCAGTTTGCCCTGGGGCCGGATGAGGCGATCGGCTATTTCCCGTACATCAGTCCAGGGATTTTGGAGCTGTATGGCCTGAAACCGGAGGATATCGCGACAAGCCAGCAGGCCATGTTCGATGCGGTCCATGAGGACGATATGGCTATCCTCCAGGCGAGTACGGAGCGATCGCGGGTGGACCTGAGCGAATGGCGCTGCCACTACCGCATCGTCACCCCCGCCGGGGAAACCAAGTGGGTGCAAGGCCGCGCCCGCCCCGAGCGCCTGGAGGATGGCACCGTGGTGTGGGAAGGGATTTTGCTGGATGTGACGGACCTGCGGCGCACCAAAACCCAACTCCATGAGCGGGAACGGCGGCTGAGCTGGCTGTTTGAGCAGTCCCCCATGGCGGCGATCGAGTGGGATTTGGATCTGCGGGTGAAGACCTGGAACGCGGCGGCGGTGAAAACCTTTGGCTTCAGTGCCAGCGAGGCGATCGGTCGCCATGCGACGGAACTGATGTGGCCCACGGGCTCCGAGGGGGTGGAGGTGCTGACGGACCTGGGGCAGGCAACCCTGGGGACGCTCCTGGAGCGCCGGGTGACGGGGGAAAATCGCACCCGGGCGGGGCGGCGGATCCAGTGCAGTTGGTTCCATCGCACGTTGGTGGACGATGAGGGGCAGCCCGTGTCGATTTTGTCGAAGGCGTGGGACGTGACGGAGCAGAAGGCCGCCGAGGAGGAGTTGCGGCGCTATCGCCATGCGGTCGAGAGTTCGAGCCACGCGATCGGCATGACCGATGGCCAGGGGCGGCATTGCTACCAAAATGAGGCGTTTACAAAACTGTATGGCTATGAAACGCCGGAGGAGTTCAATGCGGCGGGGGGGATTCCGGCGATTTTTGATAATCCGGCGATCGCGCGGGATGTCCTAGATACCCTGGGGCGCGGTGAAACCTGGATGGGGGAGGTGCGGCACCGCGATCGCGACGGCAAGGTCCTAGAGATTTTGCTGCGGGCGGATCCGATTTTTGACGATGAGGATCAAGTCATTGGCTACATGGGCCTCAATGCGGACATCACCAACCTCAAGGAAACCCAGCGGCAGTTGCAGGCGGCCAAGGCCAAGGCGGAAAAATCCCTGCGGCAGTTGCAGCGCACCCAGGCGCAGTTGATCCAAAACGAGAAGATGTCGAGTCTGGGGCAGTTGGTGGCGGGCATCGCCCACGAGATCAATAATCCGGCCAGCTTCATTGGCGGCAACCTCAGCCACGCCCAGAACTACATCCGCGATCTGCTGGAGGTGGTGGACACCTATATGGCCCATTGCCCGGAGCCGACGGGGGCGATCGCGGACATCCACGAGGATATTGATGTGGACTTCATTCGCCAGGATGTGCCGGAACTGCTCGGGTCCATGCGGACGGGGGTCCAGCGCATCCAGACGATCGTCAATTCCCTCAAAACCTTTGCCCGTTTGGATGAGGCCGAGGTGAAGGAGGTGGATCTCCATGAGTCGATCGAGAGTACCCTGACGGTCCTGAGCAGCCGCTGGCAGCCGACGGATGGGCGCGCGGCGATCGCCATCGAGCGGTCCTACGGCTTTGAGGGGGAGGTGGAATGTTTTGCGGGGGATCTCAATCAGGTGTTTGCCCATCTGATCACCAATGCGATCGACGCGATCGAGGAACGCCTCGGGAAGGTGGGTGGCCCGCCCGGTTGCATTGAAATTTCGACGGCTCCGGCCATTAGCGGCGGGGTGCAAATCGCGATCGCGGACAATGGCGCAGGCATCCCCGAAGAGGCCCGCGAAGCCCTCTACGATCCGTTCTTCACCACCAAGGCGATCGGTCGCGGCACGGGCCTGGGCCTGTCGATGGCCTATCAAACGGTGGTGGATAAGCACGGGGGCCGTTTGCACCACGAGGATCGTCCCGGCGGCGGCACGATCGCCATCATTGAAATCCCCCTGCGGCTGGGCGATCGCGTCCCCCTGGCGATCGCTAGCTAGGGCTTTGGACCCCCCAGATGGCCCCGCGCTGGGGGGCACCGTCCAAAATCCCGTGCTTTGATGGGAGAGCAGACAGTTCAATTCAATTGCAGCGACGGGCCTGGACCGGTGGAAAGTATGGTGAGCATGGGCGCTTGGGGGCGACTCGGGGCCGCGATCGCGGTGGCAACGGCAACCTGGGGAGCCCTGCCCTGGGCCGCGCGATCATTGGCCGAAGACCCCTCCCAGGGTAGATTTCAGGCCGCCGAAATCCAGGGGGACGCGATCGCCCAATTCAACCCCGGCGATCGCCCCAGCAGCGACCCCAACCAGGATCGCCAGCTCGGCCCCTTCCTCGATCCCCTAGAGCCCCCCGCCGACGATGGCTTTTCCCCCCTAGAGCCCCCCGCCGCCCCCACCATCCCCGAGCAAAACCCCGACGACCCCGCCAGCCTCCGCTTCACCATCCGCAAAATTGATGTGGTCGGCAGCACCCGCTTCAGCGCCGAAGACCTCCAGCCCCTCATCGCCCCCTACGAAGGCCGCGACGTCAGCCTCAGCGACCTCCAGGCCCTCGCCGATCGCCTCACCCAGGAATACCTCGATCTGGGCTACATCACCTCCCGCGCCTTCGTGCCCCCCCAAACCATCACCGATGGGCGCGTGGAAATCCGCGTTTTGGAAGGCTCCCTCGAAGCCATTGAAATTGAAGGGCTCGATCGCCTGCGGGAAAGCTACGTGCGATCGCGCGTCGAACTCGGAGCCGGTACCCCCCTCAACTCCACCGCCCTCGAAAATCAACTGCGCCTCCTGCGGGCCGACCCCCTCCTAGAAACCCTCGAAGCCAGCCTGCGGGCCGGAGAAGCGGCGGGCCAAAGCATCCTCAATATCCGCGTCAAGGAAGCCCCCCGGTTCCTCGGCTCCGTCGGCATCGATAACTACTCCCCCCCCAGCGTCGGCTCCGAGCGCTTCTCCGCCAACTTGAGCTACCGCAACCCCACGGGCATCGGCGATGAGCTCTCCTTCGCCTATAACCGCACCCTCAAGGGGGGCACCGACGTGCTGGATTTTGGCTATCGCGTGCCCCTCAACCCCATGAACGGCACCCTACAAATCCGCCTCGCCCCCAACTGGAACCGCATTGTCCAGGAGCCGTTCGATGAATTTGACATCAAGGGGGAGACCCAGCTCTACGAAGTGAGTTTCCGGCAGCCCCTGGTGCGGACGCCCATCGAGGAATTTGCCCTGTCGTTAGGCATCGCCCACCAGCGGGGCCAGACCTTTGTCTTTGGGGATGAGGGCACCCCCTTTGGCATTGGCCCGGAGGAGGATGGCACCAGCCGCACCACGGTGATTAAGTTTGGCCAGGATTATATCCGCCGGGATCCCAATGGGGCGTGGCTGCTGCAATCGCTCCTGAGCGTGGGGACGGGTCTGCTGGATGCAACGCAGAATGATGGGGATGTGCCCGATGGGCAGTTTTTGAGCTGGCTGGGGCGGGTGCAGCGGGTGCAGCGGCTGAGCGATCGCCACACGCTCCTGGCCCAGTTGGAAGTGCAGTGGGCGTCGGAGCCGCTGCTGTCGTCCCAGCAGTATGTGATCGGTGGTGGCCAAACCCTGCGGGGCTATCGGCAAAATGCGCGATCGGGGGATAACGGCTTTCGATTGTCGATCGAGGATCGCATTACCCTGGCGCGGGATACGTCCGGCAACGCGATCGCGGTGTTGGCCCCGTTTTTAGATGTGGGCTATGTCTGGAATGATTCGGACAACCCTAACCCCAGTTCCGAGCAGCGATTTTTGGTGGGCACGGGCATTGGGGTGGTGTGGGTGCCGTTTGAAAATACGGTGGTGCGGCTCGATTATGGGTTGCCGTTGGTGGATTTGGACGATCGCGGCTCGAATATTCAAGACAGCGGCGTGTATTTCAGCATTAACTATCGATTCTAAATGGATCAATTCATCGATCCTTGGGAGAACGGGCGATAAAGCATTCGGAATGCGATTGATAGAATGACCGTGAGATGTCTCAAATTTCCTTTCAATTTGGGAGGGGAGCTATGACCACTGCGACGGGTTCAGGGCCATCGGCGGCGTCAACCAATGGCCGTGAAATGGGTCCCCTATGGCTCAATATCCAGAATGTGGCCCTGAAGGTGACACCGGAGCATTTTGACCAGCTTTGTATCGACAATCCAGACCTGCGGCTAGAGTTGACCCGAGCGGGGGAATTGGTGGTGATGGCTCCAGCCGGTGGTGAGAGCAGTGAGAAAAATTTTGAGCTGGCGATGGAGGTGGGCCTGTGGAACCGCCGCACGGGCCTCGGGCGGGCGTTTGATTCGTCCTGTGGCTACGATTTCACGGGCTTTGGGGGCGGAAAACTCTCGCCGGATGTGTCGTGGATTGCGCGATCGCGGCTGGAGGGGGTGAGTTTGGTTGGATGTATTCCGGTGGTGCCGGATTTTGTGATTGAGTTACGATCCGCGACGGATGGCCTGAAGCGGTTGCAGGAAAAGATGCAGGACTATCGACGGCTTGGGGTGCGGCTGGGGCTCTTAATTGATCCCCAGGGGCGTCGGGTGGAGCTCTATCGCCCGGAGCGGGAGACGGAGATTTTAGAAGCGCCGGATGGGGTGGATTGTGGGGAGGTGATGCCCGATTTTTGGCTGGATTTAGGGCGCATTTGGCCATGATCATTGAGCATGGTCATGGGCCATTTTTTATGGTTGCTAAACCGGTAAGAACAAGGGACTTAAGTCTCTTAATTTCTGTTGCCGAAGCTGATTTGATGACAGGCCCTAAAGGCTTTCTTGTTAATTAATTCGAGATTAAACCGCGTGCTAGCTTCAGGGACCACACTGCGCGATCGCTACCAACTGGAAGAACGGCTCGGGCGCACGGCGGCGGGTCGCCAAACCTGGCGCGTTCAGGATTTGGAAACAAACGAGGCGGCGATTATCAAACTTCTGGCCTTTAGCCCGCAGATGGAATGGCAAGAATTAGAGCTATTTGAACGGGAGGCCAAAACCCTCCAATCGCTCCAGCACGATCGCATCCCCCGCTATCGCGACTATTTCGACATCAGCGCCGACGAGGGGGGCGGTCTGCCCTGGTTTGCCCTGGTGCAGGATTACATCGAAGGGCCAACGCTCCAAAGTGTGATTGATGCGGGCGATCGCCACACGGAGGCCCAGGTGAAGGCGATCGCGCGGGAACTGCTGGACATTTTGATCTATCTCCACGAACTGAGTCCGCCGGTTCTGCATCGGGACATCAAGCCGAGCAACATCATCCTCGCCCCCGCGATCGCGCCCGATGGCCTGCCGCGCCCGTACCTGATCGACTTTGGGGCCGTGCAGGCGGAGGCGGCCCTCACGGGGGTGACCTTCACCGTGGTGGGCACCAGCGGCTATGCCCCCCTGGAGCAGTTTTGGGGACGGGCGGTGCCCGCGTCGGATCTGTATGCCCTCGGGGCCACCTTGATCCACTGGCTCACGGGGACGGTGCCCGCCAGTTTGCCCCAGCGGGATTCCCGGTTGCAGTTCCGCGATCGCCTCAGCGGCGGCGAAGACTTGGCCCTGTGGCTGGAGCAGATGACCGAACCGGCGGTGGAAAAACGCTTCGCCAGCGCCCGCGAGGCCCAGATTGCCCTCGATTGCCCGCGCCCCTATCGACCGGTGCCGCGCGATCGCGCCGGTGGCCCCCTCGCCGCCCGCAACATCCGCGAACCCGCCAACCATCCCATCGAACTGCGGGTCCAGGCGGGCCGCCTGAGCATCACCTATCCCGGCGGCAACATCGGGCGGCGCTTCCGGCGCTTGGGCCTGTTCTCCGCCAAGGGGTGCCTGTTGGCGATCGCCCTGAACTACTTGGGCATTCTGTTCATCCTCGTGGCCCTGCCCGTCTATGGCCTGTTCAGCTTCGAGCGGGTGTACATTCGCCTCGATCGCGATCGCTTTGAATGCTACCGAACCCTATTTGGGATCAAATACGCCCTCCAGCACGGCTCGACGCAGCACATCCTCGGCGTCTTCCTCAACAGCGTCGGCCAGGTCTATGAACTCTCCTTCCGCGCCCAGGATCAGACCTACCGTCCGGGCGGCCTCCTGGACGATCATGAAAGTGCGTGGCTCGCCCAGGAAATTGAGCGCTGGCTCCGCTATGAATCGTTCTAGGGCCGTGGGTTGACCGGCCCCGCCGCGATCGCAATCCTGCCGGACCCGTGGGGGCAGCGTCGGGATATGTCACCATTGTCTGCGGGATTATCTGTGGGTGCAGGACCGGCCCCAGGACCCGGTGCCGCCCGATGCCCTTTCCCCGTTCCCTAGTTGGTTGATAAACCCCATGTCCGCTGAAGCGCCCTTGACTGCGCCGGATCCGACGCGATCGCGGCCCGCCATCCTCAGCCGCCTACCGGATCCAAAACTGCCCCGTGGGGAATGCCCCCGCCGGGTGCGCCAGGAGATTGACCTGCTGCTGCTGGCGATCGAGGCGCTGGATCTGAGCGGTTCGGAGGCCATGCTCCTGAGTGCCCAGGAACTGGGGCTGACGGAGATTTTGGGCAGCCGGGTGGTCCTGTGGCGGCTGCGGGCCACCAATCCCCTGCGGCGATCGGCCCAGCGCGATCCCCTCAGTCTCGACGAGGCGAAGGCCCTGGTGGCGGTGCTGGCCCATCTGGCGCGGCAGTTGAACCTCTTGATCCGCCAATTGCTCATGGCCCAGGAGGTGCTGGCGCGGCGGGGCTTGCCGCTGGATCACCACTTCCGGCTCAATGACTATGTTGGCCGGTTCCGTAGCCATTTCCGGGCGCGGATGAATCCCCGGCGGGCCGCCGTGGCCGCCTACGATGACGATCGCCTGGCCCAGTTGGCCTTAGAGTTGCTAGAGCGGCTGCTGTTTTGCACCGGCACCGCCGGGATGGAACGGCTCTGGAGTGGTTTGTTTGACGGAGAAGTGGCTTGAATATTCGACGACAGTACAGCCTGCCCAATTGCATCATTACCCTCGATGGCCTTGATGCAACCGGTGGTCTCGGTGAGGGCGATCGCCGCCCCTGCCTGTCGGTGCTGCTGAATGCGGAACTGAAGTTTCCGGCGGCGGGCCAATCGTTCCAGTGCGATCGCGAATTTTTCGAGACCTTTGCCCGCACGGTTAGTTTCTACGCCCAGTTTTTGCTCAGTGGGGTGCGATCGCCCCATCTGCCGCCGCCGTCCCCTGCCGCGAGTGCCCTGCCGCCGGTGCAGTTGGTGCCCCTGCCGAATGATCGCCATCGCCTGACGGTGCAGCCGCCACACCTGGAGGAGGGGACGCGCCCGCCCCTGCCGGTGGAGGTGGATCTCAGCGTGATCGAGTTCTTTGATCTGGTGGAAACCCTAGACCAGTTCTATGGGGACGATCGCACCCTGCCGGATGTGCAGCTTTACCTAGAGCCGGTGCCGAAGCTGGCGTCCGGGCGGACGGGGGCTCCGAATCAGCAGATTGCGCCCGCGATCGCGGGGATTTCCGCCGTGGCCCTGGTGGCGGGGGCGATGCTGTTGCCGCCGGTGCCCCAGGTGCAGCAGCCGCGCGATCGTGTGCGCGAACAGATCGAAGGGGAAGGGGGGCCAACCGAATCGACGCCCGCCAATGGCAACACGGATCCCAATGCTGGCCCGAGCCCCCGGCCCGAAGCGACTGTGACGCCCATCGAAAGCTCGCCGGTGCCCACGCCGACGGTTTCGCCGGAAGCAAGCCCGGACGCTACGCCGGAAGCAAGCCCAAGCCCTGAAGGGAGCCCAGATCAAGCAGATCAAACCCGTGCCGAACCGCGACTGATTGCGGATCCGGCCCAACTGTTGGCCCTGAGCACCAGCCTGCGCAGCCAAATCCTGGGGGCCTGGGGTGATCGCGACGGCCTAGATAATGCGGCCACCTTTGACGTGAGTGTGGGGGAGGATGGGGCGATCGTCGGCTATCGGCCCGTGGACGGCACCCCCAGCGACGCGGCTGAGGGGACTCCCCTGTCCTCCCTGCTGTTTCGCCCCGCCACCCCGGAACCGGCCCCCCGGGAAGCCCTCGGCACTTTTCGGGTGGTCTTCAAACCCGATGGCGTCCTAGAGGTCAGCCCTCGGGATGGCTATGGGGACGATCGCCTCCCCGACCCCCCCGCCCTCGGGGATCCCAGCAGCGCCCGCAGCGCCCTCCAGCAGCAGCTCGAACGGCAGCCCCGCCAGGAATTTAACGACGCCAACCCCATGGAGTTCATCGTCACCGCCACCGCCAGCGGCGACATCGTGGACTACCGCGCCGTCAACAGCGTCGCCCGCACCCGCCGCGCTCAATCTCCCCTGCCCGCCGAACCCAACCGCGCCGCCGCGATCGCCAAGGACGCCAGCGGCAAGGTCACCCTCGCCCCCGTGGGCCAGTTCCGGGTGTTTGTCTATCGGGACGGCAGTATCAACGTGGAGCCCCTCTAGGCCGGAGTTTTGCCCCATGCCCCAGCCCACCTTCCTGATGATTGGTGCCGCCAAAACCGCCACCACGTCCCTGTACCAATACCTCAAACAACATCCCCAAATCTTTCTGCCGTCGGAGAAGGAACCGCGCTTTTTCCTGCTGGAGGGGGCCAACCCGAAGGACTACACCGGTCCCGGCGATCCCATCTGGGTGGGCCACGCCATCCGCACCTGGGAAGATTACCTCCAGCTATTCGAGGGGGCGACGGATCAGCACCGGGCGATCGGCGAAGGCACCACCCTCTATCTGCCCAGTCCGGCGGCGGCGGCCCGCATCCATCACTATTTGCCGGATGTGAAGATGATTGCGGTGTTGCGTAACCCGGCCGATCGCGCCTTCTCCCATTTCGTGCAGCATCTGCGGGGGGGCCATGGCCTCGAAACCGTCGCCCAGGGCAATGAAGCGGTGATGGCGGCCTTTTGTGAGGTACTGGATCGCGAGGAGGAGCGGCGCAAGGCGGGCTGGAGCATGAGTTGGCAATACCAGCGGCAGGGGTTTTATTATCAGCACCTGATGGCCTATCAGCAGTATTTCCCCCGCGATCGCTTCCAAATCTTCCTCTTTGAAGAGGTGCTCAAAAACCTTTCGGGCACCCTCATGGCCATCCAAGAATTTATAGGCGTAGATCCGCTGCCATTGGATACCCGTAAACAGCACAACCTCAGCGTGATTACGAAGGTGCCTAAAAATGAGCGGCTCCACCGGTTTTTGATCCAGGACAATCCCCTCAAATCCGTCCTAAAACCCCTCCTCCCGGCCCGCCTGCGCCAGCGGCTGAACTGGAAACTGCGCCAGCAAAATATGCGCCCCATCGATCAGCCCGTCAAGCTCACCTTGACCCCCGAGGTGCGGCAACGGCTGATTAATGTATACCGGGACGATATCCTCAAGCTCCAGGATTGGCTGGATCGAGATCTCAGTTCCTGGCTGACCAATGGTCCGAGCGGTGTGCCCTAGGTCAGGGTTTATTGACCGGGGGGTAATCCTGAGGTTGCAATTCCCCACGAAGTTTTGAGAAGTTCAGCGAATCCCTAAGATCCATAACATCTCGCAATCAATCCCTAGAACGGTGGATCAAGATGAGGCCATCGTGGTGGCGATTGGATGGCTCTAGATTGAATGGCCTGAGGGGCTATTGATCTAGATCTGGGCCGACGCTGGGGAGAGATGGTGTTGTGACCTAGAAACGGACCCACGATTCACAACGGGTTCGTCATCTGGGGGATTAGGGTCTGTGCTGAGCCTTGAAAATATATTCGATGAGCGGTTTTATCTCCAGCGCAATCGGGATGTGGCGATCGCGGTGGAGCAGGGGTTGCAGGCCAGCGGGTTGGCCCATTATGTGAGTTTGGGGCAGTTCGAGGGGCGTCGGCCCAGTGCGGCCTTTGATCCGGTGTTTTACCTGGCGGCGAATCCGGATGTGGCGATCGCGGCGGGGCAGGGGTTGACCACGGCGATCGCCCATTTTGTGGGGGCCGGTCAGGTGGAAGGGCGCGATCCGATTGTGGACTTTAGTACCCGCGCCTACCTGGCCACCTATCCCGACGTGGCCGCCGTGGCCGCTGCGGGCGGGCCGGATCCCCTGACGGCCTACCAGCACTACGTGGCCGCTGGCCGTTCCGAAGGGCGCACCCCCGCTGGCCTGCCCCTGGGGACGCCGCCGGAGGTCACCCACCCCCTCGATCCCCTCACCCTGGAGGAAATTGGCCGCGCGATCGCGGTGATCCGCGCCAGCCAACCGCCCGAAACCACGGTGCTGTTCCCGGAGGTGTCCCTGCGGGAGCCACCCAAACTGGAGGTGCTGGGCCATCAAGCGGGAGTGCCCTTCAGCCGCCAAGCCTTTGTGATTGTGCTCGATCGCGCGGCCAACACCACCCATGAGGCCGTGGTGGATCTCAACACCAACACCCTCCGATCCCTGGACCTCGTGCCCGGTGCCCAACCCCTGATCACCGTCGAAGAATTTGACATCCTCGACACCGTGGTCCGCAATGATCCCCAGTGGCAGGCCGCGATCGCGGCGCGGGGGCTCAACCCTGACGACATCCAGGTGGACGGCTGGGCTCCCGGCCTCCTGAGCGACGCCGAACAGGCCAGCGGCGCACGGCTCCTGCGAGCCCTGTCCTATGTGAAAGGCAACGATCGCAACTTCTATGGCCGCCCCGTCGAAGGATTGCTCGTCACCGTCAACCTCAACACCGAAACCGTTGACAACATCATCGATCGCGGCCCCGTCCCCATCTCCGACGCCAACGCCGGTTACGACGCCACCGCGATCGCCCTGCGGCAGCCCCTCGCCCCCCTCAACCTCACCCAGCCCGACGGCCCCGAATATGGCATCGACGGCCAGCAAATCACCTGGGATAACTGGCGCTTCCGCTGGTCCATGCAGCCTAGGGAAGGGTTGACGCTCCATCAGGTGGAATTCCGCGAAGGGGACACCTGGCTCCCGGTGCTCTACCGCGCCAACCTCTCGGAAATGGCCGTCCCCTACGGCGACCCGGATCCCACCTGGACCTACCGCAACGCCTTTGATGTGGGCGAATACGGCATTGGCCGCCTGTCGAGTTCCATGGAACTGGGCCGCGAAGTGCCGGACAATGCCACCCTGCTCGATGCGGTCTTTGCCGATGACTACGGCGAAGCCTACGACTGGCCTGGTTCCGCAGCGGTCTATGAGCGCCCCAGCGGCCTGCTCTGGCAGCACTATGACTATGCCAGCGGCGTCACCGAAGCGCGCCAGGGCCGAGAACTGGTGCTCACGTCCATTTCCACCATCGGCAACTATGACTACGCCCTTGATTGGGTTTTCCACCAGGACGGCATCCTGGAGCTAGAGGCCAATCTCACGGGCATTCTCCTGACCAAGGGCACCGACGCGATCGCGGAACCCCACGACCACAGCAGCCATGACCACAGCCACGATCACGGCAGCCACGACCACAGCAGCCACGACCACGGTAGTCACGACCACGGCAGCCCCGACCCCAGCGGCCAAACCCCCAGCGCCATCAGCCCCTACGGCACCCTCGTGGCTCCGAACCTGCTGGCGGTCAACCACCAACATTTCTTCAACTTCCGCCTCGATTTCGACGTGGCGGGGCAGGCGAATATCGTCAAGGAAATGAACGTGGCCCCCGTGCCCGACCGCACCACCAACCCCGTGGGCAATGCCTTCGTGGCCCCGAGCCGCCCGCTGCTGACGGAGATGGACGCCCAGCGCAGCCTGGATTGGACCCAAAGCCGCATGTGGCACATCGAAAATCCGGCGACGACCAATGGCCTCGGCCAGCCGAAGTCCTATGGCATCATGGGCGGCGAAAATTCCGTGCCCTATCCCCTGCCCGGTTCCGACACGCGGGAGAGCGCGGGCTTTACGAACCATAGCCTCTGGGTGACCCCCTACGACCCGTCGGAACGCTACGCGGCGGGGGAATATCCCAACCAGGGGCCGCTGGGGGATGGGCTGCCCGCTTGGGTGGCGGACGATGAGCCGGTGGTGAATCGGGATGTGGTGACCTGGTACACGATGGGCCTGACCCATATTCCCCGCCCGGAGGAATGGCCGATTATGACGGGGCACCGCATGGGCTTTTTCCTGGTGCCGCGCGGCTTCTCGAATGAAAATCCGACCCGGGCGATCGCGGAGCCGGTCCTGCCAGCGGCGGGGGGTTAGGGAAATGCGGTGAGTTCGGTGGGGGCCTGGGCCGTGGTGAGGAGTTGATCCACGGCGGCCCGGTGGGGCAGGGCGTCGGCGGCTCCGGCGGTGGTGGTGCAGAGGGCTCCGGCGGCGGCGGCAAAGCGCAGGGCGGCGGGCCAGGGTTGCCCTTCGGCGATCGCGGTGGCCAGGGCTCCATTGAAGGCATCCCCCGCCGCGACCGTATCGATCGCCGCGACGGCAAAGGGGGACTGCCACAGGAGTTCGTTGGGCGTCAGGGCCAGGGCTCCGCGATCGCCGAGGGTGATCACCACGGTTTCGGCCCCGCGATCGCGCAGAATCCGGGCGGCGGCGGTGGCGGTGGCGCGATCGCGGACCGGAAAACCCACCAACCGGCTCGCCTCCGTTTCATTGGGCGTGAGCACCGTCGCTAGGGCGTATAACTCTTCGGGAAATGCATCGGGCACCGGGGCCGGATCGACGATCGCGATCGCCCCTGATTGTCTCGCCTGCTCGGCCGCCGCCACCACCGCCGCGATCGGCACCTCCAGTTGCAGCAGCACGATCAGGCCGGGGCGCAGAAGCGTTTGCAGACGCGCCACCTCCGCCGCCCCCACCTGGCCATTGGCACCGGGCAGCAGCACAATTTGATTCTCGCCCTGGCGATCGCCCCCCGTCGCCACCGTCACCAGGGCCATGCCCGTCGGGGTGTGCGGATCCGTCACCACCTGCGACGCATCCACCTGGGCCGCCGCCAGGGTATCCCGCAGCATCCGCCCAAAATCGTCATCCCCCACCCGGCCCACCGCCGCCACCGCAGACCCCAAACGGGCCGCCGCGATCGCCTGATTCGCCCCCTTGCCCCCCGGCCCCGTGGTCCAGGTGTGGCCCGTCAGGGTTTCCCCCGCCACCGGCAGGCGCGGCACCCGCACCATCAGGTCCGCATTCAAACTCCCCAGCATCACAACCTGGGGGCGCATCCGGTTCGGGGGCATGGCATCGGGCGATCGCGGCGTTCCCATGGGCATCATCCGTCGAGCTTCACGGCTGACTTTTAAGTGAGATCAGCCTTGAAAGCGGCGGCCCTTACCCTCCAATGCGGATCAGCTCCACCTCGAAGATCAGCGTCGCATTCGGCGGAATCACCCCACCGGCCCCGCGCGCCCCATAGCCCAACTCCGGCGGGATCACCAGGCGACGCTTGCCCCCCACCCGCATGGACATGACCCCCTCATCCCAACCTTTGATCACCTGGCCCACGCCAATGCGGAACGAGAAGGGACGCCCGCGATCGAGGGAGCTATCAAACTTCGTCCCGTCCTCCAGGGTGCCGGTGTAGTGAACCGTAACGTTCTGGCCCGCCTGGGGCATTGCGCCGGTTCCCTCCACCAAATCTTCGTACTGCAAGCGGGGTTCGGGGTTCTCCATGGGGGTCGTTGCCTCAGAATTTGCCTCGGAAGATGGATCCGCGATCGCGCCCTCCGTCGAGGCGATCGCATCGGTCAAGTCAGGGGTTTGGAGGGACTGGGCCGCCGTGCTGAGCAGGCGATCGGCCAGGGACTGCATCGCCGCTGGCGCATCAATGGCCCCACTCTCCGTCGGCTTCGGGGTCGAATTCGCCGCCTGGGCCGGGGCATCGCTCCCCGTGAACTGGATCACCAGCACCGCCACCAGGCAGGCCACCACCACGCCAAAACTAATCAAAATGTCACGCAAAATACCTGCTCCTACGGATCAACTAGGGGGGCGGACGGCCAACGGATAACCGGCCCCGGTGGATTCGGGTCGTTGCTGCGTTCTTGATCCTAACGCCAAAGCCGCCCCCGCCAGAAGTCCCTAGCGCCAAAGGCGATTTTCCAGATCCCGCACCTGCCGCTCCAGGCGATCGAGCCGCCCGCGCAGTTCATCCATCTCCGACTGCTGCGGCACCCCCAGATCCATCATCACCCGCTTGAGCTGCTGCTGAATTTGCGCCTCGAAGGTGGCCGTGGGGGACTGGCCCGTTTCCCCCTGCACCCGCGCCATCAGATCATCGACCAGCTTGCGGGCCTGCTCGGGATCGAGGCGACCGGTGCGCACCCATTCATCGCTCACTTCCTTGATCTTTTCGGCGACGATCGCGGTGGTGCCGATGCCCAGGGTGAGCAATTGCTGTAGCCAGTTACTGTTATCCATTTGCGGTGATTGGGCCTCGGGGGCAGATCCAGCCGGTTATCGCTAGGCTAGCATGGCGATTTTGGCATCGGCGCACCTGGCCCTAGCGGTTGGGGGGGCTGGGCAGGGAACCGCTGGGGACGAGGGTGCTGTCGCTGGCGGGGTCTGGGGTGGTGGTGGGGCCGTCGGTTGGGGTGGTGGCTTCCGCGCTGCCGTCGCCTAGGGGGGGCTCGATCTGGGCGATCGGCAGGTCAAACCAGAAGATCGTGCCCACCCCCACTTCGCTGATCAGGTGGACGCTGCTCTGGTGCTTTTCGATGATGTTGCGGACGATCGACAGGCCCAGGCCCGTCCCTTCGAGGGTGTGGACGCGGTTTTCCACTCGGAAGAAGCGATCAAAGATGGCCTGCTGGTCCTCGCGATCGATGCCGATGCCCGTGTCGGCCACCTCGATGCGCACCACTGGATCGCCGCGATCGCCCGGGGCCGGATGGGGATGGGGGTGGGGATGGGCTCCGGGGGGTCTGGTGCTGGCGGTCATGTGGCAGGCGGGCCAGAGGGTCGGCGGCACATCGCGGCCCGCTGGTACATAGGCCCGCAGGGCAACGCGGCCGCCCTTTTCGGTGAATTTCAGGGCATTGCCCACGAGGTTCGCAAAAACCTGGAGCAGCAAATCGTAGTTGCCCACCACCAGGGGAATGTCCGCCTGGATTTCCTGGGTCAGTTCGATGCCCTTGTCGCGGGCGTTGAGCTGGTAGGTCCGCAGGGTTTGTTCAATGGGCTGGACCACTTCGATGGGGTCAAAGGCGTAGGTGCGGTTCGATTCCAGGCGCGACAGGTCCAGGACGTCATTGACCAGGCGGGTGAGGCGATCGGTTTCCCGGTTGGCGGTGTCGAGGAAGTCGAGGCGCTGCTCCTCGGAGAGTTCGTCGCCGTAGTCGTGGAGGGTTTCGATGAAGGATTTGATATTGAACAGGGGGGTGCGCAGTTCGTGGGAGACGTTGCTGATGAACTGGCTTTTGGCTTCGTTGAGTTCCACCTCACGGGTGATGTCCTGGACGGTGATGGCGATGCCTTTGATGCTTTCCCGGTAGCGGTGGCCCGGTTCCTCGCGATCGCGGTCTTCGTACCAGCTACATTCGCGCACCTGGGGCCGCACGGGGTTTGAGCAGTTGTCCGTGGCGTGGCGATCGCAGGTGAAGCAGAGGGGATCTTCCCCCAAGGCCCGCTGGGACAGGACCGTGGTTAACAAAATCCGCACCGTGCGCTTGGTGGGTTCCGGGATGGTGAGGCGAAATTCGCCGCCGTCGCTGGTGCCGTCCGCCAGTTCGTAGAGGGGTTGAGTCAACTTGGCCTGGACGATCGCGGGGAACCAGGGCAGGACATTTTCGCCCACGATGTCGATGTCATCCCAGCCCAGGATGCGGCGGGCGGCGGGGTTGACGAGCACCGCATTGAGATCTAGATCCAGCAGCATGGCCCCATCCGCGATCGTCGAGACCAGGGTTTCCAGCTTGGCCTTGCTGGCGGTCAGTTCCTCAATGTTTTGCTCTTCATAGTTTTCGAGCCGCCGCGCCATGTCATTGAAGCTGAGGATCAATTCCCCCAGCTCGCCCCCCAACGGCAGATCAATGCGCTGCTTGAACTGTCCGGCGGCAATGCTTTTGACCCCCTTCACCAGTTCCTTGATTGGTTTGGTGATCGTTAGGGCATTGAAGACCGCCCCCAAAATCACCATCACCCAAATGGACACGAACACCGCGATCGTCACGTCCCGCGTCAGGTTCGATGAGGCCACCACCGTAGGGTTGGGGTTCGTGCCCACCGCCAGCACCCCCAGGTACTGGTCCTCCCACACCAGGGGCACAAACACATCGGTCACCTGGCCGTTGGGGGTGTCGTGCTGGCGCACCATGGGGCTGGTGGCGTCGGCGGCGTAGTCCTCCGGCAGTTGGATGCGGCGGCGCAGGGTGAGGGAATTTTGGATTTCGGGATTCGAGAAGGGGATGCCATAGAAAATGCGCCCCTCCGTGTCCGCATAGAGCAGGTAGCGGACGCTGGTGGTGCTGCGGAAGAAGCGGCTGGAAAAATCCGCCAGACCGTCAAAATCCTGCTGGGCCACGAGGGGCTGGGCGTTGACGGAGATCAGCAGGGCCAGATCGCGCCCAAAGCGGGTGTCGTTGAGGCGGGCGTCCTGCTGGATGGTGTTGACGGCCCAAAAGGTGAGGCCGCTCATGAGCAGGGAGACCACGAGGGTTGCCGCCGCCATGAGCCGGGTTTGTAGCGTAAAGCTTGACCACCAGCGGCCAAGGGCGGCCCTAAGCGTCTTCAGCAACTCCATCGCGATCGGGGGCAAGGTTTACGGACGATCTTACCTGATTGGCTATGTCGCGACGGTAATAGGCTCCGTCGAACTGGATTTGGGCGATCGCGCGGTAGGCCCGATCAAAGGCGTCATCGAAATCCGCGCCGAGGCTGGTGACGGCCAGGACGCGGCCCCCGTCGGTGAGGATGGGGGAGTTGGGGGCGCTGCTCTGGCGCTTGGTGCCCGCGTGGAAGGCGATCGCGCGATCGCCATTGCCATCGAGCCCATCGAGGCCGTGGATGGTTTGCCCTTTGGTGAAGGGGCCGGGATAGCCCCCGGCGGCCATGACGACGCATCCGGCCACGGCGTCCTTCCAGGCGAAGGGGGGCAGGGCGGCGAGGCGCTTTTCGATGCAGGCTTGCAGCACCTCATGGAGGGGCGTCGCCAGCAGGGGCAGGACCACCTGGGTTTCCGGATCGCCGAAGCGGCAGTTAAATTCCACCACCTTCGGATCGCCGCTGGGGGTGATCATCAACCCCGCATACACGACGCCGCAGTAGTCAATGCCGCGATCGCGCAGGGCCGCCACGGTGGGTTCCAGGATTTCCCGCTGGACGCGCTCCATCAGGGCGGGCGTCGCCAACGGGGCCGGAGCGTAGGCCCCCATGCCGCCGGTATTTGGTCCCTGATCGCCCTCGCCGATGCGCTTGTGATCCTGGGCGGGCAGGAGGGGGCGGATGGTTTGGCCGTCCGTCAGGGCCAGGACCGACACTTCCTTGCCCTCCATAAATTCTTCGATGAGCACCTGCTGGCCCGCCGCGCCGAATTTGCCGCTGAAACTCTCGTCGATCGCCGCGATCGCGGTCTCAATCTCCATCGCGACGGTCACCCCTTTCCCGGAGGCGAGGCCATCGGCCTTAATGACGATCGGAGCCCCCTGCTGTTGCACATAGGCTTTGGCCGCCGCCGCATCCGTGAAGCTAGCGGACGCCGCCGTGGGGATATTTGCCTGGGCCATCAGTTCCTTGGCCCATTGCTTACTGGCCTCCAACTGTGCCCCGTCGCGCCCCGGCCCAAACACAGGAATAGACTGCGATCGCAACTCATCCGCCAAACCCGCCGCCAACGGTGCCTCCGGGCCAATAATCGCAAAGGCCACCCCCTGGGTCACCGCAAACCGGCAGATGCCCTCGAAGTCATCCACCCGCATATTGGCATTCTCACATCGCGCCAGGGTGGCCGTGCCGCCGTTGCCGGGGATGCAGTAGACCCGCGTCACCTTCGGCGATTGCAGCAGTGTCCAGGCGATCGCGTGTTCCCGGCCACCATTGCCCACAACTAAAACTCTCACGGATGCCTTCCTCTCAACGGATGCGATTACTCTCAATTCGGGGTATCGGTGGGGGCCTCGCCCCCGAGGGCCGCGATCGCGCGGGTACCGTGCATTATTGGGGATGATTTGTCACTGGGGCAATGGGGAACACCCGGATCTGTGTCCCGATCTGGCGTCCGTTCTGACCTGGGGAGCCGCGTTCCTGGGGGATTGGGCCAAGATAGGAATGACCGAAATGATCGGAAACCGTCAGCTAAGGACTCAAAAGGAATAGAACGCGCATGGGAACTGTCATCGTAACGGGCGTCGGCGGATTCATTGGCTCCCACCTGGCGGAAGCGCTCCTCGATCGCGGCGATCGCGTCATCGGCATCGACCATTTCAATGATTATTACGACCCCACCTTCAAACGCCGCAATGTGTCGGGGCTGCTTGGACGCGATCGCTTCACCCTCCTCGAAGAGGACATCCAAACCCTCGATTGGCCCACCCTGCTTAATGGCGTCAGCGAAATCTATCACCAGGCGGCCCAGGCGGGGGTGCGGGCCAGTTGGGGCAGCGGCTTCCGGGACTATACGGAACGGAACCTCAACGCCACCCAAATCATCCTAGAGGCGGCCAAAAGCGCCCCGGATCTCCAGCGGCTGGTCTATGCGTCCACGTCGTCGGTCTATGGCAACGCGGAAACCATGCCCACCCCGGAAACCCTCTGCCCGCAACCGGTTTCCCCCTATGGCATCACGAAGCTGGCCGCCGAACGCCTCTGCTGGCTCTACCACCAAAATTTCAATGTGCCCGTTACGGCCCTGCGCTATTTCACGGTGTACGGTCCCCGCCAGCGGCCCGATATGGCGTTCCATAAATTTTTCAAGGCGGTCCTGGACGATCGCGCGATTCCCATCTATGGGGACGGCCAGCAGACCCGTGATTTTACGTTCATTGCCGATGCGGTGGCGGCGAATTTGCTGGCGGGGGCGGTGCCCGAGGCGATCGGCCAGGTCTTTAATATTGGCGGCGGCAGTCGGGTGGTGTTGATGGAGGTGCTGGCGACGATGGAGGCGATCGTGGGTCAGCCGATCAAAAAGGATTTTCAGGGCAATGCCATGGGGGATGCCCGCCACACGTCCGCTGATGTGACCAAGGCCAGGTCGATTCTGGGCTATGACCCCCAGGTGTCCCTGGCGGATGGCCTTGCCCAGGAGTGGGAGTGGGTGAAGTCGATCTACTAGCGAGGTTGCTCGGTTGATGGTTGGTGGGGGAGGCGATCGCGCGATCGCACCCCAACGATCAAGACAAGGGGTTGATTAAACTCCTTGCCCCATCGGTTTACCCCACCGGTTTTGCTGGGGTGGCGGCGGCTGGGTTACTTGGTGGAATTGGGTTTCGTCGCGGCGAAGTATTCATCGATGTCGATCGCGGCGGAGCCCCCGGACACCATCAGTTCAAACATGGAGCCCAACTGGAACCAGATGAATAGGGCGGTGGGGACGACGACAACTGCGCCGACGCCGTAGGCCAGGGTGGTGAAGAAGCCCAGCACATGGAGGCTGGAGCCCATGGCCATGAAGGTGAAGGCGGACATGCCCAGGAAGGCGAGGCGCAGTTGCGGGTTTTTGTACTCGACGGTGCGCTGGGTGGCGCGGTTGATCTGCCAGCGGCCCACCTGGTATTCGAGCATGTCTTTGAAGACGAGGCCGAAGGAGACGGCGAAGATGGTCGAGATGATCACCACCGTGACGGGGGGGATGAGTTCGCCGGGATAGAGATAGGAGGAGTCCATGGGCGTTTGGAATATGGGTGGCTGCTGCGATTGTTACGTTTCGCAATGTTCGCCTGATCCTAACCCATGGGGGCGATCGCGGGGGATGCCCTGTGCCTATTGGTTATGAATGGTCAATTTAAGGTTTCCGCCCAATTTTGCAAGGGCAGATGGGGCACCCGGCTGAACTCACGGACATTGTTGGTCACAACGGTCAAGCTCAAACTGAGGGCATGGGCCGCAATCAAGAGATCCATATTGCCAATCGGCTGACCTTGGCGTTCAAGGCTATGGCGTAGGTTGCCGTACTGATAGCTGGCGGCGCGATCAAAGGGAACAATGACTAAAGGCAACAGGAAACGATCTAGGGCAGCTTGGTTGCGATCGCGCTGCTGACTTTTGGCAATGCCGTAGTCAAGTTCGGCGACGGTAATGCTAGAGATTGCAATGTCACCCAGTTCACAGGCCCGAAAGCGTTCAATGACCTGGGGTGGTTTGTGTTTGATCAAGTAAACGCAGATATTGGTATCCAGGAGAAATTTCACGGAAATAAATCCTCGCGTTCCTGGGGCAAATCTTGGGGGCGTATCTCGGGCCAATCCTCAAAACAATCGTCGGAAAAGAGGGTAAGGCTTTCCCATAGGATTTGCCAAGGGTTAGCGGCGGGCAGCAAGACTAGGGCGCTCCCGAGGGGTTTGAGGTAGACTGCTTCGCCAAGAAAGTCAATGGATTGGGGCAAAGTGAGGCTCCAGCCTTGATCTTGCTTGATAATTTCGACTCGTTCCATGGGGGTGACCTCCGGTGCAAAGACTTGCGCAGCTTGATTGAAGGGCGGGGAGGCTGGTGTGGCGTTGTTCTAACGGTAGCGCAGATCTTTGGGTGGAGGGAGGTGTTGTTGCACTGCGCGATCGCGGGGATGAATGATACTGGCCGACAACGGTAGGGTGCCGTTCGCAAAGGTGACGATTTGGCTGAAATTTCTGATTTTGCGAACGCACCGTATCCATTCAATGTAGGCCGGTGTGTGTGGTAGGGCGGCGCGATCGCGATGGTTCTTGATGGGGCTATTAAGTAGATGTCGTGTTGTGGCGGCGGATCCCCCCCCGATTTTGATTGATAGTTACCGAGCCATTGGCTTTGAGGTGTAGCATCGCGGAGCATCACCTCCTGGCTGAGAGTAAGCTGAACTGCTGCCACACACAGATCCATCTTCTCTAAGATCATAAGGGCATAAACACCCCATACGACTGCTTGATCTAGATGGAGACAGGTATAATTCCTTTGAATCCTCAAAGGTTGAGAATCGGAAACTTAACACACTGGGACATTGACCTGGAGCAATGGGGCAATTTCGTTGCTCTTCCTCTTCCTTTTTTATGATTTTTTCTAACTCAACTTTGTCTTTTAGATAAGATGACAGTCTGGTTTTGAAAAGCTCATAAGTCATTGAGTCAGGATCTAATCTTTCCTGTAACATCGTTATCAATTTTGAATGAACATCCAGTATTGACTGAATTTCTCGAAGACTAAGAATATTATCTCTAGTTGCAACAACTAATAGATCAGCAGCTTCAACGATGGTGTCGTACTGACTTTGGTTGGATTTTTCCCACGCTAATAGCTCCACGAAATAGTTTAGCCGTTCTTCAGCATCTTCTAAAATCTTCTGTGATCCTGAATAAAGAAGGCTTTCAGTCGGTATTTTCTTTAGAATATCTACAGCACCTTGCATAGACACTATGAATCTTTCTATTTCTTCATTTGAAGAAAATTTGTCCTGCCTAACAGCAGTAGACAAGGCAAGTTTCGCATCACTGAAATATCGTGCATTCTGTTCTTCTTGTTCAACGATTTCTAGATTTTTCTGAACTGTTTTTTGTACATTAGAAGTTCCCGAAGCAATTTCAACAATGTAGGGACTTGACTCTTCAAGCTTGTCTCTGGCAGATTTCAATCTAGAAAGTAATGTCGAAAATCCACTATAATCTTCTTCTTTAAATGCACTGTCTACCATTTCTGATAAACGAAAAACCTCTTGACCTAAGGCTTTTGAATTTTGCCATATATGAAATCCTTGAAATGTGATGAATAAGACGATGCATGTTGTCCAGTAAAATACAATGATATCTATATTTCTCTTGTTTTTTTTCCAAAATAGAAAAATATCTTTGCGCTTGAATCCTGCAAATGATCCAGTAAAAAACCAGCTAACCAACAGAATAAATACTATGCTGAAGAAGTTCATGGCTGAGCTTGGCTGTGAGAAATTTACTCCTTTTCAGCCTAGAATATATCCCAAGATTTTATTCTTTTGTGTAGCTCAAAACAATTCTTTGCTAATCTATGGCAATAGTACTTAAGTCTTAGAGAAAATTTTGTTTTTTGCATGGGTCACCTTTTGTCTAATGCCGTAGGTTTTTAGTACCTGTCGGAGAGCCGCACTGGATCTTCCCATGACATCTCAAGCCTCAAGGGTGTCGCAGCCATCCACTAAATCACTAAGAAACGCCTGAATAAACGCCCGCGCCGCCTCCGGGTTAAGCACGATCAACGCCCGAACAATGCGCTCGATCGTCTCACCGCTGGGGTCGCGCTCCTCGTGATACCACTTATAAACCGTGGCCCGCTCGATGCCCATGGTCACGGCCAACTTATTTTGACTGATGCCATAGCTCCGTAACACCTGACGGAGGGCCGCACTGGATCTTCCCATGCCCTCAATCCTGTCAGAGTTCCATAACGGGGTAAATGTCGTTCAACTGCGTGCCATATCGGCCTATAATCGATCGTCACACGAATGACTGACGAGCCCTGACCTCTGCCGAACGAAGCCCTTGCTGTTCGGTCGCTTCATGCTGCTCGGAAGTTTTTCTCAACTATGGGAGGTTTCCAATGGAACCCAAAGGCTTTATCCAGACCCTCGAAACCACCGATCGCGCCGTCCCCTGCGATCGCACCGCCCCGCGCGCCGACGGTCGTGAGTGGATCGAAATCACCCTCATCGGCAGTCCAAACGCGATCGCCAATACCCAGCGCGTCCTACAACTGCGCGGCTTTGCCCAACTCTATGAATGGAGCCCCCTTCAGCCCGCCGCCAAAACCGGCAAATTCATTTCCCTCATGCGCCGCCTGCTCCATCTCGCCTAGGACCACCCGCGCGATCGCCCCTAATCCCGCGATCGCGCCCGTTGCCCATGGCTGACGTTTATGCCCGTTGAATCACAAAACCAAAGCCGATCGCCCGTAACCAATCCACCCAAGCGTAAATAATTCCAGTCCCCGGCTGGGCCAAACCCTGCTCGAACCGCTGCAAAGCATCCCGCGCCGCCTCAGAACAACGGCCCGCTGCAATTTGCCCCTCCGTCACCGCCGCCATCGCCCGCACAAAGGCGCGATCGCGCACCGCCGGATCCTCCTCAGTTTCCTCTAGCAAAACCTCTAGACAGGCGATAACTTCATCGGGATCTTGAAGCGATTCAACCAAAGCATCAAACCAGCGATCGCTCGTTGCCTCATCCATCATCCGTGCGGCGGCTTTCATATTCCCTCCAGTAGCTACGGGCTAGCTCGATGTCGCGTGATTGACTGCTTTTATCCCCCGCACAAAGCAGCAAGATAATCACTAATCCAATTTGACCGTAGTAAATTCGATAGCCTGAACCAAAATCTAAACGCAGTTCCCAGAGCCCTTGCCCTAGGGATTTACAGTCCCCAAGATTGCCCGCCTCTAAACGCAATAATCGATTTTGGATGCGCTGTCGGATTTTGCGATCGCGGAAACTGTCTAACCATTCCGCAAGGGGAATTCGGCCCTGCTTTGTAATATAGCGACGAACTTCAAGCATTGTCGTGTGGCTCAAAACCTCCTATGGCTGCTCTTGGACGCTGTTCCCAGTCTACTGACGCGATCGCCCGTCAATCCCGCGATCGCGCCCGCCGATATTGCGCCCCCCCGATCAGCAGCAGAGCGATCGCCCCCAACGCCCCCAGCACCGGCCACACCTCCCCGCGATCGGCCACCGTCGCCCCCGCACTGCCCAACATCACAAACGGCAGCACCCCCGGCATCGTCCCCAACACCGTCGCGAGGCCATAATCCCGCCAGGAAATCGCCGTCAGTCCCGCCGTGAAATTGACTAAACCGTAGGGCAAAATCGGCAGCAGCCGCAGGGCCAGCAAATAGAGCCAGCCATCGCGCCGCAGTTCCGCATCCATCGCCTGCCAGCGCCCCTCCAGCCGCCGTTCAAACATCGGCCGCGCCCAATGGCGACTGAGGCCAAAGGCAACCATCGCCGCCGCGATCGCCGCGATCGTCGTCCAAACCGTCCCCCAAACCGCCCCAAACAGCGCCCCCCCCAACAAATTCAGGGCCGTCGAGGGCAGCACCAGCAGCGTCACAATCACATAAATGCCCATGTAGGCAATCGGCGCGATCGCCCCCCACCGGGCAATGGACGCCCGCAGCACCTCCCCATCGAGCCCCCCCAGGCCATAGGCCGTCACCGCGATCGCGCCGACGCAAATCCCCAGCACCACCACCGTCGCCCGCTTAGAACCCATGGCCTAGGCCCCCCATCATCGTGTGCAAGGTCTAGGACGCCGAAGCCTCCGCCGCCATCAACGGTTCCGCCGATTCTGCGGGTTCCGCCGTCCCACCCCCTGATCGCTGGTGGGCCTCTGACCGCGCGATCGCCGCTTCGAGCACCCCCACAAACAGGGGATGGGGCCGATTCGGCCGCGATTGGAACTCCGGATGGAACTGGGTCGCCAGGAAGAACGGATGTCCCGGCAACTCCACAATCTCCACCAGCCGCCCATCCAGGGACGTGCCGCTCACCCGATAGCCCGTCGCATGGAGCTGGCTGCGGTAGGCATTATTAAACTCATAGCGGTGGCGGTGGCGCTCATAGACCACCTCCTTTTGATAGAGGCGATGGGCCAAACTATCCGGCTCCACCCGGCAAGGATACAAACCCAGGCGCATCGTCCCCCCCAAATCCACCACATCCTGCTGCTCCGGCAACAGGGCAATGATCGGATTGCGGCACTCCGGATCAAACTCCGCGCTGTTGGCATCCTCCAGCCCCGCCACATGGCGCGCCCATTCAATCGTCGTACACTGCATCCCCAGGCACAGGCCCAGGAACGGCACCCCCTGCTCCCTGGCATATTGGATCGCGCTCACCTTGCCATCCACCCCCCGGCTGCCAAACCCTCCGGGCACCACGATCGCGTCCACATTGTCCAGATAGGCCGCCGCCCCATCCACCTCCACATCCTCAGAACTCACCCACCGCACCTTCAGTTCGCTGCCCGTCGCGATCGCCGCATGGCCCAACGACTCCACCACCGATTTATAGGCATCGGACAAACTCACATACTTGCCAACGATCGCCACCTCCAGGCGACGGCTGGGGTTATACATGCGCTCCACCATCGTCTGCCACTGCTCCAGATCCGGCTGGCGCTGCTCTAGGCCCAATAGGGTGAGGGTCTGTTCCGCCAACCCCTCCCGCTCCAGCATCAGGGGCACCTCATAAATGCTCTTGGCATCGAGGCAAGACACCACGCAGCTTTCCGGCACATTGCAAAATTCCGACAGCTTCGCCCGCTGGCCTGCCGGGAGCGCATGGGAACAGCGGCACACCAAAATGTCCGGCTGAATGCCAATTGATCGCAACTCCTTGACCGAATGCTGGGTGGGCTTGGTTTTCAGCTCCCCCGCCGCCGGGATCCACGGAATCAGCGTCACATGCATATACATCATGTTCTGGCGACCCACATCTTTGCGGAACTGGCGGATCGCTTCGAGGAACGGCAGGGACTCGATATCCCCCACCGTGCCGCCAATTTCCGCAATCACCACATCGGAATTGGTATTGGCCGCCACCCGGTGGATGCGCTCGCGGATTTCCGCCGTGATGTGGGGAATCACCTGCACCGTGCCCCCCTGATAGTCGCCGCGCCGTTCCTTATTAATGACCGACTGGTAGATCAGGCCCGTGGTGACGCTATTGAGCCGAGACATGTCCGTGTCGGTGAAGCGTTCATAGTGCCCCAGGTCCAGGTCCGTTTCGGCCCCGTCGCCCGTCACGAACACTTCCCCGTGCTGGAAGGGGCTCATGGTGCCGGGATCGACGTTGATGTAGGGATCGAGCTTGAGGATGGAGACGGAGTAGCCTCGGGATTTGAGCAGACGCCCCAAACTTGCCGCGACGATGCCTTTTCCAATGCTGGAAACGACGCCGCCGGTCACAAAAATAAACTTAGCCATCGCCAAACCTGCGCTCGAACCCGTCAGAACCCATCAATTTTGCCATAGGTGCGATCGCGGGGGGACGGCGGCCTCGGCGGGGGCGGGCGGTGGGGCGATCGCGGGGGATTGGTCCGAAAATTCCCCTAAAATGGCGGGAGTTTCCGATGTCCTGGGGAGGTCTGTTGAATGGAACGGTTGAGCGCGATCGCCAATGGCTTAATTTTTATTTTATTGCTGGCCTTTATTGCCAATAGTTTGGTGCGAATGGGCCTTTTTCTCTGGGATAAATACGCCCTCTAGGACCGATCCCTAGGGCAGCGGTTCGCGATCGCAGGGCCACAAATCCTCGCGATAAAAATGGCGTTTGCTGTCCTGGTCCTCTAACTGAACCGTGACGGCGCGATCGCCCACGGTCACCACCGTCCCCCGCAAACCATTCCAGGCATAGTCCCCATCGGGCCGTACCACCCGCACCTCGACGCGATCGCCGGGATGCAGCGGGTCATGGGGCAAGGTTTCCTGGGCCTTCCAATAGATCCAGTCGCGCAACTGGTAGTTCAACGCAAAGGGATTTTCATCCTGGGGACAGTGGCCCACCCCTTCGAGGGGCACAAATTTTTCCACGCAGGGGAATTGCTCAAAAGCCCGCCCCAGCTCCACCGGCTCCCACGGATCGGCGGTGCCCCACCAGATCGCCACGGGCACGGTGACAACTTCTAGCAAATCCTCCGGTAGCGGCCCCTGGGAATAGCCCGTGAAGGCCAAAAACACATCGGCGGCCCCCGGATCCTGGGCCGGTTCCATCAAAATGTCCACCAGTTCATCGGTGACGGCGGCGGGGTCGCCATAGGCTTGGCGCAGAATATTGCGGACGGTTTTGGGGGTCGCCAACTGGCGGAAAAACCAATGGCCGATCCGTTTTTGCTTCAAAATCCGCTGCAACAGGGGCGCACCCACCCGCTTGGGCCAGGGCTGGCTGGCGAGGCGGCGATCGTGCAGCAACCGCAGGGAACAATTCAATAAAGCCACGGCCCGCACCCGCTCCGGCGCGATCGCGGCGGCCTGCAACGCCACCACACAGCCAATGGAATTGCCGATCACAAAGGCCGGCTCCCCCACCACCTGGTCAATAAAATCCGTCACCTGCTGGCCCCAGGTGTCAAACGTATAGCCGGGATGGGCGGGATCCGGCTTGTCTGATCCCCCAAACCCCAGCAGGTCGATCGCGAATACCCGGCACCATTCCCCCAAAAACGGCAAATTTTTGCGCCAATGCCGCCACGAGGCCCCAAATCCATGGACCAGCACCACCGCAGGGCCGCGATCGCCCGAGCGTCCATAGCAAACCTCGAAACCGCGCCAGGTCCACCGGTTCGGACAGCGCCCCGCCGCGATCGCGATCGTCCCCGTTCGCCCCCGTTCCCGCTCCACCATGGCCCGCCCTTGACTCGATTGTTACCTTTCTTCATCTTACGCATTTCCGCCGCCGCGCCGCGATCGCAACCCCCATGCGCAGACAGCATCAACCCCATCGCAGAAACTCATCGGGCCAGGGGCGATCGTAATCGGAGATACAAAACCAATTGAACCGCATTTCTAAGATGCAGCAAAAGCGCGTGCCAAGGTAATATCAACCTCCCCATTCTCCAGGAAAATTCCAGGGGGCGGAGCATTGATCGAAACATTCCCCTTGGCCTATGGAAGGAGCAAACCCGTGTCCGTTGCCAGCGACCCCGCCACCAAGCTCAATCGCATCGAAAAAGCCAAGGCTGAAAAGCACGGTCTCGCGGTTCTTGACGAGCTAGAACAGTTTGCAAAATCCGGCTGGGAAGCGATTGATAAAACCGACCTGGAAATGCGCCTGAAATGGTTAGGCATTTTCTTTCGTCCCGTCACCCCCGGTAAGTTCATGGTGCGCCTGCGGGTTCCCAGCGGCTGCATCACCAGCGACCAACTGCGGGTTTTAGCAGGGGCCATTGGCCGCTACGGCACCGACGGCACGGCGGACATCACCACCCGCCAAAATATTCAGCTTCGGGGCCTGCTGATTGAGGATATTCCTGAACTGTTTCGGCAACTTCAAGCGGTGGGTCTGACCTCGATTCAGTCGGGGATGGATAATGTTAGAAATCTGACCAGTTCTCCCGTGGCGGGCCTCGATCCCGATGAATTGATTGATACGCGGGATCTGGCCCAACGGACCCAGGATGCGATCACGGCGGGGGGTAAAGGAAGCCTAGAATTTTCCAATTTGCCCCGAAAATTAAACATTGCCTTCGAGGGGGCGCGGGATAATTCCATCCACGCGGAAATTAATGATATTGCCTTTGTTCCGGCCTATCGGGAAGGGCAATTGGGCTTCAATGTGCTGGTGGGGGGGTATCTTTCCGCCCAGCGCTGTGTGGAATCGATCGCCATGGATGTGTGGGTGCCGCCCAATGATGAGGTGATTGATCTGTGCTGCGCGATGCTGCGGTTTTATGACCGCGAGGGCCTCGCCCTGGGTCTGCGGGAAAATCGGGCCAAGGCGCGGCTGTGGTGGGCGATCGAAAAGCTGGGGATTGAAGGGTTCCGGGCGGCGGTGGAGGCGGAACTGGGGCGATCGCTCCTGCGGGCGGCTCCGGAGGACGAAATCCAGTTAGATAAGCGAGATCACTTGGGAGTTCACGCCCAAAAGCAGGCGGGCTATTCCTACGTGGGGGTCCATGTGCCCATGGGTCGCCTGACGGCGGAGCAAATGTACGAGCTAGCGCGGCTGGCGGAAACCTACGGCCAGGGCGAACTGCGGCTGACGGTGGAGCAAAACGCGATTTTCCCCTGGATTCCGAATGATCGCGTGGAGGCCCTGCTGTCGGAACCGCTGCTGACGGAATTCCAGATTGCGCCGCCGACCCTGACGCGATCGGTCATTTCCTGCACCGGCAAGCGCTATTGCAATTTCGCCCTGGTGGAAACGAAGGGGCGGGCGCTGGAAATGGCGCAATTGCTCGATCAGGAATTTGACCTACCCGAACGGGTGCGGATGCACTGGACCGGCTGCCCAAATTCCTGCGGTCAGGCCCAGGCGGGGGACATCGGCTTTATGGGCACCAAGGTCCGCAAGGATGGCCAGGTGGTCGAAGGGGTGGATGTGTACCTGGGCGGCAAGGTGGGCAAGGGGGCGACCCTCGGGGAATTGCACCAGAAGGGGGTGGCCTGCGAGGATCTGCCGGACCTGCTGCGATCGCTCCTCGTCGAGCGGTTTGGCGCAACGCCGAAGGGTTGAAGGGCCGCCAGCCGGACAGTCTAGCGTTTCATCAAAGGATAGGGCGGGGGCGCGATCGCGGGAAGGACTCAACCAGTTCCCCAGATCCGTCCCTTTTTTTTGCGCGTAGGTGAGATTGCCCCAGTCAGCCACAAGCGGCCCCAGGGCAAGAAGAAAGACCCAAGAGAAGACAAAAAAATAAAACAAGGGGCTGAAAGCCCCTTGTCCCAAGCGATTCTGTAGGATTGAACCTAGCCCACCAGCGCCGGAGCCTTCTCCCAGCGATTCAGGGCCGTCCCCACAATCGACAGATCCTTCATCAGCTCATCGAACTGATCCGGCGTCAGGGACTGCGGCCCATCGGACAGGGCCTTCTTCGGATTCGGATGCACTTCAATCATCAGCGAATCGGTCCCCGCCGCGATCGCCGCCCGCGCCATCGTCGGCACATAGTGGGACCAGCCCGTCCCGTGGCTCGGATCCACATTGATCGGCAGGTGGGTCAGGCGACGCAGCACCGGCACCGCACTCAGATCCAGCAGATTGCGCGTGTACTGGCGATCAAACGTCCGCAGACCCCGCTCACAGAGGATCACATTCGGATTGCCCCCCGCCAGGATATATTCCGCCGCCATCAGCCACTCCTCAATGGTGGCCGACATGCCCCGCTTCAGGAACACCGGCTTGTCCTGGGCACCCACCTGCTTGAGCAGGGAGAAATTCTGCATATTGCGCGCCCCCACCTGGATGATGTCTGCCACCTCGTAGATCTTGTCGAGGTCCGCCGTATCCATCACCTCTGTGATAATGCCCAGACCGCTCTCCTGACGGGCCGTCGCCAGCAGTTCTAGGGCGCTTTCCCCATGGCCCTGGAAGGCATAGGGGGACGTGCGGGGTTTGTAGGCCCCCCCGCGCAGGAACTTCGCCCCGGCAGCCTTCACGCGGACCGCCGTCTCGACGATCATTTCTTCGTTTTCCACCGAGCAGGGGCCAGCGATCACCACGATCGGATGGGCTTCCCCGAAGGCGACCGGGCCGTTCGGCGTCGGCACGATCACTTCGCTCGATTCCCCGTGGCGATATTCGCGGCTCACCCGTTTGAAGGGCTGCTCGACGCGCATCACCTGTTCAATCCAGGGGCTGAGCTCCTCGAGGCGGTTCGGATCCAGGCTGGCGGTGTCGCCCACCAGGCCGATGATGACCTTATGGCGGCCCACAATGGGTTCCGGCTCTAGGCCCCATTCGCGGCATTCGACGTTAATGCGCTCGATCTCTTCCGAGGGTGCGCCGCTGCGCATGACGATGATCATGGATTATTACCCCTTGCGAATCGACTGGGCGCGATCGCGATTCCGCTGACCATCCATCGGCATAAGTTCGGAGGATGCGGGCGATCGCCCAATGGCTAAGACAAAACCTTAAGGCAAGACCTTAGGGCAAAACGAAAAGAAGACCACTAAAAGCAAAAGAACGGAGCCCCAGTGCAACGGGTAGCTCCGGCCTACTTGCCTTTAGTTTAGGAGTTGTTGCGGGATCTGGCCGCCTGGGCGTCGCGCCAGGAGCTGCGCATTCGGCCAAAGTTGGTGCGGAATTCCGCTAGCCCCAGGAGACTGCCCGGTTCATCCTCCTCCCAGGAGGCGGACAGCACCCCGTAGCTCAGGCCCAACACCCCCAGGCCAAGGCCCCCGAGGCTCGCCAGCAGCACCGCCACATTGGGCAGTTCAGCGATGCCGTTGACGTTGATCCAATAGCCCACGATGAAGCTGGCAAACCCAAGCCCCGTGGGAATGCCGCAGAAGGCGGCCATGCGCTTCACCATGCGCCGGTTCACCACCTCGGGGATCGCCATCTCTTCCCGGCTGTAGCGACGGGGTGCGCCGCGATCGCGGGTTTCGGCGGCGGCTTTCTCGGCCTCCCGCTGCTTCTTAGAAGGGGGCAGGGGATTGAGGGGGCGGGCCTGGAGCTTTGGCGGCGCAGGGGATTCCGGGGCGTCCTTGGGGGCGGCGGCCTTTCCCTTGCGGCTGCCCTTGGGCTCGAATGGTAGGCGATCGCGATCGCCCTTAGCGGCAGGTTCGCCGGACACGGTTAAGTCCTCCCTAGCCGCGAATGCCGAGCTTTTGGATCAGGGCTTGGTAGGCATCGCGATCGCGCTTGAGGATATAGGCCAGCAGGCGCTTACGGCGACCGATGATCTTCAGCAGACCCCGGCGGGAGGCATGATCCTTCTTGTTCGCCTTCAGGTGCTCGCTCAGTTGCTGCACCCGGGCCGTCAGCATGGCCACTTGCAGCTCAGCCGAACCCGTGTCGGTCGGGTGGGCTTGATACTCATTGATGAGCTTCTGTTTGATCTCTTGTTTCAGGGGCATGGGATCTAAACGTTGCGTATGTCGCGTATGGAGAAAAGATTGCTACGGAACAGCAGTCTACTATCGTATCACGGCTCACGGAAAGGGGCCGGATCCCCGCGATCGCGTGATCCAAACATGGCCCCTCCCCAACGGCCCCCAGCGATCGCCGGGGGAACGCCTACAGATCGCCGCTGGTTTCCGCCTCCCCGATCGCGGCGGCGGTCTTCTCGCGATCGAGCTTCAGGATCAGCACCCCCAGCGGCGGCAGGGACAGATCCACCGAATAGGGCCGCTGGTGGAACCACCATTCCTCCGCCCACTTGCCGCCCAAATTGCCCACATTGCTGCCCCCATACTTGCCCGCATCGCTATTAAAAACCTCGCGGTAGAAGCCAAAGAACGGCACCCCCACCCGGTAGTGGGAATGGGGCTGGGGCGTGAAATTGCACACCACAATCACAAAATCCTTATAATCCTTTTCCCAGCGGACAAACGACAGCACACTGTGGGCACTGTCACTGCAATCAATCCACTCGAAACCCGCTTCACTGAAATCTTGGCTATAGAGACAGGGTTCACTGCGGTAGAGGCCATTGAGATCCGTTAGGAACTGGCGCAACTGGGCATGGGGTTGGCAGTTGAGCAAATGCCACTCCAGATCCGCCCACACATTCCACTCGCTCCACTGGGCAAACTCCATCCCCATGAACAGGGTTTTCTTGCCGGGATGGGCAAACATATAGGCATACAAACAGCGCAAATTGGCAAACTTTTGCCACTCATCCCCCGGCACTTTGCCGATCATATTGCTCTTGCCGTGGACCACCTCATCATGGGACAGGGCGAGCATGAAATTCTCGCTGAAGGCATACATGATGCTGAAGGTGACGTTGTTTTGGTGGTACTGGCGGAACCACGGATCCATGCTGAAATAGTCCAGGGTGTCGTGCATCCAGCCCATGTTCCACTTCAGGTTGAACCCCAATCCCCCCACGTAGGTGGGCCAGGACACCATCGGCCAAGCGGTGGATTCCTCCGCGATCGACAGGACACCGGGGTGATAGCTGAAGATCAAATGGTTGAGTTGCCGCAGGAATTCAACTGCCTCTAAATTCTCGCGCCCGCCGTATTCATTGGTGACCCACTCGCCCTCTTCGCGATCGTAGTCCAGGTACAGCATCGAGGCGACCGCATCCACGCGGATCCCATCAATGTGATATTTATCGAACCAAAAGAGAGCGTTGGAGACTAAATAATTGCGGACTTCGTTGCGGGAATAGTTAAAGACTAGGGTGCCCCAGCCCTTGTGTTCCCCCTTGCGCGGATCGGCATGTTCGTAGAGGCAGGTGCCATCAAAATTAGCGAGGCCGTGGCCGTCCTTGGGGAAGTGGCCGGGGACCCAATCGACGAGGACGCCGATGCCGTTTTGGTGGCATTGATCGATGAAATACATCAGATCCTGCGGCGAGCCGTAGCGGGAGGTGGCGGCGTAGTGGCCGATGACTTGATAGCCCCAGGATCCGTCGAAGGGGTGCTCGGCGACGGGGAGCATTTCGATGTGCGTGAACCCCATTTCTTTGACGTAGGGGATCAGGCGATCGGCCAGTTCCCGATAGGTCAAGAAGCGGGCTCCCGGTTTCATGTCGTTGACCTGGACCGGGGTGGCGGGGCTGCCGTCGTGGTGGGTGCAGGGGAGCTGGATATCCTCATGGAGCCAGGAGCCCATGTGGAGTTCGTAGACGGAGATGGGCTGGGTGAGGGGATCGCCTTGGCGGCGCTGTTCGAGCCATTCGCCGTCGTTCCAAGCGTAGCTGTTGAGGTCGGTGACGATGGAGGCGGTTTTGGGGCGTACTTCCTGCTGGAAGCCGTAGGGGTCGGATTTTTCGTAGATGTGGCCGTCTTGGTTTTTGATCTCGAATTTGTAGCGTTCGCCGTAGTCGAGGCCGGGGATGAAGAGGTCCCAGGTGCCGCTGGGGAGTTTGCGCATTTGGTGTTTGCGCCCGTCCCAGTGGTTGAAGTCGCCGAGGAGGGAGACGTTGCGGGCGTTGGGTGCCCAGACGGCGAAGTAGACGCCCCGTACGCCGTCCTGTTCGACGACGTGGGCTCCCATTTTTTCGTAGATGCGGTGGTGGTTGCCTTCGCCGAAGAGGTGCTGGTCAAATTCGGTCAAAAGGGGTGATCGGAAGGCGTAGGGGTCGCTGATGGTGCGATCGCGATCGCCTTCGGTGATGCGCAGTTGGTAGTTGGCGAGGGTGTCCCGTTCGAGGGTGCATTCAAAGAAGTGGGGGTTATGGACGGACTCCATGGGGATTTCGAGGCGGTCTTCGGGAAACACGACCGTGACGGCGGTGGCGGTGGGCTGGTAGGCCCGGATGGCCCAAATGGTGGTGCCGCCGTCCTGGGAGATCAGATGCGGCCCGAGGACCTCGAAGGGATCGTGGTGGTGGTTCCAGACGATGCGATCGATCTGCTCGGTGGCAATGGTCGGGCTCATACGGTCGGTTTCCTGTCTATGACGGGTTGTGATGCGGTGCTTTTAGTGTAGTGATTGAATTCGGGTCTGCTGGGGCCGTCCGCTGGGTGGGGCGGTTGGTTGCCGTTGAACTTAGCAGATTGAAGGGTTCACCTCAATCTTCGGCGTGGTAATCGCCGGATTTGCCGCCGGTTTTCCGCAACAAATGGATATTTTCGATACAAATTGATTTTTCGAGGGCTTTGGCCATGTCGTAGAGGGTGAGGGCGGCGGCGGTGGCGGCGGTGAGGGCTTCCATTTCGACGCCGGTTTCGCCTTTGGTTTTGACGGTGGCTTGGATGCGGTAACCGGGGCGATCGCGGGGGCTGTCGTCGGAGATATCGGCAGGGCGATCGAGGGGGTCAATGTTGACGCTGACTTTGCCGAGGGGGATGGGGTGACACAGGGGGATGAGGTTGGGGGTTTGTTTGGCGGCCATGATCCCGGCGAGGCGGGCGGTGCCCAATACGTCGCCTTTGGGGGCGTTGCCGGTGGCGATCGCGGCGAAAGTTTCGGGTTCCATGCGGACGATCGCGATCGCGGTGGCTTCGCGGACGGTGGCGGTTTTGGCGGTGATATCGACCATTTGGGCTTGGCCGCTGCGATCGAGGTGGGTGAGGGGTTGCATGGGGATGGTTGGGGATGGGTTAGGAACGGGGGCGGGGATCAAAATTGCTGCAAAATTTCTTGGGGAAGTCCCTTGTCAAATTCGGGGGTGTTCGTGATACTATCTAATCCCGGTGACGGAGCGACAGCTCCGAGGGCCGAAAAAACGGGGGCGTGTAGCTCAGTGGACTAGAGCACGTGACTACGGATCACGGTGTCGGGGGTTCGAATCCCTCCTCGCCCGTTTTAATTGAAAAGCAACAAAAACCCTCGGTAGGGTGCGTTCGGTAACGCTTGCATCGCACGATCAAGCTTGCATCCCGAACGCACCGGCAATCCATGGTCAACGCGATCGCGGGATTCTTGCTGCACACGGTCAACGCGATCGCGGGATTTTCGTTCCATTCCGAACGCATTGATGAGCCAGGGCCAAGGCGATCGCGGGATCGATCCCCACAAACGCAAAATTTTTGGGGATGGATCGGTTCATCCACAGGGGGCGGTGCGATCGCAAAAGGAGGCGGTTCGGTGAAATTGAACCGTGGCGATCACACCCGACCGGCGTTTTTGTCGTTATTTAGGCGATCGCGGCCAGAATCGCGTCAATAATCGTGCCATTGGCCTTGGGGAACGGGTAATCGCGCAGTTGGGCCGCCTCGACCCATTTCACCTCATCGCAGGCGATCGCCTGGGGTTCGCCGGACAGGTGACGGCACCAGTGGACATGCAGCGTCACCTTGTAGTGGGTGTAGGCGTGGTCAATGACGATGAGTTCGTCGTCCACCGCGATCGCGATGCCCAATTCCTCGTCAATTTCGCGCCGGATGCAGTCCGCGATCGTCTCATTGGGCTCCACCTTGCCGCCGGGGAATTCCCACAGACCCCCCAGGAGGCCATCGGCGGGGCGGCGATCGATCAAAATCTGGCCCGCGTCGTTGCGGATGACGGCGACGCCAATGGTTTTGTGGGGCAGGGGGCCTTTGGACTCGCTCATGGGCAGCTCGGTTTGGCGATCGCTCTGGTACGCCTGACAGTATGCCATCCAGGGGCACAGCAAACAGGCGGGATTGCGGTAGGTGCAGAGGGTTGCCCCCAAATCCATCAGGGCTTGGTTGAAGTCGCGGGGGCGATCGCGGTCCAGCAGCGCCTCAGAAATGTCCCACAGGTCCGCCATGGCCCGGGCCGGGGGGCGATCGAGGGCAATCAATCGCGCCAGCACCCGCTTGACGTTGCCATCCAAGATCGCCACCGGCAGATCATAGGCATGGCTCAAAATGCCCCCCGCCGTTGTGCGCCCCACTCCTGGCAACGCGATCGCCGCCTCAAAATCTGCTGGGAACTGGCCCCCGTGGCGCTCCACGATCAACCGCGCCGCCCGGTGAAGATTACGGGCGCGGCTGTAGTAGCCCAAGCCTTCCCACGCCTTCAAAATGTCCTGCAAATCCGCCGCCGCCACCGATTCCACCGTCGGGAAGCGATCGCACCACCGCTGGTAATAGGGCAGCACCGTCTTCACCTGGGTCTGCTGGAGCATGATCTCCGAAATCCAAACCCGGTACGGATCATCGCGATCGCCCGGCGATCGTCGCCACGGCAAATCCCGCCCATGGTGGCCATACCAATCCAACAGCGATCGCCGCAGGGCCACCCCATCGCGCCCCAACCGATCCACCGCGATCGCCCTAGACCGGCCCAAATTCCCTAACCCCTGCGGGCACCAACACCCTAGGCATCCTGACTATCGAAGCCCAAACCCGCCGCAAGGCTACGCTCCATCGCCATGCGCTGCTCCGCATTCCGCAGAAAATAACCACTCATCATCGCCGACGCCAGCAACTTTCCTAGCTGCTCGCGGCTCGTGGTCACCGTCACCTCAAAATCCCCCGACGGCAAACCGCCCAACATGCCGATGATATTGCGCTCCATCAGCTTCATCACCTCCGGCGACGCGGGCTGCGACAGGCGCGACACCGTTTCCGGATGCAGCGACTGCACATAGCCGATCAGGGATTCAGGGGTGTGGGGAACCTGACTGAAGTCCGGGGTTTGATCCATTTCGTCGTACACGGCTGAATCCCTCAAAGTGATGACGGGGGCGGCGGCGGCGTGGCGAGATCACAACGCCCACGCGGCCCCCTGAACCGATCCCAATCTATCAACCACCGATGGGATTGAGGGGTCGTCATAACCGAACCGGCCATGGGGCGATTTTTCGACCGCGCACGGGGAACGATCGCCGCCCCCTAGGGCAGCCAGCGGGCCACATCCTTAGCGTGGTAGGTCAAGATCAAATCCGCCCCCGATCGCTTGAAGCTGGTCATGGTTTCTAGGACCACCCGCTCCTCATCGATCCAGCCATTGAGGGCCGCCGCCTTCACCATGGCATATTCTCCCGAGACGTTATAGGCCGCCACGGGCAGGTTCGACGCTTCCTTGACGCGCCAAATCACGTCCATATAGGCCAAGGCGGGCTTGACCATGAGCATGTCGGCCCCTTCGGCGATGTCCAGTTCGATTTCCTTGATCGCCTCGCGGCCATTGGCGGGATCCATTTGATAGGTGCGGCGATCGCCGAATTGGGGCGTGGATTCCGCCGCGTCGCGGAACGGGCCGTAGTAGGCGGAGGCATATTTTGCCGCGTAGGACAGGATGGGAATATCCTCAAACCCAGCCCCATCGAGCCCTTCGCGGATCGCGCCCACAAACCCATCCATCATGCCCGACGGCGCAATGATATCGGCCCCGGCGTTGGCCTGGGAGACGGCGGTTTTTTTGAGCAGTTCCAGGGTCGGATCATTGAGGACGCGGCCGCTGAGGTCTCCCGTTTGCAGATAGCCGCAGTGGCCGTGGCTGGTGTATTCGCACAGGCAGGTGTCGACGATCGTCACCAGGTCCGGCACCGCTTGCTTGACCGCTTCCGTGGCCTTTTGGACGATGCCGCAGTCGTGCCATGCGCCGGTGGCGTCCGTGTCCTTGTCGTCGGGGATGCCGAAAAGGATGATCGCCGGAATGCCCAGGTCGTAGACTTCCTTGGCTTCTTCGACGATTTTGTCGATGGACAGTTGATAGACCCCCGGCATGGACGACACTTCCTTGGCGACGCCGCTGCCCGGTACGGCGAAGAGGGGATAGATCAGGTCGTTGGCGGTGACGGTGGTTTCGGCCACCATGCGACGGAGGGTGCTGCTGCTGCGGAGGCGACGGGGACGGTGGGTGGGAAACATGGCTAGGGATGGGCGATCGCGCCCGACTACAGAACGGTTTTGGGGTGATTGAGATGGATTCTGCTTACGGTAAAAGGTTCGCGATCGCGGTCGATCCCCTTTGTTACATTCCTTAAAGTCTGGATATGGTGCCGTTACGGGATTTCTAACGGCGTTCCTAGTCTGCGAGGGGCGATCGCGCGATCGCGCCGGTCACCCGCTCGGCCCCGTCGAGATCCACGAGCCGTTGGCCGCGATCGTCCTTGCCGCCGATGGGGATCGTGTGCAGGGGCAAAATCGCCGTGCGGCCCGTGTCCGTGGTCAGGATCGCCGCATCCCCGGACTGGACCCGCACCGCCGCCACGAGGCGATCGGCCTTGGGGGAGAAGGGCAGGGCGAATTCCCCTAAATTGCCCCGCCGCCCGAGGCGCATCAGGCCCAGGGGCAGCCGCTTGCCGTAGCCCTTGGCCGTCACCAGCAAAATATCGTCGGCCCCGCTGGCGGCGATGCAGCCCACGAGCGCGTTGGGGGGCTCCAGTTTGAGGGCCTGGAGTCCCTGGGTGTTGCGGTTCATGAGGGGCAGGTTTTCGTCGTTGATGGGGAATTGCACCAGCCGTCCATCCTGGGTGACCACCACGAGGCGATCGCCCGGTTGCGCCGGGGTGACCGAGAGCAGTTCGTCATCGTCCTTGAGTTTGAGGGCGGTGAGGCCGCGCCCGGTCAGGTGGGCAAAATCCGCCAGGGGTAGTCGCTTGACGCGCCCTTCGCGGGTGAGCAGCACGAGGCTATGGCGATCGTCCGGCGGTGGATCCAGCAGTAGAGTTTCAACGATTTGGCGCGACAGTTGGGCGATCGCGGCGTCGCTGCCCGCCAACCCCTGCACGGCGGCCTCCCGCACGGAATCGGGCAATAGGGTCACCAGGGGCACCCCGCGCGCGTCCTTGCGGCTGACGGCGGGCACGGCGGTGAGGGGTACGGTGTAGGCTTTGCCCGATCGCGTCAGGACCAGCAGTTCGCGATCGCGGGTGGTGGCGATCGCCCGGACGGCCACCTCCTCGCGGCCATCGAGTTCCTGGGCCAGATCCGGATCGGTCCCCTGGCGGCGGCGGTACGATCGCGCATTGCCATGGGTCCGCACATAGCCGCGATCGCTCAACTCCAGCACCACCGTTTCCGGAGCCACCGGGGCCGTGGAGATCGCAGTGGCCGTGGCCCCATCGGTCCCGCTGTCCCCCTTGGCGTCCCCCGTCTCCGTCGCCGTCAGATCCGCCCCGGTCAAAATGCGCGTCCGGCGATCGTCCCCAAACTGCCGCTTGAGCGATCGCAACTCCTGTTTGAGCGCCTTTAATAGTTCCCCGCGATCGCCCAGCAGCGTCCGCAACTGATCGCAGCGTTCCTCCAGAGCCGCCTGTTCCTCCCGTAATTTCGTCTGTTCCAGGCCCGTCAACCGCCGCAGGGGCATCGCCAGCACCTCCCGCGCCTGCCGTTCACTCAGCAGCAGCCGCTCGACCAACTGGGCCTGGGCACTACCCCCATCCGGCGCATGGCGCAAAATATCGATCAACTCATCCAACTGCTCCAGCGCCCGCAGCAGCCCCCCCACCAACTCCAGCCGCTCCTCCGTTTCCCCCAGCTCATGCTGGAACTGGCGCGTGAGGGTCAACTCCCGGAAGCGCAAAAACTCCTCCAGCAACTGGCGCAAACTCAACTGGCGCGGCTGCCCATCCACCAGGGCCAGCAGAATCACCCCAAACGTGGTCTGCAACTCCGTCTGGCGATAGAGCTGGCGCAGCACCTGGGCCGGATCCGCCTCCCGCTTCAGTTCCACCACCACCCGGATGCCCTCGCGATCGCTCTCATCGCGCAGGTCACTAATGCCCCCCAAGCGGCCCAGGTTCACCAAATTCGCCACCTTTTCCAACCAGGCCGCCTTATTGGTCTGGTAGGGCATTTGGGTCACCACGATCGCCCGCCGCCGCTGCCGCCCCCGCCCGCCGGGGATTTCCTCAAAATGGGCCACCCCCCGCAACGGCACACTGCCGCGCCCGGTGCGATAGGCATCGTGGATCCCCGAAGTGCCCAAAATCTCGCCCCCGGTGGGGAAATCCGGCCCCGGCACCCGCTTCCACAGTTCCTCATCGCTCAGGTCCGGGCGATCGATCAGGGCGATCGCCCCATCCACCAACTCCCGCAAATTATGGGGCGGCACATTGGTCGCCATGCCCACCGCAATGCCCGAACAGCCATTGAGCAAAAGGTTCGGCAGCTTCGCCGGCAGCACCGTCGGCTCCTGCTGGGAACTGTCGAAGTTGTCGGCAAAATCCACCGTCGCTTCGCCAATGTCCCCCAGCATGGCCGCCTGGGCGATCGCGGCGAGGCGCGTCTCCGTATAGCGCATGGCCGCCGGGGGATCATTATCAATCGAGCCAAAATTCCCGTGGCCCTGCAACAGGGGATAGCGGGTCGAAAAATCCTGGGCCAGCCGCACCAGGGCATCGTAGACCGCCTTGTCCCCATGGGGATGGTACTTGCCCAGCACATCCCCCACCACCCGCGCGCACTTGCGGAATGGGCGATCGGGCAGCAGCCCCAGCTCATGCATCGCATAGAGAATGCGGCGGTGGACCGGCTTGAGCCCATCGCGCGCATCCGGCAGCGCCCGCCCCACGATCGTACTCATGGCATATTCCAAGTACGACCGCTGCATTTCCTGGTGCAGCGACGTGGGAATGGTCTGGCCGGAGCCCATAAGGTTGAGCTGTTGGGGCATGGACTTGCTCGAACGCTAGATGACGACTGGCTTGCAAATGATTGGCAATGAGGCATAGCATAACAAGTAGACAGCCTCTCGTTCGGCGCGACCATTCCATGAAAACTGTCCTGATTGTCGAAGACGATCTAATTAATGCCCGCGTTTTTTCTAAAATTTTGACCAAGCGGGGGGGCCTAGACGTCAAGCACACCGAAGATGTAGAAGAGGTCGTCGAAATTGCCCGTGCGGGTGATGCAGATATTATTTTGATGGATGTTTCCCTTTCCCACAGCACCTATGAAGGGAAGGCGGTGGATGGCATCAAAATTACCCAAATGCTGAAGGCGGACCCGAAAACCGCTGGATTGCCGATTATTCTCGTGACGGCCCATGCGATGGAGGGCGATCGCGAGGCGTTCCTCGAACAGAGCGGGGCGGATGGATACATTTCTAAGCCGGTGGTGGATCACCAGGCGTTTGTCGATAAGATTACGAGTCTGCTTGGCCCCAAGGAGGCATAGCCCTGGCGGTATGGCCCCGCTGAACCCGTTTCAATCCCCAGAGCCGCCCGTCGATCCTCGCGATCGCGGGCGGCTCTGCCTTGGGGGATTCAGGGGGCTTGAGGGCTGAATTTTGAGGGGGATGGCCAAGGGGGCGGTTAGGACTCGTGGCGATCGCCGTCGTGGCCCCGCGATCGCCGCGAGAGGGTATCTAGGCCAATGCCCTCACGGCTGGCCCGCAGAAAAGGGGGCGCGGGCGGGTGGCGCAGGAGGGCATCAACGGTGCGCAGCAGTTGTTCCGGCACTAGGGGCAGATCGAGGCGATCGTCAATGGTGGCCCGGTGGGCATAGCGGCTGGGGGGATGATCGCTGGCGGACCCGAGGGCCAGAATCCGACAGTTGCGGCACTCTTCGCAGCGGCGCAAATCCGCGATCGTATCCCAGCCATCGCCCTCCGGCGTCAGGTGAATCACGGCCAGGTGGGGATGCAAAATGGCGGCCTGGGAAACGGCGGAAAGGCCATCGAGGCTCCACACCACCTGGTAGCCCGCTGCGGTCAGCAGGTCGCAGATGGCCATGGCCTGGTCCTCCTGGGAATCCACCAGAATGACGGTGCCCTTGGGCAGGCCCAGGACCGGGAAGCTGTCCTCCAGGCCCGCCGGGGGTGGGGCGCTGCGGGGGGCATATTTGGGCAGCCAAACCGTGAAGGTGGAGCCGCGGCCGGGGGTCGAGTCCACTTCGATCCAGCCCCGGTGCAAATCCACCAGTTGTTTGACGAGGGCAAGGCCCAACCCCAGGCCGCCGTGGGTGCGGTGGAAGGAGGTGTCGAGCTGCTCGAAGTCCTCAAACAGTTGGGCGGTGCGATCGCGGGGAATGCCGATGCCCGTGTCGTCCACCTGGAGGGTGAGGCCGTCATCTTCGCGCCAGACCCGCACGGTCACCTGGCCGCCTTCGGGGGTGAATTTGAGGGCGTTGCTCAGCAAACTCAGCAAAATCTGCCGGACCCGGTGCGGATCGGCGACGAAGCGATCATCCTCCGGCGCGATCGGCAGGTCCACCGTGAGGGTGATGCTGCTTTCCCGGGCGCGATCGCGCACCGCCTGCAACACCTGATAGACCAACTGGGCCACGGAAAATTCCACCATGGAAATGACCGATCGCCCCCCCTCCACCTGGGAAAAGTCGAGGATCGATTCGATCAAGGTCAGCAGATGTTCGCCGCTGTCGTGGATGGTTTGCAGATAGCTGCGCTGCTGCTGGTTCAGTTGCCCCAGGGACCAGCGCAACAGGGTCGCCGATAGGCCAATCACGCAGGTGAGGGGGGTGCGCAACTCGTGGCTGACGGTGGCAAGAAACGCATTTTTGGCGCGGTTGGCGGACTGGGCTCCCACCAGGGCTTCCTTGAGCTGGCGGCCCCGTTCGCTGAGGGTGCGCTCTAGGGTGTGTTTCTGCTGCTGGAATTGGGCCTCCACCTGGGCGAGGGAGACGGCGATCGCCAATAAATCCGCCAGGGCCTGGGCAAAGGCCACCTCGCGATCGCTCCAGGGGTGGGCGCTGGCCACCTGATGAAACACCAAAAATCCCCAGAGGGTGGGGGCGTGGCGCGCCTGGGCCACCACAATCGGCGCACTCAGCAGGGCCCGTGGCCCGTCGGTGAGCTGGGGGCCGCGATCGCCCGCCTGCCAGGGACGGGCCTCCAGGGTGCCCTGGCGATCGCCCAGGGTATCCCCAAAACAGGCGGCTTCCCCCTCATAGAGAATCGAGCGCGGGGGGGCGGTCGGGGCGATCGCCTCATAGGTGACACAACTGCTGGTGGATTGCCACTGGGGATCATCCCAGGCCAGGGGCACCGACGGCCCCTCGGACTGCCGCCACAGCTTGATGGACTGCACCTGCACCTGCACCTGATAAATCACCACCCGATCCACCTGAAACCAGGGGAGGGCCACCTCGATCAGGGCCTGGGCAATTTCCGGTAGCTCGCACCCCTGGCGAATTTGCCCCATCAGGGCCGCGAGGACTTCCCCCTCTGGCCGTGCGGCGGCGGCGCTGGCCTGGGCGGGTTTGGCCGCTTTTTTGCCGCCACTGGCGCGGGGTTTGGCCTTGGCTCCGGATGCGGCGGTGGCTTTGGGGGATTTGCTCGGCTTTGGGCTTGGATCTGGCTTGGGGGGGCCGTCGGGGGCGGCGGGCAGCGCGATCGCCTCCCCGGTGCCCTGGTCCGAGTCCCCATCCGCCAGGATCAAATTGAGCACCTCCGAGAGCAGCAGGGTCGCCAGGGCGTGCTGTTGCCGCAAATCCACCGGCTGCTGGGGGGAGCTGGGCCGCAGCACCCCCGGCAATCCCTGGCAATATTGGTCAATGGTGGCCCGATCAAAGGTCAAACTCACCCGCTGCTGGGGCGGCTCCTGGGGAGTGGCTAGCAGCAAGGCCCGCAGATTGGGGGCGATTGCCAGGACGAAGCGATCGCGCTCTAACCCCTCGCTGGCCGGATCTAGCCCTGGGGCCGTGGGGGCAGCGTGGGGATGATCGGTTTCAGATGGGGCGGACGGCGCGATCGCACAATCCACTTCCGTATAGATTTCAACGGTATTTGTAACGCGGTAGATTGACTCCTGAAAGAGCCCCTTCAAGGTTTGAAAGCTAGCTTCCGTCAGGGTCCACTGTAGCGTTTGGTTAGGGAACGTAGGCATGGACACTTGCCATGATCGACACGGCGATGGGGGCCAAAATTTATGGATGAATTGGCCAGGACGCGAAGGGACGGGGAAACTTTTCGGAAATTCTAAGGGGCTGGGACGATAACTAAAAACCAATTTAAGCCTGATCTTCTGCCAAGGCAGCCCAGGTGCCTAGGGAAACTATCTTCAGCATAAAAGACATTTCCAAGGATGGATCTGAAAAGTTTCTGAATAAAACTTGCCGGAAAACGCGATCGCAAGCCGGTTGTATTCGGAATGGGTTCATGGCCATTTAGATCTACCCTGGGGCGATTGGTGACTTCGGCCTAGAAAATCTGGGGGTGAATTGTGCCCTAGGGAAATGGCTCAAAATCTTGCTGAATTGATCGACTTCTATCGTTTTACGAAAGCTTGATCCCAACCGTAAGATTTCTTTTGGAAACGATTCGATTCTTCATGGGGCCGCGATCGCGTGATCGCCGTCCGGTGGACCGAGGGGGGCGGGACCATCCCTTACACTGGGGGCGATGGACGCTCAAGCTGTACCGCAGGGAACCGCGATCGCATGACTGATGCCACCTTCACGCCCTTCACGAATCTGCAAGACCCCAACCACCGGGCCAATGTCACCATCATCGGTGCGGGGGCCTGGGGCTCTGCCCTGGCGACCCTAGCGCGCCAAAGTGACCACGAAGTTCACCTATGGTCCCGGCGCAATGCGGAACCGCTGGAGGCGGCGGTGGAGGGGGCAGATATTGTCATCTCGGCCGTCTCGATGAAGGGGGTGGTGGCGACGGCGGCGCGCTTGCGGGCCATGGCCCTGCCGGAGCGGGTGATTGTGGTGACGGCCACCAAGGGGCTCGATCCGGAAACCACGCGCACCCCATCGGCCATTTGGCAGGAGGCGTTGCCGAACCACGCGATCGTGGTGCTGTCTGGCCCGAACCTGTCCCGGGAAATTGAGGCGGGGTGTCCGGCGGCGACGGTCCTGGCTAGCACCAATACGGCGGCGGCGGAGGCGGTTCAAGTCGTCTTTTCCTCGGAGGTGCTGCGGGCCTATGTGAACCCGGACCCGATCGGCACGGAGCTGGGGGGCACTCTCAAAAATGTCATCGCGATCGCGGCGGGGGTGTGCGACGGCCTGAAGCTCGGCACCAATGCTAAGGCGGCCCTGCTGACCCGCGCCCTGCCGGAAATGATTCGCGTGGGCACGCAACTGGGGGCACAGCCGGAGACGTTTTTTGGGTTGGCGGGCCTGGGGGATTTGTTGGCGACGTGCAGCAGCGCCCTCTCGCGGAACTATCGGGTGGGCTATGGCCTCGCCCAGGGCCAGTCCCTAGAGGAGGTTTTGGAGGGGTTGCAAAGTACCGCCGAGGGGGTCAATACCACCAATGTGTTGATGGATTTGGCGCGGCGGGAGCAAATTCCCGTGCCGATCGCGCGGCAAGTCTACCGTTTGTTGCATGGTAAGGTGACGCCCCAGGAGGCGGTACAAACCCTAATGGCGCGGGATTTGAAACAGGAATTTGAGGATGAATTGCTATAGGAAATTCTAGAAAATCTATCGAGGAACTGGGTAAATTTCAGCGGAAACTATCCAAGGCTATGGATCACAATTCGACGGCTAAGTTTGGGGGGACGGGGCTGATTTCGGCGGCGGAATTGAGGGCGCTGCTGGGGGCGGATGGGGGGTCGATCGCGATCGCGGACTGTCGATTTTCCCTCGCGGATCCGGCGGCGGGGCGGCGGGCCTACGGCGCGGGCCACATCCCAGGGGCGATGTATTTTGATCTGGAGCAGGATCTGTCGGATCCGGTGGGGCCGTCGGGCGGTCGCCATCCCCTGCCCGATCGCGATCGCCTCGCAACCCTCCTGGGGGAACGGGGCATTGGCAGCGGCGGCGACGGTCAGCCCCCCACCCTAGTCGTGATCTATGACGATGGCCGGTTCGCGATCGCGGCGCGCCTGTGGTGGCTGCTAAAAATCTATTGCGGCCATGATCGCGTCGCCCTGCTCGATGGGGGCTGGGGCGGCTGGCAAACCGCAGGCGGCCCCGTCAGCACGGACATCCCCGCGCCCACCCCGCGATCGTTTGTGCCCAATCCCCAAGGTCAGCAATGGCTCACTTTAGAGGACCTGCGCGATCGCCTCACCGACCCAGCCTTCACCCTGGTGGATGCGCGATCGCCCGACCGGTATCGCGGCGAAGTCGAGCCCATCGACCCCGTGGCCGGCCACATCCCAGGGGCCATCAACTACTTTTGGCAGGCGGTCACCGACGATCGCGGCTATGCCAAATCCCCCGAAGCCCTGCGCCATTGGTTCGCCAGCGGCCCCCAGGATCTCACGCAGGCCCCCGCGATCGCCGTCTACTGCGGCTCCGGCGTCACCGCCTGCGTCAACCTCTGGGCCTTAGAGCGGGCGGGCATTTCCGGCGCGCAACTCTACGGCGGCAGTTGGAGCGACTGGTGTACCCGACAGCCCCCCCTGCCCATCGCCACCGGCCCCAACCCCGGCGATCGCCCCTAGGGAATTTCGCCAAACCGTCCCAGAACCGGGCGAGAAAAGGGACCTAAGCCCCCTGCCCCAGTCGGCTCTACCCAAGACGCGGCAAGGGTTTTAGGCAAATTGACAATCGCCCCTAGCCCCATCAAAAGGACGGATCCGGCGGGAACGGATTCACCACCGAACTCGAAATCTGGGAAAACACCCGGTAGCGATCCAAATCCGTCCCCTTGGCGTCCCCCTTCAGGTCGGCGGGGCGGTGGCGGCCCTTGCGCTTACTGCGGTTTGGCTCCTGGGCGACGATCGCCTCCCCCTTCGTTTCCCGTGCCCCATCCCCGGCGGCGCGATCGCGCGGATGCTTCGGATCCTCCACCGACACCAGATCAAAACGGATCGTATTGGAGTGAATTGCAAAGGCCACATTAAACATCTCAAAAAAATGCACCACCCAACGGCACTCCGCCTCATCGAGCGCCTCATAGTGCCGCAGCAGCTTCGCCACACATAGGTCCAGGTGCGATCGCGCACTCGGGCACAGAATCGCCACCTTCAGCAGCAGCAGCACCAGCGTCAGCCCATGGCCCCCCGACAGCAGCAGCACAAACAGCCGCGACGGCTCCCGATAATTTTCCGTCGTCAGCAGGGCAATCACCCGCTGGCAGGTTTGCAGGTGCAGGGCATCGGTCAGGGGTTCCTCATCGCGATCGCCATAGAGCCCATCAATGGCCTCGCACAGGCGATGGTGGGGCTTATCGCCCAAATCTGGCACCGCAAACGTGAGATATTTTTTGAGGCTGCGCTTATAGCCCTCATAGGTCAAGCCCCGGGTCTGGGTGAGAAATAAATTGGCCGCGCTGGCATAGCCGTGGCGACGCATGGACTGCACCAGCAATTTCACCACCCGCAGCGCCCCATCCCCCAACCCCGTCGGATTGGTCACCGCCGCGCGATCGCTCCGGGGCGACTGGGACCGCACCGCAAACATCGCCAAATCAAACCGAAAGCGATCGCGCAACTGCTGAGCCCTCTCCCGCAGGGCATGGCGCTCCTCCTCACTGAGGTCCGGATCCTCCGCCCGCTCCAGGAGCAAATGGCCCGCAAAGCGCCGCGTCCAGGACTGCCCCAGGGCCGTCGAGGTGGCCGTCGCCGTCGCCTCTGACCCCTCCGACGGGGGCGGCAGCAGTTCAATGTCATGGCGGGCCACAAACAGCCGCAAATTTTCGTAGTCCTCACTGGCGACAAAATTTTGCAGCCAACTATGGATCCGCTGGAGGGACGGCGAGGCACTGTGGGCACTGCCGTGGTGGTGGGGGGCCGCCAGCAGGGTCACCAACTGCCGCACGGGCTCCTCCCGCCGCGCCGCCATCCAGTTATTAATGGCGATGTAGCAGCAGCGGCGCAGGGCCAGGTGGTAGAGATCCTCGCGATCGCGGAAGGCCAACTGATAGATCACCCCCAGGGCCGTGGTGCCCCGCGCCCCCACCCCATCGATGAACAGGGCGCGAAACTCCGCCAGGATTGTTTCCGGGGGCTCCTGATGCACCAGTTGAATAAAGTGTTCAAAAATACCAGCACAAAGGTCATCCATAGATCCACCGGCCAAGGGACGGAATCGTCCTGAGGGGAAAACGGGAGGGGCAACGGCCCGCGATCGCGCATCATCAGCCGCTCAAGTTCCCCCCTAGGGCCATGGTCCAGGGGAAAATCTACCGGCCCAACTCCGACGCGGGCGGGGCAAGATCAGCCAAGATTCAGAGGGGACAGAGGGGCGGACGGGGGAGCCCAGGCGGCGGCAGCCGGTATTCAGCCGCAGGGGGATCCGCCAACCATCGCGGCTCAGGGGCGCGGCAACGGATCCGGGTGAAAGCCCCATCGATCCCCCACTGTCTCTATATTGACCCACGGCTCACCCCCCTGTCGCTGGTGTGTACCCCCTCGGGCACTGGCCCCCAACCATTGCCCCCCTCGACCGGGTAGGATTTGAACCAAGCCCCGGTGGTGGCCCCCAAGGGGGGAATGCTGGCCCCCGGTGGCTGCCCACGGCCCGCCCACAGACCATAGGAGACCCAGGGGATGTTTGGACTAGGTTGGTTGGAAGTGACCGTCATTGCGATCGTTGCGATCTTGATTTTTGGGCCGAAGAAACTGCCAGAGTTGGGGGGGGCGATCGGTAAAACCCTCCGTGGTTTCAAGGATGAATTTGCCCAGGGGGATGGGGAGGAGACCGATGAATCCCTCCATCAAGACCGTGATTCTAACGAGATCCATCGCGACTGAGCAAGGCCATGGTCCCCGGTCTGGGGCTTGCCGGTCTGATGGGGTGATGGGTGCCTTGGCCCCCCAGGGTTGGTCTGGCGGTGTCTGTGCCGCTGGCGGGGGGATTGGTCTGGTCGGTGTTGTTGAGCTGATGTTGATGTTGTTGAGTTGATGCCTGCCCATGAAAGCGATCGCCATGACCGAGCCCGGCAGCCCCGCTGTGTTGGTGCCCCAGGAGATGCCCACCCCGGATCTGGTGACGGATACGGATGTGCGGGTGCGGCTGGTGGCGGCGGGGATCAATCCGATTGATACGAAGTTGCGATCGCGCGGTACGTTCTATCCTGATCTCGCGCCCCATGTGTTGGGCTGCGACGGGGCGGGCATTGTGGAGGCGGTGGGGTCGGCGGTGACGGCCTTCAGTCCGGGGGATGCGGTGTATTTCTGCTATGGCGGTCTGGGGGGGCCGACGGGGAATTATGCGGAGGCGATCGTGGTGCCGGAGGCGTGTCTGGCCCCCAAGCCCCAGAGCCTGTCCTTTGCGGAGGCGGCGGCGGCTCCGTTGGTGCTGATTACGGCCTGGGAGGCGCTCTTTGATCGGGGGCGGTTGGCGGCGGGCCAGCGGACGTTGATCCATGCGGGGGCCGGGGGGGTGGGCCACGTGGCGATCCAACTGGCGAAGCTGGGGGGCGCGGAGGTCTGCACGACGGTGAGTACGCCGGAGAAGGCGGATTTTGTGCGGCGGCTGGGGGCGGACTATGCGATTTTGTACCGCCAGGAATCGTTTGTGGAGGCGGCGCTGATCTGGACCGCTGGCCTGGGGGTGGATTTGGCCTTTGATACGGTGGGGGGCGATCTGTTTGCGGCGACGTTCCCGGCGATCAAGGTCTATGGGGATTTGGTGACGATCCTAGAGCCGCCGCCCGATACGGTCTGGGCGATCGCGCGGCAACGGAATTTACGCATCAGTCTGGAGCTGATGTTGACGCCCCTGTTGCAGCCGCTGGCCGCCGCGATCGCGGCCCAGGCCAAGATTTTGCAGCAGTGTAGCCAGTGGATTGATGCGGGTCGGCTGCATATCCACCTGGAGCGCACCTTTCCCCTGGAGGAAGCGGCGGCGGCCCATGCCCTGTTGGGGACCGGATCCATGCGCGGGAAGCTGGCCCTGCAAATTGCCGAGGAACCGTAGGGGCGGGGTTTTCCCGCCTAGCCCTCGCGATCCCTATTCCAAGGTTGAACGGTTGTGTGGCGAGCATTCCGATTAGGGTTGGGAGACCCAACCCCTACGATGGTGGCGGAATTGGGGACATGCTTGACCTAATCCAAGAGGCGATCGACCCGTTCCCGCAATTCCAATTTGATCAGCAGACGCACGGTCACCACCAGGGCGATCGCGGCGGCCCCGAAGGCAAACCCCGCCCAACCGGCCAAGGGACCGAGCGTCAGGACGGCCCCCCCCACAAACAAAAAGCCGGACAGGGAACCGTAGGCCGCCGCCTTGACGCCCATATTCAGCCGCCGCAGGGCGCGATCGCTCGCCTCCGATCGCACCCGAATTTCCAATTCCCCCTGATCCAGGCGCTCTTCCAATAGCCGCAGGGCCTTGGCGGTTTCGTCCGGGCGGTTGAGCCGGTTCCACACCAGACCGCCCGCCTGTTTCGCCACTTCGATCCAGCCCTTGCGCCCTAGCCCTTCCCCCTTCGGCGCGCGATCGCTCCCCTCCAACTCCTTCTTCGCCCGATCCCAGCCCACCAAACTTTTGACAAAGGGTTTGGCTAGGGCCAGCAAATTATATTGGGGCTCCAGGGTGCGGGCGATGCCATCGAGGGTCGTCAAGGATTTGAGGATATACACCATCTGGGCCGGTAGCCGGAAGGGCTGCTGCTCAAATAGGCTCACCAATTCCCGGCGCATCACCGAGAATTCCTGCAATTCAATGGGCCGCTCCACAAACCGTTCCAGCGTGAAATTTAATAATCTCCGCACGGGCCGCATATCCCCATTGGGCTCAATGAACCCCATGTCAACCATGGTGGAAAGGACCGCCTCCGTATCCTGTTTTAGGACGGCAAACAGGGTGCGGACCATTTGATCCTTGGCGAGGGATTTGACCTCAACGAGCATCCCAAAGTCATAGAAAATAATCGCCCCATCGGGGGCAACGGCCATATTGCCGGGATGGGGATCCGCCTGGAAAAAGCCATCCTGCAAAATCTGTTTGAGATAACAGCAAATTCCCAGTTTGTTCAAATTAGCGATGTCAATACCCTGGGATTCGAGGGCGGCGCGATCGTCAATTTTGATGCCCGGTTTATATTCCATCACCAGGACTTTGCTGGTGGTGTAGGGCCAAAAGATTTGGGGGACGATCACCTGGGGATAGTCGGCGAAATTCTCCCGGAAGCGATCGGCGTTTTGACCCTCCCGCTTGTAATCGATTTCCTGGTAGAGAACGCGGAAAAATTCTAGATAAATGGACTCTAAATCGTACTGGCGCAGGGCGGGAATGCGGCGATCGCACAGGTCGATCAACTGGCGCAGCACCTTGAAGTCCAGATCCAAGAGCGGTTGAAGACCGGGCCTTTGGACCTTGACCACCACCTCCGTGCCATCGAGGAGGGTGGCCCGGTGGACCTGGCCGAGGCTGGCGGCGGCGAGGGGTTCCGGCTCGAACCGTTGGAATAGCTCACTGACGGGGCGACCGAGTTCACTTTCGATCGTGGCGATCGCGGCATCGACCGGGAACGGCGGCACCGAATCCTGCAACTCCCCCAGGGCGCGGATATATTCCAGGGGCAGCAGATCTGGCCGGGTGGACAGGGCTTGACCCACTTTAATGAACGCAGGACCCAGGCGCACCAGCCGACGGCTCAGCCACTGGGCGCGCTGCTCCTTCAGTTCACTGGTACCCCGCCCGAGGGTGCGATCGAGCCAGAGGGTGCCGATGAATTTGGCCGCGAACGAAAACACATCCCACTGGCGCGCGAGGCGGGAGTACCTGGGCCGCTGCCAGGGGGGGGCCGATGGGGATTTGCGGAGCGCGAGCATTCTGGGGAACCGGCGGGCGGTGGCGGCCGATGGGAACAGCGAAAAAATACGGGAGTACAGTGTCAGTTTAAAGGACGATCGCCGGTCCGCGTCTTTTTAGATTGTTTTCAGGATCCTGGGGCCAGGGGTGGCGGCGGTGGACGGCGACCGGCGGCCTCCTCCCGAGCCAGCAGGTCAAGGTAGGGTTCCAGGAGGCCAAGACCACGCCGATAGAGCCGCACGGGGATGACGCGATCGCCCTGGCCCGTCCGAATTTCAAAGTCAAAAAAGGGAGCCCAGAGCACCTCCCCCGCCCGCACCCGCCGCACCTGCTCCCAGGGAATCGCCAGGGGCCGAAAGCCAAACCCCCAGGGCCGCTGCAGCGCCATATAAAAGTAGGCATCATCGCCCCCCACCACCAAAATCCCCCGGCAGGACACCAGGCCCAACCGACCGCTACACCAGCCCTCCCGCCGCCCCTGGGGGATGCGATCAATGCCGTAGCGTGGCCCCATGGCCCACCAGCCGCTCCCCCAGCCGATCAGCACCGGCAGAAGCACAAGGTTGGCGAGGATAATCGCCCCGGTAATCCACACTTCCGTCGGCATGGGGGGAGGGGCGCAGCGCCCAGGGTGAAGGATCAATCAACCATCAGAAACCGTTGCTCAACCGGAATCACCGTAGGGGTTGGGTCTCCCAACCCGAGCCCCCGCGATCGCCACTACCCCATTCAACCTCAGGCATATCGGGAGGCGGGGTAGTTTTACAAATCAAGCACCGCGATCGTCACATCCGGCAGGCGACGAATCTCAAAACCAAACTTTTCGCAAATCCGGCGCATCGCCACGTTATCCGGCAGAATTTCCCCCTGGATTCTCTCTAACCCTTCATCTTTGCCAATATCAATCAACCGGCCCATGAGTTCGGTACCGATCCCCTGACCCTGGGCGCTGTCCTTGACCAGCATGGCAAATTCCGCCAAACCGCCCCCGTGGAGCTGCGACAGGCGGCCAATGCCCAGAATCTCCGGCGCGGTGCCTTCCGCCTCCAGGTCCGGCAGCCGCTCCACCACCAGGGCCATTTCCCGGTCGTAGTCGATGAAACAGATGCGCACCATGCGATCGTGGGACACCCGCTGGCTCAGTTTCATCATGTGGAAATAGCGCAGGTAGACCGATCGCTCGGACACATCCCCATGGAACTCGATGACGGCGGGCTCATCCTCGGGGCGGATCGGGCGAATCCGCACGGGGGTGCCGTCCCTGAGCTGCCAGGGGCTCACATAGCGGGTGGGGTAGGGGCGAATGGCGGGGCGCGGCAGATCCTCCGGGCGGGTGTTCGGATCGTGCAGGACGACGCGGGCATCGAGGGCCACCAGGGAACTGTCGTGGGCGGAGGAGACCGCCTGACCGCCGGGACGGGCCAGGAGGGGATTGATATCGATTTCGCGGATCCAGGGCTGCTCCACCACCAGTTGGCTGAAGCGCACCAGCAGTTGTTCGAGGGCTTCGAGGTCCACGGATTCGCGGCCCCGCACCCCCTTGAGGGCTTCGTAGATTTGGGTTTGCTCCATCAGCCGCCGCGCCAGGGTGGTGTTGAGGGGGGGCAGGGCCAGGGCGCGATCGCGGAACACCTCCACCAGCGCACCGCCCATGCCAAAGAGCAACGTCGGGCCAAACTGCGGATCCACACTGCTGCCAATGATTAGCTCATAGCCATCCAGCTTGAGCATGGGCTGCACCGTGACCCCCAGAAAGTCTTCGGTCAGGGATTTTTTGTCCGGTTTGTGGCGCATCGCGATCGCCACGGACGCCACGATCGCCAGATAGGCCCAGCGCACCTCATTGGCATTTTGCAAATTCAGGCGCACGCCCCCCACATCGGTCTTGTGGGTAATGGTTTCCGAATAGAGTTTGAGGGCGACGGGATAGCCCAGGTCATTGGCAATTTCCACCGCCTCTTCGAGTTTCGTGGCGATGTGCGTCTCCACGGTGGGAATGCCGTAGGCCGCCAGCACCCGCTTCGATTCAAACTCCGTCAGGAGCGTCCGCCCCGCCGCCAGGGCCTCGCTCAAAATCTGGGCCACCACCTCCCGCTGGGGTTCCTGGGCAAAGCTGCCGGCGGAACTGTTGGGGGTTTCGTAGAGGCCCCGCAGGTTGTAGCTGTAGCGCCAGAGGTAGTTAAAAACGCTGGTGGCGGCGTCGGGATAGGGCAGGGTGAAAATGCCCGCCTTATTGAGAATTTCTTCGCCGGTGGACACCCCCGCGCCCCCCATCCAGCAGGCCAGCAGCGGCTTATCCACGGCGGTGGCGTAGCCCTTGAGGGCCTCGGCGGTGCGGGTGGGGTCGGTCATGTCCTGGGGCGTGAGGATGGCCATGAGGCCGTCGCTGTTGGGGTCCGCCATCAGCACATCGATCGCGCGGGCATAGCGTTCCGGATCCGCGTCCCCGAGGATATCGACGGGGTTATGGCGGCTCCAGGCGGCGGGCAAAAATTCATCGAGCTTGGCGATCGTCTCCGGGGCCAGCTCCGCCAAGCGCCCGCCGCCGCCGATCAGGGCATCGGTGGCCAGCACCCCCGGCCCCCCGGCGTTGGTCAAAATGGTGAGGCGGTTCCCCCGCGATCGCGGCTGCTTCGCCAGCACCTCCGTCATGTCAAACAAATCCTCGATCGAATCCACCCGCAGGACCCCGCAGCGCCGGAACGCCGCATCCAGCACATCATCCGCCCCCGCCAACGACCCCGTATGGGAAGCCGCCGCCTGGGCCGCCGCCGCCGTACGCCCCGCCTTAATCACAATAATCGGCTTTGTGAGGGCCACCTCCCGCGCGGCGGACAGGAACGACTGGGCATCGCCAATGGTTTCCATATAGATGGCGATACTGTGGGTGCGCGGATCGTCCCCGAGGTATTCGATCAGATCGCCCCAGTTCACATCCAGCATCGAGCCGATGGACACGAAGGCGCTAAAGCCCACATTCTCCCGGAAACTCCAGTCCAGAATCGCCGTACACAGGGCACCGCTCTGGCTGATGAAGGCCACATTCCCCGGTCGGGCCATGACGCTGGCAAACGTGGCATTGAGGCCCGTGAGGGGATTCATGACGCCGAGGCAGTTGGGGCCAATCAGGCGTAAATTGGCGGCGCGGGCGCTGGCGAGGATCTGGCGCTCCAGTTCGATGCCCTCGGGGCCGACTTCCTTAAACCCGGCGGAGATGACGATCGCGCCCTTAACTCCGGCGGCGATGCACTGATCAATCAAACCGGGCACCGTGCGGGCGGGGGTGATGATGATGGCCAGGTCCACGCGATCGGGCACCTCCGCGATCGACGGGTAGGCTTTGATACCCATGATGCTCGATCGCTTCGGATTGACCGGATAGACCGTGCCGCCGAAGGGGGTCGCGATCAAATTCCGCAGGAGGGTGCGCCCCACGCTGCCCTCGCGCTCCGTCGCACCGATCACGGCGACGCTGTTGGGGGCAAAGATGGCGTCGAGGGGTTGGCGATCGCGTGGGATGACAATTTCAGGCTTCAGGGCAGTCATGGCGGCTGATCAGCGGTCGTCAAGAATTGCCTACCATTCTGACGGCTTCCCCCCCGACCGACAGCAAATTAAGGGATATCTCAATATCCCCCGCTTCCCCCGCTGCTCTGGTTACCCTTGATACCCGCCCGCCGCCGATCAACCCCATAGGCCCCATCAGGATTTCTACAAAGTTGTGGCGGCGGTGGTGGCCCTAGCGATCGCGCAGGCCGATGGGAATGCGCCGCTTGCCCCCTTGACCGTTGCCATTGGCGTGCCCATTGCCGTTGGTGTGCCCATTGCCGTTGGCGTGGCCGGGATCCCCCTCCAGATCCAAGATGGCGCGGACCAGTTCGCGATCGCCCTGATCCCTGGGAGCCCTCGCGGTTTCGTAGTTGTCCAGGGCCTCCGCCTCGAAGCCATCGAGCCCCTCTTCGTCAAACTCCTCTTCCTCTTCGGGCATCAGGGCCGCTGGGCTATCCCCATCGATCGCGGCGGCCAACAGGCGCACGGTGGTGGTTTCCTCATCCATCATCTCGTCCACCTTTTGGGTGAAGCGCTTGCTCTCCGTCAGACCGGGCCGCGCCACGAGAATGAGGCCATCCGTCAAGGGTTCCAGCAGCAGCGTATCGTTGCACAGGCTCAGCGCTGTGGAATCGACAATGACCATATCGAACCGCGATCGCGCCTCATCAAACAGCCGCTTCAGTTCACTCGACTCGAGGATTTCCGCCGTATTCCCCTGCGGTCCCGGCGACGGCACCAGGTAGAGATTTTCAATCGCGGGCACCATCCGCATACAGTCGCTCAGGCTGTCGTAGTACTTGAGCGGATCGTCATAGGCTTCCGGATGCACCGGCACCCCCACCGATCGCCCCTCGGACTTGCCCCGCAGGTTCATCTCCAGCAGCAGGGTCCGCTTACCCGCCCGGGCCGACGCGATCGCCAGGTTGTAGGCCACCACACTCTTGCCCTCCTTCGGCTGCAAGCTGGCGATGGTCAACACCTGCCACTTGCTATTGAGGCGGCGGATATTGCTGCGGAATAGCTCATAGGCATCCCCATAGGGGGACGGTTCGAGCAGCACCGGCAGCACCCCCGGCAGTTGCCCCTCGATGGTCAGGTCAGGCAAACGCCCCAACACCGGCACCTCGCGATCGGCCAGGGCCTTGGCGATTTCGCTGGCGGTTTGGTAGCGCCCGTCGAGTATCCCCAGCACCAGGAGCACCACCATGCTGCCCACGAAGCCCCCGGCACCCCCCAGCAGCAGCATCAGCACCAGACGCGGACTGGTGGGCACCATCTGTTCCGAGAGGCTGGCGGGCCGCGCGATCGCGAGGCTGCTGACGGTTTCCGCCTCTGCGGCCTCGGAATCGACTAATTTGCTCTGGATGCGGTCATAGATGGCCTTCTTCAGGGCCACCTGCTGGGCGAGGCGATCGCGCTCCAGTTGCTTATTGGGAATCGTTTGATATTCCTGGCGCAGTTCCAGCTCCGAGCGCCGGGACAGGGCCAACTGCTGGGCGATCGTTTCCTGCTGGGTCCGCAGGGCCACCAAACTGTTCGCCAGTTGCTGACGGGCCGGATCCAGGGTGCTTTCGCGGCGGATGCGGGCACTGTCGCGGAAGGACGCCGCCGGACCGCCAGAAATGACCTCCGCCGCGCGATCGCGCAGCAGTTCATCATAGGTCTCCTTCTGGCGCTGCAACTCCTTGATGGTGGGATGTTCCGCCCGCAGCCGTTTGGACTGGATCGCCAGCTCGGATTCCGCCAACTGCAACTGGCCCCGCAGTTGCCCCAGCAGCGGATCGGAACTGAGGGCCGAGGACACATAGGCTTCATCCACCGTCAGGCCCAGCCGCCGCTCTAGGCTCTGGATCTGGGCATTAATCCCCTCGAGCTGGAGCTGAAGCTGGCGCTGCTGCTGACGGCTCCCGGCGATCGCCCCCACCAGGGAACCATTCTGCACCGCCAAAATCGCGGCCCCCTCCTGGCGATCGTAGCGCTCTAGCCGCTGCTCCGCCTCCCGCAATTCCTGGGTGACCAACGGCAGGCGATCGCGGATCCCCTCGATCAACCCCTGGAGGCGCGCCGAATTCAACTGCCGACTTTTTTCCACCATCAGCGTCATCAGCAGCTCCGTCGCCACCAAGGCCCGCCGAGGGTTGTCATCCTTATAGAGCACCTCAATGTGGGGAGAAGCCGTCGGCTCCTTCTTGCGATCGGGCACGACGAATTTTAAATCTGCCTTCTTGAGAATTTCCTCGGGCTTGACCCGAATGCCGCTGGCGACCCCTTCGAGCACCTCATCGGACAGCAGCAGATCCTTAGTGAGGGCCTGCCCCTGCTGTTGGATTTCCGCGCCGGTTTGCGAAAAGGAGAGTTCCTGTTGCCGATAGGACAGGATGCCCGCCGTGCGGAAGGTGGGATCGGGGGCCGGTTGGATGGCCACGAAGCCGCCCCCGGCCATCCCCAGGACCGGGAAGATGGGAATGATCCAAAAGTACTTGCGAAGGGCGAGCAGGTACCGCTTGACGATCGGGTTGGCCATGGGAGCGCGCGGGGGGAAAGGGCAAGGGGGCGATGGGTGGGGGCTTTGCCCCGATGGGTGGGGGCTTGGCCCCGATCGCGGGGGGCACCACCGGCTAAGGATCACCCAGGGCAGTCGTACGAATGGGTAGATGCTAGTTCAACGTTAGCAAACGGAACGGGGTTGGGGCGGTTTTTCGGCAGGTTCGGGGGGGCCGGGGGCGATGGGTGGGGGCTTTGCCCCGATGGGTGGGGGCTGTGCCCCGATCGCGGGGGGCAAGGTTACGGATCATTGCGGAAAGGGCGTTCCCGTGACCCCTGCGGCCCCCGTGAGGCGGCCCTATCGATGGGGCCGGAGCCATGCCTTGAGGGGGCCTGTGAGGCGGCCCCGCCAGCGCCGGAGGGTGGCCTTGCTGCGATCGCCCCAATCCGCCAGGGTGCGCAGGGCAAAAAATAGGGCTTGTTGCCCCCCAGACCAGCGTCGCCAGCGGCGATAGCCGGGGACGGCCACCGTCAGCAGTTCCCGTTGCCACAGGTGGGCGATGGTGCGGTTGTTCACCTCTTCGGCGCGATCGCGACCATTGGCTACCATGGCGCGGCGCAGGGCCGGATCATCCCGCAGTTTTTGGAGGGCCGTGAGGATTTCTTCGGGCGATCGCACCTCGATGTAGTCCAATTCACTGCGGCGCAGGCTGCGGAAGCCGTCTTCCCGGTTGAGGATCGCGGGCACCTGGCCATGCCAAGCGTTCACCAGCTTTGACGGGGGTTTCCAGTTGAACCGCGCCCCCGGCCCAAAGCCCCGCGCCGCGATCGCCACGTCCACCGCTCGATAATCATGCCAAGCTTCGGGGGGAATCACGCGCCAGGTGAGCCCCAATTCCGCCACGCGATCACCCCAGGATGGATCCCGCAGGGCCGGATCGAGTTCCCGCTCCCGACCAAAGTAGGCCGCCACCTCGAAGCGATCGCCGCGATCGGGCGATCGCGGCGTCAGGGACGGCTGCACCCAAAAGGGCGTACTGAAGGCGGGCCACAGGTCTCGCGGCTTCTGGAAAATATCGTCATGGGGATTTTGGACCACATGCAAATGGGTCCAGCGGTGACGCCCCTTATCCCCCACAATGCACACCCAATATTGCCGCCGACCGGGCCGCGCCCCCGCCGCAAAACCGGGGGGCGTCGTCAAGATGATCCCGTCCTCCGGCAACTGATCCACCAGCGCGCAGGGCACCCCCGCCGTCCGCAACTGGAGACTCGTTTGCAGCGTCCAGTCGTAGAGCCCTTTGTTGTACTGGCCCCAGTTCGCCTGCTGCCAGGGCCAATAGTCCCCTGGGCTTTCCGGCAGGGGCACCGTGGGCCAAAATTCCGCCGGGAGGTACACATAAATCGGCACATCCTCGGGCCAGGGGCCTAGGTTCTCAGGTGAGGGGGCGCGATCGCGGCTGAAGTAGCTTGGGTGAGGGGACTCGGGCATGGATAAGGCACGCTTTAGGCTCAGGTACGTTGCCCCCGTTGTAGCCCGAAGAAATACTTAACCGATCAAGCGGCGATCGCCCCAAGCCCCCAAACCCTACAGATCCTGCTGGCGCAAAATCCAATCCACCGCCGCCGCCAGATCCGACGCCACAAAATCCGGGCGGGTGCGGTGCTGATAGGCCCCCTCCAGTACCTGTTCCCCATAGCCCGTAGTCACCAAAATCCCCTTGCAGCCCGCATTGTGGGCCAGGTCAATATCCGTTGCCTTGTCCCCCACCATCACGCTCCGGCCCAGGTCCAGATCCCAATCCCACGCCGCCGCCACCAACATGCCCGTATTCGGTTTTCGCCAGGTGCTGTAGCGGGTGTACTGCAAATTTTTTCCCCCCTCGGGGCGGCTCAGGAAGGGGCAATAGTAGAGGGCATCGAGCTTGGCCCCGGCCTCTTCGGCCAGCAGGAAGCACAGGCGCTCGTGGAGGGCGTCCACATGTTCGACGGAGTAGTAACCCCTCGCCGGTCCGGCTTGGTTTGAGGCAAGGCAACAAAACAGCCCCGCCTCATTGAGCCGCCGCACCGCCGCCGCCACGCCGGGGACGAGGTGCAAATCCCCGAGGTTATGGATGTAGCCCGCTTCGATATTGAGCACCCCGTCGCGATCGAGGAAGACGGCGGGCCGCCCGCGATCGCCCGTCCTAGACACCCAATTTCTCCAGGATGGCTTGGGCGGGGATGTCGGCCATCTTGCCCGTGCTGGATTTGAGGCCCACAAATTTGTCGCTCGGGGGCAGCAGTTTAGCCGGATCCGTCGGGCCAAAGACCGCGATCGTATAGGTGCCCATGGCGACGGCCACGTGCATCGGCCCGCTGTCGGTACAGAGCATCAGGTTGGCCGCCGCTGCGATCGCCGCCAACTGGCCAATATTTTCCGGGCTCGTGGTTTTCAGGGTCGGGCAGGCCCCCTGCAACTGGGCCACCAACTCCCCATCCTCCGGGCCGCGCACCACCACCACCGGCAGATCCGGCTTCTTCTCCTGGAGGCGGCTGATGATCTCCACCCAGCGATCGGCGGGATAGATCTTATCGAGGCCCTTCACCTTCGCCATTTGGCTAGAGCCCCCGTGGATCAGCACATAGCCCGTGCCGCTGACCCCCAACCGGGCCTGTTCCGCCTCCGCCCAGTCCAGATCCCGCTGGGGCACCTGGGCCGTCAGGGTCGGGCGCGGCGCGCTGATGCCAAAGCCTTTGACTAAATCGTGGTACAGATCCGCCGCGTACTGGTCTTCATTGAGGGGCACCGCATCCGTCAGGAACCGCTTGCCGCCACCGGCGTAGCCCACCCGCTTGGGAATCCCCGTCAGCCACAGGAGCAGCCCCACCGCCGATCGCTGGCCCAGGGACAGGACGGCATCGTATTCCCGCTCGCGGATGGTGCCCAGAAGGTTGCCCCAGTCGGCGGGGCTGTTGCGATCTTTGAAATCAAAGGGGATCGTGTCGCGCACCCAGGGGCAGATGCGATAGGCGGCCCTGGCCCTCGGCTCGACGATGGCATCGATTTGCGCCTTGGGGTAGGTCTGTTTGAGCTGGCTGAGGGTGGGGAAAAACAGAACTTGGTCGCCAATCCCACCGGGGACAAGGGCAAGAATCTGCATCATGGGCGTTGCCGGTGCGCTGTTGGGCTGCCTAATGGAGGGACGTTGGCATCGAGCCGCGTTGATTTGCGCCAAGGTTTGCGCCGATGGGCAATCGGACGGTCCCGATGAACGCTCCTATTGTAGAGGGTTCTGGAATCGGGTCAACCGCGCGGTTTTTGAGGCTTTGGGGGAGTTTTGGGGCGATCGCGGGGGCCGTTTCAAAAAGCGCCCGTTCGGGGTGGCGGCGGGTGGGGCACACTGGGCAAGCAGTCCACCGGGCCAGAGGGCAGGGGGTAAATTTTGTATCTTTTGATTCCGGCGGCGGGTTCGGGGCGTCGCATGGGGGCCGATCGCAACAAGCTACTGCTGCCGCTGTTGGGGGAGCCGATTTTGGCCTGGACGTTGCGGGCGGCGGCGGCGGCGCGATCAATTGCTTGGATTGGGGTGATTGCCCAGCCGGTGGATCGGCCGGAGTTTGAGGCGATCGCGGCGACCTTAAACCTCAATAAGCCGGTGGTGTTTGTGGCGGGGGGGGCGACGCGGCAGGAGTCGGTCCATAACGGGTTGCGATCGCTGCCCCCGGAGGCCGAGCGGGTGCTGATCCACGATGGGGCGCGGTGTTTGGCGACGCCGGAATTATTCGATCGCTGTAGTGAAGTTTTGGCGAGAGAACGGGGGCTGATTGCGGCGATCGCGGTGAAGGACACGATCAAGGTGGTGGGGGGCGATCGGCGGGTGGAATCGACGCCCGATCGCGCCAAACTCTGGGCGGCCCAAACGCCCCAGGGATTTGAGGTGCAGACCCTGCGGGAGTGCCACGATCGCGGCCTTGCAGAAGGGTGGGAGGTGACGGATGATGCGGCCCTGTTTGAACGCTGTGGCCTGCCGGTGGCGATCGTGGAGGGGGAGGAAACCAATCTCAAGGTGACAACGCCCCAGGATCTGGCGATCGGGGAATTTATCCTGCGCCAGCGGGGCCATGGGGGGTCCTAGATCACTGCCGATGGCCTAGGCTACGGTGCGATCGGCGGGGATGGGGGCGGCGGCCTTGCGATCGCCCTGGCGATCGTTGAGGTGGGTGAGGGCGGCGGCCAGATCAGCCATCAGGTGGGCGGCGGCGGCCTTGCGATCGCGGTGGCCCGGTTCCCCATGGTTCGGTGATTCCAGATAGGCCCGCACCGGCAGGGGGTTACCGATCACCGCCTCCATGGCACAGCCGCGCCCCACCTCGGGATCGTCATAGTGGAACGCGATCGGCACCACCTGAACCCCCAGGTCCGGTCGCCGCAGTTCCGCCTGGATCGCCATGCGCGCGAGGCCCCCCTTGAGGGGATGGACAGCCCCATCGCGGAAAATATCCCCCTCCGGGAACACCGTCAGGGCTTCCCCCGCCTCCAGGAGCTGCACCCCCCGCCGGATGCCCGCGATCGAGGGCCGGTCCGGATCAATGGCAAAGCAGCCGATGCGCCGTAGGAGCCACCCCTGAAGGCCGCCCATTTCGTTGGCCGTGACCATAAACCGCAGGTCGCGCCCCGTAGCGTAGCGCCCCGCCACAAAACACATCAAAATGCCGTCCCAGCGCGATCGGTGGGTGGGGGCCAAGATGACGGGGCCGACGGTGGGCAGGTGGTGCGCCCCGATGACGCGCAGGGACCGAAAATAGCGCGGCAGGACGAGGTATTTCGCCAGGGGATACAGCAGGGCCGCCACCAGGGGGTGTACCCGCGCCGCCAGGTCTGCCCCACGATCGCGCGATCGCGGCCCGATTTGCGCCCCAGGCTCCCCCGTGGCCCCAGGGATGATCTGAGGCGATCGCCCGGTGGTCTCCATATCTTGAGTTCTAGGGGATTTGGCCCCCGCGATCGGGGCTTTGCCCCCACCCATCGGGGCTTTGCCCCCACCCATCGGGGCTTTGCCCCCACCCATCGGGGCAAAGCCCCCACCCATCGCCCTGCCGCCGCCGCCGCCGTTCCGGTGTCCCCTAATCAAAGCCATCAGTCATTCCGCTCCCCAACCTTGCGCCATCTCTCACCTTTAGGATCCGGGGCGATCGCCGCATCCCACCGCGATCACCTGCCAGTTTTTGCAGCGTCCGTCGCCGCCGAAGCCCGCCCGCCGGAACGCCTGAGGCCCGGAACCGTCACCCCTTCAGCGATGAAATTCTAACCACAGAATCAGTTACAAAACTTTAGGATGATGTCAATGTAGAGCATCCTCGGGCGATCCGGGCGATCGCGCCGCCCCACCCACCCCCACCGGCACCGATCCCAATTTAGGGGGCAACCCGCGCCTTCAGGGGTACCGCCTGCCATAAAATCCTGGGCAGCGTTCCGCGCAAAATCCGGCGCAAATCCGGCGTAAATCCGGCCCCATACCCATCCTCAAGCCCTCCCCACCCCTGACCTATGGTTCCCCCTTCGACCCCCGAGCTAACTCCGCCGCGATCGCCCGCTCCCTCCCCCCTGGGCACCCTCTGGACCGACGCCCTCACGATCTTTTGGGGGGACTGGCTCGATTTGCGGGTGCGGGTGTGGCAGGTGGCCGCCTCGGGGCTGGTGTCGCCGCTGATTTATATCCTGGCCTTCGGGCTCGGGCTGGGCAGTTCCCTCGATGCCCTCGCCAAACCCAGCGCGGGCGAGAATTATTTGGAATTTATGCTGCCGGGGATGGTGGCCCTGTCGTCCATGGCCATCAGTTTTGGCGGCACCACCTTTTCCATTTGCGGGGAGCGGCTGTTTACGAAAACCTTCGAGGAAATGCTCCTGGTGCCCATTCATCCCCTGGCGATGCTGGTGGGCAAGATGATGGCGGGCATTGTGCGGGGGCTGCTGACTTCGGGGGCGGTGATGCTGGTGGCGATTGTGTTTACGGGGAAGGTGTGGAGTTTTCTCAATCCCCTGTTTTTGCTGATTGTGGTGCTCAATTGCGCGGTGTTTTCGGGCATTGGGGTGCTGGTGGGCCTGTCGGTCCAGTCTTTGGAGACGGTGGGCCTGTACAACAATTTTTTGATTGTGCCCATGTCGTTCCTGGGGGGGACGTTTTTTGATCCGGCGACGCTGCCGCCGCTGCTCAAGCCGATTGTTTACTGTTTGCCCCTAACCTATACGAGTTTGGGCCTGCGATCGGCGGCCTATTTGCCCTGGCAGCAGTTCACTTGGTATACGGTGCCGATCCTGGCGATCGCGGCGATCTCCCTGGCCCTGGTGGGGGCGCAGCGGTTTTCACAACAGCAGGATTAGGGGGGCCATTAAAGTAACCCCTCCGGGAATTGCAAACATTGATTGCATTTTCCTTCGTTTTCCGAAGAATTCTGATACCGGTGCTAGACTACACGGACATTCTGCCCTGTCAAGTCTGACTTGAGCATTGCGGTTTGGAGCCTTGCTTTGGGGGCCTTGAGGGCGGCCTGGGGTGGGGGCTGGTCCTGGGCCGCTGCGATCGCGGTCGCTGGGCTGGTGCGATCGCGATCGGTCTTGGGGGCCGGTGCGATCGCAGGCAGGGGCAAGGCGAGTCCCCTAGGGTGGGGCCATGCGATTTTGGGCGCTGTGGTTGCGCCTGGGGTGCTGAGGTTCTGCGCGATCAACCATGGGAGATCCCTGGTGGTGGCGGCGGGATGGCTGCCCCGGCGCGATCGCAGCGACTTCCTCCCACGGGTTGGGATCCATAAGATCGCTGGGGCCGCTTGAGCCCGGTGAAGGGTGTGCTTTGTGGGGGGCATGGGCAGGGGGTCGCGATCACACCGCAATTAAACGCAGGATGGCTGGCCGCAGGGCGCGGCAGTTGGGTACCGGGGGCAACACCATGCAAGCAACCTATTTTTCACGGCTTCTTCAATTCCTTCGCGATGATCTCCAGGTGGGCAGTGCTGATTTGGCCCTGGCCCTGAAGCATCCGGAGCATCAGAGCAATTTGCCGATCATTTTGTGGCAGTACGGGGCCATTTCCGCTGAGCAGTTGGAGCGCATTTTTGACTGGCTCGAACGGACGCCGCCGGAGGCCCGCTAGAATTTTCCTAAGACAGATACAGAACAGCGGCTGTGGGGCGATATCGTCCGGTGGCCTAGATTAGGCTCGCTCCCATTCGCTGACCCTCGGTGGCATTTGGCAAGATCCCCAGCCCAGGACCGGCAAGATTATTATGATGACCGCTAAAGAACGATTGCTGATAGCGATTGATCAAGCTCCTGAAGCTGTTCTGGAGATGGTTTTAATGTTTCTGATGTTTGTTCAGAAGCAACTTCAGGCCCCGTCCCAGGGTCAATCAGACGCGCCGGAAACTATCCCAGAGGAGCCGGAAAAATTACCGAGCTTCTTCATAACTGCTCGACAACTCAGCGCTGAACTCCCTGAGGAGGCTTGGAAAGATTGGCCTTCTGACTTTTCAATCAATCTCGACCATTATCTTTATGGGGGTCCGAAGGTCGAGGAATGAAAACCCTTTTTGCCGATACGGGGTATTGGATTGCAATTCTCTACTCGAAGGATCCCTTGCATGATGTCGCCAAGGAGACTAGCCAGCGACTTTTTCCTTTTCGGGTGATCACCACTGATTGGGTGCTGAATGAGCTACTCAATTCATTTTCTAAGAAGGATCGCCGACTTCGTGAGTTGGCGGCTTCGTTCGTTGAGTCCCTTCAGGATGATCCAAATGTTGAAATTACTCCGGCAACGCCCCAATTGTTTGATAGGGCTTTGGGGCTCTACCGCGATCGCCCCGACTCTGCCTGGAGCCATACGGATTGCATTTCCTTCTGCGTGATGGGCGATCGCCAGATTCGTGAAGCCTTGGCCCATGATCGCCATTTTGAACAGGCGGGATTTGTGGCCCTGTTGCGGCAATCGGATTAGAATTTGCCCTCGGCACCGTGAATATCATCAAAATCATCAAATATCATCGCGATCGCACTCCCATCCCAAAACATTGATCCACGTTCTAATAATCTCGGAGTATCATACGAAATAATCCTGGATGGAAAGGATGTCGAAAAATGACCAGTGCAGGCTTAGAGAACCTGGCAAGACAAATTCTGGACCTATCGTGGGGCGATCGCGTTCGTCTACTGCGGCAAATTCTGCAATACCTGTGGAAAAAGCCAACGACCTTTGAGCCCTCCAGGATAGACACGCCTCAAGTCAGCCCTTTTGAGCAGCGATTTGGCACCTTGACCCTAGATGAGCCCTGTAATTTTGATAACGAAAGCATCGATGCTGATCTAGCGCGCGCCTATGCTCGCGACCTAGAACCGTGATCATGCTCCTCGACACTTCAGGATTACTCTGCTTACAGTACAAGCACGAGCCACGACACCAACAGGCAGTTGCTGCTTATCGAAGGGCCAACGTCTGGATTACCCACAGCTATATTATTGATGAATATATTGCTTTGGTGACGGCGCGACGCTACTCACGAGTGGATGCCATTGACTTCATTGATTCATTGCTAAATACACCAAAAATTGAAGTGATCTGGGTCAATGAGCCCCTCACAAGATCCGCTATCGAACTCTTGAAAAACCGCCCTGATAAAACCTATTCCCTCTGCGATGCCGTCAGCTTTGTTGTGATGCAGCAGCGGGGAATTAATCAAGCCTTGACGACTGACAAGCACTTCAGTCAAGAGGGATTTACAGCACTTTTGCGCCAAATAGATTGAGGGCATGGAGGCTTTTCCTGCGTCCTTGACTGAATCGATGGCTGGTCAGGCAAGCGCTTCAAGCCAGGAAACATCAATCAGATGATCGCGCCACCTTCTGGGCGCGTCACTGCTGATCTGGGGGCGCAGTTAGTGAGATGACCCTGGTTTGGTAAGGCGCATTGCAGTGCCTCATGTCTCTTGTCACAGGATCGACATCGAATGGAGCGGCCATCTTAAATCAGAGAATACTATCAAGATCTAGATCCTTCAGTTTCGATTCAAATCGATCCTTTAGGCGATTCAAAATAATCTCTTCCTCTGGCGAGATGATTCCATCTGATTCAGCAATGGTCTTGCATTTTGCTAACAAAACCACTCCGAAATCATCATTGAGAATAGGCAATAGCTCATCTAAACTTGGCAACCTTTGAAGACCTGACTGCAAAGCCTCTATAGATGCTGGATTCAAGTTTAAAGTCTCTAGCTGCGGAATCAGGTCTGCAAGTTTTTTGTCAGGATGGCCTGCCAAGAACATTTGCACTAACACCCAATCCATTGCTACCTGGTCATCAATAATTGAGGCCAAGTACTCCTCATTGTCACCCTCAGTTTCCTCAAGTGCCTTCTCTAGGGTCAGATTTTTGTTTGCCAACTTAGCCTCATAGAATCGGCACGCGGCATAGCCCATCGCATAAATTGCTGCGGCATTCGTGCTTGCGCTGATAACGCCGCCTGCAATTGGAATATTTCTGCCGACTGCTTTAATCCCGAGTCGTGCAGTCAACTTTCCGGCAGCTTGACTACCACCAATTGAAAGTCCCAAGATTGCTGCTACCTCTGCTTTCCTTGCGGGATCTTTAAGATCGAATCCGTACAGGTAGGCGATTGAATGAACCAGTTCGGATTGCAACATGGCGTTATTCATAACGTCTACAGGGAAAAGAGCAGCGGCAAATCCTGGCAAGGGCAGACTGGTGACAACGCCGCTGCCCCCAGCAATGATTGCCTTGGATACCATCAAGCGGTTGGCTAAGTCTCCCTTAGACTCAGCAGGATACTTTGATTGCATTTGTTTTACATTGGTCTCTGCCTTCACAACGTCAACATTGAAAATGGGCTCAAGAAATTTCCCGATGCTTGGTATTTTGTCTGCAACTGGGCCAAAGAATTTCTGTAGCTCTGGGCTATTGCCAAATAAATCAATGACATAACCGGCTTGGTCAGTCAAATTCAGCGCAGCATTTCCCAAAGCGCCGCCCGCACCAACAATTGCACCACCAGCGCCTGCAGCGGCTCCACCAATAGCTTCAGTGGCTCCAGTAACCAAACCAGCAGCTCCCGTTACGGCACCTGTTGCTGCTCCACCAACAGCTCCACTGACGGCACCAGCCGCGTTCCCAATATGCCCCATTAACCCTCCCCAGAAGGAGTTGCTCTGGGGCTGGGTCTCTGTTGCCAAGGGTTGCCCTGTTTCTGCAACTTCAATAGCACCTTCAGGATGGGTAGGTGTTGCTTCAACCGGTGGTAAAGGAGGATCAACTACATCGACTGGAGAGTTGATCGGACGTTCTGTGAATACTGCTGTTTCACTTTTGAGGGTGAAGGTTGACTGCCAGTCGTCGAACAATTCCCCTTGCTTACGCCCCAAAACCCGCACTGATGAGATCGCTGGCGAGCTTAAACTAGTCATCCACTGGCGCATGAGAGGCACAAATGTTGACTCAGAAGGCACAACAGAAGCTTCAACTAGAATGATCAGGCAATCGCCTTTCAGGGCCGTAGATGCCCTAATACCTTTGGGAACTAATCGCTCATTCAGAAGACTGGTAATCGCCTCTGAATTACCTCGTTTTGCAGCGGCTAGGAGTTCTTGACGGGACATAATCTTCCTAATATGCCTAGGAACCCAAGGCACAAAAACGATGAGGCGTCGCACTTCCCAAGGTATAACATAAACATCTGGGTCGAGATACGAAGTTTATGTTAAGCAAATCTTTCAATAGAGGGTGATGTTGGTAAATGAATATGTTGATGTTGTGTGCCGATATATTGCAAAAACATTTCACTCTTTTAGGGTTCGTTAAGATTTGCGGTAGGGTGCGTTCGGTCCCTAGGGTTCTCGCGATCGCGCCGCTTTCCGAACGCACCGGCACCATATATATTTCGCGCGATAGATTTCCCGCGATCGCGCCCAACCGATTGCGATCTTAACCCATTTGACCTTGAGCTTCGGGAAGCAATTGCCTAAAATGCGCTCCATTCCGAGCATCCTTTAGGTTAGGACAGGGAGCAAACCGCCATGGCAACACCGGAGCAGGGGGCAAACTCCCACAGTTCCACCGCCCCCCTAGGGGAACTGGGACGGCTGTTTTTGAAACTAGGCTGCATCGGCTTTGGGGGGCCGCCCGCCCACATGGCCCTGATGTCTGAGGCGGTGGTGGAGCAGCGGCAGTGGCTCTCTGCGGCGGAATTTGCGGAGGGGATGGCGATTTGTGAGATTCTGCCCGGTCCCGCCTCGACCCAGCTTGGTATCTATATTGGCTATCGCCGGGGGGGAGTGTTGGGGGGGCTGCTGGCGGGCCTCTGCTTCATTGCGCCCGCGTTTGTCCTGGTGGTCGCCCTGTCCTGGGCCTATTTCCGCTTCCAGGGGTTGCCCCTGACGACGGGCCTGATGTTTGGGGTGAAGCCGGTGGTGGTGGCGGCGATCGCGGCCTTCTGCTGGAAACTGGCCCACAAAACCCTCAAGGAACCGAGCCACTGGGCGATCGCGATCGCGGTGGTGTGGGCCGTGCTGGGGCTCAAGCTCAATATGCTGCTGGTGTTTCCCCTGGCGGGGGCGGTGGGCATGGGGCTCTACGGTCCCTGGCGATCGCGCGGCACCGGCTCGGGGGGCCTGTCGGGACTGCTCGCTTGGCCCGCCCTGGGGGAACTGACGCCGGGGGGAATCCTGGCGATCGCGCCCCTGCTGGCCGTGGCCACCGCCGCCGATCCGTTGGCCGTGGCGAGCTTTTTGGGCCTAGAGCGCATCGGCGAGTATGGCGTCGAACTGGTGTGGTTTTTCCTGCGGGCCGGGAGTTTGGTGTTTGGGGGCGGCCTCACGATTGTGCCCCTCCTGGAATTTGAAGTGGTGCAGGGCTACGGCTGGCTCACCCAGGCGGAATTTCTAGATGGCGTGGCGATCGGTCAACTGACGCCCGGACCGGTGCTGCTGACCGTGGCCTTCGTGGGCTACAAGGTGGCGGGGCTCCTGGGGGCGATCGCCGCGACCGTTGCCGCCTTTTTGCCCTCCTTTGGGTTCATTCTCCTGGCCTCGCCCCTGTTGGTGACCCTGCGATCGCGCCCCCTCGTGCGGGCCTTTTTGCAAGGGGTCACCCCCGCCGCCCTGGGGGCCGTCGCCGCCGCCTCCGTATCCCTGGTGTCCTCCGCCCTAGTCCTGGAGACCGGCGATCCGGGCCGCAGCCTGCTCGCGGCGGGAATTTTGGTTGCGGCGGCGATCTCCCTCGTCCGTTACCGGCGTCCCCTGTGGCAGTTGTTGCCCATCGGCGGCGCGATCGGCCTCCTGGTGGGCGGTTGAGCTTTCTTCCGGCAACACCTGCACCCGCACAAATCGCAGGCCATTGGCCCCCTTGAGGGATTCCACCGGCCCCGTCTCGCGATCGTTGCCGATCCAGCCCTCCCGCTCCAGGTAGCGCAGATATTGCTGATATTCCGCCCCCTCCTCCGGCGTGGAATAGACCACCGTCAGCATTCCCGGCTGGGTGATGCGTTCCCCGGTGAGGGCGTCGCACGCCTTATCAATGCGCTTTTTAACGATTTCGTAGCGCGTATCCCGGGTGCCGCGCACGTCAAAGAGCCGCTCGGTATTTTCGTCGTGGACAATATCCACCGTCGCCTCCTGCACCAGCACCAGATGGGTGAGCTGGAGCCGGGAGCCCGTGCCGCTGGCCTCGAACGCCAACCCCGTGCGGGCGCAGTCGCACACGGCCCGCAACTGCTCGTAGCGCAAACTGCGGAGCTGAAAGGGGGAAAAGTCCGGCGCGATGGACTGGCCCGCATAGATCATGTGATCGAGGCCGTCGGTGATTTCGATATCGCAGTAGTGGGGCACGATCGCCTGCATCCGTTCCTGCCACCGTTCCCAGGTGCGCCGAAGCTGTTCCGTCAGGCGGTGTAGCTCCAGATCGTAGGCGGCGCGGGCCTCATAGACCCCCTGGCGATCGTTATTGCAGGCTTCCCGGTAGGCGTCCACGGCGATCGCGACGGCCCCCCCCAGGCTAGCGAAATAGTCCAAATGGATTTCCACCTGTTCCTGAAGATATTGCGCCCCCTCCAGTTCGGAACTGACGGTGATGCCCAGGCCATACTGCTCGATGCGATCGCTCAGATCCTCCCGTAGCTGACGGGCCAGGGGCAGATCCCGCGCCCCGCAGGCCGCCTCCACCACCGCCAACGCCAGCCGCAACTGGGCCAGCAAATCCGCCTGGATGGCGCGATCGCGCTCCAGGGACGATCCACGAATATCAGAAATGCCATAGAGCGGATAGACCTCCTCAAAGGCGATCGGCTGGGGCGGCAACCCCCAACTGCGCCGCTCCGCCTCCTGGGTGAACCGCCACTCCACCGCCGGATGGATATTATTAAACCGCGACTGGGCCGTCCGCCGCAGGGCCGCCCGCAACGCCGGCAGCAGCGCCTTCGCCCGCCCCTCATCCACCCGATCAAACTGCTCCTCGGCGGTGCCCCCCATGCCCACCAGGCCAATGGATTGATCCTCCCCTTTGCCCGTGCCGCTCGGGGTTTGCAGGGGAATCAACAGCAGCGATCGGATCCCCAACCGGTAAAAGTACCGTTCGCAGGCATTGTCCGAGTTCGCCGTGAGGGTCTGCACCGTCCAGACATGGCCCGCCGCGATCGCGGCAGCAAACTGCGACCCCTCCAACTCCTCCCGAGGAATCACCGTCAGCTTGCGGGGCACCAGGCGCGTCCCCAGGGAAATTTGCACCTGCTCCCCATCCGTGCGCAGCACAAAACTCACCTGGGCGCGGAACAGGTGGCGCAACGCTTGGCTAATGCGGCAAAACTTCTCCGGCTCCAGGATCGAACAGCCATCCAGCAGCCAATCGCTCAACTGCCGAATCCGCTCCTGGGTGGTGATGTCGAGCCCCTCCAGCAGCAGCCAGCCGGACACCTCACAATCCGCCAAATCAAACTGGCCCAGGTAGGTTTCCAGATCCACCACCGGAGCCGCCAGCAGGGCCGCCGTCGCCGACTCGGGCTTCACGGCCACCGTGAGGGCATGGCCCCGCAGCCAAAACTTGCCCCACTGGCCCAGGGCGTCGCCCCCGTCCCCGATGGGAATGGTTTCGGAGCGGTCCATGTCCCGGCGGGCCTGCCGATGGGTGGGGTCTTGGGTCAGGAGGGCGCGGCAGCCCACCTGGCGGTGGTACCAGTGCTGGAGCGCCTCGGGGGATAGGTGGGGGAGTAGGGCCGTGAGGGGCTGGGGGGGAAGGGTGAGGAGGGCGGTTTGGCCCACGGCGGCGCAGGCTTCGAGGGGCACCCCAAAGGCTTGGCAAAAGGCGAGGTTGGCCGCTTCGACCGTGAGCTGTCCGGGGGCGACGGCGGCGAGCCAGGTTTGGCTATGGCGGACGATCGCGCCGATGGGATCGCCTGGGGGAGAGATTTCGGAAAGGATGGGGGGCACGGGGGCAGCGCCGGAGATGGGCTCGATAGATTCCTGACCAGGCATACACGGGCGACCGGGACTAAGGCGATCGCGACTATTGGGTCGTGTTTATCTGAATCTTAGCGTCCGTCTCCCCCCTAAGGGCTCTGACCCCCCAGGGGTATCCCCCGGATTGACGCGATTTCTGCCCGAAAGAAGCCCTAGGCAGGGCGTGTGCGATCGCGGCCTTTGACTCCGGTTGACCCAGATCCGTGGGGCGATCGGGGGGGATGCGGCGACACCGGCCTATGGACAGCAGGCACCGTGTGCGGAATTTCGGAATTGGGGAGAAATCATGGTCACTCGGCATGGATTGGCGAATCTGGGGCGGCGATCGCGGCGGCTCGGGGCGATTGCGGGGGCACTGACGGGGGCGATCGCGGGGGCGATGGTCCTGGGCCTCGGGCCGATGGGGGAACCGGCGACGCGCTCTGGATGGGTGGGGATCCAAGGGGCGATCGCGGCTCCGGCGGCTCCGGTGCGATCGATGTCTTTAACAACCCCAACGGCCCCCCTGGCGACGGCCCAAACCTCGACAGCGCCCCTGGATGAACCCCTGCAAACCCTCAATTGGCTCCTGGTGGTGGCGGGCCTGTGTCCCCTCGGGGCGGTGACGGCGCTGTGGATCCTGCGGCAGCGGGCGATCGCCCAGGTGGTGGCGGCGGCCCAGCAGCGGTTGGGCGGGGTCGATGCCCTGCAACGGCGCATTGAGGCGGGGGAAGCGTCCGTTGATCGCGCCCTGACCACCCTCAAGAAAGATTTCGCCACGAAACAAACCGACGGAGCCGCCCTGGTGACCGCCCTAGAGGGCCATCTGCAAACCCTGCGGGCCGCCGCCGAAGCGGATCTCGACCAGTTTCGTCAGGGGCTCGATCGCGATCGCGCCGCCTCCAGGGGCCAACTCGCCGATCTAGAGCGGGAATTTATCTCCAATATGCAAATCCTGGCGGGCTACGCCGAGCGCGACAAACAGGCCCTGCTCCAGGACTACGCCGCCCGTCTGCCGGAGGAACTGATCCACGCCCTCACCCCCCACCTGCGCCTAGAAATCCAAACCCTCATGGCCCAACTGCTGCCCCAGGGGGCACAGCGGCAGGACGGGGCCACCGTCGAAGCGGGGGAAGCCCTCATGCGGGCGGGCCGCTATGCCGATGCCCTAGCGGTCTATGAGGCGGTCCTGGCCCAGGATCCCAATTCCTACGAGGCGGCCCTGGGGAAAGGGGTGGCCCTCGATGGCCTCCAGCGCTACGAAGGGGCGATCGCGGCCTATGATCGCGCCGTCACCCTCAAACCCGACGGCTACGAAGGCTGGTTCAACCGGGGCCTCGTCCTCAGCCGCCTGGGCAAGGACAGCGACGCCATCACCTCCTTCAACCAAGCCATTCAGCTTTGCCCCGCCAATGGCCTGCTCTGGTTCCAGGGGGGGCTGGTGCTCACGAAACTGGAGCGCTTCGACGAGGCCCTCCATGCCTACCAGCAGGCGATCGCCCTGACGCCGGACAACGCCGACATTTGGTTCAACCAGGGCAATGTGCTCATGCGCCTCAACCGCCCGGAGGACGCCCTGGCCGCCTACGATCGCGCCGCCGCCCTCAATTCCCGCCAAGGGGGCCTCTGGCATAACCGGGGCATTGTCCTGGCCCAGTTGGGCCGCTATGACGACGCCCTGGCCGCCTACGATCGCGCCCTAGACCTAAATCCCCAAAACCCCGAATCCCTCTACAGTCGCGGCAATGTCCTGGCCCGCATGGGTCGCCTCGCCGAAGCGATCGCCAGCTATGACCAGCTCCTGACCCTGTGCCCCGATCACGATCGCGGTCGCCACAATCGCCAGCAGGTGGCCGCGATCGCCCCCGACCCCATCCCCCAGCAGGAGATCGCCTAGGCCACGGGGCTCGGGAGGGGGATCACCTGCCGCACGGGCAGCACGATCGTAAATTCAGTGCCCTGGCCCTCGACGGACTCCAGGTACAGGTGCCCCCCATGCTTTTCTTCCACCAGTTGCTTCACAATCGATAGCCCCAAACCCGTGCCCACCCCGCTGGGTTTGGTGGTGAAAAAGGGGTCAAAGATGCGATCGCGCACCGCCTCCGGAATGCCGCCCCCCGTATCACGAATGCGCACCGCCACGCGATCGCCCTCCAGCCGCTCTGTGGAAATGGTGATGCACTTATTGTCGAGGCGATCCTGCTCATTGAGGGCATCAATGGCATTGCCAATCAAATTAGAAAACACCTGGTACAAGCTCCCCGCAAACCCCTCAATGTGGGGCACATTGCCAAACTGCCGCTCCACCGTAATGCCCTTTTTCAGGCGGTTGTAGAGGATGGCGATCGCCCCTTCGAGGCTGTCGTGTAAATCCACCGGCTGGGGCTCCTCCTCATCGGTGCGGGAGGAATTTTTGAGGCTCAAGACGATCTGCCGCGCCCGCTGGGCTCCGACCTCCATGGAGTTGATCAGCTTGGCGAGATCCTGCTCTAAAAATTCCCGATCAATGTCCTCCTGCAACTCCTCTAGGGCCGCTGACGGGGCGCTCAGTTCCCCCTCATAGGCGCTCAGCAGTTCAAACAAATCCCGCACATAGGCTTTGCAGTGGGGGATATTGCCGTAGATGTAGTTGATGGGGTTATTGAGTTCGTGGGCCACCTCCGCGAGCATCCGCCCGAGGCTGGAGAGTTTTTCGCTGGCGACGAGCTGTTCGGTGGCGCTGCGGCGCTGCTCGGCCATGAGGCTGTTGACCTTGGCGATCGCGGCATTGAAGGCGATCGCCAGGTCCGCCAGTTCCGCACCCCCGACCACGGGCACCCGCTGCTCAAAGTTTTCCGATTCGGTAATCTGCCGCGCCGCCTCGGCCATGGACTGCACGGGCTCGGCGATCGACCGGCTGATGCGTGCCCCCAAAATCGCCGCCAGGAGGGCCGAGGCGAGGCTGCTGAACCCAAAAATTAGCCACCAGACCCCCGATAACTTGCGCCCCTGGGCATCGGCGATCGCCAGGGCGCGATCGCTAGTTTCCACCAGGGTTTGCAGATTTTGGAGCACAGGCCCCAGGTGCGCCCGCCCCATCTGTTCCCGCAGGTTAACCACGAACCGCCGCTGGACATCCGCATCAAAGCTGTCCGACCCGAGGGCCAAGTTTGTCTGGGCGGATTGGGTGCGGCGGCGCACAACCCGCAGGAGGCGATCAATGGAACCGCTGGACTGGGTTTCGAGGCGCTGCCAGTCCCTTTGAATGGCATAGAGGGGCGATCGCGGCTCCAGGGAGGCCGCCTTAGTCAGGGTTTGAATGGTGTCCCGGGTGCGGCGGGCCTCGCTGCTATGGTGGTCCAGCTCCGTCCAGAGGGCCTGGGCACTTTGCGGCGTCATGATGAGGGCTTCGGGATTGTAGACGTGGCCCTGGATGGACAGCAGATGGACATGGTATTTGGCCAGGTGTGATTGCAGGGTTTCGATGCGATCATGCCGCTGCCACGCCCGCCGCAAGCCCCCCTGGGCCACCATGCCCCCGAGGGTCGTCCCCGCGATCGCGATGCCGATCGCCAAGCCGTAGCCCACCAAAAACCGCCGCTCAATTTTCAAGGTCTCTAGCCACCGTCGGCGCGATCGCTCAGGCAGCCCCAGCGGCGGATCGGGCAGCGGAGCAGGGGAAGGGGATTCAGAAGCCATGGCTAGGGAGCCGTCCTCAGCGCGAAAAGGTAACGAAGCGCCAATGGAAAACCGAGGCGGTGGGGCGCAACAAAAACACCCCTTTACCTCACCCTAATCAATTGCCAGCGCCCTCGTCCAGAAGTCCCCCTTTGCCCCATTGCCCCCGCCGCCCCTGGGAGCCCACCTAGGCCGTGCCCCGCCGCCCCCGCGCCAGCCCGCGATCGCAACGAACCAAGGTACCCAAACCGGCGCAAGCCCTAGGACCAACCTGGCAATGACCAGACTCAAAAAATCATTTCCACTAAACGGAGAAGGAGGGATTCGAACCCTCGGAGCCCCCTAATTGGCGCTCAACAGATTAGCAATCTGCCGCTTTCGACCACTCAGCCACTTCTCCAGACCGAAGTCTAGGTAGGTATCATAGCAGACCTGCCCCGAAAAGGAAGTAGGTCACCCCAAAAATCAGGATTTTTTTTGCCCCGCCCCCACGGCCCCCTGGCCCTAGTCGGTTGGGCGGTTCAGCTTCCGGGCAATCCAGCGGCTCAAACCACTCAGGAGCGCCCCCCCCATCAGCAGCCCCAGGGCGGGCGTAAACACCGGCTCCCATAGGGCATACCACCAGTCCAACCCCAGGGGCACCTCCACCGCACGCCCCACCACGGCGATCGCGAGCCACAGCAAACTCAGCAGCACCACGAAAAAATCCACGATCAGCAGCGTATCAATCCACCCCAAAATCCGGTCCTTCACCGTCCGCTCATCCTCCCGATCAATGGCTCCGTCGTCATTTTGCCACCGCGATCGCCCCACCGCCCCCCAATCCACCGCCAAAACCGCCCAAGAAAAAACCGCCCTAGGGGCGGTCATCAGCCTCAGCAAAAGGTTCGAGGAAACATCGGTAGCACAGCATCGTTGGTGTCGTACCCCCGCCCCTACTCAAACGCTGCCGCCTGTTCAAGAATGTCCAGGGTCTCCAAATTATCCGGGTCCACATAATGGCAGACGGCATCATCAACGCAGATCAATGCCCAGCCAGACTCATCAATATTCATGAGCTTATAGCGCCCTTCCTGTATGAAAAACCCCTTGTGATTGCGGGTTTCGGGCTTGATGGTGACGTTTTGATTATCCATTTTCTGCTCTAGCTCCTTGAGATTCTGGGCCCGGATAGTCAGGGCCGACCAATGGCACTCCCACCTTCAGAAACGCCTATCGGTTCGATTGGAAAATATTATCATCCCCCTTTCCGATGGATCATGAATTTATATGAAAAGTTGCAAACTCTTAGCTTCAGTGTCGTCTACATATAACCCCATAAAGCCGCGATCCCCGTGCAGTCTTCATTAGAACTGCCGGGGACCGCTGGAAGTTGCCGCCAAAATCGATGGGGCAATTGGATCGTTTTGTTAAGTTACGCTTCCATTAACCAGGTTTTGAGGCGCTGGAAGGCTTTGGAGTTGGGGGCGCGTTCTAGGCCGTCGGCGAGGTTCTTGTGGATCTCGGCGCGCATGTCCTCGTCGATCATGATCAGGTTTTCGACGATTTCCACCTGGTCGCGCACGCCTTTCTGTTTGGTTTCGAGCATGGCGGCGGCTAGGTTCAGGCGCGATTGGGCGTCCTGGGGGCTGAGTTTGACGGCTTTTTTGGCGGCCTTGAGGGCCAGATCCCCTTTGCCGGTGAGCAGGTAGAGCCAGGAGAGGCAGGTCCAGGCGGCTCCGCTCTTGGGGGCGCGATCGCACAGATCCTTAAAGACGGGGATGAGGGTGGCGGCATCTTCGCCCGCTTGGTAGCGCGCAATTCCCGCATCAAAGAGGGCATCCGGGGTCATGGCCTCCGGGCTGGGGGTGTCGCTGGCCTGGGGCGGGGTGACGGACAGGGATGCGTCGGACATGGTGCAATGGGCTGAAAGTGAAAGGGTGTTTGGAAAAGGGTCGAGAAGTTGGGCGGGCTAAGGACGGCGATCGCGCCCGGACGGTCCTAATCGATGGGGTCGGGGCGCGACGGTGGGTACTGGGATAGGAGAATGCCGTGGCCCGCGCTGACTATTCAGAATACGGGATTCGGTGGCCGCTCAGCCCTAGGGACGCGAGGAGTCGGGACTTCGGCCCCGATCGCGGGCCTGCGGACGGCCCTAGACGGCGAAGGATTTGCCACAGCCGCAGGTTTGGGCCGCGTTGGGGTTGGTGAACTGGAAACCGCCGCCGATGAGGGCGTCGCTGTAGTCGAGCATCATGCCATAGATGTAGAGCAGGCTCTTGGGGTCACAGACCACGCTGAAGCCGTCGTAGTCAAAGACCTCATCGTCATCGCGGATATTGGCGCGGGTCTCGAAGTCCATGGTGTAGGACATGCCGGAGCAGCCGCCGCCCCGGACGCCAACGCGCAAACACAGCTCCTGGTTGCCCTGGGAGTCGCGCAGTTTGATCAGGTGGCCGTAGGCGGCGTCGGACAGGAGGATGCCTCGGGTGGGGGTGGTGGTTTGGGTCATGGTTTTAGAAGGGGTTGAGTTGCTTGAATGGGGATTCGCGGCGATCGCGGGGGCGTTTCTATTGTTCCATTTTGACCGATCGCCCCCCCACCGGAGAATGATCCCGCGATCGAAGGCAAGTGTTAAAATTCGTTAATGTTTTTAGGCCATGCCCCCAAACTCCGGTTCAACCCAGGGTTGGAGCAGTCGCAGGGCATGGCCCGCAGCAGATCAGTAGGCGTTAAGTAGAAGGCGGGGCAACGAGCGTGCGCGTAGCGATTGTCGGATCGGGGTTGGCCGGCCTGGCCGCAGCGGTGGATTTAGTCGATGCGGGCCACGAGGTGGAAATCTTTGAGTCGCGCCCCTTCGTCGGCGGCAAGGTGGGCAGTTGGGAAGATGCGGACGGCAACCATATCGAAATGGGTCTGCATGTGTTCTTCGGCTGCTACTACGAACTGTTCGCCCTGATGCGGAAGGTGGGGGCCTTTGATCGCCTCCTGCTGAAGGAACATACCCATACCTTTGTGAATGAGGGGGGCAAATTGGGGGCGCTGGATTTCCGCTTCCCCGTCGGTGCGCCGTTCAATGGCCTCAAGGCGTTTTTCACCACGTCCCAGCTTTCGCCCCAGGACAAGCTACAAAATTCCATCGCCCTGGCCACGAGTCCGATCGTGCGCGGCCTGGTGGATTTTGATGGGGCCATGAAGAGCATTCGGGCGCTCGATAACATCAGTTTTGCCGACTGGTTCCGCCGCCACGGGGGCTCCAATGGCAGCCTCAAGCGCATGTGGAATCCGATCGCCTATGCCCTCGGGTTCATTGATACGGAAAATATTTCAGCCCGCTGTATGCTGACGATTTTCCAGTTCTTTGCGGCGAAAACGGAGGCGTCGGTGTTGCGGATGCTCGAAGGGTCGCCCCATCGCCATTTGACCGGGCCGATTGTGGACTATATCGAGGCGCGGGGCGCGAAAATCCATCTGCGCCAGCGGGTGCGGGAGGTGCGCTACGCGGAATCTAACGGCGAAATGCGGGTGACGGGCCTCGCGATCGCGGAAGGGGAGGGCGAAAAACTGGTGACCGCCGACGCCTATCTGGCCGCCTGCGATGTGCCGGGGATCCAACGGCTGCTGCCGGAGCCGTGGCGCAAATGGCCCCAGTTCGACAACATTTACAGGCTAGAGGCGGTGCCCGTCGCCACGGTGCAACTGCGCTTTGATGGCTGGGTGACGGAGTTGCAGGACGAGGCGGCCATGGCGGACCTGTCGAAGAAGGCGGGGATGGATAACCTGCTCTACTCCGCCGATGCGGACTTTTCCTGCTTTGCGGATTTGGCCCTCACCAGCCCCACGGACTATTACCGCGAGGGCCAGGGCTCGCTGCTGCAACTGGTGCTGACGCCGGGGGATCCCTACATCAAGAAGTCCAATGAGGAGATCGCCCAGGTGATCCTAGAGCAGGTGCATCGCCTGTTCCCGTCCTCGCGGCGGCTGAATTTGCTGTGGTCAAATGTGGTGAAGCTGGCCCAGTCCCTCTATCGGGAAGCGCCGGGGATGGATCCGTACCGACCGGACCAGGCGACGCCGATCGCGAATTTCTTCCTGGCCGGGAGCTATACGATGCAAGACTACATCGACAGTATGGAGGGGGCTACCCAGTCGGGGCGGCGGGCGGCGTCGGCGATGCTGGCGATCGCCCCGAAGGCGGAACCGCGATCGGTCGCGACGGTCTAGGGTCAGATCCTAGGCGAAAACTCACAAAATCACTAGCGCTGGGGAGTTGCGATCGTGGGTAAGTGGTTAGAGCACAGTGTCCAGGTGGAGGTGCCGATTCCCCTAGAGGAAGCCTGGAGCCTTTGGTCCGATCTCGAACAGATGCCCCGCTGGATGAAGTGGATCGAGTCGGTCAAAATTTCTGAGGCGGATCCGGATATTTCCGTCTGGAAATTTGGCTCCAATGGCTTCAATTTCGACTGGAAGGCGCGCATCGTCCGCAAGATTGATGGGCAAATCATCCAGTGGGAATCCGTCGATGGCCTGCCCAATCGGGGGGCGGTGCGGTTCTACGATCGCCACGGCAGCAGTATTGTCCGCCTCGCGATCGCCTATGCCATCCCCGGCATTGTGGGCCAGATCATGGACGATCTCTTCCTCGGGCGGGTCGTCGAGTCCACCCTCCAGGCCGATATGGATCGGTTCAAAGCCTACGCGATCGCCCGGTAGCCGCCCTGTTCCAATCACAAAGACAAGGGGTTTAAACCCCTTGCCCCGCCCGTTGGGTTTGGGCCAAAATCCCTACGTCCCCGTATCCGTCCGCAACTCTTCAATCAAACTCGCCAACTGATGCACATCGGAGCGGTAGATCTCGTTGCAGAAATTGCACGTTGCCTCCGCCCCGCCATCCGTCTCGATCATGTCCTGCAACTCGTCCGGCCCCAGGAGTTTGAGGGCATCCAACATCCGCTCGTGGGTGCAGCCGCAGTGGAAGCGCACCATCTGCACCTCCGGCAAAATTTCCAGGCCCATGTCCCCCAGCAGGGACTCAAAAATGTCCGGCAGGGATTTACCTTCTCGCAACAGGGTCGAAAAGCCCGCCAGCGCCCCAACTCGCTCCTCGATCGCGGTGACCATTTCCTCATCCACCGCCGCCCTGGGCAGGATCTGGAGCATCAGGCCACCGGAAGCCACCACGCCGCCCTTGTCCACAAACACCCCCAGCGACACCGCCGACGGCGTTTGTTCCGACATGGCGAGGTAGTGGGTGATGTCGTCGCCGATTTCGCCCGAAATGATTTCCGTGGTGCTGGAGTAGGGGTAGCCGTAGCCCGCATCGCGCACCACATATAAAAAACCTTCGCCGATCGCGCCGCCCACATCCAGTTTGCCGTTGGGTTTGGGGGGCAACTCCACCGCCGGATTGCTGACATAGCCGCGCACGGTGCCATCGAGGCCCGCATCCACCATGATGCCCTTGAGGGGGCCGTCACCCCGGAAGCGCAGATTCACCCGCGAACCGGGCCGCTTCATGCTTGACGCCAACAGCAGCCCCGCCGACATGGTGCGCCCGAGGGCCGCCGTGGCAACGTAGGACAGGCCATGGCGTTGACGCGCTTCGTCCACCAGTCGGGTGGTGATGGTGCCCACTGCCCGGATGCCGCCGCCCGCTGCCGTTGCTCGGATCAGTCGATCGCCCATGGCGCTTCCTTCTTACATTTCTTTACATGGCCTTCAGGGGTTCATTATAAAGCTAGCTGGGAGGGGCGCGATCGCGGGGTGTGGGCGGGGTGTGGGCGGGGATTAACGGCCCTCGGGCGCAGGCCAATGGAACTTGCTATGGTGATGGGCGTGCAGTGGCTGGGGGTTGAACCGGTCTGCGGTGCGGATAGGTGAGATCTGGCCCGATGTCCTTTCGCGATGGCTGGGTGACGGTGGCGGCTTCTCGGGATTTTTCGGGGAAAGACCTACGGAATCGCTCCTTTCGGGGGCAGGATCTGACCGGGGCAGATTTTAGCCACTCGGATCTGCGGGGCTGCGATTTTCGCGGGGCAAGGCTTGTGGGCGCTAGCTTCAGCCATGCCAAGATGGGCCAGAGCAGGCGACAACTCACTATTTTGATTGCCTTCGCCGGAGCCGGAGCCGGAGCCGGAGCCTTCGCCGGAGCCGGAGCCGGAGCCGTAGCCGTAGCCGTAGCCGTAGCCGTAGCCGTAGCCGTAGCCGTAGCCGTAGCCGGAGCCGTAGCCGTAGCCGGAGCCGGAGCCTTCGTCGTAGCCGTAGCCGGAGCCGTAGCCGTAGCCGTAGCCGGAGCCGTAGCCGTAGCCGTAGCCGAGCGCGCTGTGGCTGCCTTTAGCAATGGAGCGGTTGGGGAGGGTCTATTCTTTTCAATTACTACATTGATTTTACTAGGTTTTGCCGCATCTTTTGCATGGGAAACCATTAAAGCAATTCGCAATGCGGAGGGAACAAAATTCCAGGATGCGGACTTGACGGGCGCAATTTTTCATGAGGCCCAGATCCACAATTCCAGCTTTGGTAATGCCAACCTCCGATGGGTTGATTGGGAAGGAGCAAAAATTGTCCGCTCAAATTTCAATATCACACCTGTTTCTCAGTTAGAACTAAATCGAGAATCAGGAAATAAATTTGACTATTCAGAGGCGGACTTTGAAAACCTTTTCCTCAATGAAGCCTCTTTGATCGGGGCCAAGCTTCGAGACGCAAACCTCAGCGGTGCAAAGTTTCAGCGGGCCGACTTCAGGGATGCGGATTTGACTGGCGCAAAGGCAGCGGGCACGGATTTTAGCGGTGCCAACTTCACCGGAGCTATCATCCAAAACTGGGCCATCACCAAAACAACTATCTTTGAGGGAGTCCACTGCGATTATGTTTTCCTCAGTACGGATCGCGATCCCCAGGGCCGTAAACCCCTGAGCGGCACCTTTGAACCGGGCGACTTTGAAAAGGTTGTCAACCTACTCACCGACACCCTTGATTTTCTCTTCCATAGCAAAGACGATCCCCAAGTCTACATCCAAGCCTTAAACACCATGATGACGAACTACGGACTCCAAAATATTCAGCCCGCAGGCTTCAAGGTTTTGGGAGACGGCAGGCAGCAATTTCAATACGAGACTGCTCCTGGTTTGGACAAAGCTAAAATCCATGCCGAAACCATGGAACTGGTCGAAAAACTTCGATTAAAAGCCGCCACTGAAACGGAACGGGCCAACCAGCTAGAAGCGCGGGTTACCTTCCTGGAAACATTCATGAGTGCTGGCCTGCCTAAACTGCTCACAGGGCGGGACGGCGATAACATTAATATCAACCATGTGGAGTCCTTGGGCATGAGCAAACAAAATCTGAAAAACACCGGCAGCGGCGACATCAGCGGTATTGCCGGGGGCGACATCAGCGGGGTCGCGGGCAAAGACATCCAAGGGGCCGCTGGAGGCGACATCAGCGGCCAAGTGACCCTATCCATCGAAGCCCTGCGGCAATCGGACATCGCCGACGCCCCCACCCTCGCGGACCTGCTCACCCAACTGAAAGCCACCATCGACGCCAGCGACCTCCCCGACGCCGCCAAAGCCGAAGCCCAAACCCACCTGGAGCAACTCGCCAAAGCCCCCACCCTCCCCACCGCCGAAGGCATCAAGGAAGCCGCTGACAAATCTATTGGCTTCTTCAAAACCATTTCCCTAATCATCCCGAGCCTGTCCGAAGCGATCAATCAACTCCTGGGCCAAATCGTCAACCTTTGCGGCTGGGGCAGTTGAGCCATGTTCCCCGGCCCCCGAAGCAGTTCGCTATCATCAAGGCGAGAGCCCCTAGGGCCAATCATCCTGGGGCCAACTGGTAACTTTGACCGAGCGATCGCGGGGAAGAAGGGGAATGTTAGGCAGCTTTCAGCAGTGTGAATTGCGGATAGAACTGGACGCATCAGCGGCGGCCATCGGCGACCTGCTGCAATGCCCGAACCAGTGGCACCGGTGGTCGCCGCCCCTGCCCGACGACACCCCCCGCGATCGCCTCCCCGATCGCCTCACCCCAGGCACCCACTACCGCCGCGCGATCGGCCCCCTCGTGATCGACCACCACGTCCAGCGCGCCGAAAACAACAGCCTGAGCCTGCTCCTATCCGGCAGCATCGACGGCCACCACGACTGGCGCTGGGGTGACGGCTGGGTGCAATCGCGCCTCGAAGGCATCTCCCCCCTGCCCCTGCGCCTCGCCCACAGCCTCAGCCTCCAAGCCCTGCGTCAAGCCCTCCAGCATCCCCCCAAACCCTAGGCACCCCTAGAAGAAAGGCCCCGGCCAAAGGCAGCGCTAGCAAGCACGCCAAAAAATCACCAATCCCATGGGGATAAGGGGCCTCAGCCCCCTGCAACCACCAGAGACTCACCGAACAACCAACGGGTGCAGCAGGGCTCGAACCTGCGACCGGCCGCTTAGAAGGCGGCTGCTCTATCCGACTGAGCTATGCACCCCTAGGGGTTTGTGCATTTCATTAAAGCGCCAAAAGCAGCGGACATCAAATCATCCCCGCCCCCTAAATTGCCCCCCAGGCGATCGCCCCTTATCCCCCCGCGATCGCGCGATCGCCCCCACCCCATCGCCAAAAGCCCCCCTCAAGATTCCTCACCAGATCACCAGCAAACGCAGACGCTCAGGGTAGACTAAGCAGCAAGCCCTCAGCCCACCGCTACGGCCAAATCGTCCTGCAAGCTGGGCTAGAATGAGCCACATCGATCGCATCCTCGCCAGCCCAACGCGATCGCGCGCCCTGACAGGAGTTCATCTGTTGCCCCATGTTTATATTGAAACGGCAGGATGTTGAGATCTCTAACGTCCGGCATCCCGAAAAGGATCAACAAATCCCGATCCTGACCTATCAGGGGCAGACCTTCACCTTGCTGAACGTCTTCAGCGCTAGCCAGGAAGAGGAAGCGCGCACCTTCTGGCGAGACCTGACCGACAACCGGGGCAAAGCCTGCGTCCTGCTCGAGGAACCCGAACGGTTCAGCGTGTGGGGCAAGGTCCGCATCGATGCCGCCAGCAGCGCCGACAGTGGTGCCGCCGCCCGCGCCGCCCACGTCCTCGGCACCATCTTGCTCCTGCAGGCCGTATCCTTTGATATCGAAGACCTCCTGGGCGATCGCCAAGCCCAGAAATTCCGTCAGGACATCGGCTCCGTCTTCGCCAAGCTGCAATTTCCCAACCTCGGCAGCCCCGAAAGCGTCGAGCAAATCCTGACCTTTGACCCCTTTGAGGGACACCTGCCCAAGTGGGGTGACCTCCAGATCATGTCCCTGCTGCAGGAACTGCACAGCGTCGCGAAGGGATACTTTGGTAACGCCAACTTCATTGGCCGCGCCCTCGATGCCCTTCAGGACATGTCCGACGGCGATCGCAACGAATTCAACACCTGGCTGAAGCAGGGGCCAGTCGGTAAGCTATGGAACGTTTAAGGAAAACCCTGAGCGCCGTGGCCAGGAAGCCCAGCCTCCCCGATGCGCCCCCCGGTGCAGCCTTTCATCAACTGGTGGCCCCTGGCGGCCCTGCGGTGCGTTTCTTGAAACTAAAGCCCTATGTCTAAATCTGCTACCGACTCCTCTAATCTGTTCTCGTCGCGGAACCTGATCCTCGGTGCCTCCGCCTGGGCGTTGCTGTCCCTGCTGTTTTTCCTGTTCTTTAGCGTGACCCTACCGGGGGAAGGTCGGCCCCTGTGGTACAGCGTGGGCACGTCGGTCCTAGAGTCGCTGGCCTATTTGGGGGCGGCGCTGCTGTGTTTCCGCAACTGGCGCAGCACCCAGATTTTGAGTGGCCGTTCCGTGTGGCTGCTGATCGGTCTGGGGATGCTGAGCTATTTCATTGGCAATTTGTTCTTTAGCTACTGGGAACTGGTCCTTCAAAAGTCGCCGGATGTGAGTCCGGGGGATTTGTTCTACATTGCGACCTATCTGCTGCTGGCTTTGGGGATGCTGTTGGCGGTGCTGCCCCGACGGCTGAACTTGGAGCTGTGGCAGTGGGGGGTGGTGGCGGCGATCGGGACGGCGGGGACGGCGTTTTCTTTTTCCCCGTTGATTGCTGGATCGGGGGCGGAGGAGACTGCTGAGGCGGCGGCGGTGGAGTTGGCGTCAAGCACTGCTCCGGCCTGGGTGATTCAGGTGGAGGAGTTCCTCAGTCCGTTTGCGGATTTCATTTTGTCGATGTACACGATTGGCGATATTTTGCTGCTGGTGCTGGCGTCGGCGCTGCTGCTGGCGTTCTGGGGGGGGCGATCGGCCCAGTCCTGGCGGATGATCGCGGCGGCGTCGATTTCGCTGTATATCGCCGATATGTGGTTTAACTATGCGACGGCGAATATTCCCAACTATGAGAGTGGCAGTTTGCTGGAGGTGTTTTGGATCTTCAGTGGGGTGCTGTTTGGTGTTGGTGCGGTGCTAGAGTACGATCTCTCAACGCGATCGCGCCGTAGTTCTCGTCGGCGGTCGTCTTCCTCCTCTGCGTCCTCGGTTTCTTAGGCAACGTCCGCCATGGCTCCTCGCAGGCTTTCTGATCGCGATAAGGATCAAATTGTTCAGCTTTATCAGCAAAAGGGGATGACCCTGGCGATGTTGGCGGAGCAGTTTGGGGTGAGCGCTTCGACGGTGGGCCGGGTGGTGCGCCAGGGGCCGCCGACGGTTGGTGCGGTGCAGGAGGATCTGTTGGCGTCGGGGCCGGTGGCGGAGGGGCCTAAGCCTTCTGGAAAGGGCCGCCCGGTGCGGAAGGTGAAGGGGGGGGATCTGGAACCGGCGATCGCGCCGCCGCTGTCCCCAAGTGCTGATTCCAATTCAGGCCCAAGCCCAAGCCCAAGCTCTGGGGTGAAGTTGCCCGTGGCTGAGGGGCGGTCATCGGATGATGGGGCGGCGAAACGGACCCGGCGGCGATCGCGGAGTCGATCGGATGGGGATGGGGGCACGAATGAACCGGCCCCCGCGATCGCGGCTCCGGAGGAGGATGCTCCGGCGCTGGACAGCCCACGCACCAAACCCCAGCGGCGATCGCGATCGCGCAGCCCTGAAGCCGCCGCCGAGGCCCTGCCCCTGGAGTCAACCCCTGAAGAATCGAGCTCGCCCGCCCCGAAGGCAAGCCCCAAAACCATCATCAAAGCGGCGTCCAAGGCGGCTCCAGCGGTTCCTGCCCCCGCTCCGGCCTCCGGTGGGCGCGATCGCCGGTCGCAGGCCATGGTGGACGAGATCGAGGATCCCTATGGCGATGAGCTAGAGGACGAGACGGATCTGGACCTGTTGGAAGATGGGGACGACTTCGACGACGACGAGGACGATGACGACGGCGACATCGGCCAGGGCCTCGGCATCATCACCCGCGCCAACGCCACGGAGCCCATTGAAATCTATCCCCTGACGGCGGCCTCGATCCCCAACCCCTGCTATTTGGTGGTGGATCGGGCGGCCAATCTGGTGGTGCGGCCCCTCAAGGATTTTCAGGAATTGGGGGCGATCCCCGACGGGGAGGCCAACTGCAATACCCTGCCGGTGTTTGATAATCACCGGGTGGCGCGGCGCTTTTCGGGGCGGACCCAGCGGGTCATTAAGGTGCCCGATAGCAGCATTTTTGCCAAGGCGACGCCCCACCTTCAGGAGAAGGACATTACGCGCCTGTTGATTGATGGGCAGGTTTACGCGCTCTAAACGATGGCAAATTCAAATCAAGGGGTTGGGGGTACGGGAACGGCGGCGGTTCGGCGATCGCCGCTGACCTGGCCGTGGCGGGTGACGATCGCCTATGTGGCGTTTTTGCTGGTGCTGCCGATTACGGCGCTGCTGGGGCGGGTGGGTAGCCTGGATCCGGCGGATTTTTGGCGCATTGTCACCAGCCCCGTGGCCCTGTCGGCCTATGATGTGTCCTTCGTGACGGCGATCGCGGCGGCCCTGCTCGATGGGGTATTTGGCACCCTGGTGGCCTGGGTGCTGGTGCGCTATGAGTTTCCCGGCAAGCGGATTGTGGATGCGGCGGTGGATTTGCCCTTTGCCCTGCCGACGGCGGTGGCGGGCCTGACCCTGGCGACGGTCTATAGCGATCGCGGCTGGATCGGCCAATGGCTGGCCCCGTTGGGCATTCAGATTTCCTTTACGCGGCTGGGGGTGGCGGTGGCGATGCTGTTCATTTCCCTGCCCTTTGTGGTGCGGACGGTGGAGCCGGTGCTGGCGGAGATCGATCGCGATCTGGAGGAGGCGGCCTGGTGCCTGGGGGCGTCGCGCAGCCAAACCTTCTGGCGGGTGCTGCTGCCGCAGATTTTCCCCGCGATTGTCACGGGGGTGGCCCTGGGCTTTTCGCGGGCGGTGGGGGAATTTGGCTCGGTGGTGATTGTGTCGGCGAATTTGCCGTTTCAGGATTTGATTGCGCCGGTGCTGATTTTCCAGCGGCTGGAGCAATACGACTTTGAGGGGGCCGCCGCGATCGGGGCCGTGATGCTCTTCATTTCCCTGACCATGCTTTTGGCGATTAATTTGCTCCAAGCCTGGGGCCGCCGCTACGATCGCGCCTAAAAAGTCGCAACCCTCAAAGCCCCTAAGAAAACCCCTAGGGGGCACCGGCCAAGGATGAAGGAGTCATGGGCACCTCCTCGACCGCCGGGAGTTTTTCCGGCACCAGCGGCCCCTGGCGTTCCGTGCCCGCGAGCCGTTTGAGCAGCTTGGGTTTCGGGTCGTGGAGCAGATAGAGGATGCGATCGCCCGGTTGCCACTCGCTCCCCGCCGCCGCGATCATCAGCCGCTCATCCCGCTCAATCAAAATCGGCACCAGTTCCCGCGATCGCATCAGGGCATTGAGGTGGGCCTGCTGGAACGCAAACGTGGCCGATCGCAGCTCCGTTTCCCCCAGCTTCACCGCGCGATCGCGCAAATATTGATTCCAGGTTTTGAGAGGCACATCCTCCATGAACGGCTGGGCGATCGTCGCCGCGATCGCACCCCCCTTCGCCTCCCCATCCGCGACGGTCGCCCCTTCCGGATCACGCGGAAAAATCGCCAGCACCCTCGGCGGCCCAAACTCCTCCGCCGCCCGCTGGGCCGCCACCGCATTCACCTCCCCATTACTCGTCATCGCCAAAAACGTCCCCATCGATTCGAGCCCCGCCGCCTCCAGCACCGCCGCATCCAGGGCACTACTCAAAAACACCCGCAGATTCTCCGCCTCCGCCGCCCGACAGGCCTCCGGGTCCGTATCCACGATCGCCACCGCCTCCCCCCGCTCCTGGAACAGCCGCCCAATCAACCGACTCAAGGGCGTCGAACCCACAATCAACACCCCCGTCGCCTCCGTCGATCGCAGCTTCAGCCACTTCGCCACCGCCCCCGCCGTCAGCCCCTGCACCGTCACCGTCAAAATAATCGTCAAAAACACCAGCGCCTTAATCGAATCGCCCCCCGTCACATTGTTCTGGGTCAACACGATCGCAAACAAAGACGCCACCGACGCCGACACAATCCCCTTCGGCCCCACCCACCCGGCGAACACCTTCTGCTGCCAGGTCAGGCCACTCTTCCAGGTGCAAACCCACACATTCAGCGGACGCACCGCCAACATCAGCATCGCCACCGTCCCGACACCGCCCCAGCCCAACGTCACCAAACTCGCCAGCGACAGATCCGCCGCCAGCAGCACAAACAGCACCGACACCGCCAAAATCGTCAACTGGCCCTTAAAGCGCCGCAGGGTTCGCTCCGTCGGCAGGCCCGTCGCCCGCACCACCACCCCCGCCGCCACCGCCGCCATCAGGCCCGACTCGCTGATGATCGACTGGGAGAGGATATATAACCCCCACATGCCCGCCAGGACCACCAAATTGGTCAGATCCTCCGACAGGAATTTGGCCCGCTTCAGGAAAAAGCCCAGCAGCCAGCCCCCCGCCGCCCCAATGCCGCCGCCGATCGCGAGGCGCACCCCCAGATTGATCGCCACCGACAGGGGCTCCGCATTGCCGCTGACGACGATATCCAACACCACCACCGCCAGGATCGCCCCGACGGGATCAATCAACACCCCTTCGCTCTCCAGCAGCGCCCCCACCTGCCGCTCCACGCGCACATTTTTTAGCAGGGGACCGATGACCGTTGGCCCCGTCACCACCACCAGCGACGAGTAGAGGAACGCGATCGGCCAGGGGAATTCCGCCAGCCACCGGGCCGCGATGCCGCCCCCCAGCAGGGAAATCATGGTGCCGATGGTGACCAAATTCCGCAGGCTGCCGGAGACTTTCCCCACGTCCCGCAGTTCCAGATTGAGGCCCCCTTCAAACAAAATCAGGGCGACGGCGAGGGACACCAAGACCTCTAGGCCAATGCCCAGCAGTTCCGGATGGAGGACATTGAGGGCGTCGCGCCCCAGCAGGATCCCGAACCCAAGCAGGCAAACGATGCTGGGCAGGCGCAGGTAGTTGGCCAACACCTGGGCTCCGATGCCGGCGGCGATGGTGATGGCCATGAGTTGGGCGATCTCGAAGGAGTTATCCATGGGCGCGATGGGTAGGGGCAAAGCCCCGATCGCGGGGGGCGTTTGAGGAGATTAGGGGGCGGGGGACTAAAGGGGAAGGTTTTTAAACGGGTATTAAAGGATTACTAGCCCATCAGTATATCAAGCTCCCTGGGGTGGACCGGCGAGGACGGCTTCGTAGCGCTGGCCGACGCCGCTCCAGGTGTAGTGCTGTTCCACGAGGGCGCGGCCCTGGCGCGAGAGGCGATCGCGGTGGTCCGGATCCTCAAACAGTTGGGTAATGGCGCGGAGGTAGGCGTCGGTGTCGTTGGCCCGCAGGGCGATTTCACCCGTGCCGGGATCGAGGGTTGAGTCGGGGCTGAGTCCTTCGAGGGCGCGATCGCTCCCCACCACGGGGACACCAGCGGCCATGGCTTCGAGGGTTTTGTTTTTGATGCCGAAGCCGGTGCGCATGGGGATCACCGCGATCGTGGCCCGGTGGAGGTGGGGGGCCATGGCGAGGACGGAGCCGGTGACGGTGACGCCGGGGAGATTGCCGAGGGCTTGGATGGCGGGGCCGGGGCGTGCGCCCACGAGGGTGAGGGCGGCGTCGGGATAGCGCGATCGCACCATCGGAAAAATCTCCTGGGCCAGGTAGGTCACGGCGTCGATGTTGGGCTGGTTGTCCATGGCTCCGCAGAAGATCAGGTTGTGGCCGCCGGGATCGTGCGATCGCATGGGGAAGGTCTCAAAATTCACGCCATTGGGGATGACGACGACGGGGCGATCGGGGGCAAACTGGCGCATTTGCACCGCGTCCTCTTCCGTGGTGACCACCAGGGCGGAGAATTTTTGGCAGTAGGTGCCCTCGTAGCGCTTCAGGAGGGGCTGGTTGAGGCGATCGCGCAGGGGCTTTTCCGCCGTGCCGGTGGCCAGTTGGTTGCGGCAGGTGCCATAGACGGAGCTGTGGATATTGACGATCGCCCGCAGGGGGCCATGGGGACCGATCGCGGGGGCATTACCTCGCGTCCATTCGGGCCGCAGGTACTGTTCATTGACGCTGTGCTCGCAGGTGAGTGCATCAAACTGGCCCGAGGCGATCGCGCGATCGACCCAGGCTTGCATCGGAACGCTGTAGGCGGCGCGGACACTGGGGGGCACCCCCGTGCGCACAAATTCCCAGGCGCGCCCGAGCTTTTGTTTCAAACCCCGATCCGGTTCCGCTGGCCGATCAAACACAACCAACTCCCCCACCGATCGCCCCAGGGCCGCCACCTCCTCATCGGTCACGTCCGGCGATCGCAACGTCACCAGGGTCACGTCGTGGCGATCGCTCAGAAATTCCGCCAGATGGAACGTCCGCACCTGGGTGCCGCCTTTGCTGGGGGGATAGGGGAACGTCGCCGAGAGCATCAAAATTTTCATCGCCGTGGGGGTCTCTAGAACATGGGGCAACGGACGGCGGCGGCGGGGCCGATCGCGCCGAACCGGTCGGTTAAGATGGCGGCAGCCCAGCGCCCTAGGTTGTCATCGGTTGCCATGGTCAAAGTTGGCATTAACATTCCCACCTATAACCGCTGTGATCTCCTCCGCAGCGCGATCGCCAGTGTCCGCGATCAAACCTTCACCGATTGGAAATTGGTGGTGGCGGACGACGGCTCCACCGACGGCACGGCGGCCATGATGGCGGACCTGACGGCGGCTGACCCGCGCATCCACTACCTGCGCCACCCCACCAATATTGGCAAAAGTAACAACATGCGATCGGGCTTCGAGGCGGCGATCGCGGACTATTTCATCAAATTCGACGATGACGATCGCCTCACGCCGGACTTCCTCGCCCAGACCACGGCGATCCTAGAGCATCATCCCCAGATCGATTTCGTCGGCACGGACCACTGGATCATTGACCTCCACGGCGATCGCGACCCCGCCGAAAGCGATCGCAACACCCAGCACTGGGGCCGCCACCACCTGCCCGCCGGACCCGTCGAGAATTTGCTGGCGATCGTCTTCGAGCAGCAGAGTTTCCAGGTGGGGGCCACCCTCTTCCGCCGCGCCGCCCTCGATGACGTGGGGTACATGCTGCCCGACGTCCAAAACTGCGAAGACAATGACCTCTTCGTGCGCCTCGCCCTGGGCAAAAAACGGGGCTATTATCTGCCCAACCGGCTGATGGAATATCGCCGCCACCCCGGCCAGCAGGGCATCCACCGGGAAATTCCCTACCTCCAGGACAAGCTCCAATACCTCAGCCGCTACCGGTTCGATGACCCGCGCCTCGAAGCCCTCCGCCAGGAACGCATCGCCGACTGTCAACTGTCCCTAGGCATCCGCGCGATCGCCCAGGGGGACACGGGCAAAGGGCAGGCGCTTCTACTGGCCGGGTGGCGCGCCTCGAAACGACGGGCCGCCGCCGGTCTGCTCCTGTCGGTGCTACCGGCCCCTATCCGCGATAAATTGCTGCAACTGCGCCGCGATCGCTAGGGCCACCCCCCATCCTGACCGCCAGCGCCAAAATCCGTAAAACATCCCAACCCCTCCCCACCCCCATCCATTCACCCATCTCCATCCCCGGCGAGGTTCAATAACTAGCGTGTCCCACTCCCAACCCACCATTCTTGTCACCGGCGGCGCAGGCTACATCGGCTCCCATGCGGTCCTGGCCCTCCAGAAAGCGGGCTACGGCGTCGTCGTCCTCGATAGCCTCGAATACGGCCACCGCAGCAGCATTGACGACGTGCTCAAGGCGGAACTGGTGGTGGGCCGCACCACCGATCGCCCCCTACTCGACAAACTCTTCGCCACCCACGACATCGCAGCGGTGATGCACTTCGCCGCCTACATCGCCGTGGGGGAATCGGTCCAGGATCCCGCCCGCTACTATCACAATAATGTGGTGGGTACCCTCACTTTGCTCGAAGCAATGCTCGAAGCCAAGATTGATCGCTTCGTCTTTTCCTCCACCGCCGCCACCTATGGGGTGCCCCAAACGGACGCGATCGCCGAAGATCATCCACAAATTCCCATCAATCCCTACGGCGAATCCAAGCTCATGGTGGAGCGAATGCTGCGGGATTTTGATGCGGCCTATGGTCTCAAATCCGTCATTTTCCGCTACTTCAACGCCGCCGGTGCTGACCCCTCCGGCGCGATCGGCGAAGACCACACCCCCGAAACCCACCTGATTCCCCTCATCCTGTTTGCGGCCCTCGGCAAGCGCGAAAAAATTACGATTTTCGGCACCGACTACAACACCCCCGACGGCACCTGCATCCGCGATTATGTCCATGTCAATGATCTCGCGTCGGCCCATGTGTTGGGGTTGGAATATCTCCTCAATGGCGGCCCCTCCGATGCCTTCAATTTAGGCAACGGCAGCGGTTTTTCCGTGCGCGAAGCCATTGAAACCGCCCGCCGTGTTACGGGGGCCAAGATTGAGGTGATGGAGTGCGATCGCCGCCCCGGCGACCCCCCAATTTTGGTCAGCAGTAGCGATAAGGTGCGCGAGGTGCTCGGTTGGCAACCCACCTATCCGGACCTGGATGCGATCGTGGCCCATGCGTGGCATTGGCATCAAAAACGCCACGGCTAGGGCTAATTCTGGGGCGATTTTTTAGATCCTAATCACTTCAAATCATCACGACGGCTCCACACCGCGATCGCCCCTCCTCGACGTGGAGCCGTGTATTTTTGTGCAGATCCATCGAATCCAGTGGCATCACCAAAATCGTCTGGCTATGATCAGCCCAGTTGTTGTTGCCACGACCTATGGATAAGGTGATTTCCCCTGCTCCCGCCCCTAGGCGCAGGTTGTTTATTGATTTCATTCGGGTATTATCCTGCCTTTATATTGTGGCCTATTGGCATCTCCGAGACTATGTTGACTATGGCCCAACGGACCCCTTTTGGCTGCATTCCAACCGGATTTCTCTGCTATTAGTCAGCCTTTGTCTCGGTTCCTTCGCCTTCGTTTCCGCCTACTTTATTGGAAAGAAGGAAAGATTCGATTCGGCGGAGTGCTTCATTGGATATTTGAAAAAACGCTTTATTCGCATCTATCCCCTCTACCTGCTGGCGATCGCGTGCTTCGGCTTCATGCACATCGAAAAAGCCGGTTTGTTGACCGAGGGGGCGCTGCTAATTTCCATGTTTTCAGCACCGGTACCAAAAACCCTTTGGTACATCACGATGCTGCTCGTATTCAACCTTCTTTCGCCGCTGATTCTCGTGCCCCGGCGCAGCCTCCTGAGAATCGCCTTGATGGGGTTTCTGTTGTGGCTTAGCTTTATGGCCTATTCCTTTCTGGGGGGGCACCTCGACTACCGCATCTTGCTCTACCTGCCGCCGTTCATTCTGGGCCTGATGGCGGGCTATGACGAAGCCGGGATGACGCGCCCTAGGGTGCTGTGGGGTGCCCTATTTATCTTTGTGGTGGGCCTGTTTTTGCTGCCAATAACCTTTGAATCTAAGCTATTGGGGACGTTGGCTCGAATTCCTGCGGGAACGGCGGGCTGTCTTCTGGTGTTTGAGGGATGTCGGCGGATGGAGGCCCATTTACAGGGGGCCGCAAGGTTAATCATTTTCTTGAGCTACAGCAGTTTTTGCATGTATCTTTTCCATCGTCCGGTCATGCAAAGTGTGGTGAAGTTTTATTATCCTGAAACTCCCGTTTCTCAGTTTTTCTATATGTTTTCTGTGGCGGTTCCCCTGACGATCGCGCTGGCCTGGTTTATTCAGTTTGCCTATGACCGCGCGATCGCGATCCTACAAAGCCGCCTAAGCGTCAGAAGCTCCTGATGACTTGCATTTTTCCCAGAGGGTCAGTAGCTCAGGTTTCTTAGCGCTTTTAGAAAAGGCAATGCCGCGAGCTTGAAGCTCAGCCCTAAGTTCCGCGACAGTGCTTGGCTCCTTGATCGGTAGCGGCGGCGGAGTAATAACCTTACCCGACTCGATGGAAAGATTGACACGGATTTGGCCCGCCGCGATCGCGTCCAAGGCCCGATTCAAAACCTCCGCAAGGGGTTGACTATCGACCTTCGTAACCGTGGGTTGGGGAGCCTCGCGATCGCCCAACTCTTGAATTGCCGATTCCAGATGACTAAAGCGCTCCTCAAACTTCTCTAATTGAGGAACAACAACTTCCGTCGGATCAGTTTTTTTAGGTTCGGTTTTGAGAGCCGTTTCCACCCGCTCAACTTGTTTCGAGAGTTCCTGAATTTTTTGAAGCTGGTCTTCCATGTGCCGGGCAATAGAAGGATCAATCAACGGATCTGGAGTCGGCTGAATCGGCCCTGGACCCGGAACAATTACCACCTCTGCCCCCGCCAATCGCGCCATCTCCGCCCGCGCCACCTGGGCCTGCTCGTCGTCGAGGTCAAACATCCACACCCACAGGCGATCAATCCCTAACTCCTGCGCAACAACACACCACTCCTCCCCGTAGATCACCTCATATTCAAAGTCATCCCCATAGGCATCGCTGCGGCGCACCATCAACGGAATTAAATTTGTCCCCTGCTCCGTCAAACTGGTGCGAATTTCCTCCAGGCGCTCAGGCGGAAATTTCAAACTAATTCCATCAGGAATAGCGAGCAAACAGGTCTCAAGCTGGCCGTGGTGGGTCGGCTTAATTTTGAGATACTCAATGATGCGACTTTGGCGATCTAGGCGATCCATAGTTGACCTATGCCCTGGCAATAGCTTCAGAAACTTTTAACACATGCTTAGCGAGAAGGGTATAGCAATTGAACGCATCGAGGGCCGCATCCCGCTCCCGCTGCTGAAGATCATCATCAAATTCAGCTTCACAGATTGGCTGCCCTTTATTGGGACTGGTGGACACCACATTCAATCGCGGAATCCAAGTGGTATCGGGAAATAGCTCAATATCTTTGCGACGGCCATCCTTAGACAGCAATTCATAAATTAATTCCTTCATGTCTAGGGCCAATTTCTTGGAACCGCGATCATACATACTGACCGCCAACCCGAGGATGGGCAGCGGCACCTCCCGCGACTCGTCAATGGAAAAGGTCCGGTTCATGACATATTCCAGCGCCCGGATGGGATAGGGCGATAGCTGGGTTGGAATTAAAACCGCGTCAGAGGCCATGAGGGAAATGGCGTTTACTTTACCGAAGGACGGGGGCGGATCAATGAAAATGTAGTCATAGTCCTCGCGGCAGGGCTTGAGTTTCTTGGCCAAAACCCGATCCACATCCACCGTATTAATCAGGACCGGCTCCATGTCGCTCAGGCGAATGTGGGAGGGCACCACATCCAGGGTGACATTGGTCCATTTGCGACGAATAATCACGTCACTGGCCTTAGTTCTGGCCTCAGTTAGCAGGTGGGTGATGTCTTTTTTGCCCTGGTGCTCGATGTCCTGGAGGGGGTCAATGCCGACACCGGTGGTGAGATTGGCTTGGGGGTCAATATCAATTAATAAAACCCGTTTTCCGAGGCGGTTGAGGGCTGCGGCGAGGTTGATGGTGGTGGTGGTTTTGCCGACACCGCCCTTGTTATTGAAAACCGTAATGATCATGGCGTTCTCCGAGGGTTCAAGGGGGGAAATGGGGATGTTGGGATCGGAAATTTGCATTAATTCTGGCTTTTTAAACAGGCGAGCGACGCCACCGAGGATGCGGCTGTGGGTGTATTCATGGATGTACTGAAATTCGTTCATGACCTTCTGACAACTGCCGTGGCAGAGCAGAATGGCAAATTCGTGATATCGATGAATGACTGCTTCGGCGCTGAGGGTGATGATTTCTTCGACGCGATCGCAGTAGTTATAGAAGATTTTAAATTCTTTGCCGTTGGTCAATAGCCCTAGGACGCTGCCGGTTTTGCGCAGGTAGCGCGACAGTTGCCATGCGCTTTTCTTGAGATCCTTATGGGGCGCTTTGACCTCGATGACGAGGTAATAGCGGGCGGGGGCGGCGTGGTGGGTGTAGACCAAATAGTCTAGGCGTGCCCGCTGCACCTTGGCTTGTTTTTCCCATTCGCTGGTGTCGTAGCCGAGCAGTTTGAGGAGCGGTTCAACGATCCGATCTTCCACCTCTTTTTCGCTACTTTTGGGTGTGATGCTTCCAAAGAGTGCGGCGAGCTGCTGGCGGACATCTTCGGACATGGTGAGGGGGCTGAAGACAGGACTCCCTAGTGAGTCTATCGGCTGCGAGGGAGCTTGGGTTGGGGTTGGGACATATATCTTTATATCGGTTCTGGTTGGCTGATCTGGGGGGGGGGGGTTATGTGCTGTGGGGGCTGGGCGATCGCGGCCCTAGGCGATCGTGAGGGTAGGATCCTCGCCGTCCTGCCAGCTTTGCAGTTGTTGGAAATATTGGCGCATGGTTTCCTCGAAAACATCGCGGCTAATTTCGGTGCCCTGGTTGAGGTTACCGGCGCGGGTGAAGAAGACGAGGCTATCGACGGTTTTGAGGGCCATGAGTTGAAATAGGATGTGCGTAACGGGCATGGGGGCCGCGAGCACTTGGGGATCCTTGACGGGAAGGGGGCTATTGCCGGCGTCCTCGAGGGTGGCGAAGGCGTAGATGACGGTTTTTTCGAGGCCGTGCTCGGCGCGGCTGCTGAGGGTGGTGCGCACCCAGTCGCCATTGAGGGTTTGGAGGACATAGAAGCGATCGCGCCCGAGCTGCTGGCCGAAGTGGGAGAGCACGGGGGCGACGGACTGGATTAGGGCAGGGGTTTGGCCGTCCTGGGGCGCTTCGTTGATGAGAATCTGGATTTGTTCGTCGAGGTTCATAGGGGGAAAGACTGACGGGATGGTCAAAAAGGTGACCCAAGGGATGGGCGATCGCCGATGGCAATCGTGTTACGGTCATGTTAAACCCTGAAGAGATGTCGGGAGTGGCAAGCGGCGGCGTGGAAGCGATCGTTCGGTATTTAGAAGAAGAGTTCCGCTCGGCAACAACAGCTTCCCCTCGGGTCTGTGGTGCCGTGGCCCGCCGCTTGGCGGATGAGGTGCGCCGCATTTGTACGGAAAGTCAGCGGATTCAGGCGTCCGGCGATGTGGACGGCTGGATGCTCCAGTTGGCGCGCCATCGGCTCCAGCAATGTTTGCGCTACTACCAGCGGGGGGCCTCTAGGGGGCGGGCGGAACTCCATGGCACCCTCAGCGCGATCGTCTATCGATATATTGCGCCCCCCCGCACCCGCGCGAGCTACCAGGCACGGCTGACGGCGATCGAAGATTTTTTACAGGGATTCTACGTGGAATCCCTGAATGCGTTCCGGCGGGAAAATGATGTGCCGGAGACCTATTCGCCTCGGGTGCTGCTGGAGTTGGCGGAATATATGGCCTTTGTGGAACGCTACGCCAAACGCCGCATTCCGCTGCCCGGTCGGCGATCGCAGCAACTGGCCATCCTGCGCGCCCAGACCTTTGCCAAGCAGCAGCCGCCGGAAACCTCCATTGACATTGAACGGGCGGCGGAGGGGGGCGGCAGTGACGGGGACGCCTACACCTGGGATGACGCCTCCGTGCAGCAGGTGCGGGATGTGATGGGGGCGCAGGAATCGACGGAGGTGGCGGATGCGTCCTTGCGCCAGCGGGTGATCGAGGAATTGATTGATTACCTGCGCTCCAAGAAGCAAGAGGAGTGCGTGGATTATTTGGTCCTGCGCCTGAAGGACATGACCACGGCGGAGATCGAGGCGCTGCTGAATCTGACGCCCCGCCAGCGGGATTATCTCCAGCAGCGGTTCCGCTATCACCTGATCCGCTTTGCCCTCCAGCACCGCTGGGAGTTGGTCCACCAATGGCTGGATGCGGACCTGGGGCGGAATTTGGGCCTGCTGCCCCAGCAGTGGGAGGTGTTCTGGGGGGCGCTGGCTCCGGAGGATCAGGCCCTGGTGACGGGGAAGCGATCGGGCCTGGGCGATCGCGAATTGGCCCAGCAGTTGGGGTTAGGGTTGTCCCAGATGCAGCGCCAGTGGTTCAAACTGCTCGAAACTGCCTGGGAACTGCGTAACAATCCAGAATCCGGAACAGGGGAATCTACGGATGAATAGCAACTTAGATGGCGTTCCGCAGGACGTGCAGCACTGGCTCTTTGGACAGTTGCTAGGGGAGGCTGACGCGGCCGACGCGGCTGACGCGGTTGACCCGCCAGGGGGGCCGATGGCTGCCACGGGGTCGGGGTTGGATGCGCCATCGGCGTCCTTTTCTCAGACAGGCGATCCCATGCTCGATTTTGTTGATGATTTACCGGTCGTTCGCGATCGCTACCTGGCGATCGTCCAAGCGCGGCTGATGGCGGAGGCGGAGCGGCGGCCGCCCCTGTTTCCGTGGGAGTCGGAGGTTCAAGACTATCCCGAGGTGTATGACGAGCCGATGGTGGGCCAGGTTCCAAACCCTTGGCTGCCGCAGTTGGGGGCCTTAGATCTGCCGACCGTGCTGCCGGAGGCGGTGATGGCCCATGTGCTGGAGCGCTGCCAAACCCTGGTGGGTCAGGTGACCCAGAAGGGGCGGGCGCTGATGGAAGCGGTGGATGCCCTTTTTCCAGGCCAAGAGGCTCTGATGAATCAGATGGCGGGGCGGGTGCTGCTGGCGACGGCGCGCGATGGGGTGATGAAGAAAACCCTGGAACCGCTGGATTTTTATGAGGGGGCAACGACGGAGCAGCAGATTGCCCTGACGATGCTGGCGGCCCAGCGGCTGTTTGGCTCTTTGTCTTTGGAGTTGGGTGCCCGGAGTCCTCGGTGCGATCGCCAGTGGCTGACGGCCTTTGGGGTGCTGACGCTGCGGGCGGTGTATGACGGCGATCGCGGCACCCTGGCGATCGAGGGGGATTTGCCCTGTGGCGGTGCCCTGACCCTAGAGACGGACGGCGGGTCCACGGTGGCCCAGCGGACGGAGGCGGGGCCGGTGGTGCTGCAATGGACGGAGGCGCGCCCCCAGGCATTGGCGTCGCTGCTGGTGACCTTTGCGGTGGACGGTGACGTGCCGCCGTTGCGGTTTGCGGTGACGGTGAAGGACTGATGGGGCGGGCTTGGGCCAAGGTGGAGAAGCTCGACAAAAAACAGCAAGGGTCGCTGGGTTGACCGGGGCCGGTTTTGCCGGGGGTGGTTGCTAGGATGGGGGGCGATGGGCAGACCGCTGGGGCGGTGGGGGCGATCGCGGTGGCACACGGCAACGGTAAACCCAGGCAACCAAAGGTCAAGGCTCCGCAGGGGTGGCGACGGCGCTGGACGGAGGCCCTGGAGCGGCGGTGGCTAAATCCGTCCTACCAGGGATGGCTGTTGCTGTTTTTTACGATCTTTTTCTTCGCGGCGGCCACCAACTCGATGGCGGGCTGGCTGTATGTGATTAGTGGGGTGCTGCTGGCCCTGCTGGCGGTGGCGGCGGTGCTGTCGGCGCGATCGCTGCGATCGCTGACGGTGGTGCGGCGGCCCGTGGCGGCGGTCCATAGCGGCGATGGGGTGACGATCGAACTGGAGGTGTGCAATGGCAGCCCCCAGCCCCGGCCCCTGCTCCAGTTGATGGATCGGGCTCCGGCGGCGATCGGCCCCGAGGCCCACCACGCGATCGAACTGCTGGCCCCTGGGGAGGTGTACCTGTGGCGGCATCGGTGGGACGGGGTGCGGCGGGGGGTGTATGTGTGGCAGGGGGTGCGGCTGCGCAGTGCGGCCCCCTTTGGGCTGTTTTGGACCCGGCGGGATCTGGCGGCACCGGCCAAGGTGGTGGTCTATCCCCAGGTGCTGGCCCTGCGGCGCTGTCCGATCGCCGATCGCCTCGGGTTGGGGGGCCAGTTGCGGGCGGCGGCGGATCCGCGCAATGCCCTGGCTTCGACGGAGGGGCTGACGCGATCGCTGCGGCCCTACCGCTGGGGGGATTCAATGCGGCTGATCCATTGGCGCAGCAGTGCCCGCTCCGGCGCGTTGCAGGTGCGGGAATTGGAAACGGTGACCACGGGGGAGGATTTGGCGATCGCCCTGGATCCGTCTGGCCCCTGGACCGAGGAGGGGTTCGAGCAGTTGGCGATCGCGGCGGCATCCCTCTACGCCTACGGCAGTCGGCGGCAGATCAACCCGCGTGTGTGGCTCCCGGAAACGGGCTGGCTGCGCGGGCGGCAGGTGATCCTAGAGGCGTTGGCGGCCCTGAACCCAACCGCGATCGCGATCGCCCCCCCGCCGGAACCAGTCCTCTGGTTAACCGCCAATGCCGCCAGTGTCCGCGCGATCGCCCCCGGTAGCGCCTGGATTTGGTGGAATTTGGGCGGCAGCGGCGGCAGCGGCCCGAGCCTACAGCTAGACGGCAGCGGCCTCATCCTCCAGGCCGATCAGCCCCTGGCCCTGCAACTGCAACAGCACCCCAGCCACCGTTCCTAGGTTTGATTGTCCCGCCCCATGGAAGACCCCCAACCGCCCGAATTTTGGAGCGCCGTCGAGCAATTCAACGGCGGCGAATTTTACCAATGCCACGACACCCTCGAAGCCCTGTGGATCGAGGCGGTCAACCCGGACAAAACTTTTTATCAAGGCATCTTGCAGATCGCCGTGGGCATTTACCACCTCAGTAATCTCAACTGGCGCGGCGCGGCGATTTTGCTCGGGGAGGGCATGGGACGCCTCGCCAAAACCCCCTGGGACGATCGCGGCTGCTACGGCGGCATCCAGGTGCAAACCCTTCTGTCCGAAGCCCAAGCGCTCCTAATGGCCCTCCAAACCCACGGGGAAGATCAGGTGGAGCCCCTCGCGATCGCCCTGGGGTTGCGCAAATCCGGGTCTGAATCTGGATCTGAGGAAGACGCGATCGCAGCGCCACCCCTCCCCCGAATCCACCTAGACCCTGGGGAGAGCTAGGCCAAACCCATCACCGTCCATGGATAATTCAATAATTGGCAAAACACTGGTAGGGTGCGTTCGGCCCTGTCTCGCTCAACGCGATCGCGCCCGTTCTCCGAACGCACCGACCCACCCCAAATCCACGCGATCGCCAAGCCTATCAACACGATCACCCATGCCGACCCAGAACATCCAGAGGGGGCGGTGCGTTCGCATTAACCAAATCCCGGTGAAAATCACCCGTGGCGAACGCACCCTACCGCCCATGTTTGTTTTGGGAATAAAAACGGAGAGAGAGGGATTCGAACCCTCGTCAAGGTTGCCCCTGAACAGCATTTCCAGTGCTGCGCCTTCAACCGCTCGGCCATCTCTCCAGATGGGGTTTTGCCATGCCGTCGCCGCCGATTCTCGGGCAAATGGCCGTCAAACGGGCGCGGGTGGCGTACCAGAATTAATACAGTAGCAGGGGTGAGCCCTCCTGAAAACCCCTTTTACCAATTCCACCGTTCGGGCCTCCGGGGCAGGCGGTAAGATCAACCCTGCACGGGGCCGATGCCCCCCTGAACCCATCCTTGCGAAGTGCTGCCATGGCCGCGATCGAACCGAGCGCAATCCAACATACCGTCCGCATCCGCCACCGGCAGGCGGGCAAAACCTTTGAAGTGCGTGTGCCGGAGGATCGCTACATCCTCCAGACGGCGGAAAATCAGGGGGCGACGCTGCCCTATTCCTGCCGCAACGGGGCCTGCACCGCCTGCGCCGTGCGGGTGATCAAGGGGGAGTTGGAGCAGCCGGAGGCCATGGGTTTGTCGCCGGACCTGCGGGCGAAGGGCTATGCGCTCCTGTGCGTGAGCTATGCGCGATCGGATCTGGAGGTGGAAACCCAGGATGAGGATGAGGTCTATGAGCAGCAGTTCGGGCGCTACTTTGGCCGGGGCAAGGTGAGGTTTGGGCTGCCCCTTGAGGATGATTAGGTCGATCGCGAGGCCGCTGGCGGGGGCGATCGCGCTGCTGCTGACCTCGGTGACCCTGGGGGCCTGCGTGGGGCCGGTGGAGCGGACGGGCATCGCCGCAACGGTTGAGCGCGTCCCCAATGGCAACACCCTGGAAATTCAGCCCATTGGAACCCTGCGATCGCCGCCGACGGAGACGGGATCCCTAGGACTTGGAACTGGCGATCGCCCTGCGCCCCCCCAGGGTCGGGAACGGGTGCGGCTGTTGGGCATTGATGCGCCGGATCTGCGCCAAAATCCCTGGGGGGTCCAGGCGCAACAGGCCCTGGCCGATCGCGTGGCCGGTCAGCAGGTGTGGCTGGAATTCGATGAGGCACCGCGCGATCGCTTCGGACGTCTGCTAGCCTATGTCTGGCACGGGGAGGTGTTGATTAATGAACAGCTTTTGGCGGACGGCCACGCGATTGTCAGCGATCGCACCCTCGGCTTGAAATACGCCGATCGCCTCCACCACGCCCAAAGCCGCGCCCGTTTACTAGAGGTGGGCCTGTGGGATCCCGCCAAACCCCTGCGCCTGTCGCCAGCGGCCTTCCGCGCCCAAAATCCCTAAAAAATAAACATCCATGGTCCTCGACTCCCCGGAACGGCTCAAACCCTACCTCGACATCGCCACGGAGGCGGCCCTGGCGGGGGGCGGCGTCCTGGACTTCTGGCGCGGCAACCTCACCCAAATTGACGAAAAGGGGCGATCTGGCGATCTAGTCACCAATGCCGATCGCGCCGCCGAAGCCGCCGTCCTCGAAGTCCTCCAGCGCCACTGTCCCCAGGTGGGCATCCTGGCGGAGGAATCCGGCGCGATCGGTGACCATTCCGGCCCCTTCCTCTGGGCGATTGATCCCCTCGATGGCACCACCAACTTCGCTCATCAATATCCCTTTTCCGCCGTCTCCATTGCCCTGTTGGTGGAAGGGGTGCCCGCGATCGGCGTGATCTATGACCCGTTTCATCAGGAGCTCTTCCGCGCCGCCAAGGGCCTCGGGGCCACCCGCAACCGTCAGCCGATCCAGGTCTCAAAGGCCGATCGCCTCGCCCAGAGTTTGCTGGTGACCGGGTTTGCCTACGATCGCCGCGAAACACCTGATAATAACTACGCTGAATTTTGCTACCTCACCCACCTCACCCAGGGGGTCCGGCGCGGCGGCTCAGCGGCCCTGGACCTGGCCTACGTGGCCTGCGGACGGCTCGATGGCTACTGGGAGCGGGGCCTGTCGATTTGGGACATTGCCGCCGGGGTGGTGCTGGTGGAAGAAGCCGGGGGGCAGGTCACGGCCTATGACGGCAGCGCCGTGGATGTGCGCAGCGGTCGCCTCGTGGCCACCAACGGCCCCCTCCAGGAGCCCCTGTGCCGTGCCCTCGCCCAGGTGCCCGCGATCGCCCTTTGGAGCCAAGACCCGAGCACCTGGCCGTCCGTCTAGGGCAAGGTCAGCAAAGTACACTAAACAGTAGAGAACCCGTAAAAAAAGAGCGGCGCGCCATGTCCTTTGAGATTGTTCGGGGTTTGTTTGCCCTATCGGTGACCGACCACCACGCCATTCTGGGAATCCCCCTCAATAGCGATCCCAAAGCCGTGCGCCAGCGCTATTTGCAGATTGCGCCGCTCCTGCATCCGGACACCTGCCCCGCCACGGATCCGAAGGAAAAGGAATTGGCGAAACAGTTGATGTCTAAGCTGGTGAATCCGGCCTATGCCACCCTCTCGAATGCGGCGAAGCGCCAGGATCATGAGGTGGTGCTGCGGACGGTGGCGGGGCGGCTGCCGCAGCAGATGGGGCGCATTCAGATTGCCAGTGATGTGGCGCGTCAGATGACGACAGCGGCTAATTTTGAGCAGGTGTATGTGCAGCAGTTGCGATCGCTGGCGGCGCAGCAGTATGGGGTTTTGGCGGAGGTGATGGCGCGCATTGCCGAGGCCAGTGAGTTCAATTTGGCCTACCTGTCCCGGGTGGGTACGAAGGGGGCGGCTCCGGCGGCGGCGATCGCGGCTCCACGGCCAGCAGCCCCGGCGGCACCGGCTCCGGCGGCGGCGACCAATGCGAATAATGCTCTGGCGTTAGAAATTGAAGGATCCTTGCGGCGGGCGCAGGAACTGCTGACGAAGGGCCAGACGGCCATGGCGGTCCATGAACTGAAGGAGGCCCTCAAACGGGATGGCAATAGCGCCCCATGCCATGCGCTGTTGGGCAAGAGCTATCTGGAGCAAAACCAAAATACCCTCGCGAAGGTTCACCTGTCCCGCGCCCTAGCCCTGGAGCCGACCAATGCGATCGCGATCGCGGCGAAACGGGAATTGGATCGGCGTTTAGGCAGCAGCGGCCAGGGGCAAACGGCGAAGGGGGGCCAAACCGGCACCAAGGCAGCGCAGCAGGCGGCCCAGGATAAGGGAAAATCTGGGGGGCTATTCGGGGGCCTGTTCGGACGCAAGAAGTAAGTGAAGTAGTCGCGTCCCCAACTCCCGGTGGCTGAGTCCATCTGTCCGCCGTCCTCCTTGTTGAATCAACCATGACCTATCAACCTCCCGTCGGTGCGCGGGATCTGCTGCCCCTGGATGTGGCGCAAAAGCACTGGATTGAAACCCGCCTACAGGAGGTGTTCCACCGCTGGGGCTACCAGTGGATCGTGACCTCGACGGTGGAGCGGGTGGAGACGCTGCTGGCGGGGGGGGCGGTGGAGCGCCGCACGATTATTTCGATTCCCGATGGGGAGGAGGGGTCGCTGGGTTTGCGTCCGGAGCTGACGGCTTCGATCGCGCGGGCGGCGGTGACGCGGATGGCGGCGGTGACCCATCCCCAGCGGCTGTACTACATTGCCAATGTGTTCCGGGATCCGGGGCGATCGGGGCCGTCGCGCCAGCGGGAGTTTTTCCAGGCGGGGATGGAGTTGCTGGGCTGCGGCGGGGCGATCGCAGATGCGGAGGCGGTGCTGCTGCTGGCGGACTGCCTGGATGCGGTGGGTTTAGAAGATTGGCACCTGCTGATGGGGGAGGCGGGGCTGACGCGATCGCTCCTGGAACCGTTCCCGCAGCCGATGCGCGATCGCGTGCGGACGGCCCTGGTGAATCTCGATCGCGTGGGTCTAGAGGCCCTGGAGTTGCCGCCGACGTTGCGGGCGCGGGCGATCGCCCTGTTTGACCTGCGGGGGGAACCGGCGGCGGTGCTCGAACGGGTGGCGGCCCTGGACCTGACGGAGGCCCAGCGGCAACGGGTGACGGATCTGAAAAATTTGGTGGATCTGCTGGGGACGGCGGCGGGGCGATCGCTGCCGTTGGTGCTGGATCTGAGCCTGGTGCAGACCTTTGATTACTACACGGGCATTGTGTTCGAGGCCATCAGCGGCGGCGCGACGGTCCATCAGCGCCTGGGCCAGGGGGGCCGCTACGATCGCCTGTTGGGGGTCTACGATCCCGAGGGCAAGAGCTATCCCGGCATTGGCTTTGGCCTGAATCTGGAGCCGCTGCATCAGGTGCTCCTGAAGGGCGATCGCCTGCCCCAACAAACCCCGGCGACCGATTGGCTGGTGGTGCCGCGATCGCCCCAAGCGTTGGGGGCGGCCTTTGCCCATGCCCAGACTTTGCGCCAAACGCCGGATCGCCTGGTGCGGGTGGAGCTGGATCTAAAAGCTCAAGATCCGCCGGAAGCCATCCGGGACCGGGCCAAGCAGCGACGCATTGCCGCGATCGCCTGGGTAGACGCGGACGGTCAGGTGACTTCAGAAACGGTATAGGTGAGGCGATCGCCATGGCGACCCAGGCCGCGCGCTAGACTAAAACGCTGGACCGGCCCCGGTCGGCCCCGAGAGAGAAGCGTTTTTTTTAAGGTTTAGGCCCAGTTTAGGCAGAAGTAGCAACCCGCCATGGCACACAGCATCGTTACCAACACCTGCGAAGGCATCGCCGACTGCGTAGAAGCGTGCCCCGTCGCCTGCATCCACGAGGGACCGGGCAAGAACAAAAAGGGCACCGGCTGGTACTGGATTGATTTCAAAACCTGCATTGACTGCGGCATCTGCCTGCAAGTCTGCCCGGTGGAAGGGGCGATCGTGCCGGAGGAGCGCGCCGATCTGCAACGGACGCCCTAGGGAATGTCGGCAAAATGCCCTGAAACCCTGATTTTCCCGTTCTCTCAACCGATTATCCGTAGGGGCGGGGTTTCTCCGCCCAGCCCCTGCGATCACTCGCAACCCGTGATCTGCCGAACCTTGAAGGGGGCTGTGGTGATCCCTCGGGCTCGGGTTGAGAGACCCAACCCCTACGGCAGGGAAATGTTTAGAGGCGGCTGACCACCTGACCGAGCAGGTGCGATCGCGGGACCGGCCCAAAGTGGCGACTGTCGGTGCTTGCGGCGGCGTTGTCCCCCAGCACGATCCAAAAGCCGGAAGAATCGCCGGGGGAAGCACTGGGGGCGATCGCCCGCTTAATCAACACCTGGTCCGGCTGGTCGGGCCGCCGCATCAGCACAATCTCCCCCGGCTCCGGCTCGCGATCGCCATAGGCCCGCCGATCCACCCACACGCGATCGCCCGGTGCCAAGGTCGGCTCCATGGAACGGCCCACCACCGCCACCAGCGATCGCCGCCCGATCAAAAAAGCACCCCAATCCCCCAGGGATGACGCCCGCAGGGGAAGCCAAGCGCCTAGCCGAGCCACGGGATCACGCGCCCCGCCACATCCGCCGGATTCGCCCCATTCACAAAGGCGATCGCCGCCCCCGTGGCCCGCACCCGCACCGCCGTGCCGCCGACCCCATTAAATCCCCCCAGGGTTAGATCCAGATCCGCCCCCGTCAGCCCCCCCGCGATCGCCAGGACATCCCCCTCAACGCCACTAAAATCCGCCACAATATCCGCCTGGGCCAGATCCACCGTAGCCGTCGCCGGATTCAGGACAAAAACATCTGCCCCCGGCCCCCCCACCAGCAAATCCTGGCCAAAATCGCCGCTGAGGACATCATTCCCCGCCGCACCGATCAGCGTGTCATTGTCCTGGCCGCCCAAGAGCGTATCGTTGCCCTCGCCGCCGTCGAGAATGTCCGCCTCCCGGTTGCCGTAGAGCACATCATCGCCCCCGTCCCCCGTCAGGATGTCGTTATCCCGGCCCCCAAAGAGCGCATCGTTGCCCCCGAGGCCCGAGAGGGTGTCATTGCCCCGGTTGCCGTAGAGCGTATCGGCGCGGCTGGTGCCCACCCGGAAATCATTGCCCGCGTTGGCCTGCGCCAGGGTGGTGTCAATCCAGGGGGCGAAGGCGGACACCCGCGTATCGGCAAAGATTTCGCCAAAGCTGGTGTCATTGGCGCGGGTGACATCCACGCCTGCCGCCGTGGGGCTGAAGCCGTAGGACACGATGCCTGCGATGCGGTTGCCAATGAGCCCCGGCCCGCCGGAGTCGCCCCGCGCTACGCCCACTTCTTGAAATCCGAAGCCCAGGTCGTTGAGGCCGTACTGGCGTCCGAGGGCGTCGTTTTGGACCTGGCCGTTGTCGAAGTCGTAGGCCAGTTGGGTGCCGGGGATGACCCGGGCGCCGGGGTTACGGTTGAATACGTCCCCAAGGGCGTCGTAGCGATTGAGGCCGGTGCGCTGGACTGCGGAGCTGTCGGCCAGTTCGCCCCCTTGGCCGGTGCCGGCGGCCCCCCAGCCCACCCGACGGACGGTTTGGCCCACTTCGTTAAAGTCGCGGTAGAGGTCGTAGCGATCGGCGGCGTCGGGGGCGGTGGTGGCCAGTTCGAGGATGGCGATGTCGCTGTTGGAGTCGGGGTCGGCGCGCCAGTCGGGGTGGATGAAGATGCGCTGGACGGGCAGGCGGGCGAGGCCGCTGGGTAGGTTGAAGGTGACTTGGTAGATGCTGGGGTCGGGGCTGAGGTTGGGCCGATCGCGATCGTCGTTGAAGCAGTGGGCGGCGGTGAGGATGTGGCGGCCGGAGAGCAGGAGGGCACCGGAGCAGAGAATGTCGCCGTCGGTGGTGCCGATGCCGACGACCCCATCGAGGCCGGTGCCCGGTTGGACGTTGAAGTTGGGGTCCGTGGCGATCGCGGTGGGGACGGCAATGCGCGGGTGGCGGGGGGCGAAGAGGTCGGCCATGGGGGTGGGAACGGGTTGGGATGTGAGGACTGGTGCCCCTGACGGTGGCGATCGCGCCTGGGTTTCGCCGGTGATCTAGGGGGCGGTCTAGGTTTCGGGTTGGGGGGTGCGATCTGGGGCTGGCGGGCCTTGGTAGAAGCTGGCGACGATCGCCACGGAGAACCACCAGAGCATGTTCACCTGGGGCCGATACCAGACCGTATCCACAAACCCTTGCCCCAACAGGCCGCCGACGGAGGCGATCGCCGCGATCGCCCAATAGCCGTGGGGATGGTGGGTGGCCCGGAGCCGCCGCATGGCCGAAAGCCCCTGGTGGGCGATGACCATGAGTAGCCACAGGAACGCCGTCAGGCCCACCAAACCGGATTCGACGGCCACCTCCAGCAGGACGGAGTAGGCGCTCAAGGCGGTGAAACGCGGCCTTTGGTAGAGGGGATAAATTCGATTGAAGGCGCTGTTGCCCGGACCGATACCCAACCAGGGGTGATCGCGGATCATTTCTAGCACCGACAGCCAGACATTGAGGCGAAAGTTATTGCTGCTGTCCCCCCGCAGGGCGAAGATGCTGCCCACCCGCAACCGCAACGGTTCCACCAGGGTGATCGCGATCGCCAGAAATGCCGTGCCGCCCCCCAACAGAATCGGCAGCGCCCACCGCCGCCAAAAGGGCGAAAATTTCACGCTCCACCAGTCCACCAACGCGATCGCCGCGATCGTCAGGCCCGCCAGCATCCCAATCCAGCCGCCGCGACTGAAGGTGAGGATCAAACAAATGCCATTGACCCCCAGCATCACCGCCGCCAGCAGCTTTGCCACGGGCCGCCGCCACGCAAACAGGGCCGCCAAACTCAGCATCACCGCCGGGATCAGGTAGGACGACAGCAGGTTCGGATTGCCCAGGTAGCTGTAGACCCGCGTCGTTTTCGCCAGCGGCGATTCCGCATCCACCCAGGTGGCCAGCGCCGTCGCCCCAAAGAACCACTGGCGCAGGCCGTAGCAGCTCACCACCAGCGCCACATGGAGATACACCGCAATCAACGCTGATCGCCACCGGGGTACCCGCAGCACCCGCGCCATCAGGGCAAAAAACAGCAGATAGAGCGTCAATTTGCTCCAACCCGCCGCCGCCGCCTTGGGAACGGGGGACAGGGCCATGGCGATCGTATTGAGGCCCCAATAGAGCAGCAGCAGCAGGTGGATGGGCGTAAAACCCGCGCTGATTTTGCCCGCGCCCGTTTCTGTAGCGTCGTCCGTTCCAACACCGATCGCCGATCGCCAACTGCGGCCATCCGCCACCGTGAGCAAAAACCACAGGCCCGCCGCCGCCAGCATCAGAACGCCAATGAGGTCGGTGGACACAAACGGCGCAAGGGCAAAGGTCAGGGCGATCGCCCCCGCCCCCAACGCATCCCCATAGGCCAGCAGTACACTATGGCGCTGCCACGGCCCCAGCAGGCCAATCCAGCGGGCCAGCCAACTGTCGCGCTGCCATTGCTGGAGGGCGGCCCCGGTCAGGAGCAGGGGGGGCCATGGGGCACGGCCCCCGGTGCGAAAAATTTTCATGTGGTCTCTGGCGCGATCGCGGCCTTGGCCTCAACAAAATCAGACTGAACGGATCCAGACCCGCTCAGGCGGAACGTCTCAGGCTGAATATATCAGGCGCGGGGTGGGCATCGTGGCCGGAGTGGTTCGCGCTAATCGATGCGCTAATCGTCCTTCCAGGCAGGGTGATTCATCAGGGCCGCCATCACCCGCACGCCGCGCAGTTGGTTGGTCAGGGGCAAATGGCCCAGGGGCGCGTCGAAATGCCACTGGAATTCGTTGGGGTAGCGGGTCCAGCGATTGCCGGATTTCCAGTCAATCTTGGGCCAGAATTTATCCCACACTTGGCCGACGCCCAGCCAGATGCGCCGCTGGATCGAAAAGCCAAACTTATCGCCCGAGTAGACCCGCCACAGGGCATCGAGGATTTTGAGCTGCTGGGCGTCGAACCGTTCCACTTCGGTGAAGTACAGCCAGCGCCGCTGACAGGCCCCTTCGCCGGCCAGTTCGCACATTTTCTGGAGGGTGAGGCGATCGGCCTCTTCAAAGTCCTGGGCGATGAGGCGGTCTTGGATGGGTTGATAGTCTACGGGGCCGCTGGGCAGGGCGATCGCGCCGGTGGGGTAATGCTCCTGCAAAAATTGCTGGGCGCGGTCGGTGTCGGCGGCGCTGATGAGTTGGCAGAGGCGACCGAGGATGATGTCAACGGTGGCGGGGGGGACGGGGCTGGGCGATCGCGCGATCGCGGTTTCCATCAGCAGTTCGAGCCCCGCTGCCCCGAGGGCGGCCGCCTCATCGAGGGCGACCAGTTGTTTGGAAGGAGAGTCAACCCGCAGGCGCTGACGCAGGGCCGCAAGGGCTTCGGAGTCGGGGGCGGCGGCGGTGGGCGTGGAATTGCTCATGAAGGGCGAGGGCAACGGGGGCAGGTCGCGACGCGCGGCGGGGGAGCGAAACCGGCGGCGAGGGATGACGTTAATGAAAGTTCAGCTTTCTATGGTACCGCTCAACGGTCGGCTGGGCGCGCTGCGATCGCGGGACTTGGGCTGGCTAGGTCGGATTGGCTGGGGAGTTGCTGGGGGGCGTGTCCGGGGGGATGAGTTGGGCGAGGTGGCCGTAGACGGTGGCACGGGTGCGATCGCCGCGATCGCGGTAATGGTCCGCCACCTGCCGATAGAGGTCGCCGTTGGTGGGGTCGGCGGCGAGGGCTAGCCACAGGGCCGTTTCCCCCTGGAGGGTTGGGGTTGGGTTGCTTGGGGGGGCGGTGTTGCCGCTGCGGCGGGCCTGGTGGAGTTTGCGGCGCAGGTAGGGTAAATCCTCCTGGAGTTGGGTGACGGTTTCGTAGGCGGCGATCGCCTCGGGCCAGCGTCCTAGGGCGGCGAGGGCGTCGGCGCGGTTGTAATGGTTCCAAACAAAGGTCGGATCGAGGGCGATGGATCGGTCATAGGCCGCGATCGCCCCGGCGGCATCCCCCAGTTTTTGGAGGCATACGCCGCGATGGTGGTGGGGCCAGGGATTGCCCGGATTGAGGCGACCCGCCCGTTCAAAGGCATCCACGGCCTCGCGGAATTGGCCCTGGCGCTGGAGGGCTTCGCCGAGGTCTTCCCAGGTCCAGAAAAAGTCCGGCAGTTGCGCCGCCGCCGTTTGGTAATGGGCGATCGCGGCGGCATCGTCCCCCAATTCCGTGAGCAATTTCGCCAGGTGGTAGTGGCCCCAACCCAACTCCGGCGCGATCGCCACCGCCGCCGCCAACACCGATCGCTCCCCCGCGCGATCGCCCAAGGTCCGCAGCCGCCCCGCCAAATCCAGCAATCCTGGCCCATAGGTCCCATCAAACCGCAGCCCCCGCAGCCCTAGCCCCAACGCTTGCCGAAAATCCCCCCGCCGCAGCGCCCGCCACGCCAGCCGGTAATAGATCCGACGGCCAAAGGCTCGGTTAATGGTGACTCCGGTCGGGTCCGCCGCGATCGCCCTCATGGCCCCACCGTCCCCACCGGCGCGCCCTGGCGAATGCCCTGGAGATTTGCCCCCGTAAAGGTTGCCCCCTCCAGGATTGCCCCCGTCAGCGTCGCCCCCTGGAGGTCCGCCCCCGTGAACATGGCCCCCCGCAGGTCGGCGCGGCTGAGCTGGGTTTGGGTGAGGCGCGCGCCGGTCAGGTTGGCATTTTCAAACACCGCACCAATAAAATTGGCCTGCAACAGATTCGCCCCCGTCAGGTTTGCCCGCCGCAGGACCGCCAACCCAAAACTGGCGCGGCGGAAATTGGCCTGGGAAAAATCCGCATCGGTGAAATTGGCGGCGGTGGCGATCGCACTGCGGAAGCGGCCATTTTTAAAGGTTGCCTGGGGAAATTGGCCCCCCCGCAGGTCCGCCCCCTCCAGGTTGACGCCACTAAAATCCGCCCGGTTGGCGACGCCGTTGCTCAAATTGGCGCGGTAGAGATCTGCGCCGGGGAGTTTGGCGTTCGTAAAATTCGCGCCGATGAACTGGGCCTGGGCCGCCGCGATCGCCGTGAGGTTGGCCCCCTGGAAGCTCGATTGCCAGAACCGCCCCCCCGCCGCGATCGCCCCCACCAGGGACGCCCCATCGAGGACGCTGTAGCTCAGATCGACCCCCTGTAAATTCGCCCCGTCCAGCGTCGCCCCGGTCAGGAGCGGCCTCACAAATGCAACCCCTCGCCAGTCCGCCCCCCGCAGGTTCGCCTCCCGGAAAAATGGCCCGGTCCCCTTGGCCCCCGTCCACCGGACCCGCTCGAAGGTGGCTTCCCGGCCCCCAAGGCCGTCGAGGGTGGTATTGCTCAGGTTCACGTCGATGAGCGTGGCCCCCCGCAGGGTTGCGCCGCTGAGGTTGGCCCCCTGTAAATCCACATTTTCGAGGCGTGCGCCCGTGAGGTTGGCCCCTTGGAGATTCGCCCCCTGTAAGTTGGCATTTTGGAGGGTGCGGCCCGCCCAGTTGACGCGCGACAGGTCGCAGTTGGGGCAAGCGCCGCCGCGATCGGCGAGGGTGGGGGCCGGGGCGCTATGGACGGATGGGGCGATCGCGATCGCCAGGGCGGCGGCGGCCACACCAAGCAGCCAGGGGAAACGGGCGTGTAAAACCATGGGCGGGGAGGTTAGGACGGTGGGGCAAGGGGGCGATCGCGCGGGCCGGTGCCAGCGGAATGCCCTAGACTCCAATTTAAACGTGCCCGTAAATTTGACCTAAACGACTTGAACGGCTGGACCTATGGCTGATCCGCGATCGCGCACTTCCCCCTGGCTCAATCTTCTGGGCGTCCTCGCCGCGATCGCGGTGGTGATCTATCTCCTGCGCGGGATTGGGGTGCTGGGGTTTGTGCCCGGTGTCATTTTGCTGGGGCTGGGCATCGCGATCGGCGTGGTGGCGCTGCTGGTGATCTGGGGCGTGGGGCGGCGGGCCTGGTAGCGCGATCGACTAGCTCTGATTTTCAACTAACCCCTGAGCAAGTGTTTGGAAAGTAAAAATCGCGAGAACTACGGGATCTCTTCTGGGGCAAGTAGTTCATAGAACTCGTTCAACTTTCTGCGTAAAACCTCTTTTGGAATGAGTTTGAGTTCATATTCCGCTACAACAGTAGGACTAACCGAGCGACTGAGCGCATATTCGACCACTTCATCATCCTTATCCCGACAGAGTAGAACGCCGATACTAGGATTTTCGTGGGGCTTTTTGAGGTCACGATCTAGCGCTTCAAGATAAAATTCAAGTTGCCCTAAATATTCAGGTTGAAATTTGCCGATCTTCAGTTCAAAGGCCACAAGGCTCTGAAGTTCACGGTAAAAAAAGAGCAAATCGATAAAAAAGTCACTATTGCCAACTTGCAGACGATATTCCTGGCCCAGGAAGGTAAAATCCCGACCGAGCTCTAGAATGAAATCCCTGAGGCAGGCGACAAGGGCCATTTTTAGGTCATTTTCGGTGTGGCTAGGGGGCAGATTGAGGAAATCAAGGACGTAGCTATCACGAAAGATTCCAGTCAGTGATTTAGGGTGGCTCGTTTGTGGAAGCTTGGCATCGGCAAGGCGAGTACGCTCAAAAACGCTGCTATTAATTTGGCGATCCAGTTCACGGGTGCTGTAGCGCTCAGTGGCCGCAAGTTCAAGGTAGAAGTGGCGCTCCGCTTCAGTTTTGCAGCGTGACATGATGATGCGATGGTGGGTCCAACTCAATTGCGTCCGCAGTGCGGTCGTAATGTCAGGGTAGGTTTCGTAGAATTGGCGCATTCTTTCGAGGTTGCGCTTTTCAAACCCTTTTATGCCCGGTTCTTGGGTCTGAATAAAGGCTGCAAGCTGCTCGATTGTTTTCTGGCCCCATTCGCTGGTGAGCAGGCGATCGCTGATGTATTGACCAATGGTCCAGTACAGTTTGATCAATTCTTGGTTGGCGGTGGAAATGACGGTTCGCTGAGCAGTTTTAATGAGGGTGAGAACTTCAGCGAAATGAGGTTGTAGAGGATCTTTCATTAATCCCGCCTTCCTTGAGAATAAATCGACCTAAAATTTTCACCTAAGGGCTAAATCTGCGGCTGACTCGCGATCGCAGCGGCGGCCCTTCTGATGATCTGGGTTGTGGGGCGGCGATCCTGGTAGCGCGATCGGCGAGCCCTGATTGCTACACGACCCATGGACAGAGGTTTGAAAAGGAAACTCCCAACGTCACACGCATTCACTGACAACCCACGCCACGTTTGTAACCACCCAGCGATCACTTCTGGCTGGCCGACGAAGCGTCCAGATATGAGTGCCAGTGATCTCCACTGTGGATTCCTGGTCATCCCCTAATATTCGGGTTCGGAAGCCTGCTTTCTTCACGGCTAACGATCCAGAAACTTCGATCTCGATTTCCGAGATGTCAATGTCTTGCAGCGTTTCGCTTTCCTGCTGACGTAGAAATGAATGAATCTGTTGCTTTCCAATAATTGTCCCAACGCCCGGTACGAACCAGCACACGTCATCACTACAAAGATCCAGTACGTCCTCTGCGCGGCCAGATAATTCCAACGCTAACCATTGGTTGTGAAGGTTAAGAATTGCTTGTCGTTCACTCATTGTAAATTCTGCCAGAGCGGTGCCAATGTCTTGGCGTTGATAATCTAGGATCGACCGCGATCATGTAGATTTCACCCATGCTGTCCTCGTAGCGCGATCAGCAAGCCCCGATTTTCACTGAACCCCCGGCAGTTTAAGTATCTTGTTCCGTCAACTCCAGTTCATGGATATTCCATAGGGGACCCCCCAAGGCGCTGTAGCGTAGCCCCTGGATGCGATCGCGGACCGCCGACATCGAGAGCGGATTAACCAGATAAATGAACGGTAAATATTCCTGGGTGAGGCGCTGGGTTTCCGCGTAGATTTCCTTACGTTTGACCGGATCGAGCTCCTTCGCCCCCTCCACATACAGATCCGAAATGCGCTGCTCCCAATCGGCAATGACTCGACCTTCCAGGGGCGGTTTATTCGGCGGCGGCGCTTGGTTGAAGGCATGGAGTCGCCCATCGACGAGCCACACATTCGCCCCATTATTCGGCTCGGTGCCCCCCGTTAAGCCCAGCAAAATGCAATCCCAATCGAAGGTGCCATCTAGCTTTTCGAGGAGCGTATTGAAGGCAATGGGCTGAAAATCTACCTTGATGCCGATCGCGGCCAAATCCTGCATGATTTGTGAGCCCATGGCCTCGCGGATCTTGGCCCCCGCATTGGTCAGCAGCGTGAACCGCACCGGGTTGCCGTCCCCATCCACCAGGTCCGAGCCGCGATATTGAAAGCCCGCTTCCTGGAGCAGTTGCTTGGCGCGATCGCGGTCTAGCGGATAGGTTTTGACGCCTGCTTCTTCGCCCACGTAGAAGGGACTTTGGACAGAAATCGGCGAAATTTGCGGCTCCCCCAACCCCCGATAGATCGTATCAATCATCCCCTGACGGTTGATGGCATAGGACACCGCTTGGCGGAATTTGACGTTATTAAACCAGGCGGACTTTTTCGGATCAATGAGGGGTTTTCCGTCGCGCGTTCCTTGGTTGAGATTGAAGGCAATCCACGACGTACTCAAGGCTGGCCCCGCCTCATAGATCGTGAATTCCCCCCGTTCTTCCTCCCGTTTCAGCAGCGTGAAATAGTCCGGCGACACCCCCATCAGGTCCAATTCCCGCGATCGGAATTTGAGGAGGGCCGTATCTTGAGACTCGACAATTTGCCAAATGAATCGATCAATTTTGGGGAGCGGTTCACCGCCGCTGGCCGCCGTGCGCCAATAGTAGGGATTGCGGCGAAACACCACCCGTTCACTGGTGCTGTAGCGCTCTAGAACGTAGGGGCCATTGAACACAATTTGGCGCGGATCCGTATCTACGCCCCAGGTGGACAAAAAGAGGGGCTGTCCGTCCGCATCCTTGGTTTCCACCGCCTGCCGCAGGGCGTGTTCCGGCAGAATTTCTGCGCCGGTGGTTTGGAAGAAGGGGGCAAAGGGTTCAGGGAGGCGAAACTCGACCCGGCGATCGTCCAGGGCGCGCACGGTAGGCAGCCGCTGGCCCTGGCCGATGCGCATCACGTCCCGGGTGGAGGTGACGATCGCATCATTGAAATAGATTTGGTTGTAGGTAAAATCCACATCCCGCGCCGTCAGGGGTTCCCCATCGGACCAGCGCAGGCCCTCGCGCAGGGTGAAGATCACCCGCAGGCCGCCGTCCTCGACGGTCCAACTTTCCGCCAGGGCCGGTTCCACCTCGGCGGTTTCGCCGTTGATGGTGGTGAGCCCCTCGTAGGTGTAGGTGAAAATATTGGGGGATTCTTCGTTGAGGGCCGCGTTAAAGGTTTTGGGATCGCTCAGGACGCTGGTCACCAAACTGGGGATGGCCGCTTCCGGGGGGGGCTTGATCCACTGGGCGCAGCCGCCGAGGGTGACCGCAAGGGCGATCGCGATCGCCAGGAACCCCCGCCCCACCGCAGGCCAGCCGCCCCGTCCCCAAGTCCACAATCCCTTCACCACTGAAACCCCACCGGCTAACCGTGCTGTGTCCCATCTCAAGGGGCGATCGCGGCCCTTCGCGACGTTAGCGCTAACGCCCGACGATCCATCGCCTCGCCCCTGGGGACCATCCTACGGAAAATCTTAGGAAGAAACTGCCGCACTCTCCTCCGGCCGCGCAAAAATCATCCGCCCCGCCGACGTTTGCAGGGAACTGGTCACCACCACCCGCAGCTCATCGCCCACGTAGCGATCGCCCGTTTCCACCACCACCATCGTCCCATCGCTCAGGTAACCCACCCCCTGGGATGGCTCCTTGCCCGCCCGCAGGATCTTCAGTTCGATCGCATCCCCCGGCAGATAGGCAGGACGGACGGCGGCCACCAAATCATTAATATTCAGCACATGGACCTTCTGGACCGTCGCCACCTTATTGAGGTTGTAGTCATTGGTCAGCAGCGCCCCATTGATCTCCTGGGCAAGGCGCACCAATTTCGCATCCACCGTGGCGATGTCGTCATAGTCGGCGGAATGGATCACCAGGCGATCGGGAAACTGCTCCTTCATGTGATTGAGGATGTCCAGACCGCGCCGCCCCCGGGTGCGCTTATTTTCATTGGCCGCATCCGCCACGTACTGCAATTCCTGGAGCACAAACTGGGGCACGAGCAACTGGCCCTCTAGGAACCCCGTCGCCAGCAGATCGGCGATGCGCCCATCGATAATGCAACTGGTGTCGAGAACTTTGGTGATCGAAGGTTTGAGGGTCCCTTCCGCCACCAGGAGAGTTTCCACACTGCTGGGGTTGATCAGGCGCAGGAGGGCGCGGCCCTGGGCATCGGCGAGGGAAATGCCCGTGAAGCCAACGATGATGCTGCCCAAAATGGCCGTCAGGGGTTTGATGAAGGCAAATTCCCACGGGATCGGCAGCAGAAAGACCGGTGCCAGCATGAGGTTGGCCACCAGCAGCCCCAGCACGAGCCCCACGGCCCGGGTGAGCAAAATATCCGGCGGCATACTGCGGATGCGGTCTTCGATGCGGCGGTAGGTGGTCTGGAAGGCGATGCCGCACACGAGGCCCAGCAAACCACCAAATCCGGCGGTGACGGAACTGAGGCCGTCCCGGTTGGTGACCTGGGCGAGGACGTCGGCGGGCAGCAGGTCTACGGCGAAGAAGCCGATCCCGGCACCCGCGAGGAAAAATGAGAGGATGATGATGGCATCGAGCATGGCGATCGCCCTTGTGCGGGCTGATGGGGTTGCGATCGCGGCCATGGACTCCCCCAGGACGGTTAGGGGGCGCTTGGGGGTCTAGGCGGTGCGATCGCCGGGAATCCAACCTTGGGGGGGACGGATTCACTGGATATGAATTGGGTTCATTATATCTCTGGCGGTTCTCGCCCCTGATGGATGGGGGGACGGGGCGATTGCGGTGGCGAACGGGCAGCGAATGGCGGTGGCAAAGGGTGAGGCGGGGTGGCGAATGGGGCCACAAACGGCGAGGGGGGTGGATCGGGATTGGTGGCGAAGGGCGGCGCGATCGGCCTATGTCCATGTGCCGTTCTGTCGGCGGCGGTGTTTTTACTGCGATTTTCCGATCGCGGTGGTGGGGGAATTTCGACCGGTGCGGGGGGGGGATCCGTCCGGCCCGCCGGATCCGCTGGCCCCGAAGGTGCCCCTGAGTGGGGAAAATTCCGGCGCGATCGCCCAATACGTGACCCTGCTGGGGCAAGAAATTGAAACGGTGGCGGCCCAGGGGCGATCGTCCTCAAATGCTTCAAATTCTCTAGAACCGTTAGAAACGGTGTTTTTTGGGGGTGGTACGCCGTCGCTCCTGTCGCCGGAGCAGTTGGGGTTCATTTTGGGGTTGCTTGATCGCCATTGGGGCATTGCGGCGGGGGCGGAGGTGGCGATCGAGATGGATCCGGGGACGTTTGACCGAGCCAAATTGGCGGATTTTGTGGCGGCGGGCATCAACCGGGTGAGTTTGGGGGTGCAGGCGTTTGAGGATGAGCTGTTGGCGGCCTGCGGGCGATCGCACCGTTGCGCTGATGTGGATCGGGCGGTGGCGGCGATCGCGGCGGTGGATCTAAACAATTGGAGCTTGGATCTGATTGCGGGCCTGCCCCACCAAACCATCGAGCGCTGGCGGTGGGGGCTAGAGCGGGCGATCGCCCTGGGGCCGCCGCACCTGTCGGTCTATGACCTGACGGTGGAGCCGGGGACGCCCTTCGGAAAATGGTATGAGGCGGGCTGTGCGCCGCTGCCGAGCGATCGCGCCACCGCTGAGATGTATCGCTGCGCCAGTGAGGTTTTGCGGGGGGCGGGCTATCACCACTATGAGATTTCTAATTACGCGCGATCGGGCTTTGAATGCCGCCACAACCGGGTCTATTGGCACAATCGCCCCTACTACGGCTTCGGCATGGGGGCGGCGAGCCATCTTGGCGGGGGGCGCTTCACCCGACCCCGGAACCGCGCGGCCTATGGGGACTGGGTAGCGGGGGGCTGCGCGATCGCGGCGGACCCCACAACGGAAACCGATCGCCTCTTGGAAACCCTGATGCTCGGTCTGCGCTTGGCGGCGGGTTTGTCCGTGGCAACCTTGCGCGATCGCTTTGGACCGGCGGCGATCGCGGCGATCGAAACCGTCCTGAAACCCCACCGCGATCGCGGCCTCGTCGTAGCCCTAGACGACCGGGGAACGGCCCTAGACCCAACGATCGCCCTGGGGGACAGCGATCGCATCGCCCTGACCGATCCCGAAGGATTTTTATTGTCAAATCAAGTGCTGTCCGACTGCTTTGAAGCCCTAGGATAGGGCATGTCACCTGGCACCAACACCCGGTTCCCGAAGGGCCATAATTTTGTTGGAATAGACCTTGAAGCGCCACCCCTTGAAACGTCCCAGCTAAGCGCAAGTTACCGTTTCCTTGGCCCCCCAAATTGCCATGGCCGCGTCACCCCGGACCGCCGTTACCACCGCCCCGTTGCCCCAACTGCTGTCGGCCCTTGAAGTGTGGGGGTTTGGCCTGAGCGGCCTGCTCCTGTGGCTCGGTCCCGGCCCCGCCGCTAACTCGGACCTTGGCCCCGCCGCCCTTTGGGTATGGATTCCCTGCGCGATCGCGGGGGCCGTGCTCAATCTCCAGGTGCGCCGCCTCGCGATCGCCTATCCCACCGTGTCCGGCGGCACCCCCAACTACGTCAGCCATCTACTCGCGCGCTATCCCTTCTGGGCACGCTTCAGCGCGATCGGCTACTTCCTCGGCTGGATCTCCGTCCCGGCCATGAACGGCATCATCCTGGCGGAATTCGTCACCAATAATCTCCAAAGCCTGGGCCTTGCGCTGCCCTCGATGCCCCTCAAGGTGATGTTCACGGCCATTCCCTTCATCGTGGCCTACAGCGGCACCCGCGCCATCAGCATCCTGCATTTGTTCTTTTCCCTCCCCGCGATCGGCCTGTTGGCGGGGCTGTGTATCCAGGGGATCGGCTGGCTCGCGATCGCGCCGGACAGCCCCGGTTTATTGCCCTCCGCCGCGACGGTGCCCCCCCTGAGCGCCTGGGCCAAGTGGTATTTCCTGGGGGTCTATGCCGCCTATGGGTGCGAAACGGCGTCCTCCTTCATTGCCGACAACCGCAACCCCCGAAAAACTACCCCCAGTTTGCTCATGGCCGCCGGTCTGCTGCCGCTGGTCTATGTGGGCGGATCGTGGCTGCTGGCCTGCTTGGCGACCGATCGCACCTTGCCGGGGACGTTTTTGAATTTGCTGGCGGTGGCGCGGCCCCTGTGGGGGGATGGGGCGTCGGTTTTTGTCACCTTTTTGATTGTGGCCGGGTGTTTGCTCAGTTCCGCCACGGCGGTGGCCAATAGCCCCAGGGTGCTCTATCAACTGGCGCGGGATGGGCATTTGTCGCCCCTGTTTGCGGTGGTGTCGCGGCGGGGGGCCTTTGGGCCGGGGCTGACGTTCACCTTTGCCCTGAGCATCCTGTGTTTGCTGTGGGGGGATGTGGAGCGGGTGGTGATGGTGACGGGGACGGGCTATCTCTGTTCGATGATTGGCACCCATGTGGGCCTGTGGGTCCAGCGCGATCGCCCGGAGGTGCTGTGGCCGCGCTGGGCGTTGGGGTTTGCCCTGATTGAAGGGATGGTGCTGGTGGTGGGGGGCCTTTCCTGGAGTTGGGTGGATTGGCTGGTGGGGCTGCTGCTGCCGATCGCGGTGATGGCGGCCGATCGGCTGCTGGCGGCGGTGCCCTGGCGCTATGGGTCGGTGCGGTGGTGGCAGCGGCAATACCAGCGGCCCGCGCGGGTGGGGCGAGATTTTGCGGCGGTGCAGATTGCGGTGGTGCTGGTGCTGCTGTGCGGGGCGACGATCGCGAGCTGGCTCACCCAGTCCTATTTGCAGCGGGCGGTGGTGGATCGGGGAGCGGCGATCGCCCAGGCGGGGTTTGCGTCGAATAATTTGCTGGTGATGCTGCTGATGATCCTGTCCTTTGTGGGGGTGGCGATCGCCTGCTGGACCAGTTTGCCCCAGTCGGAGGCGTTGGCGGAGTCGCGCGATCGCTCGGAGCTGCTGTTTCAGATTGCCCAGGATGCGATCGTGATCCTCGATAGCCGGGGCCTGATCCGTCAGCTCAATCCGGCGGCGATCGCGCTGCTCAATCTTGATGCCCACGCGGCGATCGGCCATCCCCTCCAGGATCGGTTGATCGATCTGCCGCCGGAGGTGGACCGCTGGCCCCGCCGCAGTGAACAGCCGTTGCGGCTTCCGGGCGATCGCAAGAACCCTTCGGATCCAGGGCCGGATGCAGAAACGACCGGTGAAGGGATGGGCGATCGCGTGGTGGAGGTGGCCCTGTCGCCGTTGGATGCGGGGGACGGGGTGGAATATCTGGTGCTGCTGCGGGACATCACCGAACGGAAGCGATCGGAGGCGGCCCTGCGCCAGTCGGAGCTGCAACTGCGCCAGTGGACCAGCGAACTGGAACGGCGGGTGCGCGATCGCACGGCGGAATTGCAAACGGCCATGGAGGCGGCGGATCTGGCGAACCATGCCAAGAGCGAATTCATCGCCAGCATGAGCCACGAGCTGCGCACCCCCCTCAATGGCATCCTCGGCTACGCCCAAATCCTGCAACAGTCGGACCTGGACCCCCGCGATCGCCGGGGCATCGACATCATTGAACGGTGCGGCAACCATCTCCTCACCCTGATCAACGACATCCTCGACCTGTCGAAGATCGAAGCGCGAAAGATGGAGCTCTATCCCCGCCCCCTGCACCTGCCTTCGCTGCTTCAGGCGGTCGTTGAAATGTGCCGCGTGCGGGCCGATAGCAAGGATCTGCCGGTGGAATACATGCCCGACGATCGCCTCCCCGAGGGCATCGAAGCGGACGAAAAACGCCTGCGCCAGGTGCTCATCAACCTCCTGGGCAATGCCATCAAATTCACCGATCGCGGCTGCGTCACCTTCTGGGCGGAATACCAGGGGGATGTGACCCTACCGGAGTCAACGGGCGATCGCCCCGGCGTGCGGCTGCGCTTTGAAATCGTAGACACGGGCATCGGCATGGAACCCGACCGGCTCGAACATATTTTTCTGCCCTTTGAACAGGTCAGCAGCGGCAGCAAAAAGGCCGAAGGGACAGGGCTGGGCCTCACGATCTCGCAGCAGATTGTGCAGTTGATGGGGAGCGAAATCCAGGTGGAGAGCACCCCCGGCGTCGGCAGCCGCTTTTGGTTTGAATTGACCCTGCCCCGCTCCGATGAGTGGGCGGTCCACGGGGCGGGCGATCGCGGGCGACCCCTGGGCTATGGCGGCCCCCGGCGGCGGATTCTGGTGGTGGACGATCGCTGGGAAAACCGCTCCGTCCTGGCCCAACTGCTCACCCCCCTGGGCCTTGAGATCACCGAGGCGGACAATGGCCGCGATGCCCTCAAACAAATGGAGCGCGATCGCCCGGACCTCATCATCACCGACCTGGCCATGCCGGAGATGGATGGCTATGAACTGCTCAAACACCTGCGCCAGGATCCGCATTTGCAAGCGCTGCCGGTGCTGGTGTCCTCCGCCAGCGTCTCCGTGGACGATCGCCGCAAAAGCACCATTGCCGGGGGCGATCGCTTCCTGCCGAAGCCCGTCAATGCCGGTGAACTGTACGAGGCGATCGCCGCCTTGCTATCCCTGGAGTGGTACTACAGCGAACCAGAGTGCGCACCGGAGCCCGATCCCGCCGCGATCGGGGCAAAGTCCCTACCCACCGAAGCCGTCGAAGCCGCTGAAACCGCCGCCGCCGGTCTTCCCGATGACGCCCTCGACCACCTGTTAGATTTGGCCCGACAGGGATTAATGCGCGATCTAGCCGTCGCCGCCGAGCAACTCGCGATCGCCCACCCCCCCCTCCAGGCCACCTGCGATCGCCTCGCCACCTTGGCCCGCCAGTTCCAGACCCGGCAGGTGCGCCAACTCCTCGACGAACAGCGATCGCTCCGCCCCTGACCGCCCCTCCCACGCTCCCTTCCCCCGTCACACCCATGGCCGAACCCAACCGCGCCACCATCCTGGTGGTGGACGACACCCCGACCAACCTCGACATCCTCTGCGACGCCCTCGGCAGTGCTGGCTATCAGGTGGCCGTGGCGATCGACGGCCCCAGCGCGATCGAACAGGTGCAATATCGCCCCCCCGACCTGATCCTGCTGGACGTCATGATGCCCGGTATCGACGGCTTTGAAACCTGTCAGCGCCTCAAGGACGATCCCCAAACCCAAAGCATCCCCATCATCTTCATGACCGCCCTAGCGGACGCCAGCCACAAGGTGCGCGCCCTGGCCCTCGGGGCGGTGGACTACATCACCAAACCCTTCCAAAAGGAGGAGGTGCTGGCGCGGGTGCGAGTGCATCTGGATCTCTATCGCCTGCAACGGCACCTGGAGGCGGAGGTGGCCCAGCGGACGGCGGACCTCCAGGCGGCCCAGTTGCAGGTGGTCCAAAGTGAGAAAATGTCGTCCCTGGGCCTGTTGGTGGCGGGGGTGGCCCACGAGATCAATAACCCCGTCAATTTCATTTACGGCAACCTGTTCCACGCCCGCGACTATGTAAAAGGGCTGGTGGAGTTGTTGGATCTGTACCGCTCGACGCACCCCCAGCCGCCGCCGGAGGCCCTAGATCTCGAGGAGGAGCTGGACTATGGCTTCATTCGGGAGGATTTGCCGCAGTTGCTGGATTCGATGCAGATTGGGGCCGATCGCATCCAGAGTATCGTCAAGGCCCTGCGGACGTTTTCACGGGTGGATGAGGCGTCCTACAAGCGGGTGGATCTGCACGAGGGCATTGACAGTAGTTTGATGATTTTGGGCCATCGCCTGAAGGGGAAGGGCGATCGCGTGGCGGTGGAGGTGGTGCGCGATTATGGGGATCTGCCGCCGGTGGAGTGCTACAGCGGCCAGTTGAACCAGGTGTTTATGAATCTGCTCAGCAATGCCCTCGATGCCCTCGATGAGGAACGGGAGCGGCGGCTGCGGATGGCCCTGGCGATGCAGCAGAATTTGCCCATGGGGCCGGAGATGGATCCGGGCGATCGCGGTGGTGGCCCCTGGCAGCCGACCCTTTGCATCCACACGGAGGTGCTCGACGGGGGCGATCGCGTGGCGGTCAGCATCAGCGACAACGGCATCGGCATTCCCGCCGCCCTGGTCCATAAGCTATTCGATCCCTTTTTCACCACTAAACCGGTGGGCAAGGGGACGGGCATGGGGCTGGCGATTTCCTATCAGATCATCACCCAGAAGCACGCGGGGGCGATCGCGGTGACCCAAGAGGCGGACCATTTCACCCGCTTTAGCCTCGCCTTGCCGGTGCGGCTGCCCGAGGCCGCGCGATCGGAAACCCCTGCCGATGCCAACCCCTTGGTGCTGCGCTAGGGGCGAGCCAGCTTGGAAAGACGGGGCTACGGTCAATTGAACTGAAACCCTTGCGGCATCGTGCGTCGGCGGGTGGGACAAGGGGCTTAAGCCCCTTGTTTTGAAGCCTGTTGGGTGATTGGACGACATGCCCTAGGCTTGAAAATTGACAATGCGCGCAAACCCCGCCGGATCCAAGCTCGCGCCCCCCACCAATGCCCCATTGATCTCCGGCTGGGCCATGATTTCGTCAATATTGTCCGGTTTCACGGACCCGCCGTACTGGATGGGCACCGCGTCATTGCCGATCTGGCGGCGGATCGTGCCGATGACCCGGTTGGCCTCCTCCGACGCGCAGGTGTCCCCCGTGCCGATCGCCCAGATCGGTTCATAGGCAATCACCAACTGGTCGAGGTTCACCCCATCGAGGCCCAGATCAAGCTGGTGGGCAATCACCCCCTCCGTCTCGCCGCGATCGCGCTGATCCTTCGACTCCCCCACGCACAGGATTGGCATGAGCCCCGCCCCCTGGGCCGCCTTGAGCCGCCGGTTCACCGTCTCGTCCGTTTCGCCGAAATATTGCCGCCGTTCGCTGTGGCCGATCACCACATAGCGCACCCCCAACTCCACCAGCATCGGGGCGGAAATTTCCCCCGTGAAGGCCCCATCATTGGCCCAGTGGACATTCTGGGCACCAATGCGGATGCGGCTGCCGTGGAGGCCCTTGGAAAGAACGCTCAGATCGGTGAAGGGGACGCACAGGACGATTTCGCGATCGTCGGGGGTTTCGCTGACGCGGGGGGCGAAATCTTTCAAAAAGTCCAGGGCTTCCCCCTGGGTTTTGAACATTTTCCAGTTGCCGGCAATGACAGTCTTAGCCAAGGGTCGTTTTGCCACGATAACGAAGGGTTTACTTTAGTTAACCTATCGGCTAAGGGGTTACGGGGTCAATCGGGCGCGATTGCGGTGGGGCGGTTGCCGCTGGGCTGGGCGAGGCGCAGATAGGGCAAGGGATTTTGGGCCACCCAGCCGAGGGGGGAACTGTAGCGCACCTCAAAGGTGAGAAAAGCGCGGGGGCTGTTGGGCCGTTCGGCGGCGAGGATGCCGAGGCTGTGGCCCGCTGGAATCCGCTGGCCCGCCTGGACGGCGATGGTGCCCAGGTTACCGTAGCGGGTTTGGCGGCCCCCCTGGTGGTTGAGGACCACGAGGTTGCCGTAGCCTTCTTGCACTCCGGCGAAGGCGACCGTGCCGGGGCCGGCGGCGCTGACGATCGCGCCGGGGGCCGTTTCTAGCACAACGCTGCTGTTGAACCGGGGGCGATCGCGGTTGCCTTCCACGTTCCAGCCGTAGCCCAGGGCGATCGCCGCGAGTTCGGGGAGGGGATAGGTTTTGAGATCATTGTCGTCATCGCGGGCGCTGGGGACCGTGCCGCCGTCCCCCGTGGGGGACCAGATGACGCCGGGGATGAAGACGGTGGCGCTGGGGGTGGCGGTGCAGCCGTTGAGTTCGTAGAGCACATTGGCCCGCAGGCCGTAGGTGGTGGCGAGATCGCGCCAGGTGCTGCCCCGTTCGGGGCGGGTGCGGATGCCGTCAAAGGGGGGCAGTTGCAGGCGATCGCCCGGTTCAATGCGCCCATCGCGGGCCAGTTCATTAAAGGCCAGGATCGTGGCGGGCAGCAGGCCATTGCTAGCGGCGACGGTTTCGATGCTGTCGCCCGGTCGGACGGTGTAGGCCGTGAGGCGATCGAGGACGGCGGCGGGGTAGGGGCATTCCACGGCGGTGCCGTCTGCGGGGATGGGGCGGTTAGGGGTTTGGGCGATCGCGGTGATCGGCAACCCCACCAGGCCGCTCACCAGGCCAGTGAATAGGGGGGAAATGAAGGATTTGAGGGGCAATCTTCCGGGGGCCATGGCCATGATTCGGGGCAACTTCCTGCTTTGATTATGCGTCGGGAGGGGGGATAGGCGGTTTTGGGTGGGGTTGGGGGCGATCGCGGATCCGATTCACCGCCGCCGCCGCCGCCGCCGCCCTTCACTAAACTCCTGAAATGGCCGCCCGCGATCGGGATAGGGAATTCATAGGGGCGATGTTTTGAAGGGATGGCCCCGTGTGCTCCCGATGGCCCCCGATCGCTTGGCCCCGACCGTTCGCCGTTGATCTAGTCCCCCGTTCCTGTTCAGGCAACTTCCATGGTCCACCCTTGGCTTTCTCGTCCAATGCGCCGCCGCGATCGACTGCGTGGGGTTGCGATCGCCCCCTTGACGACCCTGATGATTGCCCTGGGCAGCATCGGGAGCGCCGAGGCCGCCGAACGGCTGGTGCTGCGCTATGGCCCCTTTTCCGGCGCGATCGCCACCGCCGACCTGGTGGCCCTGGCGGAGCGCGGTGAACTGTCCCCCGCCCTGGAGGCGTATCTCATCCTGGGGAAACAGTCGCCGGAGCAGGTGCGCGAAATTCTGAACCAGGGGGTTGCGATCGACGCGGACTGGCTCGATAGTCAACTCAAAAGTCCCTGGGGCCGCACCCTGCTCGATCAGGTGGGGGAAGGGATCCAAGGCCCCAACGGGGAGGACAACCGCCAAGCCCTGGAGGAGGCCCTCACCGCCGCCGCCCGCAATGATGGGCGCATCACGGTCCTGGATGTGCTGCAACAGTATCCGGGCCGCGAGGTCCATGTGCGGGTCGATCGCCTCCTGCGGATCTATGAACAGGTCCAGGAATTGCGCGATCGCTTCAATGCCCTCTCGACCCGTCTGCCCCAGGAGCGCGATCGCACCGCCGACAGCCGCCCCCTCCCCGCGATCGACGTCCTCATCGGCCGCATCGGCACCTTCGCCCTAGAGATCATCGAACAGGCCGCCCGCCTGCTGGATCGTTAGGGGAATCGGTTGGGCCAGGGTTGAACGGGTTTGGGGCGATCGGTTGGGCCAGGGCTGGTCGAGGGTTGGGAGGACGTGATCGGCGGCCTAGGCGGATTGCTTGCGGCGGGTGATCGGTTGTGCCAGGGCTGGTCGAGGGTTGGGAGACTCAACCCCTACGGTTGGCGATGGACCCTAACGCCGAAATACCGACATGCTGGGGGCCACGGGCCGTCCCCCATGGGGCACCGCCGCCGGTGTCGTCGCCGCTGGAGTCGTCGGCAGGCCACCGCCCCCCGCCAACAGTTCCACATTCAGGCGATAGCCCACATTCCGCACCGTCTGCACCGTGCTGGGCTGCCGGGGATCCGCCTCAATTTTTTTACGCAACGACAGCACATGGGTATCCACCGTACGGGGATTGTCGATACTGTCCGGCCACGCCCGCCGCAGGATTTCTGCCCGGCTCAGGGGCGCGCCCCCCGACTGGGCCAGGGCGTAGAGCAAACTAAATTCCTGGGGCGTCAGGTCGATCGCGCGGCCCGAGAACCACACCCGCCGCTGGATCAAATCAATCCGCAAACTGCCATAGTCCAGATGGGACGGGGCGATCGCGCTGCGCCGCCGCCGCACCAGGGCCTGCACCCGCGCCAAAAATTCCTGCATCCCAAAGGGCTTCGTCAGGTAATCATCCGCCCCCGCCCGGAGCCCCTCGACGATATCCCCCTCCCCCGCCTTCGCCGACAGCATCAACACCAGCGGCTGCTGCGATCGCTGGAGCCAGCGGCAAAATTCCAAACTATCCCCATCGGGCAAATCCGAATCGAGCACAATCGCCGACGGCTGGGTCTGTTGACAAAGCTCCCGGGCCTGCTGAAGCGTCGCCGCATGGGAAACCGAATAGCCAAGCTGCTGGAGGTGCCAACCGAGGAGCGATCGCAGGTGCGGATTCCCCTCAATGACTTGAATAGAAACCGAGACCACAGCCGAACTCCAGGGCGAATCAGTGCTGTCCGAAAAGCACCGGTAGCCTAACAATCTTTTTGTCAGGATTCTGTAACTGCGGTTACGGGCCTTTGTGCCCCCCAGTGGCCCCGCAATCGCCGCTAAGATAGAACTATCGGAGGAAGATTCAGGTTCCCCCTGCTGCCCCGTTGCCCCTTGGCGACGCGATCGGGGTAAAGCCCTTGCCCCCGCGTGATCTTGCCCCCCCGGCCGCGATCGCCAGGGATCAGCGGGGATCATCAAAAGGCCCGATCCGACGCAGTTTCTACCCCATCGCCCCCCTTGCAATTCTTCTCCTTTGGCCATGCTCCAAGACGCCCGCACCGTTCGACATTTCCAGAAAATTGCCGATCGGGTCGCCGAACTCTGGCATCGCGGCTATCGCTTTGAAGAGATGCGGATGTACCTCGATGGCTATGTCGCGGCCCTGCGCTATTCCGAAGTGCTTGATCCTCTGCAAATTAATCGCCTAGAGGAAGAATCCATTCGCTATATCTACGATCCCTCGAACTATGATCTGGCCAAACCCCAGCCGGATTATGTGGACTGAGGGGCCGCCTAAACCGCAATTCTAAGGGCGATCGCCCCCCGTCCCAGGGGCCAATTCATGACCCAGCCACCGCCGCCCCGGTTGAACGGGGTGGGGTGGGTGAAGCTGGCGGGGGTTCTTGGGCGCATACCGGCTGCGATCTCGCGATCGCGTGGGATACCGCAACGGCAGGCAGGTAGTAGGATGATGCTTTCCATACGCGCCGCTGGTCCCCGGCCCAGGCCGCCTTCGGGTGGAGGGGTGATGTACGTGTGGGGGTGACCGGGGCGCGATCGCTATCACCCTATCGCTTTAACAGCACCCTTTAGCCACCATGGAACGGATCCCCGCCGGTTTAAAAGGCCGCAGTTTTTTGAGCTTGCTCGACATCTCCACCCAGGAGCTAGAGGAGCTGCTGACGTTAGCGGCCCTGCTGAAGTCGGGCGACCTAAAACCCCGCTGCAATAAGGTGCTGGGGCTGCTGTTTTACAAAGCTTCGACCCGCACGCGGGTGAGTTTCACGGTGGCGATGTATCAACTGGGGGGCCAGGTGATTGACCTGAACCCGAACGTCACCCAGGTCAGCCGGGGGGAGCCGCTGATCGATACGGCGCGGGTGCTGGGGCGCTATCTGGACGTGCTGGCGATTCGCACCTTTGCCCAGGCGGATCTGGAAACGTTCAAAGCCTATTCGGGCATTCCGATTGTCAATGCCCTGAGCGATCTGTCGCACCCCTGTCAGGCCCTGGCGGATTTGCTGACGGTGCAGGAGGCGTTTGGGGAGTTGGCGGGGCGCACCCTGACCTATGTGGGGGATGGCAATAATGTGGCCCATTCCCTGATGCTGGGCTGCGCGATGGCGGGGATGAATGTGCGGGTGGCGTGTCCTCCGGGGTTTGAACCGGCGAAGGAAATCCTGGACCAGACGATCGCGATCGCGGCGGCGCGGGGGACGGAGGTGACGGTGACCCATGATGCGATCGCGGCGGCCACCGGTGCCCATGCCCTATATACGGACGTGTGGGCCAGCATGGGTCAAGAGGATCTGGCGAACGATCGCATCCCCGTTTTTCAGCCCTATCAACTCAATGAAGATCTCCTCGCCAAGGCGGACCCGAACGCGATCGTCCTGCACTGTTTGCCCGCCCACCGGGATGAGGAAATTACTGACGGCGCGATCGAGGGGCCGCAATCGCGGGTGTGGGATCAGGCGGAAAACCGTCTCCACGCCCAAAAGGCCCTGCTGCTGAGCATCCTCGGCCCCGACGCCTAGGGATCACAGGGATCAAGCATCCCCCCCGGAAACGGTCCCATAACCAAATCCACAACGACTAAAAAACTCCACAGCAAAAGGAGCCCCAGGGGACCGCATTCCTAGCGACAGAACACGCAATGGAACGCACCTCCAGGGCTCCTTTTTTAACGGACGATTGGGAAAAAATTCCCCTAGCTGGCCTTATAGAAAGTCACGTCGCGGCCCTTGGTGGCCCAGAACATGCCGTGGATTTTCTCAACGGCGGCCATCAGCTCTTCCGCGTGTTGCAGGCTCACTTCCACCTTGCAGGCGGAGCAAAGCTTAGCGGCATTCCAGAAGGTTTCGTGCAGGTCGGGGCACTGCTCCAGATGCACGGGCTTGAAGTAGTCCGTCCAGAGGATCAGCAGATCTTCCTTGGTTTTTTGGGCCTGCTCTTCCTTGATGGCGATGTAGCGCGACAGGGTGTTTTCGTAGGCCACCATGGCGGCGGCGTCACCGGCGGCGGGCAGTTCGAGGGCGAGGATTTTCTTGGTCATCGACAGGACCGCTTCCGCATAGATGCGCGCCGATGCCGGATCGTACACGCCGCAGGGGCCGTCGCAGTGGGCGCTGGCGGTGGTGGCGGGCAGCCGTTGGGCCAGGGTGCGAAGAAGGTTGGACAGCATAGGTTTGGATGACTCAGAAGGTGAACCGGACGATCGCGCGATCGCCAATGGACGTGCGGGGGCGCTGCGGTGGCCGGAGCCTTAGTCCCCCCTAGGGGCATGTCCGTCAATCATCCTACCGCAGGATCTTTTCGATCCCCTCCCCCTGGATAGGGCGCAATTGAGAATTTCGCGATCGCGCCGCGCCGTAAAAAAACGCTGAAACCTAGATCCCGAAACGGTTTTAGACCCGACGCGAAACGTTATCCTAAAGTCACAATGACTCCGAGCATCCCAGACTCCCCAAGGGTGGAGATGGGGCATGGTGGGTTGGCCCCTGGGGCGATCGCCGTGGCGGGAGCATTGCCGATGAGAGAAGACGAGACCGGAGTTAGCCGGAAAAACCATGACCTACGATCTGCCCGCATTGCCCTACGGCTACGATGCCCTCGCTCCCTATATCTCGAAGCAAACCCTCGAATTTCACCACGACAAGCACCACGCGGCCTATGTGGCGAACTACAACAAGGCGATCGCCGAGACGCCCCATGCCGATCGCGCGATCGAAGATGTGATTGTTGAAATCGCCAAGGATCCGAGCGCCGCTGGCCTGTTTAATAATGCGGCCCAAGCCTGGAACCACAGCTTCTACTGGCAGTGCCTCACTCCGGGCGGCGGCGGCGAACCGAGCGGCCCGTTGGCGGACAAAATTGCCGCTGATTTTGGCTGCTTTGATGAGTTCAAGGGCCAGCTAAAAACCGCCGCCGCGACCCAATTTGGCAGCGGTTGGGCGTGGCTGGTGCTCGATGGCGGCACCCTCAAGGTGACCAAAACGGGCAATGCGGATACGCCGATCGCCCACGGCCAAACGCCGATCCTGACGATTGATGTGTGGGAGCACGCCTACTATTTGGATTACCAAAACCGCCGTCCGGACTACATCGGCGATGTGGTGGAGAATCTGCTCAACTGGAATTTTGCGGCGGATAACTATGCCGCTGCGATCGCGTAATTCATCACCTAATTCATTGCCCAATTTAGGGGCATAAAAAGGGGGCTGGGGAGATTAATCATTTCCCCGGCCCCGATTGTTTTGATTCTTTTGAGATTTTGATGCTTGGTGATGTTACCTAGGGATTGGCAACCGTGAGGGTGGTTTCCGCCGCGATCGCCTGCCCCTGGTAATAGAGCTCCTGGTGGCGATTGGTGCTCAGGCGCACGGACAGCACGTGGCGACCGGGCGGCAGATCCGAGAGGTAATACCAAGGCCCATAGAGGCGGGCAATTTTCTCGCCATTGAGGTAGAGGTGGGCGTGGCCTTCGCCCGGATCGTCGCTGGGGTTGGCGAGCCGCTCGGGGGCAAACCGAAACCCGGAAACGAGCACCTGGACATTGAACCCCCGGCCGTGGGGATCCGGCTGGGCCTGGAGGTCTAGGGTGGGGCGATCGCGATCGCCGGGCCACTCTAGGGCTTCATGCCCATGCCCGTGCTGGTGGGGCTGCTGCTGTTGGTGCTGATGCTGATGCTGCCCAGTTGGCCCATGGCCCCGGACGGGGCTAGCGGCGATCGCGCCACCGAGGCCAACCAACAGCAATGGAACCCAGTACCCAGGACGCCGACGCCCCCAGGGGAGAAACCGTTGATGCATTGGAGTTATGAAGAATGGTGATGGGGCGTGTTACCAGCCCTTTTCCGCCTGGGCGAGGACGTAGGCCGCAGCATTTTCCATGTCCTCAAGCGAGAGCTTGCTGCTAAAGCTCGGCATCACACCCTTGCCATTTTTCAACTGCGTCTTAATGGCCTCTAGGTTGTCCATGCCAAATTTTTCGAGGGTTTCTTTCTTCAGGTTCTTTTCCCGAACCACCACGTTATTGCCCCCCGCATGGCAGGCGGCGCAGTTGGCGGAAAAAATCTGCTGGCCCTTATCGAGGTCCGCTGCGATCGCGGGCGATGCCCCCCACAGGGCCATGAAGGTACCAACGGCGATCGTCAGGAGCACCCAACGCTTCAGGGACGTTTGCAGGCGACGAATGGTGGTTTGCAACATGAAGGTTTCCTCTCTTTCTCTCTTTTAAGTTGCCTTTTAGGTCTCTCGGACGGCGGCGGAGCCGTCTGGGGGGATGGGGGCCGCGATCGCGATCGCCCTCTCCCATAAAAAAGCAGCGCTACCGATGAACATTCAATGAAATTGCCATGAGCCTTCAATGAAAATTCACCCGAGCGCTAGCACGTTTCGCCATTAGCGATTCAATAGCCCTTCCAAAGTCCAACCCATCCCAAACCCTGTCAAAAGACGTTCAGTCAAAATGACGCCCCGTCTAATCGTTGAAAGGGCTGAATCTGATAGGGTTGAACCCAAGTCATGCTTTTTTTGAAATCCGTATCAACCGTGGGAGATTGCCGTGGGACTATTTCCCGTTAACCGAGACCCCTCCCCCAAGCGCCTGTCCCTCGGGCCGCTGGAGGCGGAAATTTTAGAGATTTTGTGGGACTGCGACGGGGCCACGGCGCGGCAAATTCTAGACCACATCCTGGAGGATCCCGATCGCGAATTGACCCAACCGTCGGTGATGACGGTGCTCAATCGCCTGGTGGAGAAGGGGTGGCTCCTGCGGGAGAAGCGGGGACGGCATTACTGGTGGCGACCGGCCCTCTCGCGCGATCGCGCCCGCGCCCTGCAAGCCTGTGAGCATTTGGATCGGTTCCTGGCCCTGGGGAATGCCGATGCGGTGGCCGCCTGTGTCGATCGCTTTGATGCGGCGAGTTTGGACAAGATCGAGGCATTGGCGGCGAAGCTCCGGGAGGCGCGGCAACGGCGCGAGGGCGATCGCCCAAATACCTAGGGCAGAAGGTTTTAGGATTTGGGAATTGGGGTGGTGCTGCGGGATCTAGCCATGGGGGATCTGGGGATGGGTGATCTGGGAATGGCGGGGATGGACATGGCCGGTTCGAGCCTGCACGGCTGGATGTTGGCGATCGCGATCGCGGTGGCCTTTTTGGGGCGCAGTGGCTGGGGGCGGTTCCTGCAACCGGAGGCGTTGGGGTGGCGATCTCGGTGGCGCTGGGCCATGGGCGCATTTGTGGTGCCGCCGCTGCTGTTGGCCAATAGTGCCCTGGCGGTGCTGCTGATGGGTCGCCATTGCCCCATGACGGGGCCGTGGAGCGGAATTGCTAGCCATGCGATCGCCGTGGCGGTGCTGGGGGGGGCGATCGCCCTGGTGAGTTGGTGCGCATGGCTTCAGCGGCAGGATTTGCAGCGGGTGCGGGCGTTTCCGGAGGTGACCGTCTTTGGCGATCGCGTGCGGGTGGCCCCGGTGGCGCGGCCCTATGCGGCAGCCCTGGGGGGCTGGCGGGCGGAGGTGCTGGTGACCGCCGGGGCGATCGCCCAACTGGCCCCCGAAACCCTAGCGGCGGTCCTGGCCCACGAGCGCGCCCATGTCACCTGCCGCGATCCATTCCTCTTCTTTTGGCTGGGGGGCCTGCGGCGGCTGACCCGCTGGCTTCCCCACACGGACGCCCTCTGGCAAGAGCTGACCCTGCTGCGGGAACTGCGGGCCGATCGCCTCGCGGCGGCCACCGTTGATCCCCTCACCCTGGCGGAGGCCCTGCTGACCCTGGCCCGGAGCGATCGCTGGACCCCAGAGCCCATCGGCGCGATCGGCATCCTGGATGGCCACAACCTCACGGAGCGGGTCGATGCCCTCCTGAACCTGGACCCCCAGCGGCCCCCCACGGCGGAGCGCGATCGCCTGGATTGGTCCGGCTGGCTCAGCGGCGGCGCGATCGCCCTGCTGCCCTTCCTGAGCCTGATCCACCACCACGGCTGAGCCCCCCACCCATCCCAAAAGCCCTTCACACCCACTTACACTGGGGGATAGGCCCAGCCCCCCGCGATCGCGCCCCGACCCCATCCCCATGCTGTTCAACTCCACCGCCCTGCTGATCGACGCCTTCGTTGCCAAAATCCGTGACGGGTACCGGCGCACCTACGGGGGCTGGAAATCCCAGTACAGCGAAATCCTGGCCTGGGCCGGTTCCATGGCCCTCGAAAATATCGCCAACAGCGACGCCCTCTACCACACGGTCGATCACACCATCTGGGTCACCCTCACGGGCCAAGAAATTATCCGGGGCAAGCACATCCGCGAAGGGGGCGTTTCCCCCGAAGATTGGCTGCACTACATCATCTCCCTGCTGTTCCATGACATTGGCTATGTCAAGGGCGTTTGCACGGGCGATCGCGATGGCCACTACGCCACCGGTCTGGGGGATGGGGTGGCGCGGCTGCCCTTTGGGGCCACGGACGCGAGCCTGATGCCCTACCACGTCGATCGCAGTAAACGGTTCGTAGAAGAGCGTTTCGGCGGCCACCAATTGATCGACGTGGACATCCTCAAGCGCAATATCGAAGCCACCCGCTTTCCGATCCCGACGGACGCGCCCCTGGGGGATCCGGGGGACTATCCAGCTTTGGTGCGGGCGGCGGATTTTTTGGGGCCGTTGTCCGATCCGGGCCATCTCCATCGGCTAGCGGCCCTGTTCTATGAAATGGAGGAAACGGGGGCGGCGCGATCGCGGGGCTACTATTCGCCCGCCGACCTGCGGGACCATTTTCTCGATACCTTCTGGAGCGCGATCGAACCCCACACCCGCCCCGCCCGCCGCTACCTGGAACTCACCCAGCAGGGCAAGCAAATCATCGCCAATCTCCATGCGAACCTCTTCACGATCGAGCATGGTAGCCGCCAGGGCCGTCTGGGCCAGTCCTCCGGTGGTTCGGCCTTGGGAACGGGCTCCCCCTCGTCCGCCGGTGGGCATCCGGATCCGGCGCTTCCCCAGGGGACCGAGGAGGGGGCAGGCGGCGGCGGTGGCTCTTCCCTGCAGGAGTCGGCGGCCCGGGTGGCGCGGCTGCTGAGCCAGCGGAAACGGCAGGCGGAACTGCCCACGTCCATTTCCTAGGGATCGATTTCGGTGGGATAGGGGGCGGCGGCGGTGCGATCGCGCAGGTGCGGCTTGGGGGGCAGCGGTGGGCCTGCCGAGATGATCGTCATGTGGTCCGGATGCAGCAGCTCCCGCACGGCGTCCTGGACTTGGGAGACGGTGACCCCTTCGATGCGCCGGGTGAAGTCCAGGGGCGTTTCCCCTTCGAGGCCGTAGGCTAGGGCCATCACCCAGTGGTCCGCGAGGGCGTCCGGGTGGGCGAGGCGCACGGGGTAGCGGCTGGTGAGGGTTTGTTTGGCGCTGGCCACCTCGTCGGCGGTGACGCCGCGATCGCGGAGGGTTTGCAGGATGTGCAGGGCGCTTTGGATGGCCGTGAAGGTATCCTCCGGGGCGGTCTGCATTTCAATGGCAAACGGCCCCGCATGTTGCCCCATCTGGAAACTGCTGAAGATGCCGTAGGCCATGCCCTGGCGATCGCGGATCTCCCGCCCGAGGCGACTGGTGAGGGTATCGCCCCCCAGAATTTGATTGAGCACCACGGCCGCATCATGGCGGCGATCGCGGCGATCAATCCCCGGATAGCCCATGAGGGTCACCGTTTGCGCCTTTCCGGGCAGGACCGTATGGTGCCAAATCGTGTGGGGCGGCAGGGGGGCCAGGGCCGTAAAATCCTCGGCGGGCGGGGCATCGGTCACCGGCCACGGGCCAAACAGGGTCTGGATTTGACGGCGCACCGCCACCGGATCGAAGGGGCCAACGATCGCCAGGACCGTGCCAGCGGGGCGATAGTGCTGCCGGTGGAATTGGCGCAAATCCTGCTCGGTGATGCGATCGAGGCTGTCGGCGGTGGCGAAGCCGTGGAAGGGGTGGCCGGTGGGATAGATGGCCTGCTGAAGCTGCCGCTGGGCCACGTAGAGGGGGTCATCAAGCTGGAGCTGGAGGTCGGCGCGGGCCTGCTGGCGGAGGCGATCAACCTGGGGGGCGGCGAACTGGGGGCGCTGGAGGGCTTGGCTCAGCAGGGTGAGGAGGGTGGCGGTTTCCTCGGGCAGGGCGCGGCCGCCGATGAGGGTGCCCTCGCGGTAGGCGCTGGCGGTCAGGTCGATCGCGGCGTTGGTGAGGCCCTGGCGGAGGTCGGCGGGATCCAGGAGGGCGGCGGCGACCAAATCGGCTAGGCCCGCGCGATCGCTCGGATCATGCTGACGGCCCGCCTGCACATGGCCCCGCAGGGTGACGGTGGGCAGGGCGCGATCGGGCAGCAGCACCACCCGCAGGCCATTGGCGAGGGTGAAGGGGATGGGGGCGGGGGCGTTGGGGGGATTAGGGGCGGTGGTGGCGGCGATCGCGCGATCGGCCAGGGGGGGCACCAGGGCCGCCAGGTTAGCCGGCCGCTCAGCGGGGCGATAGGCTTCGGGGGCATGGGCCGGCGGGCGAGATGCGCCGCCGGGGCGGGGCCGGTTGGGGGGGTCTTCCCCTGGGGCGGCGGCGGCGGCGGTCGGGGGGGCGATCGGCTCAAAGCGGCCAATGGTGGCGCGATCGGGCCGCAGGTGGGTCCGGGCGATCCGCTGCACCTGCTGGGCTGTCACCGCGTCGATCGCGTCGAGCACCCCCTGGCGATCGCGGCAATCCCCCAGGGACAGGCAATCTTCAGCAATGCCCATGCCCCGCCCGGTCAAATCCTCCACCGGCAACAGTAGCCGTAGCCGCGCCTGCCGTTTCGCCCGCTCCAGCAGCGGCTCCTCCAGCGCCCCCTGGCCCGACGCCACCGCCGCGATCGCGTCCAGCACCGCCCCCTGCACCCGATCCAACTGACCTGGGGGCACCGCCGCCAACACCTGATACCAGCCCCCATCGCGCCCGTGGAACTGGTCCGTCTCCACCGAAGTGGCCGCCCCCCCATTCACCAGGGCCATCAGGGGAGACTCGGCCCCCGCCGCCACCAGCCCATCAAGCACCGCCAAGGCCGCGCGATCGCTCCGATCCAGCGGCGGCAGCGGAAACGTCAGCGACAGCAACGGCGAACCGCCCCCCGCCTCCCGCAGGGTCACGATCTGGGGGCTTGAGCGCTCCGGCCCCTGGGCTGTTTTGGGCGCTGGAGCTGGCTTTGCGTCGAGTTGGGCGATCGGCCCCGGGGAAATGCCCCCAAAAATGCGCTCCGCCGCCGCGATCGCCGCCCCCCGATCCACATCCCCCACCACCACCAGCACCCCATTCTCCGGGCGATAGAACCGCTCGTAATAGCGCCGCAGATCCGCCACCGTCAGCCCCTGGAGATCCGCCACCGTCCCCCCCACCGGCAGCCCCATCGCCTGCTGCGGAAACGCCGCCGCCATCACCGCGCGATCGAGCCGATAGGCCGGATCATCCTCATAGCCCTCCAGCTCCGCCGTCACCACCCGCATTTCCTTCGCCAGATCCGCCGCCGCAATCCGCAAATTCCCCAGGCGATCCGCCTCCAGGGTCAGCAGGGCCTCCAGGCGATCGCGCGGAGCCGTATTCACATAGCCCGTCGTGTCATAGCCCGTATAGGCATTCGACTCGCTCCCGAGGGCATCAAACAAATAGCCAAACTGCACCGGGCGATCGCGCGTCCCCGCAAACATCAAATGCTCCAGCAGATGGGAAATGCCATTGGACCCCGGCCCCTCCTGGCGCGACCCAACCCCGTACCACATCTGCACCGACACCACCGGAGCCGATCGCGACTCCAGCACCACCACCGTCAGCCCATTGGCCAGCCGCCGCACCGTGGGTTCCCCCAAATGCCAACCGGCCGACGATCCCCCAAGGGAACCGCCGGCCGCCAGCATGGGCACAGATGCACGAGATGCACGCACTGAAATGCGATTGCCTGATGAATTGGGAGAAATCCCGAGCCGCTCGACCGCCGCCACCGCCGACCCAGCCATCCCCACGGAGATGAACCAGCCCAACAGCACCGGCCAAACGAGAGCAGTACCCAGGCGCGACGGTCGCAGCGCGGCCAAAAACCAAAACGTGGGGAAGCAGACCATGAAAGATGCCAAGGCAACTGCCCAAACCACGGTCAGGGCTAGACCAAAACCGACTGCGGCACCCTGAAGCCTCTACCGCCAACGGGGCCAATTCCGAACCTCGGAAGGCGTTGGCGCTAGGCCCTGGTGATGCTCGATCCGAAGATCGCACCCCCGCCCTGCGGGCACCCCACTACCATAGCAGGTCTTTTACGGGATTTCACGTAGATGGCAAGGGATTTTTGGGCGATTTTTTCGGAAAGTACGCGATCGCGGCTCCCCCGTTTCCCCCCTCCGAATCCTGCAAAGGCCCCTAAATGAACCGCCTGAGGGTTTCGAGGAGCAATTCCTGGCTGAAGCTCCCTTTGGTGATGTAGGCATTCGCACCCGCTTCGGCCCCCCGCTGGCGATCGGCATCGCTGGCCAGGGTGGTCACCAGGATCACGGGCAGATCGCGATATTCCCGATGGCGGCGAATGCGCTCCGTCAGTTCTAGGCCATCGAGGTTGGGCATTTGCACATCGGAGATCACCGCGTCAAACTGCCGCGTCGCCAGTTTGTTGTAGCCATCGAGGCCATCCACCGCTGGCACCACCTCATAGCCCGCCGCCTCCAGCACCCGTTTTTCCTGGGTGCGCGTGGCGATCGAATCCTCCACCAGCAGGACCGCTTGCCGTTTGGGGGCTTCGCTGCCCGCGAGGCGGTTGCCTTTGCCGTCCGGGGTGGTGCGCTGGCCCGCCGCGATCGGGGCAAAGCCCCTACCCATCGCCCCGTGACCCGCCTGCCGCGCCGACCGGATCAAATCCTGGGGATTCAGAATCGAGCACACATCCCCACTGCCCAGGATCGTCGCCCCCGCAATATTGCGAACCCGCTTGAACAGGCGACTTTGGGGTTTAAGCACCACATCCTGCTCATCTAGCAACTCATCCACCAGCACCCCAAGCCGCGACGCCCCCACCCGCAGCACAATGCAGGGCCACACCTGATCCTTCGGCAGCGCCCCGCCCCCCCCATCCATCTCCAGCAGCCGCGCCAGGGGCAGCGTCGAGACCGATCGCCCCTCCACCAGCATCGTGTCGCGCCCTTCGACCGCAAACAAATCCTGGGGTTCCACCCGGCGAATCGTCTCCACCGCCTCCACGGGAATCGCAAAGGGCACCCCCGCCACCGCCACCAGCAACACCCGCGCCGTCGCCAGGGTCGAACTCAGGCGCACCCGCAGCGTACAGCCACGGCCGGGGGTCGAATCAATTTCCAAGGTGCCCTTGAGGGCCTCCACATTCGCCCGCAGCACATCCAGGCCAATGCCCCGGCCCGACACCTCCGTCACGAAGCGGCGCGTGGAAAAACCGGGGGAAAACACCAGGGCATGGAGCTGCTCCGGCGGCATGGCATCGAGCTCTTCGGCGGTGTAGAGCTTCCGTTCGATCGCCCTAGCCCGGATCGCCGCCGTATCGAGGCCCCGGCCATCATCGGCAATTTCAAGGACCACCGTCGAGGCGGTTTGGTGGCCCCGCAGCCAGATGGTGCCCTCGGGGGATTTGCCCGCCCGTTCCCGTTCGTCGGGCGGTTCGATGCCATGGTCGATCGCGTTGCGCAGGGCATGGAGCAGCGGATCCTTCATGGCCTCTAGGATCTGCTTATCGGCCTTGGTGTCGCCCCCTTCGATGACCAGGCGCACGGATTTTTTCTGATCCCTGGCCAGGTCGCGCACGAGGCGGGGGAAGGTGTTGAAGATGGTGGCCAGGGGCAACAGCCGCAGGGTGCGGATGCCGGATTCGAGGTTGTCGGCGACCACCTCTAGGCGGGCGGTGTCCTCGTGGGAGTTGCCCCGCAGGGTGTCTACGATTTGGTTGAGGCGTTCGAGGCGCTGTTCAACTCGCCGATGGAAATCTAGTAGCCGCTCTAGGGTGACGGTGCGATCGCTGTGGCGCTGGCGGGTATGGAGGCGATCGCCGGTGGGGCCGGGGCGGATTTCCGTCGGCTGACGCAGGACATCGTTGATCACGAGGCGATGGGCGAAGGCGTCGCGGCTCCACTCTTCGCACAGGTCTGAGAGTTCTTCGAGGTCGTTTTGGCGGCGGGCGATGCGGATTTTGGCGACGGTGAGTTCCCCCGCCTGGGTCATGAGGTGATCGAGTTGGGAGGTGGCGACGCGGATGGTGTCGATGCGATAGGCGGCGCTGCCGGGGCTGGGGCTGTCCCCGTTGGGGGGGGTGGGGGCCGATCGCGGGGCCGTTGGGCTGTAGGCTGTGTCGGCGGTGCTCACGGCGATCGCGGGGGGGGCGGTGCCGTTGGGGGGGGCTTCTGGTTCTTGGCTGGGGTCTAGGTCTAGGTCTGGATCTGGGTTCGGGTCTAGGTCCGGCTCTGCGATGGGCGGCCCCGCGATCGCCTCTAGGGATGGGGTCTCCAGGGGGGACGGATCCGGCCCCGATGCCTGGTCGGCGTCTAGGTCTGGCTCCAGGTCGGTGTCTAGGTCTGGCCCCAGATCCATCGCTGAAGCCGTTGCCGGATCGGGATCTAGATCTGGGTTTAACTCAGCCCCCGCCTCAGCCCCAGGATCTGGCGCAGGGGCCTGGGGATCTGGCCCCCCCATCAGGTAGGCCAGCAGGTGAAACGTATCCACCCCCGCCGGTTCCCCCGTCGTCGCCTCGTCCACCAGCCGCCGCAGGGCATCAATCGCGCGGTAGAGCCGTTCAAAAAAGCCCGGAGTGGCCGCCTGTTCCCCCTGCTCGAACCCCTTCAGGAGGTACTCGAACTGGTGGGCCAAGGTTTGCACATCCTTGACCCCCAACATGCCCGCATCCCCCTTGAGGGAATGGGCCTCCCGCAGCAGCGCCACCAGGGGGCCGCGATCGCCGGAATTGTCCTCCAGGGCCAGCACCCCCGCTTCCAGATTGTCGAGGCGTTCCCCACTGGCGATCGCAAAAATTTCCCGCAGTTCGTCGTCTTCGATTCGCATCCTTCGCGCTCCAACGGTCAGCCTAGATCGCCCCGCACCGGTGATCGGCTGGCTACATGATCGACTTCAATTCACCCGCCGCCTGGTTGAGCCCATCGGTGCCCAATTTCACCTGGCTGATGCCCGCCGCCATCTCCCGCGCCGCCCCGTTCAGGGAAGTCATGGCCTCCACCACCTGCTGAATCGCGATCGCCTGCTGCTTCGCATTGAGGGAAATCTGCTGGGAACTGATGGCCACATTGTCCAGCGCCCCCGTCATGCCCGCAAAGGCGTCGGAGGTTTCCCGCGCCAGCATCACCCCGTCATCCACGGTTTTGGTGCCCTCATCGGTGGCCATGACCGTTGAATTGATGGCGCTTTGGACATCCGCCACCAGGGCATTGATCCGTTCCGCCGATCGCTTGCTCTGGTCCGCCAGTTTCCGAATTTCGCTGGCCACCACCGCAAAGCCGCGCCCATGTTCCCCCGCCCGCACCGCCTCGACCGCCGCATTCAGGGCGAGCATATTGGTTTGGTTGGCCAGATCGCTCACCAGGCCGGAAATATTGCCGATTTGGCTGGTTTGCTCGCTCAGGTGCAGGATTTGCTCCGCGATCGCCTCCACCTTCACCTTCAAGTTCGCCATGCCATCGAGGGTGCGATCGACCGATCGCGTCCCCTGTTCCGCCAGGGCCAAAACCTTCTGGGCACCGCTGGCGGCCGCCTGGGCCTGCTCCGCCGACTGGCGCGACGAGGCATTGAGCTCATCCATCGTGGTGGTGGTTTCATTTACCGACGCGGCCTGCTGGGCAGCGGTGCGCTCCTGCTGGGCCACGGTGGCGGCAATTTCCGTCGAGGAACTGGCAATGATACCCGCCGCCCCCGTCACGCGACCGGTGATCGTACTGACGAGCCACCAGCCCAGGAGGGATGAGGCGATGACCGTGGCCCCCACCGCAAGGCCAATGGTCCATAGGAGGGTACTGAGAGCTGCGTCCTGGTCCGATTCAAACTGTCCGACGATCGCCCGCTCGCGATCGCGAATGGTATTCATCAGGGCCACCGCCGCCTCAATCAAAGACCGGTTATCGCTGGTTTTCCAGAAATTAATAGCCGCCTGTTGCTGGCCGCGATCCATCAGGGAAAACATGGTGGCGTTGTTCTGCTCCATGCGCTCGACGATCTCGTAGAGCCGGTTGAGGTCCGCCTGCTGTTCAGGATTGACCACAATCTCACTGAGGATGGGGCGAATGCGCTTAATTTCCGCCTCCGCGCGGTTGTAGTTCTGGCGAGAAACGGGGGCCGGGTCCAGGAGATAGCCGCGAATGGTGCGTGAAAAGGTTTGGATATTGAACCCGATCTCGTTCAGTTGCGTCAGCACCTCGGTGGAGCGTTCCAGATTGCTCGCTTCCCGCCGCACGACGCCCACCTTGTTGGTGACGATGCCGGCGGAGAGGGTGAACAAAATAATGGGCACGGCGTAGCCAATGGCGATCCAGTAGCGCAGGCCCCAGCCTTGGGCAAGGCGGGTGGAGGAGCCATGGTTGAGGGCAAGGGTCATGGGTTGTTGCTGAGGACGAAGGGTGGGTAGCTGGGGGCGATGGGTAGGGGCTTTGCCCCGATCGCGGTGGGGTCGGCGGCCATCGCCCTAGGTGAGGGTTTCATTGATGACAAAGCCCTCTTGGCTAAAGAGTTTGCTCAGGTGCAGGAGGCCAATGACGCGATCGCCGTGGCGCACGACCCCGTGGAGATAGTCGCGATCGCCCCCCTGGAGGGCTGTGGGCACCGGGGCCACGGTGGCCATGTCGAGGTTGTAGATGTCCAGCACGCCGTCCACCGCGATCGCGGCAACGATGCCCTCCGCCTCGACGATCGCCGCCTGCCGGGTGTTTTTGACGGGGGGCAAATCCAGGAAGCTGCGCACATCCACCACCGGCACAATGTCCCCCCGGAGGTTGGTGTTGCCCAGGATGTGGGGGGGACAGCAGGGCATGGGGGCAATTTTGCGGACTTCAATAAATTCCCGCACCTGATCAAGGGGCAGGGCATAGGCTTCATTCCCTAGGGTGATGGCGGCGACGGCCACTTCGTCGGTGCGTTCCGTGAGGAGGGTGCGCTGCCGCAGGTGTTCGGCCCGCCGCCGGAAGACTTCGCGATCGGCGTCGGTGGCGTCGGGACAAAAGATCCAGTCAGAGGAGGGGGGGGCGATCGCCTCCGGGGGTGGCTCCAGGGGACCGTTGCCGTTACCGGGGCCGTTGCCGGGAAGCTCCAGCAGCGGTGCCAAGTCCCCCTCCCCCAGGGTGATCAGCAGGTCAGGATCTAGCAGGGCCACCATCTCGCGATCGCACCGCGCCAGGGCCATAATCACGCGGGCACCGCCGCGCTCCGCCGTCCGCTGCCCATAGGTGGGGGTCTCGATGATGTCCTCGGGGGTGATCTCCCGCACCTCCCGCACCCCATTGACGATCGCCCCGAAGGGTCCGGCTGGCCCCTGGAGCACCACCACGCTATCGGTGAGGCGATAGGGGGGCGGACGGCGGCCAAAGCGCCGGTCGAGATCCAGCACCGGTAGGATTTCCCCCCGCAGGTTCAAGACCCCCGCAATTTCCGGCGGTGCTTCCGCCATGGGCAGCAGTTCTGGCAGGTAAAACACCTCCCGGATGCGGCTGGCGGCGGCGGCATAGGCGACGCCATGGAGTTCAAAGATTAGGTAGGCCGTACCGACCATCGTTGTCCTATCGGGTGATTCGGTGGAGGTGGGGGCCGGTCTGGGGGTGGCCCCTGCGATGGCCCCGCTGAAGGTCGATGCTTGGCCGCGATCGCGGCATCCCTTGCATTTAGCTTATCCAAAGGGTTTGGGCCGGTCTGGGCTCTGGGGCTCCCCCGTTGCACTTCTTCAAAAAGGTTGATGGGGGGATAGGAATTGCAAGGTGGGGCGGCCTCAGGGGGCGGGGCGATCAAGGGAGTCGAGCAGGGTGAGGATCTGCTGGCGGCAGGGGGCGGCGGTGAGGTGGCCGTGACGATCGAGGGGGGTGTCGTCGGCGCAGGGTTCGAGGAGTTTGAGGGCGGCGCTGAGGGTGACGCGGGCGCGATCGCGATCGCCGCCGTGCCAGTAGATCGTGCCCAGTTCGGCGCGGGCGAGGATGGCCTCGGGCTGGAGGTAGACGATGCGCTGGAGCCAGGTTTTGGCTTCGTCGAGGTTGCCGCGCTCTTCGGCGATGCGGGCTAGGACGTGGCAGGGGGCGATCGCGTCGGGCACCAGGGTCAGGCAGCGGCGGGCGGTGGCGATCGCCTGGTCATATTGGCCGCGATCGGCGTAGAGTTCCGCGAGCCGCTCTAGGAGGGGGCCGTGGTTGGGGTGGTGGCGCAGGGCGTTCTGGGCAATCGCGATCGCGCCGGTGTGGTCGCCGCGTCCCATGGCGGCATCGAGGGCCACGAGCCACGGTTCTGGTTCCGGGGCCTTGGGAAGGGTGGGGCGATCGCTGGGCCGGGGGTTGGGGGCGATCGTTCGGGGGCTCGATGGGGCAGGCGGCGGCGGCAGGGGGACGGGAACCGCGCGCCCAGCGGGGGCCGTGGCGGCATCAAGGGGGCGGCGATAGGCCAGGGTGCCGGGGAAACTGACGGCCTCAAAACCGGGCAGGGCAATGCCCGACAGTTCCGCATGGCCCGTCAGCAGGTAGCCCCCCGGCCTCAGGGCTCGGTAGAACTTGGCGAGGGTGGCTGCGATCGCGGTGGGGCTGAAGTAGACAAAGACATTGCGACAGAGGATCACGTCAAACTCCCGCAGCCCCTGCCGCTCGAAGTCGGTCGCCATCAGGTTACCCACCTGGAAGGTCACCCACTGCTGAATGCGCGCCTCCACCTGCCAATGGCCCCCCCGCCCGCTGAAGTAGCGATCGCGCAGGTGCGGCTCCACCATCCGAAATGACCAGTCCCCATAGGTTCCCTTGCGGGCTCGGGCGATCGCGCTGGGGTTGAGATCCGTGCCCAACACCTGGACCATCGCCGCCGCCGTCGATCCTTGCCCCCGCCGCACCAAATCCACCAGCATCGCCAGGGAGTAGGCTTCCTCGCCGGTGGAGCAGCCCGCACTCCAGAGCCGCAGCGGCTGCCCCGGTCGGCGATCGCCCAGGAGCGTCGGCAAAATTTCATCCCGCAGGGCCGCCATCTGGCCGCGATCGCGGAAAAAATAACTCTCCCCCACGGTCAACCCCTCGGCGAGGTGCCCCCACTCATCCGCCCCCGGCCCCAGCGGCCCCCCGGCCAAGCGCCCGAGATAGTCCCCCAGCTTCGCCAGCCGCAAGGCCCGCATCCGCCGCTCCACGGTCTGCACCAGGGTGGTTTGATCCCCCGATCGCCACGCCAGCCCAAATTCCTGGCCAATCATCGCCACCAGCCTGTCCCAGGTTGGCCCCTGGGCGATCGTCCCGGCCCGCGCCCCCCCCAGGCCCGACCCCAGGCCCGAATCCTCCCCCGCCGCTTCCGTCGCCCCAGGGTCCGGATCCACCGCCGACCCCCTGGGGAACCACGGCCCCCACGGCCAGCGGCGCTCCGGCGCTCCCGGCAAGTCTGATGATCCTGGCAGTCGATTCATGGGCGTGTCCCGGCGGAGGATGACGGGTGGAGGGGTGGGGGCGTTGGGGGGGAGCCATCGCCGTCGCCGTCGCTGACCCCGATCGCCTCCGGCAACACCGGTAATTCCAGGATAAATTCTGCCCCGCCTCCGGGCCGCGATCTCCCTTCAATGTGGCCCCCGTGGCCCTCCACCACGATCTGATAGGCGATCGATAGGCCCAGCCCCATGCCCTTGCCCACGGGTTTGGTGGTGAAAAAGGGTTCAAAGAGACGGTTGACCGCCTCCGGATCTAGCCCCGGCCCGTTGTCCCGGACGCTCACCCGCACGCGATCGCCCGGTTTCGGTGTCCGGCACTCGTCGTCATCATCCTCGTCCTCGTCGGCGGTGCCCCCTAAGGTCCCATCGCGGCGATCGCCGGTCACGGTCGCCGCGATCGCCCCGGTCGGCGACGTCAGTTCATCGGGCTTAAACCAATGGTGGGCCGGATTGATCCCCCCCTCGATCGGTTCCGCCACCGCCGCCGCCACCGGCACCGTCAGGGGCGACAGGGGCAAAAACTCCGTCTCAATTTCCACGATCCCCACCTCAAGCTGGGCCTCCAGCACATCGATCGCATTGCCCAGCAAATTCATCAGCACCTGGCCGATCTGCCCCGTATGGCACACCACCGACGGCACCGATTCCCCATAGATCCGATGCACCTCAATGCCGGGATGGCGCTGGCGCGGCTTGAGCCGGTGTTGCAGGATCGTCAGGGTGTCCTCCAGCAAAGCGTGCAGGTCCGTGCGCTTCATGCCCGCGCGATCGCGGTGGGAAAAATTCCGCAGCGACAGCACAATCTGCCGAATGCGCTCCGCCCCCATCTGCATCGACCCGAGCAGCTTCGTAAAATCCTCCCGCACAAACCCCAGATCCACCATCGCCAGCCGCGCGGCCACCGAATCCGTCGGGGTGGGGTAGGCATCCCCATAGGCATCCAGCAGCCCCAGCAAATCCTGGAGGTACTGGCTGGCATAGGTCAAATTGCCGTGGATGAACGCCACCGGATTATTGATCTCGTGGGCGATGCCCGCCACCATCTGCCCCAGACTGGATAACTTTTCCGCCTGCACCAGCCGCGTTTGGGCGGTCTTCAGGTCCGCCAGGGCGATCGACAACTGCCGGGAGCGATCGCGGGCCCGCGCCGCCGCCGATCGCGCCTCCTCATAGAGCACCGCCTGATCAAGGGCCACCGCCAACTGATCCCCCACCCCCGCCAGCAGCTCAATTTCCCGGCGGGTCCAGTGGCGCGACTCCTGCTCCTGGAAACAGCACAGCACACTAAAATCCTGGCTCCGCCGCCCAATCACCGGCACCACGGCGATCGCCACCGCCCCCAGCTCCTCCATGAACTTCACCAGGGCAGACGGGGGCCGCCCCCCCGGCCCATCCACCGTGATGATGCCGTGCTGCAACAGAATCGGCAGCATCCCCGCCGTCAAACTGCCCAGGCGATCGGGCAACCGCCGCTGGCCCTCCCCCCGCCGCGCCACCGTCGCCACCACCTCCCAGTAGGACGACTCCTTCGGCACCGGCGTCCCCGCCGCCACGGGCATGGGACGATAGCGCAAAAAGGCACAGCGATCGATCTGCAACAGGGCCGACACCTCCCGCACGGTGGTTTGCAGCACCGCCGTCACATCCAACGACGTGCGAATTTCGCTGGCGAGCCGTAGCAGCACCGCCTCCCGCTGGCTAGCGAGGGCCTCGCGCACCAGGGCGCGATCAATCCCCACGGCCAGGGCATTGGCCACCCACCCCAGGGCTCCAAAGGCGGCGGTGCCCAGGGGCTGTTGGGAAAAGATCGCCAGCACGCCCACGACGCTTTCCTCAACGATCAGGGGGCAGCCCACGAAGGCGGCGACCCGCTCATGGTCAATCCAGGACCGCAGTTCACTGAAGCTGGGGTCATCAAAATCATTGACGGCGATGGTTTCGCGGGTCCGGGCGATCGCGCCGATGGGGAAGGTGCCCAGGGACACGCGGTTAGGGAGCTCCACCAGAAGGGAATGGTGGCCCGCCGCGCCGCGCACCTCCAGCAGGGGCGAGTTGGGCACGGGCACCCACACCCGCACGAAGGGGGCGGCCAAGGCCCTAGATAAAATTTCCGTGCAGCGGCCCAGCATGTCGTCTAGATCGCCCCCCGCCGCCAGGGCTGCCCCCACTTCTGCTTCGAGGCGGGCAAGGCGCGATCGCTCCAGCAGCAGCCGTTCCACCTGTTTCCGTTCGGTGATGTCGTGGCAGTTGACGATCACGCCGCGCACGGTGGCATCGTCGAGGAGGTTGGTGGTGACCGCTTCAAAATCTCGCCAGGTGCCGTCCGCGTGGCGCACCCGGTAGTCTGAGAGGCGCTGGGCTTCACCGGGGCGTTCTAGGGCGCGGGCGATCGTCCCCTGGACCGCCAGCACATCGTCGGGATGGACAAATTGCACCACCGACTGGCCGAGGGTGGCACTGGGGACATAGCCCAAAACCCGTTCGGCGGAGGGGCTGACATAGCGAAAACACCCTTCGTGATCGAGGACGAGAACGATTTCTTCCGCCCGTTCCGCAATGGAGCGGTACAGCGTACCGGACTCTAGACCGCCACTGGAGACACTGGGGGCGATGGGTGGGGGCTTTGCCCCGATCGCGGGGGGGCGTTCGGGCTGCCGGTGGGGGTCGCCTGGGGTGGGGCAAGGCGTTCGGGACGGCATTAACAAAGGTGAAGGGCGATCGGGTCAGGGAACGGGCGGTTGTGGATGGGCCACAAGCGGCGGGCCATGAACGGCGGGCCACGGCCAGGGGGAGGTTGTGCTACCCCTTTCCATCCTGCTTCTCAGCTTAGCCTAAGGTTTTTGGCGGAATCGGCAAGCTTGCTACCGCCACCGGTCCCTGGGGGGATAACGGGATGCCCAAGGGGGGGCTAGAAGGGGGCGATCGCCTCGGGGGGGGCGAGGGTGGATCCGTCGGCGGCCCCCAGGGCGTCCATGGCCGCCATCCAGGTTTGATCCTCCTCGATCCAGTTCAGGGACTGGGATTGGGTGCTGGCGGGGACGGCGGTTTTGGCCCCGGCCGGTTGGGGGGCCGCTTGGGTCATCCAGGTGATGCCCCCGGCCACCACGGCGGCGTAGGCCAGATACAGGTGCCAGGGCTGGATTTCGATGGGCAGTTTGGAGGTGCGATCGGCGATCGCCCAGGAGGGAATCACCCCATCTTCAGTCCAGGGGAGGCGATCGGCCAGGGCGCGCCCATCGAGGCCCAAGGCATCGCCAATGCGCCGCACGAAGCCCCGCACATAGACGGGCTCCGGCAGCAGGGTGACGCGGCCCGCTTCGATCGCGGCCAAATGGTGCAACGGCACGCGGGTGCGGCCATGGAGGGCATAGAGGCTCACCCCCCGGCGGTGGCGCTCCTGGCGCAGCAGGGCTCCGATTTCCTGCACCTCGGCGGCCCAGACCGGATCGGTTTCCACCAGGTCGGCGCGGGGCATGGGGATGATCAGGCGATCGATGCGGCCGCTGTTGCCCAAAAAGTCCAGCAGCTCGACGGAGGGGTCTTCGGGGTGGGTGCCCCAGTCCTCACAAATGGCCCCCAGCAGGGTCGGCTCATAGAAGGGGTTATCGCGATCGCGCAGGGGGCGATCGAGGGCCACGGGGGCCAGGGCGGCGGGCAGGTCTTCGGTGCGATCGTCGGGCCAGACGGCCACGGCACCGGGTCGGAGCCACGCTTCCGCTAGGGCCGCCGCATCCGATTGGGTGAGGGCGGCGGGGATGGGATCGGTGGGGGGGGCGGGGGGAGCCGCGATCGCCTGACCGTAGCGCAACGCCTGGGAGATGGCCGCCCGCCGCAGGGGAGCGAGGGCCTGTTCCGCCGTGGTGGTGGTGCCCAGCACCTCCTTGAGGCACTCCATGGCCTTGGCGTAGGCCGGATCCTCCAGCAGGGCGGACTCGATGCGGCTAAACAGGGCGGCCAAATCGTCCCCGCCTTCGGTGGGGGTCAGCGGCGGTGAATAGTTGGGCGTCATGATCATGGCGTTCTCCAAAGACTCAAGGGCGATCGGGTACGGGGCAACAGGGGGGACCGGGCCGCAGGACCGTTCGGCGACGGGGGTTGCGGGGGTACCTACCTGTTCGGGGGAAAGGGGGGCGGTTCCGGAGACTTAGATCGGGGGAATTGGGGGCTGCATAGGTGCCTCAAGGGGGAAAGAAATGCCCTCAAGCCTATCCCTGGGGCGCTTGGGAAACTGGCCTAGGGATTCCCCCAAGGGGGCTGGTAGGGGGCGATCGCGCCGATCCATGTCTCCCCTCCGCGCCCTAAAAAATTCCCCCGCCGCCCCACTGCTTCAGGGGTACCCAGCCCCCCAGGGGGAGAGGGATCTGGATCTGGCCGAAGGGGCGTTTATGCTGGTACTGTTGACAAGCTCAAATGAAGGATTTAGCGCAACCCCATGGCCCGCCAACGTCGTCCCATTGCCATTGATTTGTTCGCTGGAGCCGGGGGCTTGAGTTTGGGCTTTGAGCAGGCGGGGTTTGATGTGGTGGCGGCGGTGGAGGTGGATCCGATCCACTGCGCAATTCATCAGTTTAATTTCCCCCACTGTGCGGTGGTGCCGCGATCGGTGGCGGAGGTGTCCGCGATCGCCCTGCGACAGGCCGCGAAATTGGGCGATCGCCCGGTGGATGTTGTGTTTGGCGGTGCCCCATGTCAGGGCTTTTCCCTCATGGGCCAGCGGGTTTTGGATGATCCGCGCAATCGCCTGGTGCGGGAATTTGTGCGGCTGGTGGCGGAGTTGAATTCGTCCTATTTTGTCTTTGAAAATGTCAAGGGGTTGACGGTGGGGCGGCACCGGCAATTTCTCCACGAATTAATCGATGCATTTGAAGCGAAGGGCTATGCAATTAAGCTGCCCTGGCAGGTGCTAAATGCGGCGTCATTTGGGGTTCCGCAAAGTCGGGAGCGGTTGATTTTAATGGGAGCTAAAAAGGGACTGCCCCTGCCCAATTATCCTGAACCAAAAACGCGGCCGGCGGGGTCAAAGGAAAATGGTTTGCCGGAGGGGCCAAGCTGTTATGAAGCCCTCCAGGATTTGCCCAATGCGGATGAGTTTGATCTCCTTAAATCCCAGGATTGGATTGAGTTGGTGGCGGAGCGGTGGCGATCGCCGAGTGCCTACGGCCAACAGATGCGCTGTCTGGAGGGGGAGGGGTGGTTTTATGGCTATCGGCGGCCCTGGAATGAACGGCTGCTGACCTCGAGTTTTCGGACGAATCACACGGACATTTCCCGCCGTCGCTTTGCGGAAACGCGGCCCGGTGAGGTGGAGCCCGTGTCGCGGTTTTTTAGGCTGCCGCCGGGTGGGGTGTCGAATACCCTGCGGGCGGGGACGGATGCGGCGCGGGGTGCCTTCACGAGCCCGCGCCCGATTCACTATGAGCACGATCGCTGCATTACGGTGCGGGAAATGGCCCGTTTACACGGTTTTCCGGACTGGTTCCGCCTCCATGGCACCAAATGGCACGGGGCGCGGCAGGTGGGTAATGCGGTGCCGGTGCCGTTGGGACGGGCGATCGCGGCGGAACTGATCCAGACCCTGGGGCGCAAACCGACGGTGCCGAAGCAGGCGATCGCGTTGGGGGAGGCGGAACTGACGGCGATGGAAATGTCCCAGGCGGCCCGCTACTGGCAAATTGAGGTGCCCATTGCCCGCCGCGATCGCAAAAGTGGGGTGACGAAGCGATCGCAGGAGGAGGTGGAAGCCACCCGAGCCACGGGCCTATGAATGTGAGAAAAAATTAATTCTTTGGGCAATGCCCCCATTCCGAGCCCTCGAAGCGGGTTACAGGGTACTGCGGAAGAGCCCCTGGGGACGGAACAGCAGGACGATAATCGTCACGATCAGGGCGATCGCCAGTTTGTACTCCGTCGGCAGCCAATAGGTGCTGATTTCCTGGGCAATGCCGATGGTGAGCGCCCCAAAAATTGCGCCATAGGGATTGCCGATGCCCCCGAGGATGACGGCGGCGAACATGGGTAAAATCATGAACCAGCCCATATTCGGGCGCACGGCGGCAATCAGGCCATACATGCCGCCCCCGAGGGCCGTGAGCCCCGCCGCAATCACCCAGGTCCACAGAATCGTCCGTTCCACGTCGATGCCCGTGACCCGCGCCAGGTCTAGATCGTCCGCCACGGCCCGCATGGCTTTGCCGATTTTGGTGGTTTGCAGCAGCCAGTGGAGCGCCGCGATCGCGATCGCCGCCAGCACCACCACGACCACGTTATAGGTTTTGATCGTCAGGCCCGCGATATTGGCCGCCTGCACAATGGGCAGATCGTAGGATTGGTTCGCACCGCCCCAGATGAAAATGATCCCGTTGCGGATCAGCAGGGCCAGACCGATGGAAATGATGATCAGCGTGGTGGATTCGGCCCGTCGGGCGCGCATGGGTGCCCAGATGGCCCACTCACTCACCAGGGCCACGAGGATGGTCGCCGCGCAGCCCACCGCGATCGCCAGCCAGATATTGACGCCCGCCCCATTGACCACCCACGCCAGGTAAGCCCCCAGGGTCAGCAGATCCCCATGGGCAAAATTGGACAGGCGCAAAATGCCATAGGTGAGAGTCAGGCCGACGGACGCGAGGGCGATAATACTGCCGACGGCGATGCCGTTGACGGTCAGTTGGGCAAGTTGGGTCCAATCCATGGGGTTTTGGGGCTGGGGGTGGAAGATCGAGGGTTTTATAGCACGGTTAAGGATTTTTTTTGGATTTCGCGGGGCCGGACGGCGGGCGGGCGGCGGCTAGAATCAGAGTTCAGGGATCAGCAAGCCTAGGCCGCGATCGGCCCTGGGGTTCGCAGGAGTGAAGGATTTTTATGGCAGAAACAGTGCAGGTGCGGGTGCCGACGATCGCCTGTGGCGGGTGCATTGACACGATCGCGGCGGCGGTGCGCGATCGCGACCCCGAGGCCACGGTGACGGGGGATGTGGCGACGAAACAAATCACCGTAGCCAGTGCAACCCTGTCGGCGGCGGCGGTGGCGGCGGCGATCGCGGCGACGGGCCATGAAGTTGAAGCCTAGGGTGCGGACGGCGGGGCGATCGTTGGGGATGATCGGCCTAGGGATCGGCGTCCTGGGGCTGGCCCTCGGGCGCGACGATGTTGCCCCGACCCTGGCGATGCCCCATGCCCCGGCCTTGGAGGCCACATCCCTGGGCGCGGCTCCCCTGAGCGCTGTCCCCTTCATCCCTTCGCCGCCGGTGACCGTTGTGACTGAACTGCCCCGTGCCGCCACCGCTTCGACCGCCAATCTTCAGCAGGGCGATCGCATCCTCTGGAATGGCCGAACGATGAATTTGCCCTGGGCGCGCTGGCTCGATGGGGCCAATCAAGCGCGGTTTGGCCTGTCCGATGCGGCCCTGATGCAGGGGCTCGGGGCGGATCTGCTGGACACCACCAATGCTGATCGCCAGCCGGTCCAGTGGTTTGGGGTGCCGATCGCGGCGGCGGTGCGGCGGGCGGGGGCCTATCGCTACGTGGATTTGACGGATCTGGCGCGATCGCGGAATTGGCAAATGCGCCCCAACGGCACGGCCCTAGAAATTACGGCCCCCACGCCGCGCGTCACCGCCATCCGTCGGGGGCGGCAACCCTGGGGCGATCGCCTGGTGATTGATCTCGATGGCCCCGCCCCGTTCCAGCCCGTCGAGGAGCGCAACCAACTCACCCTGGCCCTGGACGCTAACCTGGCCCCGGCCCTGGCGGCCAACCGCGACGCCTTGCCCATCGACAGTGCGATCGCGGCCAACCGCACCGTCTTAACCATTCCCTTCGCGGCGGGACTGCGGCCCCGGATCTATACCCTGGCGCAGCCCGATCGCATCGTCATTGACCTGCGGGCCGACGCCCTCCCCAACCGCACCATCCGCTGGGCTCCGTCCCTCACCTGGCGACAGCAATATCTCACCCTCGGGGGCGATCGCTTCCCCGCCGTGTGGCTAGATCTCGATCCGAAGGCGGCGGGCACCCAACTGCGCCCCGTGCCCGTCAACACCAGCTCCCAGACGGGCATCGCGCCCCTGATCCAGACGGCGCAAGTGAACCAAACGGCGGCGGCCATCAACGGTGGCTACTTCAACCGCAATAATCAACTGCCCCTGGGGGCGATGCGGCGCGATGGCCGCTGGCTGTCTGGCCCGATCCTCAACCGGGGGGCGATCGCCTGGGACAACGCAGGTAACTTCAGTGTGGGTCGCCTAGCCCTCACGGAAACGATCGAGGGGGCCGGCCAAACCTGGACCCTCACCCACCTCAACAGCGGCTATATCCAGGCGGGTCTGGCCCGCTACAGCCGCGACTGGGGGGGCTTTTATACGCCCCTGACCGATGGGGAAATTGGCATTTTGGTCCAGGGCGATCGCGTCATCCAGCAGATCAATGGCACCACCGCCGGGGCCGGGTCTTTCCCGATTCCCGACAATGGCTATCTGTTGGTGGCGCGATCGTTCCGCACCGCCGCCAATGCCCTGGCCGTGGGCACCTCCGTCCGCCTCCAGGGCCGCACCACCCCCGCCAATTTTGAGGCGCTGCCCCATATCCTCGCCGCCGGTCCCCTGTTGATCGATGGGGGCCGCGTGGTCCTCGATCCCGCCGCGGAAGGGTTTAGTGATGCCTTCATCCGGGAGCGGGCGGCCCGCAGCGGCGTGGGGCTGACGGCCAATGGGCGGCTGCTGATTGTGGCGATCCATAACCGGGTGGGCGGCTCTGGCCCGTCCCTGGGGGAATTTGCCCAACTGATGGGAACTTTGGGCGCGACGCGGGCGGTGAATCTCGATGGCGGCAGTTCCACGACCCTCTATCTGGGGGGCCAGTTGCTGGATCGCCCGTCCCGCACCGCCGCTCGGGTCCACGGCATTTTGGGGGTGTTTTTGAGCCCCTAGGTTTTGCCTAGTTCTGGGGGCGATCGGCGTCAGAGATCCCGCAACAGCCACGCGATCGCGTCCTGCTCGTTGTCAAAGATCCGAAACCGCGCCCCCCGGTTAACGGCGGCATTTTCCCCGAAGCGATCGATGGCCTCGGGTACGGTGAAGGCTGCCATCTTGAACCGGGGCGAAAACTGCTGCGCCAAATACTCCCCCGACAGGAAGCGGGTCATGCCCGTATCCACGTCGGCCCAGGGGGTCAAGTCAAACAAAATGTAGTTATGGCCTTGGGCGATCGCGGATTCCTTGGCCCCATCGATGACCTGTTTGGCGGCCCTGAAGGTCCACGGGGTCAGCACCTTTACCCGGAGATAGGCCGCCTGGGACATAAACTCAGCGAAGGGGCTCATGGGAGTATTGGGCGCGTCGGAGATGGATTTTTCCTACTCTATCCCTTGATCCAGGGGCCGCTGGTCCAATGTGGAAATTTTGAAATGGGTCTGGGAAAGGGGCGATCGCGCCGGGTTCAGACCTATTCCAACCTAATCCAACAGCCAAGCGAATAGGTCGCGCACCGTCAGCCGCAAACCATCGGCAAAGGGCGGCACCGGCAGGATGTCATCGGGCGCATCCACCACCTCCGGCTGCTGCTTGGGGCGATAGATCAAAAGGGTTTGCTCCTCTGGATCAATGAGCCAGCCCATTTGGGTGCCGTATTGCAGCGCGTGGAGAATATTTTTCGTGACTTTGGTTTGGCTTTGGGCCGGGGAGAGGATTTCAATGGTCCAGTCCGGCGCGATCGCAAAGGCATCCGCGATCGCGCCCCTCGGATCCCGAGGAATGCGGTCCCAAAGGAACACCGCAATATCCGGCACCGCCGAACGGCCCCCAAACGTACAGCGCAACTCCGGAAAGGCGCGGGCAATTTTTGGCGATCTCACAACCCCATTAATGGCCGCAACCAGTTCCCCTTGAATCGCGCTATGTCTCCCTTGGGGCATCGGCTTTTGGAGGATCTGACCGTCAATGTATTCACTGGCGGGTTTCGTTTCCGCCAGTTGTAGAAAGTCCGCTAGGGTTAGGGCCGTCAGTGGAGCTTGCACCATGGGGATTTGCCCTCCCAGGGGCATCACGCTTCAATCCAGCATACCCCCCGCAAAATCACGCGGTTGGCCCCCCAGTCTGGGCTTGTCTACAGTTCCCCGAAACCTTTTTTCTTCTTGCCCTTCTTCTTCTTACCCGTCGCCGGGTTATAGCCCCGAAACCCCGGAGCCGGACCCTGGCCCATCCCAGGCATACCGGGCATTCCACCGGGGCCGCCCATCCCAGGCATCCCGCCGCCGCCGCCCATCAGGCCCGCCAGGGGATTCATGCCGCCAAAATTGCCCGAGCCCATCTGCTGCATCAGGGTCCGCATTTTCTGGAAATCGCGCACCAGATTCGAGACCGACTGCTCATCCACCCCGGCCCCACGGGCAATGCGACGGCGGCGGCTGGGGGTCTGGGCCAGCAGGTCCGGGTTGCGCCGCTCCTCTAGGGTCATGGAGTTGATCGTGGATTCCGTTTGCTTGAGTTTGTTCTCGGCTTCTTCGAGTTGATCCGCGCCGATTTTGTTGAGGCCGGGAATCAGCTTCACCATGCCCGCCAAGGATCCCATGTTTTTCATGAGGCGGGTTTGCTTGAGAAAATCGTCGAAGTCGAATTTGGCCGTCAGGATCTTTTCCTGCATCTTTTCGGCATCGGCGAAGTCAACGGCTTCCTGGGCTTTTTCCACCAGGGTGAGCACGTCGCCCATGCCCAAAATCCGCGAGGCCATGCGATCGGGGTAGAAGGGCTGGAGGGCTTCGACCTTTTCGCCGACGCCGATGAATTTGATGGGCTGGCCGGAAATTTGCCGCACGGATAGGGCTGCGCCGCCCCGGGAGTCGCCGTCCATTTTGGTGAGGATTGCGCCGGTGATGCCGATGCGATCGTGGAAGGCTTTGGTGAGGTTGGCGGCCTCTTGGCCGGTCATGGCATCGACGACGAGCAGGATTTCCTGGGGGGCGATCGCGTCCTTGATGCGCGCCAGTTCATCCATCATCGACTCATCGATTTGCAGACGGCCCGCCGTATCCACCAGGACCGTATCGATGCCATCGGCCTTGGCTTTTTCGATGCCCTGGCGGGCGATTTCCACCGGATCCGCGTCGCTGCCCAGGTCAAAAACGGGCACATCGATTTGCTTACCGAGGGTTTTGAGCTGGTCGATCGCGGCGGGGCGATACACATCCGTCGCCACCATCAGGGCCGTGCGCTTTTGCTTGCGTAAATGCAGGGCCAGCTTAGCCGTCGCCGTGGTTTTACCGGTCCCCTGCAACCCCGCCATCAGCACGATCGTCGGGGCCGGTTCCGTATGGGCCAGGGGCACATTGCTCTCGCCCATGAGCTTGACCAGTTCATCGTGGACCACCTTGATGAACTGCTGGCCGGGATTGACGCCGCTGATGACCTCCGCCCCCTGGGCGCGCTGCTCCACGTCGGCCACAAATTGCTTGACCACCTGGAGGTTGACGTCCGCCTCCAGCAGGGCGCGGCGCACGTCCCGTAGGGCTTCCTGGATATTGGTGCTCGATATTTTGTCTTGGCCGCGCAGCTTTTTCCAGGCGGACTCGAAGCGATCGGCGAGGGCGTCAAACATGGCCAGTTCGTTCTATGGGGGGCAAGGACTAGGGATTTAGGGATTGGAATTGGGGACGCCGCGCTGCCGTGATGGACAGGGGGGCCGGGCGCTGGGGGGTGGGGATTGGTGAGTCTAAATGGTATCGCGATCGCCGCGATCGCGGGTCTGGCGCAGGGCATCCTTGAGGCGCTTAACCCCCGTGGTGCGTCCCTTGACCGGCGTGACGGCGCGGATCAACCAATAGCTCACCGCCAGGGCCAAAATCGCCAGGGCCAGCCCAATCAGCTCCACCCCGTCAATCTTCTCGAGATCCAGAATAATAATCTTTCGCGCCACCGCCGTCAGGGACGTGGCCACCACCAACTCCACCTGCACCACATGCTTACGCAGGTAGGCCGTGATATTTTCGAGGATCTCCAGGGCAATGAGAATGCTCAGGAAAGCCCCAAAGATATCCTGGAGGGTGGTGTTAAAAAAACCCATCGGCGCAGACATTAACTGGCCGGTCAGCAGCAACACCAAGTCAATGCAGGCGACGATGATCACCATCACCATCGCCACGGAGAGCAGCCGCGATACGAACCCTTCAACCCCCTCCATCACCCATAGGAATTCTTCGTCCCGGTGGAAGGCGGCTAGGAGGCGCTTAAAGGGATTGCGGCGGCGGGGGGGAGCAGTCATGGATTTAGGGATACCTGGTGAATGGAATGGAAGGGGAGGGGGGAGGCAACGGGCTGCCGCTTCGCCGATGGGACGCCAGGTGAGTGCCAAGGGGCAAGGCGGATGGCCGTTGAGCGGTGGCGATTGATGGCGATCGATGGCGATTGGCCCGATCGCGGCTTCACGGCGGTTCAATCACTTAGGATTTTGCACGGAAACGGGTCAGGGGTACAGGGATGACGATGGAGATCGGGGATTCGGCGGCGATGGGGCGAGGTTCGGGGGGGGCGGCGGTGGACCTGGAACGGGATCTGGATCTGGATCTGGAGACGGCTCCGGAGGCGGTGCTGGAGTGGGTGGCGATCGCGGCGGATCGGCTCGATCGGGCGATCGCGGTGGCCCAGCCGGACCTGTCGCGATCGCGGTGCCAGAAGCTGATTGTGGGGGGCCAAGTCAGCATCAACGGCGTCGCAGAAACCTCGAAACATGCCACCGTGCAACCGGGTGATCGCCTGCGGGTGGTGCTGCCCGCCGCCGTGCCTTTGGATTTGGTGCCCCAGGAGATGCCCCTGGATATCCTCTACGAAGATCGCCACGTCATTGTGCTCAATAAGCCCGCTGGCGTCGTGGTCCATCCGGCTCCGGGCCACTGGGACGGCACCCTGGTCAACGGCCTGCTGCACCATTGCAAAACCCTGCCGGGGATGGATATGCCCGCGATCGGCGGTGTCCAGCGCCCTGGGGTGGTCCATCGGCTTGATCGCGACACCACCGGGGCGATCGCCTTCGCCAAAACCGACCTCGCCAATCAGCATCTGCAAGCGCAGTTGCGCCACAAAATTGCCCATCGGGAATACCTCGGCGTGGTCTATGGCTGCCCCGCGGGCGATCGCGGCATCGTCGATCAACCCCTCGGACGGCACCCGAGCGATCGCAAAAAACAAACCATCCTCCCCGAAGAAAAGGGCGGCCGCCGCGCCATCACCCACTGGTTCGTCGAAGAGCGGCTGGGCAACTTCACCCTCCTGCGCTTCCTGCTCAAAACCGGCCGCACCCACCAGATCCGCGTCCACTGCGCCCACCTGGGCCATCCCATCGTCGGCGATCCCGTCTATGGCTCCGGACGCAGCCTCGGCGTCAACCTCACCGGCCAAGCACTCCACGCCTGGAAACTGCAATTCCAGCATCCCCAAACCGACGAATGGATCTGCACCGAAGCGCCGCCGCCGCCGGAATTTAATAAATTGCTCGACGTGCTGCGCCGCCGCTGCTGATCCGAAGCCGGTTCCGCAGTGCGCAAACAGCTCCTAAAAATGCAGGGATAGCGAATTTTCGTCAGCCATCCCTGCATCGAGGTTATTAAGCGGAGACTAAAGTCTTCAATAGCCTTCGGCGCGATCGCGTCGCCCCATCCCCCAGCGTCAGATCCCAAGCATCAAGGAGCCAAACACCAGGGGCCGAACCCGCGATCGCCCCAACCCTAGCGCTTGCGGTAGGGAACCTGGGTCGCAATGTTGATATTGGCCGTCGCCACCCGAGGCACCGTCGTCACCGTCGGAGCCACCGCCCGGGCCATACCCAGGAAGTTCACCGGGCTGCCCGCCGCCGGAGCCTTCTCCTGCGGAATAAAGCGACGCACGGAATTCTGCCAGATCACCTGCGGGAAGCCCAACTGGCTGCGGTGGTAAGCACCGTAGCGCGGCGTCTTCAGGTTGAACGGCGTTTCACCCGCCGTCCGCTGGGGCAGGCTGCGGCGGCGCTGGTAGGGCACCACATTCTCCCCAAAGGCCCCGTTGTATTCGTCGCTGGCCAGCACCGCATCAATGAAGCCCTGGTAGCCACGGGTGGGGATGAAGATCGACCAAGCAATCTCCTCGCGCTTGTTGTACACCTCACGGCCCAGCAGCCGCTCCACCACCAAACGCACAAACCGATAGTTATCATTCGGCTCGTAGTTGAGACGGCGGAACGAATCCGAAGTCGCCAAACCGCGAATGAAATCTTTGACGGTAATTTGGCCGTAGCGCAGTTGCGACTCCAAGAAGGTCTGGCGGTTCGCCGTGATCATCTGGTGTTCGCTAAAAACTTGCCGGTAGGCCGCCCAGATCAGCGCTTCCATGTCGCTGTCGGTGCCCACATTATCGGTGGAATAAATCCGATAGTTATCATCGTTACCCACCTCAAAGCCAGCTACCCGCTGGTTCTGAGAGGAGGGCGCATAGTTCAACAGGGGTAATGCCACGTCAGAGTCTCCGTAGTCTCAAAGTCTCAGGCTTTATTATGGGGCGCTTGTTAAAGGCGCGCTAGGGATGCTGGATCTGAGAAGGGGTCGAACTGACGGGACCATTTCAACCAACCGATCCAGCCAACCTTAAGGGTAGAAGATTACCGCGATCGCTTCTCGCCTTTAATGAGGTCGGTTAACAATCTTTTACAGTTCTCCCCGGTTGCTCCCGCTGCGATCGTTACGATTTTGTAGGGGCGATCGCCTGGGGGCCTGATTGGGGGGAGGGGCGCGATCGCGGCTTTACCAGCCCAGGGCAGAGTAGATCGGGGTGGCGGCAGGGGCAGTATCCGGGGCCGCTTGAGGAACGTTGCCATCTTCACTGACGCGCACCTCGGTGCAGAAGGTGGCGGTGTTGTAGCCGCCAAAGCGCTGGAGGGTGCTGGTGCGCATCCGCAGGTTGCCCGAGGGGAACCAGAACCGTTCGGTGGAGCTCATGGTCTCGTATTCGGTGGTGAGGACCATGCCGTTGTCGTTGTCGATGTGGTAGCGACCGGCGACGGGGGCCGTTTCGGCGTAGCCGCGTTCGCGCAGCAGTTGGCCGCTGCCGGGGGCGTCGGGGTCGGGGACGATGACCATGACGCTTTGGCCTTCGTGGTTTTCGTCGGCCTTATCCCATTCCATGAGTCCTTTCCAGGCGATGTGGGCTCCCCCGGCGGCCTGGGCGGGGTCGATGGCGTGCATGGCGCAGATTTCGGCGATGCGGGGGTCGCTGTTGTCGAGCATTTCGACGCGGATGGTGGATTCGCCCACTTCGGCGCGGCGGAAGGCGAGGTGGTGGGTGACGCGCTGCGATCGCCAGGTGCCTGCGCTGTTGCGGAAGAAGTCGAGGGCGTCGAGGGGGGCGTTAGGGTTGGGATTGATTGCGGTTTGGGACACGGTGACGGGGATTAAGAATGAAGTAAATGGGCGGTTTGTTGCGGTTTTCTAATCTTCTAATAATAGAACTGGGGCTACGTTTCGGGAGGGGGCGATGGGGTTAATGGCGGGGCGATCGCGATCGCGAGGGGCGGTTTTGGGGCGCTGGGGCGTTTGGGCGGTGCTGTCGATCGCGGTGCATGGGGCGGTGCTGTGGGGGGTGGGGGCGATCGCGGGGCGGGGCCGTCCGGGGGCGATCGCGTCGGCGGTGCCGGTGACGTTGATCGATGGGCCGGTGGCGGGCACGGGGACGGGGGGAACCGGTAACCGTCAGACTGCGCCCGGTACGGGTTCGGTGGTGTCAGGTGGATCGCCGGGGACTAGGACGCCGCCCGAAAGGACTGAAAGTAATGGCGGGGAAAGTAACGGGACCAATAATGGGGCGACGGTGCCGGTGCCGGAGGCGGTGCCCCTTGCGCCGGAGGTGACCAATGGAGCGCGGGTTAACCGATCATTGAACCGATCATTGACTCGTCCTTCTGGGAATCAACCGGGGCAGTTGAGGCCGCGATCGCAGGGCCAAACCCAAACCCAAACGCCGCCGTCTCCAAATCAACCCCAAGCTCCTAGCACTGGCGGGCAAGCGGGGACAGGATCGGGCTCTGGGACGGGCGATCGCGGCCCCACCGCCGAAACTCCTGGAAATTCCGAAAATCCCGGCAGTTCTGGGAATTCTGGCAACGGTTCGGGTAATGTCGGCGGCTCGGGTGACGGTACGGGCAACGGTGCGGGAAACGGGTCGGGCAACGGCTCCGCAGCGGGGGGCGGCGAAACCCTGGTGGGGGGGCGGTTGCTGTTGGAGGGGGCGACGCCAACCCAGCCGCTGATGGGGGATGTGACGCCGAGCGATCGCATCGAAGCATGGCCCGTGGTGGCGGCGGCAACGGTGAGTGATCCGGCCCTGCAACTGCCGTCGGGGGCGATCGCCTTGGGGATCATCACCTGCCGCATTGCCGTGTTGCCCGATGGCACGGTGCCGATCGCGGGGATTGCCATTACGACCCCGGATAACCTCGACGGCGCGATCGCGGATGGCGTAAAACGGCTGGTGTCGCAACTGACCTTTTCGCCCGCGCGGGCCGATACGGGGCAACTGCTGGCGGTGAATCTGGAAATTCGGGTGCGCCTGTCGGCCCTGGAGTGACTTGGCCGGAGCCGGGGCGATCGCGCGATCGCCAAGTCTGCTAGCATAGGGTCTGGCTGAGGAATCGTCGCAATCGCGCGAAACATTCCCAAGCGTCTGCGGGCATAGTTTAGTGGTAAAACCATAGCCTTCCAAGCTATTGATCCGGGTTCGATTCCCGGTGCCCGCTCTTCCAAGGTTTTGGCCCAGTTTTTTCAAAATTCCCCTGTGATGGATTTGGATCATCCGGCGTCGGGCGATCGCCCCTGGCGGCTGCTGTGCCTGAGCAATGGCCACGGTGAGGACGCGATCGCGGTGCAGATTTTGCAAGCCTTGGCCCGCCGCCCGGACGGCCCGGAGGTGGCGGTGTTGCCCCTGGTGGGCGAGGGGGATGCCTATCGGCGGGCGGGGTTTGCGAGCTTGGGTCCGGCGCGACAACTGCCCTCCGGTGGCTTCATTTATATGGATGGCGGGCGGCAACTGCTGCGGGATGTGCGGGGCGGTTTGGTGGCCCTGACGCGATCGCAACTGCGGACGGTGCGGGCCTGGGGCGGCGCGATCGCCCAGGATTCGCGGCCTGCGGCGGTTTTGGCGGTGGGGGACATTGTGCCGCTGCTGTTTGCGGCCTGGTCGGGGGTGCCCTACGGTTTTGTGGGTACGGCGAAATCGGAATATTACCTGCGGGATGATGACGGCAAATTTTTAGGGATGCGGCGGCTGGAGGGCTGGTCCGGTTCGGTCTATTTGCCCTGGGAACGGTGGCTGATGGGGCGATCGCGCTGTCGGGCGATTTTCCCTCGGGATGATTTGACGGCGCAGATTTTGAGCGGCTGTCTGGGGCCGCGATCGCGCGCAATGTCCACCAGCGCCGGTCCCGTATTCAACTGCGGCAATCCGATGATGGATGGGTTTGAGGTGCCGCCGAATTTACCAAAACCCCCGGCCCCCGGTGAATCCGTCGAGGTGCTGCTGCTGCCCGGATCGCGATCGCCGGAAGCCTACGGCAACTGGTCACGGATTCTGGCGGCGGTCACCGTATTGGTGGATCAAGACCGCGATCGCCCCTGGCGGTTTTTGGCGGCCCCGGCCCCGTCCTTGGAGCTTGATCGCTTGGCCGATGCTTTGCGGGACCACGGCTGGCAATGCCTTGATTCCGGCCCGCCCCAGTCCTGGCACCGCGATCGCGCGACCCTAAACCTGGCAAGCGATCGCTTCATCCCCTGGGCCGAACGCTGCCACCTGGCGATCGCCACCACCGGCACCGCCACGGAACAGGTCGTGGGTCTGGGCAAACCGGCCTTCACCCTCCCCGGCGACGGACCCCAGTTCACCGCCGCCTTCGCCGAAGCCCAAACCCGCTTACTCGGGCCGCCCGCGATCGCCTGCAACTCCCCAGAAATTTTAGTGAATGCCGTCAACGATCTCCTCAACAATCCCGACCGCTGGCACCGCCTCGCCGCGATCGGTCGCCGCCGCCTCGGCCCCCCCGGAGCCGCCGATCGCATCGCCCACCACCTCTGCCAAACCTTTAGCGCAAACCGATAGGGAAAACCGCCCGCGCCCGCCCCGGAGCCATTCCTGAGAACTCCTTAGAATAGAAGCCGACCCGTTCCCGTTCCCCGCACCTTCCCTTCCCATGACTGAACGCCCATCCACCGCCGATTCCACCACCCACCGGGGCGATCGCGTCGTGATTCTTGGCGGCGGCTTCGGCGGCCTCCATGCGGCCCTGCGGCTGGCCCAACTGCCCTGGCACAACGGCCACAGCCCGGAAATTACCCTCGTGGACCGGAGCGATCGCTTCGTCTTTTTGCCCCTGCTCTACGAACTGGTGACGGGGGAGCTGGAAACCTGGGAAATTGCCCCGTCCTACGACGAATTGCTCGCCGATACGCCCATTCGCTTCATCCAGGGCAGCGTCACGGCCCTCGATCTCGACGGCCACCGGGTCACCCTCGCCGACGGCCAGCACCTCCCCTACGATCGCCTGATCCTGGCCCTCGGGGGTGAAACGCCCATGGATACGGTCCCCGGCGCGGCGGACCATGCCCTCCCCTTCCGCAGTTTGGCCGATGCCTACCGCCTGGGCGATCGCCTGCGGGCCTTGGAACGCAGCGGCGCAGACAAAATCCGCGTGGCGGTCATCGGCGGCGGCTACAGCGGCGTGGAACTGGCCTGCAAACTGGCGGACCGCCTGGGCGATCGCGGGCGACTGCGGCTGGTGGAACGGGGCGATCGCCTCCTGAGCAACTCCCCCGAATTCAACCGCACCGCCGCCGATCGCGCCCTCGAAAAACGCAGCATCTGGATCGACTGGGAAACCAGCGTGGAGCGCATCGAAGCGGACATGCTGTACCTCAACTATCGCGGCACCGCCGAAGCCATCCCCGTCGATCTCGTCCTCTGGACCGTTGGCAACCGCATCCCGGCCCTGATCCAAAATCTGCCCCTACCGAAGGGCGATCGCGGCCAACTGCTCACGGACGCCACCCTACAAATCCGCGATCGCGCCGACCTCTTCGCGATCGGTGACCTGGCCGAAATCCGCGACGCCGACGGCACCAGCGCCCCCAGCACCGGCCAAGCCGCCATGCAGCAGGGGGACTATGCCGCCTGGAACGTGTGGGCGTCCCTGCGCGATCGGCCCTTGCTGCCCTTCCGGTACCAAAATCTGGGGGAAATGCTCGCCCTCGGCAACGACAGCGCCACCCTCACGGGCCTGGGCCTGGAGCTGGATGGCCCCCTCGCCTACCTGGCCCGCCGCCTAGTCTACCTCTACCGGATGCCCTCCCCCAGCCACCAACTCAAGGTGGGTCTCAACTGGGTGGCGCGGCCCCTCCTCGATGCCCTGGGCCTCAATCCCTAGGGGGGAAATCCCGACTGCGTAGGGCCGGTGGCGATCGCGGGAAGCTCGTTAAACTAGTTAACGTTCCGTTACAAACTTCCCCATCCCCACCCATGCCCGTCCTTGATCGCCAAACCCTCGAAGCGGCCCCCAGCGTCCCCGGCCAGCACTGGCTCTGGCGCGATCAGCCGGTGTATTACGTTCGGGCCGGTGAGCCCCGCCGCGATCGCCCGCCCCTGCTGCTGATCCATGGGTTTGGGGCCTCCACGGACCACTGGCGCAAAAACATCGCCGAATTGCAGCAGGATTTTGAAGTGTGGGCCATTGACCTGCTGGGCTTTGGCCGCTCCGCCAAACCCAACTGGGAATATAGCGGCGACCTCTGGCGCGATCAGCTCCACGACTTCATCCAAAGCCAAATCGGCCGCCCCACCGTCGTGGCCGGGAACTCCCTCGGGGGCTATGCGGCCCTATGCGTCGCCGCCGAACGGCCCGAATCCGCCGCTGGCGTGATTTTGCTCAACAGCGCCGGTCCCTTCACCCCCACCACGCCCCCCGCGCCCCCCAATCCCCTCAAACGCGCGATCGCGGACGCCACCAAAGCGATCGCCCTGAGCCCCATCGGCAGCTACCTGATTTTCCAAAACGCCCGCCGCAAAAGCACCATCAAAAAGACCCTGCAAAAGGTCTACGTCGATCAAAGCGCCGTCACCGATCGCCTCGTGGACGAAATCTATCAGCCCTCCTGCGATCGCGGAGCCGTCCAGGTCTTCGCCTCCGTCTTCAAAGCCCCGCGCGGCAAAAACATCGACCAACTCCTCGCCACCTTGGCCTGCCCCCTCTACACCCTCTGGGGCGAAGGGGATCCCTGGATGAAATGCCGCGATCGCGCCGCCCAATTCCGCCAGCACTACCCCCAACTCACCGAAACTTTTCTAGAAGCCGGCCACTGCCCCCACGACGAAGCCCCCGAGCAGGTCAACCAACTCATCCGCCAGTGGATGCACAGCCTCTAGGCGCGATCGCCGTCCCCCCCACCAGACCCCAACGCACCCCCCCCCAACAACCCAAACAAAAAGCCTAAAAAAATCCCCAAAAAACAGTGGGGGCAGACCTAAAACCTGCCCCCACTCCTATCGCAGAAAACCCTTGATCTCAGTCAGCGGTCGAACGAACCCCAACCGATCAAAAGCCCCTACGCATTCACCAACTGCTTCTGGGTCAGACGCTCATAGGACGCCCGCATCTTCAGACCCGCCAACACCTGGAACAGACCCGACCCATTATTCGAGCCCGGATAATCCCGGTGCTTCAGCAACAGTTCCGTCATCTCGCCCGGATACTTCGCCGACGTATTGCTGAGGTGATTCTCCACATAGATCATCTCCTCCAGGTTATCGAACTGGCCATCCACCTCCAGCACCGACACCTCATGGCCCATGTACTCCTCCGGCCCGTAGTACATCTTCAGACCCGGATAGGGGCACGTCAGCTTGCGGCCGCACGGCGTCCAGTAGATCGTCGAACCCTCATCAAACAGGTACACCGGCTCGAACCCTTCCACCCCCTCGCGCTGGATCAGGCGGACCCGCAGCACCTTGCGCTCCGTATCATCCTTGATCAACTGGGTCGGCAGAATTTGGATCACCACATCCGCATGGGCGCGCTGGGGATCAATGTAAGCCTTAAAGTCCGGCTTACGCGCCTCGATCGACGCCAGCACATCCTCATAGGTGTGGCCCCGTTCCGCCATATCTCGCTGGATCTTCCAGGCGATTTTTACCTCATCGCTAATGTCGAGATAGACGCTGAAGTCCAGCAAAGACCGGACCCGCTCATCGTAAAGGGGATGAAGCCCTTCGATCACCACCACGTGATTGGGTTCAATTCGTTCCGGCGGATCAATTTCCCCCGTCTCGTGGTTGTAAATCGGCTTATCGATCGCCTGACCGCCCTTGAGGGTCTTGATCTGCTCATACATCAGATCAAAATTATTTGCCCGAGGATCCAGCGCCGTGACCCCCGCCTCCTTACGCCCTTTGCGATCGAGGCTGTGGTAATCGTCCAGGCAGATCACGGTCATGAACTCTTCGCCGAACAAATCGGCCAGCCGACGGAGGAACGTCGATTTTCCACAACCGGAGTCTCCGGCAACCCCAATCAAGACGACGCGATCTGGCTTACTGGTCATAAGTTCCCTCTACAGAGCTATTGATGAGATCGTGGACTAACCTTTGAATTATTCCAGAGGTGCCTATTAAAACAAACCGTCCCCAGGGCCGCGATCGCTAACGGAGGCGAAGATTGATCGCCTGCGGATTCCGACAAAAAGGCCGGGGCAATCCATGCAGTCAATCCCGCGATTTGGCTAGCATCGATCATCCTCGGTTACGGGCTCGCAACGGCGCTGCACTCGTCAACGGGGGCGATGGTCGCGATGCGATGGCCTGTTAAGTATTGTTTCCTAAAATTACCCCCCAGTAGACTATCAGCAGTCGAGACGCGCCGCAAGGGCGATTGTCGGGGCGTCGTGGGCGCATGGTTAACATGCTAAAGCTTTAGCGCCCCCTGCGATCCCCATTGCCAAAAAGATTCTGAAGATGCACCCCAAACGGCCCAGGGCGATCGCCGTGAGCAAAGGAGGCGCGAAGTTGCTTGCTACAATCTCTTCTACATATGACGATGTGATTGGAGCGTCTTAGCAAGCATGTATAGTCCCAGTGCAGCCGGCAGTGCCGACAACACGACGGCAGGGAACCGCGCGTTCCGGTATGAAGTCACCGGTCTGCGCCAAAGCAGCGAGTCGGACGTCAGCCGCTATGACATCCGCCGGAGTGGCAGCGTCTATTTTACGGTTCCCTACAAGCGCATGAATGAGTTCATGCGGCGCATTCTCCGGCTCGGGGGAACCATTGTCAGCATCACGCCCGTGGGGCCTGGGGTGGAAACGAACCCGAGCCGTCCCCTGGCGTCCAGCGACAGCAGTCCGGCCCCCGCTGCGGCTCCGGCGGCTCCGGCTCCGGCGGCCAAGGCGGCTACCAAAACGGTGGTGCCGGTCAATACCTATAAGCCCAAAAATCCGTTCATCGGCAAGTGCCTGTCCAATGAACCCCTGGTGGCGGAAGGGGGCTCGGGCATTGTGCAGCACCTGATCTTTGACCTGAAGGGGAGCGATCTGACCTACCTGGAGGGCCAGAGCATTGGCATCATTCCTCCGGGCAATGACGCCAACGGCAAACCCCACAAGTTGCGGCTCTATTCGATCGCGTCCACCCGCCACGGCGACAATCTGGACGATCAAACCGTGTCCCTGTGCGTGCGCCAGTTGGAGTACGATTCGCCGGAAACGGGCGAGCGGGTCTATGGCGTTTGCTCGACCCACCTGTGCAACCTGAAGGCGGGGGATGATGTGGCGATCACCGGCCCGGTCGGCAAGGAAATGCTGCTGCCGGAGGATGAGGACGCCAACATCATCATGATGGGGACGGGGACGGGAATTGCGCCGTTCCGCGCGTTCCTGTGGCGCATGTTCAAGGAAAACAACCCGGACTACACCTTCAAGGGGTTTGCCTGGTTGTTCTTCGGGATTCCCTACACCGCGAACATTCTCTATAAGGATGACCTGGAGAAGATGGCGGCGGAAAATCCGGATCTGTTCCAGTTGACCTATGCCATCTCCCGCGAGCAGAACAATGCGGACGGCGGCAAGATGTACATCCAAGATCGGATTAAGGAAAACGCCGACAAGCTGTGGGAGTTGATCCAAAATCCGAAGACCCATGTGTACATGTGCGGCCTTAAGGGCATGGAGCCTGGGATTGATGAGGGCATGACGGCGGCGGCTTCTAAGTTTGGGGTGGATTGGACCCAATACCGCAGCCAAATGAAGAAGGAACACCGCTGGCATGTGGAGACCTACTAGGTCTAGAGTCCGACGCAACCGATTCGCCGTCGTGGGGGCGGGGTTTCCCTGCCCTGCCCCCGTGATTCCCGGTATTCCCAAGGGTGAACGGGTTTGGGGTGATCGGTTGGGCTAGGGTTGGGAGATTCAACCCCTGCGATCGCGGGATTGATGATCAGTCCTGGGATCTTTGATACGCGAAAAGCGCACCTTGACCGATGGGCTGGGGTGCGCTTTTGCTGGATCGATTTTTTGTGGAAATCGTTGGAAAGATGGGCGGCTTAGGGGTGCCTAGAATGATCTAAAAAGATCTAGACGCTGCCGCGAATTTCTTCGACGACGCCGTCGCGCAGGAGGATTTCTACCTGCATTTTTTCGACGAGGTTGTCGCCCGGTTGAATGGTGAAGAAGCTGTCGATTTGACCTTGGCTCACTTCCTGGTCAATTTCGAGGACTTGCACCTGGCTCAGTTGTTGGAGCAGTTGGTTTTTTTGCTCCAGCATTTTGCTTTTGCCTTCGTTGACTTGCCCTTTGACGTTTTCGATCTGGCGGGTGACTTCGGGGCCGGGGGGTTGGACGCTTTGTTTTTGGATTTCGGCGATCGCCCGTTGCCCTTGGGTGTCGAGCTGCTGCATTTGGCGATCGAGGCGGTTGACCTGCTCTTGGAGTTCCTTCTGGGCTTCTTCTTTCCAGAGGGGGGTGACCACGGATTTGACCGTGATGGCGCGCTTGATGAGCAATTGGCCTTGGGACATTTCCATAGGTGCTGGGGTTGTGTGATGGGTCGGGGCGATCGCCCCGGACGTGGGGCCGGGATTTTTGGTTGAGGCCCTAGAACAGTATCCTAATGTACGCGATCGCGGTGGGGGCGTCCGGTTTGGCTAGCTGGGGTCAGGCTTCGGTGAAGATGGCGGCGATTTCGGTGGCGTAGCGATCGGCGATGACGGGGCGGCGGATTTTGAGGGTTTGGGTCATCATGCCGTTGTCCTGGCTGAAGGGCTCGGGCAGGAAGTAGAGGGGGCCGATGCGCTCTTCGGGTTTGTAGCCGGGACGGTTTTTGACTTCCCTGGCGAGTTCCTGGCGCATCAGGGTTTGCAGGGCGCTGTTTTGGTTGGCGGTGGCGGGGTCGGGGGGGGCGTCGCCGCGATCGCGCGCCCAGCGTTCGAGGGCTTCCCAGTTGGGGTAGATCAAGGCCCCGAGCAGCTTTTGATCCTGGCCGACGAGGGCGATTTGGTCGATGTAGGGGCTGCGGGCGCAGGCGTCTTCGATGGGCTGCGGCTCGATATTTTCGCCGTTGGTGAGGACGATGGTGTCCTTGGCGCGGCCCGTGATCACGATGTCGCCGTTGGGGGAAAGCCAGCCCAGGTCGCCTGTATCGAACCAGCCGTCGCCGTCGATCGCCTTGGCGGTGGCGTCGGGATTATGGAAATAGCCCGCCATGACCTGCGGCCCTCGGGTGAGGATGAGACCCTTTTGGCCCGGTTGCAGGGGCGATCGCGTTTCTGGATCCACGGCGCGCAGTTCGGTGCCGGGGATGGGGCGACCGGAGGAACCGCGCAGATTGGCCCAGGCGCGGCGGGCGCTGAGAACGGGGGCCGTTTCCGTGAGGCCGTAGCCCACCAGGACATTGATGCCAACGATTTCAAAGAACAGTTCCAGGTAATTCGCCAGGGAACCGCCGCCGCTGATGGCGTATTGAAATTCGCCGCCGGTGGCCTCGCGGATTTTGCCGTAGACCAGTTTTTCCCCCAGTTGGTGGACGGGCCAGAGGGCGGCGGCCGTGGCGGCGGCGGCGAGGCGATCGCGCTTGCGGACGGGGGTGATTTGGTGATCCAGTTCCAGATTTTGGAGGCGGCGCTTGGCGAGGATGTAGCGTTCGCTGGCCTTGAGGAGCCGCCCCACGAGTTTTTGCTTTTTGGCCGGCTGCGATTGCAGTTGCTTTTGGATGCCTTCGTAGAGCGATTCCCACAGGCGCGGGACGGCGGTCATGTACTGGGGTTTGTGCTTTTTAAAATCCGTTTTGAGGTTGCGGATGTTGGTGTAGGTGAGGCTGCATCCCTGGGAGAGGAGGTAGTAGTCGCCGATGCGGCCAAAGGAGTGCCAGGTGGGCAGCAGGGTGAGGACGCGATCGCCGGGGTTGGGGGCCGCGATCGCGCGGAGGCTGGTGAGTTGATGGAGCAGATTGCCGTGGGAGAGCATGACCCCCTTGGGCTGGCCGGTGGTGCCGGAGGTGTAAATCAAGGTGGCGAGGGTTTCGCGATCGCAGGGGGGCGCGGTCCAGGGCTGATCTTTGCCGAGGGCGAGGATGTCATTGAAATTCAGCAGGCGGACGGTGGGGGCGATTTCCCCCTTCATTTGCGGTTGCTCGTCCGACAGCAGGGCGATCGCGGTCAAATCAAACTGTCCTAGACGCGGGGCGAGGCGATCGAGGAGGGTTTGGTTTTCGAGGATGAGGATGGTTGCGCCGCTGTGGCCCAGGATGTAGAGCAACTCCTCCGTTTCCGCCGTGGCGCTGCGCACCGCATTGGCAAAGCCCGCCGCGATCGAGCCCTGATCCGCCACCAGCCACCGGGCGCAATTGTCCGCAAAGAGGGCCAACCGGGGCGGTACCCGCAGACCCAACTCCGTTTCCCAGGGCTGGACGGCGGGATCGGTGATGTTCTGACTCAGATGCTGGAGGCCCGCCGCGAACTGCTGCACCTGTTGCCAAAATTCCCCATAGGTCAAGCGCACGGACGGTTTAGCACCGGGATCGTTGAGGGCCAGCAGGTCGCCAAATTTCTCCGCCGCGATCGCCCAGACCTCCGCCAGGTTAGCCGCTGGGCCGTAGTCCACCAGGCGATTGACGTATTCCTGTTCCTGGGGCGTGAGGGTCTCCGTGGTCGTCATGGCAATTGCTCCCACCGCGTATGGCACTGTCCGTCGATGCACGTTTAACCTAAGGGGTCTGGGGTTGCCCCCGGAGGTGGAGCGGCCACTTGCGCGATCGGCCCGATGCGATCGCCCCGCCCCCGCCCCGAAACTGGTAGCATTTTAAGCGCCCGTTGCCCGACTGCCCCCTACTGTAGAGACCCCGATGGGGTGAATTTTGCGCCATGACTACGCCCTGGTTTGAGCCGTGGATTTGGGCTGACTTCCGCGTTGCCGTGCTGTTCACCGTGTTGATCCCCCTGGGGCTGCTCCTGTGGGCGGCGATCGCCAAGGCCGAAGCGGTGCAGCAACTGCTCGTGGTCTATTGGCGGGTGGCGAGCCTGTTGGCCATCACGGTCTATCTGATGATTGGCTCGTTCCCCATCAGTTTTGTCACCGCGATCGCGTCGCGGATGTTGATCCCCCTGGGCCTGTGGTATTGGGTGGATCTCAACGAAGAACTGGAAGAACTGCGCCAGCCCAAGCTGAAATTCGCGGTCAAGGCATGGCGCTTTGCGATCACGGCCTACTGCGCTGTCGGGGTGGTGGCAAACCTGTTCTCGCTGCCCTGCGCCGCTAAAAATGCCGCCGCGATCGCCGAAGACAGCCTCTGCCGCGCGTGGCTCGCCCCCACCTGGCTGTACCGGGAATATTTCCACGCCAACACCAACCCCAGCTTCCTCGGCTTCTTGGGCATCCTGGGCCTGGTGATTTATGTGCTCTATCTGGGCACCTTTGTCCTGTTCCGCCTGCCGAAACAGGGCCGCCTCGCCCAGCGTTAATTGAATAATCTGCCCTGCCCTGACCTGATCTAAATCCCTACTCCGTTTGGCTGGCTGACCCATGGCGATCGCGCCCCACCCTCTGCTGCTGCGCTGTGAACGCTACACCCTAGCCCATCCGGGGGAAGTGCTGCTGCTGCGGGCCGAACGCCAAGACGCCGACGGGGATGAAACAACCGGCGAAGAAACCGGCGCGGATCTGGTCATGATCTTTCGCGGCTTTTCCAGTTCCCTGATGCGCCCCACCGCCTTTGATCCCGATGTCCCCATCCTCGCCGCCACGGATCGGGTTCTGGGGGGCGATCGCCTGCGCGCCCCCTACCGCCCCGACACCCCCAACTATCTCGCCGCCGACCTGACCCCCGAAGCCCTGGCAGACCTCCTCACGGCGGCGGGAATTGATGCCTAGCGGGGGCAGGCCGCATCGGGGCAAGAACATCCAAACCGCTCAAAAAAATCCCAACCGCTCAAAATCCCAAACGCCTCAGGGAACCCGATAGGCCGCGCAGCCCTTCAGGGGCAACGCCACGATGAAAACCGCCCCCGAAGGCGTCGCCGGTTCATAGGTCAGCCGTCCGCCGTGCTGCTCCGTCACGATTTGGTAGGACATCGACAGGCCCAGCCCCGTCCCCTGGCCCACGGGCTTGGTGGTGAAGAACGGATCAAAAATCTTGGCGCGCAGGGCCGGGGAGATGCCTAGGCCATTGTCGATAATGCGGATGATCGCCATGGGCTCCGGGGTTGATGTATCAAGGGCCGTCTGAATGGTGATGCGCCCGCGATCGTGGCGGCCAAGCCAGGTGGCATCCCCCAGGGCCGTGTGCAGGGCCTCGAAGGCATTGTCAATGAGGCTGACAAACACCTGATTCAGTTGCCCAGGGCAGCAGAGCAGGGGCGGCAGGGCACCGTAGTCGCGCACCACCTCGATCACGGAACCAATGCCCGCCTCATTCCACCGCGCCTGGAGAACCATCAGCGTACTGTCGAGGCTGGCGTGGAGATCAATTTCCTTGACCGCCGCCTCATCGAGCCGCGCAAAGGTCCGCAGCGAGGTGACGATATCGCGGATGCGCTCGGCCCCCGATTCCATGGAGGTCAAGATCTTGGGTAAATCCTGGCGAATGAAGTCGAGATCAATGTCCTCTAGGGCATCGCCGTCGGGGGAGTTGGGGTTCCCATCGAGGAGGTTGAGGAGGTCGTTGGCGTAGGAGCGGACGTAGCGCAGGTTGCCGTAGATGAAGGAGACGGGGTTGTTGATTTCGTGGGCGATGCCGGCGACGAGCTTGCCCAGGCCCGAGAGTTTTTCGCTCTGAACGAGGCGGCTTTGGTGCCATTGCAGGTCTTGCAGGGCTTCCTGGAGGCAGCTTGCCTGGGCTTCGATCTGGGCTTTGGAGGCTTGGAGCTGGGCTTCGATCGCGCGGCGATGTTCGATTTCCGCCTGGGCCTGTTCGTAGAGTTCCGCCTGCTGCACCGCGATCGCGATCTGGTCCGCCAGCCGCTGGATCCAAGCCACCTCCCCATAGGTCCAACGGCGGGTGGAGCGGCACTGGTGGCAGATCAACAGGCCCCACAGGCTGGTCCCCTGGAGGATGGGCACCACCAGATTGGCGCGCACCTCGAACTGGCTCAGCAGTTGGTGATGGCACGGATCCAGGTTAATCGCGTCGATGTCTTCGATGACCTGGGCCTTGCCCCGCACATAGTTGCTGCCCCGGGTGGTTTGGAGGCAGGTGTCTTCGATGCGGGCGTTCAGCGAGGGGGTCCAGCCGGGGGCGATCGACTCCGCCACCACCGTGCCGCTCCAGTCGTCATTGAACCGATAGACCAGGACGCGATCGGTCACCAGGAGCGATCGCACCTCCGCCACCGCCGTATCGAGCACCTCATCAAGATCGAGGGATTGGCGAATCCGTTCCACCACCCCACTCAGGAGCTGTTCTCCCCGCAGTTGCCGCGCGTTCTGTTCGTCCGCCTGCTGCTGCTGGGTAATATCAGTCTGCACACCGATGTAGTGGGTCAAAACCCCCCGGGCATCATGGACGGGCGAAATGGCGAGGTTATTCCAAAAGGGGGTGCCGTCCTTACGGTAGTTCCGCAGGACCACTTCGCAGGGCTGCTCGGCCTTGACCGCTTGGCGGATGCGTTCCACGGTGCGCGGATCCGTTTCTGGCCCTTGCAAAAAGCGGCAGTTGCGCCCGAGCACTTCGTCACGGCCGTAGCCCGTCATGGCCTCGAAGGCTCGGTTGCAGTAGATCAACGGGCGATCGGGGTGCTGCATACTGGCGATGACAATGCCGCAGCTCGATGCCGCGATCGCCCGTTCATACAGATCCAAGGTGGCCCGCAGGGGCTCGCTCAACTCCCCCGCCTCCACCGTATCGAGGGCATTTAGGGACGGCATGGCTCGATCCTGGGGGGCGATCGCCTCCACGGGAGCCCCTGAACACTCCTCCGTGGGGGACAAATAGCCGGTGCTGGGGGGAAGATTTCCGCTGCCCCGGCGGGTACTGTGGTGGGACATGACCATGGATCGGTGCGGCGTAGGGTGCTCAACGGGCGAGAAACGGGGCAGGGCAATGGCTAGGGGGAACCACTGCCGGTAAAAAATGGTCCCAGACTCACTGGGCCGTCAACCCCAAAGAGGATGGACGGTCTCCATGAGGTTTCAGGGGCTTAGGGAACATTTCAGGGAAGTTCTCAAGACTCGGGTCTGGGCGCTATCCCCAGGGGGGGCTATCCCAACGGTCTGGGCGATCGCCAACCCTCGACCCGATGGCGATGAAAACTGGATGCACCGATGCGATCGCGGGACGATGGCCCCAGGGAGCGGCTGGCAACGGCTCCCGAGGGCAACGTGGGGGGCAGGGGGCAATACTGACGAGAACCTGAACCTGAAATTGATCTGGAATTTAGCGCGGCCCTGGAGCCTTTGTGCTTGGCAGAATGCTACCCCTAGCTTAACGAACCCTAGGGAGCCAACACAACCGGGGATCCAAACGCGGATCTGGGGATTGTCCCTCAGGGATACCCCCGGCCCTTGGCTCCGGGCGCGGCGCTACGGCAAAAGCGCGGCGAATGTGGCACACTCTGGCACGGAAGCGGGGTTCGCTGGACAGCCCCTGGCCCTGGCCACCCTGTCTTGGATCCGCCGCCGTTCTGCTGTCACCTTCCCTGGAGCCCTCGCCCATGATTCCCCAGCGCCGCTGCCACCGTCATCGAGTTGCCCCCAGGGCGATCGCCGCGATCGCCTGCACCCTAGTCGGTCTGGGGCTGGGGGGCTGTGGCGGCGGCAGTGGCCCTAGCGGCGGGGATCCAAGCGTCCTTCGACTGCTCTACTGGCAAGCGCCGACCATCCTCAATCCCCACCTGGCCACGGGCTTCAAGGACTTTGAAGGGGCGCGCATCACCTACGAACCCCTCGCCACCTACGATCGCGACGGCAACCTCATCCCCATCCTCGCCGCCGAAATCCCCACGGCAGAAAATGGCGGCATCGCCCCCGACGGCACCGCCGTCACCTGGAAACTGCGCGAGGGCGTGAAATGGTCCGACGGCCAACCGTTTACCGCCGAAGATGTGGCCTTTACGTTTGAATACCTCTCCAACCCCGAGGTGGCCGCCACCACCACGGCGGACTATGCGGAGGTCGATCGCGTCGAAGCCGTCGATCCCACCACGGTCAAAATCACCTTTAAGCAATCCACCCCCGCCTGGTCCCAGCCCTTCGTGGGCCTGGGGGGGGCGATTCTGCCGCGCCACGTCTTTGAGTCCTACAGCGGAGCCAACGCCAAGCAAGCGCCCGCCAACACCCAGCCCGTGGGGACGGGGCCGTACCGGGTGGTGGAGTTCCGGGCGGGGGACATTATCGTCTACGAACCCAATCCCCATTTCCGGGAGCCGGTGCCCTTCCGGCGGGTGGAGCTGAAGGGGGGCGGCGATGCCACCTCGGCGGCGCGGGCGGTGCTGCAAACGGGGGATGCGGACTATGCCTACAATCCCCAGGTGGAAGCGCCGATCCTGAAGCAACTGGAGGCGGCGGGCAAGGGGCGGTTGGATGTGGCCTTTGGGTCGGACATTGAGCGGCTGTATTTCAATTTCACGGATCCCCGGCGGGAAACGGCGGACGGGGAACGCTCGACCCGCCAATTTCCCCATCCGTTCCTGAGCGATCGCGGGATCCGGGAAGCCTTTTCGCTGGCCATTGACCGGGACGCGATCGCCCAGCAGCTCTACGGCCCCACGGGTAAGGTGGCGGTGAATTTGCTCGTGTCGCCCCAGCAGTTCAATTCCCCCAACACCACCTATCGCCACGACCCCGCCGCCGCGATCGCCCTGCTCGAACAGGCCGGTTGGCGCGACAGCAACAGTGACGGCACCCGCGACAAAGATGGCGTTGAAATGGCCGTCACCTTCGTCACCTCCGTCAACCCCCTGCGGCAAAAGGCCCAGGAAATTATTAAGCAGAATCTCACCGCGATCGGCGTCGGCGTCGAACTCAAAACCATCGATGCCAGCGTCTACTTTTCCGGCGATCCCAGCAGCCCCGACACCGTGAATCGCTTCGAGGCGGATTTGCAGATGTTCACCACCGGCAACTCCAGCCCCGATCCCGGCTCCTACATGAAATGGTGGACCTGTGATGAAATCGTGACCAAGGCCAACGAATGGAGCCTCAATAACTACGCCCGCTACTGCAACCCGGAGTACGATCGCCTCTGGACCGCCGCCGCCGCCGAATTGGATCCCGAGAAGCGCCGGGAGCTCCTCATCCAAATGAACGACCTGCTGATCAACGATGTGGCCCTGGTGCCCCTAGTGGTGCGCGCCTCCGTCGGAGCCGTCAGCAATCGCCTCGAAGGGGTGCGCCTAACCCCCTGGGACGCCGACACCTGGAACATCAAGGACTGGAAACGGCCCACCCAGTAGGGGCGGGGTTTCCCCCACTGGCTTCAACTTAAGGAAGTTAGGCTGTAGTCA
>JAKRSF010000013.1 GCA_022402445.1 Cyanobacteriota bacterium | reverse complement strand
CAGCCTAACTTCCTTAAGTTGAAGCCAGTGGGTTTCCCCGCCCAGCCCCCACCAGCCATATTCTGCCTAGTCTCCATCAGCTGTGTTTTGCACAGCCCTACAATTCCTGATGGTCCCGAGGGTGAACGGGTTTGGGGCGATCGCGGGGGGCCGGGTTGGGAGACCCAACCCCTACGGCGGCAAAATGGCGAAATCTCAGTTAACGACGGTCCTAGAGCCGTTCAAAAAATTCATCCTCCAGGTCATAGCCCAGCATCTGCGCGAGGCCCTTGAGGCGCGCGGTGGCGGTGATGTCGCGATCGCGGAACCAATCCGCCAGCACAAATAGCTTTTGCATCAGAAATAGTTCCAGCGCCTCGGGGTTGAACTGGATCCCATCCGTGGGGTGAAACTGGTGCGGCACCAGCATCGCCGCGTAGCGCCCCAGCTCCCCCGCCTTCCAATCGAGGAAAAACGGCAGCCATGGATAGGCGCTGTCCACCCGCAGGAACCACAGGCGAATTTCAGCAATTTCCGACAGTTCCCTCGGATCATTGGCCTCGCGCGGGTCCGCGATCGCAAACTGCACCTGCTGTTCCCCCGCCGCACCCCCCATCGCCAGCAGCGGCGCGATCGCCTCGGTCACCGGCCCCACATCCAGCCGCTCGATCTGATCCGCCGTCACCGCGATCGTGATTGTCATCGTTCTGCAACCGTCCCCTCAAAAACCGGTGAAATAATAGCAACAATTGATGGCCCGCCGGTCCGCCGCCGCGTCGCCTACCCTAGAGCTTTAGGGAAATGGCGTCCGTTGGGGCACCCCCAATCACCATGCCCCCCGCGGCCTTGCCCCCCATCCCTTGCACCCTTGTTTCAGGAGCCAAATTATCGTGAGTCCCCAAGCCCTTGATGCCCCCCAGGCCGCGATCGCGCCGGAATTCATCCCCCCCACGGCCTCACCCTTCGATCGCGGGCCGTTCGACGAAGCCGTCATGACCACCTATGGCCGCTTTCCCCTGGCGATCGACCGGGGGGAGGGCTGCACCGTTTGGGACACGGACGGGCGCGACTATCTCGACTTCGTTGCGGGCATCGCCACCTGCACCCTCGGCCATGCCCACCCGACCATGGTGGAGGCAGTGACGCGCCAAATCCAGAAGCTGCACCACGTTTCTAACCTCTACTACATTCCCGAACAGGGGGCTCTGGCGGCGTGGCTGGTGGCCCATTCCTGCGCCGATCGCGTCTTTTTCTGCAATTCGGGGGCGGAGGCGAACGAAGGTGCCATAAAACTGGCGCGGAAACATGCCCATACGGTGCGGGGCATCGCGGACCCGGTGATCCTCACGGCCCACGCCAGCTTCCATGGGCGCACATTGGCAACGATTACGGCGACGGGCCAGCCGAAATACCAGAAGAATTTCAGCCCCCTGGTGCCCGGATTTGAATATGTGCCCTATAACGACACGGCGGCCCTGGAGGCGGCGATCGCGGCCCTAGAGGCGGATGGTCCTCGGGTGGCGGCGATTTTGCTGGAGGCGCTGCAAGGGGAAGGGGGCGTGCGTCCCGGCGATCGCGCCTACTTCCAGCGGGTGCGGGAGATTTGCGACGAGCGGGGCATTTTGCTGATCCTCGATGAGGTGCAGGTGGGCATGGGCCGCACGGGCACCCTCTGGGGCTACGAAAATCTGGGCATTGAGCCGGATGTGTTCACGTCGGCGAAGGGGCTCGGGGGCGGCATTCCCATCGGCGCGCTGCTGTGCAAGGCCCACTGCAATGTGTTCGAGCCGGGGGATCATGCCAGCACCTACGGCGGCAATCCGTTCGCCTGCGGGGTGGCGTTGGCGGTGTGCGAGGCGGTGGGGGCTCCGGGCTTTTTGGACCAGGTGCGCGATCGCGGCGACCAACTGCGGGCGGGCCTGCGGGAGGTGGCAAACACCTACGGCGACTGGATCGAAGAGGTGCGCGGCTGGGGGCTGATCAATGGCCTGGTGCTGAAGGAGTCGGTGGCGCTCACGTCGGTGGAGCTGGTGAAGGCGGCCATGGGGGCTGGGCTGCTGCTGGTGCCGGCGGGGCCGAAGGTGGTGCGCTTTGTGCCGCCGCTGATCGTGACCCCTGAGGAGGTCGATCGCGCGATCGCCGCCATCCGCCACGCCCTCGACCAGATGACGGCCTAGGCGCTTGGGATGCCCTAGGGACCGATCGCGGACATCGATGCCCCGCTTGGCTCCGGTGTCCGTTTTCGTGTCTTTTTTCCGGTGACTGTGGGGGGGGGAGCGATCGCGCGATCGGCCCCCCTTCCTACGGGAAAACCCTTACGCCACAACTGTTTTAGCCCCACCCAGCCCCCGGTGCGGTCTGCGATCGAGATCACGGACATTTGGCCCCGGCGATCGCGCCCCCCGTGCGGAAACGTCACTGGGGGCCTGCCCCCCCGGTCACCTCCCCTCCAGGGCGATCGTCCGATACTAAGCAGCAGGGGCGCTCGCTCAATGGCCCGCCCCACCGATGTCCGGTCCACAGCACCCCCCGTCACCATGACCTCGATCCGCGCCCTGGTCCAAGAGGCCCTCCAACGTCGCTACCTGTCCCTAGAGGCGGAGGCACGGCTGCGCCAACTGATGCGGCAGCCCTACGATCGCGAAGATTTCCGCGCCATCATGCAGCTCCAGGAGGAATGCCTCGCGGGGCGCATCCTCCAGCAGTCCCGCGAGGAGCACCATGGGGTTCCCCAGGGGGCCGATGAGGTGTCCTGTTCCGCCACTGGTTCCGCCACCGCCCCCTATCCCTAAAATCGCAGCCCTAACCCCGTCGCCGTCCCTGCTGGAGCATCGAGCGTTTGTCAAACAGGGTCATGGTGGCCGCCATCTCTGGACTGACGCGATCGCCCAGGCCCAGGGCCGCCACCGCCTGGGGAAAGGTGCAGTTTGGTCCGAGCTTGGCCGCGATCGCGATCGCCTCCGCCCAGGTGAGTTGGCTTTCAAAAAATGCCCGGGTCATGGTCGCCAGGAGCGGTTCATAGGCATTGCCCTCGGCGCGGGTCATCATCGTGTGGGGAATATCCAACACCCGATTGAACCGCAGGTACCAGCACAGGGGCTGCCGCACGAGCGCCCGTTCAAAGAGGGCCACATGGTCAAAGTTGCCGACGGCGCGATCGCTCTCACTAGAAATCACAAATAGGGGCGCAACGGATTGCCGCATGGCCCGCCGCAGCACCTCATCCCCGAGCCGCAGGAGCGTCGCCAGGGCCGGTACCCCAAAGCCGGGATAGCCATAGGGCAGCCCCTGCCGTCCGGGGGGTGGCGGTCCCCAGGCGAAATAGCCCCCCAGTTTCCGCACCATCACGTCCACCACCTTGCTGCTGCTGCTGAGGTAGGGGGCAAATAAAATGACTCGCTCGATGTCCCGCGATCGCTCCGTCGCTAGCCATGCCGCTAGGGTGCCGCCCCCCGAAAGCCCGCCAACGAAGATGCGTGACCCGAGTGATCGCGCGATCGCCAGCCACTCGACGCCAAATTTTTGATACGTCGCCGGATCCGTTGGCAGCGGCGGCACCCGCTCTGGCCCCCACGGCCCCAACCGACCGTGACCGGGCATCAGGGGCACCAGGACCGTATAGCCCGCCCGATGCAACTGCTCGGCTAACGGCACAAACTGGTACGGCCCCGCCGTGAACCCATGGAAAAACAGCGCCACCCGCCCCGTCGGACGCCCCTGGAGCCACACCCGCGATCGGCATTCCCCATTCGCCAACGGCAGCGCCGCCTCCTGGGCCTGCAACCGCTGCATCAGGGCGCGCCCCACGGCGTGATAGGACTGGGCAGCATATGACATGGATCGATGTCCCTTCAACGCAACAAACCGTGAAACCAATCGCTCCCCTAGCCTATCGCCCCGCCCAACGGGTCCGATCCATCGGGGCCACTTCAAAACAACTCACGCCAGACCGGGAGGGGGCCGCGATCGCGCCAATGTAAACACACTTTGCAAATCAACTGGCCCATCATTCAGTGGACCTAGAATGACTGAGGCATGACTACATTTGGTGTCCACATATGGCAGTTGTCTAAATGCGGCGATTTCAGTCCTTGCATCTGGAATTAAAGATCCTGGGCCATCAGTTAATTAATTCAATAAAAGTCATTCCTTAAAATTTAAACCTAAAGAATTTAGCCTTAATCGCCCCTAAAACGTCTGTCCAAATCAGCCTAGAGGTGTAACCGTGGTTCAAGTTTTCGATGGCAGCAGCGGATTTGTAAATGCCGCACCCGGTAACTTTTTTGGCCTTGGGGTAGGGACGACGCGATGGCTCACCTTCGCCCAACTGCCTGCCCCCAATGGGACAACGATTCCCCTAGCAACGGGGGCCGGAACGCCGACGGTGGTCAGTGATTTTCAAGCGGTCGATGATAAGGAGGGCTATGCGGGCTATCTCAACATCATCCCTGACGGCTCCAATGGCTTTGTGAATCCGTCGTTTCCGAGTCTGGACCGCGCGATCGGCTTCCGGGTGAGTTTTTCTGCAAAGGTGGAGCAAGAGGCCAGCCTAGACAACCGCTCAGGCTTCAGTGTGATTGTTTTGGGCAGTGATGCCAAGGGCGTTGAGCTATCCTTTGAAGGAAAAAATCCGGGCAATGACGCGGATGATTTTATCTTTGCCCAGCAGCCAAATTTTGATAGTGAAGATGAGGAAAAAACGGCGGCGGGACTATTTCCTATCACGACATCACAAAACTATGAGGTGACAATTTTAGGAGATAGTTATACCCTGTCGGTTAACGGCCAAGAGCACCTGACAGGCAGTGTCAAAGCCTATCAATTTAACCAGGCCACCAGTGCGCCGCCGCTGCCGATCAATCCCTATCAAATCCCGAATTTATTATTTTTTGGTGATGATACGGACACGGGCAAATCCACCTATACCCTCGGGGCGATCGCGGTGAACCGAGCCCCCACAGCAACGGGCCTAGGGATTGCGGGGAATTTGACGGTGGGCGAAACCCTGACGGGCAGCTATACCTATGGCGATGCGGACGGGGATGCCCAGCAGGGGAGCGGTTTGCGGTGGTATCGGGCGGATGACGCGGCGGGGACCAATCAGGTGGCGATCGCGGGGGCCGTCAACAATACCTATGTGTCCACGGCGGCGGATCTCGGCAAAGTGCTGCGGTTTGAGGTGACGCCGCAGGATAACCAGGGACTGACCGGAGCCCCCGCGATCGCGGCCACCGCCAGCGCCATTACTTCACCAGCACCCACACCAGCACCCACGCCAACCCCAGCACCCACACCAAATCCAGCCCCATCCCCCGTCCCCGAATCACCCGAGCCACCCCCGCCGATCGCGAGCCCCGAAATCGAACCGCTCGACTGTCCCCCAATCCCCACCGAGCGGCAGGTCCAGGCCCAGTTTCGGCGGCGGCGCATCCGGCTACGAACCCTCAGCGGGCGCAATCGCCGGGACGATACCCTGCTCGGCGGTCCCGGCAGTCAACGGCTGCGCGGCCTGGGGGGGAACGATCGCCTCTTTGGCAACACCGGCGAGGATTTGCTCACGGGGGGCATCGACAACGACAGCCTCTACGGCGGCCGGGATGATGATTGGCTCTTTGGCGATCGCGGCGATGACCTCCTCTCGGGCGATCGCGGCAATGATCAGTTGATCGGTGGCCCCGGTGCGGACCAGTTCGCGATTGGAGCTAGTTGGGGCCTCGATACGATCTATGACTTTGAGCCAGGGCGCGATCGCGTCACCCTCCTCGATGGCCTCACCTTTGCGGATTTAGCGTTTGTTCCCCAGCCCACCGGCACCCTAATCCAAATTGCCGCCACCGGCACCGCGATCGCCCAGGTCCACTGCATCGCCCCCAATCAACTGACGGCGGACCACTTCATCGGCCTAACTTAAAAGTCTGGTCCTAAAACCTGGCGATCTCCCCCTAGAACGACGGCAACATTTCCATGCCATCCTCTAGCTCCAGTTCCTTCGCCTCCAAGTTGGGCAGGGCCAAAGGCTCTAGCTCCGGGCGGTGGCGGATATTGGCGAAGACATTGTGCTTTTCCAGGAGGGCGACGTAGCGATCGCGATCGCCCTGGAGCGCCACCTGTAGGAACTGCATCGCCCGATTGAGATGCCCCTGCCGTTCCCAGTCGCTGCATTCCCCCGCTTGCAGGCGCAGCAGGTGGCAGGCGGCGCGGCAGTAGGCCAGCAGGGGCGTATCGGGGGCCAAGGGGGCCGCATCGTGGTAGCTCTTGAGGGCCGCCTCCGGTTGCAGAAGCCGGGTGAGGGCAAGGCCGCGATTTTTCAAAATGTCCGCCCGCTCGGGGGCCAGGGCCAGGGCGTGGTTGTAGCTCTCCACCGCCGCCTTCAGTTGGCAGGCCGCAAAGAGGGCATTGCCGCGATCAAACCACAGGTCCGGATCCGTTTCATTGAGCCGCAGGGCGCGCCCATAGCTGGCGACGGCTCCGCGCAAATCCCCCTGTTGTCGCAACAGTCGCCCCCGGTAGTACCAGGTGTCCGGATCGTTGGGGTTGAGGCGGATGGCCTGTTCGTAGCTGGCGATCGCGTCGGCAAATTGTTTCGTATGGCCTAGGGCAATGCCCCGGTTGTGCCAAATGTTGGCGGCGTGGGGGCGCAGTTCCAGGGCGCGATCGTAGCTCGCCACCGCCTCGGTGAACCGTTTGAGGTTGTCGAGGACGATGCCCCGCTGGTACCAGGTGGCGGGGCTGGCGGGCCGCAATTCCAGGGACCGGTCATAGCTGCTGAGGGCGTCCGTCTGGCGATCGAGTTTGCGGAGGACGACGCCCCGGTTATGCCAGATGTTGGCGGCCAGACGATCGAGTTCGAGGGCGCGATCGTAGCTCGCCAGGGCCGCTTCCCAATGGTCGAGGCGGAAGAGGGTGATGCCGAAGTTGTTCCAGATCGGGGCGTTGTGGGGATCGTGCTGGAGGGCGCGCTGGAAACTGGCGAGGGCCTGCTCCCGTTCCCCCATGCCGTCGAGGGCGGTGCCCCGGTTGTACCAAAGGTCGGCCCGTTCGGGGGCGATCGCGATCGCCCGGTCATAGCAGGGCAAGGCGGCGTCAAACTGGTCGAGGCGGGCAAGGCAGTTGGCGCGATCGCCCCAGGCATCGGCAAAGGCCGCGTCGCATTCCACCGCCTCACCGAAGGCCGCCGCTGCGGCTGCATAGTCTCCACGGGCGATCGCGGCCTTGCCCCGCAGGTAGGGCGCTTGGGCAGCGGGGGAGCAGTCCGGGGTGGCGGGAGGTTTGCTCACGGGCGGGTCTAGGATAAATCCCGGTTGAATCGTTCTCCCTATTTTAGGCACTTAGCCGCCAGACACCAAATGGCAGCCGGGGGACGGTGCGTTGGCGGGTTAAGTTGCGAAATTCCGCTAAATTCAGGGGGCTGTTCTTCCCGATGGGTTTTTGTCGTTCATTGCCATGGTTGCCCCCCGTTTTGCGGCTGACTGGTTTGCGCCCCTGCGCGATCGCGCGATTTTGTCCTGCCAAGCACCGGCGGGTTCTCCCCTGAATGAACCGTCGATTATTGCGGCGACGGCCCTGGCCTGTTTGAACAATGGGGCGGCGGCGGTGCGGATCGAGTCGCCGGAGCGGGTGGCGGCGGTGCGGGCGATCGCGCCGGATGCCCTGATCATTGGCCTGTGGAAGCAAACCTATCCGGACTCGTCGGTCTACATCACGCCCCAATTCCACCACGCGGCGGCGATCGCAGCGGCGGGCGCAGACATCATCGCGATCGACGCCACGGCAAGGCCCAGGCCGGGGGGCGAAACCCTATCAGACCTGATCGCCCGCATCCACGACGAACTCGATAAACCGGTGATGGCGGATCTCGATACGCTGGCTTCTGCCGAGGGGGCGATCGCGGCGGGGGCGGACCTGCTGGGCACCACCCTCTATGGCTACACAGAAGCGACCGCGCACCAAACGCCCCCCGGATTTGACCTGCTGACGGACCTGGTGGCCCACTGTGGCGATCGCCCGGTCCTGTGTGAGGGGGGCATCGCCAGCCCCGCCGCCGCCCGCCGCGCCATTGATCTGGGGGCCTTCGCCGTGGTCATCGGCACCGCCGTCACGGGCATTGATCTCCAGACCGCCGCCTACTGCCGCGCCGTCGCCGGGTAGGCCCAAGGGCACATCCAGCACAGAGGATTTAGTCCCGGTTTGGAGCCGCGATCACCCCCCCGTTCCAAATCTGGACAATCGCCTCCCCCAACAGCCGCCGCTGGTGCATCTCCAGCAGCCGATCATCCGCCAGCACCTCCGCCAGCACCTCATCGAGCGATCGCCCCTTGGCCTGGGCATCCGCGATCGCCACCCCCATCGCATCCGCCAGCAGGGTCGTCATATCCTCGAGCCCCTTGGCGGGAACCTTGACCCGCTTTGGCACGCTCAGCCGTCGGGCAGGCCCCATCGCCCCCCCCGGTTCGCTGCTGTCGATCACGCCCCAATGGGCCGTCCGTTCCAATGCCATGTCTCCACCGCGCGTCCCTAGGTCAAACTCCCGTTCCGTCTGATGTCGTTGCACAATTCACCACGCCCTAAAAACTTCCCCACCACGGCCAACCCGGTCCCACTCCTCACCCTTTGGCCCCGGCCCGCTCGGTTCCCCGAGATCAGCCCTGGCCCCCTGGCTCCCTTTCAGACGCGATCGCGCCCCCTCCGGCAGCCATATCTTCACGAAGCTTAACAAACATTCATTTTTCGGCTCCCGCGATCGCGCGATCGCCGGTCCCCATCGCCCCAAAACCGGGAAAACTTGCCCGACTCCCATCGCCCAGATCCTTGACAAACCCAGATCCTGACGCCCTGAAAGCCGGACAGGATCCGGGGCCACTCGGGAAGCGTTACGAAAAGTAAAGATTGTTAATGTTCCTTGGGTAACGCGCAAGATATCGCATTTTTTGACCGGTTGCCCACTATTGCGGAATTCCTTAAGAAATCCCTGGGGCGGGGGTCTGGATTTGAGGTGAAATCGGGGCCGCGCGGCGATCGCGTCCGGGCGTTGCCGCCAAAACGGTACACTGACGGTAGCCTGACGATCTGCCCTGGATCTTTGGCGTGGCCCCCCGTTGGGGTCCATCGAGCCATCCGGGGTGAATTGTGCCGTTCAACCGTTCAGCAGCCCATGCAGGAACTCCTTTACCTCGAAGTGCCGACCCCGGATCTGGATGCGGTTTGCCGCTGGCTCCGGGACTCGTTCGTGCCGACGGTGGGCACGAAGACGATCGCGGCGACGGGATTCCGCTGGACGCCGAAGGCCGATGGGGCCGCTGGGGAGGTGGTGGCCTGTGTGTGGTCCCTCCAGCGGACGACGTACCTGAAGGTGTTCCGCTGGGCCGATCGCGCGATCGCGGGGGAGACAACCCTGGTGCGGCAACTGGAGACGGAGCTACGTCAAGCGTTTCCGCCCACCTATCCCGCGCCGCCGGAGATTGATCTGGCGCACCAGTCGATTTTTGAGGCCCTGGGCGATCGCTATCCCCAGACGGTGAAGTTTTTCCAGAAGATGCCCAATGGGGAGGCGGACCTCAACCGGGCCTATTGGTGGGAGCGGCGCTGGCGATCGCTGGTGAAAAATCCCCAGCCGCCCCAGCCGGTTTTGGGCCAAGGTCGCGATCGCCTCGCCCAGCCGCCAACCTATGACTTGATCTACGTGGGCGGTGCCCTGGGGGTGGTCCACGCGGCGGTGATGGCGCGGCGGGGCTATCGGGTGCTGCTGCTGGAGCGGATGCCCTTTGGGCGCATGAACCGGGAATGGAATATTTCCCGCCAGGAATTCCAGAGTTTGATTGATCTGGGCCTGTTCACGGCGGCGGAGTTCGAGCAGGTGATCGGCTGCGAATACCGCGACGGGTTCCATAAATTCTTTGACGCCAACAATCCCCCCCAGGCGCGGGCGGCGGTGCTCCACACGCCGACGGTGTTGAATATCGCCGTGAAGGCTGATCGCTTCATTCAAATGTGTGGCGAAAAACTGCGGGCGGCGGGCGGCGAAATCCGCGATCGCATCGAATTCCAGCGGGCGACGGTGCTGGCGGACGGGGTGCAGTTGGAGGCGACGGACCTTCGCACCGACGAGCCATGCCAATTCACCGGGCGGCTGCTGGTGGACGCCATGGGCACCGCCTCGCCGATCGCGTGGCAGCTCAATGGCGGGCGGGCCTTCGATAGCGTCTGTCCCACCGTGGGGGCCGTGATCCACGATGGTTTCCCCGAGGGGGTTTGGGATCACCAGTACGGCGATGTGCTGTTCAGCCACGGGGACATTTCTCGCGGGCGGCAGTTGATCTGGGAACTGTTCCCCATCGAGGGGGGCGCGGTGACGGTGTACCTGTTCCACTACCACCAGATCCACCCGGAAAATCCCGGCTCCCTGTTGGAAATGTACGAGGATTTTTTCAGTATTCTGCCGGAGTACCGCCGCTGCGATATGGATGCCCTGGAGTGGGGCAAGGCCACCTTTGGCTACATTCCGGGCCATTTCAGCGGCGGCGAGGGCGATCGCAAGGTGGCCTACGATCGCCTGATTGCCCTGGGGGATGCGGCGGCGTTGCAGTCACCGCTGGTGTTTACGGGGTTTGGCTCCCTGGTGCGGAACCTCGATCGCCTGACGGTGCTGTTGGATACGGCCCTGCGCCACGATCTGCTGGATGCGCGATCGCTCGAAAGCGTGCGGGCGTACCAGAGCAATATCGCCGTCACCTGGCTATTTTCTAAGGGCATGATGGTGCCGACGGGGCGAATCCTGCCGCCGGTGCGGGTCAATGCCATGCTCAACACGTTCTTTGGGGTGATGGCGGACGGGTCGCCGGAGGTGGCCGATCGCTTCATTAAGGATCGCGTGGGTTGGGGGACATTCATGGCCATGGCCCTGCGGGCGGCGTGGCAGAATCCGGCGATGCTCCTGTGGATTTTGGATTCGGCGGGGGTGCGGGATATGGTGCGCTGGCTGCCGAGTTTTGTGAGTTTTACGATCGCGAGTTTCCTGGGCTGGCTGTTGGGGTGGCTGCCGCGCTTTGCCCGGTCGGTGCAGCCGTGGCTGGAGCCGCGATCGCCGGGGCTGTGGCTGTGGCTGTTGGGGCGCGTCTATGCGGTGACGGCGGGGCTGGGCAGGCCGGAGGCGCGATCGCCCAATACCCCTCCCCCCACGGCTCCCCCGGCCCCCATGGCAACGGCGGGACCTTTTAATAAAACGGGCATGACGCCCCGGCCCTAGGGAGTTGGCGGATGGAGGAGGTTGAGGACCACCCCAGCAACGAGGGGGCGATCGCGAGCGGCGAACCCCAGCCTTCGACGCTGTACGTGGTGGGGACGCCCATCGGCAATTTGGAGGACATGACCTACCGATCTGTGAAAATCCTGGGGGCCGTGGATGCGATCGCGGCGGAGGATACGCGCCGGACCGGGCGACTGCTGGCCCATTTCCAGATCAAAACGCCGCAAATCCCCTGCCACGAACATAACCAAACCAAACGCATCCCCGAATTGGTTGATCGGCTGCGGCGGGGGGAGGCGATCGCCCTGGTGAGCGATGCGGGGATGCCGGGAATCAGCGATCCGGGGGTGCCCCTGATCCAAGCCTGCATTGGGGCGGGGTTGGCCGTGGTGCCCGTGCCCGGAGCCTGCGCCGCGATCGCCGCCCTGTGCGCCTCCGGCCTCGCCACCGATCGCTTCACCTTTGAAGGATTTTTGCCCGTCAAGGGGTCAGATCGGCGCGATCGCCTCGCCGCGATCGCCCAGGAACCGCGCACCCAAATCCTCTACGAAGCGCCCCACCGCCTTCTTGCCACCCTGCGGGATCTGCGGGAAACCTGCGGCGACGATCGCGCGATCGCCATCGCCCGAGAACTCACCAAACGCCACGAACAGTTCTGGCGCGGCCCCTTGGTTGAAGCCGTCGCCCAGTGGCAGCGCGCCGCCGACGGCCTGCCCCCCGAGCCCAGCCCCGAAGCCAGTCCCGACGCAATCCCCCACAGCCCAACGCCCCCCATCCTCAAGGGAGAATTCGTCCTCGTCCTAGCCGGAGCCCCCCGCGATCGCCCCGCCCCCATCGACGACGACACCCTCATCCATGAACTGAAAACCCTCATCGCCCAGGGGCGATCGCCCTCCGCCGCCAGCAAAGAACTAGCCAAAGCGCGATCGCTCCCCCGCAAGCGCCTCTACGATCTGTCATTACGTCTTGGGGACGGCGGATAGATCGCCCGCCGTTTTAGCGCCGTCCCCTCTACTCCTTTAAAAAACCGCTGTACGCCTCCATGCTGTGTTCACTCAGGTCGAGGCCCTCATACTCCTCCGTTGGCGTCACCCGAATCCCCACCGTAAAGCGCAGCGCCAGCCACACCACCGTACTGAAGGCCGCCGTGAAGCCCCCCACCGACAGCACCCCCAACAACTGGGTCAGCAACTGATCCACCGAGCCCCCCAGCAACAGCCCCGCCAACGGCCCATTGGCCGCCCCATACCAGGGATAAACATCTGGCCCCACACTAAAGAGCCCCACCGCCAGGGTGCCCCAGATGCCGCAGACCAGGTGGACCGAAATCGCCCCCACCGGATCATCCACCCGGAACCGCTCCAGCAGCACCACCGAAAATACAACAATGACCCCCGCGATCGCGCCGATGACCACCGCCCCCGCCAAACTCACATAGGCACAGGCCGCCGTCACCGCCACCAGCCCCGCCAGCACCCCATTGATAATCATCGTCAGGTCCGGCTTGCCAAAATACAGCCACGACACCAACGTGGCCGCCAGGGCCGCCGCCGCCGCCGACATATTCGTGGTCAGCAGCACATGGACGATCGCGTCCGGATCCGCCGCCATCAGGGAGCCGGGATTAAAGCCAAACCACCCCAGCCACAGGATCAAACAGCCCAGGGTCGAAAGGGCCATATTATGGCCCGGAATCGCCGTAATGCGCCCGTCAGAATACTTTTCCAGGCGCGGCCCCAGCATCACCGCCCCCACCAGCCCCGCCCAGCCGCCGACGGAATGCACCAACGTCGAACCGGCAAAATCATAGAACCCAAACTGGGCCAGCCAGCCATTGCCCCAAACCCAGTGGCCCGTCACCCCATAGGAAAAGCCCACCAGCAGCAAACTAAAGATCAAAAACGCCAAAAATCGCACCCGTTCCGCCACCGCCCCGGACACGATCGTCGCCGCCGTCCCCGCAAAGGCCAACTGAAAGAAAAACTTTGCCTTCAGGGGCACCGCCGCCCAGCCCAGGGACTCGAAGGTGCCCTCATAGGCAATGTCCGTCAGGGGGCTGTTGTCGGGGCCGAGCAGGAAAAAGCCCGAATAGCCCATCACTTCATTGCCGTTGCCAAACATGATCGCAAAGCCCGTTGCCCAGTAGGCCAGGGTGGAGAGGGCAAAGACGATCAGGTTTTTAGAGAGCATGTTCACCGCATTTTTGTAGCGGCAGAAGCCCGTTTCCAGCATGGCGAATCCGGCGTTCATGAAGAACACCAGGAAGCCGGTCAGCAAGACCCAAAAGGTGTTGGCGACAATTTTCCATTCCGGCAGGAGTTGGTCGGCGGGAATGGGGGGCGGCTCGGTGGCGATCGCGGGGGCCAGGGCCAGGGCGATCGCCATGCCGAAGATCACCCCCCCCATGCCCACGCGCCCTCGGGGGAGAAGGGACCAGGCGATCGCCCGGTGCAGGGCCGCAGCGGCCAAAGGCCAGCGCCGAAGGAGTCGAACAACCATGGGCAAACCCAAACAGGGAGGTAGAGGGCCTCACCCCCCATCCATCACGGGCGGCGGGGCGATCGCGCAGCGGCGGTCAGGATTACTCTACTAACTGGATTAAGGGGGATCGGGGAAGTTGCGCGCGGTATCGTGGCTTACGAACTGAAGGGACAGTCATGGGAGAAGATGCCTTTAGTCATCGGCAGCGGGGGGGGATGTCAGGCCCCGTTGCCCAGGATGCTGTGCCGCGAGGCCCATGGGGGGCGATCGCCGTGATGATTGCCGTGGCCCGGATCGGCGCAGGGCCCTGGGGATTTGCATCCACCGATCGCGATGGTTGGTGGGCTGGGATCCGTGGGGTGCTTGGCGCGGCGATCGGGGGGCCGATGGGGATGGGGCGGCGGCGGTGGGGCGGCGGGCGATCGCTCATCCCTGCGCAGGGTTGAACGGCTTCCGGCTTGTCCTCCGGTGTCCTCCGGTCCATGGCGGATGTCGGGGGGGCATTTTGATCGATGGTCCCGTCCCGAAGCCCCTGGGCGTCCCTATTATTCGACTTATTCGACTGTTTTTTGGTCTTCGCCCTGCCCCTTAGCCCCGTCCCTTTAGGCCCCCTTTCCCCCAGGGTCACCGGCCCGATCCGCTGGCCCCGCCGCGATGGCCAACGCTTCCTGTACGGGAAGAGTACACTTAAGATTAATCCCAGATTAAGCCCGCATCTCCGTTCCTAGACCCATCCCAGGGCTTGCCTGAATGAGTAGTTCCGAACCGATTGTGCTTCTGCTACAAGCCTCTGATTTACAGCGCCAGGTCTGGCAGACGGTGCTGCGATCGCAGCATCTGCGCACGGTGATTGCAACGGATCTGTCCCTGGGCAGCCTCAGGACTTGGTTGGCGGATGATTGCGAGGGACAGCCCCGGCTGGTGCTGTTCGACTGCACGTTGGGGGACACGCCCCCGGAGGCGGTGCTGGCGGCCTGTCAGGCGGTGCGTCCTCCGGTCCCGGCGATCGCCCTGGTGCCGCCCAATGATGAGGATGGCAAGCTGCAATATTGGAGCGATCGCGTGCGCGAGGCCGGGGCGGCTGATGCGGTGCCCGCCTGCTCTAGGGAGGATGCCATCACCACCGCGATCGCGGGGATCCGGCGCGTGCTGGCGGTTTTGGGCGGTCGCCCCCTCGATAGCGAAGCCCTCGTCGCCAGTTTGCTGACCCTCAAGCGCGATCTGCAACTGGCCCCCAACCCCAGCCCTGGCGTGGCCGCCGCCGTCCAGTCCATCAATCCCCTGACGGCCCTGACGCCCCCCCCCGATGGCCCTAGCCCCGGTGTCGAGGAGGATCTAGACGATGATCCCCACCCCAGACGCCGCTACCGGGGACAGACCTACTAGCGCTCGGATCTGCCCGTCCCGCACTTCCCAGAATGCCGGTCAGGGGGCCAGCGCTCGCCAATCGGCTTTTTTTTCAGATGCCGCGATCGCGATCGCCTCAGAAGCCCTGGCCACCGGGACACAGTTCCACCGTCAGGGTCACGCCGAACTGCTCCTCAAAAACGGGCCGCTCACAATCTAAGTTCCAGAGCTCTAGCTCACAATCATCGGCACCGTTGGCCGGTTCCAGGAGCAGTTTGAAGTGGCCTTCCTCGCGGCGATATTGGCACTGGATCCGCCGAATGGCCTGGGCCTGCCGCCGTTCTAGGACCGCCGCGAGGCGCAGAAAGGGACTCAGTTCCTCCACCATTTGCCGGTAGCGTTTGCCCGCGAGGGCTTGGTAAGATTCGTGGCGCTTTTTGGGGGAGCTTTTGCGGTGGTAGCGGGCCAGGTTCGCGATCGCCTCGATCTCCGTCTCCGTATAGCCCAGCAGTTCCCCGTGGCGAATGAGGTAGTAGGCGTGTTTGTGGTGGGCGCTTTGGTTGAGGTGGTGGCCGCAGTGGTGCAAAATCGCCGCCGCCCACAGCAGTTCCCGTTCGCCGGTGCCCCACCCGTGCAGGAGCCCTTGGGTTTGATCAAAAAAGGTGAGGGCTAACGTGGCCACATGGCGCGCCGCCGCTAGGGGCACTTGGTATTTGCGGGCCAGGGCAAAGACGCTGCGATCGCGGATGGACTGCTGATAGCGCAACCGATCTTCGATCAACCCCCGGGCCAGCATCCAATCCACCACCACCCCTTCCCGCAGGGCGCGATCGCAGGCCACCACCTCAGAAATGCCCAACAGTCCCATGGTTTCGTAGAGGATCGCCGCCCCCGCCACCACGATTTCTGCGCGGCGATCGTTCATCCCCGGCAATTCCATCCGCTCCGCCAACGGCATCTGGGCGAGGCGATCGAGCAACTCCCCCAGCGCCCCGTAGGACAGGCCATAGCCCTGGAGCCGATTGGGCACCACCCCCAGGGCTTCGCGGGCGTGGATCGTCACCAAACATTCGATCGTCCCGGACGTGCCCACCAGCGGCAGGCTCTCCGGGGATTCATGGGGGGCCAACTGGCCGTGCAGCTCCTCCACCGCCCGCTCGATCGAACCGCGCGCATAGGCCCGCAGGGCAGCCAACTCCTCGGGGGCGATCGGGTCACTGTGGACAAATTCCGCCGTGAGCCGCACCGCGCCGATCTTAGTACTGCTGAGGTAGCGGGCCGCCTGCCCATCGCCGAGGATGAGTTCCGTCGAGCCGCCGCCAATGTCAATGATGGCGTGGGGTTTGCCCTCGAAGGCCATGCACGACAGCACCCCCAGATAGATGCGCCTCGCCTCCTCCGGGCCGGAGATGAGGTTCACGTCAATGCCCACCTCCCGCTTCACCTGAATGAGAAAATCACGGCCATTGGGGGCTTCGCGGACGGCGCTGGTGGCCACGGCGATGATTTCCCCCGCTTGCAGGCTGTCGGCGAGGCTGCGGCAGCGTTTGAGGGCGCGCAGGGCACGGTCGATCGCGGCGGGGGTCAGGTCGCCGGTGTCCGGGTCGCGATCGCCCAGGCGCACGGTAGCCTTTTCGCGGGCCATGATCGTAAAACTCGGCAGGGTCGGGTCAATGCGGACCACGGCCATGTGGATGGAATTGGTGCCGATGTCGATCGCGGCGAGGATGGGCGACTCCCCGAGGGTACGCAGGGCGCTGGGGTCGGGGGTCGGAAAACGTTCCGGGACAAGATCCAAGGGCTGCGGCATGGGACTGGAGTCGGTGAGGGGGCGGGGCGGCACCGGGCGATCGCGTCAGGTACCGGCTGATTTTAGTATCCCCCCGGTGGGGGCCAGGTCCGGTCGTATTAGACCGCAACACGAATCGGCGCAGCCCTCGGGATAGGGCTGGGGTTGACACTTGGGACGGCGGCACAGGGGGGACGATCGCGGCGGTGATCGTCCTGAAGGGGGCTCCGTTGCCCTGAAGGGAGGAGGTAGTAGCAGGCTTCTAGGATGGCGTCGCCATGCGGTTTGACTTTTCCCAAGGGCATCTCGGCCAAGGCTCTCAACCGGTTCCTCCACCCCCCCAATCCCGACGGGCGATCGTCCTCGGGGGCGGCATGTCGGGGCTGTTGGCGGCGCGGGTGCTGGCGGACCATTTTGACCAGGTGGCGGTGCTCGATCGCGACGGTGCCCTGCTGACGGCGGGGGTTGGTCCCCGGACGGGTGCCCCCCAGGGGGATCATGTCCATGTGCTGTTGGCGAAGGGGCTAGAGCTGATGGAGCGCTGGTTTCCGGGCCTGACGGCGGCGCTGGATGGGGCGGGGGCACCGACGGTGGACTGGACGGCGGACTGTCGCATGATGGGCCTGGGGGGCTGGAATCCGCGCTTTGTGTCGGGGTTGACGACACGCACCTGTAGCCGCAATTTGCTCGAATCCCTCCTGCGCGATCGCCTGGGGGCCTATCCCCAAATCGAGATTTTGGCGGGCCTGAGGGTGGAGGGGCTGGTGATGGCGGCCCCAACTGAGCATTCTGGTGCGGAGGGGGCGATGGGTGGGGGCTTTGCCCCGATCGCGGGGGTCCGGGTACGGCAGGGCGATCGGCGGGAAACCCTCGCGGCGGATCTGGTGATTGACGCCACCGGGCGCGGCTCCCAAACCCCCCAATGGCTCGAAGAGTTGGGCTATGGCCGTCCCCCGGAACAGCGGGTGGATGCGCGGTTGGGCTATGCCAGCCGGTGGTACCAGCGCCCCGACAGCCCGGATGACTCCCGCGATCGCGACTGGAAAGCCCTGCTGCTCTGGGCCAAGCCCCCCCACCAACCCAGGGCCGGTGTGCTCTATCCCGTCGAGGGCGATCGCTGGGTGGTCACGGTGTCCGGCGTGGGGGGCGACTATCCCCCGGCGGATGCGGCGGGATTTGATGAATTTCTGGGCAGCCTGCGCGATCGCGCCATCTATGACGCCACCCGCAATGCCAAACCGATTGGCGAACCGAAACTCTATCGCGGCACCGCCAACCGCTGGCGACGCTACGATCGCCTGACGAAATTCCCCCAGGGTTTAATCGTCACCGGCGATGCCGTCTGCGCCTTCAATCCCCTCTACGGCCAGGGCATGACCGCCGCCGCCCTCGGGGCCGAACTGCTCGAAACCGCCCTCCAGCGCAGCCAGCCCCGCGATCGGGGCAAAGCCCCCACCCATCGCCCCTTGAATTTGCCCGCCCTCGATCGCCACTTCCGCCCCGCGATCGCCCGCGCCCTCCAACTGCCCTGGCTCATGGCCACCGGCGAAGACCTGCGCTGGCCCAGCACCCAAGGAGCCACCCCCAGCCCCCTCACCCGCCTTCTCCAGCGCTACCTCGAACGGGTGCTCCTGGGGACCGATCGCGCCCCCCTCCTCCACGAAACCGTCTGGCGCGTCCAGCACATGGTCGCCTCCCCCCTCGCCCTGCTGCACCCTCGCATCCTCCTGCAAGCCCTAGGCCCCTGGGGCCGTCAGCCCACAACCCCCCATAACCCCAAACACCCCCCCACCCCGCCCCTACAGCCCCTCGCCCCCGTGCCCTAGCGATCGCCCCACGGCCCCCCCACCCAAGGATCCACCGCCGCCATGGCCCATGTCATTTCCCCTGCCCTCCCATCCGCGATAGGCTTAGGGATGATATTGACCGCGCACGGAAAATTGCATGAGCCCAGAAGAAGAAATTGAGTGGGACGTTCCAACCCTCACCATTGCAGACGATCGCGGCCGCAGTATCGACTGTTTTGTGGAGCATTCCATCGAAGTCGAAGGGGATGAATACCTCCTCCTCAACCCCGTGGATGCGCCGGTGGAGATCGTCACCTGGAGCGACGAGGGGGACGATGCCGAACCAGTGCCCCTGTCGGACGATGAAGACCTCGAACGGATCTTTGCCACCGCCCGGGCCGTCCTCGCCGAAGAAAATCTCACCCTCAAACGCAGTGCGATCGTCCTGACCGTCGAGGGCGAACTGCCGGAAATTCCCGACGAAGAGGGCGAGGGCGACGACTGCGACGACGACTGCGACCACGCGGACGATGAGGAGGACGTGGAAGAATTCCAATGGCTTGCCAGTTTCTTCCATGAGGGGGTCGAATATGCGATCTATACGCCCCTCGATCCGTTCTTCATCCTGGCGCGGGTGGACGAAAATGGTCAGCCCCAACTGCTGCCGCCGGACGAGATTGAACGCATCGAAGGGTTGCTGCCGTCCCTGGAGGAGCGCTTCTTTGAGGGGCTAGATTAGGGCTCGGGCTCGGAGGCCATTGCGCCGAAGCACCGATATACCCCCGCCCGTCCCCGGAGCCTCGCGCTAGGCTGGGGATCGGGTCGCCGGGGGCAAGGCCGTCGGGGGGCGATAAGTTCGTGTAGCAGTTGAAAACGCAACGGATCGCGGAATCGTGAAAAAGTTCATCCGGGGACTGGCCCTGCTGATTGTGCTGGGGGCGGCGGTGGGTTCGGCGTGGCAAAGCTGGGCCTGGTGGAGTTGGGCGACGGCTCCGGCGCGATCGCCCGTACCGGCGGAGGGGGAAGCGGCCGCTGAGGGGGGCGATGCCCTACAGATACAGATTGTGCGGGGGACGTCCGCCCGCCAAATTGGCCGTGATCTGGAGGCGCTGGGGGTGATTCGCTCGTCGGCGGCCTGGGATCTGTGGGTGCGCTGGCTGACCCTGTCGGGCAAGGCGGGGGGCTTCCAGGCGGGTACCTATGAACTGTCGCCGTCGCTGGCGATGCCTGCGATCGCGGAGCGCATCTGGAGCGGCGACACGATCCAGCAAACTTTTACGATTCCCGAAGGCTGGACGATCCAGCAGATGGGGGCCTATTTCGAGGCCCAGGGCTTTTTCCGGGCCGATGCGTTCGTGGCGGCGACGCGCAACATTCCCCGCGATCGCTTCCCCTGGCTGCCGGAAGGGTTGCCCCACCTGGAAGGGTTTTTGTTTCCCGACACCTATCGCCTGCCCGCCGAAACCATGACGCCGGACAGCGCGATCGCCGCCATGCTCACCCAGTTTGAAAACGTGGCCCTGCCGGTCTGGGAAGCGAACCGCGCCAACACCAAACTCAACCTGCGGGAATGGGTCACCCTCGCCAGCATTGTTGAGAAGGAATCGGTCATTCCCCAGGAGCGCACCCTCATCGCCGGGGTCTTCACCAATCGGCTCAATCGCGGCCAGCGCCTAGAGGCGGACCCGACGGTGGAATATGGCCTCCAGGTCACCCAAACCCCCGATCGCCCCCTCAGCATCGCCCAGGTGCGCACCCCCTCGCCCTACAACACCTATCTCAATGCGGGCCTGCCCCCCACCGCGATCGCCGCACCGGGCAAAGCCAGCCTAGAGGCCACCCTCAAACCCGACGCCACGGACTACCTCTTCTTCGTCGCCCGCTACGACGGCACCCACGTCTTCAGCAAAACCCTGGCGGAACACGAGGCCGCAGTCCAGCGCATCCGGGCCGAACGGCGCGCCGCCCAGCAAACACCGCCCCCATCCCCCTCCCCAAGCCCCAGCCCAACCCCGAGCCCGAGCCCCTAGCCCCGAGCCCCAAAAACCACCGCCCAAAGGGACGGGGGACCGACAATAATAGGGATCGACCAAATTTTGCGATGTTGCGGCGCACCGAACCGATGGGCAGGGTGTCGCCGCAGGGAAATGGACCTATCAGTGGGAGGCAACGGGGCGTGAAAACCTGGGGGGCGATGCTACAGCCGGACTTAATCCTGGGGGGCTGCATTCTGGAACTGTCGCCCGAGGCGATCGCCCGTCAGGGGCTCAAGGGCCTGATCCTGGATGTGGACGATACCCTCGTGCCCACCACCACCGCCGCCGTCAGCCCGGAACTCAAGGGCTGGGTGGACACCATGCGCCAGACGGTGAATATCTGGCTCGTGAGCAATAACCTGAGCGATAGCCGCATTGGGGGCATTGCCCAGGCCCTGGATTTGCCCTACCTCACCAGCGCCGCTAAGCCATCGCGCCGCAAGCTCCGCCGCGCCCTCGATGGCATGGCCCTGCCGCCGGAGGCCGTGGCGATGGTGGGCGATCGCCTCTTTACGGATGTGCTGGCGGGTAACCGGCTGGGGCTGTTCACGGTGCTGGTGCAGCCGATGGTGGATCCGAGCGAGTCGATCCGCCGCTACCCCATTCATGCTCTGGAGGTCTGGATCTCGGAACTCTTCGGCGCAACGGTGCGGCCCCACCGCGATCGCCCCAAAACGCCCTAGGCGTTCATCTCCCCTCCCTTGCCGTGCTGATCCCCGGCGATCGCGCGGCCCCTTCCTCCCGCCGATCCCTGTGATCCCATGGGGGACAAAGTTTACAAAAATTAAACTTTTTAGGGACAAAAAGTATCGAAAACCACAAAACCCAAGGCCCTTTATGAAGTAGCTATGAGTTTCTCGAATTTTCGGATATCAATAAAAATAAAGAAAAGATTACGAAGCCTGTTCAATTTTGGAAAATCAGTCATCATAGATACAGTTGAAATAGGGCCGCGACCGATAAAGGCCCTAGTCATAAAAGCCCATATATAAAGCCAAAAGCGCCGAAACCGTAAGGACTTCGGCGCTTTGTTTATGGAAAAATGGCGAAGTTGCCCCTGATCCCCGTGGCGATCGCCCGTCGTGGCTCGTTTAGGAAAATTTCAGATTCTGGCCCCATGATCCCTCCGTATCCTCCCTGGGGGGTTGTTAATTTAGGGTGGCCATGGTATGTGAAAAATCCCCGTTGATGGGATTGGGCCGCCGTTGGGTGAAGGGCGGGGCGGGGCTTGTCCGGGGGGCGGGGCCGACAGGATATTGGGACACCGTGGCTGAGGAGGGTGAAGGATGCGACCGATTGTGGTGAAGATTGGCACGTCGAGCCTGACGCGGCCTGGGTCCGGGCGCATGGCCCTGGGGACGATCGCGACGTTGGTGGAAACGTTGTGCGGCCTGCGCGATCGCGGGTGGCCGGTGGTGCTGGTGTCGTCCGGGGCCGTGGGGGTGGGCTGCGGGCGGCTGGGGTTGACGGAACGCCCGAAGGATATGGCCCAAAAACAGGCGATCGCAGCGGTGGGCCAGGGGCGGCTGATGCGTATTTATGACGACCTGTTCACCAGCTTTGACCAGCCGATCGCCCAGATTTTGCTCACGCGGGGCGATTTGGCCCAGCGCAGCCGCTATGTCAATGCCTACGGCACGTTCCAGGAATTGCTGAAATTGGGCGTGATCCCCATCGTCAATGAGAACGACACGGTGGCCACCGAGGAACTCAAGTTCGGCGACAATGACACCCTCTCGGCCCTGGTGGCGAGTTTGGTGGAGGCCCAGTGGCTCTTTTTGCTGACGGATGTGGACCGGCTCTATTCCGCCGATCCGCGCCAGAATCCCGAGGCGCGCCCCATTGCCCTGGTGGAAAGTTTGGCGGCGTTGGAGGCGTTGAATGTGGAGACGGGCGATCGCGGCTCCGCCTGGGGCACGGGGGGCATGGTGACGAAGATCGAGGCGGCGCGCATTGCCACCGCTGCGGGGGTGCGCATGGCGATCGCCCAGGGGAATGATCCGACCAATATCGTCAAAATCCTAGACGGGGCGGACATCGGCACCCAGTTTGCCCCCCACCCGGAACCGACTAATGCGCGCAAACGCTGGATTGCCCATGGGCTGGTGCCCGCTGGGAAACTGTATCTGGATGCGGGGGCGGTGCGGGCCGTGTGCGAGGGCGGTAAATCCCTGCTGGCGGCGGGCATTCAGGAGGTGGAGGGGGAGTTTGAGGCGCGCGATGCGGTGCAACTGTGCGATCGCGAGGGGCGCATCCTGGGGCGCGGTTTAGTCAATTTTGATGGGGACGAACTGCGGCAGATCTGCGGTCGCCAATCGGCAGAGGTGGCCCAAATCCTAGGGCGCGAGGCCCCCGAAACCGTCATCCACCGCGATAACCTCGTCCTCCTGTAGGGGCAGGGTCCCCCTGCCCAGCCCCACCGACAGACCCAACCCCGCCCAGCCCCGCTTCATCCCTGCGATTCCTGTCCCAGGGTTGAACGGGTTTGGGGCGATCGCGGGGGGCCGGTGGGCCAAAGCAGGGAGAAAACCTGGGGTCGCGCTTCATTTTTCGTAATAATTGTTAAGGAAGATGAGAGTCCAGCGATCGCGGTTTAGGCAGGGCAGCTATGGCACGGGGCAAGCGAATTATTGTCATTGGGGCGGGGATTGGCGGCCTGACGGCGGCGGCGCTGCTGGCGCGGCGGGGCTATGGGGTGCGGTGTTTTGACCTGGCGATCGTGCCCGGTGGCTGCGCGTCCACGTTTCGGCGGCGGGGGTTCACCTTCGAGGTGGGCGCAACCCAGGTGGCGGGCCTGGAGCCGGGGGGGGTTCACCACCGCATTTTTGAGGAATTGGCCGTACCCCTGCCAGCGGCGACCCCCTGTGATCCGGCCTGTGCGGTCTTTTTGCCCGATGAAACGGAGCCCATTTCCGTGTGGCGCGATCGCGATCGTTGGCACCAGGAGCGATCGCGGCAGTTTCCGGGGAGCGATCGCTTTTGGCAATTGCTGGCCAACCTCTTCCGCTGGAGCTGGGAATTCCAGGGGGGCGATCCGGTTCTGCCGCCGCGCAACCTCTGGGATGTGGCCCAACTGCTCAAGGCCGTGCGCCCCAGTACCCTCCTGACGGCCCCCTACACCTTCTCGACCGTGGGGGATCTGCTGCGGGCCTATGGGCTCGATGGCGATCGCCGCCTGACCACCTTTTTAGATCTGCAACTCAAGCTCTATTCCCAGGCCACCGCCGACGAAACGGCCCTGCTCTACGCGGCCACCGCCCTGGGCCTCTCCCAAACCCCCTTTGGGCTCTACCACCTGGAAGGGAGTATGCAGGTGCTGAGCGATCGCCTCGGGGATGCCTTCAAGCGCGACGGCGGCACATTGCACATGGGCCATCGGGTCACAGAAATCCGCGTCGAGGGGGGCCGCGCCACGGGGGTGACGATCAGCGATACCAAAACGGGCCGCACTTGGTTCGAGGCGGCGGATGCGATCGTGGCGAATGTGACCGTGGAGAATTTGGCGACCCTGGTCCAGGGGGCGGACAGTCTCGGGGCCGTCGGCCAGGGGCTGTGGCAGGGCTTCCGGCGACGTGTGGAAAAGTTGACTTCGCCGTCCGGTGCCTTTGTGATTTATCTGGGGGTCGATCGCGCGGCCCTGCCGGAGAACTGCCCGCCCCACCTGCAATTCCTTTACGACTACGACGGCCCCATCGGCGAAAATAATTCCCTATTTGTGTCCGTCAGCCGCGATCGCGATGGCCGCGCCCCGGATGGTCGCGCGACGATTACGGCCTCCTCCTTCACGGATCCGCAGATTTGGCAGCAGGCGACGGGCGATCGCTACCAGGCCCTCAAACGGCAATATACGGAGGAGGCGATCGCCAAACTCGGTCAATATTTTGACCTGCGGCCCGAGCATCTGATCCACGTCGAAGCGGCCACCCCCAAAACCTTCGAGACCTTCACCGGGCGATCGCGCGGCATCGTCGGCGGCGTGGGGATGCGTCCGAGCACCTTCGGCCCCTTCGGGTTCGCCAACCGCACCGCCATTCCTCACCTTTGGCTGGTGGGCGATTCCACCCATCCCGGCGAGGGCACCGCTGGCACCAGCTACAGCGCCCTCACGGCGGTGCGCCAAATCGAGGCGGAATTTGCCTAGGTGGATCATCCCTCAATGGTGGGCAATGGGCTGATCTGCGGGGGCGCGATCGCGCGATCGGTGGCCGTGACGGTTGGACCATAAGGATCTATAACGGATGATGGGGCTCAAGCACGGCCAGCACCATGATCCTGACCCAGCCATTAAAGATCCAAATTCCTCAGCAGGAACTGACCGAATTCTGCCAAACGTGGAAGATTCAAGAGCTATCGTTTTTCGGATCCGTTTTGCGAGAGGACTTTCGGCCCGATAGCGATATTGATATCCTCGTCAGTTTTGAAGAGGATTCCGCTTGGGGACTTTTAGAGCTGGTTCGCATGAGGCGGCAACTGAAGGAATTGCTGGGCCGCGAGATTGATTTGCTGACCAAAAAATCCATTGAGCAAAGCCATAATTGGATCCGCCGCCAAGAGATTTTAGGAACCGCCCAGGTTATCTATGTCGCGGGATGAGGCGTCATTGCTGGATATTATTCAGGCGGGCCAGCTAATTTTACAGTTTGCCCAAGGGCTTGATCGCGCTCAACTGCGGGCAGATTTGCGAACCCAATCGGCAATTCTTTATCAAATTGCAGTGATGGGAGAAGCGACCAAACGACTGTCAAAGGAATTCCGTGACCAGCATCCGGAAGTTCCTTGGGGTGATATGGCTGGGATGCGAGACATTATTGCTCACCAATACGATCAAATTGATTTGGATATCGTCTGGCAAGTGATTCAACAAAACATTCCTAAATTGCTGGCTACATTAATGAACTTGTCTCCATCTCAAGCAATACCTGAGTCATTCATTGACCCATAATGCGTTTTCCTGGGCTGGCTTTGGAGGCAACGCGATCGCCAAACATACCCCCGAAGGAGCCCCAAGAAAACTCGATGGCTGGCAATGCCAGGAATTTGGCCTCAGTCAATGGAACAGAAATCAGCTTAACTCCAAGCAATCAATCTGGTAAGGAGCAACCCTTGTCAAAGTTATCGCAAGTCCAAAAAGTCGTTAAGTTTCTTCAGGATCATCCCAAAGAGCGGTTTACTGCTCGGGACATTGCTGAGGCCATCACGGCACAGTATCCAGAAGACTATGGGCAAAAGCGTAACAATCCGCGATTCATCGATGAGAAGGCATTTATCACTCAGATCATCGCTGAAATTGGATCTCAAAAAGATCACATACTCAAGGGCAGCCCCCATATCTTTCTACAGGACAAGCCTCGTCCAAGACTGTATTGGTATGATCCAGAGCGATGCTACTCAGGCTTTGAATCTTCGTCCGAGAGTAGTTTGACAGACAATCATGATGACGCTGAAGCAGAAACTGAGGTTGATACGGCTCCGGCCACCAGAAGTTCTTTTACGGAGAAAGACCTATACCCACTTCTAGTCGAGTATCTCAAATCTGAACTCAAACTTTATTGTCAAAGAATCGACGAGAAGCGCTCCAAAAATTCCAGGGGCAGCGGTGGCAACCATTGGCTACATCCAGACATCGTAGCCATGCAGCCCATTGACAAGGATTGGAATGAATTAATCAGAAGCTGTGTTAAGCAAGGTGCCGGACAAAGTGTCCGCCTATGGTCATTCGAGGTCAAGAAAGAATTAACCGCCTCAAATGCCAGGGAAAGTTTTTTTCAGGCAGTTAGCAACTCCGCATGGGCGAATGAAGGATATCTGGTCGCAACTTCCATCAGTGACACCACAACAGAAAAGGAATTGCGAATGTTATCTGCCCTCCACGGAATCGGCATTATTTTGCTGAAGCCTGAAAATCCTAGCGAAAGCGATATGATTCTTCCGGCGCGATCGCGGCCAGACGTCGATTGGGAATCTATCAACAGAATTCTGATCGAAAATGAAGATTTTCGAGACTACATTGATTTAGTCTCAACCTATTATCAGACGGGCAGAGTCAGAGCTAGGGATTGGAACAAAGTCTGAGCATCCAGCCCACGTCGCTTCAACTCATTTTCATAAAAACAAATTTCATAGAAACAAAAAAGAGGCGCATTTTCAGCACCTCTTCTGGGTTCAATGTTTAGGTTAGGCTGGGGCGCGATCGCGGTTCAACCGCGCCACCTAACCAACTTTAGGAACTAAGGATTAAAGCTGGGGCACAAACCGCTCCTTCTCAGGAACCTCAGCATATTCCGCCACAATCTGACGGAACTCATCCCCATCAATCGTCTCCTTCTCCACCAGCAGATCCACCAGGCGATCGATGCAGTCGCGGTTCTCGCGCATGATCCGGCAGGCATCCTGATGGCACTGATCCACGATCGCGCGGACCTGGGCATCCACCCGCGACGCAATCTCCTCAGAGTAGTCCGAGCGCGACATCAGATCACGGCCCAAGAACACCTCCGTCGTCTGGCCCTCCAGGGACACCGGCCCCAGATCCGACATGCCAAACCGCGTCACCATCTGGCGCGCCATGCCCGTCACCTGTTGCAGGTCACCGCCCGCACCCGTGGTCACCTCCGCATCACCGAAGATCACCTCTTCCGCCGCACGGCCCCCCAAAGCCCCGGTAATCCGAGCCTTCAACTGGGCGCGCGAGATCAGCATCTGATCCTCATTCGGCGTGAACCACGTCAAACCCTGGGCCTGACCGCGCGGAATCAGCGTCACCTTCTGCACCGGATCGTGATCCTTCACCAGGGTCCCCACGATCGCGTGGCCCACCTCATGATAGGCAATCAAGCGCTTGCTCTTGCTGTCCACCAAAGGCGTCCCCTCCATGCCAGCGACAATGCGATCCACCGCATCATCAATCTCCGACATTTCGATCGCCTCCTTGCGGCGGCGCGCCGTCAAAATCGCCGCCTCATTCAGCAAATTCGCCAGATCCGCCCCCGAAAAACCAGGGGTCCGCCGCGCGATCGTATCCAGGGAAACTCCATCCGCAATCTTCTTATTGCGCGCATGGACCTCCAGAATCTCCAGGCGGCCCTTAATATCCGGCGTATCCACCATCACCTGACGGTCAAACCGACCCGGCCGCAGCAGCGCCGAATCCAGCACATCCGCCCGGTTCGTCGCCGCAATCACGATGATGCCCGTATTGCCCTCGAAGCCATCCATCTCCGTCAGCAACTGGTTCAGCGTTTGCTCCCGCTCATCGTTGCCGCCGCCGATGCCCGCGCCCCGCTGGCGACCCACCGCATCAATTTCATCAATGAAGATGATGCAAGGGGCATTTTCCTTCGCCTTTTTGAAGAGGTCGCGCACCCGAGACGCACCCACCCCCACAAACATTTCCACAAACTCAGAACCGGAAATACTGAAGAACGGAACCCCCGCCTCCCCCGCGATCGCCTTAGCGAGCAACGTCTTACCGGTCCCCGGAGGGCCAACCAGCAGCACCCCCTTCGGAATGCGCGCCCCCACCGCCGTAAAGCGCTCCGGCTTCTTGAGGAACGTCACCACCTCCTCAAGCTCTTCCTTCGCCTCCTTAATACCCGCCACATCGTCGAACAGAACGCCCGTCTTGGCATCCATCTGGAAGCGCGCCTTCGACTTACCGAAATTCATCGCCTGCCCCGGACCACCCGGCACATTGCCCGATCGCCGGAACAGGAAAAACAGCCCCGTCACCAGCAAAATCGGGAACACCAGATTCCCCAGCAGACCCCAGATCGCCCCATCATTGCGCATGGGGTGGGCATCCAAATTAATGCCGTTCTCCCGCAGGCGGGACACCAACTCCGGTGCCGCCATGGGCAGATCCACCCGCAAACGCTGAATGCGGCCATCGAGATCCGGGTCAATCGCCTCGACGATCGCCGTGCGGCCCCCCTCATAGAGGTCCACCGAAGTCACCCGGCCCGCATCGAGGTATTCCAGGAATCGGCCATAGGTCATGCGGGTATTAGCAGCATTTCTACCTAAGTCGCCCGACGCCCCGGAAAAGGCCCCCTGCCAGAGGAAAAAGCCCACGATCGCGACGGGTAGCGTCCAGAGTAAGATCACTCTCCAAGACAGTTTCATCGGCGAAGTGCCCCTAAAAACACATCTATAAACAAACCCAAACGGCGCTCAGTCTCCGGGCGGGGTACCCCCTCAGGTGGCCCCTGGGGGCGTCGAGCTTGGCCCTTTGGCAGGGACAAAGCCCGAAATCATGGCACCGACCGCCCCGAACCGCGCGCAATTCTTAATCAAATGTAACCTACTGTTAAGGACTCCATCAACCGCCGCCGTCCTTACCGCCGCGCCTTAATCCCCCCGCCGCGCTCCCCGGAGGGAGGCCGGACGGATTTTACCCGGACCCCCAGGGTCCAAAGGCGAAGTTTTTGAAAGGGTTTGCCACCGTGGGGGCCTCCGTTGCCGATAGTGGTACTTAGGAAGTCACCAGGATCTTTGGGTCGCTGCTGCCCCCGCGATCGCCCCTGCCCTTTGCGAGGGCGGTGTAGTGCCAAGGGGGGCAGGGCACCATTAGGATGGACTGGTTTCTGGGATTGCGCCCGAGGACATTGCCATCGGGAACGACCGGGTTCACCCCCAGGGTTGGGGACCGTTGGGGGGACGCGCGCTGTCTGAATCGCCCACGCGATCGCGGCCACCTTTTGCCCCCGGCCCCCAGTTCCCCCCTCCCCCGTGCGATCCGCGTGCCCCGACTGACCCGACCTAAAACCTGACCTTCAACTGAACTCCACCGAGATCGTTTGCCCTATGAGTATCGAAAAAATTGTTGAGCAGGCCCTACGGGATGGCTACCTGACTCCGGCGATGGAGGCAGAGGTGGGTCGCATCTGCGATACGGCATCGGAGCTTTCCATTGAGGAATATATGGCCCTCGATCGCCTGATGGGGGCGCTCTTGACCGGGGAAGTGGTGGTGCTGCCCCGCAAGCAGTTTATTAATGTCATGGAAGAATTGGTGCTGACGGAGGCGATCACCAGAGTGGCGGAGATCGAGACCACCAGCGATCGCGCCCTCGATGTGGGGGATATCGCCGCCTATGCCCTCAACCGCCTGCCGCCCCTGTATGCCACCACCGAAGAGGGGGCCAACTACCAGCGGCAACGGGCCAAGGAAGAATTGCAGCATTTGATCACCCAGTGCGTCAATGAGGCGATCGCCCGCAGCAAGGACACCCCCGACTTCCAGCCCGAGCGGCAGCCCCTCGGCAAGTCCGGCGGCGACATCCTCGCCCAGGTGAGCGCCCTGCTCCAAACCTCCGCACCGGGGTTTGAGGCAGCCGACGGCAACAACGGCTAAGGCCCCTGGGAACCCCCGCCGCGCCGCCGCCGTCACGGAAGCTGGGACATCAGCGAACGATGAGTTGCGCGCATGAGCTATTCTCCGCCCATTTCCCGATCGAGGGTTGAGGTCGTGTTGCCTCAGAAACCAATTCCCCCCGACAAGCTCTCGAATTTAGACCTGGTGCTCCGGTGTCAGGTGGGCAGCCGTCCAGATCGGGCGGCCTTTTCGGAGTTGCTCCGGCGCTACAACAGCCACGTCGAGCGCGTGCTCTATCATCTGGCACCGGACTGGCAAGATCGCAGCGATCTGGCCCAGGAGGTGTGGATTCGGGTGTATCGCAGTATTGATCGCCTGAAGGAGCCGGAGCGGTTCCGCCCGTGGTTGGGGCGCATTGCAACGAATCTGTTCTATGACGAGTTGCGTCGCCGCAAGCGGGTGCAGCCGCCCCTGTCGCTGGATGCGTCGCTGATGGGGGATGACGGAACCTATGAATGGGAGGTGGCGTCTTCGGCCCCTGGACCGGAGGAGGAGCTGTCGGCCCAGGAGTTCTATGAGCAGCTTCGCGAGGCGATCGCAGAGTTGCCGGAAACGTTCCGTACGACGATTGTGCTCAGGGAAATTGACGATTTACCCTATGAGCAAATCGCGGAAATGACGGGGGTGTCCCTCGGCACGGTGAAGTCTCGCATTGCCCGCGCCCGCGCTCGTCTTCAGGTGCGTCTCCAGGGGTACTTCAAACCCCAAACGCCGGATCGCGCCTGATCGGATCGTGTCTTGTCCGTCTGGATTTGGCTGGATCTCCCTTGGGGGGCTTCGGCTCTGGTTTCCGGTTCCCACACCCAATTGTTCCCTTGCCCACTGGCAAAATGGTGCCGCGTCATGAAAGCTGATTTCTGGTCCCACGATCCTAATTCCCAGGCGGCTGGCGATCGCGCTGGTGCTGCTGGGCCACTGCCGATGGATTTTGAGCTATTCGAGCTGCTGAGTGCCTACCTGGATGGGGAGGTGACGGCGGCGGAGCGCGATCGCGTGGAAGTGCTGCTGGCGACGGATGCCCAGGCGCGGGCGCTCTACGGTTCGATGACTCGGCTGGAAACGGAATTGAAGCGGGAGTTGCAGCAGAACCCGGTGCCCCAGGACATGTCGGCTTCGGCGATGGCGGCGGCGGTGTTTGAGGCGATTGATCGGCGATCGCGGCGGCGCTGGTGGATTGGCGGGGGCGCGATCGCGGCGGCGGCAACGGCGGCGGTGCTGTCCGTGGTGTCCGGCTGGGGGGAACCGCAGATGCAGTTTGCCCAGCAGGGGGGTAGCCGTTCTGGCAGTACGGGGGATCTAGCCATGTCGCCGTCGCCGTCACCGCTGGAGCGGACCGATGCCCCGAGCGCGGCGGAGGTGGAGTCGCTGGTGGAGCGGGCACTGATTATTGAGTAGGGGACGTGGGTTGCGGTTCCGGCGGCACGGGTCCGGGGGCTGAGGGCGGCTGGGCGCGATCGCGGCGGCGTTGGCTAAACCAATCCGTGAGCTGCCGCTGGCATTGCTCCGCGAGGACATGGGCGATCGCGGGGGGACGATGGTTGGACCAGGGGCCGGCGGCGAGGGTGCCGACGGTGGCGATCGCGCCGGTTTTGGGATCGGCGGCCCCGAAGACCACCAGGCCAATGCGGGCCTGCACGAGGGCTCCGGTACACATGGGGCAGGGTTCTAGGGTGACATAGAGGGCGCAGTCGTTCAGGTGCCAGTTGCCGCGCGATCGCCCCGCCGCCCCGAGGGCCAGCACTTCCGCATGGGCGGTTGGATCGCCGAGGCGCTGCTTTTGGTTATGGGTTTGGGCCAGGATATGGCCGCTGCAATCAACCACCACGGCCCCCACGGGCACATCCCCAGCGGCTCCGGCGATCGCGGCCTGGGCGATCGCGAGGGTCATGGATTGGACGTGGCAGGGGTGGTGCGGATCGAGCCAGGTGCGATCGAGCAAAAATCCCTTCCGCGCCGCGTGGCCCGCCGTCAGTAGGACCGGTTCCACCACGGCCCTAGGAATTCGCGGGGGGCGCGGCGATCGCCAGCCGCCGATCCAATTCCCCCGCCGCATCGAGGGCGTAGAGATCATCGCAGCCGCCAATCCACTCGCCATTGATAAAAATCTGGGGCACCGATCGCCGCCCATTTGACCGGGCCGCCATGCGATCGCGCGCCGCCTCATCCCCATCGATTTTTTGATCGATATGGCTCACCCCCTTCAGGCTCAGGAGCCACTTGGCCCGAATGCAGTAGGGGCACAGTTGCCAGCTATAGAGTTCCACGGCGGCGGGCGGTGCGGTGGGCCGCGATCGCCGCACCAGGGCAAATAACCCATCAAAGGGATTTAATGTAAACGCTTGGGACATGGGCGCGATCCTGACAAGGTGAACGAAAGGGCAGGTGTAGCCACCCTAAATGTAGTCATCCTACGGGACTGCTGACGGCCTAGCGATCGCCCTGCGGCCCAATGATATAGCGGCCCAGCTCACACAGGTTGAGATCAAAGGCTTCCATGGGCATCCCCACGGTCCCCTGGGCGGCGAGGTCGTAGTAGCATTGGCCCGCCTCTGGATCTACCATCACTGCGATCGCGCGGACCTCCTGGGGCGCAAGGGGTTGGTCGAGGCGGTTTGGCCCCCAGTCCTTGCGATCGCGGGGGGACAGGTGAACCGTCGCCAGGGGCGCATCGGTGCCGTTGACCAATTCCAGGGTGCGCAGTTGGGGCTGGGCCAAGGCGGAACGGGCGATCGCGAAGCTGCCCAGCAGGGCCAGGGCCAGGGGAAACAGTCGAGGGGGGAGGCCGGTGCGAGGGAATCGGTCGCCGTGCCAGAAGTGCAAACCGTTCATAATCGTTGCCCTCCGCTGGATTCCCCTTGATCTTGCCATGGGGCCACGGTGCGATCGCGGGCGATCAACCGGCGCAGTAAGTGTCACGGGCCGTCCGGATGGATCCAGGGCGATCGCGGGCCGGTCCCCAATTTCCACAGCACAAATTCCCACAACAAAACCGAGGCGATCGCCCTTTGCCGATTTGGCCGCGCGATCGCCCCGGTGGAAGATCCCAGAATGTCCCGGTGTTAGAGCCTAAGTGTTAACGCCTAGATCGCGATGAAATTAGCCGCCCCCAAGGCCGCCGGAGCCACCCCAATCACCTGGCCGAGCAGTTCATCCCCCACAAAGATTTGGCTACTGAAGCTGACGGGTTTGATGCTCAAATCCTCAAACTTCAGGCCACCGCGCAGGCCGATTTTGTCGATGCCCACTTCAAAATCCCAAATGGAATCGATTCCCTGCCCCTTCTGAAGGGCAAAGGTATCGGCACCGGGGCCACCGATGAGCACGTCATCGCCGAAGTCGCCGGACAGCAGATCGTCTCCGGGGCCGCCGATCAGCGAGTCGGTCCCCTGACCGCCAAAGAGGGAATCCTTGCCGCCGCCGCCCGTGAGCAGGTCGCTGCCCTGGTTCCCGAAGAGGGGATCGTCGCCGTCGCCGCCGTTGATGATTTGGCTGCCGGGTCCGCCAAGGGTGCGGCCATTGCCCACCAGGGTGGTGGCGTCCGCCGGGAGTTTACTCGCCAAAAATTCCGGCGTGGGTAGGGATACGGTGAGGTCGATGGGGAAGTTGTAGACCGGGTTATTGATCGCGTTGGATACGACCGAAAAGATGTAGCGATATTGCCCTGGCGGTAGATCCGAGGCGGGAATGAGGCTACCGGTGCCCTGCTGGCCGGGGGCGAGGCCGCTGGGGAAGTTGACGGGCACAATCCCGCCGGGAAAACCGCTGGCGGCGCTGATCTCAGGCGGCAGGAAGTTGAGCTGTTGGCCGCCGCCGTTGCCCAGATTCACGGGGAAGGGCTGGGGGGATTCCCCGAGAAGATAGCCCAGTTGAATGGGGGTGGGGGTGCCGTCGGCGGGGGCGTCGGGACTCAGGGACAGGGACGCTTCAGGGGGCGGGGGCGGGGCTGATGGGGCTGATGCGGGTGGGTCAATCTGAAGCCGAAATGCTAAATCCTGGTTTGGTGGTGAAGTATTAGGGTTTCCCTGAACGAGGTTTCCACCCGCGTAGAGGTCAGCCATTACACCGTTGACGGCAATGCCACCAACATTGGACGTGAGGAAAAAGACATACGTCTGTCCAGCGGTGACGGGAAAGGGGGTGGACAGGGTAAACGTATCGTTGAAGCCGTCGCCATTGGTCCAGGAAACAGCTTGGCTGTAGAGGGGGGCAGACGGTGATCCCCCATTGAGGTAAAGGCTCAGGGTGCCATTTGGGAATAGAGTGCCGAAGACATCCACGGTGATGGCAGTGAGGAGACCCGTGGTCGGTACGGTGAAGGACTGCCCTAACCCTGCAGCGCTACCAAAACCGGCTGTACTAATGAGCTGTTCAATGGTGTAGGAGGCGAGGACGGCGGGATAGGCGGCTAGGTTGGTGGGCCGGAAGGGGCTTGCGGCGGTTCCGTCTAGGGTCCAGGTGCCGCCCAGGGCTGCGTTGCCAACCGTTGATGCGGTGGCGGCCACGTTCCCATTCGTCAGCCGCTGCAATTTTTCAACGAATTCTGCCCCCGCGTCGCCCGCTGCCACGTTGCAGCCATAGAGCAGCAGGTCTCCGTGGGGGTTCAGCCAGGTGGCCAGGGCCGCGCGATCGCGCTCCAGCGTCCCTAAACTCAGTTCACCATTGCCCAGTTGCAGACCGCCGGGGAAACCATGGGCAACGATCGCCAACTGGTCCACGGGGCCGATCGCCCGCAAATGATCAGAGATTTGGGCAACGCCGTCGCGATCGCCCGTCAGGAGCAACACTTCAAATTCAGGCAGAACAGCCGCCCAGAGGATCTCGCGATCGGCAACGGCGTGGTCAAGAATAACTAAACGGGAGCCAGCGCGAGGAGACGCATGTGTCATAGGTCAGGGACCGTTCAGGATGGCCGCAGGGCGCATCATGCTAGGGAGTTCTCCTAAGCTACTTCAACTAACTTCTAATTCGGCAGGAGGAATCCATCAAAATTGTCTTAAGAAAATCTTCGGAAGACATAAAGAATCAATGAAGATAGGTAGGCGCTTCTGAACTCGGGTAACGGATTACGCAAACCCCATGGGCGGGCGATCGCCCTTTGCCGATTTGGCCGCGCGATCGCCCCGGTGGAAGATCCCAGAATGTCCCGGTGTTAGAGCCTAAGTGTTAACGCCTAGATCGCGATGAAATTAGCCGCCCCCAAGGCCGCCGGAGCCACCCCAATCACCTGGCCGAGCAGTTCATCCCCCACAAAGATTTGGCTACTGAAGCTGACGGGTTTGATGCTCAAATCCTCAAACTTCAGGCCACCGCGCAGGCCGATTTTGTCGATGCCCACTTCAAAATCCCAAATGGAATCGATTCCCTGCCCCTTCTGAAGGGCAAAGGTATCGGCACCGGGGCCACCGATGAGCACGTCATCGCCGAAGTCGCCGGACAGCAGATCGTCTCCGGGGCCGCCGATCAGCGAGTCGGTCCCCTGACCGCCAAAGAGGGAATCCTTGCCGCCGCCGCCCGTGAGCAGGTCGCTGCCCTGGTTCCCGAAGAGGGGATCGTCGCCGTCGCCGCCGTTGATGATTTGGCTGCCGGGTCCGCCAAGGGTGCGGCCATTGCCCACCAGGGTGGTGGCGTCCGCCGGGAGTTTACTCGCCAAAAATTCCGGCGTGGGTAGGGATACGGTGAGGTCGATGGGGAAGTTGTAGACCGGGTTATTGATCGCGTTGGATACGACCGAAAAGATGTAGCGATATTGCCCTGGCGGTAGATCCGAGGCGGGAATGAGGCTACCGGTGCCCTGCTGGCCGGGGGCGAGGCCGCTGGGGAAGTTGACGGGCACAATCCCGCCGGGAAAACCGCTGGCGGCGCTGATCTCAGGCGGCAGGAAGTTGAGCTGTTGGCCGCCGCCGTTGCCCAGATTCACGGGGAAGGGCTGGGGGGATTCCCCGAGAAGATAGCCCAGTTGAATGGGGGTGGGGGTGCCGTCGGCGGGGGCGTCGGGACTCAGGGACAGGGACGCTTCAGGGGGCGGGGGCGGCGGGGCAGATGAGGGGGGCGCAATCTCAACCCGAAACACTAGATCATTCATTGCTCCAGGGTGACCTGAAGAGAAGAGGAGGCTACCACCGCTGTAGAAGTCATTGCCAGGGCCAAAAGCGCTGGTTGCTATCCTCACGCCTTCTGTACCGCCATCCAGGAGAAAGGCGTAGGTTTGCCCAGCCGTGACGGGAACGGGGGTAGAAAGGACAAATCGATCATTGAGACCACCACCAGCGACCAAGGAGACGACTTGGCTATGGAGGGAGGCTCCAAACACCGCTCCATCTGATAATGGGTAAATGTTCAGAGTTACTGATCTGTTCACATCACGGGCATCCACGGTGATGGCAGTAAGGGTACCCGTTTGGGTCACCGTGAAGGACTGGCCGATCCTGAGGGTGCCGGGAATGGTGTCTCCAATGGTTTGTTCAATGGTGTAGGAGAGGACGGCGGGATAGGCATCTAGGCTGGTGGGCCGGAAGGGGCTTGCGGCGGTTCCGTCTAGGATCCAGGTGCCCCCCAGGGCTGCGTTGCCAACCGTTGAGGCGGTGGCGGCCACGTTCCCGTTCGTCAGCCGCTGCAATTTTTCAACGAATTCTGCCCCCGCGTCGCCCGCTGCCACGTTGCAGCCATAGAGCAGCAGGTCTCCGTGGGGGTTCAGCCAGGTGGCCAGGGCGGCGCGATCGCGCTCCAGCGTCCCTAAACTCAGTTCACCATTGCCCAGTTGCAGGCCGCCGGGGAAGCCATGGGCAACGATCGCCAACTGATCCACGGGGCCGATCGCCCGCAAATGGTCAGAGATTTGGGCAACGCCATCGCGATCGCCCGTCAGGAGCAACACTTCAAATTCAGGCAGAACAGCCGTCTGGAGGATCTCGCGATCAGCAACGGCGTGGTCAAGAATAACTAAACGAGAGCCAGCGCGAGGAGACGCATGTGTCATAGGTCAGGGACCGTTCAGGATGGCCGCAGGGCGCATCATGCTAAGGGGTTCTCCTAAGCTACTTCAACTAACTTCTAATTCGGCAGGAGGAATCAATCAAAATTGTCTTAAGAAAATCTTCGGAAGCAATAAAGAATCGATGAAGATAGGTAGGTGCTTCTGAACTCGGGTAACGGATTACGCAAACCCCATGGACGGGCGATCACCCTAGTTCAGCGTCCTTCCATGCCCTTGTGGACAAGGATTTTTTAGGCTATTCACAAAGGTCGAAACAAATAGGCTGCCATTTGATTCCGTGGGATTACTGACGCATTCCTAGGATTGTTGCCCCTGGGCAGGGCGATCGCCTTCATCCAATCTCTACAATGGAATCAAGGGCCACGCGATCGCGCCATTGCCGCCCCATCCCATCCCGAGGGCCACGCGATCGCCGTGGAAATAGCCCTAAGCGCCAATCCCAGTCAGGAGGTTTGCCACCATGGACGATCGCCCTTCAGTCCGCCGATTTCCCACCGCCATTTTGGGGGGAGTCATCGCCACTGCCCTGGTGGGTGGCGCGGGTGTTGCATGGCTGACCCGCACCCCTGACGCCCCCATGCCGCCCCAGGAATCTCCCGCAAATTCAGAAGCCCCCACGGCGGGCACACCGCCCCAGGCCACCGCCCCCGATGGGACCGCCACCCCCACGACGCCAGCGGATCCGGCCACAACCCCCGGTCAGGCCGTCGAGCGATCGCTCAAAATCTACGGCGTTCGGGATACGGGCACCGCGATCGCGGTCTCCGAAAAAACCATCACCCTAGCCACCCGCGATCGGCCCGCCGACCAACTCAGCGCCGCCCTCAACCAACTGCTCACCACCCCCAGCGGCGGCGATTTCACTACCACCATCCCCGAGGGCACCCGCCTGCTGGGCCTCGAAGTCAAGGACGACGGCATCCACGTCAACCTATCGGCGGAATTCGTCAGCGGCGGCGGCTCCGCCTCCATGATCGGTCGCCTCAAACAGGTGATTTATACGGCCACCACCCTCAATCCCGCCGCCCCCGTCTGGCTCTCGGTGGAAGGACAACCCCTCGAAACCCTCGGCGGTGAAGGGGTCATCATTGCCCAGCCCATGACGCGCCCTGAGGCGGATGGCGAAACATTTTAGGGGAAAGTTTGAAAGGCACTTCCAGGGCCTAGTCCATGCTTAATTTCGGTAAAGCAAGGGGCTTAAACTTTGCTGGAGCAAGGGGCTTAAGCTCCTTGTCTTTTGGGGGTGGCGTGATGGTTTTTGGTGCCCTAGGAACGGGTATTAAATTTCTGTTTTGCCGCGATGTAAACCTCTACCGTGATCACAGTTTCGTTATTTTCTTGGGCAAACTTTTCGATCTTTTTACGGGCGGCGGGACGCACAAAAAACGGGATTTCCTTGAGCTTTGCTTCCGCTTCGGCGGTCCATTCCATGGGGAGGCTCCAAGTGGTGGGGGATAATGCGAATGCCGGTACCCACAGGGCGAGTTGGCGGCAGGGGCATGAATCTTACATCGGGAATTGTAATGCCAGATTGGGGGGCGCGTGATGGGGCGACGCTTTAAAACGATCCTCAGAATCCTTCGCTATCCGCTGCTGCTGATCCTGGGGAGCGGGGTGCTGGCGGTGCTGCCCCTGCTGTCGGTGCTGCTGGCGATCGCGGTGGCGAACCTGGGCAACTGCTCCTTGAATGAGGGGATGGTCAATGCCTGTCAGATTGGCCCCTGGGAGGTGGGGGGATTATTGGCGGGCCTGTTCGTGGCGGGATGGTGGATCTTCTTTACCCTGCCCCTTGGCTTTTTGGGGCTCGCTCTGGGGGTTGTCTGGGCGATCGCGGCCTTGAACCAAGAACGGCGGCGGCGATCGCGATGATCCCAGACAGCGCACTTTAAGTGACAGCTTGACTGTGAAGCATTGTTCACAGGGGCGATGGGGACAAATCGCTCAAGCCCATCGATGGGGCTGCTCCCCGAGGGTTTCCAAAATGTTGCCGCGATTGGAGGCGAGTTTGTCGGCCCAGCGGGTGGTTTCCGGCAGGCGGTAGCGGCGGGTGCAGGCGAGGGTGAGGGCGATCGCGCGGTCGAGGCTGAGGCGATGGCCGGGGGAAACGTAGAGGGGTTTGACGTCGGTGCGGGTGCGCAAAACGGCTCCAATGATTTCACCGCGATCGCGCAGGGGTTGATAGGCCCCGCGATCGCCGCCCAGGGGATCATGCTCGCCAAGGAGCCGGGATTTCGCCGCCCCGAGGGTGGGCACATCCAGCAGCACCCCCAGGTGGCAGGCCAAACCAAACCGGCGGGGATGGGCATAGCCCTGGCCGTCGCAAAGGATCACATCGGGCCGCACGGACACCTTAGCGAGGGCATCCAAAATCACCGGCACCTCCCGGAACGACAGCAGACCGGGCACATAGGGGAAGGGGGTGGGTCGTCGGGCAATCGCCCAGTCCACCAGCTCCAGCGCCGGAAAATTCAGGACCGCCACCGCCGCCCGCGCGATCGCGTAGTGATCCTCAAACCCCACATCCACCCCCGCCACATGGGCGATCGCCCCCAGATTCGTGGCGGCATCATCCACCAGGCGAGCGCAGGGGCGCAGGGTTTCCTGTTGGGCGCGGGCCTCAGCGGCGGTGCGGGGCCACGCGATCGCCCCCTGTTCCCTCTCCAACCTTCCGCCCCCTACACCAACCGCAGCTCGGGATAATGGGCCATCATGTCATCCGTCGTGAGGGCATCGCCGCTGGCCTGGGGCGTCCACAGCACCTCCAGGGCCAGCAGATCGCTCGCCGAGACGGTGCCCATCTGGCTGATGGCTTGGCGCAGATCCGTCGCGCTGGTGATCGTCGCCGGGAAGGCCAGGTTCGCCTCGACGGCAATCAAGATCGTCACCACGATGTATTCGCCGTAATCCTCCGAAGGGGCGATCGCGCTGTCCCCCTGGTCACCGGCGGCGAGGCTTCCGGCGGGGGAGCGGCCCTGCAACTGGCCCCCGTAGTTCGAGAGGGTTTCTTCGGTAAATTTCGATCGCTCCATCAGGGACAGCCGCCCAAAGGCCACCTCCGCCGCCTCCAGGGCGGTGCGATCGCACTCCGCATTGCCATATTTCCAGTACTCCGGATGGCGCAGCAGACTCAGGACCGTTTCCTGCAACACCTGGGCGCGGCCCGCTTCGGTGCCCGTATCGGCGGTTTGGGCCATGCGATCGAGGTCTTCCTGGAGCGATCGCGCCGCCGACAGCAAACCCACCTGCACCTGGGCCACGGTCACCAGACCACCGCCCCGGCTGCCATAGGTGCGATCGCCCCCCTCACCGCCGCCAAAATTACGGAAGGCATTGACCAGGAAATTGATCACCGCCAAGCCAATCAGCAGGGTAAAGAGGCTGCCAAAGCCCCCAAAGCCAAAGAACGGCAGCAGGAACGGGAAGCCAATGCCGCCCCCGAAGCCGCCGCTGCGGTAGGTGCCGCCGCCGGAGTAGGACCGGGTGGGGGCCGATCGCCGGAAGGAGCCGCCCCCCATGCGTCCACCGCTGCGGGCCGCGAGGGCATCCGCCGCCGGTCCAAAGGTCATCGCGAGGGCCAGGGCCAGGGCGATCGCGCCGCGCCAGAAGTTCAGGGGCAGCCGTAGGGGCCAAGCACCACCCTGGGGCCTCGACAGATGGGAAAAAAGCTTAAATTTCATAGCAAATCAAAGGGGGGATGGGAATCGGAACCCTAGGGGGAGGGCGCGGCGATCGCCCGAACGTCTAGCCAGGATCCCAATCGCACCCCCGCCGGGGGGCCATGCAGATCAGGGCCGATTTGGCTTATCCCGCAAGGATTTCGCGCCGTTCAACCGCCACCTACGATTGTAACAATCTCAATTTGGTCCCCCGGACGGATGGCCGTCCCCTCCCAATACTGGCGATGGAGGATTTCGCCGTTGTATTCCACCGCCAGCAGGCGCGGGTTTAACCCCAAATGTTCCAACAGGGCCGGGAGGTTGAGGCCGTCGGGGCAGGGCTGGAGTTCGCCGTTGATCTGCACCGCGATCGCGTCGGACGGGCTGGGGCCATTGGGGTGGGACTGATCGGACATTTCGACCTCTAGAAGCTTTGGAAATGTTGGAAGGGCGGGTGAACGGGGGGATTTCACAGGCGATCGCGCGATCGCGGCGTGAAGGCCATGGCGTTGGTTAGATTACCCCACAGGCCCGCCAACAGCAGCCAACCCACCAGGTTAATGCGCCAGTCAAACAGCAGCACATCTGTACTGTGGAACGCCACGGTGGCCCCGAAGGCGATGGCGATCGAAAACAGGCTCAACCACGGAACCACGGCGGCGCGATCGCGTCCGAGCCCACCATTTTCAGGAAAAGGGCCTTTAGGATTTCTTTCGGCGGGGCGGTTTTGGATGAGCCAGTGGACCGCACGGCCCAAGGCCACCGCCACCAGCACCCCCAGGGCGATCGCGCCGGGGAGCCCCGTTTCCGCCGCCACCATCAACAGCAGATTGTGGGGATGGCCCAGCCAGAGGCCCGTCTGCTGCTGGTAGATCCCTTCAAAACTGCGCAATCCCCAGCCCGTTAAGGGTTTGAGGGCAATCAATTTGCCGCTGAAATACCACTGGAACCAGCGCAGGGTGGCCACGGGGCGATCGGGGTAGAGGCTGTCGTTGAGCCGTCCCCAGATGATCTCGGGCACCACCCGCCGCAGGGGCTGGGCGATCGCGTCGGGACCAAAGGCGGACCCGGCCACCAGCCCCACCAAACCCAGGATGGCCGCCACCAGCGATCGCCAGCCCAGCAGCAGGCCATAGATCAGCCCCGCCGCCCCCAGCACCCCCCAGCCCATGCGGGAATGGGTCCAGACCAGGGCGATCGCCACGGGCACCGCCGCCGCCCAGTGCAGCCCCCACCGCCAGGATCGCCCCTGGCCCTGCCGCAGCAAAATTGCCCCCTCCCCCAACCCTAAACAAAGGGCGATCGCCAAATAGCAGGCCGCCCCGTTCGTATAGCCAAAGGACGCCGACAGCCGCCCCAACGGCAGCCCCCCCGCCGCCAGGGGCCAGTCGATCAACCCCGGCACCTGGATCGGCCCCGCCCACAGGCCCCCCATCTGGCCGAGGCCCAGGATCGCCACCGGCAGCGCGCTCCAATAGATCAGCCGCCCCAGGTGCCGCAGTTGGGCCGGATGGGTGATCAGTTGGGCGATCGCCCCGAAGGCCCAGAAATACGGCAAAAAGTTCGCTAAACCCAACAGGGCCGCCCCGCGATCGGTGGCCCAGATCGTCGTCAAAGCCATCCACAGGCCCAGCAGGCCAAATCCCTGGACCAGGCGATCGCGCCGCACCCGATCCCACCGCCGCCGCGTCGTCACCGCCATCGCCCCAAACCACAGCAGCGCCGCGATCGACGGCACCAGGGGCAACAGCAACAGCCCCCACTGGCCCCATCGCCACGGCCCATCGAGATCCGCCGCCGTGGGATGCCCCTGGATCACCCCCGCCGTCGATGGGGATCGCGGCAACAACTGGGGCAAAGGTTGAGGTAAAAACCGTCGGCGCACCTAGGCCCCCACCAGTTCACAGGGCCAGCCGTCGTCCCAGCCGTCGTTCCAGGGATCTTCGGCGCGATCGCCCTCGTCCCCCCCCCGGGTCAGGCGAATTTGAGCTAAGGCAAAGACCGTCGGCACAATGCGGCCATAGTTCGTGGCGATCGCCCGCCAGCCCAAATCCATCAAAAACAGCGCCCACAGGGCCGGCCCCAGCACCGCCAACACCGTCCGCGCCGCCCCGTACCGCGCCGCCGTCAGGGCCATGCCCCGCCGCGCCATCTGGGCCGCCACCTGCCCCTGCAACGCCGCCGCCGCCCCCGTGCCCGTGGCGATCGCCAGCCGCGCCGCCTCATAGCGCGCAAAATGCACCGCAAACTGATAGGCAATGTGGCGCAACAGCAAAGGCCGCACCGCCATATCCAACGCCAGCGCCCCGCCCCCCTTGAGCATCAGCCGCACGGGATCCGATCGCCACACCGCCGGGAGCCGCTCCAGCAGGGCCGTCCCCGCCAGCGATCGCTGCACCTGGGCCGTCAGGGCGGCTTGATTGGCCTCCGGGAGCCGTCCCCAGGCGCGATCGAGCAGGGCCAGAAAAATCTCCGACTCCAACTCCATCGTGGACCAGCAGTCCCGGTAGGGCAGCTTCAGGTAATGGCACACCCGCACCAGAGCATCGCGGTAGGAAAAGTCCGCCGCCTCCCCCCGCAGCACCGTCAGGCCATCGGCGGCCAGGAAGCGAAACCGTTGCTCCAGCAGATCGATCCAGGCTTGGCGATCGCGGCTTTGCACATCCAGCGGGTCCGGGGCTGCCACATAATCGAGGGGATTAAACTTACGGGCAAAGAGCACCTGCGTCAGTTCCCGCAGTTCCTCCTCCGTCGCCAACTCCAGGGCCGACCTCAGTTCGTCCACCGTCACGTCCTCCGTCGAGAAGGGAATTTTAGGAATGGTCGGCGCGATCGCGTCGGGGCCGCTGGAGCGCGATTTGCTGTGCCCGTGCCAATCTCCGAATCTATTGTACAGATCCCCCTTCGCCCGGTCGCCGCGATCGCCCCGAGCCCCGATGGGGGACATTTCCGCCGTTTTCAGTTACTTTTCTGTTGACGATTCCTGTTGACGGCGGCGATCGCGCGGGAAACGGGAAACCTAGATCAAAATCTAGCCAAAAGCTAAACAGGGGGAGCATAGCCTACCCCACAGACTGGCTTCCCGCCCCGGCCGCTGCCCCCCTGGGGGCTGTCCCCTATCCACTCCTCCACTCCCCCCCCGTGCCCGTGATGGTTGCCGACCCGAATGTGCCCTTGGCGGAACGTCCCCGCGATGTCGAGACCCCCGATCGCGAGGGGGACAGCACCGAGCACCTGCCGATTGTGGTGGTGGGGGCGGGGCTGGCGGGGCTGGTGGCGGCGCGCCTGCTGAAGGCGGCGGGCTATGGGGTCGAAATTTTGGAGAAGTCGCGCGGCACGGGGGGTCGCCTCAATACCCGCCGGGAGGGGACGCTGCATCTCGATCGCGGGGTGCGCTATTGGAGCGATCGCGGGGTGCTGTCGCGGCAGTTGCGGCGGGGGCTGGTGGGGCGGGGGGTGCTGGGTCCCTGGACCAGTCCGGCCTACTGTCTCGATGGCCAGGGCAACCGCACGGTGGCGGAGGATTCGCGCTATGTGGCCCCCAATGGTCTCTCGGCGATCGCCAAGGCCCTGGTGGATGATCTGCCGATCCGGTTCAATCGGCGCGCCATGCTTTTGGATCGCTCCCCCATCACTCCGGATCTCTGGCGGGTGCGCTGCGATCGCCCCCGGCCCGATGCGTCTACCGAACCGCCGGATCAGTTTGAGGCGCGGGCGCTGCTGCTGGCGGCCCCGGCTCCCCAGACGGCGGCCTTATTAAATTCCCTGGGGACTTTAGATCCCCAATGTGCCCACTATTTCGCCAATGTGGCCTATGGCCCGTGCCTGACGGTGACGGCGGGCTATGGCATGGATGTGGATCTCGATGCGGCCCCCTGGCAGGGGTGGGGTTCAATTACCTTCGAGGGCGATCGCGCCCTGGCGTGGCTATCCCGCGAGGATCGTAAACAGGTGGATGCGCCGGAGCCCGCGATTGTTCTACAAACCACCGCCGAGGGGGCGGAACCCTATATCGATCTAGAGGGGGATGCCCTGGCCGCCGCTGGCCCCGCCCTGCTGAAGCTGGCGAGCGATCGCACGGCCCTGCCCCTGGATCAGGCGGACTGGGTGCGGGTTCACCGTTGGCGCTACGGCACCGTGCAGCGGGCTGCGGGGGTGCCCTGTTTGATCCTCGGGGGCGATCGCTGGCCGCCGCTGGTCTGCGCGGGGGACTGGTGCATTGGCGATGGGGTCGAAGCGGCCCTCCAGTCCGGGGTCGCCGCCGCCCAGTATCTCGCTAAACGCCTGGGCGATCGCCCCCTCATTCCCCCCGACACCGACCTGGATCTGGCCGCCCTTCTCTAGGGCCAATCATCCAATCGTCCAAAATTCCCTCAGATCAGGGGCTGAGGACATCTCGCCAATTCCGTCACCGTAGGGGTTGGGTCTTCCAACCCTGCCCCACGCGATCGCCACAAACCCGTTCAACCTTGAGCGCATCAGGGATCGCAGGCACTAGGCAGGGGACTGGGCGGGAAACCGGGCGGGAAAACCCCGCCCCTACGGTTTGTCTCCTAGACCCGCGCCTCCTCCTGTACCAGCCGTTCCCAGCCCAGGCCATCGAGGGCCGCATTGCGCCGCAGGGGCCGCGTCACCAACTCCAGCACATCCCGCGCATTGCCAAAGCCGTGGATCTGGGCAAAGGTGAACTCCACGGACCATTTGGTGCTCACGCCGCGCGCCTCCAGGGGATTGGCGTGGGCCATGCCCGTAATCACCAGATCTGGCTTGAGGTCATAGATCCGCTGGATTTGGTTGTAGTTATCGGGCTTTTCGACGATTTTCGGCAGCGGTACGCCCATTTCCTGGCAGGTTTGCTCCAGCAGGGCCAATTCCGCTCCCTGGAACCGCTTGTCCATGTAGGGAATGCCGATTTCGGGGCAGGTCATGCCGCAGCGGATCAGGAAGCGGGCCAGGGAAATTTCCAGGAGGTTATCGCCCATGAAAAAGACCGATTTGCCGCGAATCAGTTTGACGTAATCCTCCAAACCGTCCCAGATCTGCGCCTCGCGATCGCCCAGGCCCTGGGGTTCAATACCAAGGACGCTGCAAATTTTTTCGATCCACGCCCGCGTGCCGTCCGGGCCAATGGGGAACGGCGCACCGATCACCTTACACTTGCGCCGCCGCATGAAGGCCGTGGCCGTGCGCGACAGGAACGGGTTGACCCCCACGGCGTAATAACCCTCTTCCACCACGGGCAGTTCCGTGTAGCGTTTGGCGGGCAACCAGCCGGACACTTTGACCCCCTGCTTTTTCAGTTCTAGGGTCAGTTGGGTGACGACGGGATCGGGCACGGAGCCAAAAAGAACCAGGGGCGTGTGGTCCCGGTAGCCTTCGTTGGCGGCGGTATCTGACGTGTCGTCCTTCTTTTTGCCGAAATCCAGGAGTTTTTGGATGGCGTTGCGTTCCTGGGCGTCGGCGGGGGTGGCGGCCTGGGTGGGACAGCGCTGGACCATGGAGGCGAGCACCATGTCTTCCCCTTGGGTGAAGGCGTAGTCGAGGCCGTTGGCGCGGGCGACGACGATGGGGATGCCGATTTCTGCCTCTAGTTTGGGGGCGATGCCCTCCAGGTCCATTTTGACGATCTCGGTGGTGCAGGTGCCGATCCACACGATGACGCTGGGGTTGCGATCGCGCTTAATGCCCAGACAGAGCCGTTTGAGTTCTTCGTAGTCATTGAGCTGGGCGGAGATGTCCCCCTCCTCGAGTTCCGCCATGGCGTAGCGCGGTTCGGCGAAGATCATCACCCCCATGGCGTTCTGAAGGAAGTAGCCACAGGTTTTGGTGCCAATGACCAGGAAAAAACTATCTTCGATTTTTTGGTACAGCCACGCGACGCAGCTAATGGGGCAAAAGGTGTGGTAGTTACCGGTTTCGCAGTCGAATTGCAGGGTGGGGGCCGGGGCGGTGGTGTCGATCGCGGTCATGGGAGAGCCTCCTTAGGTGAGGGGAATGGATGAATCAAAACGGTGGCCCCGCCCGGTGACCGCGATCGCGGCGATCTTTAGGGACGGCGGCGACGCCAGGGGCCGGTGGCGCGATCGCGGGTGCGGCCTTCGCAGGTGTCGTCCCCGTCGCGGCCATCGCGGTCCCTGTATCCGTCACGGTCGGGGCGATCGCTGGATTGATCGCCGTATCCATCGCGATCGCTCGGCCGTGGATCAGCTTTGGGGGACAGGTCCAGCTCGGGGCGCGGGGCGGGGGAAACGTTCCGGGGGGTGGGGGCGGGCGCAGGTTGGGCGCGGCGATCAATCAACTGCCAATCGTTGTGATCATCGGGGCGGGAATGGCGCGGCGGCGTTTTCATGCGCGGGGTGGGCGGCGTCGCGATCGGCCTTGGCCCCAGATCGATTGCGCCGCGATCGCCGGGTTCCGCATCCATGGCCGCAGCGTCCGGGCCGTGGGGCGATCGCGCGGGCCGTTCCGTCGCCGGTCGAGGGCCATGGGTGGTGCCATGGGTCGCGCCATTCGTAGTCGGAGGTTCCGGGCGACGATCCGCCATGTTTAAATGCACCGCCTCAGGACGCACCGCCTCAGCGGCCACCGGCACCCGATCCGCCACCGTCGCCACCGGTTGCAGCGGCACCGCCGTCCCACGGCCACTCGCAGGTAACACCTCCGGACGGATTGATCGCCCCGCCAGCGGCTCCGGCGACACCCCCATCAACGCCTCCGGATCAAAATCCAGCCCCAGGGCCTCCACCACGCGATCGGGATCACTACTGAGATCCACAATCAGCGGCAGCAAATGGGCCAAATTCGGCTCCAGCACCGACAGGGTCGCCACAATAAAACTCGACACCGGTCGCCGTTCACCGCTGGCATCGGTCCACACCGCCAGCCGTGACACCCAAAGCCGATTATCTCGGTAATAGTCCAGCCACTTTTGACGGAGCGATCGACGCAGTTGATCGGAATTCATGGGGCCTATTGGGGGAAAAATACCGCACCCCAAATCCTAAACCAGCATCAGATCCGGCGCGGCTTCCGCGATCGCCTGGGCACTGCCCGTGGGCGGATTGAGATAGAAATCCGACAGCAGCGAGAACAGGTCGCGATCGGGCGAATCCGTCGGCACCACCCCCTCCGGCCGCGCCAGAAGCTGATCAGCAATGCTCAGGTAGTAATCGCAGACGTAATTGAGGGACGGGTCACTTTCCGCCATCTCAAAGAGGGTTTTGCCCTTCACCCGAGACACGCGGATGTCTTCGATCAGGGGCAGAATCTCCAGAACCGGCATGGCGACATGATCCACATACTTGTCGATCAAGTCCCGCTTGGAGGTGCGGTTACCGATGAGGCCCGCGAGGCGCAGGGGGTGGGTGCGGGCCTTTTCGCGGACGGAGGCGGCAATGCGGTTGGCGGCGAAGAGGGCATCAAACCCGTTGTCGGTGACGATCAGGCAATAGTCGGCGTAGTTGAGGGGGGCCGCGAAGCCGCCGCACACCACATCCCCCAGCACGTCGAAGAGGATCACGTCATATTCATCGAAGGCGTTGAGTTCCTTGAGGAGTTTGACGGTTTCACCGACCACATAGCCACCGCAACCGGCTCCGGCGGGGGGGCCACCGGCTTCCACGCAGTCCACGCCGCCGTAGCCCTTGTGGATGACGTCTTCGGGCCAGATGTCTTCGTAGTGAAAATCCTTTTCTTGCAGGGTGTCGATGATGGTGGGGATGAGGTAGCCCGTGAGGGTGAAGGTGCTGTCGTGTTTGGGGTCGCAGCCGATTTGGAGGACTTTTTTGCCGCGACGGGCGAGGGCAACGGAGATGTTGCAACTGGTGGTGGATTTGCCGATGCCGCCTTTGCCGTAGACTGCCAATCTCATGGGGGATGTCCTGTGGGGTCTGCTGTGGGAATGGGGAATTCGGGCCGATCGCGGTGGACCGGTGCCGAGCGCTGCTGTGATCGCATTATCGAAAGATTTCTGGGGGGCGAAAAGGGGCCGTTTTTCTGGATGGGGCCGCGATCGCGCCTACACAAAATTCCAATGGCCCTAGGCTAAGGCCAGGATCTGGGGAAGGTTGGGAATAGCCTAGAAGCCTTTAGATTGTGGTTGTGGGTTTGGATTTTATAAAAATTGGATCAATACCCAAATTTTGCGATTCTTGGGGGTGGTCGATGGGCCTGTGGCGTCCGTGCTGATTGGCTTTGGGGCGATCGCGCTGGTGCTGGATCTAGCCGATCGCGCGGGGGCGTAGGGGGCGATCGCGCGATCGGGTTAAGAATCATCAAAATTCCAGAAAATCCATCCGAGGATTCAAGGCGGTAGGATTTGACCAACCCTAGGTGGCGTGATCGCCGCGAGGCGCGTGCCGGAATTCCTAGGGCAAACATTCCTAGGGCACACTAGGTAGGGCTATCAATCACCCTGATGGCTCCGGAGACAGCGAGCGGCCCCTGGGGGGGCTAGGGAGGCGGGGCAACCACCGATGACTATCGAAATTGTCTTGATCGCGATCGTGGCGCTGATTTTTCTGGTCCAGTGGCTCGATAGCCTAGAGACGGAGCGGCGAGCCCGCCGAGCCAAGGAACAGGCCGAGCATCGGCAACTGATGGAGATGCTCAAGTATCAAGATTCCCTGAAGGATTTTGTTGGGCGTCTGCGGGAAATGCCCCTAGACCCCAGCGCCCACGGCGATGTGCTCAAATCCATGGGATTTCAGACCAATGCGGGGGCTACGGGTTTTGCCTACGAGTCGGTGTTGGCCCTGTTGGCCCAGCAGCCCCAGGAAACCCTGCTGCGGCAATTGGCCCTGAAGGCGGGACGGATCCACTACGGCAAGGTGCGCGGCGGTGAGGCGTCCTTCGAGGATGAGCAGCGCATTATGAATGACATCCAGGTGCGCCTGATGTAGAAAGCGAGCAATGGGGCGGCTGGCTTAGGGGGTGTCGTCAAATCGACCCAAATCCCGGTAAAACAAGGGGATTGAGCCCCTTGCCCCCACCAACTGATTCACGAGCCGCAGGGTTTCAGCGGAATTAACGACAGATCCGAGGGCAGGCAGGGCGATCGCGGGCAGGGCGATCGCGGCCCCATCCCCTCAGATTTGTGGAGCGTCTTAAAATGACGTTAACCCTAGGGAAGTCGCCGGTTTGCTAGGGTTCCCACTAATGGAGCGCGCCCCGACGCCCCCAGATCTGCCCATGGATAGCCACCAAATCGCCCGCTACCTCGAAGACACCAATAGCCAGTTCAAGCCGTGGCTGCTGGTGCAATTGCGCCTCGCCAAACTCAAGGAGCAGCGCGATCGCCTCGATCCGGCCGACTATGCCCTCGCCCTGGCCGACGTTCACCAGGATTTGATGAACCTGGGGGAATGGTGGGTCGGTCGTGAGGGGGAAGCCTTTGGCACCGGACCATCTGAACCGCCGATCCAGCGAGATTTTTAGGCAATTTCCAGGCGCTCTTTAGGCGATCGCGCGGCACCCACCGGGCGATCGCGGGGCCACCTCCAGACCTTTCCCCGTCAGTGTGCCACCTCTCCCCATGCCCAAACCCAAAGCCAGTCCCCAGAGCCTTGACCTGAGCGATCCGCAGTACTACTTCAACCGCGAACTGAGTTGGATCGAATTCAACCGCCGCGTCCTCAATGAAGCCCTCGACGATCGCACCCCCCTGCTGGAGCGGCTGAAATTTTTGGCGATCTTCACGTCAAACCTGGACGAGTTTTTCATGGTGCGCGTCGCCGGTTTGCAGGAGCAGGTAGCCGCTGGCGTCGCGAAACGTACCCCCGACGGGCGATCGCCCCAGCAGCAGCTTGACGAAATCGCCGAACGGCTGCGGCCCATCGTCGCCGAACAGCACCAGCATTTTGTCCAGGTGTTGCGATCGCGCCTCGCCCAGGACGGCATTTATGTCCTGGATTATGTGGACCTCAATCAAGAACAGCGCACCTACCTCCACGAATACTTCGAGTCAGAAATTTTTCCCGTCCTGACCCCCCTCGCCGTCGATCCGGGCCACCCCTTCCCCCACATCTCCAACCTCAGCCTCAACCTCGCCGTCGTCATCCAAGACCCGGAAAATAACGAAGAGCACTTCGCCCGCGTCAAGGTGCCCAAGGTGCTGAAGCGCTTTTTGCCCCTGCCCCTCGACAGCTTTGACCCCACCGCCCTCCACGCGGACTGGGCCACGGAAGCCCTGCGCACGGACGGCGACCCCACCACCCCCGTTTCCGCCGTGGTGCCCCTCGAACAGGTGATCGCCCACAACCTCGAAGCCCTGTTCCCCGGCATGAACATCCTGGAATATCACCCCTTCCGGGTCACCCGCAATGCGGACATCGCCGTGGCCGAAGATGAGGCGGATGATCTGCTGTTGGCGATCGAGCAGGAATTGCGGAAACGGCGGCTCGGGGGCTCCGTGGTGCGTCTGGAGGTGCTCGATTCGATGCCCAGTGCCATCCGCGATCGCCTCGTGGCCGAAATGGAACTGTCCCCCAACGGCGTCTATATCCTCGATGGGCTCCTGGGCCTGGGGGATTTGATGAGCTTCATGGCCCTGCCCCTGCCCCACCTCAAGGACGAACCCTGGCCGTCGGTCATCCCCCGCCGCATCCAGCGCCTGAGCGAAAATCTCGACGGCGACGACGACCCGGACGACTTCTTTGCCGAAATCCGCAAGCAGGATCTGCTGCTGCACCACCCCTACGAATCCTTCTCCGGCACCGTCCAGCGGTTCATCACCGAAGCGGCCCACGATCCCAATGTGCTGGCGATCAAAATGACGCTCTACCGCACGTCGGGGGATTCTCCGATCGTCGAAGCCCTGATCGACGCCGCCGCCAACGGTAAGCAGGTGGCGGTTTTGGTGGAACTGAAGGCCCGCTTCGATGAGGAGAACAATATCAACTGGGCGCGCACGCTCGAAAAATCCGGCGTCCATGTGGTCTACGGCCTGGTGGGCCTGAAGACCCACACGAAGACGATTTTGGTGGTGCGGCGCGAAGCGGACGGCATCCGGCGCTATGTCCACATCGGCACGGGCAATTACAACCCCAAGACGGCGAAGCTCTATACGGATTTGGGGTTGATCAGCGCCCGCCCGGACCTGGGGGCGGATCTGACGGATTTGTTCAACTATTTGACGGGCTATTCCCGCCAGCGGTCCTATCGCAAGTTGCTGGTGGCTCCGGTGAATATGCGCGATCGCATGGTGGCCCTGATTGAGCGGGAGACGGAGCGGTGTCGGCAGGGGCACCACGGGCGCATCGTCGCCAAGATGAATTCCCTGGTGGATCAAAAAATCATTTGTGCCCTCTATGGGGCGTCCCAGGTGGGGGTGCAGATTGATTTGATCGTGCGGGGCATTTGCTGTCTGCGGCCTGGACTGCCGGGAATTAGTGACAATATCCGGGTGCTGAGCATTGTGGGGCGTCTGCTGGAACATTCGCGCATTTTCTATTTCCAAAATGGCGGCGAGGATGAGGTCTATATCGGCAGCGCCGATTGGATGCCGCGCAATCTGGTGCGGCGGGTGGAGGCGGTGGTGCCCATCGAGGAGGAGGGCCTCAAGCAGGATGTGCAGGAGATTTTGGGGGTGATGCTGGCGGATAACCGCCATGGCTGGGAGTTGCAGCCGGATGGGCACTATGTGCAGCGGCACCCGGAGGCCAATGCCCGTCCCCATTCGTCCCAGCAGGTGTTGGCGGCGATGGCGCGCCAGGGGGTAGAACAGGGCTAGGCGGCTCGATCCATCCAGGGGCTACGGGCATCGTCGGGGGCGGGGGGATAGCCCGCCGGGGCTGCTGGATTTGGCGGTTGGCCGTCTGGCGATCGCGGCGATCGATTCCGATAGGGGGATGAGGTGATGGCGATGACGGCGAAGGGGTTGGGGCGATGGCGATGGGCCTTGGGGGCGTTGGTGGTGGCGATCGGTGCGATCGCGCCGACGGCGGCGGCCCTCGGGATGGTGGGGGGCTTCCAGGACGAGGAATCACCGGCCAGGGTTGAGCCGGGGCCAGGGCAACGGTCTGAGGGCATTGAGCATGTCAGCACCGAAGCCTGGGTGGAATTCATTGAGGGCCAGTGGGAGCAGACCTACGAGGAGTATTTTGGCCGGGATCTGCCCGCCGGTTCCCCCAAGCCGGATGATATTCGCGCGACCCTGATGGCGATGGATGCCCAGGCGAAAACCCGCACGGCGCTGATCTATGGCGAGGTGGAGATTTTGCGGGGGCAATCGTTCCTGAAGGTGGTGGTGACCTCGGGCAAGAGCACCTGGGAACACCGCATAGCGATGGGGGTGACGGCGAATCAGGTGGCGGCCCAGGTGCGATCGCTGCGATCGCAGGTGACGGGGTTTCAGGTGCAGGCGCTGGTGGGGGGCGGGGGCCTCGATCTGCGACCCGCCCAGCAGCTCTATGACTGGATCATTCGACCGATCGCGGCGCGCCTCGAGGCGGACGGCATTGAACAGTTGGTGTTTTGCATGGGGGAGGGCCTGCGGGCGGTGCCATTGGCGGCCCTCCATGATGGGGAAGAGTTTTTGATCGAGCGCTACGCGATCGCCCAGATTCCCGGCTTCAGTTTGCTCGATGCCCAGGCCATTGGCTCCCATCGGAACAGTCGGGTGTTGGCCATGGGGGCGTCGGAATTTGGCGATTTGGCCCCGCTGCCGGGAGTGCCCCTGGAGTTGACGGCGATCGCCCAGCGGTTCCAGCGGGCGGGGGGCGGCAGTCGGCAGGTTTTGAATGAGGGCTTTACGGCGGCCAATCTCCAACGGCAGCGCCAGCGGGGCGAAAAAATTGTGCATCTGGCCACCCATGCGGACTTTCGGGCGGGGCCGGTGACGCGATCGTTCGTGCGCTTTTGGGATGAGGCCCTCTCCCTCGATCAACTGCGATCGCTCGACTGGGCCACGCCGCCGGTGCAACTGCTGGTCCTGAGCGCCTGCAAAACCGCCGTGGGCGATCGCAATGCGGAACTGGGGTTTGCGGGGTTGGCCGTCGCCGCCGGGGTGCCCACCGCGATCGCCAGCCTCTGGACCGTCAGCGATCTGGGTACCCTAGCGTTAATGGACGCCTTTTACGATCGCCTCCTCACCGCCCCCAGCGCCACCGTCGCCCTGCGTCAGGCCCAATTGGATCTGCTGAACGGCCAGGTGCGCATCGAAAATGGCCAACTGCGGCGGCGCGACGGGAGCTATTTGCCCCTGCCGAGCAGCCTCGGGGCCGACGGGGCCTCCATTGACCTCACCCATCCCTTCCACTGGGCCGCCTTCACCGTCATTGGCAACCCCTGGTAGGGACCGCCGCGATCGCCATTCCCCTTTCCACCCCCCTCCATCACCACCACCACCACCCCATCCCATGACCCTCTCCTCCTCCCCCCTGCTGCCCCTGGTGCTCCCCGGCGCGCGATCGCCCCACACCGGCCCCCAGCCCTCCCGCCCCGAAACCCTGCGGGCCATCTGTTTTGGCGTCGAGGGCTACCGCTTCGCCCTGCCGGTGACCGCCATCTCCAAGGTGGCCCATTGCCCCTCCCTCGACGGCACCGATCTGGGCAAGGCGGGCCTGGTGCATATCGATAGCCAGGTGATCCAAATCCTCGATTTGCGCACCCTCCTGCACCCCCACGCCCCCGAACCGGCCCCCGCGATTGCCCCCGAACAATTCCTCGTGGTCGCCCACTGCCAGGGCCGCGCCCCCGTCGGCATTCCCACCGACGCCCCCCCTGACCTGCTCGAAATTCCCCGCGCCGCCGTCCGCCCCCTGCCCCCCCACGGCGATCGCGCCCACCTGAGCAACCTGGCCACCTTCGTCGCCGTTTTGGGCACCGACGGCCAGGAAACCTCGATTTTCTTACTCGATCTGGCCCGGACCCTCGCCCTCCCCTAGCGATCGCCAGTACCGCTCTTCAGGAATGGTCGGTACTATGGAAAAGGGAGGCGATCCATCGCACCCCTTCCCGGCTTTCCCTCCAATCTCCTGGAAAATACGGACCCCTCACAGCGGTCCCCCGCAGGTCAAGGAACAGTTCCTTACCGGAGGACTAAGATTTTATTAAATTTGGGAATCCTAAGGAAAGCCAAACCCGGAGCCTCATCCGCTGGGGTGCCCCAACCGCTCCCTTTGCCCCCCCCAGGTTCCGTCCACCGCCCCGCCTAGCCTTCCCAACCTCAGTCCCCTAACCACCAGGGAACAGTTCCGGGGGGCGATCGCCAGCCGCGGCCGCCGCGTCCCCCGCAGGGTGCCCCCTCTCGCAAACCATCAGCGCGATAGAGAACTCCATACCTAATGACCTCTCCCGAGCCCAAGCCAGATGCGCTCCAGGGCTGTCTGGCTCGGTACCGCCACCAGCAATTCACGGGCAAAGTGGGCGTGACGGCCCCCCCCCACGAGGGCGATCGCGAGCGACAGTGGTCCCTGTACTTTTGCCTAGGGCGGCCCTTTTGGGTCGAAGATCACCAGGCATCCAACCGCCGCCTGAGCGCCCACCTGTCCGCCTGTTGCCCCCAACTCAAGCAGCGCCGCTTCGCCCTGCGGGCGGGGGATTCCTTCGAGTGCCAGAACTATAATCTGCTGTTCATTCTGCTCCAGCGCAAGGCCATTACCCAGGAGCAGTTTTGCCAACTGGTGGAGTCGGTGCTGGCGGAACTGTGGTTCGACATTTTTCAGCGGGGGGCGGGGCGATCGCTCACCTTCGCCGAAACCCCCTACGATCCGCTGGATATTCTCAAAATTGCTTCCCTGCCGGTCAATGGCGATCGCGCCCTCGCCCAGGCGGAACGGGACTGGCTCCAGTGGCAGGAGGCGGGGCTGGCGGACCTGATGGCCGGTGATGCCCTCGAAATTGCCGATGCGGCCCAACTGGAGGCCAAGGTGGGCGCAGCGGTCTACCAAAAACTCGCCGCCGCGATCGATGGCAAGCGCACCGTCCGGGAGCTGGCCACCCTGATGAACAAGCCCGCCGCCGCCATCCTCAAATCCCTCGCCCCCTATGTCCGACGCGGCATCCTCTCCCTGAGCCCCGTCGCAGACCTGCCGGATCTCGTGGTCCTCTCCACCAGCGGCCCCCCCCGCGAGGCCAGTTCCCCCAGCGATCGCCGCCAGCGGCCCCCCAACGGCCCCATCGCCACCATCGCCTGCATCGACGACAGCCCCCAGGTGTGCGCCCTGATGGAGGAACTGCTCACCACCGCAGGCTACCGGCCCCTGTGCATCCAGGACTCCACCCGCGCCCTCACCGCCCTGCTGGAACACAAACCCAGCCTGGTGTTTTTAGATCTGATCATGCCCGTCGCCAACGGCTATGAAATCTGCGCCCAGATCCGCCGCATCGCCACCTTCAAGGACATGCCCATCGTCATCCTCACGGGGAACGACGGCATCATCGACCGGGTGCGGGCGCGGGTCGTGGGGGCCACGGACTTCATTGGGAAACCCGTCGAAGCTGACAAAATTAAGGCTGTGCTAGATAAATACCTAGTGGCAGAGGCCGCTAGCCCCCTGGTGGCCCGCTCAACGGGAGCCCAGGGCATGGCCCCCCAAGGCCCTTGAGGGGTGTTCGGGGGGTCTCAACGGCGTCGCCAGACCGGTCTGGTCCGGGGGGGTGATGCCCTAAGCCCATGGCTGGGGGCCGCCAGATGGTGTGCCCTGGCGCTTTGATCTGAATCCGTCCCATATCCTCCTCCCTATAGAGAACCTATCCCATGCGTACTGCGCTAGTTGTTGAAGATAGCCAAACCGATCGCGGCCTGATGATCCGCTATCTGCAAGATGCGGGCATGAATGTGACGGCGGTTGGCAGCGGTGAGGAAGCGACCCAGGTGCTGGATGCGAAGTTGCCGGATTTGATTGTTTTGGATGTAATTTTGCCCGGTCAAAGTGGGTTTGAAATTTGCCGAGAGTTGAAAAAGCACGAGGCGACGAAGGCGATTCCGATTATTATTTGCTCGACAAAGGGGACGGATGTGGATAAGACCTGGGGGACGATGCTGGGGGCGAATGCCTATTTGCAAAAGCCGGTGGATCCGCAGGAGTTGCAGATGACGCTGCGGCAGCTTTTGGGCTAGGGGATGGCGGAGGGTGATGGGGCGGGGCTGTCGGTGGTGCGGACGGCGGATGGCTCGGTGACGTTCCGTTCGGAGCGGTTCGGGGAGCATTTCCACAGTTTGCAGGGGGCGTGGCGCGAGGCGATCGCGAAGTTTGTGCTGCCGACGGGGCTGGTGGGGTTGGCGGGTGATCGCGGGCGGTGTGGCGAACCGATTGTGCTGCTGGATGTGTGCTACGGCCTGGGGTACAACACGGCGGCGGCGCTGGGGGCGATCTGGATGGCGGATCCGGCCTGCCGGGTGCGGTGGTTTGGCCTGGAGCTGGATGGGGCGGTGCCTCGGGCGGCGATCGCGCCGTTGCGGGAGTATTTGGCGGCCCAGGTGGCGGCGGGGGAGCTGTCGGCGGCGGTGGCCGATCGCGTGGGGGCGGTGGTGGAGTCGGTGGCGGTCGCGGGGGTGGCGACGGATCCGGCGGGGGCGATGGGTGGGGGCTTTGTCCCGATCACGGGGTCGCTGCTGCTGGGGGATGCGCGCCAAACGGTGGCCCAGGTGGCCGAGGCGATGGCGGCGGACGGGGTTGGGGCGGATGCGATTTTTTTTGATCCCTTTTCGCCACCCCGCTGCCCCCAGCTCTGGACGGTGGAGTTTATTGGGGCGATCGCGGCGTGTCTGGCTCCGACGGGGCGGTTGGCGACCTATTCCTGTGCCCCGGCGGTGCGGGCGGCGCTGCAACTGGCGGGGCTGACGGTGGGGCCGAGCGAGCCCTTTGGCCGCCGCTGGCCGGGGACGATCGCGGCGATCGCGCCGGAGCCACCCTTCGATCCCCTCGATCCTCGGGAGCAGGAGCATTTACAAACTCGCGCGGCGGTGCCCTACCGGGATCCCACCCTGGCCGATTCGGCGGACATGATTCTGGAACGCCGCGATCGCGAGCAGGCCGCAAGCCCCCTAGAACCCACCTCCCGCTGGAAACGCCGCTGGTTTGGGGACTGTCGCGCCAAATTCTGAGATTTGCGAGCGATCGCACGGCCAAGGTCCCTAGGACGCCTCGATCAGGATCCGCAGCCCCGCGTTCATCAGGGAATGTGATGGAGGATACAAGATCTTCAAATGAATTGATTTCATACGGTTAAGATTTTGTTCCCCATAATCAGAAATAGCAATCAAAGTTCGCGGGTTCCTAAGTGAATCTTTTTACTCCGTCGGATGATCGCGCCGCCTTCCGCCCCTAGACCGGGACCGCTAGGGCGACGACCGGACGACAGTAGCAGACCCCCCCTTCGGCACCATGCGGGCTCCCTAGCGTTTAGGAGACTGGGACATGGACAGTGGTTTTATGTTGGGCGTGGGCTTGGCGGTGGCGAATGGGGCCGTGTGCGTGATGCTGCCCCTGTGGGTGTCGGGGCGCGATCGCGCGGTGGACCCGGCCCAGGCCCCGAAGGAGGATCGCGAACCGTTCAGCGCTGCGGCCACGGCGAATCCTTCGCTGCCGTAGGAAAGGGTTAGGGATTGGTAGCGGTCTGGGTTGGTAAATAACCTTCGATCAAAAAATCTGATCCCACTTGACGCATCTCGGCGCGGTCCACGGCGATCGCGTCGAGCATCGTTTTGAGGCCCAGATCCGCCACGGGGGAGGGGGCATCCCGGCCGCCCACGATCTTCGGGGCGATGAAGGCCAGCAGCTTTTGCACGGACCCATCGGCGATCGCCTGGGCCGCCAGGGTGCCGCCACATTCCCACAGGACCGACAGGAAACCGCGATCGCCCAAAATCCCCAGGGCCGCCGCCGGGGTTAGGATCGCCAGCTCCAGCACCTCGACCCCGCGATCGCGCAGCCAGGTTTGCATCATCGGGTTCGCCCCCGGCTCCGTCAGCACCAGGGTCGGGGCCTCGTCGGTCTGCCAGAGGTGCAGCGGCTCCCCCGTGGCCTTGGTTTGGGGCAACTCTAAACTCCGGGTCATCACCACCCGCAGGGGATTGTGGGGTTCCACCGCGTGGCTGGTGAGGTGGGGATTGTCGCGCCGCACCGTGTTGCCCCCCACGATCACCGCGTCGCAGCCCCCCCGCAAATGATGCACCCAGGACCGGGCCGCGCGATCGGTCACCCAGGCGCTGTGGCCCGCCGCCGTGGCGATCTTGCCATCGAGGGTCATGGCGTATTTCAAAATGCCGAAGGGGCGATCGTGGCGGATCCGAAAGAAAAAGGCTTCATTGAGGCGGCGGCAGGCGTCCTCCTCCACCCCGACGGTCACGGCGATGCCCGCCCGCTCCAACGTGGCAATGCCCGCCCCGGCCACCTGGGGGTTGGGGTCACCGCAGCCGACGACGACCCGCTTTACCCGCGCCGCCACGAGGGCCTCGGAGCAGGGGGGCGTGCGGCCATGGTGGTTGCACGGTTCGAGATTGACATAGACCGTTGCGCCGATCGCGCGATCGCCCGCCGCCCTCAGGGCAAACACCTCCGCATGGGGTTGGCCCGCCCCCGGATGGAACCCCTCGCCGACGATTTCCCCATCGCGCACCACAACAGAACCCACCAGGGGATTGGGGGCCGTGCGTCCCCAGGCTTGGCGGGCCAGATCCAGGCAGCGGCGCATCATGGCCCGGTCAAAGGCGTCTTGCTCGGCTTGATCCACAGGGCGATCGAGGGGGTGATCAGCAGTCATGGGGCAGGCGGCGGGGCGGGTAGGATGGAAGGGGGCGACGGGTGGGGGCGTTGCCCCGATGGGTGGGGGCGTTGCCCCGATGGGTGGGGGCGTTGCCCCGATCGCGGGGGCAAAATCCCTGTAATTTGCTGATCTTAAACGGTTGAGGGGCGATGGACGATCGGGTGATGGAGCTGGCGGATCAGGCCCTTGGGGGGCTCTATGGCTGGATGCCTGCGATCGCGGCGATCGCGGGGCTCTGGCTCTGGCGGCGCTACGGCCAAGGGGGCTGGGCATTTTTGGCGCTGTTGGCCGGTTTGCGGTGGGGGGCCGGAGCGTTGCGGCCCGACCTGGCCCTGCCGCCGGACAGCAGTTTATTGACCTGGTTTGTGCTGCTGTCGGCCACCTATGGCTCTAGCGCCGCGATCGCCCAACTCAAATCCCTTCGCCCTTCCGTCACTGATGCGTCACCGGAGCGCGATCGCCATGGCCCACCTCCCCCCTGAGCCCGCCACTGATTCCCACCTCCCCGCGATCGAAACCCTGCGGCGGCGCGGCGTCCTGCGGATCTTGATCCTCACCCTCCTGCTCAACGTTTTTGTGCTGATCATCAAAGCCCTGTTGGGCTGGTGGACCGGCTCATTGAGCCTCATGGCCGACGCCCTCCACAGCGTCACCGACAGCGCCAGCAACATCCTCGGCATCACCACCAACCGCCTCGCGGACCCGCGCCCCGATCGCGAACACCCCTACGGCCACCACAAATTTGAAGCGATCGGAGCCCTGGGCATCGCCGCCTTCCTGGGCATGGCCTGCTTTGAAATCCTCACCAGCGCCCTCGATCGCCTCCTCGGGTCCGGCAAACCGGTGCAAATGTCCACGCCGGTCCTGTGGCTGATGCTGCTGGTGTTGGGCACCAATATTTTTGTGGCCTTCTACGAACGGCAGCAGGGGCGACGGCTCAACAGCAATATCCTCCTGGCGGACGCCCACCACACCATGGGGGATGTGTGGATCACGATCGTCGTGATTGCGGGGCTCCTGGGGGTCCAGGCGGGGCTGCCCTGGCTCGATCTGGTGCTGGCGTTGCCGGTGGCGCTGCTGGTGTTCCGCAGTGGCTGGGCGGTGCTCAAGGAAAATTTGCCCTGGCTGGTGGACGAAATGGCGATCGCGCCGGAGGAAATCCATCGGGTAGTCACGGCGGTGCCGGGGGTCATCGACTGCCACGACATCGCCTCTCGGGGGCTGCTGGGCCGCCAGGTGTTCGTGGAAATGCACCTGATCGTCGAGGCCGAGGACGTGACCGCCGCCCACGACATCACCGAAACCGTCGAGGCCACCCTCGCGGAGCGCTATGCCCCCATCCGCATCACGATCCATGTGGAGCCGCGCAGCTACCGCAGTGACCACATCAGCTATCCCTGACATCCCGAACTGGCCCTGGGCGATCGCCCCAAAACCACCCCAAAATTGCCGCGATCGCCCCCCGTCAAGGGCTTCCGGCAAATCATAAGAAAACGTAAAGGTCTATACCATTTGTGGTTAAAAAACCTGAGTTTTCCACAGATTGATCGAGTTTTCCACAGAAAAGCTGTAGTTTTCCACAGGCAAAGATGGACCATCCCGCCCTTGGGGGTGGCCGCGATCGCCCGGAAATGGCATCAAAAAGTTAGGCAAAAGACCGGGCCAAAAATCAGGAAAAGATCGCAGATTTTAGGCTCGGTCCAGGGCCATTTACCCTATTCCCATTCGATGGTGCCGGGGGGTTTTGAGGTGATGTCATAGACCACGCGGTTGACCCCTTCCACCTCATTAACAATGCGATTTGAGATGGTTTCCAGCAATTCATAGGGCACCCGCGCCCAGTCGGCGGTCATGCCATCTTCGCTCTTCACCAGCCGCAGGACGACGGGATAGGCATAGGTCCGCTTGTCGCCCATGACGCCGACGCTGCGCACGGGCAGCAGCACCGCAAACGCCTGCCAAATGTCGTTATAAATCCCGGCGCGGTTGATTTCCTGGCGCACGATCAGGTCCGCATCCCGCAGGATATTCAGCCGCTCGGCGGTGACTTCCCCGAGGATCCGAATGGATAGGCCCGGACCGGGGAAGGGTTGCCGCTGGACGATTTCCTCCGGCAGGCCCAGCGATCGCCCCACCTTGCGCACTTCGTCCTTGAAGAGTTTGCGCAGGGGTTCGACCAATTTGAATTGCAGATCCTCCGGCAGGCCGCCCACATTGTGGTGGCTCTTGATTTTGACGGCGACCCGTTCCCCGGTTTTCGGGTCGATATTGGAGTCGGCGGACTCGATCACGTCCGGGTACAGCGTGCCCTGGGCGAGGTAGTCGAAGGGGCCAAGGCGCTTGGATTCCTCTTCAAACACCCGAATGAATTCATGGCCGACGATTTTGCGCTTTTTCTCGGGATCCGTGACCCCCGCGATCGCGCTAATGAACCGTTCTCGGGCATTGACGTATTCGACGGCGATATGGAACTCCTCCTGGAAGAGCTTCACGAGGCGTTCCGGTTCCCCCTTCCGCATGAACCCCTGGTCGATGAACATGCAGGTGAGGCGATCGCCAATGGCCTTGTGGAGCAAGAAGGCTAGGGTAGACGAATCCACACCGCCGGACAGGGCCAACAGAACCCGCTTATCGCCGACCCGGGCGCGCACCTCCCGCACGGATTCTTCCACAAAGGCTTCCGTGGTCCAGGTGGGCTGGGCTTGGCAGATGTGGTAGACAAAATTGCGGATCAGGGCGGTGCCGCCGAGGGAATGGACCACCTCGGGATGGAACTGGACGCCGTAGAGTTTTTTGTCGTGGTCCGCGATCGCGGCGCAGGGGGTATTGTCCGTATGGGCCAGCACCTCGAAGCCGCTGGGCAGGGCCGTGCAGGAATCCCCGTGGCTCATCCACATGGTGGTGCCGTCTTCCACATTGGTGAGCAGATCCGTCGGATCATCCACAAATAGGGCAGCCTTGCCATATTCCCCGCGATCGGCGGCCTCCACCTGGCCCCCCAACTGCTGCACCATCAACTGCATCCCATAGCACACCCCCAGGACGGGAATGCCCAAATTCCAGAGTTCCGGGTCGCAGTGGGGGGCACCGTCGGCATAGACGGAACTGGGGCCACCGGACAGGATGATGCCCTTAGGCTGGAGCTGGCGCAACTGGTCGGCGCTGGTGCGGTAGGGCAGGACTTCGGAATAGACCTGGGTTTCGCGGATGCGGCGGGCGATCAGTTCCGAATATTGGGAGCCAAAGTCGAGGATGGCGATGAATTCGCGGTTGATGGCCGATGGGACGGCGGTGGAGGCGGGCGCTCCCTGGGTTTGGGTGGTCACGGGTTGGATGTTGGCTAGGGCGTGGGGGGACTGAAAAGGGGGGCGCGGTGGGCGATCGCGCGCGGCGATCGCGGTTCAGACGCGACCCAAAGAAACCAAGGCACCGGGGCCGGGGCACCGGATCTAGAACGGGGAGCTAAGTCAAGAAGCGCAAAGGGGCGATCGCTCGGGCGGCAATGCTCACGGGGAAAAGGTTGAAGGGGAGGCTTGCTATAGGAAAAACGGACGAGCTATCGGGGTTTTGAAAGGAAAGGGCTGAAATTTAAGGCAGCGCTTCACTCAAAAATAGGAGATGACGGGCACTGGCGGGGCTGGCGCAGCCGCAGATCCGGTGGGGCCGCCGTCGGATATCGGATCAAACTATCACAGTTGGGCGCGATCGCAAATGGCGAGGGGGCGATGGGTGGGGGCTTTGCCCCGATCGCGGCGGGCGGTTCATCCCCTAGGCTCCGATCTAGCCCCTTAGGGGGGCCATGCGCCCCAAAGCCGTCTTCCCAGGGAGGGAATTTTTGATGAGCGTTACGGATTACCTACGCATCAGCCTGATTGATCGCTGCAATTTCCGCTGCGTCTACTGCATGCCGGAGGGGGAGGAGTTGTCCTATCTCCTGGGGCCGGAGCTGCTGACCAATGATGAGATTCTGACGCTGGTGACGGAGGTGTTTGGGCCGCTGGGGTTTCGGCGTTTTCGCCTGACTGGGGGCGAGCCGCTGCTGCGGCCCGGATTGGTGGACCTGGTGGCGAATTTGGCGGCCCTGCCGACGACGGAGGATTTGGCCCTGACGACGAATGGGTTTCTGCTGGCGGATTTGGCGGCGGATTTATATGCGGCGGGCCTGCGGCGGATCAATATCAGTCTCGATTCCCTCAATCCGGACACGTTTGATCTGCTGGCGGGCAATCGGGGGCGATCGCGGTGGCCCCAGGTGTGGGCGGGGATTCAGGCGGCCCATGCGGCGGGGTTTGATCCGCTCAAGCTCAATGTGGTGGTGATTCCGGGCATTAATGACGGCGAGGTGGAGGCGTTGGCGGGCCTGACGCGCGATCGCAACTGGCATGTGCGGTTCATTGAATTTATGCCCATCGGTAACGATGCCCTGTTTGGCGATCGCGGCTGGATCTCGTCGGAGTCCCTGCGCGATCGCATTCGGGGCCTGTGGGGACTCGATGACGGTTCGGTCCTGGGGGCTGGCCCCGCCGATGTGTTTCAGATTCCCGGCGCGATCGGCACGGTTGGGTTCATTAGCCAAATGTCCGAATGTTTTTGCGATCGCTGCAACCGGATGCGCCTATCCGCCGATGGGTGGCTGCGCCCTTGCCTTTTGAATGAATCCGCCCAGATTGATTTGCGATCGCCCCTGCGCAGTGGAGAACGCCTGGGGGCATTGCGCGATCGCGTCGCCGCCCTCCTGGCCGCCAAACCCGAGATCAACTTCAAACAGCGGGACGCGGGCACCACCGGCCGCTATGGCCGCACCATGTCCCAGATTGGTGGCTAGGATTGGGGCATGAGTTGCCCAGGAATTCCTTCTTGGATGGCTGCATACGCATTTGAATCCATTCCCTTTTGACCCCTTGCGCCGCCTTTGGTGGAGACCTTGAGCCATGTTGAACCCCAGCGACCGCCGTCGCCCCGCCGCAACCGCCCCCACTAAGTCCACCCGCCGCCGCTGGAGCACCCTGCTCCTGGCGATCGCCACCAGCCTGGGCAGCACCCTCGCGGCGATCGCCCCCGCCACGGCCCAACTCGTCCCCAATCCCCAGGATCGCCGCACCCCCACCGGCACCGTCGGCGGCGGCACCCGGGGCAACGGCTGTGGCAGCACCAGCGACATGCCCTTCGTCAACCTGTCGGAAAACCCGAACGCACCGGGCGGCGTTTCCTTCTCCGTGCGCGATCCCAACCCGCTCCTCTATATCCATCTGCCGGAGGAACGCCCCGCCGATGCGGAATTTATTGTCCTCGACGGCAGCGGCACGATCCTAGAACGCAGTGCCCTCACGCTGCCCTCCGCGTCGGAGCCAGGGCATCAGGTGTTGGCCCTGCGTCTGTTTGCCGATTCGGGCCAGGGGCGTGGCCTCAGCCTAGAGCCGCAGAAGTCCTACCGCTGGGCCTTTGTCCTGATCTGCGATCGCGAGGATCGCGGGGCCGATCGCGGTGTCCTCGGGGAGGTGCGCCTGATGGATGCGATGCCCCCCGCCCCTGGGCCAACCCCCCGCCCCCGCCAGGGGTCCTCCGGCACCACCCGGTAGGTCTGGCCCGCTCTTCGGCGTGACCGATGGGGCGATCGCGCGGATCGCTCCTGTGGATTGGCCCCATTGCCTTGCCCAAAATCCCCTCGCCTAAGATGGATCAGTGGATGAATCCAGCGAATCCATGGCTGAAGGCGGATGGATGGATGAATGGATTGATTCAACGGTTATCCGCTCCCCCCACGGAGATACCCCCATGCAATTCCCCCCGATGCCCCCCGCCCGCCCGCGATCGCGCTCCGCCATCCCGCTGTTGCTGTGGGGAGCCTTGGGGGTGGGGCTATGGCCGGGGGTGGCGATGGCCCAGGGCATCGAACAACGGGGCCAACCCCTTCAACTGGTGCCGAATCCCCGCGATCGCGGTGCCCCCACCCAGACCTTTGGCGGCGGCGCAAACCTCATCCCCAATCCCCGCGATCGCGGCACCCCCACCCACACCCGCAGCGGCAGCTCCACGGGCGGCAGCCCCACCGGCGGCATCCCCGAAGATGCGGGGATCGGCCCGGAGGATGCGGACCCAACCCGCGATCGCCCCCGCCCCATTGGCCCCGCCCCCGCTGGCCCCGCCGATTCAGTTTCCCCCCCAGATCCGAGCCCCTGCCGCGATCTAGAGCCCCCCTTCGTGAACCTGTCCCCGGACCCCGCCGCCCCCGGTGGCCTGGTGCTGGAGGTGGCGGCGGCGAATCCCACCCTCCATGTCCACCTGCCCGTGGAGCGCCCCGCGATCGCGGAATGGGCCATCTTTGACGACGGCGGCACCCTGCTGGAGGTGCAGCAACTGCCCTTGCCTCCGGAGGCGGAACAGGTGGCCTTCAGCGCCTTCACGGACACCGGCGGCCAGGGGCTAGAACCGCAAAAATCCTACCGTTGGTCCCTCGTTCTGGGCTGCGATGCCCAAGACACCAGCCTCAATCCCGGCGTCCTCGGAGAACTACGGCGGACCGCGATCGCCCCGCCCCCCCAGCGGCCCCAGGGCCATCCCTTCGCCCCGACCAATCGCATCATCGACCCCCGGTAAATCCCCATCAATCTGAGCCAATCTGAGTCAGTCTGAGTAAGTCCGACCCATTCGTCTCCCCGGCCTCCCCATGCGGTCCACGCTGAGCGCTCTCCTTTGCCGTACCCATCAACGACTGCGCCAAAGCGACCTGCTCCGCCGGGGCAAGGCGATCGCGTGGCGGTGGCGGGGCGTGTTCCTCTCCCTCACCCTGGCCTCCGGTGGCGTGTTGGGCCTGCGGGCCACGGGCTGGCTGCAACCGCTGGAATGGAGCGCCTACGATACCCTGCTCACCCTGCGCCGCGATCGCCCCGCTGCCGACTTCATCACGATCATCGCCATCACCGAAGCGGACCTGAACCAGCGCACCTCCCCGGTCCTGACGGATGCGGAATATGCCCAGGTGCTCCAAACCCTGCGGGATCACGGGGCCGCCGCCATTGGCCTAGATATCTATCGCCCCCAGGCGGTGCCCCCCGGTACCGATGCCCTCAATCGCCTCTTTGCGGAAACGGATAACCTCATCGGCATCGCCAAGGTCCAGGGGAGCATTGCCTTCGATCGCGTGCCGCCACCCCCCACCCTCGCGGCGGCCAATCGCGTGGCGGCCAATGATCTTCTGCGCGACCCCGATGGCACCGTGCGGCGATCGCTCATTTACCTGACCGATGAGCAGTCCCCCGATCGCCCCATTGTCTTTTCCCTCGCCGCCGTCCTGGCGGAACGGTACCTCAAGGATCAGCGGGGCATTGTATCTAGCCGAGTGGAAGGGCGCGAGGGCGATCCGCGCGAGCCGGTGCAGGTGGGTCAAGCAATCCTCGAAAGCCTGATGCCCAACGATGGCGGCTACATCCGCACGGAAAACTACGGCTATCAGATCATGCTGAACTACGCCGGACGGTCGGGGGCCTTCACGGTGGTGCCCATTTCCCAGGTGTTGGCGGGGCGGCTGACGGCGGATCTGGTGCGCGATCGCATCGTCCTGATCGGCAACATGGCCGAAAGCTCGAAGGATTATGTGGACACGCCCTACGGTCGCCGCAATCTATTCGTGCCCGCCCGCACCACCTACGGCGTCGAGATCCATGCCCACGCCACCCGGCATCTGGTGGAGGCGGCGCTGGGGAACATGCCCATGATCCGGAGCTGGCCGGAGTCGGTGGAGGCCCTGTGGATCGTGGGCTGGACCGCCCTGGGGACGCTGGTGGCCTGGGGGCTGCGATCGCAGCGATCGCCCTGGAAGGTAACCCTCTGGGCCGTGGGGGGCAGCGTGGGCGGCCTGGGTCTGCTGGGGGCCAGTTGTTTCTTCGCCCTCAAGGGGGGCTGGTGGATTCCGGCGGTGCCTCCCCTGCTCGGGGCGATCGCCGGAGCCACGGGGGTCGCCATCCACATGGCCCAGAGCGCCGGTCGCATCCGAGCCACCTTCGGGCGCTACCTCACCGATGCGGTGGTGGCCACCCTGCTGGAAAATCCCGAGGGCCAAAAACTCGGCGGCGAACGGCGACGGATCACCCTCTTAACCTCCGACCTGCGGGGCTTCACCGCCACCGCCGAACGGCTGCCACCGGAGCGGGTCATCGACATCCTCAACCTCTACCTCGAATCCATGGCGGATGTGATTGTGGACCACGGGGGCACCATTGATGAATTCATGGGGGATGGGATTTTGGTGCTGTTCGGAGCCCCCACCCGCCGCCCGGACGATGCCCAGCGCGCGATCGCCTGCGCCGTCGCCATGCAGCTTGCCATGGAAAAGGTGAACGAACGGATGGCCGCCCTGAATTTTCAGCAGTTGGAGATGGGCATCGGCATCAACACGGGGGAGGTGGTGGTGGGCAATATCGGCTCCCTCAAGCGCACCAAGTACGGCGTGGTGGGAGCCCAGGTGAATTTGACCTATCGCATCGAGTCCTATACGGTGGGCGGCCAGATTTTGATTACGGAGTCCACCCTCAAGGAGGCGGGGGGCGATGACTTTGTGATCGTGCGCGACACGAAGCAGGTGCGCCCCAAGGGGGTCAAGGAGCCGATGACGGTCTATGACGTGGGGGGGGTGAAGGGGCCATACGACCGGCAACTGCGCACCCAGGAGGAGGTGTTCTACGAGGTGCCGCGCCCGATCGCCATGACCTATCAGCTTCTAGATGGCAAGCATGTGAGCGATCGCGCCCACCCGGCCCAGTTGGTCAAAATTTCCCAGCGGGGGGGTGAAATACGCTTTGGCAGCGACGATCCGAGCACCCATCCGACGGTGTTTGGCAACCTGCTGATCCAGGTGCTGTTCGAGGGGCCGGGGGGAACCCAGCGCCCCCCGTCGAGCGATGGGGCGGTCTATGGCAAGGTGGTGCGCCTCTACGGGTCCCAAGATCGGGCCATGGTGCAGTTCACCAGTGCGCCCCCCGCGATCGCGACCATGCTGCAAATTGCCTTTGAACGGGCGGCGGAGACCTGGCGATCGCAGCAAACCCCAGGGCCAGGAGCCGCCCCCATCACCCCCCACGACGCCTAGGACGCGCCGCCAATTGCCCCCAAGCTCCCAATGCAAGGGACTTTTGCCGTATCGCCCCATTGGCCCAGATCCCGTCAGATGGGGGGATTTATGCCCTAGCCCTAATCCCCCACTGGCTAGATCCACGGGTTTTTACGGAGTTCAGCGCCCGAAAAATGGGCGGTACTGGATTTGAACCAGTGACATCCTGCTTGTAAGGCAGGCGCTCTACCGCTGAGCTAACCGCCCGAACCGCAAAGAATCATATCATCAATACTGAACCAACATTGGGCAATGCCAAGGCAAAGTCGCCCACGGCGGCCCCATTCCGCACGGCCCAGGATGCCCTAGGCGGTTCCAGACTCCTCCCTTCATGCCGTCGCCCTCCGTCGCCCGCCCGTGTCCCTATCTTCCCTAGATCCGATCGCGCGCCCCATGGCCTACCTCGCCTTGGCCCCGGAGACCCTCTGGGTGGAGGTGATTGATCGAGATGTCAGCCGCGATCGCCTCTGGGTGCGGCCCCTGGCCCTGCTGCATGACGAGCTCGATGGGGTTCCCTACGCCCTAGGGGACTGCCCCGATCTGGTATTGCCGCAGGACTGGTTTCACCTGGCCCTCGATACGGACGCCCTGCCGCTCATCGCCCTCCTGGCCAACCCTGGCGATCGTCTCCGGGGTGGCGAACCGGCCCGCCGCGCCTTCAATGCCTTCCTCCAGCGCCTCTGGACCGCAGCCCCGCGCGATCGCGCCCCCACCGGCCCGCTCTAGGACCCCACCAACCCACCGATCCAATCCGCAACCTAGAGACTGGGCACCAACTTAATCCGCCCCTCATCCATCTCCGCCATCAACAGTTCCAGCGCCTCATACTCCGCATCGGAAACATAGCCCAAACGGGTCAACTCCGAGTTGATACCCTGTTCAATATCCGGGGTTAGGGTCTTCAAGTGGATGGCTTTTTCCACTAAGCGCCGGATGACGTTCGGTGTTCTTGTGTGCGAATCGGATGGCATAATTCAAACGCCCTAATTCTAAATTGCACTACCTAAAATTATCGGCATCGTCCCCCAGATCAGAAGTGATCGCGTCGTTTTAGGGGGCGTGATCCTGGTCACCAAGTCAGGGCAGAAAGTTACTGTCAGGCCCTAGGGGGCAATTCCGAGGAATTTCCTAAATCCCGTGGCTCCTCGCGCTGCCTTGCTAACTCGGTTTCGATCAGACTTCGAGGGATCGATTCCGGTGTATTTTGAACCGGTTTCTGATCTCAGACTTAGGGTAGGGTGATGATTCTGTGGAGGCACCAAGATGTGTGCCACTCTACCATTTGGCTTTGAATTGATAGATTAAGCGAACGTTAAACCGCTTCGGCAAAGGGGGTCGGTTGCTGTTGCGATCGCGGCCATCTGTGCCCTTGACGCTGGGGACTATTGCTGGGGTTCCCCGAGGGGGGCGGCGGGGGGCGCTGCCATGATTCGGTCGCCCTTTGCCCGATGATGGTGTGTATGGTTTACGTGATGCGTTGAGGAGTTGCCCTGTGGCCGTTGCGATCGAGCAGTTGCTCACCCCGGAAATTAATCGTCCCGCCCGCTATTTGGGCACGGAGGTGGGGTCGGTCCATCGACCGTGGTCGGAGGCGACGGTGCGCTGGGTGCTGACCTACCCGGAGGTGTATGAGGTGGGGGCGTCGAACCTGGGCCACATCATTCTCTACAACATCCTCAATGCCCAGCCTCGGCAGTTGTGCGATCGCGCCTACCTGCCCGGTCCTGATCTGTCGGCGAAGTTGCGGGAGACCCAGACGCCCCTGTTTGCGGTGGAGTCCCGGCGATCGCTGACGGAGTTCGACATTTTGGGCTTTAGCCTCAGCTATGAGCTGGGGGCGACGAATATCTTAGAAATGCTGGATCTGGCGGGCATTCCCCTCACCCGCTGCGATCGCCAAGCTTCTAGCCAACCGGACGGTCGCCCCTGGCCGCTGATCTTTGCGGGGGGCCAAACGGCCACGTCGAACCCGGAGCCCTACGCGGACTTTTTTGACTTCATTGCCCTCGGGGATGGGGAGGAATTGCTGCCGGAAATTGGCGCGATCGTCGAAGAGAACAAACTGGCCCATAGCGATCGCGAAACCCTCCTATTGGATCTCGCCCAAATCCCCGGCGTCTACGCCCCCCAGTTCTACGCCATGGCCGACAACGGCTCCGTCCATCCCCTGCGGCCCGACGTGCCCAAGCGCATCCTGCGGCGCGTCGCCACCCCCATGCCCCACTACTCCATCGGCCTCGTGCCCCACGTGGAAACGGTCCATGAACGGCTCACGGTGGAAATCCGGCGCGGCTGCACCCGGGGCTGTCGCTTCTGCCAGCCGGGAATGCTCACCCGCCCCGCCCGCGATGTGGACCCGGAGGAGGTGGTCAATTCCGTCGTGGATGGGATGCGCAAAACCGGCTTCAATGAATTTTCCCTCCTGTCCCTCAGTTGCTCGGACTATCTCGCCCTGCCCGCCGTGGGCCTGGAAATCCGCAACCGCCTGCGATCGGAAAACATTTCCCTGTCGCTGCCCAGCCAGCGGGTCGATCGCTTCGACAAAAACATCTCCGACATCATCGGCGGCAATCGCCAAAGCGGCCTGACTTTCGCCCCCGAGGCGGGCACCCAGCGGATGCGCGACATCGTGAACAAGGGCCTGACCAATGAGGAACTGTTGCGGGGCATCAAAACCGCCTGGAATAACGGCTGGGATAAGGTCAAGCTCTATTTCATGATCGGCCTGCCGGGGGAAACGGACGCGGATGTGCTGGGCATTGCGGAAACCGTGCGCTGGCTGAAGCGGGAATGCAGTGCCCAGAAGCGCCGCCCGATGCAGTTTAATATCACGGTCTCGAATTTCACCCCCAAACCCCACACGCCGTTCCAGTGGCATACGGTGTCCACGGCGGAGTTTAGCCGCAAGCAGGCGCTGCTGAGGGCGGAATTTCGCACGATTCGCGGCACGAAGGTGAATTTTACCGATGTGCGCATTTCGGCGATGGAGGATTTTGTGGGCCGGGGCGATCGCCGTCTCGCTCCCGTGGTGCGTCGGGCCTGGGAGTTGGGGGCCGGGATGGATGCCTGGTGGGAGGGGCTCGATCGCGCCTTCGCCGCATGGCAGCAGGCCATCGATGAGGCGGGCCTGACCTGGAAATATCGCCAGGTGGAGGACGGGGAATGGAATTTCTTTGATGGTCCCGAAGAGGCCACCGCCGCCCATCCCGATTCAGCGTCGCCCAGCCCCACGGAGAATCCTGAAGCATTTTCTGAAAATCCCCCTGAAAATGCCCCTAAAAATTCCTCAGAAAACTCGCCCCTAGTGGATTTGCGATCGCTGATTGATCGCCCCTTGCCCTGGGACCATTTGGACACGGGCATCAGCAAAACCTGGCTCCAGGAGGATTTGCAGCGGGCCTTGGAGGCGGCGACGGTGCCGGACTGCTCCTTTGAGGGCTGTTCCCACTGCGGCGTGTGCGGCCTCGACTTCGGCCATAACATCGTGGTGCCGCCGCCGGAGATTCCGGAATTTGCGGGCAACCTAAAACCCAATGGCGATCGCGTCGCCCGGTTGCGGGTGCATTTCGGCAAATTAGACGATCTGGCCCTCCTGGGGCACCTGGATCTGATGAAATTGCTCGATCGCGCCCTGCGGCGGGCCGCCCTACCCGTTTCCTTCACCGGCGGATTTCACCCCACCCCGCGCCTGAGCCCCGCCACCGCCCTGCCCTTGGGCACCACCAGCAGCGGCGAAATCTTTGACATTGAACTAACGGAGGCCATGGATCCGGAGGAATTCCGCGATCGCCTCGCCGCCCAACTGCCCCCCACCCTGCCCCTCTACCGGGCCGAAACCCTGGCCAAGGAAGCCCCCGGAGCCGCCCAGACCATCGACCGGGCCGAATATGACCTGACCCTGGCGATCGCCCCCACCGACCCCGAGGCCGATCCTGAAACCCTTGCAGAAACGCCCCCGCCCGCCCAGTGGCAAACCTGGATCGACGCCCTCCTGGCCCTGCCGGAACTGCCCTGGCACACCACCACCAAATCCGGCAAGGCCAAAACCGTAGACCTGCGATCGCTCCTGGACAGCCTCACCCTCCTCGATAGCAGCGACGACCAAGCCACCCTGCGCGTCCTCGGGGCCTGTCGCAACAGCGGCATCCTCCTGCGGCCCGATCAGGTCCGTTGGGCGATCGCCCAGGTGGCCCAGCGCGACGATCTGCAACTGCTGCGGATCCACCGCCGCCGCCTGCTCTTGGCCGCCCCCGACCCCAGCGACACCCCCGCGATCGGGGCAAAGCCCCTACCCATCGCCCCCACAGCCTAGGCCCCTCACCACCGCCCGTGATCCCCACCCCCAGTCATCGCGTCAAAGATTGCCAAAAGACCTGTTAGACTGAGTGCTAAGGTACACGGGCTCCAACCCCTAGCGTGCGCGACGGATGCACGACCCAAGGGGTTCGCCAAGGCCGAGTCTTAACCCCCACCCCGAGCGCTAAACGCACCCCTAGCCGAGTTGCTGGAGGTGCCCACGGGTAACCCCCTGTTTGATCGCCGCGCATTAGAATCGGCGCGGTGCATCAGACCAACCGCCTTGGTGAACATAACCGCGCGATCGCGAGCCACGAACTCGATCGCCAAGGACTGGGGCTGGAGCCTCGCACCACCGAGCAATTGAAGCGGCGTCATCCGGACGCAGTGGCCGCAGATGCCCCAAGTCACGGGACCATCGTGCGCCATCGACTCTAGATGTACCGTAACCATTGCTCCGGGATGGGGCCAACCCTAAAGCTCCACCCCTGCGATCGCCCGGACCCCCTGCGGTTACTTAGCGCCCCGAACCGCAGCGCCCCGAACCGCACCGCGATCAACCGCTGGGCTGACGTGGCAGGCGCGCACCGGCCGCCCGAGGGGCATGGCCGACCGCCTTGCAGCCAACGGTCTCCGTATCAGGGAAATCGCCAGGGACTTCGCTTTGGCCCGTGCGTCCCATCTGCCGCCCCTGGCCCCGAACCATCCACCCGACCGTAATGCCAAAGGACGCGATCGCGATTTTGATATCGCCGTGTCAGCGTCCACCTAGCTGCATTCAAGTTTTTGAGGAACATGCATGCCGAAACAAATCGTTATTGCCGAGCAGCATCGGATCGCTGCGGTTTTTAGCGAAGATCGCGTTCAGGAATTGATTGTCGCGACCGGCAGCCACCAAGTCAGCGATATCTACCTGGGGGTGGTCGAGAACGTCCTCCCTGGGATTGATGCGGCCTTCGTCAACATCGGCGATGCGGAGCGCAATGGATTTATCCATGTCTCCGACCTCGGACCGTTGCGCCTGCGCCGTTCGGCGGGCTCGATTACGGAGTTGCTGGCACCCCAACAGAAGGTGCTGGTGCAGATCATGAAGGAGCCGACGGGGAATAAAGGTCCCCGGCTGACGGGCAAGATCAGTTTGCCCGGTCGCTATCTGGTGCTGATGCCCCACAGCGCGGGGGTGAACCTGTCGCGCCGCATTGATAAGGAGGCGGAGCGCCATCGGCTGCGGGCGCTGGCGATTTTGATTAAGCCGGCGGGCATGGGGCTGGTGGTCCGCACGGAGGCGGAGGGGGTGCCGGAGGAGGCGATCATTGAGGATCTCCGGGGGCTCCAGCAGCAGTGGGAGGAGATTCAGCAGGAGGCGACTTCGACGCGGGCTCCGGCGCTGCTGTCTCGGGATGATGATTTCATTCAGCGGGTGCTGCGGGATGTGTATTCCTCGGAGGTGAACCGCATTGTGGCGGATTCCCATACGGGGACGAAGCGGGTGAAGCAGCACCTGACGGCCTGGAACCACGGCAAACTGCCCCAGGGGGTGTTGGTGGATCACCACCGCGATCGCGCGCCGATCCTGGAATATTTCCGGGTGAATGCGGCGATCCGTGAAGCCCTCAAACCTCGGGTGGATTTGCCGTCGGGGGGCTACATCATCATTGAGCCGACGGAGGCTCTGACGGTGATTGATGTGAACTCGGGGTCGTTTACGCGATCGGCGACGGCCCGCGAGACGGTGCTGTGGACCAACTGCGAGGCGGCGGCGGAGATTGCGCGGCAGTTGCGGTTGCGCAATATCGCGGGGGTGATTGTGGTGGACTTCATTGATATGGAGGTGAACCGCGATCGCTTGCAGGTGCTCGAGCATTTTAGTAAGGCGTTGCGATCGGATAAGGCGCGGCCCCAGATTGCCCAGCTATCGGAACTGGGGCTGGTGGAACTGACCCGCAAGCGCCAGGGGCAGAATATCTATGAACTGTTTGGCCGCGCTTGCCCCACCTGCGGCGGCCTGGGCCATCTGGTGCATTTGCCGGACGATGCCAACAGCGACAGCGCCTCGAGCCTGCTGCCGGGGGTGAGTGATGGCTCGGAGCGGCCCAATGTGCCCATGTTGCAGCGATCGCGCACCAGCGGTGGCCGCAAGGGATCGAGGGCCGCCGTGACCGCCAATCCGGTGAGCCTGATTCCTGGGGCCGGGGCCGTGGAGGCGGAACCGTCAGAGTTTCAGGATTTGGACCTGAGCAACCACCCCAGCTACCAGGAGCAGGGCAGCGGAAGCCGTCGCCGCCGCCGCCGCGCCAACAATGGCACCGAGGAGGCCGCACCGGTCCGGGGCCGGGTCGAGGGGGCCGCGCGCCGGGATGTGCAGGGCAATCTGCCGCGTCCTACGGTGAATGCCCGCTCCATCGAGCCGGCCCTCGATGAGGATGGGTCGGAGCCCCTGGAGGAGTTTTCGCCGCTGCCGGAGCCATCGGAAAACGGGACCGCTGAATCGGTGGGTACGAGCAACGGCACGGGGCCGAGTCGGCGCGGTCGGGGGCGTGGCCGTGCCCCGGAAGCGCCGCCGCCGGAACCGGTGCGCATTGCCATGACGCCGGCCCAGCAGGATGTGTATGCCTGGATGGGGCTGTCGCCGCTGCTGCTGGTGACGGAATCGTCGTCCCAGGGCGCTCCTGAGGAGGAGGGGGCCGTGGCGGTGGTGCCGACGGATCCATCGGCGGATCTCCTCGATGGGGAGGCTGATGCGCTGCCCAAGGGGACGCCATCGGAGGTGCTGGAAACGGCCCAGGGCAATGGTCTTGGGTCGGATGAGAAGGCCGGAACCGGACGCGGGGGCCGATCGCGGAAGGTCATCCCCAGTCCGGCGGGTCGGGGGCGCGGGGCGATCGCGGCGACGGAGGACACCACCGCCGCCACGGCCCTACGGACCACCCCCACACCCAAGGGAGTCCCCGTGCCGAAGGCTGAGCCGAAGGTTGAGACGAAGGTTGAGACCAAGCTGGATCTAGATTCAGGCCCCGCCGCCGTCGCCGCCACCATTGCCGAAGCGGAGGTCAGCAGCCCTAGCGATGACGCCACCGCCGGGGCCGGATCGAGCGAGCGCACCCGCCGCCGCCGCCGCCGCTCCGCCGCCAAGGGTTAGCCCTAGCCACCCCAGGGGAGCCGCCGGTGCGCATCGCAGGGGTCGATGAGGTGGGACGCGGGGCCTTGTTCGGTCCCGTGGTGGCCGCCGCCGTGGTGCTCGACGATGATCGCGCGGCGGCCCTCGCGGCGGCGGGGGTGCGCGATAGCAAGCGGCTCTCCCCCAAGCGGCGTCAGGCCCTCGTGCCCGTCATCAAGACCCAGGCCCTCGATTGGGCGATCGCGGCGGCAACGGTGGCGGAAATTGACCAGATCAATATTCTGCAAGCGTCACTGCTGGCGATGGACCGGGCGATCGCCCAGCTTGATCCGCCCCCCGATCGCTGCGACATCGACGGCAACCAGCCCATCCCCAAGCTGCGGCTGCCCCAACAAACCTTAGTCGGCGGCGATCGCACCTCCATCGCGATCGCCGCCGCCAGCATTTTGGCCAAGGTCTGGCGCGATGATCTGATCCTCAACCTCGCCCAGGCCTATCCCGCCTACGATCTCGCCGCCAACAAGGGTTATGGGACCGCCAAGCATATGGCCGCCCTCCGGGAGCACGGCCCCTCGCCCCACCATCGGCGCTCCTTCGGCCCCTGCCAACAACTGCCCCTGCCGCTCTAGCTCACCTTGCGGCCCCGGCGGCGCATCTGGGATGGCGGTTGTGACGCCTCTTGGCCCAGGGTAGCGGCCCGCATCCAGCGGCCATAGTCCGCCAGCAGATCCCGCCGCAGCCGCCCCTCCACCGTCGCCAGCACCCCCCGCAGCAGCCCATTGCCCGCCGCCAACACCATGGATCGGGGCAGCGATCGCAGGGGGCCAGGAATTTCTACCTTCACCCCCAGATCCGCCACCCCCGTCAGGGTCGCCGTGCCGTTCTCCCCCGCGATCGCCTTGAGATAGCCCACCAGATCCAGGGAAAACCGGTGGTTTAAATAATCAATCCCCTCCAGTTCGCAGGCCAGCGATCGCAGGCGCACCGTCCCCAGCTCGTCCGTCCATACCCGCATGTCCACCCGAGGGCGAAAGGTCAACGTCAAAAACGTCAGGGGGCGCATGGTCAGCCGGACGCGATCGCCCCCCAGATCCTCCACCTGACTAGTGCCCGTCACCGCATCCACCACCCGGTGCGGCTTGCGGAGGTAAGCGCGGGCCGTCGCCACCGACGACGACACCGGCAGGTGTACCACCTGGGACGCGAAAAATGAGGCAATGGGCGGAGCAGCCATGGGAGAATACAGCCTAGGCACAGGCGTGAAAGCGAACCGGGACCGGCCATTGTCCCCCAGCGGACGCCGACCAGCGGACGTCCACGACCCCCAATCCATGGCCCATGGTTAACGGTCCTAACGGATCATTACCCTCGGGACATCAATTTTTAGGGAAAGCCACTGTCCATCATAGCGATTGACCGGACCGATCCCCGCCCGGACGGGCCAGTTCCCCAACGGCCCCCGCGATCGGGGCAAAGCCCCCACCCATCGCCCCATTCCTAGCCCCCACCCCCCGTTTTTGCCCCGATCTCCCTGGGAGGACCGCCGTGATCCACCCCCCGAATTCCCCCTCCGATCCTTGCCCTAGGCCCTGCCCTGGGGATGGGGCGACCCATCTCGCGATCGCGCACCTCGGTCCCCCCGGCACCTACAGCGAGGCGGCGGCGGTGGCCTTTGCCGATGGGCTCGGCGGCGGGCTGCTGTGCCCCTACCCCAGCATTCCCCAAACCCTGGAGGCGGTCGCCAGCGGTGCGGCCCACTGGGCGGTGGTGCCCGTTGAAAATGCCCTCCAGGGGAGCGTTGCCTCGACCCTCGATACCCTTTGGCGGCTCGATGGGGTTTATGTTAATCAGGCGATTGTGCTGCCGATCGCCCATGTGCTGCTGTCCTACGGCACGGATTTGGCGGCGGTGCGGGCGGTCTATTCCCACCCCCAGGCCCTGGCCCAGTGCCAGCGCTGGCTCAATGCCAACTTGCCCCAGGTGCAACTGGTGCCTACCAATTCCACCACGGAGGCCCTCGATCGCCTCAGGGATGATGGGGCGATCGCCGCGATCGCCTCCCAGCGCGCCGCCGCCCTCTATGACGTTCCCGTGCGGGCCACCCACATCGGCGATCGCCCGGACAACGCCACCCGTTTTTGGTGCCTTTCCCGCACCCCCGGCACCGGCGAAGGCACCCACACCTCCCTGGCCTTTCTGCTGCCGGAAAACGCCCCCGGAGCCCTGCTCGAACCCCTCGCCATCCTGGCGGAGCAGCGCATTAACCTCTGCCGCATCGAATCGCGCCCCACCCAGCGATCCTTCGGGGACTATCTTTTCTTCATTGACTGCGAAGGGGGCCAAGGGGACGATCGCGTGGCCCAGGCCCTCGACCGGCTCGCGGAAAAGGTGGAAACCCTGCGGGTCTTTGGCAGTTACCGCATGGTGCCGGTCCCCTAGGGCGTGCTATCGATCCAGTTCAGTCTGGGCACCGCGATCGCGAGGTCAGGGCAGGCAAGCAAGATAGACCGGTGGGGCTGGGCGGAGAAACCCCGCCCCTGCGGTGAGGTTAATCGTCCTTCAGCACATCCTTGAGGGCCGTGCGGGCCGCCAGATGACTGCGGGTGGTACCCAGGATTTCCGCCTCCCGCCGCAGCCGCGACGCCGTGTCCTGAAGTTCCAACAGCGCCTGTTGCTCACTGGCGACCCCATAGAGGCGGCTGGCGATCCAGTAGGACAACTCCGTCGGCAGGGTGGGCACCTCTTCGGGCATTTCAAAGTCCCGGTTGCTCAGCTTGGCGGACAGGCGCACCACGTCATCGAGCAGGCCCGAAACCTCATCGGCCAAGGGCTGAAGATTTTCCGTGGGCGGGGCGTCTTCGATCCATTCCACCAAGCCCACCCGGTAGGGCTTTTGGCGGACATATTCCAGCACCCGAAACCGCTGCTGCCCCAGGGTGAGCATTTTCAGGCGGTCATCGGGCAGCCGTTGGTATTGCACGATTTCGGCGCAGCAGCCCACGGAGGAGATTTCGCCACTGGTTGGGTCGATCAACAGGACGCCGAAACGGCGATCGCTGTCGAGGACCGTGTTCATCATGATGCGATAGCGAAATTCAAAAATATGCAGGGGCAGCGGTTGCTCAGGGAACAACACCACCTCCGGCAGGGGAAAAAGCGGAAGTTCGCGGACAGCGAGGGAGGAGGAAAATTCCATCGGGAGCGATCGCGGCGCGGTGCCAAAAACTGCGGTGGGCTCAAGGGGGCGGCGGACGGGGGGCGATCGCGCCGACGGCCAAAGGCCCTATCCAGTTTAGCCCATTCCCTCAAGTCCCCTGGGATGGCGGGGGCGCAGCGCGATCAATTGCGGCCCCCAGCGTTCCCCTAGGGGGTCCGGTGGCGCAGTTTCCAAACCCCGCTCGACAGCCAGTTGATGGCCGCATGGGCGATCGCGGGCACCAGCAAATTACCACTCAGCCAAGCGCTCACCCCCAGCACCAGCCCCACCGTCGCCGCCCACAGGGCATAGGGCCAATGGCGCAAACTCAGCAGGTGCAGCAGGCCAAAACACAGGCTCGACGCCAGGATCCCCCACCAAGTGAGCCCCAGGGCGGGCAGCATCACCCCCCGAAACAGCAGCTCTTCGCTCAGGGCAGGCAGCAGGCCCAGCCAAAACAGATCGGTCCAGGTGAGGGGCCGCAGCAGCAGATCGAGGTAGGCATCGGCGCTGGCGCTGTAGGGGGGCCACAGGCGATAGGCCAGGGCGCTCAACCCCGCCAAGGCAAGGCCGAGACCACCCCCCAGGGCGATCGCGCCGCCACTGAACTGCACGGGCAGCACACTCGCCTGACCCAAGACCATCCAGGCTTTTGCCAACAGCAGCAGCAGCGCGGCGGTCAGGGCCAGGGCCATCAGCACCTGCGATCGCGTCAGCAGGTCAAGATCCGGCGGCGGGGGGAAAGAGTCGGGCATGGCGGCACAGGGCAAGGGAACGGGAGGGATGCAGGGGGCGGACCGGATGGAACATACCGCAGACGGTGGGGCAAGGTCAGGGGATTGCACAAACCCTTGCTATGCCCCCCTTAGGTGGGGATAATCCCAGGCCGATGGATGCGATTCTATAGCATCCATCCGGGAACGAATCTTTAAGGAAAACCTGATATGTCAGGGGGTTTGACCCCCCTTAAACCGGGTTGGGGGCTGGAGCCGTTGATCCCCGTGGCCAAGGCCGGGGCGGCTTGGGGGGTTGGGCCTAGTGGAGGGGATGCAGGGAATGCTGGAAGGTGTGGAGGTCGAGGCCCGCCCGATGGACCGCGATCGCGCCGATCGCTTCGAGGTAGGACCGGACGGGGGTGGCCGCGAGGCCGAGGGCTTCGGGGGGCACGTTCATTTGGGTGGCGTTGCCCGTGACGACGATCCGCTCGGTGGTGGCGGGCAGGCTCAGGACCGCACCGCCGCCGCAGGCATCGGCGGGCACCACGATCGCATCTACGGCGCTGGCGGTGAGATCTCCGGGTTCTCGGCGATCGCGATTCATCACAAACTGGGGGGCGCGGCCCAGGCCCGCCAAAACGCAGGGCAAAAAGGTATGGCCCAATTCCTCGGCGGCGGCGCGGGGATCAACGGTTTCGCTAGGATCCCAAGGGGCCAGGGCCGGAGCGTGGGCGCAGGGGATCGCAAATTCCCGCACGATTAAATGGCTAATGACCGCTTCGGCTCCGGCGATCGGATCGACCCCCTTGCCCTGGCGGTAGGCTTCGGCGGCGGCGTGATCCCCATCTCCCTCGTCGGGAAAACGGGCGACCACGGCGATCGCGCTGGCCCCCGCTTGGATGGCCCGATCCGCCGCCCGCAGCAAACTGGCCGGTTGGGCGATGGTGCCCCAGGAGGCTCCGGAGGGCGATCGCCGCAGTTCCACCCCCAACGGTTCATCGGTGACGATCGCCTCGGGCAATAGCCTTAAACCCCAGGTGGCCCGGGCCGCATCCGCCGCCTGCCGCTGCCGCAGTTGGAGGGCCGGTTCAATGGCGCGGTCCAGCACCAGGGCAATGGTGTTGCGATGGACGGGCCGCAGTGCCCAATCCCCCGCCGCAAAGCGATCAAGGCCGTAGCCCTCCACGTAGAGCACGTTATCGAGGGGCCAGGACAGCATCGCCCCATTGAGCACGTTCGGATGGGCGATCGCGCAGTCCACCACCGACGCCAGCGCCCGCACAAAGGGCAGGGCATCCCCCGCATAGCCCCCCACCCGCGCACCAATGCCCGTCGGCACCACCGCGATCGCTGTGTAGGGGCGCTGACCTGGGGGCGTCATGGGAACCATGGGACTCTCTCTATTACCTCAGCAGCGCTAAGCGCAGTCCGCCCTTTGCAACGGCACCAGCACCGCATCGGCCTGGGTTTGGGTCGTTTCCGTGGCCGTGACGATCGCCTCCACCTGGGCCGTTTGGGCCACCGGATCCACCGCCGTCACCGCCCACCGCAGGGGGTCACCCTGTTGCTGCAAGGCCGCCTCGATCGCGCGGGGCAGCTCGTGGGGCGAGGCGGTCAGGTCAATCTCAGCTTCGATGAAATGGGTCGTCATGGATGGTGCAACCGGCGGGCCGGTCCCTCGTCTAGATACGCGCTAACGACCAAGATAAGCGACGGCGAGCCCCCTAGAACGCCGTGCAGCCCCCTCAAATGGCCCCTTGACTGACCGGTTGACTGACCTGGCCCGCTGAGCCCCCCAGGGCACCCTGTCCCTTGCCCGATCGAGCCGACTGGGGCTGATCGGTTTCAACGGGGTTTTAAGGTGGATTTTATTTATTGAGGATCCAATTCCCCAAAGGGCTTTGCATCCGCATGATCATAAATTTCAACGGAACTCCCACGACGGAGCATTCGTTTACCCAGGTGGGGAAAATCAGCAATTTCCACCGCCAAATTTTCCCCGCCCACGAGATAGACCAAATCCCCATTGCCCACATTCCTAAGGTGGTGGGCGACCGACGGGGTTGGAAATCCCATAAAATCCCCTGCACCCACTTCAAATTCTTCCCCATCAATTTCCGCAATGCCTTGCCCCGACAGGATGTAGATCCACTCCTCCTCGCGATGGTGCGAATGGTAAATGAAGGATTCTTTGCCGGGGGCAAGCTTTGCAAAGTTAACGCCCGTGCGCTCTAATCCAACCGCACGACCAAGATAGGTGCCGGATATTTCAGAGTTTGGATTCCAGGGATGGGAGAATGTTTGGACACTGCTGGCGATTTCTTCCGCCCGCAGAATTAGGGGATTTCGGCGTTCCATGATGGGATATTTGATGGCTAGCTGATCCTTACGCTGATCCGATGCTAGGCGACCCCCAATGGCTTGGCAACCGCCCTCACTTTTGTCTAGGGGCTGCGAAGAATTTGCTTGGCCGCCGCGATCGCGATCGCACCCGCCCTAACCCTAATTAATGGAATCTCATGGCATCCGTAGCTGGAGCCGTGGCAGAGCCGACCGTTGGCCCGAGCCTTGGCCCTGGGGCGGGGCCGACGATCTCCGCCGCCGCCAGCCGCGATCGCCACGCCGCCAAGACCGGCCGCACCGCCCCAGACACCCAGCCGTCGTACTGGGGATAAACCGCGAGGCGAGGTTGCAGGGTCCACCCCTCCGCCGCTAGCCAGGTCTGGAGCTGGGCCGGGGACACGTGGCCATAGTCCGGGTTCACCTCATCAATGGGGCCGATGCCCCCCAAATCCCGCGCCCCCGCTGCGATCGCCGCCAACAGGGTCCCGCGATCGCCCAACAGATTCGGCGGCACCTGCACCACCACCTCCGGCGGCAAAATCTCCCGCGCCAGGGCCACCGTTTCCAGGAGTGCCGCGCGATCGCACCCCGGAGCCGATCCCACCTGACGGGTCCCCGGCAAATAAGGCTGAACGATCACCTCTTGGATATGCCCATGCCGCCCGTGGCTCGACGCGATCGCCCCCAACGTCTCCGCGCGATCGGCCCAGGTCTCCCCCAGCCCAATCAACAGCCCCGTCGTAAACGGAATTTTCAGCTCACCCGCCATCTCCAACTGCTCCAGCCGCACCGACGGCACCTTACTCGGCGCATGGCGATGGACCGTCTCCAGCAGCACCGGCGTCACCTGCTCCACCATCAGCCCCATCGAGCTATTGACAGACCCCAGCGCCCCCATCTCCGATCGCGTCAGCGGCCCCGCATTCGTATGGGGCAAAAAACCCAACGAGAGTGCCAACCCACAGAGATTGTAAAGATGAGTAAACCATTCCCCCCGCCGCGCGCTGGCCGGATGCACCTCCCCACTCAGGATCAAAATCTCCGCAATCCCTTGCCCTTGCAGGCTTTTCAGCCGCTCCGCCGCCACGTCCAACGGCAGCCAGCGATCGCCCCCCGGCTCCACCCGAAAATTGCAGTAGCTACAGCGGTTGAAACATTCGTAGGTCGGCACCAGCGTCACCGCCGGACTGTAGGTCAACAGCCGCCCCCCTTCGGCAATCCCCACCCCGCCTGCCCCCCCGCGATCGCGATCGCCCACACCCCCCACAGCCCCGCACCCCAAGAAAAAATAAAACTTCTTTACAAAACTAAACCTATCGGTTAATCTAAGTTCAGATGAGGGAAACAACACTTCCCAAATCCAAAAAATATATTCCTGCAAACGGATTTATTCAGAACATGACTGCAACTCTGCAACAGCGCCAAAGCGCGAACCTGTGGGAGCAGTTCTGCAACTGGGTGACCAGCACCAACAACCGCATCTACGTGGGTTGGTTCGGCGTGCTGATGATCCCCACCCTGCTGACTGCCACGATCTGCTTCATCATCGCCTTCATCGCCGCGCCTCCCGTTGACATCGACGGGATCCGCGAGCCGGTTGCTGGCTCCCTGCTGTACGGCAACAACATCATCTCCGGTGCCGTTGTGCCGTCCTCGAACGCCATCGGCCTGCACTTCTACCCCATTTGGGAAGCCGCCAGCCTCGACGAGTGGCTGTACAACGGTGGTCCTTACCAGTTGGTGGTGTTCCACTTCCTGATCGGCGTTTTCGCCTACATGGGTCGTGAGTGGGAACTGTCCTACCGCCTCGGCATGCGCCCTTGGATCTGCGTTGCTTACAGCGCTCCTGTGGCCGCTGCGACCGCCGTGTTCCTGATCTACCCGATCGGCCAAGGCTCCTTCTCTGACGGTATGCCCCTGGGCATCTCGGGCACGTTCAACTTCATGTTCGTGTTCCAAGCCGAGCACAACATCCTGATGCACCCGTTCCACATGCTGGGCGTTGCCGGTGTGTTCGGTGGCTCGCTGTTCTCTGCCATGCACGGTTCGCTGGTGACCTCCAGCCTGGTGCGTGAGACGACCGAGGCCGAGTCTCAGAACTATGGCTACAAGTTCGGTCAAGAAGAAGAGACCTACAACATCGTTGCGGCCCACGGCTACTTCGGTCGGTTGATCTTCCAATACGCTTCGTTCAACAACAGCCGCTCGCTGCACTTCTTCCTGGGTGCGTGGCCGGTTGTGGGTATTTGGTTCACGGCGCTGGGCATCAGCACGATGGCGTTCAACCTGAACGGCTTCAACTTCAACCAGTCGATCATCGACTCTCAGGGTCGTGTGGTTGGGACCTGGGCTGACGTGCTGAACCGTGCGAACCTGGGTATGGAAGTGATGCACGAGCGTAACGCTCACAACTTCCCTCTGGACCTGGCTGCTGGCGAGTCTGCGCCTGTGGCTCTGCAAGCTCCCGCCATCAACGGCTAGGCTGCGGCTAGAGATAGCATCAAAACTTGAGTACGAATCTAGGGTTCTAGGCTAGTGCTACGGGGAGGGGGATCGGTTAACCGGTCCCCTTTCCTTTTGGCGTTTGGGGGGTTGGTGAAGGGCTGGCGAACGGGGCCGCTGGGGGGCTGCAAGGGCTGGAAGGGTTGAGGTGGGGGGATTGTCAGGGAAAATTCGGGGGTGGGTGTGTCAAAATTGAGGTGGAAGTTTTAAGAACTGTAACGGGCGAGATGAGTGGGCCTAGGGTTGCAGTTTTGCGTGGATTTTGAAGATTTGGTCTGGGATGGGTTGGGGTTATGGTGCTAGATTGCGCGATCGCGGGGGCTCCGGTTTCTGGGTTGGCGGCAACGCCTGAGGGCGAGGGATCGGTGCCGGTGTTTGATGTGGCGATCGCGGGGGGCGGCATTGTGGGGGCGACGGTGGCCTGTGCGTTGCGGGGCAGTGGTTTGAAGGTGGCGGTGATCGAGGCGCTGCCCCAGGCGACGGCGGCGCGGCAGGCCCAAGCCTATGCGTTTTCGCTGCTGTCGGGGCGAATTTTTCGGGGCCTCGGCCTGTGGGAGACGGTGCGATCGCGGCTGGAGACCTTTACGCGCATTCGCCTGTCGGATGGGGACTGGCCGGATGTGGTGGAATTTGAACCGGCGGACCTGGGGACGGCGGAGTTGGGCTATGTGGCGGAACATTCGGTGCTGCTGTCGGCCCTGCATCAGGCTATGAATGACGCGCCGGAAATTACCTGGCTCTGCCCGGCGGCGGTGACGGGGGTGACCTACGGCGAGGAGTTTGCGGAGGTGGCGATCGCGCCCAAGGCTGAATTGAGCGGGGAAGCGCTGCCCCAAAAACTGCGGGCGAAACTCGTGGTGGCGGCGGACGGCGGGCGATCGCCCCTGCGAGAGGCGGCGGGCATCGGCACCCGGGGCTGGGGCTATTGGCAATCGTGCATTGTGGCGGCGGTGCGGCCCGAGCGGTCCCATGATCAGGTGGCCTACGAGCGGTTCCAGGCCAGCGGCCCCTTTGCGATTTTGCCCCTGGGGGACACCTGCCGCATTGTCTGGACGGCTCCCCACGCGGAGGCGCAGGCGTTGGCGGCCCTTGATGATGAGCAATTTCTGGCGCAACTGGAGCGGCGCTTTGGCCCGCAAATGGGCAAGCTCACCCTGCTGGGGCGACGCCATACGTTCACGGTGCGGCTGATGCAGAGCGATCGCTACTGTCGTCCCCGGTTGGCGCTGGTGGGGGAGGCGGCCCACAATTGCCATCCCGTCGGCGGTCAGGGGTTGAATTTGGGGATTCGTGATGCGGCGGCCCTGGCGGAAACGATCCAAACCGCGATCGCCCAGGGCGAAGACATCGGTTCCGTGGCGGTCCTGCGGCGCTACGATCGCTGGCGGCGCTGGGGCAATTGGACGATCCTGGGCTTCACGGATGTGCTTGATCGCCTCTTTTCCAACCAAATCTGGCCGCTGATGGCCGTGCGGCGGCTGGGAATTTTTGCCCTCAAGCGGATCAAACCCCTCAAGGTCTTTTCCCTCAAACTCATGACCGGCCTGCTGGGACGGCTGCCCGCCCTGGCGCGCTAGGGTTCCGGTGGGGGGGAGCGATCTTCGTCGTCCCGCAGGCACCAGCCCAGGAAACTCACCACCGCCGCGATCGCCACCCACTGGGGTAACGACGCGACCGCCCGCAGGACCCCATCCGGCCAAAGGGTCAGCACGTTATACCCAACACCGTTGAGGATGAGCAACAGCAGCAGCAGGCCAACAACGGTGGCAACCATGAAACCTCAACAAACGCGCGGACGGAAGGCATCCCCATTGCTTACCCTAGATTTGGGGTGCCCGTCCAGGCGATCGCGCAGTAGGGAAAGGGGAAAGTCAATATGCAAGGAAACCATCGAATTGAGCCAGGGCAACTAATTCACCGTCGGGGCCAGGTTTGGGGGGGACATTTTTCCCTCGCCCTCGCGGCCCTCATGGCCCTCCTCCCCAGCCCTAGCCGCGCCCAGGAAACACCCCTGCCCTCGCAACTGTCCGGACGGGCCGGGGGCAGCACCTCCCTCCTCGACGCGATCGCCAAGACCCCCCACGACGCCAACGGCAATCCCTGCGTCGGCTACGGCTCCTTCCAGCCCAACCACACCGTCACCCTGCCCGCCAACCTCCCCTCGCTCCAGGTGCGGGTCAGCAGCGGCCGCGATGACACCACCCTCGTGATCCAAGGCCCCAATGGCACCGTCTTCTGTGGCGATGACCCCACGGCGGATGACCCCGGCGCGATCGTTACCCTCACGGCTCCGGCCTCCGGCCCCTATCAAATCTGGGTGGGCACCTTCACGCCCGGCGGCCAGCCCCCCTATCAACTGGATTTAATGGCCTCGCCCTAGGGGCCATCTGACAACTCAGGGGGCGATTCGGGCCATGGGGACGACCGATGGGCGATGGATTAGCCATTAATCCGCGATTGATTTAAGTTTTTCCGCGACCACAAGAAGTTTTGTTAATCTTGTAGGTATGGGGCGATGGAGTCACACGTCCTCAGGAAGCTGCGCCACGGGTGAGGTTTTCTGGGGCGACGTTGTTTCGTCCCCTCAGTTTTTATCAACCGGTGCGACGGCGCGATCGCCCCCTATGAGTGCGAGTGGTTCGAGACCGCTAGGCCCCTTGGCCCTGGCGGCGATGTTGGTGGCCTCTCAATATGGCCTTGGATTTCTGTTAGGGACGGCGGAACAGGCGGTGCAGTGGGGTGCGGCGGGGAGTTTGTATCCCGTTTCCCTGGTGGTGGGGATGGGGCTGCTGCTGCTGTTGGGCCGGTTCTATTGGCGGGAGGTGGAGCAGATTTGGACCCTCCTGGGCGATCGCTATGGGGATGTGCTGCGGCGGCTGGTGGGGCTGATGTCGTGGCTGGCGTTTGTGGGGGTGGCGGCGGCCCAGGTGGCGGCGGGGGCGGCGATTTTGCAGACGGTGGCGCTGCCCTGGTGGCTGGGGGCGGGGGGGTTGGCCCTGACGTTTGCGCTGCTGTCGCTGCTGCCGCTGGAGCGGGCGAGTGTGGTGATTCGGGGGCTGCTGGTGACCAATGCGGTGGTGCTGCTGCTGGTGCTGACGCGGCTGGGGGGCTGGGGGGCCTATTGGCGATCGCCGCTGGATTTTTCGATGGGGCTGTCGGTGTTTGGGGGCAATGGCCAGGGGATTGGGCTGGCGGTGGCGAGTGCCCTGGCGGTGTCGGTGGATATGAAGTGCCACCAGTTTGTGGTGAAGGCGCGCAATCTTCAGAGTTTGTACGGGGGGCTGGCGATCGCGATGGTGGCCCTGTGGCTGCTGGCGTTTTTGCCCAGTACCGTTGCCCTGGCGGCGATGCAGGGGGGCATTTTGCCGGCGGAGGTGCCCGGTGCCCAGGCGATTCCCTATCTGCTGGCCTGGGCGGGCGGCGGTTTAGATCATCCTTTGGCCTGGGGAGCGATCGCGATCGCGGCCCTGCCCGCCATTGGCCTTGGGAGCAATGTGCTGCGGGCCCAGGCGAAGGCCCTCATGGATCTCCAACTGCTTCCCAGTACGGGGCGGTGGCGTTTTGGCCTTGCGTTGCTCAATAGTGCCCTGGCCCTGGTGGTGGCGGCCCGGGGCGGGGCGATCGTCAGCACCATGACGGAGTTTTATACGGCCTATGTGGTGGTGGTGGTGGTGCCCTTTGGTCTGCTGTTGATCGAGCGCCGCTTTGGTATCCCCCTCGCGCCCCAGGCCGTGACCGCCGCCGCGATCGCCACCGCCATCGGTAGCCTCGCCGCCCTGGTCACCCTGCAACTGCATCCCCAAGCCGCCTGGTGCTGGAGCAGCCCCGAACTCACCATTGCCCTCACCGGCCTTGCGATCGCGCCGATTGGCCTGGGGGTTTCTCGCCTCTTGGCCCATCCAAGCCTTCCCTCCCAGCGCATGGTCAGCCGGTGGTGGCGTCTGCTGCGCCTCGCCCAGCGATAGGGGGCGATCAATCGCCCCATGGCCCCCCGCCGCCCTCGCCCCGGCGGCCCAATTGCAACCCCCAGCCCCCAGGCCAATCCCTAAAGATTCTCGAAAATCGAGTACAATCTGCACGCGCCCGCCCCCGCATATAGCGATCGCAAAATTGGCCCCCAAACTGATCCCTTCCCCCAACCCGAGTCAGGCCATCCAACCGGGCCTCATCCCCCAGGTAACGGACCTAGCGGGGCTCAACTTTTTGGGTTCGCTCCCCCATTTTCCGGCCTAAACCACGCCTAGGCGTCTTAGCAAAGCTTTCATAATTAAGATCGTTCAGCCAAACCCATGACGGCTCCAGATATTCCCGCCAAAGCATCCGATCGCCCCACCTTTGCCCTCACCACCCCCCTCTACTACGTCAACGCCTTGCCCCACGTGGGCAGCGCCTACACCACCATCGCCGCCGACGCCCTCGGACGGTTCCATCGCCTCGAAGGGAAAGCCGTTCTCACCATCACCGGCACCGACGAACATGGGCAAAAAATTGAGCGGACCGCCGCCGAGCGGGGCAAATCTCCCCAGGCCCATTGCGATGAAATTGTGGCAGGATTCGAGCGCCTTTGGCAGCAGTTGAACATTCGCTACGATCGCCTCAGCCGCACCACCGATCCACGCCACCACGCGATCGTCCAGGATTTTTTTAAACGGGTTTGGGACAAGGGCGACATCTACCTCGCCCAACAGCAGGGCTGGTATTGCGTCGCCTGCGAAGAATTTAAGGAAGAGCGGGACATCACCGACGATCGCTGCTGCACCACCCACACCAACAAACCCGTCGAATGGCGCGACGAAGAAAACTACTTCTTCCGCCTCTCCCACTACCAGGAGGCCCTAGAAACCCTCCACCGCGATCGCCCCAACTTCGTCCAGCCCCCCAGCCGCCGCAACGAAGTCCTGAGTTTTATGGACCAGGGGCTCCAGGACTTTTCCATCTCCCGCGTCAACCTCGACTGGGGCTTTCCCTTCCCCACGGACCCCAAACACACCATCTACGTCTGGTTTGATGCCCTCCTGGGCTACGTCACCGCCCTGCTCGACCCCGACGACGAGCCCACCCTCGACAACGCCCTCAAGCGCTGGTGGCCCATCAACCTGCACCTGTTAGGCAAAGACATTCTGCGCTTCCACGCCATCTACTGGCCCGCCATGCTCCTGTCCGCCGGCCTGCCGTTGCCCCAGGGACTCTTTGTCCATGGCTTCTTGACCCAGGACGGCCAAAAAATGGGCAAAAGCCTCGGCAATGTCCTCGATCCCTTCGCCCTTGTCGATCGGTTCGGGGCCGATGCGGTTCGCTATTACTTCCTTAAGGAAATCGAGTTTGGACGGGATGGGGATTTTAATGAAACCCGTTTCGTCAATATCCTGAATGCGGATCTAGCCAATGATCTGGGGAATTTGTTAAATCGCACCCTGCGGATGGCCCACAAATACGGCGACGGCACCGTTCCCAGTGGACAGGTCCCCCCCGATGATGCCCTGATGGCCCTGGGGCTTGGCCTGGGCGATCGCGCCCGCCACAGCTACCGCACCCTGGCCTTCCACGACGCCTGCACCGCCGCCCTAGAACTCGCCCGAACCGGCAATAAATACCTCGATGAGCGAGCCCCCTGGACCCTTTTCAAACAAAAGGAATTGGCCGCCGTTGATGCCATTCTCTACGCCGTCCTTGAGGCGGTGCGCCTTGCGGCCTACTGGCTTGCGCCCGTGGTGCCCACCCTCAGCGGAGCCATCTATCGCCAACTGGGTTTTTCCATCGACTTTAATGAGGTGGAAGTGGGGCCACCGGGCCATGATCAGTGGGGAGCCCTGCCCGTGGGTCAAGCCCTTGCGGAACCGCAACCGGTGTTTCGTAAGCTAGAGCTAGAAAATTAGGGTCACGACCTGGCTTCGCAGATGGGCGAAACGGGTTAGGTTTAAGGGGTGGAGTCCGCTAGGCTATTGGCCATGCCCTCCTGATAGGGATATCGATGAAGATATCAAACCATTTTCTTTTTAAAACGATTGATTCCAGGTATAACAATCATGCATGGTATGGATCGAGATCCAATTTTTACGCCGGAGCAGGTTTTAGAAAATCGAGGACGGGTCGCAATTTTTATTGATGGCTCTAATTTATTCTACGCGGCACTCCAGTTAGGAATTGAAATCGACTACACCAAGCTTCTCTGCCGGTTGACGGCCGGTTCTCGCCTGTTGCGGTCCTTCTTTTATACGGGGGTGGACCGGGCAAATGAGAAGCAGCAGGGTTTTTTGCTGTGGATGCGCCGCAATGGCTATCGGGTGATTGCGAAGGATTTGGTGCAGTTGCCGGATGGGTCGAAGAAGGCCAATCTGGATGTGGAAATTGCGGTGGATATGATGGCCCTGGTGGGGGCCTATGATACGGCGGTGTTGGTGAGTGGGGATGGGGATTTGGCCTATGCGGTGGATGCGGTGAGCTACCGGGGGGTGCGGGTCGAGGTGGTGAGTTTGCGATCGATGACCAGTGACAGTTTGATTAATGTCGCCGATCGCTACATTGATCTCGATGGCATCAAGGAGGATATCCAGAAGAGTCCGCGCCACAATTACACCTACCGGCCTTTGTCGGGGACGCCGCAGCATCACAATGATGAGCGTTGAGGGGGCGGTGCTATTGAAGCCGTTGCTGGTGGGGCTGACTTGATGGGAGGGTCGCTTCGCTTCGCTTTCGCTGGGGTTGGGGCGATGCTTCATTCCGCTGGGCGTTCGTTAGGATGGGGTGCGGTGGGGGACCGGACCACGGGGGTCCATGTTGCTGAGGCGGTGAGGGGCGGGTATGAAGGGCGACCAGGGTTATTCTCAAGCTGATCGATGGCCAATGGGGCGATGGGTGGGGGCTTTGCCCCGATGGGTGGGGGCTTTGCCCCGATCGCGGGGGGCGGTTCGTTGGCGGGTGGGTCTGCTGACGGCGGGGCTGCTGATGGCGATCGCGGTGGGGACGGGGGCGTGTGGGGGGCCTGCGCCGGAGCCGGAGGAGCCGTCGGCGGGGATGGATGAGTTTGAGGGGGATTTGGTGTTTGCCAATGTGACCCTTAATCGTTCCGATGGCGATGGGCAACTGCTGTGGGAGGTGACGGCGGCGGAGGCTCGCTATTCGCGCGATCGCCAGTTTGCCCAACTGCTCAAGCCGACGGGCAAGCTCTATGAGGGGGGCAAGCTGGTCTATGAGGTGTCGGCGGAGCGGGGCGAGGTGGAGGCCAATGGGGAGGTGCTGCGCCTGCGGGGCAAGATTCGGGCGTTGGATGTGCGCGATCGCGTGCGGTTCGAGGGCCAGGAGGCGTCATGGCAACCCCAGGCGGCCCTGTTTGATGTGACGAAGGGGTTGAAGGTGTCGCGGGAGGATGTGGTGCTGACGGCGGGGGCTGGGAAGGCGTCGAGCCGCGATCGCCGCATTGAATTGCTTGGGAAAACCCGCACGGTGTCGAAGAAGCGGGGGGCGGATTTTAAGGCGGAGCGGCTGGTGTGGCTGCTGGAGGAGGATCGGGTAGACGCGATCGGGGCGGTGGATGGCCTGTTTAATAAGGTCGCGGCGGCGCGATCAGGGGCCACCGCTGCGGGGGCTGCCCAGCCCTCCGCCTCACCGGGGCCGGAACTCGGGGATCAGCGACAAGGCCCTCCGAGTCCAGGGGAACCGGTTGGGGCGCAAGGGACGGCCAATGCACCCGGTGCGATCGCGCAGCCCCAGCCCGTGCAATCGCCCCCGCAACTGTTGGCCCAGGGACCGCCCGCGCCCCGGCCCCAACGGCCACCCCAGGAAACGGCCCGCTTCAAGACCCAGCGGCTCACCTGGCTGCGGAAGCTGGATCGGATCGACGCGATCGGGGCGGTGAATGCGTCCTTCGTGAAGCGTAATCCGACGGGGCGCGGACCCCAGGAACAGGCTACCCTCGTGGCCCAGCGGCTCACCTGGCTGCGGCGGGAGGGCATGGTCCACAGTTCGGGCAAGGTGCAAACCCAGGGCACGGGCTCCGATGGGGCGATCGCGCGGGTGTTGAGCAATCAATTGACCTGGAACCAAACCGCCGATTTGATGGATGCCCGTGGTCAGGTGCAGGCGTCGGGCGTGGAACCGGACGGCACCCCCCTGGCCATGACCAGCGATCGCGCCATCTGGCGACGCAAGGACGACATCCTCGATGCCCTTGGTAATGTGAACGCCGTGGGCACCAGTGGCGAAGGCTCCCCGGTAAACCTGGCGGGCGATCGCGTCGTGTGGCAGCGCCGGAGCAGAATTTTGCAGGCCATGGGGAATGTGGTGGCCCTGTCGCAGGATCCCCCCCTACGGACCCAGACGGAGCGGCTGGTGTGGCAGTTGGGGCCAAAGCTGGTGCAGTCGGATACGCGCACGTTGGTGGAGGTGCTCGATTGCAATGGGGCGTCCTGCCAGGTGGCCCAGCGGGCGGTGGGCGATCGCGCGGACATGGACCTCAAGGGCCAGACGGCGTTCCTGCGGGGCAATGCCCAGGTGAGCCTGACGGATCCGGCGGTGGATGTGCTGGGGGAGTCGCTGGCGTGGCAGATGCGGGATCTGATCCTGACGGCGGATCAACCGGTGACGGCGATTGATCGCGAGCAGGGGGTGATTCTGCGGGGCGATCGCGGCACGTTCAATGGCAAGGCGAAGCTGGTGGATTTGATCGGCCAGGTGCGGGGGACGGATCAGCGGCGCGGGGCGGAATTGCGCTCAAATCGGCTGATCTGGGCGATCGAACAGCAGGTGGTGCAGGCCATTGGCCAGGTGTTCTATCGCCAGAGCGATCCCCCCATCACCTCCACGGGGGAGCAGATCTTTGGCCAGATTAAGGATGGGGCCATTTCCCTCTATGGCGGGCCGGGGGGGCGGGCGCGATCAACGTTCATTCCGGAAGAGGGGGGCGGCTCCTCCAGCGGCAATGGCGGGGGGCCTCGCAATCCAGGGGCTTCACCGGGGGCCGCTGGGCCGGGGACCGCTGGGCCGGGGGCTACTGGCCCTGCGCCGGTGCCTGCTGGGCCGCTGCCGGACTCGAATCCCCTGCCGCAAATTCCCCCCAGTTTGCTGCGGGCGCGGGCGGAGACGGTGCTGTTGCCGCCGGCCCTGCGCCAGAACAATCGCTAGGGGGTGGTCGCTTCGGTGGCTTCGGCGGTGGGGGGCTGCCAGACCCGTTCGAGGCGATCGCGATCGCCGGGGGTTGCCTTGCCCGTGAGGGGGGTGCCAGCGGCGGTGCGGGTGGGGGCGATCGCGGTGGTTTCCGTGGGGCTGCCCCAGCGATCGCGCAATGCCTGAAGGAACCGATCCTGTTCGCTGCGCAGGGTGCCCACCTTGGGGGTGTCGGTATTAATTAACACAAACCAAAGGGTGCCGCGATCGCGGGTGGGCAGGGCACCGGCCAGGGCACTGACGGTATTGAGGGTGCCGGTTTTGACCGTCGCACCGGCGGGGGTGGGGCGGCCCTGGAGGCTTCCCCGCTCGCGGCCCGCCACCAGCAGCGCATCCCCGAGGCCGTAGCGATCGCCGGTCCCCAGGCGGGTTTTGGCCCCATTGGCGGTCGGATGGCGCAGATAGTTATCTAATTTCAGCAAAATCGCCGCGATCGCCCGCACCGACCAGCGATTGTCCACCCCCAGACCCGAACCGTTGATTTGCTGCATTTCCCGCTTCGGCACCCCGGTCAAGGCCGCCAACCGCTCCACGATCGCCGTGCTGCCCCCCACCTGCCGCGCCAGCATTTCCGCCATGAAGTTGTTGCTGTGGACATTCACCTGCTTCACCAGCTCCAGCAGGGGCAGCGATCGGTAGCGCAGGATCAGGGCCTCACCGGGTCGCCCCGCCCCGTCCGCTGGGGGGGTTGCCGTCGGAGATTGGGGCCGCACGGGGACCAGCTCCACCGCCCCGCGCAATTCAATCTGGGGTTTGGGGGTGCCCGGAGCCATGGTGGCATGTTGGGCGGTGGCGGCCCGGTTCCAGCGGCGGTGATCGAATGCTTCGGCGAGCATTTCGCCCCCTCGGATCGGCGGTGTGGCGGTGGGATATTGCGGATCCGGCAGGAAGTTCATGGCGAAGGCCCCTTCCACCACGAGATTTCCGTCAATGCGGCTGATGCCCAGGGCTTGCAGGTCGTTGGCGATCGCGATCGCGTCCTCCCACACGAAGAACGGATCCCCCTCCGTGCGCACGATGAGATTGCCCTTGATGGCCCCGTCCGCGATCGCCCCATCGGTCCAGAATTCCGTCACGAAGCGATGGCCCGGTCCAAAGCGATCGAGGGCCACCAGGGACGTGGCCAGTTTCGTCAGCGACGCCGCCGACAGGGGCACCGTGGGATTGTGGGCCGCCAAGACGCGATCGCCCTGCTGGAGCCAAACCCCCTGGCGGGCCGGATCAATGCCTTCGGTTTGCAGCCGTTGGAGATAGGTCGCCACGGCCCCTTGGGCGATCGCATCCGCCGGTTGCGCCCCGGAGTACCACGGATAGCTCCCCCAGGCCAAGCGATCGCGCAGGCCACTCGCCACCGCCCCAATGGCCCCCACCGGAGCCGCCGCGATCGCCGGAGCCCCCGCCAAGCTTGTTAGCCCCGCCGTCAGCAGCACCGCGATCGCCCCCATCGCCCGTCCCTTCACCGCCGCCCTCCCTCGCATCTCCCTAGCCATCCCCACGCCGCGATCGCCCCCCCATGCGCCCAACCTTCCGCCAAACCGCCCCTAGGCTAGCGCGCCCGATTCCCCAGTGACGCAAGACGCTCTGGTAAAATTTGGGAGATTTTGTAGCGCAGAAACCGTATGGGGTCCACTGGCGATCGAATTGCAATTGACGCGATGGGCGGCGACCTCGCACCCCAAGAAATTGTGGCGGGAGCCCTCCGGGCGCGCGACGAACTGGGCGTTACGGTACAACTGGTGGGCGAACCCGACGCCATCCGCCCCCACCTGGGCAGCCGCGCCACCGACAGCGGCATCGAAATCATCCCCGCCGAAGGGGCGATCGCCATGGGCGAAGAACCCCTCACCGCCCTGCGGAAAAAACCCAAATCCTCGATCGCCGTGGCGATGGATCAGGTGAAACAGGGCCACGCGGACGCGGTCTTTTCCGCCGGCCACTCCGGAGCCGCCATGGCCGCCGCCCTCCTGCGCCTGGGCCGCATCCCTGGGGTGGATCGCCCCGCGATCGGAGCCGTCTTCCCCACCCTCACCGGCACCCCCGTCCTGGTGCTCGATGTGGGGGCCAATGTGGACTGCCGCCCCAAATTTTTGGAACAGTTCGCCGTCATGGGCTCGATCTACAGCGAGCACGTCCTGGGCATTGATAACCCCCGGGTGGGCCTGCTCAACATCGGCGAAGAGGACTGCAAGGGCAATGATCTGGCCCTGCGCACCTACCCCCTCCTGAAGGCGGACGATCGCATCAACTTCACCGGCAATGTGGAAGGGCGCGACGTGCTCTCCGGCGACGTGGATGTGGTGGTATGCGACGGCTTCGTGGGCAACGTCGTCCTGAAATTCGCCGAAGGGGTGGGCAATATCGTCCTGCAAATCCTCAAGCAGGAGCTCCCTCGGGGCATCAACGGCAAGGTGGGCGCGCTGATGCTCACCCCCAACCTCAAGCGGGTGCGGCAGCGGATGGACCATGCGGAACACGGCGGCGCGCTGCTGCTGGGGGTCAATGGGCCATGCATCATCGGCCACGGCAGTTCCGAGGCGGCGTCGGTCTTCAGTGCCATCCGGCTGGCGCGGGAGGCGGCCCACAGTGATGTGACCGAGCGGATCCGCTCCCAGTACCGCAAGAAGCAGGCCCAGCCCACCGTCACGGAAAATGAACCCGCCTGACTCCCGCAGGGCTGACGGGCTACGGGTTTAGGTCGGGGCGCGATCGCGCGGGGCCGCACAGGACCACAGTTGGAGCTACAGAAAAGTTACGGAGACTGAATGCTGAATCAAGAGCTTGGGGGCGTGGCCCTGGTTGGAACGGGGTCCGCTGCCCCCCAGGCCGTGCTCGACAACGGGGGCCTAGAGCGGCGGGTGGAGACGTCCGATGAATGGATCACCACCCGCACGGGCATTCGGCGGCGGCATTTGGCGGCTCCGGGGGAATCCCTGACGGATTTGGCGGAACTGGCGGGGCGGCGGGCTCTGGAGATGGCGCAGATGGAGGCGGCGGATCTAGATTTGATTCTGCTGGCCACTTCGACGCCGGATGATTTGTTTGGCAGTGCGGCGCGGGTGCAGGGGCAGCTTGGGGCGACGCGGGCGGTAGCCTTTGATCTGACGGCGGCCTGTTCAGGGTTTGTGTTTGGCCTGGTGACGGCGGCGCAGTTCCTGCGGACGGGGGTGTTTCGCAATGTGCTGCTGATCGGGGCGGATTTGATGTCCCGCTGGGTGGATTGGGACGATCGCCGGACGTGCATTTTGTTTGGGGATGGGGCCGGGGCGGTGGTGATTCGGGCGAGCGATCGCGATCGCCTGTTGGGCTTTGAGATGCGCTCGGATGGCACCCAAAACAGTTCACTGACTTTGAATTTTCAGGCCCAGGCGCGATCGCTCGAACCCGCCACGGCCACCGATGGCAGCCCCCTTGCCGTTGCCTTGGGGACCTATCAAACCGTCGCCATGAACGGCCCCGAGGTCTATCGCTTTGCGGTGCGGCGGGTGCCCGAGGCGATCGAAAAGGCGTTATTTAAAGCCAACCGCACGGCGGCGGATCTCGATTGGCTCCTGCTACACCAGGCCAACCAGCGGATCGTGGATGCGGTGGCCCAGCGGCTGGAGATTCCCCCCGAAAAGGTTTTAGGTAATTTGTGTGAGCATGGCAATACATCGGCGGCGTCGATCCCCCTGGCCCTCGATGCGGCGGTGCGCGATGGGCGGGTGAAGCCGGGGGACGCGATCGCCACGGCGGGCTTCGGGGCGGGCCTGTCCTGGGGGGCAGCCGTCTTTGAATGGGGAGCCTAGGGATCACCCCACCCCCTGGGAACACCCAAAAGCGCCAAAAAATGCCCAAAGGGACGGGCCTTAGGATCCGCAATCCATAGGCCCATACCCCGTCCTAGCTTGTTCTCCCATCATCGATCGACCGTAGGGGGGCGGGGTTTTCCCGCCCAGCCCCCGCGATCCCTGACGACCTAGCTCGCCAAATAATCCCGCGCATCACTGCGGCGGCGGCGGAGCTGCTTGAGGGCCTGGTGCTCCAGTTGGCGGACCCGCTCGCGGCTGATATTGAGCCGTCGGCCCACCTTCGCCAGGGACAGTTCATAGCCATCTTCCAGGCCAAAGCGCAACGTCAACACCTCCCGCTGCTGGGGGCTCAGTTCCGCCAACATCCCCTGCAAATCCTGCCGCAGGGCTTCCCGGTTGGCAAAATCCTCCGGCAAGGCCCCATCGTCCTCCAGCAGATCCTGCAACTCCGTGTCCTGGTTGTCGCCCACCCGCAGTTCTAGGGAAACGGGCTGGCGGGCCATCATCAGGTAATCGCGCACCTGGCTGGTTTCTAGCTCCAGCTCCTCGGCGATTTCCCCCAGACGCGGCGCGCGGCCATATTTCTGGGTGAGTTCCCGCTGGGCGCGCTTGATTTTGTTGAGCTTTTCGGTGATGTGGATCGGCAGACGGATGGTGCGGGCCTGCTGGGCGATCGCGCGGGTGATGGCCTGACGAATCCACCAGTAGGCATAGGTCGAGAACTTGTAGCCGCGCATGGGATCAAATTTTTCGACCCCCCGCTCTAGGCCCAAACTGCCCTCTTGGATCAGGTCCAAAAACTCGAGGTTGCGCTTCTGGTATTTTTTGGCGATCGACACCACCAAACGCAGGTTCGCCTCGATCATCTTTTGCTTGGCCCGGTTGCCGTGGCGCAACTGCTGCTGCAACACCTCGGGCGATCGCCCCGCCTTAGCGGCCCATTCCTCGAGGGTCGGCTCGCGATCGAGGGCCGCCGCCAGGGTTTCCTTCAGGTCCAGCAACTGCATCATCTGCTGCACCTGCTTACCGAGGATAATTTCCTGCTCTTCCGTCAGCAGGGGCACTCGCCCAATTTCGTGCAGATAAACCCGCACCAGATCCGTCGAGGACTGGCTGCCACCGCTGCCGTCAAGACTACGGCCAAGGCTGCGGCGGGCAGGTTCGCGATCGCGCGGCTCGCCGATGGGGGTGGTCTGGAGTTCAGTGGTGGACATCATAATGGACGGTGGACTCCCTCGCAGATGAACTGAATTACGACTGAAGGCGGCACTGGCCCAATCCGCAGGCAATCTCCTCAAGCGTGGATCGCCGACTACGGTTGGCAAGGGCCATGGGCGGAACTCCGGTGAATCCGGCGCGATCGCTCGGCCCAGTGGCAAAGGACCAGCCCCATCGGCATTGGCGGCCAAGACCATAGATCGGGTCCATGGGGGTCAACCGTGGGGATCAATCCCAGGAGCGGCCCCCACCGCTGCCGGAGGCCGTGGCCCCCACCAATGCCAGACAGTCAGAAACGGAACGGAACGGCTAAAGCTACGGGCTAGGACGCGAGACCTAGGGGGCGCGAGCTAGAACATGAAATCTGATGCAAACCCTAGACCTTGAGGGCTCAGGGGATAGACAACGATCGCTCCAGCGGCGAAGCGAGGCCCTGATGGGGAGAAAGGGGTGACCGAAGCGGATGTCGGCTCAACCCGGTGCCTAGGATTTGATCCTGACTAAAAGTCCCGATCTAGCGCCCTAGGGATGGGTTGGCGGATCGCAACACCGACGCGATCGCGGGGCTAGACTTCGGGCAACTCATAGTCAGTATGAGTTTGATGGGCTCATTTTAGTACACTCCATCGGTCAGCGCTAGCGGTTATGACCGCCAACGGGGTGAAAAGGTTCGCTCCCCAGGGACCGGGTCCAAGGACGCGATCGCGCGGGGTGCTCAGTCACGGGCCTCAGTCATAACCTCATGGTGGCGGCTCCTGAAGATGGCGGCTAGGGGGGCACAGGTGGCGATAACCGAACGGTTTAGTTCAGTTGAGATCGAGGCAAGGGCCAGGGTTTCGAGCCTGCCCTACCATTCCCTGTCTATGAATTAGCCAATGGGTATGAACTTGCCGTGAAGCGCCCGTGACACTTCCATGACGGTGCTGTGGACGGTGTGATGGGCGAATTGGCCGATCTTCCAAGGGCTGGGGCCGCGATCGCCCCCGGAAGCGCGGAATTGGGGACTATTGCTAGTGATTCTTGATTGTTCCCTGGGGGGCTGGGATCTTGCCTCCCCCGGCTTCAACGGTTTGGCGGGGGCGATCGCGCCGGAGGGCCTAGAACCCCAGATCCGCCAGGGCCGCGTCCGAGTGGGCCAGCACCACCGAATCCGGCAGGGTTTCCCAATCCACATCGGCGATTTGGGCATAGAACGTTTCGTCGTAGGGGCGGGTGCGCACCACCACGGGCATGGGGACCGCGTGGCCGAGGACGAGGGCCTGCTGTTTCGAGTCCAGTTTCGCGAGGACCGATCGCAGGTTTTGGCCCCCCGAAACGCCGGTAAAAATGGCGTCGATGTCCTTTTCGTCATTGAGCAGGGCGGTGATGCGGGTGCCGATCTGGGACATCACTTCGTTGTCAATGCCGGAGGGCCGTTGATCGACGACTAAAAGGGTCACAAAATATTTGCGCATTTCCCGGGCGATCGTGCCGAAAATGGTCTGCCGCGCCGTGTGGGGATCGAGGAAGCGGTGGGCCTCTTCAATGGTGATCATCAGTTGGCGGGGCTTGTCGGCGGGGTCTTTGGTTTGCAGGAATTTTTCCGCCTTGCGCACATAGATGGCGTGGAGGCGGCGGGAAATAATATTGGTGGCGAGCATGTAGGCCAGCAGGTTCGATTGGGAGCCGAATTCAACGATCGCGTGGCGGCCCGCCTCTAGGGTATCGAGGATTTGGCGGATGTAATCGTGGGGGGTGCTGGTGCGAATGTAGCCGATTTGATCCAGGCGATTGAGTTTCCGTTGCAGGGCCATGATGGACGCTTTGTTGCCCATTTTGGTCTCGCAAAAATCCTGGATTTCGTCATTGGTCATGGACAACAATCGGGCAATCCAAGATTTACCAAATTCGTTGCGCAGGATGATGGCGTTTTCGAGGCTTGCTTCCGAAAGGTTGAGTTCGCTGCTGACGAGCATCAGGTCTTCCACATCAATTTGATCGAGGCTGATGTAGAGTTCCTGGGCATCGCGGACGCCGCGCCGACGGGTGGAGTCGGGGTCGAGGGTGTAGATTTGGACGCGATCGGGAAACAGTTGCCGCAGCCCTTTGACGGTGCTGATGCCTTTGCCCTCCTTCATAGCTTCCCAGCCGTATTCGGAGTGCATGTCGAAGATGAGGTTGACGGCGACATTTTTATAAATGGTGCCCGCGAGGAGGAGGCGGGTCAAAAAGGATTTGCCGGTGCCGGATTTGCCGAAGATGCCGTTGCTGCGTTCGACGAAGCGATCGAGATCCAGGCACACGGGCACGTCCATGTCGATGGGCATCCCGATCGCGAAGTTCTGGCGCTGGGGGTCATCCTCCCACCCGAAAACGATGCGGAAGTCGCGATCGCTGGCGTCGTAGACCTGGGAGAAATGGCTGGGGATGGTTTTGACCGGCCGCAGTTCCACATTGGCACTGCTGTTGGCCTCGAAGCTCGCGATCGCGTTGCCCCGTTTTGCGTTTGAGCGGTTCTTGGGGGCCGGTTCCGCCGGGTGCTCCTGGGGGATATACATGAGCATCGGCGCAATTTCCAGGGTGCCGAAGGTGCCGCTGCCGGAGAGCACATCCCGCAGAAAGTCGTCCTCCGGGTGGGGCGGATCCACCAAAATGCGCGGGCTCGATGTGCCCAATGACACATCCACCAACATGCAGAAAAAGTGCGATCGCTGGCCCCGCACCACCAGGAATTTACCCACGCGCATCTCCTCGACGGACACATCCGGGTGGAGGCGCACTTCAAGCCCATCGCTCAGGGAGCCTTGGGTGACGGAACCGAGGGGGAGATCATCAGGGGCCATGGTGGGGGGGAAAGTCCGCTAAATCGGCACTAAAAACCGGCGCTAAACCGCGTAGAGGGCTTGATCGAGGGCGGCGGCGGCGCGATCGTCAAAACCCACATTGCCATCGGTGAGGATGACCGGCGCACCCGGACGGAAGTGGTCAGCGATGTCATCGATCGCCACCCACGGAGCCTTGGGGACACCGAGCCCCGCCAGGAATGCCTCCACTTCCCGATGGCGCAGGTAGTTCACATTGGCCGCGTCCGTGGCCGCCAGGAACGGCGTTTGGCCCACCACCCGTCGGGCAATGTCCGGCGAGAAGCGATCGCAAATGGCCGAGAGGGGAAAAATCTCCCGCCAGCTCGACGCAATCACCACCAGGGCAGAGCGATGGTGCCGCAGGACCGTTTCAAAGCGATCGCGGCAGGCCGGTTCAAAGGGCGGGTCCGCCGGGTCAAAGGGGGGCAAATCAGTCCGTTCATACATGGTATCGGGCACCAAAACCCCGTCAATGTCGAGAAAAATCCACACGATCGCGTTGCTCAGCAATGGGTGACAATGGCAGGAACAGAACCGGGAGCCCGACTGGCTTCGGGGGCCACGCCGCCCGATCCCTGGGGAGGATGCACCCCCCGTGCCGCCTTCAACCCTACCGCGCCATCTGTCCCTCTTACTGTCCCCTTTCCCCGTCTTGGGTCCGTTCTGCTCCTGGGTGCGCCTCCGCGCGTGTCCCCGTGCCGTTTGCGACCCGCTTGCCCGCCCCGCCCGTCTGCCCCTATGGCCCCCGTTTCCCCGACCGTCAGTTTTTGTTTGATTGCCAAGAATGAGGCGGCCCAACTGCGGCGCTGCATCGAGAGCGTGCGGCCCCTGTGCGATGACCTGCTGGTGGTGGATACGGGCTCGACGGATGGCACGGTCAAGGGGGCGCTGGATCTGGGGGCGCGGGTGGTGTTTTTTGACTGGTGTGATGATTTTGCGGCGGCGCGTAACTACGGTTTAGCGCAACTGACGGGGGATTGGGTGCTGATGCTGGATGCGGATGAGTGGCTGCTGGCGGAGGCGATCGCGCCGATCCGGGAGGCGATCGCCCAGGAGTCGGCCCTGGTGGTGAATCTGGTGCGCCATGAGATCGGGGCGGCCCAGGCTCCCTATTCCCTGGTGTCGCGGCTGTTTCGGCGGCATCCGGCCCTGCGGTTTGATCGGCCCTACCATGCCCTGATTGACGACAGTGCGGCGGCCCTGATGGCGGCGGATCCCCACTGGCGGGTGCTGTCGTTGGATGGGCCGGCGATCGCCCATGATGGCTACCGGTTGGCGGCGATCGCGGGGAAAAACAAGGCCCAGCGCGCCCGAGCGGCCATGGAAAAGTACTACGCCGCCCACCCGGACGATCCCTACGTGTGCAATAAACTCGGGGCGCTGCTGCTGGATTTGGGGGAGGGCGATCGCGGCCTGGAGCTCCTCAAAACCGGAGCCCGCATCGCCGAACGGGACCAGCTCACGGAACTGCGCTTTGAACTGCACTACCACCTGGCGATCGCCTACAGCGCCCTGGGGAATCTGGATCTGGCGCGATCGCACTATCGCGTCGCCCTGCGGCAGCCCGTCTTGCCCCTGCTGGCCGTCGGTGCGCGGGTGAACCTGGGCAATTTGTATCAAGCCGCCGGAGACTACAAAAACGCCGCCGAACAGTACGCCGCCGCCGTCAAGGCCGCCCCCCACTTCGCCCCCGCCCGCCATAATCTCGGTCTGGCCAAAAAGGGCCTCGGGGATCTCAACGGCGCGATCGCGGAATATCGCAAAGCCATTGCCCTCGACGGCGATCGCCCCGAATATCACCAAAACCTAGGCGTCGCCCTACTCAAAGGCGGCCACACCCCCGCCGCCCTCGACGCCTTCCGCCGCGCGATCGACCTGCACCACCGCCTCGGCCACCTCGCCGAAGGGCACCACCTCCAGGCCACCCTCGCCAGCATGGGCTTTATCCTGGTTCCCAGCGCTCCGCCCCCCGCCGACGCAACGCCATGAAACCGTAGGGGTATATTAAGGTTCATTGCGGCCCATCGCGTCTATCCCCAGGGGTGGGCGATCGTGGTCCCTTTTCGCCCCTCGCCCGCCCCCCATAGCCCATCACCCCGTCCCCGCCGCCATGTCTTCGATCCTCGGCGACTTTTGCGAAGCACTCCCCCCCACCGACGAATACCTCACCCTGAGTTTCTCCCTGAGCGCCAACGCCCGCCAAGAACGCTGGCGTAATTACGGCCTCTCCGCTGACTTCCTCGGGGACTACTTCGCCACCTTTTTTCCCGGCCGCAGCGACGGCGGCGGCATCGCCCGGAAGGATGCCGTCAAGGCCACCATCAGCTACATCGCCAACGAACTGATCGAAAACGCCATCAAATATAGCGATCGCGACCTCCATCACCCCGTCGGCATTACCCTATACCTGTACGAATCCAGCATCACCTGCGTCGTCACCAACCACGCCAGCGCCACCACCGTCAGCACCTTCCAAAACTTTCTGACCAAACTCTTCCAAGCCGACCTCGACACCTTCTATATGCAGCAACTGGAAGCCAGCGCCGAACGGGGCAACGACTCCGGCCTTGGGCTGCTGACGATCGCCCTGGACTATGACTGCAAGCTGGGCTGGAAATTTGTCCCCACCTCCGACAGCCGCTCCATCGAAGTGATCGCCATGGCTAGCATTGATATCTAGCGGCCATGGCCCCACGGCAGCCAGCGCAGCCAACTCCGTGATTTCCCCTATCGCCCTAGAATATCCACCGGCCCCCTAGCGGTCGGGCCGCCGCGATCGCCACCGCCGCCGCCGCCACCGCCGCCGCCCCCCTGACGTCACCCTTGAACTGAGGATGCCCACCCCCGTGAAGCAACTGCGGACCGACGACTACAGCATCTGTTACGAACCCGATCGCCAGACCGTCCGTTGCAGCGGTTCCCTGCGCCTCGACGGCCTCGATGCCTACCGGCCCATTGTCGATCTCCTCGATGAAGCCTCCCAGCAGGGCACGACCCTCACCCTAGATCTCTCGGATCTAGAATTTCTCAACAGCTCCGGCATCAGTATGCTGTCCATGTTCGTCGTGGGCCTGCGGAAGCGGGGGGACTGCCACCTGATCCTCCAGGGCTCCAACCGCATCCTCTGGCAAACCCGCTCCCTCAAAAACCTCCAGCGCCTCATGCCCAGTATTGAGCTCAACCTCAGTTCCTGAGCCGCGTCATTTCGCCATATTCTCCCCTGGCTCATGGTCTGCAATTCCCACGACGATCGCGCCCCCGAGGTTCAGCAACTGCGCGACGAGCTAGCCGTCCTGCGCGCCGAAGTCAGCACCCTGCGGCAAAGTAATGAGGATCTGCAAATCGCCCTAGAAACCACCGCCGCCCACGGGGACTGCATTGAAGCGGAATTACAGAGCAGCAATCTGCGTTTGCAGGAGCTGTTGCAGCATTACAAACGCCAGCAGCAGCAGTTGCAGACGGTGCTGGAGATGCTGTCGCGCCAGAAACAGGATTTGGAGCTGGTGCTGGCGGTGACCGTCGAGCATGGGCAGGTGCTGGAGGAGGAGCTGCTGACGGCGAACCGCCAACTGAAGGAGCAGGTGTCCCAGCACCAGAATGCGGAGGCTAAGCTCCAATCGCTGATGCAGGTGCTGTCGCGGGAAAAGCATGATTTGGAAAATGTGCTGCGGCTGATTATTGAGCATGGGGATGCGGTGGCGGAGCATTGGTACGATCGCGCGGTGGAGGCGGATCGGCAGGCCCAGGTGGATGATCTGACCCAGTTGGCGAACCGGCGGCGGTTTGATGCCTATTTGCAGGTGCAGGTGCAGGAGATGGCCCGCCGGGGGGCGTCCCTGGCGCTGCTGATGGTGGATATTGATGCTTTCAAGCTCTATAACGACTGCTGTGGCCATGTGGCGGGCGATCGCTGTTTGCAGCGGGTGGCCCAGGCGATGGAGCAGGCGGCCCGCAATCCGGGGGATTTGGTGGCGCGCTATGGGGGGGAGGAGTTCGCGATCGTGTTGCCCCACACGACGGCCCCCCAGGCCATGATCGTTGCCCAGCGGGTGCGCAATGCGATCGAAACCCTGGATTTGTACCACCCCCAGTCGCCCGTTGGGCCTCGGGTCACCGTGAGCATTGGCATTGCTGGGGTGGTGCCCGCGCGGGGGGATGCGGCGGAGTGCGAGGCGCTGCTGCTGTCGGCGGATCGGGCGCTCTATCGGGCGAAGCATCGGGGGCGCAATCGGGCGGAATTGGCGGCGGCGGAGGGGGGGGATGGGCCAGGGGCGATCGCGGCGGACGGCCCCTGATTTTGTGCCCCCTGGAAGCCCTAAACCCGTCCCGGAGCAACGGCGCTGCACAATCTGGACAGCCGCATCATGGCAGACCCTTGGGGTGGTTCTTGGCCCTAACCATAACCACCTGCGAATCTTTCCATCGACAATGGTGAAGAACCGTTGTGCGCGTTCGTCCATGAAGCTTCCCAACCGTCTATTCATCGCCCTATCGGCGGTGGCGCTGCTCACCGTTGTGCCGACCTCTAGTGTCCTGACCTGGGCCCTGCGGCGAGAGTTGGTGGCCCGCACCCAGGCCAGTGGCTTGATGGTGGTGGCTTCCCTGTCGCGGCTCATTGAAAGTACCCAGACGATTTATCAGCGGGTGGAGGGGTCGGTGGATGGACAGTCCGTCACCACGGCTACCGCGATCGCGGAACTCGTGGCGATCGCCGCCGCCGCCGGAGAACCCACCACCACCACCCAGCAGCGCCTCGATCGCATCGTCGCCACCACGGACCTCGGCCAAATCAACGTCACCAATTCCCAGGGCTGCGCCTACCTCAACACCAACCGGACCCTGAGCCGCCCCTTTTGCTTCAGCCCCGATCCGAACCGGCAGCCCCAGGCCCATGTGTTCTGGCCCCTACTGGAGGGGAAGGCCCAGCGGGTGGTGCAGCCCGTGCGGCGGCGGGAAACGGACGATCGCGCCTTTAAATATGTCGCCGTGGCGGGCCGCGATCGCCCCCGCATTGTCCAGGTGGGCCATTCCGCCGAACTGCTCGCCCAACTCCGCGAAGAACTGGGGCTCCAGCGGATCCTCGAGGATCTCCTGCGCACCGAAGGCATCCTGGGCATCTGGACCGTAGACGCCAACGGCACCCCCCAGGCCACGGCCCTGAAACCGGGCAGCCTGCTGGAGCGGGAGATGTCCCCCGATCGCCCCCGATTTCTGAAATACGCCCTCGACACCCAAAGCACCGTCACGCGGGAATGGCAAAACACCCTGGAGGTCAGTTCGCCCCTCTGGAATCGCGACAAGCAGGTGTTGGGGGCCGTGACGGTATCCCTGTCCCTGGAGCCCGTGACCTTGGCCCTGCGGCGGCAGGTTGCCCTGGCCACGGCGGCGACGATCGCGGCGATCGCCCTGGCGGCCCTGGTGTCCTTTCGCCTGTCGCGGGTGCTGGTGCAGCCCGTGAGCCAACTCAACGCCGCCACCCAATCCCTGTCGAGCCACGACTGGAAACATGCCCTGCCCCTCGATCGCGATGACGAAATTGGCGATCTGGCGCGATCGTTTGAAGCGATGGCCGCGCGGCTGCACCACACCTTTGACACCCTCGAACAGCGGGTAGCGGAACGCACCGCCGACCTCGAAATCGCCAACGGAGAAATCGCCGCCCTCAACGATCGCCTCGCCCAGGAAAACGATCGCCTCGGGGCGGAACTGGATGTCCTGCGGCGGTTGCAGCAACTGATCTTGCCCAATGAGGAGGAACTGGCCGCCATCCCCGAACTGGACATCGCCGCCTACATGAAACCCGCCGATCGCGTCGGCGGCGACTACTACGACGTGCTGCACCGCAACGGGGCCACGGAAATCGGCATCGGCGACGTGACCGGCCACGGCCTCGAAAGCGGCATGGTGATGCTCATGGCCCAGGCGGCGGTGCGGACGCTGCTGACCGTGGGGGAAACGGACCCGGTGAAAACCATGGATGTGCTGAACCGGGTGATCTATGACAATACGCGGCGGATGCGATCGCTCAAAAATATGACCCTCTCGCTCCTGTCCTACCGGGCGGGGCGGCTGAGGCTCTTTGGGCAGCATGAGGAGGCGATCGTCGTGCGGCGCAGCGGCCAGCTAGAGCGGTTCGACACCCTCGATCTGGGCTTCCCCCTGGGCCTAGAGGAGGATGTGACGGCCTTTGTGGCGGAATTGGAAATTGACCTCGGGCCGGGGGATGTGCTGGTGCTCTACACCGATGGGGTGACGGAGGCCACCAGTGCCAAAGGGCAGCTCTACGGCCCCGATCGCCTCTGCGACCAGATTGTGCAGCACCGCCAGGGGACCGCGCGGGAGATCTGCGATGCGGTGATCGACGATCTACAAACCTACGCGGCGGGGGGCATTGCCGATGATGACATCACCCTGATGATCCTCAAGCGCGATCTGGAGACGGCCTAACCTCAGCGGCGCTGGAACCGGGCGCGGTAGACGGGCAGATCCTGGGCGAGGACATATTGCTCCCGCTCGGTGCGGATGGGCAGGGGGTTTTCGCCGCACCAGTCGCCGACGTACACGCGCTCAAAGTTGGGGTTTTCGTCGAAGCGATCGCGCATTTCCACCGCCACTTCTTCGATATCGGACTGGAGGAATAGATCGGCCCCCGGTTCCAAAAATTCCGCCAGTTCTTCCACCAGGGCCGGTTGCACCACCCGCCGCTTTTGGTGGCGTTTTTTAAACCACGGGTCAGGAAATTGGATCGTCACCCGCCGCACGATGCCCGCCGGGAGCGATTCCATCAGGGGCCGCACGGAGTTGTTGGCGTTGCAGAAGAGGTAATGGAGGTTGGTGAGGTTGGCCTCCTGGCGCAGGAGGTTGGCGCGATCGACGAGGGCGTGGCGAATTTCAATGCCCAAAAAATTCCAGGTGGGATCCTGGCGGGCCATTTCCAGGGCAAAAATGCCGCGCGCGCAGCCGATGTCGAGATGCAGGGGCTGCTCGGGACGCTGATAAATATTGGACCAGTCCGGCGGCTCCACGGGCTGGCTGAAGCGGCGGCTGAGGGGGTTGACGTGATCGCGGACGCGGACGGGACTCACGGGCAAGGGGGGAATGGGGACAATCGGGTTCTGATTGTAGGGTACTGGGCGATCGCGATCGCGGTGGTCCCCCTGGGGCTGCCGTACCCTAGAGCTATTGATGATGATGACGGCCCCGCCCCCCGCGATCGCGCCCCATTCAAATCCCCCTGTCCTATGGATGTCGATAATATTTGCCCTTTTACGCCCCGTGCGGCCCGGTCCACCGCCTCGGGCGATCGCGTGCTGTACCGGTTCGCGATCATCAGTGATCCCCATGTGGCCCTGCCGGAGACCATTTGGCAAAATCCGCGCCGGTTCCATCTCGTAGAAGTGAGTATTCCGGCCCTGGAGCAGATTTTTGACCATTTGGCCCACCTCAACCTGGATTTTCTGCTGATTCCCGGCGACCTGACCCAGCACGGGGAGCCGGATAACCACCGCTGGCTGGCCCGCCGTCTGGCCCAGTTGCCCTATCCGACCTATGTGATTCCGGGTAACCATGATTTCCCGGCGGTGAGTGAGCGAACTCGCACCACCCAGGCCCAGTTTGTGCGGTTCTACCGGGCCTTTGGCTACGACCAGGGCCACCGCCCCTACTACTGCCGCGCGATCGCCCCCGGCCTGCGGCTCATTGGCCTCAACTCGAATCAACTGTCGGCGGATGGCACCGCGATCGATGGCTACATCGACGAGGAACAGATGGCGTGGCTCGATCGCACCCTCGCCGCCCTGCCCCCGGATGAATTGGTGATCGTCATGGTCCACCACAACCTGCTGGAGCATTTACCCGATCAGGGGAACCACGTCCTCGGAAAACGCTATATCCTCGAAAATTCTGACCCATTGCGCCAAAAACTCCAGGCGGCGGGCGTTCAACTGGTCTTCAGCGGCCACCTCCACGTCCAGGACATCGCCGAAGCGGACGGCCTCTACGACCTCACAACGGGCTCGCTGGTGAGCTATCCCCACCCCTACCGCACCCTGGCCCTGCGGGAGGATGGCGATGGCCGCCTCTGGCTCGATGTCCAGTCCCACCGCATTGCCACCACGCCGGACTGGCCCGATTTGCCGACCCAATCCCGCGACTGGATGGGCGATCGCAGCGAACCGTTCATGCGCAAACTCCTCGAACACAGCCCCCTGGACCTGACGGCGGCGGAAATCGATGCCTATGTGCCCCACCTGCGCCACTTCTGGGCCGATGTGGCCGAAGGCGATCGCGCGATTGATTATCCCGAATTGCCCCCCGCCGTCCGGGCCTACTGCCGCAGCTTCGGCGCGATCGCCCCCAACGGCACCCCCCACCGCCGCGACAACCACACCAGCCTCCCCCTGCGCCGCCCCACCCCCTGGGCGATCGCCCCCGCCCCACCTCAGTCCCCCACAACCCGTCGCGAAAGAATTGATATTCGTACTAAAATAGTCAAGGAATCCGTCGGTTTATCCTAGGGCTAGGTCTTCTCCCCAGGAGATCCCTGACCGTTGCAGCCTTGAAGTTCCGTTCATCCGTCGATCACCTATCCGGTAGCGTCCCCCATGGCATCCAAAACCACCGCCGCCAACAGCACCAAGGAAACCAATAAGGAGCGCGACAAGGCCCTCGGGCTGGTCATGCAGCAGATTGAACGCACCTATGGCAAGGGGGCGATCATGCGGCTGGGGGATGTGGCCCGGATGCGCGTCGAGACCATTTCGAGTGGGGCGCTGACGTTGGATCTGGCCCTCGGGGGCGGTTTGCCCAAGGGGCGCGTGATTGAAATCTATGGCCCGGAAAGCTCCGGTAAAACCACCGTGGCCCTCCACGCGATCGCGGAGGTGCAGCGCAATGGCGGCGTGGCGGCCTTTGTGGATGCGGAACATGCCCTCGATCCGGTCTATGCCAAGGCGTTGGGGGTAGAAATTGACGATTTGCTCGTTTCCCAGCCCGATACGGGGGAAATGGGCCTGGAGGTGGTGGATCAGTTGGTGCGATCAGCGGCGGTGGATATTGTCGTCGTGGACTCGGTGGCGGCCCTGGTGCCGCGATCGGAGATTGAGGGGGAAATGGGGGCCGCCCAGGTGGGCAGTCAGGCGCGGCTGATGAGCCATGCCCTGCGGCGCATTACCGGCAATATCGGCAAGTCCGGCTGTACGGTCGTTTTCCTCAACCAATTGCGCCAAAAGATTGGGGTCACCTACGGCAATCCGGAGACGACGACGGGGGGCAATGCCCTGAAGTTTTATGCGTCGGTGCGGTTGGATATTCGCCGCATTCAAACCCTCAAGAAGGGCACGGAGGAATTTGGGATTCGCGCCAAGGTGAAGGTGGCGAAAAACAAGGTGGCTCCGCCGTTCCGCATTGCTGAATTTGACATCATTTTTGGGGAAGGGATTTCGTCCCACGGCTGCATTTTAGACCTGGCGGAAACCCACAATATCGTGGTCCGCAAGGGGGCTTGGTATAGCTACGGCGGCGAGAATATTAGTCAAGGGCGCGACAATGCAATTCTCTACATGAAGGAGAATGCGGAATTTACGGAGAAATTGAAAGAAGAGGTGCGCCAAAAGTTGGCGGAGGCGGGGGCGATTCGCTCGACGGCGGATGTGGAAATGGTGGATGAGGCGGGCGCGATGAGTGGGGGCTGCGCCCCGATCGCGGTGGACGGCGCGATCGATGAGGATGATGCGTTTTAGGTCAATTACTTGAGTTAAGGCGATGGCGATCCATTCCACTGAATCTTGGGTTGTTCATCGCGGGGGCTGCCACTGTGGCCGGGTGCGGTTCGAGGTGGACGCTCCGGCGGCGATCGCGGCGGTCGATTGCAACTGTTCCCTGTGTCAAAAAACGGGCTATTTGCATTTGATTGTGTCGCGCGATCGCTTCCGGCTGCTCCAGGGGCGCGATGCCTTGACGACCTACACGTTCAATACTCACACGGCCCAGCATTTGTTCTGCGCCACCTGCGGCATTAAGTCGTTTTATGTGCCGCGATCGCACCCGGATGGCTATAGCGTCAACGTTCGCTGTTTAGATCCAGGCACGATCGCCGATCTCCAAATTCAACCCTTTGATGGGCAAAACTGGGAGGACAGTATCGAGGGTCTGCGCGATCGCGACGCAATCGAGACGCAATAAATCAATAGATAGGGAATAGGGGCGATCGCCCAAGACCCTCCCCACCGTGGCCAAAGGCGCTGCGATGGGGATCATCGTCCTAAGCAATCCGCCGCGATCGCCCCACCCCCCGCTTCGTCAAGGCCGCAAGGACGCGATCGCTCGCCATCCGTCCCCCCGCCAAATTCCGCGCCACCGGCCCCACCTGCAACGCCGCCAAAGCCCCCAGCACAAACGCCTCACACCCCGGCCAGCGGCACCAGCGATCCAGCACCGGCACCCCCTCCACCAGGGGCGTCGGATACTGCTCCCGCAGGGGCGTCAAGAGCGGATTTTGATCCACCGTGAACCGGCACCCCGTCGCCAGCCAAACCCGATCAACCGCCGCCTCGCGATCGCCCACCCCCGTCAACTGCCACAATCGCCCCGTCCAGGTGGCCCCTTGAACCGGACAGTTTTCCCACACCCGCAGCGCCCCCCAGCGTTCCCAGCGCCGTAGCTCCATCCGCAGGGCAGGCGTGATCGAGCCACCATTGCGCGCCCGCTGGATCAAGCGACTCCGCCCATGCCAGTCGGTTTCCCGCTCGAATCCCTTGAGATATTTGGGGCCAAGCCAGCCCGGATCCGCATCAAAGAGCCGTTCCTGGAGCGGGCGACGGGCCATCAGGGTCACAAGGGCTCCCCGATGGAGCGCCCCGACGGCAAGATGGGCCGCGCTCTGGCCCCCCCCCACGATCGCGATGCGTTGCCCCTCCAAACTGGACCACTGGCGCAGATCCAGATCCGCCACCGTTTGCAAATGGGGCCAAGGGCAGCGCCCCCGCCACGGTTCCGCCCACGCAGGCCACAGGAACTGACCCCGGTTCGTCGCGATCGCCACCCGCCGCGCCATCACCACCGTCCCGGAACTGAGGTGGAGCCAAAAGACACGCCGACCCCTCCGAGGGGGCTCCAGGGCCACCACCGCCTCGGGCACCACCGTCTGGCCCAACTGCCACCGCTCCACCACCGCCCGACAAAACTCCTCAAACAACTGCGTACCCGGCAAATCGTAGGGGGGGAACAACTCCCCAGGCCGCCCCTGGGCAAACCGCCGCAGGGCATAGGGATCCGGATCGGGATGGTGGACCGCTGGCGATCGCAAATGGGGAATCTCCTGGGCCGCAAACTGCCGCCGCCAAGCCGTCAGCCACTGCCCACTCGGATCAAAAACCGCCAGCCGTTGCCCCGTTTGCCCCAGGCGGGCCGCCCAATGGGCCGCCAGGGTCAGCCCCTGAGGCCCCGCCCCAATAATCGCCAGATCCACGCCCGCCCCTCGGGACCACCCCCCATAACCGCCCATCCAACGCTCCACGCCTATCCTCAAGTTTTTAAAAATGATAATCATTCTCAAAATATTGTAGGATAGGCGGCAGGCGATCGCGCCCCCTTGGGTCCGTTGCGGGTCCGGTGTCAGGGCGAGGGCATTGCCCAGGGCAGGATCCATCGCCAGAACATTTGCAGTAGGGAGACATTTGGGGTATGGCGCAGGCCGACGGCAGTGGTCAATCCACCGTTTTAGAAACTTCCGGGCGGGCGATCGCGCCCTTGTCCCCCGCCCCTTCCGAGGACATCCAGGGGGATCCGCCCACGGCGGAGGGGATGCACCTGTCGGCCCGCCCCCGGCGGCTGCGGCGAACGGCAACCCTGCGGCGGATGGTGGCGGAGACGGTCCTGACGCCCGCCGATTTGATCTATCCCCTTTTTGTGATCGATGGGGTCAATGAAACGGTGCCGGTGGCGGCCATGCCCAACTGTGAGCGCCGGACCATTGATCGGCTGCTGGCGGTGGCGACGGAGGTCCATCGGTTGGGGATTCCCGCGATCGCCCTCTTCCCAGCCCTAGACCCCAGCCTGAAGGACGAACGGGGCAGCGAAGCCCTCAAGGAATCGGGCCTGATTCCCCGGGCCATCCGCGCCCTCAAGGCGGCCTTGCCGGACCTGGTGCTGATTGCAGATGTGGCCCTCGATCCCTACACCACCCACGGCCACGACGGTTTGGTGGACGATCGCGGCACCATCCTCAACGACCCCACCGTAGCGGTCCTGGCGGAAATGGCCCGTGTATTGGCGGCGGCGGGGGCCGATGTGGTAGCCCCATCCGACATGATGGACGGGCGGGTGGGGGCCATCCGAGCGGCCCTAGATGGGGCGGGGTTTTATGAAACCAGCATCATGGCCTACAGCGCGAAATATGCCTCGGCGTACTATGGCCCCTTCCGAGATGCCCTAGGGTCGGCCCCCCAGTGGGGAGATAAGCGCACCTATCAAATGGATCCAGCCAATGGCCGCGAGGCCCTGCGGGAGGCCCAGTTGGACGGGGCTGAAGGGGCCGATTGGTTGATGGTGAAACCGGCCCTGGCCTATCTGGATGTGGTGACGCGCCTGCGCCAGGAAACCCGGTTGCCGGTGGCGGCCTATAACGTGAGCGGCGAGTACGCCATGGTCAAGGCGGCGGCGGCCCAGGGCTGGATTGATGAGCGGGCGGTGGTGCTTGAAACGTTGCTGGCGATGAAGCGGGCCGGGGCGGACAGTATTTTGACTTACCACGCGATGGATGCGGCCCGATGGCTCCAGGAAGCCTAGGCCCAGGCCCTATGACTAGGGCGACTGTGGCTCCCTATGGAGGATTGATGATGACTGCTCTGAATCCCTGCGATCGCCCGCCCTAGAACCGTGTCTGGTCCCGCGATCGCCCGCCCCCACCGTTGACCATTGCAGACCCTTTCTTTTTCATCCTTAAACAGCCATGAGCCCAGGATTCGACGACTTCGAGCGTTCCGCCTACGACGATGCCCATGGCGACGGCCTTGACCGGCCCATGCCTCCCCAGGTTCCCTCCGACCTTGTGGATTTCCAGTGGAGGCCGCCCACCCCACCCCCGGTATCCACCGCTGAGATGGAGGTGGCGGTCCGCACCCTGCTGCTGGGGTTGGGGGAAGATCCCGATCGCGAGGGCCTGCGGGACACCCCCAAACGCATGGTCAAGGCCCTGCAATTTCTCACGGGCGGCTATCGTCAATCCCTCGATGAACTGCTCAACGGGGCCGTTTTCCATGAGCAGACCGAAGAGATGGTCCTGGTGCGGGATATTGATCTGTTCAGTTCCTGTGAGCACCATATTCTGCCCATTCTGGGGCGGGTTCATATTGCCTACATTCCCAATGGTCGGGTGATTGGCCTGTCTAAGCTGGCCCGGATTGCGGATATGTATGCCCGACGGCTTCAGGTGCAGGAACGGCTCACGGCCCAGATTGCCGATGCTCTCCAGGGGTTGTTGCGGCCCAAGGGGGTGGCGGTGGTCGTCGAGGCGTCCCACATGTGCATGGTGATGCGGGGGGTGCAGAAGCCGCGATCGTGGACCAGCACGACGGCGGTGCGGGGGGTCTTTGCCACGGATGGGGCCTTGCGTCAGGAGTTCATGGCGTCCATCCATGGGCCGCGACCCGTTTAGGGACACCAGGGATACATCGACACACGTTCCGCGACACTCCCGTAAGGTTTAGGGGCAGCATATGGGGCAAGTTCAATACGATCCATCCGTTTTGGGAACGGGGCTCGAGGGCCTCGGGCCGGTGGTGGCGGTGGCTGGCCCCAGCGGTGCCGGTAAGACCACTTGGATTGCGGCGATTTTGGAGCAACTTGCTGAAGATGCCGATGGCCCGTTCCGACTTCAAGGGGATCAGGCCGCGATCGCCTACTGGACCGCCGGGGCGATCGCGGTGGATCGGACCCTGATGCAGGCCCGCTGGCCCACGGTGACCATCTGGGACGATCGCCATCTCGCGGAGCACCTCCTAGCCAAATCGGAGGCAACCCCCCGGACTCCAGGGGACGGACCGACGGTGGTTTTTCTAGAATTCGGCTTCCACCTCGATCCCATGGCCAGCCTGCCCCAACTGGAACGGCTGGGGGGACAGCGGGTGGTGGTGCTGCCCCCCGACGGGTCGCCCGGTCCCTGGGAAGCTTGGGCCACGGCGCAGGTCCAGGGGGTTGAAATGCCGCCAGAGCCCCAGCCGCCGGAGCTGCTCCAGTTGGACCTGACGGGGCAGGTGTTTGACCCCCTCAGTTTGGATACGCTCTGGCAAGAACTGTTGGGAGGGGCCTATGGGACCGTGCATCGGGCCAAGGCGGTATTAAATTTCGCGGACGGTGAGATGTTTGCCTTTGACTATCGCCGGGGGAGCGAGACGGTCTATCGGGAGCTGCCCCTGGAGCCGTGCCGGGTGGGTCGCCCCGATCGCCCCAGCGCCCTGGAGGTGGTGGGTCAGGGGCTCAACCGGCCGGATTTGCGGTTGGGTTTGGAGCAGTCTGCCCTAGACGATGACCTTTTGATGGCCCATCAGCATTATCTACAGACGGATCTAGGGATGGCCCAGGGGGCGGATGAGATGGGCTGATGGGGGATGGGTTGGACAGGGCGGCCTGGGTGGGTGAACGGATCGAGAGTGGCGGGGAATGATCGAATGAAGCGCGCAATTTTATCCTGTATCCACGGCAATTTGGAGGCGTTTGATGCGGTGCTGCTGGATCTGGAGCGGCAGGGGGCGGAGGCGATCCATTGCTTGGGGGATTTGGTGGGCTATGGTCCCTACCCTAATGAGGTGGTAGAGCGGGTGCGATCGCTGGCGATTCCGACGGTCCAGGGCTGTTGGGATGAGGATATTGTCGAGGGGTTGAATGCCTGTGAATGTAGCTATCCGTCCCTGCTGGCGGAACGGCGGGGGCGGTTGGCCCACCGGTGGACTGATGGGGTGCTGACGGCGGACAATCGCGCGTTTTTGGCCCAGTTGCCGGAGAGTTTGGCGCTGGAGACGGCGGCGGGGCGGCTGGTGTTTGTCCATGGCAGCCCCAGTAGTGCCCATGAATATCTGTTGGCGGAGATGGATGCGTTCATGGCCCTCGAACGGGTTTTGGGGGCGGGGGCGGATGTGCTGTTCTGTGGCCATACGCACATTCCCTATGCGCGATCGCTCGATGGGATTCAGTTGCGGACGGTGATCGCCGAGGCCCCTGATCAACGGAGCATTCCTGGGGACGCCCCTCCGGTGGATCATACGGTGACCGTCCCCGTGCGCCACTTGATCAATGCGGGGTCCGTGGGGGAGCCGCGCCACGGTCGGCCCCATGCCACCTATGTGCTGTTCGATGACGAGTCGGGGGCGGTGGAGCTGCGGGAGGTGCCCTATGCGGTGGATAAAACCTGTGCGGCGATCCTGGAGCGCGGCCTGCCGATGATTTTTGCGTGGCGCTTGGCGAAGGGGCTGGACTATGCGGAGCGGGCGGAGGATGCGAGCCATGTTTGTGCCCGCTAGGGCGTTTTGCGGGGTCGGGGATTTAGGATTCTTGCTTTTGTGATAATTGCTGCTGATTCATAGCGGCGGGGAGGAGGGGAGCCATGTGGGCGATCGCGTCGGGGATTGAGGGTAATTTGCGGGCCTATGAGGCGGTGTTGGCGGATGTGCCCCGGCGGTCTCGGGGGGTGGTGACGGTGGATCGGCTGTTTGTGCTGGGGGATGTGATTGGCTGGGGGGCGCGATCGCAGCCGGCGATGAATGATCGGTTGATTGAGCGGCTGGTCACCCCGAGGCCGGGGGAGCTGCTACCGGAGGTGTGTCTGGGCCTGTGGGAGGAGCGGTGTTTGTCGCTGTATGCCCTGGGGCCGGAGGCGGGGGCGGCGGATTTGGTGGAACGCTGGGGGGCGGCGGCGGTGGAGGGCCTGTGGCGGTCCGTGTCGCGATCAGCGGTGGAGTGGATGCGATCGCTAGATTTGGCGGTGGTGGAACTGGATTGTTTGCTCGCCCACGGCAGTGCGGTGGGGGTCGAGGATTGCCTGACGCCGCAGACGCCCCCGTGGCTCTGGCTCGATCGCCTCGGGCGGGTGCAGGCCCGTCGCCTATTCTGTGGCCGGTCGGGGTTGGCGTTTCGCTACGATCTTGTCGAGGGGCGGGGGGACGATCGCCTACGCACACTGGAGGGGACGCGATCGCACCCAATGGTGCTCCAGGGGCTGTGGGGGGTTGGGGTGGGAACGGTGGGGCGGATACCCGGTTTGGCGACCTACTGTTGCTATGATCCGGGCCGCGATCGGGTGACTTGGCATCAGGTGGCCTATGACGATGGGCCAGGATCCTAGACCTGGGGGCCGCGCCCCATCGAGGTGAATTGGGGCGGAAGACCATGGGCTTCGGTGGCCATCAGTTCCAGCGGCCCCAGTTCAATTGAAACGTAGGATCCCCTCAATCCATCAACGCAAAGTTCATCAACATTCTCGCATCGCCAGCCATCGCTCAAAGGACTGATCACTTTCGCCGCTGCGCCGACCGGCCAGCAGTCCTTCAATCCCGATATGCTCATCTAGATCTAGCCATTCAATCGCAAACCCCTCCCCCAAAAGCTGCCAATTTTGTCGTTCTGCGGGGGAGCCATGGAGCAGGCGCGGATACCAAGCCAGAGGCACCGACAAACTGCGCCCATCTACCAAATCCACAACCAGGTGCTCATCGGTCACTCGCACTTCTGCCGCTAGGGGTTCAATTTCAAGCGCCAAAGTAATCATGCCAAGCCTCTAGCAATTGCTGTTCGTGTTCCTCAACAAGCCGCATCATTTCATTGAGTTCATGATCCCTAAACCCTCGATTCTTGGCGAGGGCAACGGGACTCAACCAAAATTTAGCCAGTTGCCGATCACGCTTGACGTGAATATGGGCCGGTTCGCCGCGATCGGAACTGAAAAAGATGAAGCCATAGGGACCAACCTGAAGAACTGTCGGCATTATTAACGGAAACGCAGGTATGTGGCGGGTTTTGAACCATGGGCAACCTAATTCCAGTGTATGTTAAGCAACAACTGAATGAGGCCCTGGTTTTGGTGCTGAAACGGTTACAGAATATTTAGGGGAAATACGCGCGTCCAGTCACGAATAGAGCGGGGTTTTCTCAACTGTCAGCATAGTCTGTGCATCGCAAGCCATCACTCAATCAATCGTCCCCGTCTACCAAGGCTAGACTCGGGGGCAGCGACCTCGTACGGGAGATGGTGCTTCCATGGATTTTGGTGACTCTCAAAGTGAGGCTGTCCCCGTTCAATTGCCCCATGGATCGGTAATCAAGGTCGAGGTGGCGAGGACTGATCGAGAGGATGTGGCGTTCGATTGAAACAGCCCAAAATATCAAACGCGGCTAACCATCAAAGGGGTTTGAGCTGCTCAAGAATTGGCGCAATCCAAGGGCCGGGAAGTTGATTGAGGGCGTGGCGCTGGGCATCGGGGCCGTCCTGCCGCGCGATCGCCTGGAGCGTCCGCAGGAGGGCACTGATTAATAGATCCCGGTGGGGATGGGTTTGGGGGGGCAAATCCAGGCTTTGGCGGTAGGCATGGAAGGCGCGTTCTAGGGCCGTGCGACGGCGATCGCGATCGAGCCAAGACCCAAACACCGTCGCCAGGTGATAGTAGGCCAAACCCAGATGGCGGGCGGCATCGCGGCGGTAGGGCGGGCTGGGCTGGTCGGCGGGCACGGGGATTTGTAAGGTCGCTTCGTAGGCCGCGATCGCGTGGAGCAAATCCGCAGGCGGTTGGGGGGCAGCGGTGGGGGCCATTTGGCGATAGCGCCGCCAGTGGGCCGTACCTAGATTCAGTTGAGTGGCCCCATGGGCGGCGGGGTGGGTGGCGACGGGGCGATGGGGCAGGGCCGCGCGGAACGCCTCAATGGCCAAATCCAGCCAGGGGCCGTTTTCACCCCGGTTAGCGAGATATAGATAGGTGGTGCCCAGGTTGGTTTGCAGAAGGCCGTAGCGCTCGTCGGGGGGGAGGGCGCTGTCCGAGGGGCCATAGTAGGCCAGGGCGGCCCGATAGGCGGCGATCGCCCCCTGGAGCGCCTGGGGGGTCGGGTCGTGGGGGGCCAGGTTCCAGTAGGCCGTACCCAGGTTGTTGTAGGTGGCAATGAGGGCATCGAGATCCGGAGGCGTCCCTTCGGCGGTGGCGATCGAGATCGCGCGGCCGTAGGCATCCACCACCGCCTGCCAACCGGCGGCCCCATTGACCCCCTGCCGCACCCGCTCCGTCAGCAAATACCCCAGGCGGCGGTGCAGATCAAAGGCGATCGCGGCGGCCGTGGGGCGATCCTCCACCCCCAAATCCCCACCATCCCCAGGGGAAATCACCCCCTCAGCAAACCGCTCGGGCAGCAGGGCGATCGCCCGTTGGGTCGCCTCGATCGCCTGCTCACAAACCCGCTGCCACCGTTGGCGATCGACAGGGGCCGCCGGGGCAACCTGGGTCAAATAGGCCAACTGCAAACTGAAGCACCGGGACAAATCCGCCAGCAATTCCCCCCGATCCGCCGGGGTCAGATCCGTCCGCTCCAGCAGTTGACAGCCCAGACCACAGGCCCGCTCTAGCTCCTGAAGGTCCCCATCCCCCTTCCCCAGGTCCGGGGTGTTCTGGAGCGATCGCATCCAGGCCCGCCAGCCGGGTCGCCAATGGACCCCTGCACCGGTCGCGGGGCGGTGCGCCCTGGGGAACGGATCGGGTGCGGTCGCAATTCTGGGGGATTGGGAGATGACTCCATCGAGGCGCAGGGGCGATCGCCACCCATCGGGCCGGGACGTGATTAGCGCTGCAGGCCGATGATCCGCAGGGGACGCAAGGGGCGTCGGGGTGGGATCCCCCTCAAATTCAAATACGGTCGCCGTCTGCAATGCCCACAGCCGGGGGGCGGACTGGCGAATGGCATCGAGCCACGGCCGGGGCAGCCAAATCACCCAGGCCACGGGGGCGATCGCCATCCGGTCGGCCCCGTCGTCCAGTTGCCGCAGCAGGGCCTGTTGATGGCGGGCGGACAGGCGGGTGAACTGCTCAATGCCGCACAGTTGCAGCAGGGCCAGGGTTTCTGTTGTGGAGTCCTGGGGGGCGATCGCGCGGGCGACGGCCGTCTCAATCGTGGCGGTGACGGGGGCTGGCCCTGGGCCATGGGGATCCAGTTGCACCACGGAGGGCACGGCCATGGATGCCGCCTCCCGCGATCGCGCCACCCCGAACGGTGACGGCAAAAGCGCCATGCCCAAGGAACCACAGTCGTGATCGAGGCGCTGCACCAGGCGATCGCGCTCCCGCAGATCATCACACACCGCCAACAGGCGCGATCGTCGCCCCGCCGCCCCCTGAAGCGTCCGCTGCAAGCGGCCATAGACCTGCTGATTCCACGGGGAGCCCGCCGCCAAGGAAGCCCCCGGAGTACGGGTCACCGCCGATCGCGGGGAAAGATGGACACGGGGGAGGGTGGTCTGCATGGCGATCGCTCAGCGCTCTGGCAACGGAGATGGGGTGAAAGGATCGGCGTAGATAGCAACCCACCGGCGAACGGCAGCCTTGGCCGTTGCCCAACCAAACCATGAGCCCCCGATGGTACCCAATCCTTCCAGGGCGATCGCCCCGAGTCAGGACAATCGCGATCGCACCGCCGCCCCGTGGACCCGCCGCCCCGTGGCCCTGCTACCCTGTGGCCCCGCCAGTCCATCCCCCCATCTCCGCGTCGCTTTTGTGCCACGCTAGAGAACATTCGCCATTCGCCGCCCCGCCGCCGCCCCGTGATCGAAGTCGAGGTCCATCAACAACTCCGCGCCTTTCTGCGGGCGGCCCAGTCAGAACGATCCTGGGCGCACCACCTGACCATGGCGCGACTGGTGGCTCGGGCCATGCGGCTCCGGCGCAGCGCCATTCTGCAAACGGGCACGGCCATGGGCTGCGATCGCCACCGCCTGAGCTATCTAGCCCCCGCCCTCCTGTGGCCAGAACCGGTGGTGATTGTTGCCCCCGAAGCCGTGCAGCAGCGCCTGCGCCAGGTGGAACTCCCCAAGCTCCAGGATTGGCTCCAAACCCTGCCCCACTGGCAGCCCAAACCGATTCATCTCTGGCCTGACTCCCCCAGCTTCAGCCACGGTTTCAGCGGGACCGATCGCGCGATCGCCCCCCACGGCCTTTTGCTCATTTCCCCCCAACAGTGGCTCCAGGACGCCTTCAGCCCCGTCCGCCGCCTCGCGGGCCTCGCAACGGTCATCGATGGGGCCGACGATCTCGAATCCTGGTGCCGGGACTGGCTCACCAAAACCCTCACCCCGAGGGACTGGGACGACTTGATGCTGGCCCGCCCTGACGCCGCCAACCCCATCCGCGATCGCCGCGTCGCCCTCACCCACAGCCTCTTCCAGCGGCCCGCCAACCCCTACCACTGCTGCGCCCTCGACCCCGGCGATCGCCAGATCCTCCTGGACCTGCTCACCCAACTGGAGGAAACCGGCCCCCTCCCCGGCCCCTGGCGCGCCTTCGCCCCCACCCTCACCCGCGACGGCTGGATCCCCATGGCGGAAACCGATCGCCGCACGGGCCTCTTTCGCCTCACCGCCAGCCCCGTCACCGTCGCCGATCGCCTCGCCCCCCTGTGGCCCCAGCAGCCCGTGGTCCTGATCGGCCCGGTCCTCGATCCCGACCCGGAAGCTGTCACCTTTAAGGAACGCATCGGCTTTGAGGATCACGACCAAGACCGCGACCTCAGCAGCGATCAGGACTTCAACCAAGACCGCGATCGCGCCACCTGCCTCAAATTCCTGCCCGATCGCCACAGCGACTCCCTCCAGCTCTACCTCCCCGAACACCTGCCCTTTCCGAACACCCCCCACTTCCAACGGGCGCTGCTGCAACAGATCCATGCCCTGCTGGGGCTCTACGGCAACCATCCCACCGGCGGCGGCTTCACCGTCATCCTCGTGGGGGACGTGCCCCTCAAGGCCCAGGTGGGCTCCCACCTCGCGGCGGAATTTGGCCGGCGGGTGCGCGTCGAAGAAACCTGCCCCGACGACAACGGCATCCTCGTCACCGGCTGGGAATTTTGGCGCGATCGCCAGCGACATCTCCCCGTCCCCACCCTCTTGATCATCACCGCCCTGCCGATCCCCTCCCTCGAAGATCCCCGCGTGGCGGCCCGGGTGGACAACTACAAACGCCACCGGCGGGACTGGTTTCGCCTATACCTGCTGCCGACGGCCCTCAGTGAACTGCAACGGGCGGTGGCCCCCATGCGGGCGGGCGATCGCGACTCCCCCGGCGATCGCCGCAGCCTCATTGCCCTGCTCGATACGCGGGTGGTGCGGCGCAGCTACGGCCAGCAAGTCCTCGGAGCCCTCAGCCCCATCGCCCGCACCAGCTACCTCGATCCCCACTGGCTCTTTCCGACCCCAGGGCCCTAGGGGATTAGGGCAGGGCAATGGGGCAACCATGACAACCATTAAGGGGTCACCGCGATCGCGATAGGATAGACCCTCACGCTCCAGCGCCACAGCCCACGGGTTTTTGATGCAGTTTGTGGATGCACCCCGGCGGCTGCTCGGCTAGCCCCTTCACACAAGCACAATCGGTGCCCAAACCCCATGGGAGAATCCAAACGGCGGAAAACCATCCTCGGTGACGACTACGGCAAAGATGTGGACCGGATTTTGCCCGGTATTCCCATCACCAAAAAGCAGTCGGCGGACTTTGTGGCCTGGACCAGTCGCGGGGCCTGGATCGGCATTGGCCTCGCGATCGCCCTGTGGGTGACCATCCGCTTCATTGGACCGGGCCTGGGCTGGTGGGAACTGGCCAACTAACTTTTCAGTCCATCAATCCATCAAGGGGGAATTGTAACGCGCCCTTGGGTGGGGCTCCGCCGCGATCGCCTTGCGCATAACCGACCGCCCCGCAACGGTTTCAGGGATCATTTCCCCCAGCAAAACCGGGGCCGGTCCCCCGCGATCGCATCATTCGAGCCCCAAAACATTATCAATTGTTATCATTTTTAATTTTTCCCCCGTCCCACACCCCCTAAACCCCCCAAGGACGGGCCTTCACCGCGCCCCAAGCCCCCGCCAAACCCGCCCAAGGGCAGTTGCCGAAAACCTTAAGAGAATATAAAAAGCATAGAGAGCCCCTAGAATGAACAGAGACAATCGGGAGTAGGCCGTGTTTCTAAGACTTGCCGAACAGCACCGTCAGTTCGTGCGGGATCTGGTCATGAGCCTCCAAGCCTTAGCCATTGTGTTAGAGCGACGAGGATATCTGGCATCCTGCTACACCTGTGGCGATCAAATGAACAGTGCATCGTTTATGGTGAGCCTAGGCGATAACCATTTGATTCGCTTCCTCGTCTCTGACTACGGCATCACCTGGACAGAGATGCGCGACGATCGCGAACTGATGAAGCTCGAAGGGGCCGAAGCGGTGGCCCAGCTTCAGGAGTTGGCGAAGCTCATCAAGGTTTCTGGCACGACGGAAAGTGATAGTGCCTTGGCGGCAAGGGCCGCCTCCGTTGCTGCCCTAGATTTGCGATCGCGGTAGGGCTGGGCGGATTGGAAGCGCGTCTACTTGACCACGATCGCGGAATATTCGCCTTGCGTTATCGGTCGCCCAGGCTCGCGTAGACTATGGACTTTCATCCTGCGGATTTGCGTTCTTCCAGCCAGCCTTCTGCGTCCGATCGCGAGGACCGTGAGCGGTCGTATCAGCTTTTTCTGTCCCTCTACCGTGACCATCGGGACCTGTTCGAGGAGTTGGCGGAGCTCGATGCCCCCAGCCAGGTGAACCGTCTGCGCCGATCCACGCGCTATGTGCAGGGGATTGCGCGGGGTCAGCAGGCGTATCTCATCACTAATTTGATCGATGGCAAGACGCGATCGCTCCTCCAGCACCAGATGATTTGGCTGATGGGGCGCGATGCCCAGGCGGCGCTGCCGATCCAGGATCAGCGGCTGTCCCGTCGCCATGCGGCGATTCAATATGCCAGCCGGCGCGGGTTTTATATTGTGGACCTGGGCAGTACCAATGGCTCCTTCGTCAATGGCATGGCGGTCCACGGGCGGCAGCGGTTGCAGGATGGCGATCGCGTGCGGCTGGGGGGGTTCACGTTTGATTTTTTCGTGTGCCACAGTACGCAAATTGCCAATTCGGTGCCCCAGGAGCTGGTGACCCACCTCGACTCGTTTCCGTTGCCGGATGATACGGAGTCGAGTTTTAGTATGCAGAAGGATGCCCTGGCCCTGTCGCCCAATCGGGCCAATGGCTACGGCCAAGAGGCGACGGTGGTGGCGGCTCCGGAAGGGCGCGGGGACGATTAAGCAGGGGCGATCGCAATCATGTCACGGTCAAGATCAAGATCGCCACAGCCAAGATATCGCGGTTGAGATGGGCTGGTGGGGGCTGGGCGGGAAAACCCCGCCCCTACGGAATGGATATAAAAGGGTCTCCCTAGCGGAATCGGGGCAGGACCGTTTCGAGGGCTTTTAGCAGCGTCAGGACGGTTTCGGGGCGGCTATTAAAGCCCATCAGGCCAATGCGCCAGACGCGGCCCGCCAGTTCCCCGAGGCCGCCGCCAATTTCGATGTTGTAGTCATTGAGCAGGGTGCGGGCGACGGCTTTGCCATCGATGCCGTCGGGGATCAGGACGGTGGTGAGGGTCGGCAGGCGGAATTCCCGCGCCACGTGGCACCGCAATCCCAATGCTTCGAGGCCGTCCCAGAGCAGTTCGGCGACGGTTTGGTGTCGCTGCCACCGCGCATCAAGACCCTCCTCGGCGACGAGCATGAGGGCTTCGCGCAGGGCGTAGTTCATGTTGATGGGGGCCGTGTGGTGGTAGGTGCGATCGCTGCCCCAGTAGCGCCCCACCAGGCTCATGTCCAGATACCAGTTGGGGACGGGGGATTGGCGGCGGTTGAGTTTGGCGATCGCGCGATCGCCCAGGGTAAAGGGCGCAATGCCGGGGGGGCAACTCAAAGCCTTTTGGCTGCCGCTGTAGGCCGCATCGACGCCCCACGCATCCAGGAATAGGGGCACGCCCCCCAAGCTCGTCACCGTATCGGCCAGCAGCAAACAGTCAAATTCCCGGCACAGATCCCCAACCCCCTCCAGCGGTTGCCGCGCCCCCGTAGAAGTTTCCGCATGGACCAGGGCCAAAATGGCGGGCCGGTGGGTTTCTAGGGCCGTCCGCAGTTCCGCCAAGGAAAAGGTTTCGCCCCAGGGTTTGTGGATGGCGCGCACCTCGGCCCCGTAGCGCTGGGCCATGTCCGTCAAGCGATGGCCGAAGTAGCCATTGATGCCGATCAAGACGCGATCGCCCGGTTCCACCAAATTCGCCAGGGTCGCCTCCATGGCCGCGCTGCCGGTGCCGCTGACGGGAATCGTGAGGGTGTTGTCCGTCTGCCAGCCGTAGCGCAGCAGTTCCTGCACCTCGTTCATCAGGGCAATGAAGCAGGGATCCAAATGGCCCACCTGCCGCATTCCCAACGCCTGAAGCACGCGGGGGTGGGCATTCGAGGGGCCAGGACCCAGCAGCAGCCTCGGCGGCATATCCAACTGGGCGGGCCGCAGGCGGTGGCGATCGCTAATGGGCGGTTGGGTGGGGGCGTGGGTGGGGGCTGCAAGCATAGGGAATTCGGTATTTTTCGGTAATAAGGGGAAATCAGGACGGTCGTTTCTCTTAGGGCTGGCCCCCCGCACGGCGCGATCGCCAGGGCTATCCACCACCGCCCAGGGGCCACAAAACACATTTCAAATGGCATCGGGCAATACAATTTGCCCCGCAATCCCATCATACGGGGCCACGCGATCGCGCGGATCCAGTCCCAGTCCTTAGGGGGTTTAGGGCCAATCTCGCCCCATGGCCCCCATCCGCCACCCTTTTTGAGCCCCTAGCCGCACGGCTCATCCAAATGGTGCTCCACCGACCGGTAGAGATCGAGGACGTGGTGATCATCAAGGCGATAGAACGCCCGCCGACCCCGCTTGTCATAGCGCACCAGCCGCGCCGCCCGCAGGGTCCGCAACTGGTGGGACACGGCCGACTCACTCATCTCCAGCGCCGCCGCCAAATCACACACACACAGCTCCTCCTCCGCCAGCAGCGACAGCAGCCGCAGCCGGTTCGGATCACTCAAAATGCTGAAAAATTCCGCCATCCGCTGGGCCTTCTCCATCGACAACACCCGCTGGGCCATCGTCTCCAGGCGATCGCGCGAGGGCGGATAGGCGCGATCGCACACCGGCACATCCCCCTCCCCCCTCGCCGGATCACCAGCCGGAATCGCAGACACAGCAGCAGAACGGGAAACAACCATGGGACACACGGGGAATAGGACAGGGACAGCGGCCCACCACAGGCCACCTCACCCACTTCATTGGCGGGGATTGGCGGGGGCCAACATCCCCCTGGGCACCCTGACGCCCAACCACCGGCACGCCAGACCACCTTCAGGAATTTAATACTCTCTTAGCCATTATATCTGAGCAACCATTCAGACTTTGATGCTAAAGTATGAGCAGGTGTTCAGATAATTTGAGGAACCCACCATGAAAACCGCCACCACCACCCAACCCTGTGCCTGCGAGCGTTGCAACTGCACGGTCAATCTGGAGACGGCCGTGATGAAGGACGGCAAAGCCTATTGCTGCGAAGGGTGCGCCAACGGCTCCGGCTGCAAGTGCTCGGGCTGTAGCTGCGGTCAGGGCTAGGGCGATCGCGGCCTTCCGCTGTCCTCCGGTGTGCCCCTTGTTTCGTCCCCTGGCCATCTCCCCTGACCCCAGTCCTCCGATCAAGTCGGGCTTGGGATCTAGGGAGGGGCGGGGGCCACGGCGATCGCACCGCCCCCACCGCCCCCATAGTTCGGGCAACGGGCTAGGGGAATCGCGCATCAGGCGCGTTTTTTTTGCGCAATTTTGTCGGCCCCCCCTTCGCCATGGGCGTACAACATTGCAGAATCTAGGCAGCCCCACCGCAGATCGGTTAGATTTCAGGGCTAGGGCCGCATGTATCGTTCTTATCCCGTCGCGCCACCGGGGCCGCCTTGGCCTTTGCAATCCCTAGCTATGGTGCTTTCTCAATAGCGATTCTGGAGCCATCGTGAGCCAAGCTTTTTTAGAAGTCGTTCCGCCCCCCGATGCCACCAGCGATGCTTCCGTTCAGCGCCCCCGCTACCATTTGCGGCTGCGAACGACGCTGGTTTTGCCTTTTGTTGTGCAGTTGACGGTGGCGGTGGGGCTGGTGGGGGGCCTGTCCCTGTGGAATAGTCGGGCTTCGGTGAATGATATTGCGAGCCAGTTGCGGCGCGAGGTGGCGAACCGGGTCCGGGATGAGGTGAAGCAGTACCTGGAGGAGCCCTATTTTATCCATAATCTCAATGCTCAATTTTTTAAAAATAATCCAACGCTTATTCAAGATTCTGAGGCGTTGCAGCGCCATTTTTTGAGCCAAAGTCGGCTGTTTAATGATCTAGGAACGTTGGCATTTGCGAATCGGGAGGGGGAGTTTATTGGGGCTAATGGGTTAGAAAATTATGCGGTGGCTTCGACGCGGGCGACGGGGAGTGCCCTGCGGCGATTTGCCATTACGGATGGCGATCAGTTGGGGCGGGTGCTGCGGGAGCGGCCGAACTATGATGCGCGATCGCGGGATTGGTATCGGTTGGCGGTGGCGCGGCAGAGTTTTGCCTGGAGTGAGATTCAGCCGTCGGCCATTGGGCAACGGTTGGATGTGTCGGCGGTGCTGCCGATCTATGGGGGCGATCGCGACTTTTTGGGGGTGCTGCTGTGCGATTTACCCCTAGCGGGCATCAGCCAATTTTTGCAAGGGTTGCAGGTGGGTAAAACCGGCCAAGCGTTCATCATTGATCGCGATGGTTTGATGGTGGCTGGATCCACGTCGGAGCCGCCCCTGATTGCGGGCAAGGGGGATGAGGAGCCGCGCCGGTTGGCGGCCATCCAGAGCCAAACTCCCCAACTGCGGGCGGCCATGGCGACCCTGAGCGATCGCTTTGGCCAGCCGATTCGCGTGCGGGAGTCGGTGCAGATGGATGTGCAGGTGGAGGGCGATCGCCACTATATGGAAGTGCTGCCTGTCCAAGATGGGCGCGGCATTGATTGGCTGATCATTGTGATGGTGCCGGAGGCGGATTTTATGGACCGCATCCAGGCTGGTTTGCGCCAAACCCTCATCCTCTGCGCGATCGCCCTGGTGCTGTCGATTATTTCCGGCATTTTTACGTCCCGCTGGATCAGCCGCGCGATCGGTAACCTCACCCAAGCCTCTGAAGCGATCGCGGGGGGCAACCTCGCCCAGCGGGTGCCGCCCATGGGATATCTCGTCATTAATGAGGTGGATAAATTATCCCAATCCTTTAACAGTATGGCGGCGCAACTGGAGCAATCTTTTAGCAGTCTGGAAGTCCAAAAAGATTCCTTTGCCCGCTTTTTTCCGCCGGAATATCTCAACTTTCTAGGGCGCGAAGATATCCTCAATATTGAATTGGGGGACCATGTGAGCAAAGACATGGCCGTCTTCTTTTCCGATATCCGTTCCTTCACCACCATGATGGAACAGATGACGCCCCAGGAAAGCTTTGATTTTGTCAATGTATATTTGCAGCGGGTTGCGCCGGAAATTCGCCATTATCGGGGCACGATCGTTAAATTTCTGGGGGATGGCATTATGGCCGTGTTCCCCGAGGCGGTGGATGGGGCGATCGCGGCGGCCCTGGCGCAATTCGAGCGGATTCGGGAATTGAACCAGGAGCGCGCGATCGCTGGCCAGACCACGATCCGCGTCGGCATGGGCATCCACGCGGGCCATGTGATGGTGGGCATGGTGGGGGAATACAACCGGATGCAGGGGGATGCCCTATCGGACACCATCAACCTGACGGCGCGGCTGGAGGGACTCACGAAGTTTTATGGGGCGTCGCTGCTGATTTCGGGGGCGCTGTTGGAGCGGCTCCAGCATCCGGATCGGTATCAGTTACGGTTTTTGGATCGGGTGATCGTCAAAGGCCGGTCGGAGGCGATCGCCATCTATGAGGTGCTGGATGCGGAGGTGGAGCCCGCGCGATCGCTCAAACAGCAAACGGCGGTGGAATTTGAAACCGGCTACCGCGCCTTTGCTCGGGGGGATTTGGGCCTTGCCCGACGGCACTTCCAGGCGGTCATGACCCGCAATCCGGGGGACGTGGCGGCGCGGTTTTACCTGGAGCGGATCGATCGCCTGCTGGTGACGGGCCTGCCGCCGGGGTGGGATGGCACCTGGACCTTTGCGGAAAAGTAGCGGTAGGAACGGGAACTGCCACCCATTCCGTCACCGTAGGGGTTGGGTTTCCCAACCCTTGCCCAACCGATCACCCCAAACCCTTTGACGACACGCCCCAGTTATCAGCCCTCGGTCAAAAGCTGCTGGGCACGGACGGCGGCCCCCAACAGCCCCACCTGGGGATCGAGCACCACGGCGACGGGGACCGATTCCAGGAGACGGCTGACGCGGCCCTTGGTTTCAAAGTGGTGCATGAATCCGGCGCGATCGAGCAGGGGCAGGTTTTTGGCGGCGATGCCCCCGGCAATATACAACCCCCCATAGGGCAGCAGCTTGAGGGCCAAATTACCCGCCTCAGCTCCGTAGGCCGCCACAAAGAGGTTCATGGCCTGCTCGCACAGGGAATCGGTCCCCGCGATCGCGGCCTGGGAGATCACGGCGGCGGGGTCAACGGTTTTCTCACTTTTGCCCATTTGCTGTTCCCAGGTGCGGATGGCGGCGGCGATGTCGGGGGATTCCTGGCCGATGCCGCGATCGCGCAGGAATTGATAGATCGCCGCAATGCCCTGGCCCGACACCACCCGCTCGACGGACACGCGATCGATCCCGTGGCGTTCCAATAAATATTCCACCAACTGCCATTCCAACTCCGATCGCGGCGCGAAGTCCCCATGGCCCCCCTCCGTGGAAAAGACCCGGTAAGTTCCCGCCGCCGTCGGCACCAAAAAACCTTCCCCCAGGCCCGTGCCCGCCCCAATCACCGCCACCGGCGCATCGGGATTTCGGGGCACATCCCGCAGCAGGTGCAGGCGATCGCGCGGCAGTTCCGTCACCCCATAGCCCACGGCGGCAAAATCATTAATCAATTCCACCCGAGGAATCTTTAAACTCAGGCTCAGGCGGTCCTCTTCTAGGAACCAGCCCAGATTGGTCAACCGCGACGCCCCGCCGCTGACCGGCCCCGCAATGCCGAAACAGGCCGCCACCGGTTGCTCCGTCGCCGCGATCGCCCCCGCCGCGATCGCCATCGCCGCCCCCTCCTGCACCAGGGGCACCAAATCCCCATAGGCCCCACTGGGGAACTCCCGCTCGAACCGCACCACGCGATCGGCCCCCGACACCTCCACCCATTGCAGGATGGTCTTGGTGCCCCCAATATCCCCCGCCAGTAGCAACGCCATAGCCGCTTGACTCTCCGCCTCCTTCGTTTGCGCCCATCATAGGGGGAAGCCCGCCCCCAGGGGGATCCACGCCCGCCTAAAGTCCGCGCCGTCTGACATGGACCATTTTCCCGAGGATTTTTAGAAATTTTTTGGGGTTAAGGGGTTGACATTCCCCCACGGCTTTGGCATTCTTAATTACGCGAAAGCGCAAGCGGGTATAGCTCAGTGGTAGAGCGTCACCTTGCCAAGGTGAATGTCGCGCGTTCGAATCGCGTTACCCGCTTTTTGAAGAGAATCAAAGCAAGATCGATTAACCGACAGGGTCGTAGTGGTACAGATCGAGGCGATCAAGGTCGTCCCACTTCCCCCAAACGCGTCGCATCTGTTGAGGAGTGGCCGAAATCTATGGGCCGACATCTTCAAGACTAGGCGGCGCGATCTCGGGTCAATTTCACCGTTCCAGGGATGAAATGAATGGCGATCCGCTGCCCCATCAGTCCATCCAGCGTTCCTGGGGCGATTCATCTAGGCTGAGTTCCTGGGCGATCGCGTCATCCCAAGAGAAAGGCAGCTCAGCGGGGAATGTGTCTAGGGGCAAACCCGTTTCCGCTTGAGCCTTAGTTCTCGCATCGACATAGGCCACGATCACCGCCTCAGGCAACCAAGCTTTGAAACTAGAGTTATCCGCCAGCAAACGCCGAATTTCAACCCGCGCATCCACAATACTGACCAGCCAAGAGCGCGATCGTCGCTCCCGTTGATAATGCCATTTCAAAAGATGGAGATAAAGGCGAGTGATCTGACTCAGCAGCGCACGACGTTCTGAACGTCCCAAACTGTCTAATTCCTCCATCAAATTCTCAATGTCAAGCGCCTCTAACTGCCGCGATTGCAGCAGGTGCATTTGGTGCTGAATCCACCCATAAAAATCAGAATCATAGGACACAGGCACATCAGCAGCCATGGGATTACCAGAGGATTAATCTAGAACACATTCATCGGTTAGTGGTGATCTGGAAACCAGATTTTTAGGAATTCATTAAGCAACGTTTAGGGCGCGATCGCGGGCAAATCAGCACAATGGCCCTGCAAAATCGCCGCAATGCGATCGCCCACCGCCGTCGGCTGCTCCACCATGCCCATGTGGCCGCAGTCCGGGATTTCAAACAAATTCTTGCCGCACAGATCAAACAGCGGGTGAAAACTCGCCAAATGGCGCACATACTGCGGCTCCATCACCCCATCGCGCGCCCCCGCAATGAAATAGGCCGGTTGCGCGAGCTGGGCCACAATCCGGGGCAGCCGGTTTACCTCCGCCTCCGTGGTCGATTCCAACAGGGTCCACAGGGCCGCCTCCGGGTGCGCCGCCAAAAAATCCACCACCCGCTGCCGTCCCCACCGCGTCGCCACCGGCTGCGCCACACTGTCGCGGGCCATCAGCCACCCCAAACCGGGTACCGCCCCGAGCCACCGCGATCGCCACCGCACCAACTGCCGCCCCACCATTCGGAATCGCTCAAACTCCTCCTTGAGATAAATGCCGCCGCCGGAATTGAGGCAAATCACCCCCTCCACCCGCTTCGGTGACTGGTGGGCCGCCCACAGGGCGATCGTCCCCCCGAGGGAATGGCCGATCAGCCACGCCCGCTCAATGCCCAACTGCTCCAAGAGCGTTTCTAGATCCTCCGCATAGGCCGCCGGGGCATAGTTTTGGTAGCGCTGCTTGGGCGTATGGAACAAATCCGCCGACGACGGAGGCAAAGACTCCCCAAAGCCCCGCAGGTCATAGCACAGGCACGGATGATCCGGCGCAAAGCGATCGATCAGCGGCTGCCAATAGTGGCGGCTGAGCATCCAGCCATGGATAAACACCAGGGTCGTGGGCGGCCCCTCCGACGGGCTCCCCCCGCGATCGCGGCCCCGTAGCTCATACCCATGCGACACATTGCGAATTTCAACCCTATCCATGGCCCGTTGCGCTGCCTGTCGTAAACCTGATCCACTGCCCACCATTGGTCCCCCCTTTCCACGCTAGCAGCCCATCAGCCGCAGCCGTACCCCCTCCGCAATGCGCTGGCCCAAGTACTCCGGAATCAAACTCTCATTCGGCCCCAGCAGATACAAAATCAACCGCGTCCGCCCCCGCCACACCAGCAAATTCGCATTCACCACCAGCAGATCCTCCTGCCAAATGGCATACATCACCTTATAGAACAGCCCCGGTTGGTTATCCGCCTCGATCAGCAGGGCCGGCAGGTGAAACACCGGATCCACATAAAATTCCGTCTCCACCTGCTCTAGGCCCGCATCGAGATTGAACTCCACCGCCAGCATTTCCTCCACCTCGAAGTGGCCCGCCAGGGCTTCGCGGATGGCGCGGCACACATTGTCGGAGGTTTTTTCCGTCAGGGCCTTGCTGCCCCTGGACACCACCAGTTTTATAAACACCAGCATGGGCGGGTGGATTTGCCCATACAGACTCAGGCTATGGATCGTCAGGCCATAGGCCGCCAGGACGCCAAAAATGTCGCTCAGCAGGAAGGATTGGTTGCGATAGGCAAAATGCAGGGCGCTTTTGGTGCCCTCGGGACGCATCTCAATCACCGCCTGCCGGGTTTTGTAGAGTTGGTAGGCGAGGCGCAGATTTTGGAGCTGAATTTCGCTGCTGACAAATTGCTCGTAGAACTGGGGAAACGCCCGGTTGAAGCGTTTGAGGAGCTGGAGGGTTGACGACTTGAGGCCCGTGGTCATAGGGGGGTAATCGCAACGGCGGCGGACGGAGCGATGGGGGGTGACGATCGCGCCTCGCAGGGGGCACGGGGGATTGCCACTAGGCTCCAGGGGGGCCAGTCAACGGCAACGGAGGGGGATAAGGGGGGTTGAAAACAGGATACGGACGGGTGGGGGAATGCTCGGGACGCGATCGCGGCCAAGGGGGACAATCGGGCACGAAATCAGGGGGATGACCCCGCGCCATTGCCAGGGAATCTCCGTAGATTCTCAGGCGGTCCACGGGTTAGGTCCATCATACGCCGAAGGTCTTTCAGCGCACCGCTTCAGCCCCAGAACTGGCCCTAGGGGCAAAGCGGGCACTGCCCCAAGCATGACAGATTGCCATCCTCCCCGCCGCAGGGGGGCCGGGTTTTCCCGCTCGCCATATAATAAGGGGGCATTTTGACGGCGGCGGGCGGGTTCTCGGCGATTTTGTTCCTCGCCCCATCCACCGCCGGGGCGATCGCGTGTACCATCACCGGTAGCGTGCATTCAGATCGTTCGTTACCGATCGCGCATTCGGATTGCGCCGACAATGCCACGGCCCGTGCGGCCACAGTTCCCTCACTCTAGATTGGGCACGGATGGGTTTCTGGAAAGGTTTATTTAATGCATCCCCCCCGGCATCGGGATCCCGTCCCATGCCCGCCGTGGCGATGCCGGTCCCGATGCGGGATGGTCAACCGGAGGACGCCCAAGTCTTTTTCAGCACCGATCGCGAGATTGATCTCTACGATCTCGAAGAACTGTGCGACGCGGTTGGCTGGGCGCGCCGTCCCCTGCGGAAGGTCCGCAAGGCGATCCAGCACAGCTTTTTGGTGCTGTCGATGTGGGAGCAGCGGGGGGCGAAGCGGCGGCTGATCGGCTTTGCGCGGGCCACGTCGGACCATGCGTTTAATGCCACCGTGTGGGATGTGGTGGTGCATCCGGACTATCAAAACTGCGGCCTGGGCAAGGCGCTGATGAAGCAGACCATCGAATGTCTGCGGCGGGAAGATATCAGCAATATCACCCTGTTTGCGGATCCCCATGTGGTGGATTTTTACCGCCGTCTGGGCTTTATGCCGGATCCGGAGGGCATTAAGGGAATGTTCTGGTATCCCGATTGAGGGACGATTCCCTATATACTGAAAAACGTCGTCGTGATCGCGCCCCCGCAGCGCACCGCACCGACCGCCGGGATGTAGCGCAGCTTGGTAGCGCGCCTGCTTTGGGAGCAGGATGTCGCAGGTTCAAATCCTGTCATCCCGATTTTTGAACTTGATGGTCATGGGACCAATGGGCGGTGGGTCACCGCGATCGCGGCCCCCGACCCACCCAATATCAACGGCCTGAAACCCTTATATCCCCATCATTTCAGTCGAGTATCCGTAGGGGCGGGGTTTCCCCGCCCAGCCCCCAGGACAAACTGGGCCTATTTCCGTTCGATCGTCTTGAGCGACTCGATCGTCTGCCAAACAATCACCCCCGTGAACGCCAGGGTGAAGACCAACTGGAAAATGAAAATGCCGGGATAGGTCTCAAAGGTGATCATAGGGAAGGGTTTCCGATCAACAGCAGCCAGCAACAGTCGTTTTTCTATCCCCTAGGATACTGGATTGCTTGGAATGGGTCTGCAATGGGGTTATCCCACGTCAACAATTGCCGCCGGGGGCCAGCCTTGCCCCCCAGGCCGGTGCCCAAAAATTTCAGGATTTCCACCCCCAAGTCCCCCAGCAAGTTCGACCCGTTTTGTACACTGGTGAAACTCTGATGCCGCCCCATTCCAGGTGCGCCAGGGGAAGTTCTGCCCACCCTATCCCGTTTGTTCAGTTCCCTCCCATGATTGCCACACCGCCCATTTCTAGCCAAAATACGGCTTTTCAGTACCTGCCGCCCGATGGGGCCGCAGGCTCCCCGAACCAGTCCCTGATGCCCCTGACGGCGCGGGTGAACGATCGCGATCACCTGGAGGTGGGGGGCTGTGATGTGGTGGAGTTGCTCGAAAAATTTGATTCACCGCTCTACATCGTGGATGAGGCCACATTGCGGGCCGGTTGCCGCCAATATCGCGATGCGTTCCGCGAGTTCTATGGCGGCGAGTCCCAGGTGCTCTATGCGTCGAAGGCGTGGAGTAATTTGGCGATTTGCGCGATCGCCCATGGGGAAGGGCTGGGGATTGATGTAGTCTCCGGGGGCGAAATCCATACGGCGCTCCAGGCGGGGGTGTGCCCGAGCAAGATCTATTTCCATGGCAACAATAAATCCCGGCAGGAGCTAGAGCTGGCGGTGACCCACGGCCTGACGGTGGTGGTGGATAACTGGCTGGATCTGGAAACGTTGGTGGCGATCGCGGCGGACTCGCCCACCCGCGTGATGGTGCGCCTGACGCCGGGGATTGAATGCCACACCCACGAGTACATCCAAACGGGACACCTCGATAGCAAGTTTGGCTTTGATCCCAATGAGGTGGATGCCGTGTTTGCCTTCCTGGCCCAGCACCGCGATCGCCTCACCTGCACCGGCCTGCACGCCCACATCGGCTCCCAGATTTTTGAATTGCAGCCCCATGGGGACCTGCCGGGGGTGCTGGTGCAGTGGCTCGTGAAGGCCCGATCTGCCGGTCTGCCGGTGGATGAACTGAACGTGGGCGGCGGCCTGGGGATTCGCTACACCGAGTCCGATGATCCGCCGACGATCCGCGAATGGGCGAAAACGATCGCCGATGCCATCACCGCCGCCTGCGCCGCCCAGGGGGTGATTCCCCTGCCAAAACTCCTGTGCGAACCGGGGCGATCGCTCATTGGCCCCACGACGATCACCGCCTATCGGGTCGGCAGCACCAAAACCGTCCCCGACATCCGCACCTACCTGGCCGTGGACGGCGGCATGTCCGACAATCCCCGCCCCATCACCTACCAGTCCCTCTATCGGGTCGTCACCGCCAACCGCATGAGCGCCCCGTGCGATCGCACCGTCACCGTCGCCGGGAAGCACTGCGAATCCGGCGATGTGCTGATCAAAGACGCCCAACTGCCCGAGCTGAGCACCGGCGACATCCTGGCCGTCCCCGCCACCGGAGCCTACAACGCCAGCATGGCCTCGAACTATAACCGAGTGCCCCGACCGGCGGCGGTCCTAGTCAGCGACGGCGAGGCGAACCTGATCCAGCGGCGGGAAACCTACAGCGATCTGCTGCGGTTCGACTGCCTGCCCGATCGCCTCAAGGGTTAGGGAAACATCGCCAAAACGGCCTAGATTCCCGTCAGATCAGGGGCGGCGAGGTTTTTTGGGGGGGATCCGAGGACCAACCCTCGGCCCCCGCGATCGCGCCGCCCCCGCCCAACCCTGCGGGCTATACTTGCCCTAACCCCCAACGGGCTTGCCTTTGGACTTCCGTAGTCCTGGGGACCACAGCCAATCCTGGGGCGATTGTCCACGTCCATGGGCTAACTTCCCCCCGCGATCGCGCCGCCGCCACCCCCGCAAGCCCCGCTCGACCGACGCACATTGGATTCCATTTTTGCTAGGGCAACACCTGCTCGATATCAGCCTCGTTTTGGCCCTGACCTATGCCGTCTTGGCCCTCATCGGCGAGCGTCGCACCCTGTGGATGGTGCGCGGCTTCGTGGTGCTCATGCTCGTCACCGCCGCGAGCCGCCAGCTTAACCTGGCCTTGCTGAGCTTTTTTTTGCACCACCTGACCATCGGCGCGGCGGTGGCCATGGCCGTGATTTTGCAGTCAGAATTTCGGCGGCTGCTGGAAACCATCGGACGCGGCGACCTGTTTGAACTGTTTCGCCCGTCGGTCCTGCCGGTGCCCAAGGCCGACTCCACCATTGACGAAATCGTGGATGCCATCAAGGAACTGTCGCAAAACCGCACCGGTGCCCTGATCGTGGTGGAAACCAACGGCCCCCTGGACGATCGCGATTTTTCCGTACCGGGGGTGCGGCTGAACGCCGAAATTTCTAAGGAACTGCTGCAAACGATTTTCCAGACCTCCACCCTGCTCCACGACGGGGCCGTGCTGATCCAGTCGTCGCGGATTACGGCGGCGGGGGCGATTTTGCCCATTTCCGAGCGGCAGGCTTCGCGGCAGTTGGGCACGCGCCACCGGGCGGCCATGGGCATCACCGAGCGGGTCGAGCATTGCCTGTGCATTGTGGTGTCGGAGGAAACCGGGTCCATTTCCCTGGCGGAACGGGGTAAGTTAAACCGGCCCCTCACCAGCAGCAAACTCCGGGATTTGCTGGAGGCGAAGCTGGCCCCCACCATGGAGCGGGAGACGGTGGCCCGTGACCTGAAGGCGTTTGGGCGCAATCTGGGCCTGGGCCTGGGGGAGTTGGTGCGGCGGGGGGGGCTGGCCCTGCGGCGATCGCTCGGGGGTGCCCAGGAGTCCGGTTCGAGCGACGGGCGCGGCGAGGGGCGCGGCGATCGCTAGGGGGAATGGGGGTTCAGCGGGGGCGGGGGCGGGTCGGCCTATCCCGGCGTAGGTATAGTTTTATGGGTCTGTTAATATCGGGGCACCTGCCCAAGGCTTGAAATGGCTGCACGTTTGACCGTCTCGCGGGAGCTACCGACTGATCTAGAGCGCGATCGCCTGCCCCAACATGTAGCGGTGATTATGGATGGCAATGGCCGCTGGGCACAGAAGCGCGGCCTGCCCAGGGTGATGGGCCACCGGCGCGGGGTGGATGTGCTGAAGGATTTGGTCTACTGCTGCCGGGACTGGGGGGTGGGGGCGGTGACGGCCTATGCCTTTTCGACGGAGAACTGGAAGCGGCCCATGATGGAGGTCAATTTTTTGATGGCCCTCATCGAGCGGGTGCTGCGCCGGGAACTCGATGAAATGATGGCGGAGCAGATCCGCATTCGGTTTGTGGGGGATTTGTCGGGCCTGCCCCAGTCGTTGCAGGATGAGGCGGCCAGGGCGATGGAGCGCACGAGCCACAATGGGGCGGTGGATTTCGCGATCGCAACGAACTATGGGGGCCGTCAGGAGATTGTCCATGCCTGCCGCGCGATCGCGGAGCGGGTGCAGCGGGGGGAGTTGCGGCCCGATCAGGTGGATGAGGGGGTGTTTCAGCAGCATTTGTATACCTGCGATCGCGTGGATCCGGACCTGCTGATCCGCACCAGTGGCGAAATGCGGGTGAGTAATTTTCTGCTGTGGCAAATGGCCTATGCGGAACTCTATGTGACGGAAACCTTCTGGCCGGATTTCAACCGCGAGGAGTTCCACCGGGCGCTGCTGGCCTATCAACAGCGCGATCGCCGCTACGGCAAAATCAGCGCCCCGCCCACCCCCGCCGCCCCCTCCGGCTCCCCCTAATCCAGTTCCCCCTAGGGGCCAGAAAAAATGGCGTCGTCGAGATCCTGGCGGCTCAGGGAATATTTAAAGGTGCGTTTCACCTCCGCGCGATCGCCCGTGGTACTGACATAGCGCACGATGATGCGATCCTCCTCAAGGGTCAGATCCGCCTGCCAGTCAGGCCGCTCGATGGTCCAGTGGTTGAGCTCGTCCCCGTCCTGGAGACAGCCCCAGCCCATCAGCCAGTCTTCGATCAGGGGCAGCGGATGGTTATACAGGGGCGTTTCGGGGGCAGGTAGGGGTTTGGAACCGGTGAATGGCATGGGTTTGAGGATTGAGAACTAAGAACTAAAGATTGAAAACTAGGGATTGAGGGTTCGGGATCAAGCGGCCAAGGCCAGGGCCATGGCCCTAGGGAATGGGGGGCAAGGCGAGGGGGTCACCGCGCAGCCACGCCACCAGCAGCACCAGCCCCACACAGCCCACCAAGCTCAGGCCCAGGGAAAAGAGGGCAAAGAGTTCACCGCCAGACAGGGGGCGATCGGTGGGATCTAGGTAGGCGGAGTCGCGCGGGGGTGGGGGCGGGGCGATCGCGGGGGGCCGGTCCAGCTTGATTTCGATGATGGGGGGATCCAGGGCCAGATCGCACTGGCGTCGCCGCTCTGGGTTGCTCAGAATCGCGTAGGCTTCGTTCAGTTCCCGGAATTTGGCCGTGGCGATCGCGGGGGGCAGGGCCGTGGTGTCCGGGTGATAGCGCTTACTGAGATCCCGGTAGCGGCGGCGGATGTCGGCGGCGGACGCCGTGCGCTTCACCCCCAACAGGGCGTAGGGGTTGGGGGACGGGGGCGGTGTGGGACGCGGGGCGGTCACGGCTCAGCACGCGGGGGATGGAAGGGATTAGGGGGTGACGGACGGCGCGATCGCGGGGAAGGTCGCCGACGCCTGGAAGAGCTGCCCCAGCATGTATTGGGTCACCAGGGTCGGATTGTCCGCCGCCATCAGCGCCCGCACCACCGCCACCCGCCGCGCCCCCGCCTGGAGAGCTGTCCCGAGGTTTTGATGATCGATCCCGCCGATCGCGTACCAGGGCACGGGCGATCGCTCCGCCGCGTAGCGCACATAGTCCCAGCCCGCCGCCGCCTTGCCCGGTTTCGTCGGCGTTTCATAGACCGGCCCCACGCCGATGTAGTCCGCGCCGCCGTCGATCGCCCGCTGCATCTCGTCAGGGTTGGTGGTGGAGCAGCCAATAATTTTCGCGGGGCCAAGCAACTGGCGCGCCACCTCTAGGGGCATATCCTGCTGGCCCAGGTGGACCCCATCGGCCCCCACCGCCAGGGCCAGATCCACGCGATCGTTCACCAGGAAAAGCGCCCCGTATTGGTGGCACAGTTCCCGCATCCGCCGCGCGATCGCGAAACGCACCCCATCCTCCGCATCCTTTTCCCGGTACTGCACCAGCCGCAGCCCCCCCCGCAGCGCCGCCTCCACCACCTCGAACAGGCGATCGCTCGGCATCGTCACCAAATACAGGGGTGATCGCCGCAGCACCTGCCGCCGCTGTTCCGCCTGGAGACAGCTTTCGAGGGTATAGATGCGGTAGCGCATTTGCTTACATGCCTCCCCCATTTCCGCGCTGTAGACCTTGCCGTACTCTTCAAGCACTCGCAGGGCCTCCTGGACGCGGCACAGGTTCGCCTGCAACACCTCCAGCACATCCGCCCGCTGCTGCTCCTGGGGATGGGTGATCCCCGTGCCGGGATCTTCGGGCGTGTTGCGGGCCGCGCGGATTTCGGGCCGATGCCAGGTGGCCAATTCCTGGCGCAGGGCTTTGCATTCCGCCGTCAGATCCGCGCTATTGAGCCCGAATCGACACCATTCTTCGACAATGCGGATCCCCTCACGGGCGCGATCGAGATTGGCGTCAAGGATTCTGAAAACCGCCGCCCGGTTGAGATCGCTGCCCCGCCCGCCGTCGGCCTGTGCGAGATCGCCCATGGGTGCCTGCCCCCCTCAAAAGACCCATTTATCGTACCAGTCTCGCCGGACGGGCACCGAGGGATGCGCTGAGGGATGTACCGATCGCGCGATCGCGCCCCACCCGCCAGCGGCCTGAGGGGGATGATTAACATTGCCAATTTGTAAAGAATGGTCTAGTACAGAAACGCAACGCCCGAGCGATCGCCCACCGCACCCACCCCCGTCCAAGCGACCCGTTGGGGCCTTTATTATTGAAGTCCCCCGCGATCGCCGCCGCACCCCTCGGGATTGCAGTTCTGGGAAGACTAGGGTATTTTCCTAGCTAAACAGAACGAAATAGCGGCTGCAAAGCTTCGACATTTGTTAACTGACAGCGGTTTTTTTAAGCATGGAACCCGAACTCCAAAAGTCTGATTTTGCCGACGCGGCGGATAAACCCGCCGTGAGTGCGGAGCAAGCCGGTTCCCTCGCCTCGGCCTCGACCGAAGGGGACAATGCAGAATGGCAGCAAATTCTAGAGCAGGCGTACTCGATCCTGTCCGGGCTGCCCGAGTTCATCGGCAAGTTCTACAGCGAATACCGCCAGCCCGTCGTGACGGTCGGCTTGATCGTTGCCGCGTTGATTTCAGTGAAGCTGGTGCTGGCCCTGTTGGGGGCGATCAACGAGATCCCCTTGCTTGCGCCGACGTTTGAGTTGATCGGTCTGCTCTATTCCGGTTGGTTTGTCTATCGCTATCTACTGCGGGTATCGAGCCGTGAGGAATTGTCCGAGCGGTTCAATGTCCTCAAGGATCAGGTGATCGGTAAGGACTAGGTAGGGTCCGCATCACGTCCGTTGATTGGGCTACTGCGTAGGGTGGACCGCTCCTTGACCTGGTTTGGGTTGGGGGGCGGTCCTGCTATGGGCCTGATTGTGGCAACTGAATCGCGCCGTCCCTTCGCCCTAACCCTGACAGAGGTCCGAGAGGGTTTCGATGAAGCTGGGGTAGGAAATGGCGGCGGCTTCGGCGCGATCAATGGTGGTGCAACCCTGGGCGGTCAGGGCGGCGATCGCGAGGGCCATGGCGATGCGGTGGTCCGTGTGGCTATCGACCGCCGCGCCGACGAGGGGTTGACCGCCCGTGATTTCTAGGCCGTCGGGCAATTCCGCGATCGCCACCCCCAACCGCGCCAATTCACTGGCTGTGACGGCCAAGCGATCGCTTTCTTTGACCCGCAGTTCCGCCGCATCACGAATGGTGGTCTTGCCCGTCGCCGCCGCCGCCGCCACCGCCAGGATCGGGATTTCATCGATCGCGCGCGGGATCAAATCCCCCGACAACTCGCAGCCCGTCAGGGGACCATAGCGGGCGCGGATGTCCGCCACCGGTTCCCCCGCCGCATCCCGTTCATTTTCCAGCGTAATGTCCGCCCCCATCAGGGCCAGGGCATCCAGGATCCCGGTGCGGGTAGGGTTGATCCCCACATTCTCCACCACCAGATCCGACCCAGGGACGATCGCGGCGGCCACCAGCCAAAAGGCCGCAGAACTGATATCCCCCGGCACAATGACCGGCCGCCCGGTGAGCTTGGCGGGGCCGACCACCGTGGCGCTGACGGTTTCCGGATCGACAATGACTTCCGCCCCAAAGGCCGCCAGCATCCGTTCACTGTGGTCCCGCGACAGGGACGGCTCGATCACCGTCGTGGCCCCCTCCGCCATCAGGCCCGCCAGCAGGATGCAGGATTTCACCTGGGCGGAGGCGATGGGCGATCGGTAGGTCATGGGGGTCAGTTGGCTGCCCCGCACCGCCAGGGGGGCGAGGGTGTCGTTTTGTCGTCCCCAAATCTGTGCCCCCATCTGCCGCAAGGGGTTAATGACACGGCCCATGGGACGCGATCGCAGCGAACTATCCCCCGTGACCGTGAAGAGGCGATCGCGGTGGGAGGCCAAAATCCCCAGCATCAGGCGCATGGTGGTGCCGGAGTTGCCCGCATCGAGCACGTCCGTCGGTTCGGCCAAATTCCCCAGGCCAATGCCCTGGACGGTCACCTGGGTTTCATTGAGCTCGCTGATGGTGGCCCCGAGGGCGCGGAAACAGGCGGCGGTGCTGCGCGGATCTTCCCCCAGCAGCAGGCCGGAAATGGTGGTTTCCCCCTGGGCGATCGCCCCGAGCATCAAGGCCCGGTGGGAGATGGACTTGTCGCCGGGAATGCGGATCCGTCCCGTCAGGGCAAGGCCATCGGCGGGCGGCGCGATCGCGAGCTGCTGGCGGGTACCATTCGTTCGGGACGTTATGATGGGGGAGGGCATCGGCTCTGGGCTTAGGGCTTGCGGGGGCGATCGCGCCGCCGAACATCACCCCAGTTCGAGGGCCTAGTTCGAGGGCGATCCACCATGACTAGGGCAAATCCTATCGCCTTCCGGGGCCGCGATCGCCGCTCCGCTGGGTTTCTGGGTTGATTGGATTAGATTTAATTGAACGGCTTTCAGTGCCTTGGCCCTTCGATGGCCGCGATCGCTGGCTCCGCAGATCCCCTCAACTCGCCCGTTTGTATCGTCGTTAGGTTCCGGTGGTTTCCGTTGGCGTGGCCCCGCCTTGGATGGGGAAAAGTCGGCGGCTGAATTGCTAGAGTTTCGATTTTTCGCGTTTTCCCTTCTTTTTCCAGACCTGGGTACCCCATGCTGACCTACCATCGCCGTCCCGCCAGCGTGTGCTGGTTATCGTTGGATCTTGCCGTGCGATCGCTGGTAGATACGTCGGTGACGGTCTATCAAAAGGATGCGAATCGCTACCATCTGGTGATGACGGAACCGGCGGTGGTGGATGCCATGGCGACGGGCCTAGAGGGCTTGGGGTCTGCGGCGCAGCCGTCGAAGTTGACGAATAATTCGGAATGGTCGGGGTTTTCGCTGCCAGAGGGGCCGCCCGGAGGCCGTCTGCTGTGGCTGGAGGTGTCGCCGAACCGGGCCACGATGACGATGCAGGGCAATGGCACCTTTAGCTATCGCCACCTCTGGGAGCGGGGGGTGTATGGCCTGAGTCGCTACTGGCTCCAAAGTTCGGGGCCGGGAAGTCACGATCGCCTGCGGTTGCGCAATTTTACGCGGGATTTGACGGTGGAAGGGTCGCCGATCCCGCGATCGCTCCGGCTGGAGTATGAGCTATGGTCGGGGCAGTTGCGGCTGGGGGTTTATGTGCTGAGCATTGAAATTCATCCCTAGCCCCCAATCCCTGTGTCAGCATACCTTTCAACCGGTTGCCCCGCCTGATTGCCCCGCCTGACTGATTCATCCTGATTCATCAAATTGAGTTCCCTCACCCTGGACGCTAGCCATGAAACGCGCGATCGCCCTTTTGCTTTTTCTCGTTGGCTTGAGCTTTGCGGTGGGGCAGTTTCGCGGGGCCGCCACGGCGGGGGTCTATGACTCGGTGGCCATTGATTTCCAAGAGGCGATCGCGGCGACGGAGCTCGATCAAACCCTAGCGGCGATCGAAACAACCTTTGGGGTGACGCCCCGGCTCAATAGCGAATTTTCAAAGGGCGATCGCGTTTATGTGGTCAACGACGATCGCCCGGTCCTTGATCGGCTGCTGCAATGGAAACCCCTCGCGGCGGCGGTGGAATCGGCCCAGCCCAACTACCAATACTTCAGCCAGCGCACCCCCAACGATCCCGACTACGGCAAACAGTGGAACTTGCGCAGCATCAACGTCGAGCGGGCCTGGGAAGAAACGGACGGCTCCGGCGTCGTGGTGGCGGTCATTGATACGGGCATCTCCCCCGTGCCGGATCTGGAGGGGGTGAAATTTACAAAAGGCTACGATTTCGTCAATGATCGCGAGGACGCCCGAGACGATGCGGGCCACGGCACCCACGTGGCGGGGACGATCGCCCAGGCAACCAACAATGGCTACGGCGTGGCGGGGGTGGCCCATGGGGTGACGTTGATGCCCCTGAAGGTGTTGGGGGCGTCCGGCGGCGGCACCGTGGCGGACATTGCCGAGGCGATTCGCTTCGCGGCGGACAACGGGGCCGATGTGATCAATATGAGCCTGGGGGGTGCGGGGGAAAGTGCCCTGATGCGCGAGGCGATTGACTATGCCTACGGGAAAGGGGTGATCCTGGTGGCGGCGGCGGGCAATGCCAATGCCAACGGGGCGGGCTATCCGGCGCGCTATCCGAAGGTGATCGGCGTGGCGGCGACGGGGCCGACGGGGATCAAATCCGCCTATTCCAACTACGGGGCGGGGGTGGATTTGAGTGCGCCCGGTGGGGATATGGGGCGCGATCGCGGCGATCGCCTCGGGGGCATTTTGCAGGAAACCATTAATCCCGCCAACGGTCAGCCGGTGTTTGAGTCCTACCAGGGTACGAGCATGGCCTCCCCCCATGTGGCGGCGGTGGCGGCTTTGGTGAAGTCGGTGGGGGTCACGGATCCGGCCCAGGTGACGGAGGTGCTGACGCGATCGGCGCGATCGCCCGGTGAAGATCCCCTGAACCACTACGGGGCGGGGCAGTTGGACGCGGCGGCGGCGGTGGAGTTGGCCCAGAAGGGACAGATTACGCCCCGCGACTTTTTCCGCTGGGTGCGCGATAACGGGTACCTCAATCCGAAGTTTTGGATTGACGGCGGCGCGGTGGCCCTGCTGCCGAAGCTGGCGATGGTGATTGGGTCCTATTTGCTGGCGTGGTTCCTGCGCAATTATTTCCCGTTCCGCTGGTCCTGGGCCATGGCGGGGGGTTTAGTAGCGGGCAGCAGCGGTGTGTTTGGGTTGCGATCGCTGTACCTGTTTGATGCGCCCCAATGGCCCCTGCGGGTGCTGGGCAGTTCGATCGCGGAGTTGGGTACGGCCATTTCGGGGAATCCGGCCCTCAATCCGATCTTTGCGAGTGTGGCGATTCCGGCGGTGTTGGTGCTGCTGCTGCTGGGCCATCCGGTGCTGAAGCGGTTTGCGGTGGGGACGGCGCTGGGTATGGCGGCCTGTTTGGGGGTGAGCGCGATCGCGGATCCGGCGCTGCTGTGGCTGGGGTCCGGCGCGATCGCGAGGGGCTATCTGCTGATCAATGGCCTGCTGTGTCTGGGCCTCGGGAAGCTGGCGGCCCAAACCTTCGAGCGCCCGATCCGCGTTTAGGCGCAATCAACATCATCCCCAAACACATCAGACAACCTGGAGACTGAAAATCCTATGGCCGCTGGATCGGATGAAATGGAAATTGAAGGGATCCTAGAGCCGATCGCGGTGGGCCTGGGGGGTTGGGCGATCGCAACGGCCACGGGCGATCGCTACGAACTGCAACCGGTGCCGCCCGCCTTGCAACCGGGATCCGACGCAGGGTGGGGTGCGGGGCAACGGGTGCGGGTCCGGGGGCGAATTCGCGAGGATATGATGACCCTAGCCGCGATCGGCCCGGTTTTTGAAGCCACCGCCCTCGAAGCACCCTAGGGCTCCGCAGAACCGGCATGACGGCCCCGCCCACTCGGCCCCATCAAAACGGCCAATAAAAAGCCCCCAACCGCTGGATCACATCACCAGGGTCCGGGGGGCTCAATCGTCAGGGTGCATCTACCATTCCTTCCTTCACGGGCACCCGCTGCCCATCAGGACGGTCTCGATGGATGATGGGCAAAACCGCGATCGCGCGATCGCCCCCCGCTGGCCCCTATCGCCCCGCAGGAGATCCCCCCGTGCCGGGTACCGATTTTTCCTTCCCCCAAGCCTTCCCCCAGGAATTTCACCTGTCCGTCACCCCCCTCGGCAGTTCCCAGGGGGACGATCATCGCTACCTGCTGCGGACGGAGCGCTATGCCCCCGGTGTGCCGATCGCGGAAGGAGAGGTGGTCTGGCCGGTGGAGCGGTGGCTCGATCAGGCGCGGCAGTTGATGGAATCGCCCCTAGAAAGTTTGCTCTGGGGGCCGAGTAGCCCCGGCGATCGCGCCGCCCGCCTGACGGCCCTGGGGCGAGAACTCTATGACGCGCTGTTTCAGGGGGCGATCCGCGACAGTTGGCTGGCGGCCCAGAGCGTGTCCCAAAGCCACGGGGCTCCCCTGCGGTTGCGGCTGGTGCTCAAGGGCGATCGCCTCCCCCGCCTCCCCTGGGAAGCCCTCTACAGCGACGGCCATCTCCTCACGACGGGCACGGGCATTGTCTTTTCGCGATCGCGCTACCAAGCGTCTCGGGGTCTGGATCTGGAGCAACAAATCCGCGCCCACCGCCGGTCCGACAGTTTGCGGATTCTGATGGCGATCGCCTCGCCGGACGATCAGGCCAGCCTTGAACTGCATCAGGAGGTGGCGCGGCTGCGATCGGAACTGGAGGAACGGTACCGGGCCGACGGCTGCAATATTGTCCTGGATGTGCTGGAGCAGCCCGATCGCACGGAACTGACCACGGCATTGGAGCAGCGGCAATATCAAATTTTTCACTACGCGGGCCACAGCAGCCCCGGAGCCGACGGGGGCACGCTCCATCTGGTGAGCCGCCGCACGGGCCTGACGGAAACCCTCAGCGGTGAGGATTTATCGGGCCTTTTGGCGAATAATGGCACGTTATTGGCTTTTTTCAACTCCTGTCGGGGTAGCTACACGGCGGCGGGCGATCGCCCCCTGCTCGAAGACACCACGGCGGTGGATAACCTCGCAGCGGCCCTGGTGAAGCGCGGCCTGCCGGGGGTGTTGGCCATGGCGGAGCAAATCCCCGACGATGTGGCCTTGACCCTGACCCAGTTGTTCTATCGCAATCTCCAGCCCGGTTATCCGGTGGATCTGAGCCTGAACCGGGTGCGGCAGGGGCTGGTGTCCGCCTACGGGTCCGATGGATTCTATTGGGCGCTGCCGATTTTGTATCTCCATCCGGCCTTTGATGGGCTGCTGTTTGAGCCGCCGATGGCGGGCGGGCGCGTGGCGGGGGCGGCGGGGGCGGCGGCTTTCCAACCGGCCTGGGACGATCGCCCGAGTGAGGATGTGATGCCCCAGCTAACGCCGAATCTCAAATCCAACCTGACGCCGAACCTAGCGGCGAATCCGGCACCGGCACCGGCGACGCGGCCCGCCCAATCCGTGGGGGATGGGGGGGCGATCGCGGCGGATCCGGGCGATCGCGGCAGATCAATCCCTTCAGAATCTCAAAGCCAGCCAAGACTAGGATTTGACTCGATCCGCGATCGCCTGCTCAAATCCTCAGCCCCTTGGGTGGCGGGCGGTTTGGTGGCCACCGCCATCGGCGTGATTGGTCTGAACTGGCCGCGATCGCCCGGTCCCGCCCCCCTGCCCGCGCCCGCCCCTAACCCCATCGCCACCCTCGATCCCCAAAACCTCGACGATGCCAGCACCGCGATCGTCATGGAACTGGCCAGTTTTCGGTTCAATCAACGGGACAGCGGCGGCGGCGCGGCAGCCCTACAAACCCTCCTCGATCGCAACGCCCTACGGGAGGCCCAGACCGTCGTCAGCGCCATTCCCACCGACGGCCTCACGCCCCAGGTCCAGTGGCTGCGGGGGCGGCTGGGGTGGCAACTGCTGCGGGCGGACGGGGCCACGAGTCCCTATGGCATCGCGGACGTGGTGCGGGACTGGACGGCGGCGATCGCGGCGGAACCGGATAATTTTGACTATCGCAACGCCCTCGGATTCGCCCAATATCGCAACTACCAGCTTGCCCCGGCGGACCTGGCCATTCGGCGCACCTTCCTAGACGAGGCGGAAAACCAGTGGCAAGAGGCCCTGAAAATCCTGCAAGCCCAAGCCCCCGCCAACCCCGTCCCCCTGGCCGGAGCCGACCCGATCGCCGATCGCGCCGCGATCGCGGAACTCAATGCCCTCGCCGGTTTAGCCCTGGTCCAATGGGCGCGCAGCAAGGACAACCCCGACCGCGCCACCGAATACCGCAACGCCGCGATCGCCTACCGCCAACGGGTCGCCGCCCAGGGGGAAACCGCCCTCACCGCCCAGATCAGCGGCCAAAGCTGGCTCTGGACCGAAAGCGCCGCGATCGCCTGGCGCGAAATCCCCGCCAATCCAGAGCCCCTAAAATAATCCTGGCATCATCCTGCCCTCACCCCTGATCCCCCCATGCCCGCCGATCGCCCCCAACCCAAAGTCATCTTCCTAGATGCCGTCGGCACCCTCTTCGGCGTGCGCCACAGCGTCGGCCACCAATATGCCTACATTGCCCGCCAGCTCGGCGCGATCGTCAACGACGCTGCCCTCAACCGCGCCTTCTTCCAAGCCTTCAAACAGGCCGATCCCTGCTCCTTCCCCGGCGTCGCCCCCGAAGATCTCGTCATCGAAGAATACAACTGGTGGAAGGCGATCGCGCGCCAAACCCTCACCCTCAGCGGCGACCTCGACCAATTCAGCGGCATCAAATTCGACGACTTTTTTTCGCGCCTCTATAGCCACTTCGCCACCGCCGCCCCCTGGGTCGTCTACCCCGAAGTGCGCGCCACCCTCCAGCAGTGGCAGGGACTTGGCATCGAACTGGGCATCATTTCCAACTTCGACACCCGCATCCACCCGGTCCTCCAAGCCCTCGAACTCGATCACCACTTCCGCACGGTCACCATTTCCACCGAGGTCGGGGCCGCCAAACCCAATCCCCACATTTTTGAGGTGGCGCTCCACAAGCATCGGTGCAGCCCCCAGGAGGCATGGCACATCGGCGACAGCTACCGGGAGGATTACCTCGCCGCCCGCGCCGTGGATCTCTTTGCCCTGTGGCTCCGGCGCTCAAAGTCACCCTAATCCCCCACATTTATCTGGGTCTCCTAACATTTAGACCATTTCCCGTAACGAAATTTGCGACAACCCCCCGGCGGTGAGGCGGACCCCCCGGCGGTGTCCTAGGATCGGTTTTGGGGGGTGTGGCTTCCTGGGCAGCGGCCTCGGGCAAAGCGCCATTGGACCCCGCTTCGTTGCGATCGCCCAATTTATAGGATTTAGGGATAGCCATGAGCGTAGAAGATCGGGCCAGGGAACTCGCCAGCCAAGAGCGTCACCAGGCGGCCCACCAACATGAAACGTTGCTAGAGCGCGCCCAGGAAGGGGTGACCAATGCCCCCGAAACCGATGAGCAGGCGCGGGAATTGCTGGCGGAGTCGCGTCATCAGGAAGACCACCGCCATGAAACGCTGCTGGAGCGATCGCAGGAGGAGGTGAGCCACCCGGAAACGGAGGAGCAGGCGCGGGAATTGTTGGCGGAGTCGCGTCAGCAGGATGGGCATCTCCATGACACGTTGCTGGAGCGCGCCCGCGAAAATCTGGAGTCCAATGCCTAAAGGCTCAAAAACCTAAACCTCCAAAACTCTCAACAATCAATCGAGGGCCAGGGTGCCATTTTTCTGCGTCCTAACCCTCGATTTTTTCATCCCTCAACAATTTCCGAAAATCGCTAGGAAACGATTAGGATGCGGTTTCCTGGGGGGCCGTTTCCGGGGTGGAATTTTCCGTCACCATGACCATTTCCGTTTCCGCACCGTGGACCAGGGCGGCGGCGGCGTGGGGGCTGAGGGTTTCCATCGCCGTTTCCGGTTTTTGGCAGGCGGCCATGGTTTTGACGTGCTCCATTTCGTCGTCGCGGATCGCCACAAAGGTGTCGTAGAGCGTTTCCATCACCGGGCGGCGATCGCTGGGGACGCGGGCGGTTTGGAATTCGTCAAACATATACAAATCGCCGTCGCGGTAGTAGCTCTTCGCGATCGCGGGGGCCGGTTGCTGTTTGAGAGTCGCTTCAAATTCCGTCAAGAATTTATCGTAGGTGGCGTAGGCATGTTCCTCCACCAATTCCATAAACCGGTAGGCGGACCGGGGCGACACCAAATAAATGCCCACGACGATCCAGTAATACAGCAGGGCGGCGGAGCGGGCCAGGAGGCGATCGGCCCAGAATTGGCTACCGCCCAGTTCTTCCATGATCAGCAGGTGGTGCAGTTCGTTCCACGATTCGGCGAAGTGAACCTTGAGCCAATCCGCCTTGCGCCACAGGCCAATGCTTTCGTACAAATGCAGGACCGAAAGGTAGGCGAAATAGGGAACGCGGGCGACGGTTTCAAGGACGTAAAAACGCGGATAGGGGCGATCTTTATAAATGCCGTTGATGACGAAAACGAGAATCCCAACCAATAGGCGAATCATGGGGATTTCCTCTAGAAACTGCGGTGAAGGGCCGGGGGCGATCGCGCTCTGCTGCCCCTGCTTTGTGGGGGACTGAAGGGGAAGGGGCTGACCGCCTTGGTATCACCTGGGCCTTCTGTTCTATGCTAGCGAAATTCTTTATGACTCGCGGGTAATTTACTTCTCTTAGGATTAAGAAACGTGTGGAAAAAGATTGAGAAACGTATGGGGAATTTCAGTTTTTTTGAGCCGCTGCTGGCGATCTAGGGCTCGGGCGCGATCACGAGGCGCACCCAGGTATTGAGGCTTGCACCGGGGGCAAGGGTTTGGAGTTGGTCGCCGGTGTTGAGGGCGTTGCGGCCTGCGCTCCAGGGTTCGAGGCAATAGTAGGCTTTGTCCTGGAGGGTCCAGAAAACGAGGGTGCCGTAGAGGTGTTCGTCCCAGGTGAGTTCGAGGCGATCGCGGCGGTCCCGGTGGCTGACGGCGGCGGCGGCGCGCTGGGGATTCAAAAATGCTAGATCGAGTTCGGGGCGCTCAAAGTCGAGGCTGCCGCTGAAGGGGTGGCGATCGCCGCTCTTTTGGTCGAGGTATTCCGTGGCGGGGAAGTCGAGGCGCAGTTGGGTTTTGTCGGCGACGTTGAAGTAGGGATGTAGGCCGGTGGAGAAGGGCATGGGCTCGTCGGAGCGGTTGTGATAGCGCTGGCGGATCTCTAGGCTGTTGCCCCAAAGGCGATAGGTGAATTCTAGGGTGAACTCGAAGGGATAGACGGCGCGGGTGCGATCGCAGCTTTCGAGGGTCAGGGTGAGGCTGGCGGCGTCGGCGGTGGCGCGATCGCCCACGGTCCAGGGGAGATCCCGCGCAAAGCCGTGTTGCTTCAGCGAAAAACTGCGGCCATCGGCGAGGGTATAGCGATCGCCGGGGAGATTGCCGCAAATGGGAAACAGGATCGGGATGCCGCCGCGCACGCTCAGGCTCGGGTCTGCAAACCGTTCGGCGTCGAAGTACAGCACATCGCGATCGCCCACCTGCCAACGGGTGAGAATGCCGCCCCGGCTGGGCACCACCTCCGCCCGCGATCGCGCCGCCCCATCGGTTAGCACATAGGTATCAGCCTGGGAATTGGCCGGTTCTACGGAATACATGGGGAGAGTCTCCAGGGATGGGGTGGGCGATCGCGCGGGTGGCGGTAGGGCTTGGGTCTGATTAATTCAGCAGGGCGCGGGTGCGGCGGGCCGCCTCATCCACCGCCGGGGCCAGGGGCGTGGCCTCCAAGATGGACCGCGAAACCCCATCGACCGAAGCCGCCGGAGCCGCCGTCAGGGCCGGAGCCGCCGCGCCCCCCTGCACAAACCCATCATCCCGGAACGGTGCCGCCGACGTGTTGGCCTTCGATGCGTCGGCTTTGGCGGGCGTTGGGGTCGGGGTGTCCTCCGGTGCCCCAGGGGCAGAATTGGCCGATCGCGTCGCCGCCGTCTGGGCCGTACGGGTGCGATTTTCCTGGATGCGCCGCAGGGCACGGGCCGCGATCGCGCTCGATTCCGCCGCCGAAAGGGCCTTGGGTTGAGCCGCCGCAGCCGGAGCGAAAACCGGGGTAGCAGCCGCCGGAGCCGCCGCCACAACCCCATCACGACCGGCGGGCGCAGGCACCTCCAGGGTTTTCATCACCCCCATCGGCTGTCGGAAATGGCGCGAAAGGCTCGTGATGTGGGCCGCGATCGCCGCCGCGCGATCACCCTGGGCCACCTTCGCCTGATAGCCCCGCACCGCCACCGGCACCATCTCCGCCTTCAATTGCCGCCCCGTCAGAGACACCTTTAATACAGCCGTATCGTAATCCCGGCGCGAATTGCCCCCAAAAATGAAATTCCCCAGGGAATAGGCAATGGGCCGCCCCTTATAGATTTCCGTCCCCTGGAGCACATGGGGATGGTGCCCCACAATCACATCCGCCCCACTGTCGATCGAATGGCGCGCAATCTCCATCTGATAGCCCGCCGGGAACCGCGCCCCCTCCTCGCCCCAGTGGAAATTCACCACCACCCAATCCACATGGGGCCGCACCGCCTTGAGGTCCGCCGCGATCGCGTCAAAATCACGGGGATTCGTCCCCGGCCCCGACGCCGTTGCCGCGTGCCAATGGGCGTTGTAGTAGCCAAAAAAGGCAATGCGCTGGCCCTTAATCTCTAGAATTTTCGGACGCCGCGCCTCCGTGATCTCCCGCCCCGCGCCGATCGCGTGGATGCCCGCCGCCTCCAGGGTTTTCATGGTTTCCTTGAGCCCCGGCCCGTTGTAATCCATCGTGTGATTGTTTGCCAGGGTCACCAGGTCCACGCCCCCCGCCTTGAGGACGTTCACCGACTCGGGATCGGACTTGAAATTAAACGTCTTGCCCGATCGCCGGGTCGTGGCGCGGGTGAGGGGATTTTCCATATTGACCATGGCCAAATCCGCCCGCCGCAATTCCTCCATCTGGGCAAAGGCCAGGTCGTGGCGATCGCCCATCGTCGCCTCGAAGTAGTTCGAGAGGGTCACATCGCCACCAAACATCAGGGTGACCGTCGGATCCGCCGGATTGGCCACCGCCGTATGGCGCTCCACCCGCAGCAGTTCCAGGGCACCGGGCACCAGCCGAGGCCGCATTTCCTCCCCCTGGGCACTGACGGCGCTGGCGATCGCGGCGGTCTGGGGTTTGAGGTCGATCACCCGCTCCACCTGGGCACCGGGGAACAGGGGCCGCCGCGCGGTATTGGTCGATTCCCCCTCGCGATCACCCGACAGTTGCGGAGCCTGCTGGGTCAGCCACAGGGCCAGGAAAAACGGCGCGATCGCCGTCCCCCCCAACAGGAGCGATCGCAGGATCTTGGGCCAGACGGGATCCGCCAAAGCCCCCGCCCCCGCCTGGAGCGCCGCCGCCCAGAACCGCCCCAGGGTCCGTCGCCCCGAAGGCGTGGCAATGCGCACCGTCTGCTGCCACAGGAGGCGATCGCTCCCATCCGCCGTCACCGCCCGCACCCGCACCCCCTGGACCGAAGGCCGCCCCAACTGCCACAGGCGATGGGCCACGGTGCGCAACACCACCTGGCGGAACGCCGGCAGCAGCACCCGATCCGCCTCCACCTGGGGAAAAGCCAGCTCCAAATCTAGACAGGTCTCCGTCAAGGCCCCCAACTGGCCGCGCCAGCCCCGCTCACACAGGGTCGGATCCAGCCACCGGGCCACCTCCTCCAGGGACGTGGCCTTGACGCGATCGCGCGATCGCCCCTGGAACACCTCCCGCACCGTCGCCCCCTTGAGGTGGATCGCCTGGGGCACGGACCCCACCCAGCTCGACAGGCCCTCACTGGCCGTCGCCGCCACCTTAGCCACCTGCAACGCCACCTGACGGGCCACCGGTCGCGGAGCCTGCCACTGGTAATAAAAAGCCGCCGCCTCCAGATCCGCCGGAGCCGCCGCTAGCCCCCCCAAATCCGCCAGGGGTTCCACCGCCTGCCACAGGACCGCCGCTTCCCCCGCCTGACGGGCCACCACCCGCACCCCCTGGACGGCCACCAGATTGAGCGATCGCAACCGGTGACAAATAAACCCCATCAGGCGATCGCGCTCCGGCTCCCGCCGACAGTCCACCGTCACCTCCAGACAGCCATCGGCCACCGCAATGGCCTGGGTGCGAATGCCGTGGGGCACCAGGTAGCGATCAATCCACTGGGCGATCGCGCGGCCCGTCACGGCCCCCCCAGCCCCGGTCCCCATCGCCATGGACGCCGCCATCGAAGCTGCCATTGTTGCCATTGCGCCTAAAACTCCGTTCACGCCTCAACACACCAACCGGATCACCGGACCACCGACCCCAGCCACTGCCCTCCGCCCGATCGCCCCCAACGGCTGAGCGTGAGCCTTCAAAATCTTCCATTTCGGAGGATTGAAAAACGCACGAAAAACAGTCTAGGGGCGGGTTTGACCCGGTTCTCGCCCTATCATACTCACGGAAAACCGGGGGGTCGATCCGGGGGGATTTGTGGCCTAGGGGCGTGCCCCCATGGTTACCCGAGGGCCGCCGCCGCGATCGCCTGGGCCACCTGTTCGAGGGCCGCGTCGGGGATGCCGGGATACATGGGCAACGAGAGCAACTGCTCGGCTAGGGCTTCGGCGTGGGGGAAGTGGCCCGGTCCGTAGCCCAGGTCCGCGTAGGCCGGTTGGAGGTGGCAGGGGATGGGGTAGTGGATGCCCGTGGCGATGCCCTGGGCCTCGAGGGTGCTCTGGAGGCGATCGCGATCGAACCGGTCACAGGGCCGCACCCGGATGGGGTAGAGGTGATAGACATGGCCGCTGCCGCTGCGGTTGATCAAGGGGGTGATGCCCGCGTCCGCCAGGGGGGCCAGGAGGCGATCGTAGGTGGCGGCGGCGGCGTTGCGCTGCTGGTTCCAGTGCTGCAAGTGGGGCAATTTCACCGACAGGACCGCCGCCTGGATCGAGTCGAGTCGGGAGTTGGTGCCGCGATCGGCGTGGTAATACTTGCGCGGTGCGCCGTAGTTGCGGAGCGATCGCGCGGTGGCGGCGGCCGAGTCGTGGGGCGTCAGGAACAGGCCCCCGTCGCCAAAACTGCCCAGGTTTTTGCTGGGAAAGAAACTGAAGGCTGCCCCATCCCCGAGGCTACCGGCCCGGTGGCCCTCCCGCTCGGCCAGGTGGGCCTGGGCCGCATCTTCAAACAGCACCACGTCGCGATCGCGCACCAGATCCAGCAGGGCCGTCGGCGACACCATCTGACCGTATAGATGCACCGGTAATAACGCCCCGGTGCGATCGCCCATCGCCGCCGCCGTTTGGTCTAGATCCATCAGGCCCGTGGCCGGATCGCAGTCCACCAAAATTGGCGTCGCCCCCGATCGCACCACGCCAATCAGCGTCGCCACAAAGGTATTGGCGGGCAAAATCACCTCCTGCCCCGGCCCCACCCCCAACGCCTGCAACCCCAGGGCGATCGCATCGGTCCCGCAGCCCATCCCCACCCCATGGGCCACCCCGCAGGCATCGGCAAACGCCCGCTCAAAGGCCGTCAGCGCTCCCCCCAACACATACTGACCGTCCGCCAGCACCGCCGCGATCGCGCGATCAATCTCCCCCTGAATCGGAGCATGGAGCAGCGCCAAATCAACAAATGGAATCGCCATAGAAGAGTAATGAGGAAATGGAAAAAGGTGAAGGAACCACCCCACCGCCCCGCCCTGGAACCGTGGCCGATCTCGCGGTGGGAGCGCATTCCCTGAGCCAACCTAGCCTAACGCCGTCGGCCCTTCTGGATGGATCGACACGGCGGCCTCCGCCCCCCCGTGGCCCCGCTGCCCCCTAGTCATCCCCCTAGGCAGATACCGGATACACATTTTTGACAGTTATTATCATTTATAATCTCAGGGCCAGCCGCATCGTGCCTTAACGTTTCACGGTTTCTCCCTTTGGATATCTACAAGAAGTGAATTTTGGTGATTCGGGTGACATTGGTCCCCCCCAAACAACGCCCCGCCGTCAACCGGGCGGCCTGTCCAGTCTTCCCCCCGACGGCGATCCACGGGCGATCGCCCCCATGGCTGAGGACGCCGAAGACCCGTGGGACCGGGTGCAGCGCCATGGGTTAACCCTGAGTTTCCGCTGCCGTTGTCGGCCCCTTGGCCAGGGGGCTTCGGTGCAGGGGCGATCGGAGGCGATCGCGTTTGAGGCATGGACCCTAACCCTGTCAGCGGGCGATATTGCCGATCCGTCTGGCCATGCTGGGGAGATGGGGGAACAGCGCTCCCTAGGGTTAGATTTCAGGGCCGATGATCGCGTCCCCGCCCCCCCAGCGGATCCCCAATTCGTACAAATCAACCTATATGTGGCCCCCGATCGCCTGCAAGGGCCTGATCTTCTGCCCCCGAACCTGTGGCTCAAGCTGACGGACGGCCGGGGGGCAACCCACGCGGCGGGCCACGGCCTCACCGCCGCCATGCGGTTGGTGCTGCATCAGATGCTCCACTGCCCGTTTGAGGGGGCCATGCGGCACATGTATTTTGAGGGCAAGTCCATAGAATTACTGACCCTAGGGCTGGACCAGGCCCGTGCCCAGGCGGTGGGCTCCCCCCCGCACCCCCAGGGCCAAGCCACTGCCCTATCCCCCAGGGACTTTGAGGATGATCGCATCCACCGGGCGCGGGATATTTTGCTGCAAAACTTCCAAAATCCCCCGTCCCTCAAGGAGTTGGCCTATCGGGTTGGGATTAATGATTGCACCCTCAAGCGGCGCTTTAAGCAGGTTTTCGGCACGACGGTTTTTGGGTATCTGTACGACTACCGCATGGAGCAGGCCCGCCGTTGGTTGCTTGAGCAGCCCTGGTCGGTGACGGAGGTGGCCCGACGGGTGGGCTACACCAATCTCTGTGCGTTCAGTACGGCATTCCGTAAAAAATTCGGGGTCAGTCCGCGATCGCTCCAGCGCCAGGGCCGCATCTCCAGCGGGCCCTAGGGCCACCCCCCCAGAAAATTGCGTTTCCCCAAAGAAAAATTCCGCCTGGACAAACTTTTGTGCCCCCCGCCGCGATCGCAGCACCGTAAAATCTTCGTGCCATTTAATTGATATCTATTCTCAACTAAAAGCCATCTGGGCCGCAATGACCGCAGGGACGGGGGAACACCATTTATGAACCTAAAACTGATCGTGGGGGTGTCGAGTGTGGTGGTGGGGCTCGCGCCGACCATGGCCCTGGCGATGGAGCCCCGGCCCCTGGGGGCCAGACAGACTTTGGGTCAGGGGCCGCAGGGAAGTTTTTCCATGGGTGATGGCTTGGCCCAGGCCGCCACGGAGCCGGTGCGTCTGACGGCGGTGGAGGTGGAGCGCACCGAGACGGGGCTGAATATTATTTTGCGGACGGCAGCGGGGCAAACCCTGACCATTGATGCCACGCGGTTTCGGGCCGAGGGCGATCAACTGCTGGCAGAGTTGCCGAATGTGGTGCTTGCCCTGCCGGGGGGAGCATCGTTCCAGACGGCTAACCCTACGGCGGATATCGCGGAGGTGCGTTTGGTGCAGCGGGGGCCGGATTTGGTGCAGGTCCTGGTGACCGGTGCGGCGGGACTCCCCACCAGTGAGGTGGCCCTGGTGGCGGATGGCTTGGCCTATGCCCTCAATCCTGGGGGGATGGGGGACGCGGGGGATGGCTTGGTGGTGGTGGTGACGGGCGATCGCGCCCCCAGCTACCGGGTGCCCAGTGCCTCCGTTGGCGGTCGTACGGATATTGATCTGCTGGATTTGCCCTTTTCGGTCCAGGTGGTGCCCCAGGATCTCCTGCGCGATCGCCAGGTGCAAAGCGTCAACGAAGCCCTACGCACCGTCGCGGGCGTCACCCCCGATAACCCTTCCTACTCTGCCTTTGAAGGATTTACCATTCGGGGTTTCAGCGGCCGCAACATCATTCGCAATGGCCTGCGGGACGATACCAACATCACCTCACGCATTGCCCTGCCCAATATTGAACGCATCGAAGTGCTCAGGGGGCCAGCCGGTGCGCTCTTTAGCCAGGGCAGCCCCGGCGGTACGGTCAATATCGTCACCAAGAAGCCCCTCTCGGAACCGCGCTATACCATCACCGGCGCGATCGGCAGCTTTGATACCTACGAAGGTTCAATCGATTTCACCGGTCCCCTCAATGGCGACAATACCCTGCTCTATCGCCTGACCGCTGGCGCTTCAACGACCGACACGTTCATTGACTTTTTTGAGCGCCGGACCTACGCGATCGCCCCCGTACTCAGTTGGCAAATCAGCGACAATACTAAGCTGACCATCGAGGGAGAATACACCGCCGGAGAACAGCCCAATGCCCGGGGTCTACCGGCCAGGGGAACCATCCTAGACAACCCAAATGGGGACATATCGCCCAGCTTTTTCATTGGTGAGCCCGACGACGATCTAGATAGCAATGATCGCTACGCCCTGCGCCTTGGCTATACCCTAGAGCACCAGCTCAATCCCAATTGGCAGTTGCGCAATTCCTTCCAAACCACCCGCCTTCGGACGCCTCAAAACTCCCTATTTCCATCAGCCCTCAGGGAAGATGGGCGCACCCTGGAGCGCGGCCTATTTTCAACCGATGATCAATCCCAGGATAACTATCTCCTCGACACCAACATCGTCGGTCGATTTCAGACCGGCTCCATTGGCCATGAACTACTCATCGGCGTAGAGCTCAATCGAGATGTCTATGGAGCCTCTTCAAAACAGTATGACCTCAGCCCTATTGATCTCTTTGATCCGGTCTATGGCCAGCCCCGTGGGGAGCTGATTGCAGAATTTCCCCGCGAACCGATCACCACCGATTCCTTGGGAATTTATCTGCAGGATCGGATCGAGTTGACCCCCAATTTGCAGATGCTATTGGGTGGACGATTTGACATCGTTAGCCAGGAAATTGATAGCGCTGAGGGTGACGACTCTTTTCAGCAGGACGAGGCATTTAGTCCCCGTATTGGCCTGGTTTATCAGCCTAGCGATACCGTTTCACTCTATGCCAGCTATAGCCGATCCTTTCTACAGTCCGTAGGATCAACCTTAGATCGCAGGTTATTTGAACCGGAGCGCGGTACCCAGTATGAAGTGGGGGTGAAGGCGGACTGGTTGGACCGCAGACTGTCCACCACATTGGCTTGGTATCACATCACACGCTCCAATGTTTTAACCACCGATCCTGAGGATCCCAATTTTTCTGTACAAACGGGGGAACAGCGTAGTCAAGGGATTGAATTCAATGTGGCCGGTGAACTTGCACCGGGTTGGAAAATAGCGGGTGGCTATGCCTACTCCGATGCTGAAATCACGGAGGATAATGTTTTTGAGGTGGGCAATCGCATCAATAATGTCCCTCGGCATTCGGCCAGCCTGTGGACGACCTATGAGATTCAAAAAGGACCGCTTCAGGGGTTGGGTTTAGGCTTAGGGCTGTTCTATGTGGGTGAACGGGCGGGTGATCTGGACAACTCGTTTGAGGTTCCCAGTTATACCCGTACAGATCTTTCCCTGTTCTATCGTCGAGATAATTTCCGAGGGGCGATCAATATTGAAAATCTTTTCGATATTGATTATTTTGAGGCCGCAGAAAGTGATTTGCGTGTCTACTATGGCGCTCCGTTGACGATTAAGGCGTCACTTTCTTTCTCATTCTAGGTTGAATGATTCCTAGATCTAACAATGATATGGAGCGCTCGGTTTTGATTGGGTGCGTTTTCATCATCATCCACGGCTTCAGCTCTAGCCCTTGAGTGCCTCAATTCACCGCACGACGATTGGATCAGGTTTTACCTTCAGCAGGAGTTGCGATCGCCCCTTCCAGCCTTTGTTTCTGTCCTGGCGATCGCGGCCCTCTTAAAATCAATAATTCTTAGGGTTTTGGATTGACCGACAACCGGTCAGGGTCACGGGAGGTTTGGGGGATTTTTATAAATTCAATTCGTCAATGGCCACCAATCAACTGAAATGGGATGCGATTTCACCCCTAGGGCATAGGTTCTAGATCCTTAGAAGAAACGGATATTGGTTTAAATCTCCATGGGTATTCATCAAATGCGATCTATTCTTTTGCCCCTCCATCGGTACATAGGTTTGGCCGTGGGGCTGGTGTTGATCGTTGTCAGCGTTACGGGCAGCTTGCTGGTTTTTTCCCATGAACTGGCGGATCAGTTGGTTGTGCGACGCTTTGGGATGATCGCCCCCCAGGAGACCCTCATCAGCATTGACGACGCCATCGAATCGGCCAAGGCAGAGTTACAGAATCTGCCCGGTTATAGCCTTGACAATATTCGATTTCCGCAGCGTCCAGATCAACCCTATGAAGCTCGACTGTGGAATGAAAATGAACTGGTGCAACTCTTCATTCATCCTTACAGCGCCAAGGTTTTAGGAAAATTTACTGAAGGGGAAAATTGGCTCAATATAACGCTCCGTCTGCATTACCAATTAATGGCGGGATCCTTCGGACTGATCTTGGTTGGGGTGACGGGCTTTTTAATGGTCATTCTGGGCATCACCGGCACGGTTCTATGGCCCGGTTGGCGGCGCTTAGTTGCGGGATTCAAAATAAAGTGGGACGCCCATCCGAAGCGCCGCAATTTTGATCTTCATAAGGTTGCGGGAATTATTGCGGCGATTTTTCTGATTTTGACGGGGTTCACGGGATTCTGCTGGAATTTCTATGATCAGACCAGTGCGGTGATTCGAGCTGTTACCCTGACGCCATCGCCAACGACGCCGCGATCGCGGGTGCTGCCGAACCAAACACCATTACCGCTCGCACAACTTTTGGCGGCATCGGAACAGGCACTGCCGGGAGCAACGAACATTTATGTGTCCCTACCCAGTACGCCCGACGGTGTGGTTAGGATTGGCAAGCGCCAGCCCCAGGAACACTCCTACTATGGCATGAGCAGCGTTGTTTTAGATGCCTATAGTGGCCAGGTTTTGCAAGTGAATGACAGTCGGCAGGCGGCCTTAGGTGATCGCATTTTGAACAGTTTTGCGCCGCTGCATTTCGGCACATTCGCTGGCCTCTGGAGCCGTTGGCTTTATGTGTTCGTGGGGCTATCGCCGATTGTCCTCTTTTGGACCGGAGCCGTGATGTGGAAATATCGCAAAAAAACCTCTCCGTCGCCTCGCCCCATGGCCAATAGATCCTGAATCAATCTCTAAATAGCGCCTGATCTAAAACTTGTCCTGCGGCAGTTCAACTCAGGCCAATGGGAGATGGGACTGATGGAAGATTCAGCCTATAGAAAATGCCCGAATCCGGTTCTTCAGAACCTGAGCAAGCCATCAATCTCGGCTGAACAAAGGGCTTGATTCAGTTCCTGAAGTTTCCTTGATGACCTGCCCTAAGCCCTAGGTGTTGCGGTTGCTTGATTTCGTTGATCCGTTAGATTTCGTTAGATTTTGATCGCACCCAAACCCCGTTTAATGGTCCTAATCCGCCGCCTTGATGCCCTAGGCTCCGAACCATAGACCCCACTTCCCCCGGCGGGAGCAACCGAGCCCCTAGGGGGCGATCGCCCCGACCCATCGCACTGCCGCCGCCAACCGATCGCCGGGGCTTCGGGCAAGAAATGGGGTAGAACAGGGGGAGAGAATGCTATTTAGGAATACCGATGAGGACGCCCCATGACAGTCGGTCATTTTTTGGATCGCGCCCTTGAGGCGGCCCCCCCTTGGCCAGGTCCCAGGGATGGGACGGCGGCACCGCCCAGCGCCGGGGGCCACCACCAAACCAAGGCCCTGATCCGCGCCTTTGAACCCCTGTATCTACATGCCCATCAGGAGGCCGGTGGCCCTTGGACCATTGGCTACGGACATACCCTCACGGCCCGCCCTGGCACGATTATTTCGAGTGAAACGGCTGAGCGCTTGCTCGACGGTGACCTCGCCCGCCTGGCTCTGGCCCTGACGTCCCGCCTGCCGGATCAGCTGTTGCCCCACCAGCGGGCGGCCCTGATGGCGTTTAGTTTCAATGTGGGGGTCGATACCCTGCTGCGATCGCGTCTCCTGGGGGCGCTGCTGGAGGGGGATTCGGTGCGGGCGGCGGCGGAATTTTTCCGGTGGTACGGCGGTGTGCGCCAGGGTCGGCAGTCGGGTTTGCCCCGGCGGTTGGCGGAACGGGCGCTCTTTCTGGGGCAAGATTGGCGACCCTGGCAGGGCTGGCAGCCCTATCCAGCCCTGAGTTTGGGCTGTGTACCGACGACGGCGGCGGCGGCCATGGCCACGTTGCAGATCCAGACCTGTTTGAATCAGGCGGGGCTGGCGGTGTGTCCGGATGGGTGCTTTGGGCCGGAAACGGATGCGGCCCTGCGGCGGTTTCAGGGCGATCGCCACCTGACGGTGGATGGCATTGCGGGGCCGATTACCCAGGCGGCGCTGGCGGTGCCCCATTTCGCGATCGCGGGGGGAACGGTCGGGGCGGCGGGCGTTGAGGCGAGCCTCGCAACCATGGGCAGCGCCCCCAAGGTTCCCCTGCGCCGTAACTTGGCTGACCAGGGCCGCGATCGCGCCCTCTCCGCCGGAACACGGGGACGGTTGGGCCGCATTGCCCCCTGAATCCCCCTCCCCAGCTCCCATCAAAACGGGGTCCAGCGATCCCAACCATTTGGACCCCTAGACCCCACCCTTTCGATCCATAGCCAGCCGTAGCCACCGCCAGAGGGGGCCAAATCCGCGCGATTCAGCCTCCCCCCCAGGGGCATTCCCCATCGGCGGCCCTAGGCCGTCAGCGTAGACGCATAGCACGCCTCGCGGGTCTTCACCAGGGCATCCACCAGCCGGTCTAGATCCTCGTAGGAATGCAGCCCATTGACCGTCATCCGCAGGCGCGGCTTAGCAATAAACCAAATCGGCGAAATCCAAAGGCCATGCTCCACCATCATCTGGCGCGCAAACACCTTGGGATTGATCTCCGACGGCAGCACCACCGGCACCACATTCGTCTCGCCGATCGCCTGGAATCCCTCTTCCGTCAGGCGCGATCGCAAATAGCGAGTCTTCTCCTGGAGCTGGCGCACCCACTCCGGATGCTCGCGCACCTGGCGGATACTTTCCAGGGCCGCAGCGGTAATCGGCGGCGGCAGGGAAATCGTCCCAATCGACGTGGGCGACACATTCAGCAGCGGCTTCAACTCCGCCACCGGAGAACTGATGGCCGCCCCCGCCGACGCCGCAAACTTCGAGAACGTCGTCATAATCAACGGCACCACACCGCGATCGAGGGCATATTGGGGCGTAATGCCAAAATGCTCATAAATCCCCCGCCCCGTCGGCCCAATGGACCCGCTGGCGTGGGCCTCGTCCATCACCAGCACCGCGCCGGGATACACGCTCAGCACCTCGATCATGTCCACCAGCGGCGCAATGTCCCCATCCATTGAAAACACCGCATCCGTCACCACCATCAGGCGATCGCCCGGGCGGTAATAGCGCTTGAGGCGACGGGCCAAATCCTCCGTATCGCAGTGGCGGTAGGACTTCACCCGCACATTGGGACTATAGCCAAAACTTTTGCCCGATCGCGTCCTCGCATGGGTCAGGGACGAGATAATGCAGCCATGGTTGAGCACATCCGACAGGATCAACGTCTCGCGGGTGTGCTCAAACCCCGGCACCTGAATCGCCAAATGGCAAAAGGCATCCATCAGCGCCTGCATCGCCATCCAAGCATTCAAGAAAAGCTGGGTGTGGCCCAAATGCTTAAACGCCGAAATTTCATCCTCCAACTGGCGGTGCAAATCAATGCGCCCGCTCAGCACCGAACAGGAACTATTGGAAGTTCCAAAATCCTCGATCGCCTTAATGGCCGCCTGCTTAACCGCCGGGTGGTTCACCAACCCCAGCACGTCATTAGAGCAGAACGTCAGAACCTGATGCCGATCGCCCGTGGCGGCATCTTCGATTTCGACCCGATTCCCATCTTTGCTTAAGCAAATATATTCATCGGGATCAAGACCGCTCTCATACCAACGCTGGACGTACTCTTGAACGACTTCCACGGGTTGACTCCCCTCACCTCAGTGCTCGTAGCTTTCCGAACGGTTGTTGCGCGTGGCTGGCTGCCTGTATCGTTTTATGTCGATCTATTGCGCCCGGTCTGAATCGTTATCAATGTAGCCCAGTTTGTCCATCCGATCAGGATTCGATGACCTAAACGATCCCGACCGGGCGATCGCCGGAACTGGGCGGGAAACGGGAACGGGACTAGTGGGGGCTGGCCTTCTCCCCCAGGGTGGCCTGGTACTGCTGATATTGGCGCACCATCAGCCGTTGGACGGCGATGATGGCGGGATTGATCTCCACATAGCGCCGCTGGGCATTGGCCAGATAGGCCCGCTGCTCGCTCTCCATCATTTCCTGATCCTGGACGAGGAACCGCTCAAAAAATTGCCGTTGCAGCAGGGGCAACAGCCACCGCCGCAGGGGCACGGTCACCCAGGGGGGCAGGGCGAGTTTGAGGAAGAAGATGGCGAAGGAGCGGCTTTCGGTTGGCCCCACCGGCAGCCGCATGAGGTAGAGGGACGACACCCCCTCTAGGCTGCTGTGGTAGTGGGGATAGCGGTATTGGACGGTGATGGTTTTGGTGGTGACGCCGCTGGCGCGATCGGTGAAGCCGAGCAGTTTGGCGATGGGTCCGCCGTAGGAAACTCGGTAGTCCGCCGCGATCGCGCCCCCCTCATCCCGCAGATCCGTCAGTTGTGGATCAAACCAGCCCTGCATATCCTCATGGAGAAACCCGTGGAACACATCCATGGCGTTCTCATTGCAGATGGAAAAGTGGGCCTGGAAATGGCCATTGACCGGGACCGCAAACCAGCCCGGATCGTCATACTCGGGCATCTCCGGCAGGGGCATCTGCTCCGCCAGGGCCGGATCGCCGGGGAAGATCCACAGCAGGCCGTAGCGTTCCTGAATGGGATAGGACCGGGCCTGGGCGCAGGGGAGTTTTTGCTCCGGCGGCAGGTACGGGATGCGCTGGCATTGGCCGGTGGCGTCAAATTCCCAGCCGTGGTAGCGACAGGCCAGGTGGGAACCCATCACCTTCCCACGGCTCAGTTCTACGTTTTTGTGGGGGCAGGCATCCGCGATCGCCCCGAGGGTACCATCAGTGCCGCGATAGAGGGCAATCTTCTCCCGCCAGATCTCAACCCCCTTGACGGTGCCGGGGGGCAAACTGTCAGACCAGGCAACGGCATACCAATGATTTGGATTAATCCCCACCTCCCGAACGGCAATCTGCACATCTTGGACCCGCAGTTGGGCCGTCAGGGGGCGGTTGTTATTTGAGGCAAGCACCATAGGCTTTGGGGCATGAGGGGGCGTTTGGGACTTGAAGAAAAGGAGCAGAAAACGTGGAGCGCACGCCGGTCCATGGCGACTGGGGGACCGATGGACGGCTTCAGATACAATTCTTCAAATCCCCAAAACTATACAGTTATTTTTCCAGGGATGGCGGTGCCCGGTGGCGTATTCCTGACGATGGCCGATGGGGGATGCGGTTGGGAGCCCCATGGGGGCATGATGGAAAGTTTGGGGAATGCTTTGGGGAAGGGGTCCGCAAGGGCACCCATGGCGGCCCCCAGTCACGGGGTGGGGGCGTTGGGGGAAAAGGGGGGCTGATGATGGCCCAGACCGGCCGTAGCCAGGGCTAGGGCTTGAGCCGGGGTTTGGGCCTGGGCCTGTACAGTTGCGAACGATGCTGCCTGCGCGACGCGATCGCGCTTCTCCACCATGTCGAAAGAAAACGCCGAACATTTCCTCAAAACCCTGACCGTCAAGGCGGACCTGCGCCAGTCCATGGAGGGGGCAGAAAATCCCGATGACTTTGCCCAGCGGGCGGCGGCCCTGGGGTTTGAGTTCACGCCGGAGGAACTGAAGGCCGTGGTGGCCAGCTACAGCCAGGGGGTCAGCCAGCGCCGCCATACGGGCATCTGGGAATGGCTGCGGACGGTGCATTGGATCGAGCGGGATTCCGCAGACTCCTAGGGGCGCGGGGATTTGGGGGCGCTGCGGGGCCGGAATAGGTGGCCGTGGCTGGCGCTGTAGAGGCCCGATCGCGCGTTGGGGGTTTGCTGGAGGGCGCTGAGGGCGGGGCTGACCAGATAGAGCACCGTGCGGGTGAAGCCCTGCTCGCGGGTGGTGGCGGCCATGGCGCTCAGGGGGACGATCGCGATCCATTCATCCTCCCAGCCGACCCGGTAGCAGATGGCGACGGGGGTGTCGGGGCCGTAGTGCTCCATCAGGTCAGCCTGGGCGCGATCGCAGTGGTGGGCGCTCAGGTATAGGCACAGGCTGGCCCGGTGGGCGGCCAAACTAGACAGGGTTTCCGCATTGGGGACGGCGGTGGCGGCTCCGCTGGTGCGGGTCAAGATGATGGTTTGCACCAGGTCGGGAACGGTTAATTCAGCGCCGATGCGGGCGGCGGCGGCCTGGAAGGCGCTCACGCCGGGGATGATTTCAAAGGGCAGGTCATGGGCGATCAGATCCGTCACCAGTTCATGGACTGCGCCGTAGAGGCTGGGGTCGCCGTCCTGGAGCCGCACCACCCGCTGTCCGGCGATCGCGCGATCGCGCAGTTGGGGCCGCCATTCCTCTAGGGTGAGCGATCGCGTATCAATGCACTCCGCCGTGGATGAGCAGTGGACCAGCAGGGTCTCCGGCACCAGGGAACCGGTATAAAACACCACATCCGCCGCCGCCAACGCATCGCGCCCGCGCACGGTGATCAAATCCGGAGCCCCCGGCCCCGCCCCCACGATTTGCACCGGAGCCGGGGCATTGGGGGCCTGGTTGTCTGAAAAACTGGTCGCCTGCGTCATGGTGCCCCGTACCCGGTCAAAACTGCCCCTGAAAAGCCCGGCAACCGACGAGGGGCCAGACTCCTTCGACGATTAACCGGGTAGGGGCCATCATACCGGCAAACCCTGTCCCCCTGGCACCCTGGGGCGGTTCGGCGGCGCGGGCTGGGTCGGGGGAAAGGGCTTAAATTGGGGAATGATGCGCGCGATCGCGAGGACACCCCCATGGTCATGGCCGCCACCGGCAGCGCCCCCCAGATCACCTGGGAAAAATTGCCCGACGATTTTGTTCTGCCCGATGACCCCGTGGATAACATTGCCCAGTCCGCGATCGCCCAGGCCCTCTCCGACGCCCTAGAGCAGGGGGGCTGCCTACCCACCGGAGCCCTCACCCTGACCAACTACGGCCTGTGCGCCACCGTCAACGGTCGCCTCGCCATCAAAGCGCCGGATTGGGTCTACATTCCCGCCGTGACCGCGCCCCTGGCGGACATCGAACGCAGCTACACCCCAAATCTCCAGGGGGAACCGCCCCTGATCGTGCTGGAATTTTTGTCCTCCACCGAAGGGGATGAATATTCCGCCCGCCCCCGCCATCCCCTGGGCAAATGGTATTTCTACGAACAGGTGCTGCGGGTGCCGGTCTATGGCCTCTTTGACGTGGCGGCGGGTACCCTAGAGGTCTATCGCCTGGGGGACGATGGGCGCTATCAACCTTTGGCCCCCCAAACGCCGGAGGAGGGCGCGGGCGATCGCGTGTGGATTGAGGAATTGAACCTGTGGCTCGGGGTCTGGACCGGCCAGCGCCAGAACCGCACCGGCCCCTGGCTGCGATGGTGGACCGAGGCCGGAGAACTGCTGCTCTGGGGCACGGAACAGGCTAAAGCCGAACGGCAACGGGCTGAAACTGAACGGCAACGGGCTGAGGACGCGATCGCGCGGGCCGAACACCTCGCCGAACTCCTGCGGCAACAGGGCATCGATCCCGAACCGTAATGGTTTAACAAACCCCTGATCGGCCCAACCCTGGGGGCATGGCGACCTAGCTGCCCCCTTCACTGCCCAGCTTCAGCACCGCCATAAACGCCGACTGGGGCACATCCACCGTTCCGATCGACTTCATGCGCTTCTTACCCGCCGCCTGCTTCTTGAGCAGCTTCTTCTTCCGGGAAATGTCGCCGCCGTAGCACTTCGCCAACACGTCCTTCCGCAGGGCCGGGATCTGTTCACTGGCCACCACCCGCGAGCCGATCGCCGCCTGGATCGGAATCTTGAACTGGTGGCGCGGGATCAACTCCTTCAGCTTCTCCACCAGGGCGCGGCCCACGTAGTACGCCTTATCCCGATGGACGATCGCCGCCAACGAATCCACGCGATCGCCATTGATCAACACATCCAGCCGCACCAACTCATTCTTGCGGTAGCCCACCAGTTGATACTCCATACTGGCGTAGCCGCGCGATCGCGACTTCATCTGGTCAAAAAAGTCCGTCACCACCTCCGCCAGCGGCAGCTCATACACCAGCGTCGTGCGGCCCTGGGCCAGGTAGCGCATATCCTTAAACTCACCCCGGCGGGACTGACCCAACTCCATCAGCGTCCCCACAAAATTCTCCGGCGCGATCATCTCCACCTTCACGTAAGGCTCCTCGATCATCTCCCGGTACTGGGGATCCGGCAGAGCGCTGGGATTGTCGATATACAACACCTCCCCATCAATCTTCGTCACCCGATAGACCACCGACGGAGCCGTCGTAATCAAATCCAGATCAAATTCCCGCTCCAGCCGCTCCTGGACAATCTCCATGTGCAGCAGGCCCAAAAAGCCGCAGCGGAACCCAAACCCCATCGCGCTCGACGTTTCCGGCTCATAGCTCAGGGCCGCATCATTCAGGCGCAGGCGATCGAGCGCCTCCCGCAGGTCCGGGAACTGGGCCGCATCCGTCGGGAACAGGCCACAAAACACCATCGGCTTCGCTTCCGCATAACCGGGCCAGGGCTCCGAGGCCGGTTGCTTCGCCAGGGTGATCGTATCCCCCACCCGCGCATCCCCCACCGCCTTAATCGACGCCGCGAAATAGCCCACTTCCCCCGCGTGCAGCTCATTCACCTGCACCTGGGTGGGGGCCAACACCCCCAGCTCATCAATTTCGTATTCCTTGCCCGAGGCCATCAGCTTCACGCGATCGCCCTTGGCAATGCGGCCATCCATCACCCGGAAATAGACAATCACCCCGCGATAGCTGTCGTAATAGCTATCAAAAATCAGCGCCCGCAGGGGTTTATCCACCGTATCCGCCGGCGGCGGCACCTTCTGGACGATCGCCTCCAGAATATCCTCGATGCCAATGCCCTCCTTCGCCGACGCCAGAATCGCCTCAGAGCAATCTAGGCCAATAATCTCCTCAATTTCCGCCGCCACCCGCTCCGGCTCCGCCCCAGGCAGATCGATCTTATTGAGAACCGGCAAAATTTCCAGGTTATTTTCCAGGGCCAGATACACGTTCGCCAGGGTTTGCGCCTCGACCCCCTGGGACGCATCCACCACCAGCAGCGCCCCCTCACAGGCCACCAAACTGCGGGACACCTCATAGGAAAAGTCCACGTGGCCGGGGGTATCGATCAGATTGATGACATACTCCCGACCATCCCTGGCCCGGTAGTCCATCCGCGCCGCCTGAAGCTTAATCGTGATGCCCCGCTCCCGCTCCAGTTCCATGTTGTCGAGGAACTGCTCCTTCATGTCGCGATCGGCCACCGTGCCGGTGTATTGCAGCAGGCGATCGGCCAGGGTGGATTTACCGTGGTCGATGTGGGCCACGATCGAAAAATTGCGAATGCGGGAGACGGGGACTTCGGTCATAGGGGTCGGATGGGGGGAGGGGGAGGAGGTTTAGAAAACCGCGCGGCATCCCTGGGGGGACCAGGGGCGATCGCCCAACGCCCGCGCGTGGTTCATGGGACTTAGGGGAGGGAGTCAAGGGGCGATCGCGCCATCCCCTCCGACGGGCTCAAAACCCGGCCAACCAAGATTCCGCAACGATCTTTGCAGAAAAGGGGCAACCCTTCAGGGACAATGGAAGCAGGGTAAGGAAAAACGGACGCCAGTGATGGACCCAGCAATGGACCCAGGCATAGGCCCATAGGCCCCTTGGGTGGGCAACCGCCGCCGAAACTTAGCATATTTTAACGAATGGCAGGGCTGAAGGGCGGGGACATCCTTCGGATTTCAGGGGTTTCAACGGCGCAGGAGGGGGCAAAGGGCCGGGGGGTCGCCTAGACTGATGAGTGATCGTTCCGTATGCCGCCCAGCTATGGTCCCCATGGGGATTCGCACCCCGGCCCATTTCCGCGTCGGCGCTCCGGCAGTCGCCCCCCAGGGGCCAACCACCGGGAGATTCCCTTGATTGCCTAACCTTTTCGCCCTCCCCTAACTCCACCCCATCTCGCTGCGATCTACGGAACTGAGTGAATGACCATGAATGCCAAAGCTACGGGTGCTCGCCCCACGCGGGAAAAAGTTGAAGTTTCTATCCAAATTGATGCCGAACTTCTTGATCGCGTGAACCATCTCACGGATGACCCCAGTAAGGTGATCGAAGCGGCCATCCGCCAATGGCTCCGGGGAGACTCGGATCGGGATGATGACCTGACGCGCCTCCTGCCCCGCAACCCAGCGGTGCCCCCCAGGGGTGAGTGGAACGATTAGGTCAAGCCCGCCGCCCGCCGTGGTGCCTAAGATTCCCACCGGCGGCGGCCCGCAGCCGAGGCGTCGCCGCATCCCGTGAGGCCCTGGTGGTAGCGACGGCAAATCAGACCGCAAGTCACATCATTGAATTGAATGGACCGTTGGGGGCGCGCCAGTGAATGATTCCTGTTCTCGCTAGATGTCCTCGGCTATGAACTCCTCCCATTTCCCCTCCCCTGCGACGACGGAACCTTCGATGGCTCGCGCTCCGGGGCGATCGCCGAATTCCCTGCCGATGGAGCCTCCGTTGGATCTTCCGTCTGAGGCAAGGGAGGCGGCGGCGGTGGGGCCAGCGGCTGCTCCCATCCATTTGGCGGGCCTGGGGGCGGAATTGGCCTATATCCAAGATGCCACCGGCCGCTACCATGCCTTCCACTGGCGCGAAGCCGCTGAGGGGGGGCTGGATCTGACGGCGCTGCTGAACGGGGATGGGGCTGCTCCGATTTTTCGCCCCGCCAATGGGGATAGTTATTATGAGCAGCTCCAGCGGGTGCTGTTGCAGGGGGTGCCGGAACGGTGGACGTGCCCCTTTGTGTTTGGGGATCAGGAGCGGCTGTTTGAGCTGTCGATGACGCCGATTTTGACGGGGCAGGGGCGGCCCGATCGCGCCCTGGTGATCGGACAGGCGGTGGCGGGGGAGGCGATCACCGGTCGGGGCAGCTATGGGGCTCCGGCGGCCCCCCTGTCGTTACCGTCGGGCATTGAGGCGCACCAAAAACTCCTGACGAAGATTGCCCGCAGTATCCGCCGCACCCTGCCGCTGAGTTCGGCGCTGTATCAAATTCTGCTGACGAAGATTGCCCGCAATATCCGCACGACGCTGGATCTAGAAACCATTTGGCGGCAAACGGTCTGGGGGCTCGGTCAGGCCCTGAGCGTGAGCCGCTGCGTCATTTTTGCCTATCCCGGCAATGGGGATGGGTTGATGGCGGTGGCGGAATATGTCCAGGAGGGCTACTCGCCCATGAAGGGCCAGCGGTTCCGGCCCGAAGATTGGGTCGAGTTGCGCGATGCCCTCGATGGGGGTGAGCCGGTGTCGATCGCGGTGCTGTCGCCGAACGAATTTGGTAACCAGTCCGGGGTGGCCGTTTCGACCCACTATCAAAATCAGCCCAATGCGGTGATTTGCCTGTACCAGTGCGATCGCGAGCGGCTCTGGTCCGGGGCGGAAATTGATCTGATGCGCGAACTGGCCGAACAGGTGGGCACCGCGATCGCCCACGCCACCCTCTTCAGCGAAAGCCAAAAACTCGCCAACGAGCTCCAGCGCAAAAACATCAGCCAGATGAAAAAGCAGCAGGAACTCGAGGAAGCGCGCCGCCAAGCGGAGGAAGTCTCCCAGCTCAAGAGCGAATTTCTGGCCAACACCTCCCACGAAATCCGCACCCCCCTCAATGGCGTCATCGGCTTTTTGCAACTGATCCTCGATGGCATGGTGGACGAGCCGGAGGAGCAGGAGGAGTTCATCCGCGAGGCCCACAAGTCCGCCGTCCATCTCCTGGAAATCCTGAACGATATCCTTGATATCGCGCGCATTGAGGCCAATAAGCTGGAAATGAACCTCCAGCCCGTGCGCCTGAAGGATTTGCTCGAAAATACGGAGAAATTCACCCAGGCCCAGGTGCAGGCCAAGGGGCTTTATTTTGAAATTCCAGACCCGGAAAGCTACGAGAATTTGGTGGTCTATGGGGACTATCAGCGGCTGCTCCAGGTGATGCTCAACCTGACGGGCAATGCCCTCAAATTCACCCACGATGGGGGCGTAACCCTGAGCGCGGAGATCATTCGCCAGCCCCTGGTGGTGCAGAAGCAGGAGTTGCCCGGTCTGGTGCGGATCCGGGTGGCGGATACGGGCATTGGGGTGTCCCTCGATAAGCAGGATCGCCTATTCCAGGTGTTCAGCCAGGTGGACGGGGCCCGCACGCGGCGCTATGGGGGCACGGGGCTGGGGCTGGCGATCTCCCGCAAGCTGGTGGAGGCGATGGGGGGTGAGGTGAATTTCTATAGCCTGGGGGATGGGCTCGGTTCGACGGTGACGTTTACGGTGCCGCTCTATGAGGAGCCGATTTTGATGCCGACGGGGCGGGCGGCGGAGTAGGGGGGGGCGATCGCGGCCGATCACCGCCAACCCAAACCACCCCGAAATACCCCCAGATTGGGATCCGACGGCGGGGGCGATCGCCGTAACGAATCTTAAAAAAACGTGCAAGGTTTGTCCGAATGGCCGGTTATGCACGTAAAAATACTCATCACTTTGCTGTGTTGCTTGGGGCTGAGTTGCCTAGGTTGGAGTTGTCTGGGGCCAAGGGTGTCCCATCGCGCCCCTGCAACCGCTGCGGCCACCATGGCGGCGATCGCGATCGCGATCGTGACCTGGGCGGCTAGGGCGAGGCTCGTCAGCCTATGGCCGGGGCATCCCCTGCGGCCCCAGGCCCGGATCAATCCCCCGAGTGCCGTTATTCAGTTCTCGACTTGTTCACCCATCGATGGTTGATGAATTCAAGCCTGATCTTGGTGATTGCGCCCGGCTCTCCCTCAGTGCATCCCAGCTTCTGAAGCGATATCAGGCGGGGGAGCGCCAGTTTCGTCAGTTGGATCTGCGGGGCATCAATTTATTTGAAATGACGTTGGTGGGGATTGATCTGGGGGGCTGCTGGCTGGCGGGGGCCTATCTGCCCTATGCGGACCTGAGCGGGGCCAGTCTGATGGGGGCGATCGCGCCGAAGATCGAGCTGGGGAATGCCCGACTGCGGCAGGCTAACTTTTCAGAGGCGGTGCTCTATGGCGGCCAGTTTTTGCGGGTGAATTTGCGCCATGCCAACCTCCAGCGGGCGGACCTGCGGGGGGCAAATTTTTATGGGGCGGATCTGAGCGGGGCGGATCTCAGTGGCGCAGATCTGACCGGGGCGGACCTGACGGCCTGCAATTTTGATGAGGCGAGTCTGGTGGGGGCCTGTCTGCTGCGGAGCACCTGTTTTCGGGCCCAGGGGCTACAGTTGGACGCCTCCGGGGCGCTGTATGATCGCACCACCATTTTGCCCAATGGCTACCGGGATTTGACCTTGCCCCAGGTGCCGGTGCCGAAGCCGTTGGGGGAGGGCGACGAAGGGCTAGCTGAACCGGGGTGGGGCACGGCAGACTGGAAGGCGGGACCGGGTGATGGAGGATGAGGATGAAACGGGAACGGGAACGGCGTTTAGAAGGGGTAGGCGATGGTAGGCGGCGCGATCGCGGGGGCTTGGGTTGGCGACTGGTGGTGCTGGGGGCGATCGCGGTGGGGGGCGTCGGCGCGATCGCGCGGCTGAACCCCATCAGTTCCCTAAATCCCCTAGGGTCATCGGTGGCCCTGGCCCAGTCGGCGGCTCCCGAGGCGGGGGCGGAACCGGTGCCGGGGGCTGCTCCGGGGGCAATCAATGACGCCGCGATCGCCCAATATGCCGAAGCGGTCCTGCTCCTGGAACCCTCACGGCAGGCCGCCGAAGCGGGAGCCCGTCAGGCCATGGGCGATCGTCCCCTACCCACGGTCCTGTGTTCCCAGCCGGATTCCGTGCGGGCGCTGCCCCGGGAAGCACGGCGGCTAGCGGCGGAATATTGCAACCAAAGCAAGGGGCTCGTGGAAAGTGTGGGCCTGACGGTGGAAGCATTCAATGCCATCACCGATGCCCACGGGGTCGATGAAACCCTGCGCCAGCGCATCCAGACGGAACTGCTGCGGCTGCAAGGGCCTCAGTAGGGGCGCTAGGGGGCCATCTCGTCCAACCTCGTCACCCCCCAGGCCGGTGGGTAGCCACAGGAGTCCGATGCAGATATTAACCTTGACGGTGCGGAGGGCGGCGGATCCAGCGGCCCCGGTGCTGGGGGAGTTGCCCCTGACGGCGGACCAGCGCACGCGATCGCGCTATCGCTATGACCTGGGGGCGGATCTGGCGGTGCTGTTGCGGCTGCCCAGGGGGACGATCTTGGCCCATGGGGATCTGCTGGAGGCTCCGACGGGGGAACGGGTGCGGGTGGTGGCCCAGGCGGAACCGACCCTGTGGGTGACGGCATCCTCGGCGATCGCCCTGGTGACGGCGGCCTACCATCTGGGCAATCGCCATGTGCCCCTAGAAATTCAGCCCGATGGCCTGCGGCTGGCCCCGGATCCGGTCCTGTCGGCGATGGTGCGGGGGCTGGGGCTGACGGTGCGCGAGGAGGTGGCTCCGTTTCAGCCGGTGGGGGGGGCCTATGGCGATCGCGCCGTTCCCCAGGGGGATGCGCCATCCCACGACCACACCCATTCCCACGGCCATAGCCACTCCCACGGCCACAGCCATTCCCATGATCACGGCCATTCCCACTCCCATTCCCATCCTCACCCCTAGCCATGATGATTCCTGACGCCGAGGGCGATCGCGCGCTCCTGTGGCTGTTGCAGCTTGCCAGTCCGGCCCTACCGGTGGGGGGCTATGCCTACTCCGAGGGGCTAGAGGCTCTGGTGGCGGCGGGCGACCTGGCGACGGCGGCGGATCTGGGGACCTGGCTGCGGGGGGAGCTGGCGGGGGGGGCGATCGCCCTAGATCTGGCCATGTTGGTGCGGCAGTATCGATCCATTGCCCTGGGGGATTGGGGGGCAGTGGTGGCCCGCGATCGCTGGCTGGCGGCCACCCGCGAAACGGAGGAATTGCGCACCCAAAGTACCCAGATGGGGCGATCGCTCAGTCAATTGCTCGATCAATTGTTCCAGCCTGACCCAGCGCCACGGTCCCCCCAAGGGCAGGATGCCTCAACCTCCTGGCCATTACTCCATCGGGCCTTGGGCGATCGCTGCACCTGGACCACGGCCTTTGCGGCGGCGGCGGCGATCGGGGGGGTGGGGATTGAAGCCATGGGGCTCGCCTATGGCCAGGGGTGGGCCGGTAACCTGGTGACGGCGGCGGTCAAGGCCATTCCCCTAGGCCAGACGGACGGCCAACGGATTCTGCTGACCTTGGCGGGGGCGATCGCGGCGGCGGTGGAGAATGCGATCGCCCAGCCGGAGGACAGGGCACCGGACTGCTGTACCTGGGGCCTGTCCCTCGCGAGCATGGCCCATGAGGCCCAGTACGCCCGCCTGTTCCGTAGCTAGCTGGCCCCCCCGCGATCGCGGCGATCGCCCCGAAGGCATCTCCCCCCGGATCCAGCCGCTAATCGTGGACATGGTTCTGGGGTGGCGCGGGCGATCCATCCTGGCAGCGATCGCACAGGCCATAGAATTCCAGGGTGTGATAGAAAATCTGAAACCCCTCCGAGCGGCTCAACTGGGCCTCCAGGGCGTGGACCGGACAATCATCAATCGCCAGCGATCGCCCGCACTGGATGCAATTGAGGTGGTGGCGATCCTTCTGGGTCGAACTGTAGAGCGACTCCCCCGTCCCCAGGGTGCGCGCCTGGATGACCCCTTCGAGCCGCAGGGCCTCCAGGGCACGGTACACCGTCGCCAGCCCCATCCCCTGCCCCAACTCCCGCAGACGCACGTAGAGATCCTGGGCCGACATTTCACCATTCAACTGTTTGAGCAACTGGAGCAGACGCTCTTGGCTGCGGGTCCGACGGGATTTCATGGGTGCTGGGGGGGCATGGGGCCGAGGCGGCGGGCCAGGGGGAGGGGCGCGGGGGAAGGCACTAGGGGCGCGCGCGATCGCCCTGCCCTCCAGAATATCCTCAACGATTGCCGGAACGATTGCCAGAGGCGATCGCGCCAGCCCTACAATAAAGAGCCGATAGGGGCCATCGGGGCCAAAATTCGGGGTTCATGTCCCTGGTCCCCGGTGTCTGTCCGGTCGCTCGCCCACCTCATCCCAAAATCCCGTGGCTCAACAGTACCAAGCAAAAATCCACGTCACCCTGCGCCCCTCGGTGCTTGATCCGGCGGGGGTGGCCGTCCGCTCAGGGCTCGAAAAGCTCGGCTATGGCGGCGTTGAAGGGGTCCGCATCGGTAAATATATTGAACTGACCCTGACGGCGGAGGATCTGGAAACGGCCCGCGCCCAGGTGGACAGCATGTGCGATCGCCTGCTGGCGAATCCGACGATTGAAAATTACCACATCGACATCGCCTAGGGGATTTGCTCAACCATGACCACCGACGCACCCCGCCCCAATCCGTCGCCACCGCCAACGCCGTGGGGGGCGATCGTGCGGCTCCTGCGCTGGGATAAACCGGCGGGGCGGTTGATTTTGATGGTGCCGGCCCTGTGGGCGCTGGTGCTGGCGACGGGGGGCCGGCCGCCGCTGCCGTTGCTGCTGATTGTGATTGTGGGGACGTTTGCCACGAGCGGGGCGGGCTGCGCCATTAATGATCTGTGGGACCGCGATATTGATCCCCAGGTGGAGCGCACCCGGCAGCGGCCTTTGGCGTCGCGGGAGCTGTCGGTGAAGGTGGCGATCGCGGTGACGGTGGTGGCGCTGGTGTGTGCGGCGGGGCTGGCGCTGTTTCTGAATCCCTTGAGCTTTGGCCTGTGCGTGCTGGCGGTGCCGGTGATTGGCCTGTATCCCCTGGCGAAGCGGGTGTTTCCGGTGCCGCAGTTGGTGCTGGCGATCGCGTGGGGCTTTTCGGTGCTGATTCCCTGGAGCGCGGCGGCGGATCCGCCGGGATTGGCCCTGCCCGCGTGGCTCCTGTGGGGGGCAACGATTTTCTGGACCCTGGGGTTCGATACGATCTACGCCATGGCCGATCGCGAGGATGATCGCCGCATTGGCGTCAATTCCAGTGCCCTATTTTTTGGCTCGAAGGCTCCCCACGCGATCGCGGTGTGCTTTGCCCTGACGGCGGTGATGCTGTTCAATGCCGGTCTGGCGCTCCAGTTGGGCTTGATCTATTGGCTGACCCTGGCGATCGCCGTGGGCCTCTGGGGTCAGCAAAGCTGGAAACTCCTGCGCCGCACCCTGTCCCGCAAAGCCTACGGCAAACTGTTCGCCGAAAATGTCACCATCGGCTTTGTCCTGCTGGCGGGCATGGTGGCCGGGGGCTGGTCTTGGCCGTAGGGGTTGGGTCTCCCAACCCTCGCCCCACCGATCACCCTCAACCCCGTTCAACCCCGTTCAACCCTGGGAACCTCAGGAACCGATGGGACAGGGGCGGATGGGAATCGGTGAGGGAGAGGCGAATGGGAGCCGGTGGGGCTGGGCGGGAAAACCCCGCCCCTACGGGGCTGATGGGTTAGGGGCCAGATTTTTTCTAGACCTGGGGCAGCCGCTCGATCTGGGCATAGCCCGCAAATACGAGGGTTTTGCCCTGGGTTTCCAAGCGATTGATCCGCATGGTCACCCCATCGAGATCGAAGCGGTCCAGATCCACCATCCGATCCAAAATTTCCCCCAGGGCCGCCGATAGTTTGGCCGGACGATCGCCCAGGGCCGCTAGTTTTTCTGCACTTTCCGTCGCCGCGATCGCGTCCCCATCGAAGACACAGTCCGCAAACCGCAGCCGCCGCCGTCGTTCCACATCCACCCGCGCCGTCAGGGCCACCGGCACCGCAGACCCATCCGCCAGCACCGCGATCGCCCGGATCGCCACCCGCGTTTGGGGCAGCAGCGTCATCGTCACCTCCCGGAACGAAATCGGGCCATCCCCCGCCGCCGCCGTCAGGGCCGGATCCGTCACATTTTCTAGATGCTGCGTCACCAAAGCCGCCTGGAACGCCCGGTTAATATCCGCCTCCGTCAACACCACCTGGGCGATCGCCTGGGTCGGCTGCTTGAGGGCCAAGCGCCCCTGGAGCGCCGAACCAAAATCCACCGCCACCGCATCGGTCTCGAACGTCATCGACTCCGTGCGGAACTCCCGGCGGATCGTCAGACCCGCCCCCTCCATCCGGAAGCCATCCAAGGCCCCCTGGAGCAACTTACTGGGCGGCTGGCAGCGGATATCCACCGCCAAACGGTCCACCGCCGTGAACATGTGCTTAAGGGTCTGGGTGGCCACCGCATTGAGCATTTGTGCGCCCCAGTCTGCCCCGCCAATTCCTGACATTCCCGCTGGATTCCCAAACATAGGCTGTGGATATGGATGCCGTTGGACGCAAGTGGGTGAAGCCAGCCGTCGGGCCGAAGCCGCGATCGCCCTGCCATGGCCCTATCAAACGGAGCCGGACGGCTATGGTTCCTGAACAAGAGGGGGCTACTGACCCGAGTGTAACAAAAGCTTTTACAAAACTTAATTGTGCGTAGTGATGCTTCTGACAATACCGCAAGGGGCGGTGCGGGGGCCGGTTCGGTGCGGGGTTCGGTTGGGGTTCGGTTGCCCCTGGGCCTAGGTGCTAAACCAAGCGGCGATCGCGACGGCCAGGGCATCGGCGGCGTCGTCAGGTTTGGGTAGATGGTCGAGGGCAAGTTCCCGAGCGACGGCGGCCTGGACATCGGCCTTGGGGGCGTTGCCGTGGCCCGTCAGGGCTTGTTTGACCTGGGCGGGGGTGAATTCCACCAGGGGCAGTTGTCGCTGGGCGATCGCCAGCAGGGTGACCCCCCGGGCCTGGGCGACGGCGATGGTGTTGCCCATGCGGTAGAAAAACAGCTTTTCGAGGGCGACGAGGTCCGGCGCGATCGCATCGAGCAGGTCATTGAGATCCCCATACAGGGTGCAGAGGCGATCGCCTAAGGGCGTATGGGCTGGCGTTTGGATGATGCCATAGTCCAACGGCTCGATGGGCATCTGCCGCGCGATCGCCCCCGCCCCTTCCCCCCCACTGACCGTCGGACACGCGATCGCGCCGAAGCCTAGAATAGCTAAACCTGGATCAATCCCGAGAATTGTGACCATATCCGTCCCTTGATCCCGTGGCCTCAGAGCCCCCAGGGGAGCCCCTAGGATAATCCTGGTAAGGGCCATTTCCGTCCGAAGAGCCTAATGGAGCACCCAGGTCCTAGGCATCGTAAGGCCCCCAGGGGGCGGGGCTCGCCCTCGCGAGGCAAGATGAACCTAGGGCGCGATCTTTAAAATCTTGGGGTAGGCAGGTCTGCCTAGAAGCGTCCCTCGGGGACCGGTGCTCCTCAGGCCCTTAGCGTTGGAGTTTGGGGGCGGGCGGGGGATCTGCGGATCGCCCGATCGGGCCGCCTACCCCCCCACTCCCCATGGCGTCTAGGGGATGCCGGGGGCTAGCATCGGTCCCACCGGACTCGACCGATGGGGGCTCTCGCCTCATTACTGCTGGTTTTGCCGTTTTTAATCGTCCCACGCCGCGTTTCGAGCGCGTTCCGTCCCTGTGGAGGAGTTGCGTCCCTTGCCCGCCACTGGTCCTAATGTCCGCCCGTCGGTTCCCGTTGCGCCGCCGGCCCCGCCGCCCCCTGATCTGACACCGGGGGAGGGGGGAGTTGAGGAGGCGATCGCGCCGGCCGATGACCTAGAAACCTATACGATCGCCGTGGTGGATGATGTGCCCCAGAATATTGATCTGGTGCGGCGAGCCCTGCGGCGCAAGGAAATCCATGGCAAATCCCTGCGGCTCCTGACGGCCACCACGGGCCGCGAGGCGATCGCGTGTATCCATGAGCAGCCGGTGGATCTGGCGATTTTGGATGTGATGCTGCCGGATCTCAATGGCTTCGAGGTCTACCAGGCGCTCCAGCAGCAGACCCGCGAGGGGGACATGGCCGTAATTTTTATGACGGCGCTGGATGATTTGCCCTCGAAGCTGCGGGGCCTCGAATCGGGGGCGGTGGACTACATCGTCAAACCCTTTCATCCGAAGGAATTGCTGGCGCGGGTGCAGATTCAGCTTCGGCTGTTGGATCTCCAGCGGCAGCTCCAGCGGCGCAATGAACAACTGCAAGGGGAAATCCGCGATCGCCTGGAAACGGAACGCATCCTAGCGCGACAGAATAACTACCTCCTCGTCCTCCAGGAAATCATCGACGAAGTGCGCTCCACCCTGGAGGTGGACGACATCCTCGCCACCGCCACCGCCAAACTGGGGGCGGCCCTGCGGGCGGACTATTGCGCCATTTACACCTTCCGCACCTGGGGAATGCTGCACCTGCCGCGCATCGCCCAATATGCCAAAACGCCGGAACTGTTGGCCCAGGGGGTGTCGTTGCCGCCCATTGAGCATCCCTTCATGACGCGGCTGCTGCGGGAGGATCGGGTGTTGCGGGCGGATCCGGACCATTGGTGGACGGGGGATGGGGAGTCGCCCTGGGGGGATCTGCTGGCGGCGCGATCGTCCTACCGGCAACAGCCCAATGGGGCGATCGTCGTGGCCCGCACCGCGCCGGATGATCCGTGGCAGTCCTTCGAGCAGGAATTGCTGGTGGCGGTGGCGTCCCAGGTGGGGGTGGCCCTGGCCCAGGCGCGGCTGCTGGCGGCGGAACGGGAGCAGCGGGAACTGCTGGCGGAACGCAATGAAGAATTGGAGCGGACGGAGGCCCAACTGCGGGTGGCGAACCAGGAGCTGGAACGGCGGGCGTCGATTGATGGCCTGACCCAGTTGGCGAACCGGCGACAGTTTGACAGTTGCTTCGCCCGCGATTGGGCAAGGGCCAAGCGCCAGGGGAAACCGATCGCGCTGTTGATGTGCGATGTGGATTATTTCAAGCTCTATAACGACTGCTACGGCCATCAGATGGGGGATGACTGTTTGGTGGCGGTGGCCCAGGTGTTGGGCAGTTCCCTGCAACGGGGGACGGATTTAGCGGCCCGGTATGGGGGGGAAGAGTTTGTGGTGCTGCTGCCGGATACGGATCGGGCGGGGGCGATCGCGTTGGCGGAACGGATGCGGGCGGGGGTGGTGGCGCGGCAGTTGCCCCATGCGGACTCGCCCATTGCCGATTGGGTGACCTTGAGTGTGGGCATTGCCTGGACGGTGCCAGGGGGAACTGAGCAGCCGGAGTCGTTGCTGGCGCGGGCGGATGCGGCGCTCTATCAGGCGAAGCGCAAGGGCCGCAATACCTACTGCGTTGCGCCGGAGTTGGGGCCTGGGGACTCTGATTCTTAAGGGGAACTGTAGGGGGGCAGGAAGTCGCGCCGCACCTTGGGCTGGCCGATTAAGATTGAGGGGGTAGGTTGGGTGATCGCTGCGATCGCGGTCCTGGGCTAATCCCTAGGGGAGATCAAAATCCCCACGCCACCGTTGCTAAACCGGTGGGGCAAGGGGTTGAAGGTCCTTGGCTTGAAGGCATCGAAGCGATTGGGTGATGTGCCCTGAGCCTTTGGCTTGTGCCGTTTGAGTTGTTGGTTGCCTGTTCCGTTGCCGTTCATTCGCCGTTAAGTTTGCCATCGAGCCCCCCTGTGGAACCTAAGCGACCTGTTCATCGTGCCCTGGCGGCTCGCGTCTGGCGTTGGCCGGGGCGGGTTTCCCTGCGCTCGGTGCTGCTGCTGGCGGTGGTGGTGCAGGTGGGGGGGGCGCTGCTGTTGGCCCAGGGGGTGATGGGGCGGCAGGGGCGCGATCGCGCGGAACGGCTGATGCTCCAGGGCGATCGCGAGGCCCTCGGGCGGCTGACGGCGGAAACGGGGCGCTATCTCGAACTCCCCCTATCGATGGCGATGCCCCTCAAGGGTGCCCTGCGATCGGGGGCGTTGGCGGCGCAGGATGAGGGGGCGGTGGCCCAGCAGTTGATCCGGCAGATGGATCGGTTCCCCACGGCGGCCTGGATCGCGATCGCGGATGAATCTAAAAATTTAACGGCGGTGGAGCGATCTGCGGCCACTCCGGGGGCGGCGGATTCCCTACAGCTACTCCGGGGCGATCGCGCGGCGGAACAGCTCGATCGCTACGACCTCGATGGCCAGGGCCAGCGGCGATCGACGGAAGCCCCCACCACCAGCTTTGATCTCGATCGCGAAACCTGGTACCGCAGCGCCGTCCTCGCGGGGCAGGCCACCTGGACCGTGGATCCGGGCAACGCCGGGGGCCAGGGGGCAACCCTCGTCCTGGCGGAACCGATCTATGACGGGCGCGGCAAACGGCTGGGGGTTTTGGCGGCGGCGGTGCCCCTGGAAGCCTTGACCGGACGCTGGCGGGATCTGCTGCCCGAGGGGGGGGCGAGCGCATTTGTGATCGATCGCGCGGGGCAGCTCGTCGCCCAAACCAGCCCGAATCCTAAGTCCGCCAACGGTTCCGCCAATCCAGCGGTGGACGATACGCTTCCGGTGCCCCCGGCGGCGGTGCCCTCCGGAGCCGATGCCCCCACCCCAGCGCCCGCCAGTGTGGTTGCCCTGACGAGCGATCGCCCGGAAGTGCGCCGCGCCGCCGAAATCCTCCAGCGCACCTATGGCAGTTGGGAACGGGCGATCGAAACCCTCTCCCGCAGCACCTATCACCGCGATCGCCAATTCCGCTTCACCGCGATCGTCCTGCGGGAACCTCAACAGGTGGACTGGCTGCTGGTGGCCACCTTCCCGAACCCGGCCAGCGGTGCCCCCAACGGCCTGATCTTCCTCACCATCGGCGGCCTTGTCCTCACCAGCGCCGCCATCAGTTGGGGCCTGCTGCGGTGGATCACCACCCCCATCCAAGCCTGCACCCGCGCCACCCACGCGATCGCCAAGGGCCAGAGCGACCTGCCCTTTGAACCGACCGGCATCGCCGAAGTGGACGAACTGATCCGCGCCGTGCGCCTGCTGCTCAACGACACCCAAAACACCCTCAACGCCGCCGAGCGCGCCCGCAACGACCTGGCCACCCGAGTCAAGGACAGCACCACGGAGCTGAGCCGATCAGAGTCCAAATTCTCCAAAATTTTCCGCGCTAGCCCCAGCGGCATTTATGTACAGCGGCTCGTCGATGGCGCGATCGTGGACTACAACGACAGCTTCCTCAACATCTTCGGCTACAGCGGCGAGGAAATGCTCGGCTTCAGCAACATGGAATTTAATATCTGGCTCCATGCGGAAGACCGGGCCGTGGTCATGCAAACCCTGCGGCGGGGCGGCAGCGTCCGCAACCAGGAAATTCAGGCGCGCACCAAATCCCGCGACATCCGCACCCTCCTGCTGTCCGCCGAGGCGGTTTATATCAATGGGGCCGAATGTGCCCTCTTTGTCCTCAATGACATCAGCGACCACAAGCGCCTCGAAGAGGAGCTACGCCTGTCGCAGCAGCGCATCGAACACATGGAACGGCAGCGGCAGTTTGCCCTGCTGGAGCTCTCGCGCGATGAACTGCACTCCACCCTCACCAAGATGGAAACCATTTTGGGCTCGGTGCAGGATGCCCTGGTCTGGACCGATGATGCGGGTCTGGTGCAGTGGTGCAATCCCGCCTTTGAAAGTCTGGTGGGCCGCGATCGCGCCACAATCCTCGGCAGCCCCCTGATCGATAACCTCCCCCTCTACCGCCAGGGGCAAGCGGTCCCCGTGGCCCTCCACCCCGCCACCCGAGGGATGCAGGGCAGCACCGGCAAAGCCGCCTATGAATTCCACCTGCCCGATCGCCTCGGTCCCGGCACCCCCCACGGCCACCACCCCAGCGGCAACCATAGCAACCATGGCCATCCCCCCCACCTGACCGCCCTCGACCCCGCCAAGGGCCGTCCCCTCGATGGCAACGGCCACGCCCCCACCCCCAGCGGCCCCCACGCCCCCTACGAAGGGGACGGCACCGAAGAACGGCTCTCCCTAGAAATTTCCTGGGCCGGCGTCGCCCTGGCCCCCACCCCCACCGATCCCCCCAACGGCACCGCCGCCACGGCCACCACCACCGCCGCCGCCGCCGCCCTCAAGCTCGCGGAACGCCACCGGGACGCCTTCCCGACCCCCGCCAGCGCCGTGTTGATCGTCCGGGACATCAGTGAGCGCAAGCAGCTCATTGGCGAAGTCCTGCGGGCCAAACGCTTTGTCGATGGCATCGTCGAACACATTCCCCTGGCGGTCTATGTCAAAGATGCCAACCGCGATTTCCAGATCGTCCTGTGGAACCGCGCCTGCGAAACTACCTTCGGCATTGCCCGCGATCGCGCGATCGGCAAAAGCGCCGAAGATTTATATCCCATCGATCGCGCCCAGATCGTCCTCAACCGCGACGTCGAAGCCGTCGAAAGCCGCCGCGCGATCGAAATCCCCGCCGAAACCATCCAATCCCCCAACGGCCCCCGCATCCTACGCACCATCGAAGTCCCCCTCTTCGACCCCCAGGGGGAAGTGGCCTACCTCCTGTGCATCGCCGACGACATCACCGATCGCGAACAGGCCGAAATGGAACTGCGCGAAAGCCAAGCCCAATTCCGCCTCCTCGCCGACCAGGCCGGCGGCGACCTCATGTTCGTCCACGACGTGCGCGGCAAAATCCTCGACGTCAACCAACAAGCCTGCCGCATCCTCGGCTACAAGCGCGAAGAACTCCTCGCCCTCAACGTCCACAACATCGACACCCAAGCCTCCCTCGACCAGCACGATCGCATCTGGGCCATGATGCATCCGGGCGAACCCGTCACCCTCGAGGGCATGTACCGCTGCCGCAACGGCCGCACCTTCCCCGTCGAAACCCGCGTCGGCGTCCGGCTCTCCGGTGGCCAGCGCGTCTTCCTCGCCACCGCCCGCGACGTCACCGATCGCAAGGCCATGGAAGACAAACTGCTGCAAGCGGAAGAAAAATACCGCAGCATCGTCGAAAACGCCGTCGAAGGCATCTACCAATGCGCCCCCAACGGCCAATTCCTCAGCGGCAACCGCGCCCTCGCCCGCATGTTTGGCTACGACTCCATCGAAGCCTGCCTCGGTCCCACGGGCCTCAACCGCACCCGCCGCTTCTACGTCGATCCCGATCGCTGGAACAGTTTCCTGACCCTCATCGCCGAACACGGGGCCGTCTTTAACTTCGTCTCCAAGGTCCATGCGAGGGACGGTCGCCAGTTCTGGATCTCGGAAAATGCCCGCGCCGTCAAGGACGTGGACGGTCACCTGCTCTACTACGAAGGGACCATGCAGAACATCACCGAGCGCAAGCTCGCCGAGGATGCCCTCGTGGCGGAACAGGCCAAGGCCGATCGCCTCCTGCTCAATATCCTCCCGGCCCCGGTGGCGGAGCGCCTCAAGCAGGGGGAACAGTCCCTGGCGGACCAATATGCCAATGTGACGATCCTTTTTGCGGATTTGGTGGGCTTTACGCCGGTTTCCGCCAGTATGCGCCCGATCGATCTGGTGAATGTCCTCAACCGCATCTTCTCGGAGTTCGATCGCCTCGCGGAGGTCCATGGCCTCGAAAAAATCAAAACCGTCGGTGATGAATACATGGCCGTGGGGGGCCTGCCCCTGCCGAAGCCGGACCACGCCGAAGCGGTGGCCAACATGGCCCTAGACATGATCGAGGTGGTGGGCAAACTCCAGCGGCCCGACGGCAAGCCCTTCCAACTGCGGGTGGGCATCCATTCCGGCTCCGTGGTGGCGGGGGTCATTGGCATCAAGAAATTTGCCTACGATCTCTGGGGCGACACGGTGAATGTGGCCAGCCGCATGGAGTCCCAAGGGGAGCCCGATCGCATCCAAGTGACGGAAACGGTCCATGAACTGCTGCGGGATCATTTCCACTTCGAGGCGCGCGGGGTGGTGGAAATTAAGGGCCGGGGGGATATGCCGACCTACTGGCTGACGGGGCGGCGATCGCCCTAGGAATCTGCCCTGCCCTGATCTCCCTGCGCGATCGCTGGGTCAAGAACCCCGACGCCTGGGGCAACTCCCAGCGGGCCAATTTCCAGACATCCCCCAGGAACCGGGGGGGCAATTTCCCTGCCTTGGGCATTACCCTAGGCAGTTGGATTCGGGGCCATGGGACAGCCGCCCAAGTCCCGGTGGCCCCGTGGGCGCGCCGTAAGGAAATGGAAAGCACCAAAAGTACCAGGAGCACGGAAGGGTCGGTATGTTAGGGTTTTTTACGTTTTTTTCCGCCCTGGGCAGGTCAGAGCAGGTTTGTTTGCGATAGTTGAATTAGGGAGTGTTGGATGAATCTGGCCCTTTACCCATGCGTGGGAGGGGTGATGGATCACGGGCACGAAGGGGCGATGCTGGCCGCCGTGCCGCTGAAAATCGGTGGTGTTCCGTTGGACCACAATGGCGAGCATTTCGGGGCCGTTGGGCATCCCTTGGGGTACAGAGATAGGGATATCTGGAAAAGTGGTAATCTTCGTCTTCCTCTGACGCCCCACCTGGCTCGACCACGGGGCCGCCGTCCCCTCTCCCCCCGAAATTTAGGCCCAGGATCCTAGCCCAAAACCTACGCCCATTAGGTTTCAGACATCTCCTTAAGGAATCATTAAGTTTTCGACAACCCCATGGCATTGTCGGAGCGCTGGTAGGGTAACCCCCTGGGTTGGGGAATTCTGAAACGGTTGTTTCTGGGTTTGGTGTGGCTGAAATTTGCGGCGGGGATGGGTGTCTGAACCTGATTTTTAGTCTTTAGTTTTTGGGCGTTGTTCGTGTTTCGCGCTGATGCTGACTGTTATTTGAACCGCGATCGCGGGTGAGCGCAGGCCAATTTATGGGAAACCCAATTCCTCTTCCCTTTCGGCAACTGCACTCTCGCTCCCTGGCGCTGCGCTGGATTTTGGTGATTCCGCTGGCGATTCAGACGGGGGCGATGGCGCTGTTGATGGGCTGGCTGTCGTGGCAGAGCGGCCAGCGGGCTGTGGATATTTTGGCGACGCGGCTCCAGCGGGAAACGGCCAGTCGGGTGGCGGACTATCTGGAACCGCGCCTGCTGCTGACCCAGGAGTTGGCGCGGTTTGTGGCCCAGGCGATCCGTCGCGGCCAGTTGGATATTACGGATCGCGAGGCGCGCCAACGGTTTTTTTGGCAGACCCTGACGGGGTTCGCGAGTGTGGATAATTTGGCCTGGGGCGATCGCACGGGGGAGTATCTGGCGCTCCAGTTTGATATTGCGCGATCGCAGATGAGTTTGCTCCAGGCGGAGATGCGATCGCAGGGTCGGTCCCTCGTGGTCTACCGCTTAGATCGTTCGGGCCAGTATCGGGCCACGGATGAGGTGCGCGCAACCCCCAACTTTGACCCGCGCGATCGCCCCTGGTATCGGTCGGCGGCGGCGGCCCAGCGGGCGGTCTGGAGCCCCATCTTCCCGTTTTTCAACGATGGCAGCACCCTCGTCCTGGCGGCCAACTATCCCGTCTATGGCCGCTTTGGCGATCTGGAAGGGGTCGTGTCAACGCGGATTTATTTGGCGGACCTCAACACCTTTTTGCAACAGCTTCAGATCAGCCCCCACGGCCTCGCCTTTGTCGTTGATGAGGAGGATCGGCTGGTGGCCTCTTCCCAACCGACGCCTTTGATGATGGGGATGTCTGATCCTTCGGCCCAAGATTCCGGGCCGCCACCCCAGCGCCTGCGGGCGGCCCAGAGCCACCACGAAACCCTCCGGGCGATCGCCCAAACCCTCGCCCAATCCCCCCCAGCGCCCCACCCCCCCACCAGCCCCGAGCTCCCCGGCGATCGCGCCCTCAACCTCCACCTCCACGGCCAGCGCTACCTGGTGCGGGAAATGCCCTTTCGCGATGACTTCGGCCTGCGCTGGCGCATCATCATCGCCATCCCCGAGGTGGACTTTGCCGAGCAACTGGTCACCAATAAACGCACCATTTTGACCTCCCTGGCCGTCGCCCTCGTGGGCAGTTTGCTCCTCAGCTTCCTGACGGCCCGGTGGCTCGAACAACCCATCCGCCGCCTGGTGGACGCCGCCGATCGCCTCGCCCAGGGATCCTGGCAGGTCAGCCTACCCCACTCGCGCATTGGGGAACTAGACCGCCTCGCGATCGCCTTTCAAACCACCGCCGACCACCTCCAACAAACCTTTGACGAACTGGAACGGCAGGCGATCACCGATCCCCTCACGGGCCTGCTGAACCGGGCCGGCTTCTCGAGGCAGCTCGAACACATCCTCAGCGACCAGGGGACATTCCTGTGGCCCTTCGCCCTGCTGTTCCTGGATCTGGATGACTTCAAGGTGGTCAACGACACCCTGGGCCACCCCACGGGCGATCGCCTCCTGATGGCCGTTGCCCAGCGCCTGCGCCAAACCCTGCCAGCCGAGGCCACCCTCGGACGCTTTGGGGGGGATGAATTCATCATCCTGCTGCCCGCCACCGCCACCGAAGACGCCACGGCGATCGCCGACACCATCTGCAACGGCCTCAACACCCCCTTCAACCTCCAGGGCCACACCATCTTTGCCCGCACCAGCATCGGCCTCTTCCACAGCGACGCCTCCACCGCGCGGCAGGTGGGCGATGTGCTCCGGGATGCGGACCTGGCCCTCTACGCAGCCAAACGCCAGGGCAAATCCCGCTATGCCCCCTTCGATGCCGCCATGCGCCAGCGCAGCCGCAACCGTTTTGAACTGGAAAGCGACCTGCACCAGGCGATCGATCGCGGCGAACTGGAAACCTTCTATCAACCGATCATTTCCCTGCGCACCGGTCAGATCAGCAGCTTTGAAGCCCTGCTGCGGTGGCGGCACCCGGTCCGGGGCCTGATTTCCCCCACGGTTTTTATCCCGATCGCCGAAGAGACCGGCGCGATCGTCGAACTGGGGGAATGGGTACTCGATCAAGCCTGCCACCAAACCCAGCGGTGGCGCAGCGATTCCAGCCTCGCGGTCCCGCCCCGCATTGCCGTCAACTGCTCCATCGTGCAGCTTGGCCATGCCAACTTTGCCGATCGCGTCCTGGAGATCGTCCGCCACAGCCAGCTTGAACTCAGCGGCCTCACCTTAGAGATCACCGAAAGCCTCCTGATGCAGGGGGCCGACCAGGCCCAAACCCACCTGGAAACCCTCAGCGCCCAGGGCATCCAACTGAGCATTGACGACTTCGGCACCGGCTACTCGTCCCTGAGCTATCTCCATCGGCTGCCCCTCAATAGCCTCAAAATTGACCGCAGTTTCATCAGCGACCTGGGCAACAACCCCCGCAACACCAGCATCGTCCGCGCCATCATTACCCTCGCCCATCAGCTCGACCTCGGGGTGGTGGCCGAAGGGGTCAGCAGCCCCTACCAGGTGCGCCAGCTCCGGTCGATGCACTGCAACAACGCCCAGGGATTTTTGCTGTCGCCCCCGGTCCCCGCGATCGCCGCCACCGAACTCCTGCGCCGCCCCTCCCTGCTGTCCTAGGGGCCAACCCCGCCCAAACGCCCCCATGGCCGCCATTCCAGCCGCGATCGCGTATCGGAATATTACGCTCCATTTCATTCTGTTCACATAGGCCGATCCCCGCCCCAAGGCCCCCAAAGCCCCGTGATACCATGACTTTCCGTAGCGATGAGCGATGTTAGGAGAGACCGGTGGCATTACGGGTTGCTGTGGTTGGTGGTGGACCGGCGGGTTCTTCTGCGGCTGAAACGCTAGTTAAAGCTGGCATCGAAACCTATCTATTCGAGCGCAAACTCGACAACGCCAAGCCCTGCGGCGGAGCCATTCCCCTGTGCATGGTGTCCGAGTTTGACATTCCGCCGGAGATTGTGGATCGTCGGGTCCGCAAGATGAAAATGATCTCACCGTCGAACATTGAGGTGAACATCGGCTCCACCCTCAAGGACGGCGAATACATTGGTATGTGCCGCCGCGAGGTGCTCGATGGCTTCCTGCGGGAGCGGGCGGAAAAGCTCGGCACCCACGTCATCAACGGCACGGTCCACAAGCTGGAAATTCCTGGCAGCGACAAGGATCCCTACACGCTCCACTACGCGGACCATTCCGACGGCAGCATCCAGGGCACCTTCAAAACCCTCCAGGTGGATGTGGTGATCGGGGCCGATGGGGCCAATTCTCGGGTGGCGAAGGCGATCGATGCGGGGGACTACAACTACGCGATCGCGTTCCAGGAGCGCATCCGCCTGCCGGAAGACAAGATGGCCTACTACAACGAACTGGCCGAAATGTACGTGGGCGATGACGTGTCCCCCGACTTCTACGCCTGGGTCTTCCCCAAATACGACCACGTGGCCGTGGGCACCGGCACCATGCGGGTGAACCAAGCCAAGATCAAGCAACTGCAAGCGGGCATCCGCACCCGGGCCGCCAAGCGCCTCGAAGGGGGCGAAATCATCAAGGTGGAAGCCCACCCGATTCCCGAGCATCCCCGGCCCCGGCGGGTCGTCGGTCGTGTGGCCCTGGTGGGCGATGCGGCGGGCACCGTCACCAAGTCCTCTGGCGAAGGGATTTATTTTGCCGCCAAGTCCGGTCGCATGTGCGCGGAAACGATCGTCGCCACGTCCCATCGCGGCCAGCGCATCCCCACGGAGGCGGATTTGAAGGAATATCTCAAGCGCTGGGATAAGAAGTACGGCATCACCTATCTGGTGCTGGATATCCTGCAACGGGTGTTCTACCGCTCCGATGCGACGCGGGAAGCGTTTGTGGAAATGTGCGAGGACATCGACGTGCAGAAGCTGACGTTCGATAGCTACCTCTACAAGACGGTGGTGCCGGCGAATCCGCTGACCCAGTTGAAGATTACGGCGAAGACCCTGGGCAGTCTCCTGCGGGGCAATGCCCTCGCGCCCTAGGGTTAAAACCCTAGATTGGTGACGTTTCCCAAAAACGTTTAATTCAATATTCAACCCCTGCTTTTGCGGGTATGGGGGTCGGCTGAGGGGCTGGCCCCTATTTTTTTGCGTGTTTTGGTGGCGGGTGGGGGGCGATCGCGGGCGGCCAAAGATGGGGGTGGTGTCCGGATGGGGGGGTGGGGGGTGCGATCAATATCACAGGGTTGGGTCGGTCATCATCACTTCTGAGGGGTGATGGGATCATTCGAGGGCTAATGGTAGCAACGCATACTGTAAATAGTTCCGGGTGCCCTCTGATGTCGTTCTACAACCCTGTTGTCCCCTGCGTGGATCGTCCCATGAGCCAGTCCCCGGAATGGTCGGAAGCGATGAAAGGTATGAATCGTTGGTCGCAAATTGAGCGCGATGTGAAGGTGTGGAGTCAGGCGTTGGCCCTGCGGGCGGTGCCGGTGACGGCGAAGGCGATCGCGGAGCGCACCCAGCATCCGTTGGAGTATGTGGAGGCGGTGTTGGCCCAATTGCCCAATTGCGGGCTGTTGGCGGGCTGAAGGATCGATGATGCACAGGGCGACGGGCGGAAGGGTCCGGTTCCCTGAGGGTGTCCTGCGGCGCGGGCAGGGTTGAAGCTTTTTCTATTTTTCTGACTTTTTGCCGGGGGGCCTTGGGGCTGGGGCGATCGCGCTAGGATAGGCGACCGTGGATCAGCAGGAGCAGGCGGGGCCAATGGGTGAGCGCGATGGGGCAATGGGGCAGCCGGTGGGGATTCCGGTGCCGGTGCCGGTGGTCATAGCTCCCACCCGCCGGGGTTGTGAGGTGGCGGCGCAGTGGCGATCGCATTGGCCGACCTTGGAAATTTGGACGCAGCCGACCTATGGGGATGGGGCGACGCTGCAATCCTATGGCGAGAGTTTGGTGGATTGGCTGGGGCAGCGGTGGGGCGAGGGAAGGCCGCTGGTGTTTGTGCTGGCGGTGGGGGCGGTGGTGCGGACGATCGCGCCGCTGCTGCGGGACAAGTTCACGGATCCGGCGGTGGTGGTGATCGATGAGGGGGGCCGCGCGGCGATCGCCCTGGTGGGGGGCCATGGGGGCGGTGGTGAGGCGATCGCGCGGCAGGTGGCGGCCCTGACGGGGGGCGAGGCGATTATTACGACGGGGTCGGACGGTCGGGGGCTTCCGGCGATTGATACCCTGGGGACGCCCTTTGGCTGGCGGCGCGGTGATGGCCATTGGCTGGCGATCGCGCGATCGCTGCTGGCCTTTGAACCGGTGGCGGTGGTGCAGACCTGCGGCTGGGATCTGTGGCGCGAAGAAATCCCGGATTTTTGTCAGCTTTATTTGCTCACACCGGCGGATCTGGAGCCGGATCAGCCCCCGCCGGGGGACGGCAGCGGCCTGGTCTGGATCTCGGAGCGGCGATCGCCCCCGGTGGCCGGTCCCGTGGTGGCGTGGCATCCGCGCGTCCTTTGGGTGGGCATCGGCTGCGAGCGGGGGACGGGTCTGGCGGTTTTAGAGGCGGCCCTGGACCGGGCTTTGGCGCAGGAAAATTTGGCGGTGGAGGCGATCGCAGGCTTGGCGTCCCTGGATTTGAAGGGGGATGAACCGGCGCTTCTGGAGCTGGCGGCCAAGCTGAACGTGCCCCTGCGCTGCTTTGATGCGGCCACCCTCGATGCGATCGCCGTGCCGACCCCCTCCGCCATCGTCAAGGAAGAGGTGGGCACCCAATCCGTCGCCGAGGCCGCCGCGATCGCCGCCAGCGACGGTCCATTAGTGGTTTCCAAACAGATTGTGAGGGGCCATGAACTGGACGCCGCCGGAGCCGCCACGATCGCGATCGCCCGCAGCGCCATCGAGTACACCGACCGCCCGGGCAAGATTTATTTGATTGGCACCGGCCCCGGCGATTTGAGCCTGCTCACCCCCGCCGCCAAGGCCGCGATCGCCCAGGTGGATGCGGTCATTGGCTATCAGCTTTATCTGGATCTGCTCGATCCCCTCTTCCACCCCGGCCAAATCATCGAAGGCACCCCCATCACCCAGGAGGTGCAGCGGGCCAACCGCGCGATCGCCCTAGCCAGCCGTGGCCTGACCGTAGCGGTTGTGTCCTCCGGCGACTGCGGCATTTACGCCATGGGGGGTCTGGTGCTCGAAGCCCTGGCCGCGCGGGGTTGGGATGGCGATCGCCCGCAGGTGGAAACCATCCCCGGCATCACCGCCCTCCAGGCCGCCGCCGCCCGCGTCGGTGCGCCATTGATGCACGACTTTTGCGCCATTTCCCTCTCGGATCTGCTGACCCCCTGGCCCGTGATCCAAAAACGCCTAGAGGCCGCCGCGATCGCGGATTTCGTCACCGCCCTCTACAACCCCCGCTCCAAAACCCGCACCACCCAAATCGAGTTCGCGATCGCCACCTTCCGCCACCATCGCCCCCCCAGCACCCCCGTCATCCTGGCGCGATCGCTCTACCGCCCCGACGAAACCATTATCCTCACCACCCTAGAGGCCGTAGATCCCACCGCGATCGACATGCTCACCGTCGTCCTCATCGGCAACCAAACCACGTTCATGCACCAGGGTTTCGCCATCACCCCCCGAGGCTACGCGGTCCCGTCCCCCCAAACCCCCGCCCCATAACCCCCTCCGCCCCTGGCCTCGGCCGCGATCGCGGGCAAACCCTACCCCACCAGGGCGGATACCCCTACGTCGCCCCATGTCAATTCCAAGAAACAAAAATTTACATCGTGTTACATTGAGTAGCAACAGGAGCAGACGAAGCCATCCGGTCAGCCACAGGCAGTGGCCCCCGGGTTCCGTCCCCTGGACCGTTGACCCATCCGAGGACCGCCATGAAAACCGATCTAGATTTTTCCAATCGCTATCTGCTGGACTCCGTGGTCTTCCGCCCCGACTTCAACGCCACGGGCGAAACAATTAATTTGAACCAAGCCTGGTCCCTGTTCTTCACGGCGGGGCGCGAGGATAAGGCCCTGGGCTTCAATGCGGAAGCCGGTCGCTTTTTCACCAATGCCCTGCTGGCCGTGACGGCGGTGGGGGTGCTGTGGGGCGTGTTCTTCAGCAGCACGATCTAAAGAATTAAACCAAGTTGCTTGACCCGGACTTTTCGGGTCATCTCACCCCCTGGGGACGGCTTTGGTCGCCTCCGGGGGGTTGTTTTTTATTGTTGTTTATTGTTGCGGTGGGGGCGCGATCGCCCTTACAAAATTCCCCCTTCACCCATCAAAGGCCCCATCGAAACCACGGCCTAGTGCCCCAAGCATCTACCCGCCTCGCCCCTCCGACAACCGTTGCCCCTCCCTTCAAAGGTGATGTTTTGGGTATTCCTAAACTCCCCTAAATCGGCTCTGGGTTTTGGGTCGCCGCAACTTCGCCGTGATCCTGAGCGCGAGTATGAGCGGCGCGTCAATCGGGGTAGCTCGCCAGGTCCACTGGCCCTAGGTGGTGGCGGCGAGGGCTTCGAGATAGCGCAAAAATTCCATCAATTCCTCATCGGTCAATTCCGCCCTGGTGCGTTTGCCGTAGGTGGCCTGTAAATGTTGGCTGCCCTGTTTGCGGGTCCAGCGCAGTTGCTTGATGAGGGTGTCGGTTTTGGCGATCACGTCCGAGAGGTCGAAGGGCGTCGTCGGGGCGGGGGGCGGGGCAGCGATCGCGGGGGGACTGGGGGCGGGGGGCATTGCCTGCACCGGCGGGGGCGTTGGGGTTGGCTCCGGGGCGATCGCGGGGCTCGGCGCGATCGGCTCTGGTCCCTCCCGCAGCCAGTCCTCGTCCGGCTCATCGGGGGCCGCTTCACCCGATAAAGGATCATCGAGGGGCGCGATCGTGATCGGCTCCGGTTCTAGGGTTGGTTCTGGAGCCGGTATCGGTGCCGGTGCCGGTGTTGGTGGTGGTGTTGGTAACGGTTCTGGGGTTGGCGGTGACGTCACCAGGGCATCGGTCACCGTCGCCGCCGCCGAACCCATCGACAGCAGCGGCAGTTGCTGCCCCGCCGCGATCGCCCCCATCTCCGGCCCCGGTTCCGCCGTCGCCTCCACCGCCGTCAGCAACCAAGCCCGCTGGGGGTCGCGATCGCCCGGTTGCAGCAGATAGACCTGCCCCGCCGCATCCTCCATCACAAAGCCAAACGCCTCCAGCGCCCGGACCCGCGCCCGATCTTCGGCCTCCTCCAGGGTGGCCGCCGCCGCCATCCCCGTCGCCACCGTCTCGCCCCCCAGCTTCACCGTCACGCGGATAATGTACTGGCCGTTCGCCGCCTCGATCAGCTTCGAGACCAAACTTCCCGTCGGATACTGGGCTCGAAATTCAGCAAACATAGCACCTGGTTTTCTCTCAACAGCAGCATCCCCAGCGGCCCAGACCAGGTTTCAACCCGACCTCCCACGGCCCGCCCCCCAGCCAGCCCCACCCCAGCGGCGGAAATTCCCCTGGGCGCGCTCCAGTTTATGGGAAGATGGACCCATACGGCCCGCAAATTGACCAATTTGTCGTCCCGGACGGCTGGCCCCGCTGGGGTTTCCCCCTAAGCAGCAAGACATCCTTTCGATACCCTTGCCGGAGCCGCCGCCGCCCCCCCATGCCCCGCAACCGGGCTTCCCCATCCCATCGGCCTCGTGCCTGCACTCCACCGGTCTGGCAGGTGCCCAATGGTGATCGCGGGGGACCCCATCAGCCCTGGATCCCTCCCTAAGGATGGATCGCCCCCACGAGCGGCAAGCCCCTGCGGTTGCTCGCGGTTCATCATCGGTTGTCCCCTCGCGATCGCCCTTCAGCATAAGGAATTCCGCCGGGGGACGGCGACCCCCAGGGATGATCCATGGGCTGGGTTTCATGGGGCGGGTTCGCGCGCGATCGCGCGCGGCGACCAAGGGGCACTATACATCTCGCGCAGCCGTAGCACTGGACCGACTCATCGACTGATTTCGGAGGTTAAGGCGCTTCATGGACTTTTCGATCGCTTCATTGCTAGCTAGCTTCGCCCGTGATAAATCCCTCACCCTGAAGTTACTCGAACACAAGCTGGGAATCCAGGGGGAGGCGGAACAGGAGCAGTTGCAAATTGCCCTCGATGCCCTCGAAAAAATCGGCATCCTCGAAAAGGAACGCGGTCGCTATCGTCGCTTGCCCCAGGAGCAGGCCATTGAGGCAAAACTCCGCTGTTCGAGCAAGGGCTTTTGCTTCGCCATCCAGGATGAGGGGGATGATGCGGAGGATGTCTATATCCGCGAATGCAACCTCAGCAATGCCTGGAATGGCGATCGCGTCCTGGTCACGGTCACCAAGGAAGGGGGTGGTCGCAGCCGTCGCCGCAGCCCCGAGGGGGAAGTGAACCTGGTCCTAGAGCGATCAAACCCGTCCGTGCTGGCGCGCATCGCCCCGGTGGAGGGCGGCGGCTTCCGGGCGGTGCCCCTCGACGATCGCCTCCTGTTCGAGGTGGAACTGCTGCCCAGCGAGCTAGACCTGGGGGCCGTGGTGGATCACCTGGCCAGCGTTGAAATTGTGCGCTATCCCCTCGGGCCGCTGCCCCCCCTGGGGCGGGTGACCAAGATTTTGGGGGTGGATGCGGAGTCGGCGGCGGACTTTGATATCGTCACCTGCAAGTACGGCCTGAGTGAGTCGTTCCCGGCGGCGGTGCTGGAGGCGGCGGCCCAGGTGGCGACGCCAGCGAAGGGGTTTAAGGCGGCGGATCTCAAGAATCGTTTCGATGCGCGGCCCCTGCTGACCCTGGCGATTGATCCGAATGGGGTGCCGGGGCCGAAGCCGATTCTGGATCGGGCCTTGACCCTGGAGACCAATGGGGCGGGGCGGATCCGGCTGGGGGTCCATGTGGTGGAAATTGCCCGCCATGTGCCGGTGGATTCTCCCCTCGATCGCGAGGCCCGCCGCCGGGGTATGACGGCCTATCTGGGCGATCACGTCCTGCCGATTTTCCCGGAATCGCTGCTGACGGAGGCGGGGTCGTTCCTGCCGGAGAGCGATCGCCTGGCCCATTCGGTCCTGGTGACGTTTAACGAGCGGTACGAACTGCTGGAATTTGAAATCCAGCCCAGTATCGTGCGGGCGGACGTGGCGCTCACGGAGGCGCAGATGGATGGCCTCCTGGCGGGGCAGGCCAATGACCCCACCATTCCCCAGGACGATCGCCTCCAGGAACTGGTCACGGGGCTCCAGGACCTCGCGATCGCCCTGCGGCAGCAGCGACACCAGCGGGGCAGCTTTGACCTGGTGACCACCCAGGGGCGCACCCAATTCCACCGCGAAGGCATCCCCGGCACGGTGATCACCGCCGGAGAAACCCCCACCGCCAGCGACATTTTGGCGGAATTGAGCATCTGCGCCAATCAGGTGGTGGCGGATCATCTGCGGGCGCTGGGGGTGCCGGGGCTCTATCGCTTCCAGGCCATGCCCAGCGTGGGGGATGTGCAGGATGCCCTGAAGGTGGCGGCGAATCTGGATGTGGCCCTGGAACTGGCTTCGGAGGAGGCCGTCGAGCCGGAGGATTATCAACGGTTCTTCCAGCAGGTGACCGGTGAGGATGCCCGCAAGGTGTTGAATTATCTGCTGGTGCCGACCCTCAAGCCCTGTGGCTACACGGCGGTGCCCCGGCCCCACTTTGGGCTAGCTCTGCCCCAGTATGTGACGTTCAATGCGCCGGCCCGCCACTATGCGGATCTATGGATCCAGCGCATTTTGACGTTGATTTTCGAGCAGGGGCGCGATCGCAAGACGACGCGATCGAAAACCCTGGCAAATCTGCGCCATAGCTCCTGCCACGGCCAAATCGAGTGGAATGTGCTGCCGCCGGATGTGCAGCAGGATCTCGAGGCGGAATTGGCGACGATCCTCAGTGGCCTGGGCGATCGCGAGCGGCTGATCCAGGAGGCGGAGGCGGACATCTGCGGCCTGCAAAAAACCTCCGCCATGAAGGCCCGCATCGGCGACACGTTTACGGGGCTGATCGTGGGGGTGCAATCCTACGGCTTCTTCGTGGAAATCGACGAATTGCAGGTGGAGGGGCTCGTCCATGTGTCGTCCCTCAAGGATGACTGGTACGAGTACCGGGCGCGGCAACAGACGCTCATTGGCCGCAAGAGCCGTCGCCAATATGCCCTCGGGACGCGGGTCGAGGTGGAGGTGCGCGGGGTGGATTACTACCGCCAGCAGATCGACCTGGCGGCCATCAGTGCCGGGGCTGATTCTGGAACCGAGGCCGGGTCTGAGGGGGATGAGGACCGGGGCGATCGCCGCGCGGATGAGGAGGAATAGCGCCCAAAACCACCCCAATGATCCAAGTGAGATCGGCGGGGTGGTCTCCATGTCCGCCACCGTAGGGGTTGGGTCTCCCAACCCGGCCCCGTCCAATGACCCCAAACCCGCTCAATCTCTGGATCGGCGATCGCGGTGGCGGGGCCGGACCGGGTGGAATTTGCCGGTGGGGACCGGGTGGAATTTGCCGGTGGGGGCTGGGCGAAATTGACCGGTGGGGGCTGGGCGGGGAAACCCCGCCCCTACGACGACGACGACGATGATGGCGGGTGACTTTAAACCATTTCGGCGACGCGATCGCCCACCAATTCCTCCAGCATTTCCCCCGGTTCCAGATGGAGGCCGTTGGCAAAATCCCAGCCGGACTGGAGCCGCTTACCAGCGGGAATCACTTTTCTCAGCAGCAGATAGCCATCCTGGGTGCGGACGATCGGCCCGATATTTTTCACCACAGCTACGACGGTGCCGGGGCGATCGCGGTGGTGTACCTGCTCAAACTGCCGCTCCAGGGCGGGCCAGTCATGCTCTAGGACGCTGAACTCGAAGGGCAGCCCATCCCAATATTCCGGCCCCAACGGAGCCGTCGCCAGCACCTTCAGACTCGCCCCCCGGAACTGGGCCACGCAGTGGGGGAAAAAGCCGCGAATGGCGTTGTGCAGCGTCAAGGTGGGCTGATCCCAACGCAGGATAAATTCTTCCTTCCGCAGGGGCGGGGCGGCGGTGGCGCGATCGTGATCCTGGGGCTGGGGCTCTAGGTCACCCTCATCCAGGCCCAGGAGCGTTTCCGGCAGCAGATCCGCCGCCAGCAGCGCCAGCCGGTGGGCCAGGGAGTCCGCATTGTCCAGCAGGGGCACATCGGTCTTGGCCCGCAGCAGCAGCGGCCCCGTGTCCATGCCCACATCCATCAGCATCGTGTCGATGCCCGTTTCCGTCACCCCGTCCGCCAGCGATCGCTGGATCGGAGCCGCCCCGCGATAGGCCGGTAGCAGCGATCCATGGGCATTGATGCAGCCCAGGCGAGGCATCTGCAAAATTTCCGCCGACAGCAACTGCCCATAGGCCACCACCACGAACGCATCCGCCTGGGCCGTGCGTAGGCGCTCCAGGGTTTCCTCATCCTTCTTCACCCGCGTCGGCTGCCAGACGGGCACCCCCGCCTCGATCGCCACCTGCTTCACCGCAGACGCGATCGTCGCACTGCCCCGGCCCCGGCGACGGTCCGGCTGGGTCACCACCGCCACCACCTCGAATTCTGGGCGTGTCAGGAGCCGTTGCAGACTGGGGACAGCAAAGTCGGGCGTTCCGAAGAAGATGATTCGCATGGGAGCCATTCGGAGCAATGAACACAAATCAAACAGGGGTGCCATGTCCCCGCGCGCAGCTAGCGAGGATCGACTTGAATTTCGATGCGGCGGTTGCGCTGCTGGGCCGCATCATCCTCGCCCGTGGTGATCGGGCGGCTTGCGCCCATGCCTACGGCCACCCATCGGTACTGGCCTTCGAGGCGTTGGGCTAGGTACTGGGTCACCGCCCTGGCTCGGCGAAGGGATAGTTCGCGGTTGGCGGTGGGCTCCCCGAGGGTGTCGGTGTGGGCGATGGTGCGGAGGGTGGCTCCGCGATAGCTCTGGAGTTCGGCCAAGATGGTATCTAAAATCGTACCCGCTTCGGGGCGCAGAATACTGTAGCTGTCGCGAAAGAGGCTGTCGCTGGGCAGGACGATCGCAACGGGGCGGTCACTGCGATCGCGGCCATCGGCGGGGGTGGACGGCACGAGGTCGGGGTTGAGCCGCCGGACGATCGCCTGGAGCCGGGTTTCAAGGGGCGCATCGGTGCGGGGCATCCCGAGGCGGGTTTCGAGGGCGTCGGCGTCGGCGGTGGCGTTGGTGAGCTGCTGCTGGATGGCTTGCAGTTGGGTTTCGAGGGCTTGGCGGCCTTCGGGGGGCAGGTTTAAGGGCGCGGGACTGGCTTCGGGGCTCGCTTCGGGGCTGGGTTCAGGGCTCGCTTCGGGACTCGCTTCGGGGGCGGGCAAAAAGGGCAGGTCGGCGGGTAGGCGATCGCGCAGGGCCGCCAGGGGATTTGGGGTATCGAGGAGTTGGACAATGGCGGGGGGCGTGGCACTGCTGCGGGGCCAGATCTGGGCGATCGCAATCCCTCCGGCGGCAGACAGGGCGATCGCCCCGCCCGCCACAAACAGTTGCCCCAAGCAGCCCAGGGTCCGCAGACAGCCCGACCGACGCGGGGCCGTTTCTGGAACCGGCGTATCCCCATCGTCCAAGGCTTCCTCGAAGGGCGAGGTCTGGGGACGGGGGGACCGACCATTGGAATTTTGGGAACGGGGGCGTTTAGCCATACAGCGCAGATCACCTCGCAGATCACCTCGACCGTGCCCCCCGGATGGGCGGATCCATCGGGCAGGACTGACGGCGACCCCCAGGGCGACCCCACCAACTAAGGGGGGCTATTGCAAAAGGGGCCTATTGGGCAGGATAGACTAATCTCCTCGCCGTCGTCTTTGCCGTGGGGGGGGTGGAGGGCGCGCGGCGCGATCGCGGCCCCCTAGCGCCCCAGTTTATTTTCGATGCCCGCGCAGCCCCCCGGCACCGTACCCCGCGTGGCCTCGCCGCCCCAGGCACAGCAGTAGTAGCGCTGCTCTTCGGACAGGTCGATCGCCCCACTCAGGTCCGCATTTTCGATCACGGCCCCGGTCCCTTCGCCGGTTTCATAGTTGGCTTCGGACGCCTCTCCGGGGGTGCGGGGCGACGCGGTGCGCGGATCGCCGTAAAACAGTTGCGCCCCCTTGAGGTCCGCCCCCCGCAGATCCGCCTCGAAGAGCACCGTGCGGCTGAGGTTGGCCCTCGTGAGGTTGGTTTGGATCAGCCGCGCCCGCACCAGGTTTGCGCCGCTCAGGTCGGTCCAGCGCAGGTCCGTGCCCGCCAGGTCTGCCCCCGCCAGCATGACGCCGAGATCGATCACCCGCAGGCCCCGCCGCCGATCTTCCTCATAGCCGCCGTCGCCATCGAGGATCGGTCGCCCGAGGACGCGATCGCGCTTCAGGGGGGTCAGCAGCCGCGCCTGGGACAAAAACCGCACCACCTTGGCCTTCCCTTCCGCATCCACGCTGCTCAAAATTGCCGCCGTGCGCCCCTCCGCGATCGCCCGTTCCTGGGGCCAATCCTCCAAAAATCCCTGCTCATCGAGGGCCAGATCCGACACCCCTTGGAAGTAGGCATCAATGGTCTGCTGTTGGGTGATGCGGTTCTGCTGAATCGTCAAATCCCGCGAAATCACGTACTGCTGCCACGCCACATACACCGCCAGCACCGCGATCGCGATCTGCCCCAGCGCCCCCAGCGCCTCACTGATGGCCCCCACCGCATCCCAATTAATCCCCGGAAACCGCGACCCGCTCTGGGCCTGGGACCACTCCGTCCCCCACAGCAGCAGCAGGCCAAACAGGGCCGCGATCGTCCCCAACGCCGCCACGATCGGCACCCGCCACGCCGGGGGAATCAACTCCGTCCACAACTGCGTCCGAAACGGCGTCAGCAGCCACAGGGACGCCGCTAGGGTAATGAGCCCCCCCGTCGTCCCCAGCCACAGGGAACTGCTCAGCAGCCCCACCGCCATCGCCGCCACCCCCAACGGCACCACCACCGACGCCAGCACCCGCGTCAGGGGCAGCACCACCCCACCGCCGGGATGGAGGGCCGAGGCAATCATGGGGGGAACAGGACGGGCGATCGGCGAGGGGCCAAGGGGCTCAGGGGACCCGTTCGACACATTCGGAGGCAAGGGCAAAGCCATAGGGGCAAAGGGTTAAGGGAGTATGGGGGAGAGGGATAGAAACGCTGGCCCAACCGTGGGCTCCACCTACCTTGCCATAGGTTAACGGGGCCGCAGATCAGGAGTAGATGACGAAGGGGCTCAAGGATGGGATCGGAAGTGGTTTGTCGCTGACTTTTGCCTTTGACTTGCGGGGGTACACCTGTAAGACTTAGGGGTTAACGCTACATTAACGGGCGAAGGAACGGGCGAAACTATTCCCGAACGCTGCCCGGTGGCCCTTGGCGAGCCCAGCACACTCAGCAAGCTTCCATTTCTACAATTCAGCAAGCATCAAGCGAGGGGACGAAGCGATGAAACTAGCGGCGCGGGTCGGCCAGGTCAAGCCGTCCCTCACTCTAGCGATCACGGCGAAGGCGAAAGCGATGGCGGCCGATGGTCTGGATGTGTGTAGTTTCAGCGCGGGGGAGCCGGATTTTCCGACGCCGGCCCATGCGATCGCGGCGGCCCAGCGGGCGCTCGATGAGGGGAAAACGCGCTACGGCCCGGTGGCGGGGGAACCGGCGTTGCGATCGGCGATCGCGGCGAAGCTGGCGCGGGATAACGGGGTGAATTGGGCGGCGGAGAATGTGATTGTCACCAATGGGGGCAAGCATTCGCTCTATGGCCTGATGATGGCGGTGATTGAGGGGGGCGATGAGGTGATCATTCCGGCCCCCTACTGGGTGAGCTATCCGGATATGGTGACCCTGGCGGGGGGGACGCCGGTGATTGTGGAGACGACGGCGGCGACGGGGTACAAAATTACGCCCGCGCAACTGGAGGCGGCCATTACGCCGCGTACGAAGCTGCTGGTGCTCAATTCCCCCTCGAATCCGACGGGAAAGGTCTATACGCCGGACGAGGTTCGCGCGATCGCCCAGGTGGTGCTGCGCCATGACCTGTGGGTGGTGTCGGACGAGATCTACGAAAAAATCCTCTACGACGGGGCGCAGCATTTGAGCATTGCCGCCGTGAGCCCGGAGTTGCAGCAGCGGACGCTCATTAGTAATGGGTTTGCCAAGGCGTATTCCATGACTGGCTGGCGGGTGGGCTACCTGGCGGGGCCGGTGGAAATTATTAATGCGGTGGCGAAAATCCAGGGCCATGCCACGTCGAATGTCTGTACGTTTGCCCAGTACGGGGCGATCGCGGCGTTGACGGAGCCCCAGGACTGCGTGGAGACCATGCGCCAAGCGTTTGCCGAGCGGCGGGGGGTGATGTTGGAGCGGATCCGCGCGATCGCGGGGCTCACCTGTACGGAGCCGGAGGGGGCGTTTTATTTGTTCCCAGAAATTGAGGCCCTGGGCATCGGTTCAATGGAATTTTGCGAGCGTTTTCTAGAGGAACATCAGGTGGCGATTATTCCGGGCATTGCCTTCGGGAGCGATCGCAATGTGCGCCTGTCCTACGCCACTGGAATGGATACGATTTTGAAGGGGATGGATCGCCTAGAAAAATTTGTGGCGAGCCTAGAAAAATCCCCTCAAACCTGTCAATGATTCCCCGTAGCGTGGGTGTCTCGCCCGCCACGGCCCCCATCCCTGTCCTATGTTGCCAACGGAGCTATTAATCCATCGCTATCGGGGCGAAACGTTGGTGGCGAAACGGTTGCCTTTGGATGCGGCCCACCGCGATCGCGCTTCGGGCCTCATTGATCTGTTTCAAAGCAAGGTGGGGCGATCGCAAAAGGAACTCGACAGCGCCCTCGGGGAACGGGAAGGGGCCAGCCCGGACTACAAAATTGAGCGGGGCCTCGCCCATCTGCTCCGCAATAGTTTCAGTACGTTTGAGGTGGTCAGTCCCCTCGATCCCGTGGACCTGCGGCGGCGGGTTTTTACGATGGCGGCGGCCACCGGTGCCCCCCAACGCGATCGCGCGATCGCCATCCTCGAAACCATTGCCCAGGAATTATCGACAGAAAATAACCGTCCCATTCTGCCCCCGGAAATCCGCAACGGCCTCTACGCGGACCTGCCGGAAAACCGCATCCTCACCCAATTTGAAGCCCCCACCGCCGACGCCCTCCTCCACCGCTACAACCTCTCTCAAATTCAGGGCATTTTCTATAAAGCTAGCCACCTGGTTCTGACCGCCTATCGCAACGATCCGGGGGAATATAAACTCCTCTTTCGCTATCTCAAACTCTTCCAATTGATGACCTACATCGAAGGGGATGAGGATCAAGGTTTTACGGTTACCGTCGATGGCCCCGCCAGCCTCTTCAACGCCAGCACCCGCTATGGCCTCGCGATCGCCAAACTCCTGCCCGCCCTTCTGCACGTCAGCCAATGGCACCTGAAGGCCACCTTGCAAACTAAAGATCAGGGCACGGGCCTGCGCATTGAACGGCGCTTTGAACTGGACCACGACTGCGGCCTCGTCAGCCATTACCCACCGGGCAAAACCTACGACAGCGCGATCGAGGAATCCTTCGTCAAACGTTGGAATGAAGCCAAAACCGGCTGGCGCTTAGAGCGGGAAGTCAACCTCATTCCCATCCCCGGCAGCGTCATGATTCCCGACTTCCGCCTCGTGCATCTGGAAACGGGCCGCAGCCACATCCTCGAAATCATTGGCTATTGGCGACCCGACTACCTCCGCAAAAAATTCGCCCAGGTGCGCCAAGCCCAGCGCCCGGACCTGATCCTCGCCATTTCCGAGCGGCTCAACCTCGATCGCGCGGGCATTGAGGTGTCAAAAATCCCCGTCCCCGTCATCTGGTTCAAGGACAAACTGCAACCCAAGGCCGTCCTCGCCGCGATCGGGGCAACGCCCCCACCCATCGGGGCAACGCCCCCACCCATCGCCCCCGACCAGCCGCCCACCACCAAAAAGTCAAAAAAATAGGGAGCCCCATCCAGGTCTCCCCATTGACTGACGTTCTTTCGATTTCACCAAAACCCTTGGCGGGTGACCGGTTCTCCAGCCGATCACCCCCCATCCAGCATCTATGCCTTGACGCGCTGGGCCGCCACTCGACGGCGCTTCGACGCGATCGCCCCCACCGCCAGCATGGCGAGCCCCGCGATCGTTCCCGGTTCCGGCACCGACACCTTCGTTTCCGGCGCAGACGGGTCAAAGGGCAGCGAAGGAGGCGTCACCACCGGATCCACCACCACCGGCGGGGTTTCCGGCTCAGGGGTCACGGGAACCTCCGGCTCAGGCGTCACAGGAACTTCGGGCTCAGGAGTCACCGGGGTTTCCGGAGTCGGAGTCACAGGAACTTCCGGAGTCGGAGTCACAGGAACTTCCGGAGTCGGGGTCACGGGCACTTCCGGCTCGGGGGTCACAGGAACTTCCGGCTCGGGAGTCACCGGCGTCACCGGCTTCACCGACAGGCTGGGCTTGGTCAGGTACAGGGACGCATGGGACAAATCACGACCCCGGCCACGGTTCACGCTGACCCCGAGGGTATCCCATTTCACGTTCAGCAGCTCGCTGACGCTCTCAAACTTGTAGGCCGAGAAGTTCGTCGAGGACTTCAGCACCAGCACCAGGGGACCGTCGTAGCCGAAGGCATTCTGGCTGGCATCGGGGCCGGACAGGGCCACCTTGCTGAAGTCAATCGCCGAGTTGCCTGCATTGGTGCCATTGCTGAAGCCCGACAACACCCCATTGAAGCCCAGGGTGAAGCCATTCACCGACTGACTGTAGGCGCTGCTATCGTCGTTCTTGTCCGCCAGGAACCAATCCCCCGTGCTGCCAAAGGACGAGGTGCCGCTGCTGGGGTTCAGGAAAGTCTTGATGAAGTAGTTGGCCTGGGTGTCGTTACCGCTGAAGAGTTGGCAGTAGCTGTAGCCCGTCATGGTCGTGTCGGTGCAGCTCGTCGCCTGGGCCGCCGGTGCCACCGCCGCCGTCGCTGCCAGGGAAACTGCGCCCATGGCAACGAAGTTTAGAAAGTTCTTGGGGGAGTTGAGGGGCAACATGGTTTGGGGGATGGGGAGTAAGTCGAGTGGAGAATCGGAGGGGGAGCACCCAGGGGCTACGCGATCGCGGTTAGGCCATCTCAGTAGCGAAAGAACGGGGAAAGAAGTCTGGTTTATTAGGTTTCTTTCCTTCCTTAATCTCTACAGTAACGGCCCCGTCCGGACCTGTCTATAGGATTTCCCCTGGTCCACGGAATCTTTAAACTGCAACGGTTTCGGCGTTCAAAATCTACTTAAATCAGACAGTTTATGAAGAATTTATATAGTGCCCCTGGGGGCGCTTCATCTGTTCTTTAAAAAAGTCATTCCTTTAAGAATGCCCAATCATTCCTAAAAAAACGCGATCGCCTCTAGATAACTAGACCGCGATCGCGCCAGGGCTATTCAAACTATGGGCAGGCCACCTAGGGAGTTTTATCTAGGGGCCATCCAGCCAGCCAGGGGAATCCCTAGGGGCACACCACGGCTGGCCATGAACGACACAGCGACCTACTCCGCCGCCGCCGCCTGACGGGCCGCCTCCGCCACCTCCGGTTCGATGCCCAGACGGGTGAGGTTGATGCGGCCGCGCCCATCGATCTCGCGCACCTTGATCACCACCTCATCCCCCACATTCACCTCGTCCTCCACCTTGCCCACCCGGTAGTCCGCCAGTTGGGAAATGTGGATCATGCCCTCCTTACCGGGCAGGAATTCAACGAAGGCCCCGATGGGAATCACGCGGGTGACCTTACCGCAATAGACATCGCCCGCCGAGATTTTGCGGGTCATGTCGGCGATCATCTTCATGGCCCGTTCGGCGGCGGCCCCGTCGAGGGCGGAAATGGTCACGCGGCCATCGGACTCGATGTCCACCTTGGCCCCCGTGGCTTCGGTGATGCCCTTGATGGTTTTGCCGCCGGGACCAATCACCAGACCGATCTGGTCTTGATCGATGCTCATGGACAGCAGACGGGGGGCATAGTCCGAGAGCTTGGGCCGGGGCTCCGCGATCGCCTCGAGCATTTTCGAGAGGATGTGTTGACGGGCCGGACCCGCTTGGCGTACCGCATCGGCGATCGTCGCGATCGGCAACCCCTGGATTTTCATGTCCATTTGCAGGGCGGTGATGCCATCGGCGGTGCCCGCGACTTTAAAGTCCATGTCCCCGAGGAAATCCTCAAGGCCCTGGATATCCGTCAGGACGCGCACCTCATCGCCCTCTTTGATCAGCCCCATGGCCGCGCCGCTGACGGGCTTGCTGATGGGCACCCCCGCATCCATCAGCGACAGGGTGGAGCCGCAAACGGAGCCCATGGAGGTGGAACCGTCGGACGACAGCACCTCGGACACCACCCGCAGCACGTAGGGGAATTCTTCAACCGGGGGCAGCACCGGCACCAAGGCCCGCTCCGCCAACGCCCCGTGGCCAATTTCCCGACGACCGGGCGATCGCATGGGCCGCGTTTCCCCAACGGAATAGGGGGGGAAGTTGTAGTGGTGCAGATAGCGCTTGCTGCTGTCCGGGTGCAGATCGTCCATTTCCTGGGCATCGCCGGGGGTGCCGAGGGTGACGACGGACATCACCTGGGTGAGCCCCCGCTGGAACAGGCCGCTGCCATGGACCCGAGCGGGCAGGACGCCAGCGCGGCAGGAGATGGGGCGCACCTCATCCAGTTTGCGGCCATCGACCCGCACGCCGTCCTCGACAATCTGGCGGCGCATCAGGTGTTTGGTGATGCCCTTAAACACTTTGCCGAGGGCTTTGGTGTCGGCCTGGGCGGCGACGCGCACGGGGTCATCTTCCGCCAGGTCATTGAGTTCGGTGGCCACGCGATCGCGCAGGTCATCGAGGGCCGCATCGCGCTTGGTTTTACCGAGCTCAAACTGGGCCAAAATGCCGCGAATTTCCGTTTCCGCCTTAGCACGGATGAAATCCTCGAGGGTGGAATCCGTCACGGGCGGTTCCGCCGTCACCAGTTCGAGGCCCAATTCCTGGAGCAGCTCCCGCTGGGCCTGGATCAGATCGCAGACGGCCTCATAGCCAAAGTCGATCGCCTCGATGATGTCCTGTTCCGGCAGCTCATTGGCCCCCGCTTCCACCATGACGATGCCCTCGGGGGAACCGGCCACGACTAGATCTAAATCCCCCGCTTCAATTTCCGCGTAGGTGGGATTGATGATGAAGTCGTCGCCCAACAGGCCCACCCGCACCGCCGCCATGGGGCCGCAAAAGGGGATCTGCGCCAGCAGCGTCGCGATCGAGGCACCGGTGACGGCCAAAATGTCCGGCGGCACCTGCTCATCGAGGGAGACGGTGGTGGCGACGATTTGAATGTCATCCCGCAACCACTGGGGGAACAGGGGCCGCATGGGGCGATCGATCAGGCGGGAGGTGAGGATCGCCTTTTCGGGGGGGCGGCCCTCACGGCGCAGGAAACCGCCGGGGATGCGTCCGGCGGCGTAGAGGCGTTCTTCGTAATCGACAGTCAGCGGTAGAAAATCAATGCCTTCTCGCGCTGAAGAGCGGGTGGAGGTAACGAGAACTGCCGTTTCTCCAGATTCGATCAGGACTGATCCCCCTGCCTGGGGTGCGAGCAGCCCGATCTTCAGTCGAATATCCCTACCATCAAAGGATATTGACTTGTTGATTTCTTGCATGAATGCAGCGATCCTTTGTTTATCTCTTTTCTTGTTCTTTGGTCATCCTAACACCGTTGTCGGAGCTTTCTACCGGGGTGTGAGGGGTGAATGGGGGGCGGGGCGGGGCTTTCGGGCCGGGGCGATCGCGGCGGCCAATGGGGCACTTGGGGCGGTTTTGGGGCCTTGGGGGAGGTTTTTTGGGGGGGCCAATGGGGTGACCTTTGGGGGGATGGACTGGCCCTGGGGCGATCGCAAAAACTTCCGTTGTTTGGGCCGTTATTTGGATCGCCCGGTGGGGGGGTATTTTTAGGGCCAGTTCCGGTTAGCGGCGGGCCGACGGGGGGGCGGACAATGGCCTCGGAAGGGGGCGCAAAACCTACCGGAAACTGTAGATAACTTGGGCTTCCACGTCCCCCAGCAGGTTGGAGGGGGCTGGGCCGCTGAGGGGATGGGGGGCGCGATCGAGTTTGAGTTGCAGGCCCGCGAGGGGGTCGGTGCCTTCCCCCAGGAGGAATTCTAGGCTGGCGACGTCGGTGCGGCTGGCGATCGCGTCGAGGATTTCCCCCACCGCCAGCAGGTACGGATGGCCCGGTTCCCGATACCAGCCGGCCATGGTGAGGTTGGCCTGATCAAAGCCCAGGTGGACGATCAAATCCGGGTTGCCGAAGAGGGCCTTGGCGAAGGGGCGGGCCTCCTCGCGCACCAGGAGATGTTCCTCCGCCGCTAGGGTTCGCAGGGCTTCGAGGCGATCGTAGGCTTGGCCAACGGCGGCGCGATCGCGCCAGGTAATGCCCACGGTCACCAGGTAGGTTTGCAGGAGCATATGGCCCAGTTTGGTGGCCTTGGTGGAAAGGTAAACGTCATTGAAGGAGTTGGCTTCGATCAGCAGGGGCACGCGATCGACCAGCTCTAGGCCATAGCCCTTGAGGCCCGCGATTTTGCGGGGGTTATTGGTGATGAGTTTCACCTTTTTGATCCCCAAATCGTTCAAAATCTGGGCTCCGACGCCGTAATCCCGCAGATCCGCCGGAAAGCCGAGCCGCTCATTGGCTTCCACCGTATCAAGGCCCAAATCTTGCAGGGAATAGGCTTTGAGTTTATTGACTAGGCCAATGCCGCGCCCCTCTTGGCGCAGGTAGACCACCACCCCGGCCCCGGCGGCTTCGATGGTTTTGAGGGCCGCCTGGAGCTGCATTCGACAGTCGCAGCGCAGGGATCCGAGGGCGTCGCCGGTCAGACATTCCGAGTGCATTCGCACCAGGACGGGGCGATCGCGGAAATCCGCCGGATCCCCCTTGACGATCGCCACATGCTCATTGCCATCGAGGTCATTGCGGTAGCCGTAGACCATGAACTGGCCGAATTCACTGGGCAGTTTGGTGACCGCCTCGCGCTTAATAAACCGTTCATGCTGGAGGCGATAGCTGATCAAATCGGCAATGCTAATGATCTTGAGGCCGCGATCGCGGGCATAGGCCACCAACTGCTCCAGGCGCGCCATGGATCCATCGGGGTTTTGGATCTCGCAGATCACCCCCGCCGGATAGAGCCCCGCCAGCCGCGCCAGATCCACCGCCGCCTCCGTGTGGCCCGCCCGCTTCAGCACGCCCCCCGCCCGCGCCCGAATTGGAAAAATGTGCCCCGGTCGCCGCAAATCCTCGGGCCGGGTCTTCGGATCAATGGCCGCCTGGATCGTCCGGGCGCGATCGTCCGCCGAAATGCCCGTGCTCACCCCCAACTGCGGCCCCGCGTCAATGCTCACCGTAAAGGCCGTCTGGTTACTGTCCGTGTTGTGGGTCACCATCAGCGGCAACTCCAGGGCATCGAGGCGATCGCCCTCCATCGCCAGACAGATGAGCCCCCGCGCCTCCGTCGCCATGAAATTCACCGCGTCCGCCGTCACGAACTGGGCCGCGTAGATAATGTCCCCCTCGTTCTCGCGGTTTTCGTCATCCACCACCACCAGGGGCCGCCCCACCTGCAAATCCGCCAGCGCGGCCTCGATGGAATCAAACTCAAAGGCGATCGGGGTTTGGGATTCAGCGTTCACGGGCATCTCTCGCGGGCACCTTCAGCGGCAGGCCCCAGGGAATTACGCCACCGTTAATTTTCTTTAAGGGACCATCTTTCATCTTATCGGACTTGCGATCGGACGGATGGCGACGGCCCCCCTGCAATCCAGCGGGCCTAGGCCATGGGCCGCCCCCCATGCAGAAACCGTGGCATCCTGTCAACGTCTGGTATCCGCGATCGCCACGGGTCGCCGCGATCGCCCCCAGGGTCCGGAATCGCTACAATGCAGGCGAAATTTCGGGTAGCATTCCCAACAATCGCGCGGTCAAACCGCCCCATCCCGATTTCATCCGGGTTTCAGGCCGGTTTCAGGCCAGTCTCGTCACGGTCCCATCCCCATTTCCATCCCACCCACCAGTCCAATCCCACCACGGTCAACAACGGAGCACGAGGGCAGCCCATGAGCGCATCGGAAACGGTCAGAGTCGGAATTGTCGGAGCCTCAGGCTATGGGGGCCTTCAATTGGTGCGGCTGCTGCTGGAACATCCCCATGTGGAACTGACCTACCTCGGGGGCGACAGCAGCGCCGGTAAGCCCTACAGCAGCATCTATCCCCACCTGGGCCACCGCACCCTGCCGGACATTGCCCCCATCGAGCCGGATTTGATTGGCGATCTGTGCGATGTGGTGTTCCTGGGGCTGCCCAATGGCATCGCCTGCGATCTGGCCCCGCAACTGCTGGCGAAGGGCTGCAAGGTCTTGGATCTGTCGGCGGACTATCGCTTCCAGGATTTGGCGACCTATGAGGCGTGGTACGGCAAAAGCCGCAGCGATGGGGAGGTGGCGGCCACGGCGGTCTATGGTTTGCCGGAACTGCACCGGGACGCGATCGCCAAAGCCTCCCTCATTGGCTGCCCGGGCTGCTACCCCACCGCCAGTTTGCTAGCCCTGCTGCCGTTGCTGAAACAGGGTTTAATTTTCCCGGAAACGACGATTATTGACGCCAAATCCGGCACCTCCGGCGGCGGTCGCCAAGCAAAAACCAATCTGCTGCTGGCGGAGGCGGAGGGATCTTTTTCGGCCTATGGCGTCGCTAGCCACCGCCACACGCCGGAAATTGAGCAAACGTGCAGCGCCCTGGCGGGCCATGAGGTGCGGGTGCAGTTCACGCCCCACTTGGTGCCCATGCCGCGCGGCATTTTGTCCACGGTCTACGCCACGATGCGGGATCCGGGCCTGGTGCGCGACGATCTGCGGACGATCTATAACGCCTTCTATCGCAATAGCCCCTGGGTGCGGCTGCTGCCGAGCGGGACGCTGCCCCAAACCAAGTGGGCGGTGGGGACGAATGCCTGTTACCTGGCGGTGGAGGTGGATCAGCGTACCGATCGCGTGATTGTCCTGTCCGCGATCGATAACCTCCTGAAGGGCCAGTCGGGGCAGGCGGTGCAGTGCCTCAATATCATGATGGGTTGGGATGAAACCCTGGGCTTACCGAATATGGGCTTCTATCCCTAGGGACGTGTCTTTAGCAATCGCCCAAAAGTCCCCCAAGCAAGGGGCTTAAGCCCCTTGCTACAGCGGCTGGAGTCCGATAGATTGATTCATCTTTTGGTTGGATAACTTGCATCCAATGTGACGATCGCGCGGGGGTTTATGACAATCTGCCAAGGTTCGTAAACTTCCGCGATCGCGCTGATCCCCAACCGGTTGTGGGTGCTAACTTATAAATCAAGGCACGGAACGAGGAGTTAGAACCTCGTAACCGGATCGGCAAGAAGTTGACGTGCCTCCTGCAACTTCGAGCCAACGTGGCAGGATCCCCGATCACCCCACCCAATTTATTTAGGCCGTTCGCGTCCGAAGCCTTGCCTGGGTTTTCAGTTCAGTTGTTGATTTGGAACTCGATTAGGCAGATTTCGGAGTATCAGGTAAGACACTCGATGGCGCGACGCATAAAGCAGTCTGATTCGACTGAACGGTGCGGTACCTTCTGAGAATGCTACGGGTTGATGAGTTCACTTTGTAACGGACTGTCTGAGCTAAACTGTTTGAATTTTTCCTGTCTTCAGTCAATTCACCGAAGAGCGATCTAGGGTCAAGCCACCGTTGGTTTGGCCCTCTCGTTTTTTGGGGGGTTGTCCCTGCGGGGGCGCTTGATCTACAGTGGCGGCCTGCAATGGTTGAATCAAATCCGGGGCGACGGTGACGGGGAATCAACGGGATTTGGATTTGGGTCTGGATTGGGATGGCCTCGGGGGGCGATCGCGCGATCCTGCCTACCATCAGCCGGATCTGTGGGAGGGGCAGTCTGGGGCGATCGCGCGATCGCTGCCGCGTATCCAGGGGCGTCCGCAGATGGGGGCGCAGGCTCTGGATCTGTGGAAGGGGCGGATCCATCGCTTTCAGGAGCAGGTGCGCCATACGCCGCTGCCGACCCAGGGGGGCCTATGGGGGGGCAATCGCACCGTGGATGGCGTTGGGGATGGCGTGACGGATGGGCTACATTTTGATCCACTGGCCTTGGCGGCCCACCCGTTCGAGTTTTATGAGTTGCCGGAGGATCCGAGTCCGAGTACGCCGGTGATTTATTTTGTGATTGATCGGGCGGCGGGTTTGATTCTTTATATTGGCGAGGCGGTGCGGGCGCGATCGCGCTGGGCCGGTCCCCACGACTGCAAGCGCTATTACCGCAATTACTACACGCTCCATCAGGAATTGGGGCAGGCCCAGGCGGTGAGTGTGAGTTTTTGGGGTGAGGCGTTCCCCGATGCGAAACGTCGCCGCCAACAGGAGCTATGGCTGATCCGACGCTGGCGATCGCCGTTCAATAAGGAAAATTGGCGCTTCTGGGGAACGCCGTTTATGGATGGGAAGGCGATCGGCGATCGCTAATCAAAACCTGCAATTGACTCGATGGCTGGGACGTCACTTGATGCGCTGGTGGGGTGCGATCGCCCGAATCCACGAATGATGGAGCATCTCTAATTTTCTGTTGGAAAATTTATGGCCTGTGCCTTAATTTGCTTCAGTAAATACATCTCCAATTCCGCATCCACCTCCAATGCAAACTTCAGTTCTCGATCCTGGATATGCGGAAACCAGCTTTTTCCAAAACGTTTAAGCAAGCTTCCACCCACCTGAGCCGCCCGTTCGATCCGATGCTGGAGATATAGACCCGTCACGAAGGCCGCAACTTTTTCTTGACTTTCCTGATCCTTACGAAGACACGTCTTTAGGGAAATTGTAATAGCCTTCTCTTGGGAGTGAAGATTTACCTGCCCTGACTTGACTTGGTATGTGTGATAAAGATCTTCTACACGTAACGCAACCTGCTTATGAAGCTCTTCGTCCGTCAGAAGCTTCATAAACACTTGCGATGCAGCATTCGCTATGGCTTTTCCCAAGAGATCGTTCATGATGATCGGTCCAACTCAAAATTGAACAATGCCAGGTTATTGAGTAGGGTTAAACAATTTCGACGCGCCCCATTAATTCCTCGGGGGACAGCACCTCATAAATCAAAATTAATTTGCGGATGAGATCGCTGGTGGTGGGGTCCGTATGGGGACAGTAGATAATCCCGAAATGGATGCCTTGATCGTGGGTGAAGCGCAGGAATGAGGCGTCATGGGTGACGATCGCGAGTTGCCGCTGACAGGCCACCATCAATTGGGCTGCGTCTCCGTGGGCTCGCAAACCTACCCCGGTCGGCGTTGCCACCTGAATGCCGTAGTGGACCAATGCCTGGGCAATGATCGGATCCACATGCTCGTCTAGGTGATAGCCAATGCGTTTACTTGCCACAACAAAACAGTCCTAGAAAATGCCTAGAGAACGCTGCGATCAACGGGAACCGAGATGGGGGAATGGGAATACGAAATGCCCTAGTCGCCCCGGAGCATACTGAGTTTTTCGGCGAGGGCGGAGGTGTTGCTGCGCTGGAACCCTTCGACGAAGGCGAGATCTTCGCGGATGGATTTTTCGATCTCGTCCCGGCGATCGTAATAGTAGGCCATGGCCGCATAGACACCGGCGAGGGGCAGGTCGTATTTGCCCGCGATTTCTTCGAGGGATTGGCCCATCCGCAGGTACATCAGGGCGATGTCCGCGATCGTAATGCGGGTGCCGGCCATGCGGGGGCGACCGCCGCGAATGCCGGGGGTCTTTTCGATGTAGCGACCGAGACCTTCTGACATGCGGTTTCTGGGGCTCCGTGGAATGGGGTCTAAGGCGAAAAGGGTTGATGCGGTGGTGGTGGAGAGGTTCCCCAGGGCCGTTTGGGCGGGGCTGGGGGTGGTTCTGATTGTATCTTGCTGCCCCTGGATTATACGGGGGGGCGATCGCGGTCGGGCGGGGGTTCGGCGATCGCGGCTCCGGCCAGGGCGGTGGCGATCGCATCGACGAGGCGGGTGACGGGGATCAGTTCCATGCCACGGATCCGCAGGGGTTGACCTTTGGGTACTAGGGCGCGGGTGAAGCCGAGTTTAGCCGCTTCCTTGAGGCGCACCTCAAGCTGGGAGACGGGGCGGATTTGCCCCCCGAGGCCCACTTCGCCAATGGACACCAGATGGGGATCGACGAGGCGATCGCGGAAACTCGCCACCAGCGCCACCGCAACGCCCAAATCCGCCGCCGGTTCCTCCACCGTCAGGCCGCCGGAGGTGGACACATAGGCATCCAGGCGCGAGAGGGGCACCCCCACCCGTTTTTCCAGGACCGCCAGGATTTGCAGCAGGCGATTGTGGCCGATGCCGGTGGCCGTGCGGCGGGGTGATGAATAGCTGGTGGGGCTCACGAGGGCTTGGATTTCGGCGACGATGGGCCGGGTGCCCTCGCAGGCAACGATCGCGGCGGTGCCGGACACGGCCCCATCCCGACCGCCCAAAAACAGGGCCGATGGATTCCGCACCTCCCGCAGGCCCACATCGGCCATTTCAAAAACGCCCAGTTCATGGGTGGCCCCGAAGCGATTTTTGACCGATCGCAGCAGCCGGAAACTGGCAAAGCGATCGCCCTCGAAGTACAGGACCGTATCCACGAGATGCTCTAGGACTTTTGGCCCCGCGATCGCCCCCTCCTTCGTCACATGGCCCACGATCAGCAGGGTCGTCTCGCTGCGTTTCGCCACCCGCATCAGGGCCGCCGTACATTCGCGCACTTGCGCCACGGATCCCGGAGCCGACGCCATGGCGGGCAAATAAATCGCCTGAATACTGTCAATCACCGCCACGGGCGGGCGCAGGGACTCCAGTTCCGCCAGGATCAGATCCAGATTCGTTTCCGCCAGCAGATACAAATCCTGGGGGGCGGCGTTGGGCGTAGCGTTGACCGATCGCAGTTCCCCATCCGGCTCCGGCTCCGGCTCTGGATCTTGATCGAGCTCTAGCTCCGGATCCGAGTCCAGTTCTGGAATTTGGGGGGCCGGACTCCCCAGGCGCATGGCCCGGAGCTTCACCTGCTGGGCCGACTCCTCCGCGCAGACATAGAGCACCCGCGATCGCGCCGCCAACGATCGCGCCGTCTGGAGCAGCAACGTTGACTTACCAATGCCCGGATCGCCCCCCACCAGCACCAGGGAACCCGGCACCAAACCACCCCCCAGCACCCGATCGAGCTCCCCAAACCCCGACGGCAGCCGCGATCGCGATCGCAAGGTCACCGCCGCCAACGGTTGCGCCGCCAACGCCCGCGCCGGAGCAGAGGGGCCAGAACTGCGCGATCGAGACGTTGCAGCCCCCGCCCGCCCCGGCCCCGCCTCGATCGCCGTCGGGACCACCTCCTCGATCAGCGATCCCCACGCCCCACACCCCGGACAGCGCCCAAACCACTGGGGCGACTCCGCCCCGCACGCATTGCAGACATGCCGCGTCTTCACCTTCCCCATCGCCACCCAAGCCCCCAATGCCGTCAATTCTGAAAAGGAACGTTACAAACCCCTAAAAAACATTAACAACTATTGCAACTATTGCAATTGCCCCGTAAAACCCCAAAAACGCGATCGCGCTGAATGGGCAAGCCTTTTCTGGGTTTATGATTCAGGTATCGGCCAGAACAATATGGTACGAAACATAACAATTCAAAACGGCGAGAAAAAGGGGGTCAGGTGTTGGAGAGCCATAAGGAAAAAATCCTGGTTGTTGATGATGAGGCCAGTATTCGTCGCATCCTCGAAACACGGCTGTCCATGATCGGCTACGAAGTCGTGACGGCGGCGGACGGCGAGGAGGCCCTAGAGACCTTCCGCAAGGCAACCCCGGATTTGGTGGTGTTGGATGTGATGATGCCCAAGCTCGATGGCTACGGCGTCTGCCAGGAATTACGCAAGGAGTCGGACATCCCGATCATTATGCTGACGGCCCTGGGGGATGTGGCCGATCGCATCACGGGCCTGGAGTTGGGGGCGGATGACTATGTGGTCAAGCCCTTTTCGCCGAAGGAGTTGGAGGCGCGGATCCGGTCGGTGCTGCGCCGGGTGGATAAGGGCGGTGCGTCGGGGATTCCCAGTTCTGGGGTGATCCAGGTGGGCAATATCCGCATTGATACCAATAAGCGCCAGGTTTATAAGGGGGATGAGCGGATCCGGCTGACGGGGATGGAGTTTAGCCTGCTGGAGCTGCTGGTGTCGCGATCGGGGGAGCCGTTCTCGCGATCGGAGATTTTGCAGGATGTGTGGGGCTACACGCCGGAGCGCCATGTGGATACGCGGGTGGTGGATGTGCATATTTCCCGGCTGCGGGCGAAGCTGGAGGAGGATCCGAGCAATCCGGAGCTGATTCTGACGGCGCGGGGGACGGGCTACCTATTCCAGCGCATCCTAGAGTCCGGCGAAGTCTAGGTAGGGTGCGTTCGGTACGGCTTAGCTCCCACGACCATTTCTCTACTCCGAACGCACCGCCCCGGTTAAGTTCATCGCGATCGCGCTCCCCAGCAAAACAGATCGGTGATGGTGATAGGGTGCGGTGCGTTCGCAGTGGCAACGGTGCGGTGGATTGAAACGGTGGCGAACGCAGCCTACCGTTTTTGATTGATTCAGATCGAGCATTCATTAACGGCATGGCATGACGAATTGGCGGCAGGCTCCGACGGAGCGGTGGTTACAGGCGTTGCCGATCGCGGTGGGCATGTTGGCGGGGACCGTGCTGATGGTCAACCGTGTCCTGACGCCCGCAATTACGGATTGGCAGGCGCGATCGGATGCGGTAGGGGTGATTGCCTGCGCGATTTTGCTGCTGACGGGGGCGCTGTGGCGTCAGGCGCGGCCCTTGCCGCCGGAGGCGGTGGAGTTGGTGGGGGTGCAGCGGTTTGATCTGGCGGAGGGGCTGGGCGATCGCCTCAAGACGGAGCTGGCCTGGGCGAGCCATGTGCTGCTGACCCACACGGTGACGAAATCCGTGGTGCTCTATTGGGATGATGGGACGGGGACGGGGGGCCAAACCCTGTTGCAGCGCGGAATTTTGCCGGTTCCGTCAGTAGAAACGGATGGGGATCTAGCGCAAAAAAGTCCTCTACCTTCGATTAAACCGGGGGCGATCGCGCGGCGGGTTCTGGAAACGGGGCGACCGGTCTATCTGGTGGATGCCAAGAAATATCCGGGCCGCATTGAGTTTGATTATTTGCCCGAGAATATCCAGGGCATCATCGTGCAGCCGGTGGGCGATCGCGGCGTGCTGGTGCTGGGGGCGAACCTACCGCGCAGCTACACCAACCAGGACGAACGCTGGATCGAAAGCATCGCCGACAAGCTGGGCGATAGTCTCGGGCGCGACCTGGGATCCTAGAATTTCCTGGAATTTCCTGGAATTTTCTAGAACTTGCTAAAAATTGAGCGATCTCGGCCAGGGGGGCAGACCCCAGGGTGCCGGATCAAAGGCCGTCAGGGAGTTTAGGGTGAGGGCCGCGTCGCCATAGTCGCCAAAATCCGCGTCCGGGCTGGGCACCGCGATCGCCACCATCCCCGCCGCGATCGCTGCCTCCACCCCCGCCACGGAATCTTCAAATACCAGGCAGTCTTGCGGAGCCACCCCCAACCGCTCGGCCGCAATCAGAAATAAATCCGGGGCAGGTTTGCCCGCCGTCACCGCCGGATCGTCCCGCAGGACCACTTCCCGAAACACCCCAAACCAGTCCCCATGGGGCGCACTTTTCCAATCAAACGGATAGCGCGTGGAACTCGTGGCGATCGCCTGGGGGATGCCATGGCCGTGGAGATGGCGCGTCAGTTCCACCGCCCCCGCCATCGGAGCCGCATAGGGATTCATCGCCGCGATCGCCGCCCGCCGCTGCCGCAAAAACTCCGCCGCCGTCAGGGGTAGCCGCAGCGCCGCCACTAAAATCTCCGCCGACGCCACCGCATCACGCCCCGCCACCCGCCGCTTCACCGCTGGATCGTAGGGGCAGCCATGGCGCTCAGCAATCAGCCGATTCACCGTCTCATTAATCGACTCCGTATCCAGCAGCAATCCATCGAGATCGTAGATCGCAGCCCCAATCGGGCGGTAGGCAACCATGAAACCCCCAGCTAAGCCGCCCCCCGGTGCGCCCCGGACCCGCGATCGCGATCGCGCCATCGCCTCAGGTCAGCCCATCACTCCCGAAGGGGGGCAATTCCTCTAGAATCCTAAACCGAACATGATTCATCGCCAGATCGCCCACGGAAATCCCCTCCGGCGGCACCCCCTCCACCCGCAGCCCCTGGAAGCGAATCCCCTTGGCAATTTCCACATGGTTCCAGGGCAGCCCCATGAAATAGCGCGTCGGATAGGGGCCGCCCTCCTGGATATCGTCCGGGTTCGACTCCATCGGCAGCCAGCCAAAACCGGGCAGATAAAACTCAAGCCACACGTGGTTATAGTCCGGATGCAGGGGCACCTGAACGCGATCGCCCGGCCCCGGACACTTGTAGCGGCCCACCGTGCGGCAGGCAATGCCATTGAGCCGCGCCATCGCCAGCAGCACCCCCACATATTCCCCACAGGACCCCGTGCCGCGCTCTAGCACCAGATCCGGCGTTTCAATGCGGGCACAGAGGCGATAGGACAGGCGATCGTACACATAATTGCGAATCGCCAGCATCCGCCGCAGGCCATTGGTCTCGCGGCCCACCGCCTCCCGCGCCGCCGCGATCACCGTGGGATTGTCCATCGCCAAATCGTCGTTATCCACCAGGTAGCGATCGCCATAGCCCTCCGGCAGCGGTTCCCGATCCAGGCTTTCCGCGTCGCGAGGGGTCAGATGATAGCGAATGCCGCGCACCTCGACGATCGCCTTCCAGCCAAACAGCCGCCCCTCCCCCGCCTGCAAACTGGGGAAGCGGAACACCGCCACCCGCTGGCCATCCTCGATCTCCTCCTCGAAGGGAATGCCCACCGGTTCTACGGAGCGGACCTTTTGGCGATCGGTATTCGACGGCAGGGCAATGCGCCACTCCAGGTTTTGCACCTTAGAAAAGTCCACCGCATCGAGGGGGGCAATTTCCTCGACGTAGAACATTTCCACCAGGTAGCCATTGGAGAGGGCATAGCGCCCCGCTTCGTTATAGGAATAGTCGAGGGCGTGGATGAAGGTGCGATCGCGGAAGGACAACTGTAGGGGATCCTCCGCATTGGGATCATCGCGGATGTAGGGCTCCTCGGCGGCGTAGGACACATACAGGGTGCTCTCTCCCCCCTCCGGCGGCTCATAGAACGCCAGGGCCGTGGGGGACTCGTGGGGGGCCATCACGCTAAAGCGCAGATCCCCGGTGGCGCGATCGAGGCAATAGATCGTCTGCTCCAGCTCATCGCTCACCCAGAGGTTTTCCCCGTGGGCCACCAGATTTTCGCGGCCAATGCCGGGGGCGTAGAACCGGGTGATTTGGCGGCCCGTGTCCCGGCTGAAGGCGTAGATATAGCCCGCCTGCCGCGACGATACATACACGGTGGATTTCCACACGGCTACCCCGTCCGCGTCGTAGGGCAAGCTGCCAAAATGCTGCGGCACCAGGTTCGACAGGCTGCACCAATACACGTCGCGATCGCGCACCAGCCAGAGGGTTGGGGCCGTTTCCCCCTCCTCCGGCGGCGACAGGGCGATGCTGGTGGCGTCCATGAAGGCGCTGGCGTTGTAGGGATTGAGTACGGTGGCGCTGTCGTCATCCAGTTCCAAGCGCAACAGTTGACCGCGCACGGAATCCAGGGCGATCGCGAAACCATTCCAAAAGGCAAGACCCTGGATCGCATAGGCTCCAATGGGGCGCAGCAGGCGACGCGGCGGCCCCAGGGGGCGGCGGTTTGGGTGGGTGACGGGGCGTTCAGGGCGGGCGGGGCGATCGCTAGGAACGGTGGCGTCGGGATGCATGGGCAAAGGGGTGACGAAGGGGTGGCAGAGGCAGGGAGGAAAACCGGGGCAAATTCGCCGACGGAACGGGCGGGGCTCTGGTTTTGGGCGTCGTAAATCTTAGGATAGTCTCGCCGCTTTAACTGTAGCCATAGGCGCGAATCGGTGGGGACACCTGGAGGAGTGCCCCAGTCCGGGGACCATTGCTGAACGTTCGTAGAATTTTGTAGAACTGGAGCAGGGGTGCCGCCCGCCGTGATGGTGGCGAGATCGCGATCGCTGTGCCCCCGGCCTGCGGGGGTGGACGACGACGTAATTGTCCGAACTCTCGGATGAAAACCGTCCGGGTTGCCTAGGAATGAAAGCAATTGAGTGAGTTTGCCCTTCGGGAAGGGTGACGGGTTGGGTGGAATTTGCGAAACCCTGGGGCGATCGCCACGTCTCCAAACCTATAGATCGGCCCTATGGGGATCGAGGTTAGGCGATGGGGTTCGCCAAGATGGGGTTAGGCCCGGTGCCTTGATCGCCCCATGGTTCCGCCCAGCCGGTTCCCTACGCCCTAGGGGGTTTAGATGGATGGACATATCGATGCAAGCTTCCCGAATGGTTTTAGGTTTGGGGGCGATCGCCGCGATCGCCACCCTCGCAACGGTCGGCCTTTCCCCCGCTGTCGCCGTGGCCCAGGGGCCGAAGGATGCCCTGGGGGCCACCGCCACCGCCGGGGCCAGTCTCCGGCTGCTGGCCCCCACCCCCGCCCAGGGGTTAGAGGCCATCACCGGCGGGAATTTCCGGCCACCGGGTCCCGTGGGGGCACCGCGCCGCACCGAAGGGGGAGCCACCCGGGGCTCCGAGCAATGCGCCACCCTGATGCTGCCCAAGTTCAGCGCCATGGATGCGGCGGGGGAAACGTTTGAATATGGCTACAGCCGCATCCGCGCCGATCGCCCGGTGTTTTATCTCCATGTGCCCGATCGCGAGGTGACCGTACGCTTCACCCTGAGCAATCGCGAAACCGCCGAAGTGATCTATCGCACCCAGGTGCAGACCAAGGGCAAGGGCGGCATTTATACCCTAGCCATCCCGCAGGAGTATGACGGCAAACCCATCGCCCTGACGCCGGAGCAGGTGGTCCAGGGGACGGTCCAGAGCGCCTGCCTCGATCCCCTCACGGCGGATTGGACCGTGAAGCAGGAGGAGGGTTTACTCTATCCGGTGGCGTTGGATACGGCGGTGGTCAATGCCCTGGAGGGGGCGGCGGGGCCGCGCGATCGCGCCTTGATCTATGCCCAGGAAGGGTTATGGAATGATCTGCTGGCGGTGTTTCTAGAGTGGCAACAGGCGAATCCGGACGATCCGGCGATCGCGGTGGAATGGCGCACCCTACTGGAGCGGCTGGCGGCCAACTTCCCCACCGGCACCGAGGAGCAACCCGACCCCACCCGCGCCTTCCTGACCCGCGCCGCCGAACTGCCCCTGCAACCGGTGGTCCCTGACGAAGGCACCGGTGAAGGCATCAGCGCAGGCACTAACGCAGGAACTAACGCAGGAAATTAGGCCCACGGACCGGGCCTGGGGGAGCCTTTCCGGCGGGAAGCGATCGCGGGCGGCGATCGCCCGATATCATGACCGGTGGATATGTTTTTGTACAAACAAGACCGTTGACGCCAGATCCCTTGCCCCCTAGCGCCCGACAAGTTGCCTTCCTCACCCTGCGGGCCATCCATCGCGGCACCTATGCCGACGTGGCCCTCGACCGGGCGTTGCGGAAACATCGCTCCCTCAGTCCTGAAGATCGCCGCTTCGTGACGGAGCTGGTCTATGGCTGCACCCGCCGGATGCGATCGCTCGATGCCCTCCTCGATGGCCTCGGCCGCAAGAGTGCCCAGCAGCAGTCGCCGGATTTTCGTACCCTGCTGCATTTGGGGCTGTATCAACTGGCCTTTTTAGATCGGGTGCCCCCCTCAGCGGCGGTGGATACCACGGTGGACCTGGCGAAGCACAATCGCCTGCGGGGCCTCACGGGGGTCGTCAATGGCATGTTGCGCAGCTACGCCCGCCAGCAGACGGCCTCGGGCCAGCGGTTTGGCTTTGCCCTGCCGGCGGATCCGGTTGATCGCCTGGGGGTGCGCTACAGCTTTCCCAATTGGATCATTGAGCAGTGGATTGAGCGCCTGGGTTTTGGGGAGACGGAGCAGCTTTGCCAGTGGTTTGACCGGTCCCCGAGTTTGGATTTGCGGGTGAATCGTCTGCGGGCGGAGCCGACGGAGTTGCTGGAGCGGCTGCGATCGGTGGGGGCGGTGGCCCAGCCGTTGGGGGCGGTGCCCGATGCCATTCGCCTAGAAAAGTTGGGCGGCGAGATCGATCGCGGGGAGGAGGTGGGGGTGCAGGAGTCCGCGATCGCGCGGCTGCCGGGATTCACGGACGGGGCCTGGAGCGTGCAGGATGGCAGTGCCCAGTTGGTGACCTGGCTGTTGGATCCCCAGCCGGAGGAGACGATCATTGACGCCTGCGCGGCACCGGGGGGCAAAACTACCCACATCGCTGAACGGATGGGCGATCGCGGGCGGGTGTGGGCGCTTGATCGCACCACGTCGCGCCTCAAGAAATTGCGCCAGAGCGTCAAACGCCTGGGGTTAACCTCGATCCGCGCCGCCACTGCCGACTGCCGCGCGGGGGTGCCGTTGCCCGCCGCCGTGGATGGGGATGAGCCGATTCCGACGGTGTGCGATCGCCTGCTGTTGGATGTGCCCTGTTCCGGGTTGGGGACGCTGCACCGCCGCGCCGATGCCCGCTGGCGACAGACCCCGGCGACGGTGGCGGAAATTGTGACGTTGCAGCGGCAGCTACTGGCCCGGGCGGCGGACTGGGTGCGCCCCGGCGGCGTGGCGGTCTATGCCACCTGCACAATCCATGGGCCGGAGAATGGGGCGATCGTGCGGGAATTTTTAGACCAGCATCCCAACTGGGAGATTGAAGTGCCCCCGGCGGATTCGCCCCTCGCGCCCTTTTGCACCGAGGAGGGTTGTCTAGAAATCTGGCCCCACCGCTGGCAGATGGATGGCTTTTTTGCGGTGCGGCTGCGGCGGCGATCGTAGGCCCATATCGCCCCAGGTCAGTTCCCGTAGCTAATTCGCTTCGCCGATCAGGATGAAGGCGGCCCAGTTGCGGGGGTGGGCGTACTGGGGTTGGGCGCGGGTTTCCAGTTGGGCGGTGCGGAGGGCGGCGGCTTTGCTGGCTCCGGCGGCCAGTTCCCGGTAGAAGATGTCCATCAAAAAGGCGGTGGCGTCGTCGGGCACTTGCCAAAGGGTGGCGATGACGCTGGGGGTTCCGGCCCTGAGGAAGGCGCGGGCGAGGCTGAGGATGCCTTCGCCGGTCACGTTGCCCCGGCCGGTGTCGCAGGCGCTCATGACGACGAGTTCCGCTTGCAGGTGGCTGTTGAAAATTTCTTCGCTGGTGAGGAGGCCGTCGTTGGTGCGATCGCGGCGCAGGGCAATCCAGCCCGGATCGCCGTGGGTGGCGAAGTGTAGCCAGCGGGCGGTTTGCCAGGTTTGTTTGACGGCGGTTTCGGTGGCGGCGGCTCCGACCAGGGGGGTGATGTGGTGGCGCTGGGCGATCGCGATCGCTTCCCGTTCCGCGTGGGGTAGGGGATCGAGGCCGTTGGGCATGGGGGCGGGGTTACCGACGATGAGGGGTGGGCCACCGGGGGGTAGGTTCTGGCGGCGGCGGTGGGTTTCCCGTAGGGTTTGCAGGGACGGGGCGAGGGTGAGGGTGTAGCGATCGATGAGGCGGCGATCGCTGGCGGGATCCCGCAGGGCGGCCCAGGGAATCAGGCCCAGTTCGCGATCGGGCACGATGATCAGTCGAGCACCGGGGTCCGTGGGCAGCAGGTCGGCGATGGGGGCGATCAGGCGCTGGTAGGCATCCCCAAGGCCCGTTTCGCCGGTGTTGCTGAGATCATCGCGGCTCAGGGAAACAACGGCCCTGTCGCGGGCAATGGTGGAGCGCAGGTTGGCGGACCATTGGCCCAGGTCACTGGCGACGGCCCCGCGTCCGTCTGCATTGGGATTGGTGGCGGAACTCCGCGCATGCAGCATGGTGTCGTACACCGTTTCGTCAGCCGATTGTTCGTGACGAAGGGTGATGTGGCCGTCGGGCCGCACAACCCAGGTGTAGAGGATACCCCCCAAGTCGGAGTAGATGATCGCGGTGGCATTTTGCTCGCGGATCACTTGGCGGATGCCGTCAAGGTCGAGGCTGGTGGGGGCCTTGGGTTGATCTTCGGCAAGAAATTCGGCGAGGGATCGGGCGCGGGCGCGATCGGCGACCTCTAGGGCAGCTTCGGCGCGATCGGTGGCAGTGAGGACTATTTGTAATTTCTGATAAGCGCCCATTTGCTGCTCAAAAAATGAGACTTTGTTGGCGTCGTTATCACCAAGGTCATAGCGGATAGAATCGAACGCTTCGAGGCTTTGACGTAGGGCCATTTCCGCATCATCAAAGCGATTGATGACTGAATAGGCCGATCCTAAATTATAGAGGGAGTGAGCAACTCCCTGACGATCACCCATGACTCGCTTCAGCGCTAAGGATTGTTGGTAAGCAGCGATCGCGTTCTCATGTTGACCAAGGGCATCATAACCATTACCTAGATTATTGAAGGAGTCGGCAATGCCTTGCTGATCGCCCATGGCTTGCGAAAGGGCGAGGGCTTGATGATGAAAATCGATGGCGCGCTCGTATTGTCCCAAGGCATGGTACGAGGATCCTAAATTGCCCAAGGATGCCATTTGAGCGTAACGATTGCCAGTTTCCTGCGAAATGCTAAGGGAACGCTCCTGAAAGCTAATGGCCTGATCATATTGTCCTAAAAAATAATAGGCGGATCCCAAGCTACCTAAGGCATTGGCCTCTCCCTGGCGGAAGCGAACTTCCTGTGCAAGAGCTAATGCTTGCTGATGGAAATTAATTGCCTGATCATACTGTCCAAGATAGCGATAGGCAGTCCCTAAATTGCCGAGGGTATTGATAATAGACGAATGGTCATGGAGCTCTTTTGAGATGACTAGAGATCGTTGATAAACATCAATAGCAAGCTCGTATTGCCCTAGGGAACGATAGACCAATCCCAAATTTCCCAACGATCTACCTAATCCTCGACGATCGCCAATCTCCTGTTTAATCTCTAAGGCTTGGTGAATGAAATCAACGGCCTGTTCATATTGTCCAAGGTAGCGATAGGCTAACCCTAGGTTACCCAAGGCATTCGCTTCCCCCTGGCGATCGCCGATCACACGGTAGAGAGCTAAAGATTGCCCCCAAGATTGCAGTGCCTCACGGAACTGACCCGCGTCAAATTGCTGAATGCCCTGTTGGAAGAAGTGCTGGGCTTCCTGGTGCTGCCTGACTTGGACAATCTGGACTTCATTAGCCCCGATCGCGCCTCCCACCCCAGCCCATGCCGCAATCGTTGCCGCCGCCCCAAAGGCGATCGCTCCTTGCCATCGTTTACCCATTTGATCCACCGCCCTGTTTCAATGAATCCACGCGATCGCGCCTAGGCCGTTGGTTGCTGCGATTCCTCACGGGACGGCAACACCACATCCTCATAGAGTTGGCCCAAGGTTACCTGAAACCCCAGGCTCGATAGGTCCACCGCGATCGCGCCCCAGTCCTCCGTGCTGTCCCAATCCACCGCTGGATAGGACGTTAAAGTCCAGTCGCCAGAATCATTTAAATAATAGCGATCAACACTAATTTGGGTTGAATCAACTAATATATATTCTCGCAAACTTGATAGGCGACGATAGCGTTTAAATTTGTCGCCGCGATCATAGCTTTCCGTTCCCGGTGAGAGGATTTCAATAATCAAAACCGGTGAACGAATCGCATCCGTTGCCGCGCGATCGCGCCCATCGCAACTCACCACCACATCGGGATAGACATACGACTTGCCGCCGTCCAGTTGAACCTTGGCATCGGCCATTCGCACCTTACAACCCGTGCCGCGCAGCAGCGATCGCAGGGCAACGGTTAGATTAACCGCCAAGTCATTGTGGGGCAGCGTACCGCCCGTCATGGCATAGACTTCACCATCGAGATATTCATGGCGTATCGGTTGGGTGGCTTCCCAAGCAAGGTACGCATCTGGATCCATGAAATGACGCTCAAAATTGGCAACCATTGCGATCGCGGCTCCCCGTTTCAGTTCACGGCACTTCCGTAGCTAATTCCAGTTTAAACGGGGCCAAAGATTGGATCATCTCGTGTCGGGATGGGGTGCGGCTTGAGATCCGCCCGGAGCGCGCCGGGATCCCCGCCATACCTAGGGGATTGACACCATTTCCTAGGGGCGATCGGGGGCTGGCCCTTCAGGGGTTTTTCAGATTTTCTTCAGACCCTTGGGGGCGTCCCTAGCCAGTAGAGCGCCTTTGACAGACGCTCCTCCAGTACCGTTGGGATAGGAGTTTTGATATTTGTGACTTTTCGGCGAAGACCCAATTTATGTCAACGATCGCGATTGGATGGTTGAGCGCCCTGCTGGCGGCGGTGCTGTGGGGCTCCTATCTGGTGCCGGTGCGGCAGCGGCCTGCGGTGGATCCGAATAGTTTTCAGATGGCGATGGCGATCGGCATTCTGGGGTTTGGGCTGCTGGTGTCGATCGCGACGGGCCAGTGGCGCATCGAAGGGTGGGGGCTGCTGTCGGGGGTGATCTGGGCCGCCGGGTCCGCCAGTTCCATCCGCGCGGTGCAGGGGCTGGGGCTGGCGCGGGGGCTGGCCTGCTGGGCGAGCGTGAGTATTTTGGCGTCAGCGGCCTGGGGGGTGATTGCCTTTCGGGAACCGGTGACGATCGGCTGGGCGATCGCGGGGACGCTGACGATGGCCGCTGGGGTCGCCGCGATCGGGGCCAGTACCGCCAGCCCGCGCACTGACCTCAAACCCCAGGATTGGCTCCTGGCGGCGATGACGGGGCTGCTGTTCGGTTCCCAGGCGGTGCCCTTTCGCCTGTCGGGGCTGGGGCCAACGGAATTTTTGCTGGGCATGTCCGTGGGCATTTTTGGGGCGGCGCTGGTAGCGATCGCCCTGGGCCGCAAGCGGATGGACTGGTCCTTGCTGGGGCCGGGGAGCGCCGCTGGGGTCGCCTGGAATGTGGCGAACCTGTCCAGTTGCTTCACCGTGGTCTACCTGGGTATGGCCGTGGGGATGCCCGCCACCCAACTCGCGATCGTGGTGAATAATGCCTGGGCGGCCTTTTATTTCAAGGAAATGAGAAATCCGCGCGTCCTGAAACAGTTGGCGGGCGGGTCAGCGCTGATGTTGGCGGGCATCATTTTGCTGGGAATCGCCCTCAATGGTCCCCCACCCACCCTCCCGTCCACCCCGTAGGGGCGGGGTTTTCCCGCCCAGCCCCCACCCGAATCTCTCGCCCAGCCGCCGCCCAGCCCCCACGATCGCCATTCCAAGGGAGAGAACACGCCCTAGGACGCCGCCATTTCTAGGGGAGTCGCCGCGATCGCGCCCCCCTCGGGATGGACCGCCGGGAACCACTGGAGCCGTGGGGCCACGATCTGGAGCCGCACCGGGGTTTGGGGGGCGATCGCCGTTTCAATGCCCGTGGTCACCTGGAGCAGCCGCCCGCTTTCGAGGCGCACCGTGTAGCCATATTCCCGCCCCAAAAACTGCCGATCGAGGATGATCGCGCCCCCCGCCCCATCCGGCACCAGGTCACAGTCGTCCTGCCGCAGGCAAAATTCCCCCGACTCCTGGCCATCCGCCGCCGGTTGTATCGGCTGGACCACCTCCCCCAGGTATGGCCCCACCTCCGTCATCCACCCGTCCCCCCGCCGCCACGCGGGCAGAAAATTCACCTGGGCCACGAAGGACGCCACGAACCGCGACGCCGGTTGCCAGTAGAGCACCTCCGGGGAATCCAACTGTTCAAGGCGGCCCTCGCGCATCACCGCCACGCGATCGGCGATCGCCATGGCCTCCTCGCGATCGTGGGTGACCAAAACGCCCGACGCCCCCGCCGCCTTGAGGATTTGGCGGATTTCCTGGCGCAATCGGCGGCGCACCTGGGCATCGAGATTACTCAAGGGTTCATCGAGCAGCACCAAAGTTGGCTTGGGGGCGAGGGCACGGGCCAGGGCCACCCGCTGCTGCTGGCCGCCGGACAGTTCGTGGGGATAGCGCTTTTCGAGGCCCGTCAACCCCACCAGTTCCAATGCTTCAATCACCCGCTCCCGGGCGATCGCGGGGGCCTGTTTCCGCAATTTCGTCAAACCAAAGGCCACATTCTGCTGCACCGTCAGGTGGGGGAACAGGGCGTAATCCTGAAACACCATGCCCAGCTTGCGGCGCTCCGGCGGCACCGACGGCCCCCCCGCCTCCGCCACCACCTGCCCCGCCAGGATCACCCGCCCCGCATCCGGCATTTCTAGGCCCGCGATCGTCCGCAGGAGCGTGGTTTTGCCGCAGCCCGACGGCCCCAACAGCGCCAGCAATTCCCCCTCCGCCAGGGTCAAACTCACCCCATTGACCGCCGGGGTGGACCGGGCATCAAACCGCCGCACGACGCGATCGAGGTCCAAAATGGCGGCGCTAGTTTCAGTTTCGAGCACGGACGGGGGCCTCTCCTAAACGGTGACGGGGGGATGGCGGTGGGACCGGAAATCGACTCCTATTGTGATACTGATGAGAATCTTTTGCAAAACCTCGGGCGGGGCTCGGGGCGATCGCGCGATCGTCGCCCCAAACGCTGCCACGGCAAGGCGATCGAAGCGGTCTGATAAGATTCGGGGTGATTTGACTGACGATCGCGACTGCCCACTTCAACTGTCCCCTTCAACGGCCCCGCCCCCGCAGCTATGGATACGCAAGCCCTCGAACGCGCCAAACAGGATCTCGTGGCCCAGTTTGGCGCATGGACGAACCACAATATGCGCCTGGGGGAGGGGCTGTATACGGTGGCGGCGCATCCTACGCCGTCGGAGCCGAAGCTGCGGCGCATGACGCAAATTGTCCTGGACTGGTGCGGGGGCGATCTGGCGGGGAAGCGGGTGCTGGATTTGGCCTGTTTGGAGGGGATGTATGGCCTGGAGTTGGCGCTCCATGGGGCGGAGGTGGTGGGCATTGAGGGGCGCGAGGCGAATTTAGCGAAGGCGCGCTTTGTGCGGGATGCCTATGGCCTGGGCGATCGCGTGGAGTTCCTGTGTGAGGATGTGCGGAACCTGTCGCGATCGCGCCATGGCGGTTTTGATGTGGTCCTGTGTCTGGGGATTTTTTATCATCTGGATGCGCCGGAGGTGTTTCATTTTATGGACGCGATCGGGGAGGTGTGCGATCGCCTCGCGGTGGTTGACACTCATGTGAGCTTCACGGCGGAGGTATGCCATCGCCACGGGGATTTGGACCTGTGGGGCCGCAACTACCGGGAGCATGATCCGGACACGCCGCCGGAGGAGCGCCTGAAAATCCTCTGGGCGTCGCTGGATAATCTCAACAGTTTTTGGCTGACGCGGCCCGCCCTCTACAATCTGATGGGTGCGGCGGGCTTTAGCTCGGTTTATGAGTGCCACAGCCCCTTTGTGGCGAAATTTGAGGAAATGCGGCGGGCCAAAATTAACGATCGCTCCACGTTCATTGGCCTCAAGGGGCAGCCGGTGCAGTTGCGATCGTCGGATCTTAGCCACGGTCAGGCCGCAATTCCCTGGCCCGATGGCCCCGCCTAGGACGCAAATTAGGGACTCGGTTAGGGAACAAACGCAAGGACCGACGCGGGCGATCCGGTCCCCCCCACCAGGGGCAACACACCAATCACCAGGGTTGCGCCCACGGAGGGCAGTTGATCGAGGCGGGTGAGGCACTCCAACACGCGACCCCCGGCGGCGAGGATTTGGCGGTTGGCCCCGTAGGTGGTGCTGGTGCCCGGATCAATGCCGTGGGTGTCGGTGCCTAGGCCCGCGATCGCGCGATCGCCCAGGAGCCACGCCACTGCGTCTTCACTAAAACCAGGAAAATGTAGAACGCCGTCCCCATCCCCATTGAGGAACGCGGCCCCATCGCCCCAGCGATCCTGCCAGCCGGTCCAGAGGATCACCAGATGATCCGGGGGAATCGTGCCATGCTGGGCTTCCCAAGCCTCCAGATCCGCCACAGTCACCTGCCAGTCTGGGTCCGCCGCCGCGCGATCGCGGCCATCCACTACGATCGCGGGCACCACCCAATGGTCCGCCGCCGGTGCATCAATGGCCGCCCCGTCCGCCAAAAAACTGTTGGGGGCATTCACATGGGTGCCGCTGTGTTCCCCCAGGGCGAACCGCCGCAGGCCATAGCCCTCGCGCCCAAGTTCCGCCACCGTTTCCAGCTCCAGGGGCGGATCCCCAGGCCAGCAGGGCATCTCCGGCGCGATCGCCTGGGTCAAGCTCACAACTTTGCGGTAGGAAATCGTCCGCAATGGCACCATGGCCGCGATCGCCTCAGCCGCCCCCCATGTGGTAGTGAATGCCCGCCTGCTCCAGCCGCGCGATCGCCTCTCCCAAGCGGGGCGTATCGGCAATCAAACTCACCCGCACATACCCTTCGCCCCCGGCCCCAAAGGCATTTCCGGGTGTCATCACCACGCCGGTTTTTTCGAGCACCGACAGGGCAAAATCCGTAGACGTTAATCCCGGCGGACAGGGCACCCACAAATACATGGTCGCGCGGGTTTTCGGCACGGACCACCCCAATTTAGAAAATCCGTCAATCAAGAAATCCCGGCGGGTGCGATAGCGAGTTTGCACCTCTTGCAGATAGGAATCCGGCAAGGACAGGGCCGTTTCCGCCGCCGTTTGCAGCACCGCAAAGAGGCCATAATCCAAATTGGTTTTTAGGGTCCGCAAGCCCTGCACAATCTGGGAATTCCCAACGACAAAACCCACCCGCCAACCGGCCATGTTGTAGGTTTTGGACAGGGTATGGAACTCGACGCCGATCTCTTTTCCGCCCGGAATTTCTAATAGGCTCGTGGGCTGATAGCCATCAAAGGCCAACTCCGCGTAGCACAAATCATGGACGAGCATGATGTCGTACTTTTGGGCGAAGGCGACGGCCTCCTCAAAAAATTCCCTCGGGGCCGTGGCGGCGGTGGGGTTGCTGGGGTAGTTGAAATAGAGGATTTTGGCCTTTTGGGCGATCGCGTCGGGGATTTTTGTGAAGTCAATGAGCCAATCCTGCTCCGCCGTCAGCAGAATTGGGTACAGGTCGGCCCCGGCGATCAGCGGTCCCCGGAAATGGGGCGGATAGGCGGGGCTGGGCACGAGGATCGTGTCGCCCGGATTGATGTAGGCCAGGGCCAGATGCGTTAACCCTTCCTTGGAACCGAGCAGGGGCAGGGCCTCGCGATCGGGATCGAGGCTGACGCCGTAGCGGCGGTTGTACCAGTCGGTGATGGCGCGGCGGAAGGAGCCGGTGCCCTCGAAGGGGGGATAGCCGTGGTTGAGGGGATTATGGAACGCAGCCTTGGCCGCTTCGATGACCGGTTCCGGGGCGGGGCCGTCGGGGTTGCCCATGCCCAGGTCGATCAGATCAAGCCCCTGTTCCCGCGCCCTGGCCTTGAGTTCGTCGAGGCGGGCGAAGACATAGGGGGGCAAGACCCGCAGGCGATCGGCGGTTTCGATTTTCATGGGCCGACCTCCTCGGGGCGGGGGGCAAGGGATGATAGGGGGGCGTGGGGGGTGCTTTCGTCGCGGCTGTCGCCGTCCGGGGCGATCGCGGCGGGACGGGGCCAGCAGGGGGCGGTGGTGGAGACCATGGCGGCGGCCACCTGAACCGCTTCGACGGGGAAGGGCAGGTGATGGATGTCGGAGCGCTCTTCACAGGCGATCGCGGCGGCCCGGTACAGATCCGCGATCGCAATGCCGGATAGCCCCAAATCCTCCAACGTGGTGGGCAGGCCGATCGCGCCATAAAACTCCAGCAACTGCTGACGGGCCGCCGTGGCCAGTTGGCTGCCCGCGATCGTTTCCTCCAGCCGCAGTTGCACCAAAATGCCGTAGGCCACCTTTTCGCCATGGAGCGTGCCGTGGCTGGCCGCCAGATGGGTCAGGCCATTGTGGACCGCGTGGGCGGCGACGGTGCGGCACTGGGCACCCCCAAGGCCCCCGATGACCCCCGCCAGCAGGACCGACCCGTCCACCACCGCTTCCCAGGCTTCGCCGCCGGGATGGGCGATCGCGTCGGCGGAGCGCTGCAACAGCAAATCCCGCAGCACCCGCGCCTGCTGCACGGCGGAAACCACCGGGGCCGCCGTCAGGTGACCGCTGCTGATCGAGGCTTCGTACCACTTGGCGATCGCGTCGCCGATGCCCGCCACCAGGGTCCGCTGGGGGGCCGTCACCACCAGGTCATAGTCCAGGATCAAGAGATCCGGGCAGCGATCGAGGGGCACGTCATATAAAAAGGCCCCCTCGTCGGAATAGACATTAGAAAGGGCGGTCCAGGCGGCGCAGGTGGCGGCGGAGGTGGGCACCGTGGCGACGGGCACCTGGAGCTGATGGGCCAGCAGTTTGGCCGTGTCGAGGGCTTTGCCGCCGCCGATGCCAATGATCGCGTCGGCCCGGTGGCTGTGGGCGCGATCGCGCAGCCGTTCCAGCACCGCCTCACTGCAATCGGGATGGGCGCTGGCGGTGAGCCCCTGCAACTGGTGCGCCTCCAGGGCTCGATCTAGGGAGGCCGCCGCCCCATGGAGTGCGCGATCGCCCCCCACAATCAGGGGACGTTTTCCCAGACGGGCCAGCTCATCGCCCGCGATCGCCAACACCCCCCGGCCACGGATCACCCGCGCGGGGGCAACGGACAAAGCAACCGGTGAACTCGCCACGGGGGCCGTCAAACCGGCGGAGGGGACGGAAGGAGGAATCGCCATATAACCACCACAATCGCGCAACCGGAATCAAGGGAGCGCTGTTTCAAGAATGAATGCCTAGATCAGGAGGTCTGACCGATGCCCTCGGGGGAGCGGGCTTCCCAGGGGGGGCGACGATGTCCCAGACGGCTGCCCAAATTCTCGGCGGGGTGACTCTAGACCATAACGTGTTTAAGGGAGAATGTCACCTGGCCGCCGAGCCCTGGCCCCATGCCCTGCACCCGTTTCGCCGCGATCGCCCTCCATCGACTGCTAAAACAGTTCGATCTGGGCATTGGCGTCCTCGCGCACCGTCAGCGATCGCCGGATCTGGCCCAGGTAGACCGTTTTCGACGCCCCATTGGCCCCATGCTCCAAGGCCCGCGCCTGCACCGTCAATTCCCGCTGCGGCCCCAGGCGACCGGGCGAGAATAGATCACTGGCCGCCTGCTGCAATGTGGCCGTCAATGCCTCGCGATCATCTTTCAGTTCCAGCGGCACCGCGATCGTCGCCCGCGCCGCCCCCGAGTCGTACACCAGGGCATAGCGCACCGCCCCCGGCACCGTCGTCCGCTCAAACAGGCCCAGACTCAGGGCAAACAGCCCCGCCACCAGCACCGCCGTGAACGACGCTACCCCCACCAACCGAAAGCGAATCCCCCAGCCCAGCACAAAGGCCAGCACCGTCAGCACCACCAGCACCCCGTCCGCGATCGCCAGCCACTTGGCCCCCTCCACCGCCAACGCCGTCAGATCCAACGCCCCAAGATTCGCCACGTCCATAATTCCTAAAATCCTAAAAATCCCGAATTCCTAAAAATTCCCAGTCCCTAAAAAAAGCCTAGGGCCTGTCATCCAATCCTCTCCAGCGATCGCAACAAGGGGCTTAAGACCCTTGCCCCCAGCAGCCAGCGCGCGATGGTTCAAGGGCTTTAGCTTAATTGACGACAGCCCCTAAAGCCCTACTCATCCTCATTGCTAATAAACCCCGCCGCCGGGGGTTCCACCGACTCCAGCGCCGCCCGCAGGGCGTGCCAGCCCAGGTTTGCACACTTAATCCGCACCGGGAACTGGGCCACCCCCTGCATCACATTCAGCTTCTTCTGCTCCTTGGGAAATTCCGCCTCCCCCTTCATCATCTGCTGGAACCGCTGCACCATTTCCAGGGCCTCCGCGATCGTCTTGCCGCGCACCGCCCCCGCCATCAAATCCACCGACGCCATGGAAATCGCGCAGCCTTCCCCCTCAAACTTCACCGCCTCAATGCGATCGCCCGCCCCATCCAACTCCAGGGTCACCGTCAGTTCAATCGTGTCGCCACAGGACGGATTGTGGCCCCGCTGCGATCGATGGGTCGGCACCGCCACCCCCCGATGCTGAGGCTTTTTGTAGTGCTCCAAAATGACCTGTTGATACAGATCCCGCAAATTCCCTAGGGCCATAGCTCCACCAACTTCGGACTTACTAACTCAACCACCTCGCCATCAGCAGCGCCGTGGATAGTCAGGGCTCATCATCCGACCTCAACCCTGCCCCCCACAGCCACAGCTCATCCATCCACAACAACCCATCCAACCAGCGGGAGCGGCATTGGCGATCCTAACATCCTCCCCCAACGCAGAAACCACCCAGGCGATCGCCCGGATGGTCCCTTGATTCATATCGGCACTACGGCCACAGGTCTCGGGGTCAGGGTCATTGGCCACCGCGGCAGCCAGCGACCCCATTTCCCCTCAACTTCAAGCCAGGGTTTTCTAAACAGCCCTAGTCGTCATCGCGATCGCGGCCACCGAAGCGCTTCTGGATCCCCGAAGGCAGGGTATCAAACGTCCGCTTACCGAGCAGCACCTGCTTCGCCAAGCCCGGGGGCAGACCCACCAGACCGCTGAGGGAGCCAAACGGATCGCCACCGCCCACGGAACCCGTGCCCGCGCCGTCGTCGTCACCGCCCTCCATGCCAGACGTGCTGCCGAAGCCAATCTTGAAGCTATCGGCCACCAGCTCCACATCGTGGTAGATCTTCAGGCTGAAGCTCGACGTGATATCCACCATCGAGTACAGGTTGCCATCCGTATCCACGCCGCTGTCGGTGATGGCATCGAGCACCTCTTCACCGGACTCGAAACCAAACGCCTTCGGCAGTTGGACCTTATCCTTGCCCACCTCGAAGTCAAAGATGGTGGACATGCCCGTGAGCACATCGGTGCCAGCTTCGCCCGTCAGCGGATCGTCACCGCCCACGCCGCCGTCGCCAGCTAGGGTGTCGTCACCGCTGGTCGGGGTGCCGGAGCCGCCGTCGCCAGCTAGGGTGTCGTCGCCGCTAGTCGGAGTGCCGGAGCCGTCCGCGATCGCGTCATCATCATCGTCGTCGTCGTCATCGCCCTCGGCGTCGTCATCATCATCGTCATCGTCGTCGTCATCATCATCCGAGGACGAGCTCGACGTACCGCCGCTGCCGCCCGCTAGCGTGTCATCGCCCGCATCATCGGCATCGTCGTCGCTATCGTCATCATCATCGTCATCGTCGTCATCATCTTCTTCGGCTTCATTCTCGATGTTGCCGAACACGAAGGTGTCGTTGCCGCCGCTACCCCAGAGGGAATCTTCGCCGCCACCCCCTTCGATGGTGTCATCCCCTTCGCCGCCGACGATCAGATCATCGCCCGCCTCGCCAACCAGCAGGTCACCGCCCGCACCGCCGACGATGATGTCGTTCCCTTCGCCACCGAAGATCACGTCATTACCCGCCGCACCGGTCAGGGTGTCATCGCCGCCGAAGCCAAGCAGCGTGTCATCTCCGGCCAAGCCATTGAACACATTGGCATCGCCATTGCCGCGATAGAGATCCGCGCCGTCCGTGGCCGCAGAGGTCGAATTTTCCAGATCAAACTCCAGATCGTCATCCTCTTCACCGTTTTGGAGATAGTAGAGGAATGCGCTCTTGATCTTGCCCGTCTTGAAGTCCTCCTCAAGTTGGGGATTCAAGGTCTTGAAGAAATCAACATTGAAGGAGGGATCGGGGCTGAAATTGCTGTTGATGCCGACGGAGGCGAAATGCTCAAAGGCATTGGAGAATTCACCCCGTGTAATCAGGGTCCGCACCTGGGGATAGGCCCGGAGATAGTACTCCTCATCGAACTTGAAGGACGCCTTGGAGGAGAACTTGAAGGAACGCTTCTCCTTGTAGCCAAACTCCTTGAAGTGGCGGAAGGCAAAGGTGCCGCTCTTGCCCTGGGCGCTGGCCGCTGCGGCCACATCGGAGTACTGGGAGAAATATTCGTTGATGTCGAGGAACGCGCTGGACTTCCGCTTTTCCTTGGCCCCAACTTTGACGAAGTGGGAGAAGGCGCTCTTGAAGCCACCGGTCCGAACGGAAACCTCCACGTCAATGTTGAACTTGAAGTAGGTGGAGGTGCTGAAGAAGGCGCTGGCGGAGCGGCCTTCAAACTGTCCAAAGTTCAGGAAGTGGTTCAGCAGGTTGGTGACTCGTCCTGCCCGGAATTCCGTCGCCACATCCTCGTTTTGGGCGAGGTAGTAGTTCGCATCAAAGCAGTTGAGAATGTCTTCCTTGTCGGCTCCGGCGATGGACTGGGCGGCTTCGTCCGTCAGTTCCCCGAGGTCATCTCCCGGTGCCGGGGTGGTGGGGGTGCTGGTGGTGGTGACGCCATCGGGACTGGTGGGGGCCGGTGAATCCACGGCGGTGGTGGTCACGGCGTCCGGCGGGGTGGTGGTGGATTCCGGCGGGGTGGTGGTGGGTTCCGTCGGGGTAGTGGTGGGTTCCGTCGGAGCCGTGGCCGTCGGGGTGGCCGTCGGCGTTGGGGTGGTGGTGGGTTCCGTCGGGGCCGTGGCCGTCGGGGTCTGGGCCGTGGGGGTGACGGTCGGGTCGGTTACGAGAGTTTCCGGTTCCATAGTTGCTGCGTGACCTTAATCGAGTCTGATTTGCGGACGTTTTCGTTGTGGGGCGCTGGCCGGGGCCATACGCCGCTGCTCGCGTCTTTTGGGTCTGAGATAGGCTGATCGCGGCGGTGACGGTAGGTTCACCGGGCGAGGGGTTCTATGGCTATTTCAAGCGCTGCGCTGAGCGTTCTGACGGTGCTTCTGGTACTAGGGTTCCCAACTCGTTCCCAAAATTTCGTTGATTTTGGTGTTGACGTTGAGAAAGGGGCTGTATGGCCCTGGGAGCTAGACCTATGCCCTAGGTTTGCTGGGTCTTGGTCTGTTTTTCGCGCTTATGCGCAAGTTTGCAGATTGTCAAGACCGGGCGGCGCGATCGCGCGGGGCCGAGTTGGCTACTCGGAAATAGGTCTTTTTAAGCTTTTTGTGAGAAGCCCTTAAGCAATTTAAGGCCGTTAGGAATGATGCACACCCAAGACTTCGCGCAGAGGTCAGACTTTGGAGTGGAGTCCGCTGACTTCTAAGGCCCATGGACGCGGGGAGAAATGGGTTGGTTCCGCAGGAGGTGGAAATTTTTCCGGTTTTTGCACCCTAGGGGCTGTATTGTCCGCCGGGGCGCGATCGCGCGGCCTTGACCCTCGACAATGGGGGGGCATTGGAGGGTAAGGCATGGCACTGGGATGGGATGGGTGCGATCGCGCGGTGGTGGCGATCGCGGATAGGGCGGGGGGGGATTTATTGGCGTTCTATGGGGGGCTGCTCGGCACGGAGCCCCAACGGTACCAACCGGGCCGCTACGGGGAATTTACGCTGCCGGGGGGGCTGGTGTTGGCAATTTTTGTGCCCAAGCCGTCGGCGGTGCCGGATTTCCAAGGGATGGGGCCGGGGGGGATGAGCCTCTGTCTACAGGTGACGGATCTCCAGGGGGCGATCGCGCGGTTCGAGGCGGCGGGCGGATCCGTCGGACCCATCCAAACCGCCTCCCACGGCCAGGAAGTCTATGGCCTTGACCCCCAGGGCAACCGGGTCATCCTCTACCAACCCAAGCGCCCCCAATCCCCACCTCAACCCCAAGGCTAAATCCAGAACTGGATCCAAAAATGGATCCAAAATCCGGGCCTCCGGTGGATTCCATCCCGGCGCTTACGGATCCATACTGGATCCATGGTTGGATCCATTTTTTGAGGGCTGGATCCAGATTTTCATGCCTAAGGGGGTCCAATGGCCCCGCGATCGCCCCCTAGCGATCTCCACAACCCCCTCGTCATAAGGGTTTTAAGAGTCTTGTGGAAAACCTGTGGAAAACCTGTGGAAAAGTTTTCCTACGGATCGCCATCTGTGGATAATTTTGTGGAAAACCTGTGGAAAACCTGTGGAAAAGGCCCTATACCCTGTGGAAATTAATTCCTAAGTATAAATACTCTGTGGAAAAGTAGGTGGGTTTTTCCACAGGTTTTCCACAGGCATCGACGGCTGTACCCTTTGGCCCGTAAGGGTTTTTAAAAGTTTTCCACATTTTCCACAGGCTCTACTACTACTAAACAAGAATAAATAAGAAAATAGGGGTCGATCAGAGGAGGGTTGATCGCGCGCAAGGTTGGATCCACCCGGACCCGTGGAACCGGGATCGAAAACCCGTAGAGCTAGACTTGCAAAATCCAGGGGATCTGGATCCACGCTCAGCACCCCAAAACCCCAACTTCACAGGTCGGCTCCCCAAGCCCAAAACCCCGCTGACGGCTTTGAACGGATTTGAGCCGCACCGCCCTTCGACAAAACGGCCCAAAATTCAGCAACCGCACGATTCCAAACGCTCCAAACGCCTCCACCGCCGTAGCGAGCCCAGCGGTGGAGGCCAGGGGCCGTGGAGCCATCGCGAAGGCACCGCCCAAAGCCCAACGCCACCGAAAGACTTAACAATTCAGAACGCCCTCCCCCCGCGACCTGTGGTAGCATCGGGTTTGCTTTTTTGGCCGCGCCGCGCCGTCCTCCAGGGCACCGCGCGCCATCGTCACCCCCCGACCCCCCGTCCCCGTGAAACTGCTCTGCGCCCAAAGCGACCTGAACGCCAACCTGTCCCTGGTGAGCCGCGCCGTGCCCTCGCGCCCGACCCACCCGGTCCTGGCCAACGTTCTCCTCACCTGCGATGCGGGCACCCAGCGGGTGAGCCTGACGGCCTTTGACCTGAGCTTTGGGATCCAAACCAGCTTCCCGGCGGAGGTGGATGACTCGGGGGAAATTACCCTACCGGCGAAGCTGCTGGCGGACATTGTGAGCCGTTTGCCCAATGGGGCCTTGACCCTGGAGTTGACGGACGAGAGCACCGCCATCCTGACGGCCCAGAGCGGTCGCTACAGCATCCAGGGCATGGGGGCTGAGGAGTTCACGGCCCTGCCGGTGGTCGAAAATGGTGAACCGGCCTATTTGCCCGTGGATGCGCTCCTAGAGGGGCTGCGGGGGGCGCTGTTTGCCGCCAGTTCCGATGAGACGAAGCAGGTGCTGACGGGGGTGCATCTGTCGGTGAAGGGGGATTCCCTGGAGTTTGCGGCGACGGATGGCCACCGGCTGGCGGTGGTGAAGGCGGCGGTGGGGGGCCTCGATGATGATGGGGAGGAGCTGCCGCCCCTGGAGGAGTTTGAGGTGACGGTGCCCGGTCGCACGTTGCGGGAACTGGAGCGGATTTTGTCGGCTCACCATGCGGATGAGCCGGTGGCGCTGTATTTTGACCGGGGTCAGGTGGCGATCCAGTGGAGCGATTACTACATCACGAGCCGGACGCTGGAGGGCCAGTATCCGGCCTATCAGCAGTTGATTCCCCGGCAGTTTGATCGGCAGTTGACGGTGGATCGCAAGGCGCTGCTGGCGTCCCTGGAGCGGATTGCGGTGCTGGCGGACCAGAAGAGTAATCACATTGTGAAGTTTGAGATTGATAGCGCGGCGCAGCGGGTGTGCCTGTCGGCGGATGCCCAGGATGTGGGCAGTGGCCGGGAGTTTATGGAGTCGGTGCAGATTTCGGGGGATGACCTGGAGATTGCGTTCAATGTGCGCTACCTGATGGAGTCGCTCAAAAATCTCCAATCGACGGAGGTGCAGGTGCAGTTGAATACGCCGACGTCGCCGGTGGTGCTGTCGCCGTTGGGGGGTATTAAGGCGACCCATTTGGTGATGCCGGTGCAGGTGCGCAGCTAAGGGGTTTTGGGGCCGCCGGGGGCTTGCTGGGGGCCGCTGAGGGGCTGTTGGGAATAGGGGTGGTTGGTGGCTCTACTGAGGGAAGTGAGAGGAACCATGGGACGCTGGGGCTGGCGAGGGGGATTCCTGGCGGGGCTGATGGTTCTGGGGTTGTCCTGGGGGGCGATCGCGTCTGGGACGGTTTGGGCGGCTGAGGGGGCGGAGGAGTTGGCGATCGCGGTGCGGCAGTCGGTGGCGGTGGAGCGGTGGGAGCCGGTGCTGGCGGAGGATCTTTGGGGGCGGTTGGGGCGATCGCGGCGGATATTTCTGGGGGAAGTTCACAATCGCGAGTCGGATCGGGATCTACAGATCGCAGTTATCCACAGACTTTTTCAACAATCTGTGGAAACTGGGGAAAACTTCGCGATCGGCGTGGAGATGGTGCAGCAGCAATTTCAGCCGGTGGTGGATCAATATCTGACCGGTGAGATTGATGAGGGGGCGCTCCGGCTGGGCATTGAGTTTGATGATCGGTGGGGCTATGACTGGCCGTCGGCCCTGCGGCTGTTTCGCTGGGCGCGGGACCATCGGGTGCCGGTGGTGGCCCTGAGCGCGCCGACGGAAACCTGGCGGAAAGTGGTGGCGGGCGGGTTTGGGGCGTTGGAGCCGGAGGATGGGCGGTGGTTACCGACGGATGGGCTGGGGGAACCGTCACCGGCGTGGCTGGACTGGCTGGGCGAAATCTATGACCAGTCCCATCGGGATCTGGGTAACCGGGCGGGCTTCGAGCGGTTTTGGCAGGTGCAGCACCTCTGGGATGGGGCGATGGCGGCAGCGATGGCTCGGCAGTTCGATCGCTGGGGGGGCGATCGCGGTGGGCGGATGGCGGTGATTGTGGGGCGCGGCCACGTGATCTATGGCTATGGGTTGCCGACATGGACGGCGCGATTGTTTGGATCTGCGGGGGCTGATCCCGATCAAACTGATCAATCGGCTCAAACGGTGCTGCTGCTGGCGGCGGATGGGGAGGAATCGATTCCCTGGCGGGGCGATCGCGCGCCTGGGGATTTTGTCCTGTCGCCCGCCCCAATGGAGCCCTAGGGATATGACCGGTTAGATTTTCTCCGACGCCGCAATGACCAAACGGATTTCCTCGTAGGTGTATTGGCCCCGCAGGTGATCATGAACTTCCCGCACCGAGACCCCCGAAACGTCCAATGCCGCGATCGCGTTCTGGATGGCGTAGCAGCGCTCCGGTGGCACCAGGGCATGGAGATCCACATCCGCCCGCTTTTGCAGCAGTTCCACAAAGTGAGAAATTACCGTTGAAAGGCGAAACCCGCGCCGCTCGGCGATTTCCGCTGGCGTGAGCCCCTGCTGATACAGCTCCAGGGTTAGGCGGCTGGTGCTCGATGGGATCAAATCGCTCTTGCGACTGACCGCCGCCTCGATGCCAGCCATGGGGCTATCCAACTGGAATTCCTGGCAATGGTCCAGGATTTCATCGAGAAATAGCTGGCCGTAGCGCTGGAGCTTTTGGGGACCGACGCCGGAAATTCTTAGCAGATGATCCGTCGTTTGGGGCCGCAGTTGGGCCATTTGCCGTAGGGTGCCGTCACCAAAAATCACATAGGGCGGCACATTGGCGCGGTCGGCCAGGGTCTTGCGCAGCGATCGCAGGGCTTCATACAGGGCGCGATCGCGCGGCTGTAGCTCCACCTCAGCGCTGACCTTAGCCACGGCGGCCCGTTTGGGAGGAATCGCCACCTGCACCGATCGCTGTTTCCGCAACACCTCCCAACTGAGGCCATTGAGTTTCAGGATCCGATAGCCGTCCGTGCTCTCGTCCACCAGCCCCTGATGCACCAGCGATCGCGCAATAATCCGCCAATCATCCAGGGTATATTCCTTGCCAATGCCGTAGGTGGATAGCTCGTGGTGGCGGCGTTCGATGATTTTTTTCTCCTTCTTGCCCAGGAGCACATTGATGATGTGGCTCGCCCCGTAGCGCTCCTTGCAGCGGGCCACGCAGGACAGGAATTTCTGGGCCGCGATCGTGCGATCTTCGAGGGGTTTGGGCTCGCGGCAGTTATCGCAGTTTTCACAATTGCCCGGAAAAGATTCTCCGAAATAGCCTAATTGAATCGTCCGGCGACAAAGGGCACTTTCCGCATAGTCCACCACCTGCCGGAGCTGCTGCTGGGCGATGCGCTGCTCCGTTTCACTGGGCTTTTGGGCAATCAGATATTCCAGACTGGGAATGTCCCCCGGATTGAAGTACAAAATGCACTGGGCCGGATCCCCATCGCGCCCCGCGCGCCCCGCCTCCTGGTAGTAGCTCTCCAGATTGCGCGGCAGGTTGTAATGGACCACGGCCCGCACGTCCGGCTTATTGATGCCCATGCCAAAGGCCACCGTGGCGACGATCACCTTAACGTCATCGCGGATGAACCGATCCTGGTGATCCGTGCGCTCCTCGTTGCCCAGGCCCGCGTGGTAGGGCAGGGCGTTAATATCATCCGCCCGGAGCTTGGCCGCCAGTTCGTCCACCTTTTTGCGGCTGGTGCAGTAGACGATCGCGGATCCATCCGTCGTCCGCAGGAGGCGCAGCAGTTCCCCATAGGTGCTGGCCGTGCGGGGGCGCACTTCGTAATATAGGTTAGGGCGATTGAAGCTCGCCACATAAACCAACGGATCCCGCAGGCGCAGTTGGGTCACAATATCCTGGCGCACGCGATCGGTCGCCGTGGCCGTGAGGGCCGCCATGGGCACCTGGGGGTAGCGATCGCGCAGAAGCCCCAACTGGCGATACTCAGGCCGAAAATCATGGCCCCATTCCGAGACGCAGTGGGCCTCATCAATGGCGATCGCGGCGATGCCAACGGTCTGGGCCACGCGATCGAGCAGGGGCAAAAACGACTCCGCAAACAGCCGCTCCGGAGCCACATAAAGCAGCTTCACCCGCCCCGCCAGCAGCGCTTGCTCCCGCGATCGCACCTGATCGAGCCCCAGACTGCTATTGAGGAACGTCGCCGCAATGCCATTACTCTTGAGGGCCGTCACCTGATCCTGCATCAGGGCAATCAACGGCGACACCACAACGGTCAGTCCCGGCATCAGCAACGCGGGCAACTGGAAACACAGGGACTTTCCGGCCCCCGTCGGCAAAATCGCCAGGCGATCGCGCCCCCGCAGCCCCGCCTCCACAATCTCCCGCTGGCCCGGTCGGAACGAATCGTAGCCAAAGAAGTTTTTGAGCGCCTCCTCCAGCCCCCCAAATTCCGCCACCGAAACCGCCGGGGGAGCCGCGATCGCCCCCCCAGCCCCCTGCCGCCCCTGCCACTCCTGCATTACGCGCCCTAACCCTAGACCTTCGTGCGATCGGTCAAAATCTCGTAGCCCTCCTCCGTCACCAGCACCGTATGCTCCCACTGGGCCGACAGGCCCCGATCCACCGTCACCGCCGTCCAGCGATCGCGCAGAATCTTCGTCTTCTTCGAGCCCTGGTTCAGGATCGGCTCAATCGCCAGCGTCATCCCCGCCCGCAGTTGCACATTCGGCATCTCCCGCGTGCGGAAATTAAACACCGCCGGTTCCTCATGGAGATTGCGCCCCACCCCGTGGCCCGTAAAATCCTCCACCACCGCAAAGCGATTCTTCTTCACCACATCCTCGATCGCCCCGGCAATATCCAACAGCCGCGCCCCCGCCCGCACCTGACGGATCCCCGCAAACAGGGCCTCCTCCGCCACCGTCGCCAGACGATCGGCCACCTCCGGCACCTGCCCCACCCGAATCGTCACGCAGGAATCCCCGTGGAAGCCATTAAAGTAGGCCCCCGTATCCACCTTCAGCAGATCCCCCTCTTGGATCACCCGCTTGCGGCTAGGAATCCCGTGGACCACCTCATGGTTGATGCTGGCGCAGATGGACGCCGGGAAGCCGTGGTAGCCCTTAAAACTCGGCACCGCCCCCATTTCGCGGATGCGCTTTTCCGCATGGGCGTCCAGATCCGCCGTGGTCATGCCCGGTTCCGTCAGGGCCATGATTTCCTTCAGGACCGTTGCCACAATGGCCGAGGCCTGACGCATGATCTCGATTTCGCGCTTCGATTTGATCTCGATGCCCCGACGGCCCTTTTGGATGCGCGGCCCGGGGGCGGGCTCGGATTTCGGCAGCAAATCGGTCAGAATGTTCATAGGGTGTCGTCAGTACTTCGGTGCAGGGGGCATGGGTAGCCCATTCAACGGTTCGCGGGGTAAGACCGGGGGGTGGCGGGGGCTAGGGTTGGACTGGGGTAGCCCGGACCACGCGATGGGGTTTGGTAGCGTGTTGGGAACGGTAGGGCTGCTACAGCATTGCCCTGGGTGCGTTGGGTCCCCGTTGGTTCAGTCCCCATTGAGCTTATCAAAAAAAAACAGACCCCTGCGATCGCGCCGGTTCCCATCTGCTGGGTTGTCTCCAAGGCGGGGGCGTTCCGAAGGGGATCTATCCGAAAAATTACGTAAACTGGAGGCGCGATCGCGATCCGCTGCCCCTAAGAATGGGTTTAAATCTTGGGTGAGGGTAAGCTCCAAACTTCCACCGCGCCCCCTAGGCCCATGAACCTGGCTTAGACTTGACTTGGACGAACCCGAGACCCAACTTAAAACCCCTAGGGTGCCCTTGGTTATGCCAGATCCGTCCGCCGGAGCCCCCCCCCAGCCGGTGCATCGCCCCCAAAGCCCCTGACCCCCCGCCCGAGCCCGATTCCTGGGGACGGGGCCGCCATGACCCTCCGGCTGAACCGCTGGAATGGGTGTAGACAGGGGGCAGCCCATCCGCACGCGGGCCGGTTGTTCCTGAGGTCACTCTGGGGGGTCGCCTCCCTGCGCGGACGATGACTCCTAGGCCCACCGGTAGCCCTGGGGCGATCGCCGGACCCCATGGATGGGCCACCGCAGTGTCCGTTATGACGCCCTTTTGCTGCGCCCTTCCGGCGCGATCGCGCCCCCCCACCCACCGCCGCTGCCCCGGCCAACGTCCTCCCCCGTTCGCCCCCATGAGCACCGTCCATCCCCAGTTGCAGCAGGTCGTTCAGCAGCTCGAAGCTGACCGCAACGTCACGCGCATCAAAAAACTGCTGCTCCTGGCCTGCACCGGCCATTGGGAAAGCGATAACCAAAAAATTGACCTCCTCGACACCGGGCGGCTCGTCAAGCGGATGCGATCGCTCTGCCCCACCCACGATCGCCTGACCTACACCCTCCACCAAGCCGCCGCCAACCTCAACAAACCCAGCGTCTACGGCGTCATCGCCACCGAACTGTGTAACCTCTTCACGGCCTTCTACCCCGCCGCCACCCCCCCCAAGGTCCGCCCCCCCGACACCTTCCCCACCGTCTTCAGCGCCGCGCCCCCCAGCGCCCCCGGCGGCGAAGCCACCGCCCTCGCCATGCCCGAAGCCCCCAGCCCCCCCAGCGGCCCCCCCGACGGCGATCCCCCCCACCCCACCTTCAACACCCCCCTGCTGCCCAAACCCCTCAGCGCCTACGACTGGTTCAGCGTCCGCCTCGACATCATGCGCGCCGCCAACCCCCTGCGGGTCAAAATCCTCAGCTTCTTCACCCTCGAACCCCAAACCAGCTTCAACGCCTACACCTGGGCCTCGATCAAAGCCGAAATGCTCGATCGCCTGCTCTATCGCCTCTGCGAAACCTTCACCACCATCGAAGAACTCACCGAACACATCAACGCCACCGTCAAACGGTTCCCAGAAGTGGAAGAATATGCCCAGACGGCCGATGCCATGCTGCGGGCGCTCGATCGCCTCATCTACTCCGCCGATCCGGGGGCCGAAGACAACGAATCCTTTGGCGCAACGGGCCAATTCCCCGGCTTTGAACTCTTTCAACCCAGCGACGATCAATCCACCGTCGCCATGGCCGAAGGGGAGGAAGATGGGGGCGTCGGCGTAGAGCGATCGCTCTTTGCCGTCGAAAATGCTTTCACTCGCCCCTAAACGCCCCCCGGCATGAATGCCCAAGAACTCCTGCAACGCTACCAAGCTGGCAAAACCAATTTCAGCGGCGCGAACCTCAGCGGCCTCAAGCTCATCCGGGCGGATCTCGTGGGCATCAACTTCACGGGGGCAGACCTCAGCCGCGCCAACTTGATCTTGGCTTACCTCAACCGCTCGGTCATGCGCGGGGCGAACCTGGCCCACATCAAACTCAGCGGTGCCAACCTCGACAATGCCAACCTCAGCGCCTCGAATCTGCGGGATGCGGATCTGCACGGGGCGCGGCTCCAGGGGGCGGATCTGCGCAATGCCAATTTGGCCCTGGCGACCCTGACGGATGCGAGCTTCGTGGAGGCGGATCTGCGCAACACCAACCTCAGCGGCGTCAATGGGCGCGGGGCCTGCCTGCGGGGGGCAAACCTGCGGGAGGAGAAGCGGGTGTATCAGGGGGCGAATCTGCGGGGGGCGGATTTGAGTTTTGCGGATTTGCAGGGGGCGGACCTGACGGGGGCGGATCTGACCCGGGCGACCCTGACGGGGGCGAATCTGCGGGAGACGATGCTGCGGGGGGCGACGCTGAATGGGGCGAATTTGAATGGGGCGCTGATGACGAAGGCGACGCTGGCGGATTGCCAGTTGGTGAAAACGTCGCTGGTGAAGGCGAATTTGACGGCGGCGCGGCTGGAGCGGGCCTGTTTGGATGGGGCGAATTTGAATGGGGCGCTGCTGCAAATGGCGATGCTGGTGGATGCGACCCTGAAGGAGACGACGCTGCTCCAGGCGGATTTGACCTATGCGCGGCTGACGCGGGCGGATCTGTCGCGGGCGGATCTGTCGCGGGCGGATTTATCCCAGGCGGATTTGGTGGAGGCCCATTTGATTCGGTCGATCCTTAAGGATGCGAATTTGACGAAGGTGTTGATGAATCGGGCGGATATTAGTAGTGCGAATTTGTCGGGGGCGAATTTGTTTTGTGCGACGATGCCGGATGGCCAGATTTATCGCTAGTGGGTTGCTGGGGGGTGGGGCGATCGCGTTCTGGTCTACCGGTCAATTCCCTGAGAGCCAGTTGTTTGAGTGTTGGCGGGTGACGTGACAGGCAGCTCGCTCGCTGGTTAAGATTTAGTGAGCGAGATATAAGGCCCCTAGTGGGAGTAAAAAGATGAGTTTTTCCGCCGGTGTTCCCGCTTCGCAGGCTTCCAAAGGGGTCTCTTCCGCTTCTCAAGCCTCGAAGGTTGCCTCCTCCGCGTTTAAGGCCAGCTCCATACTCTCCAAGATGGGTGAAGTTGTAGTTTCTTCGGGCTTGGTGGAGGAGATGGAGCGCCTCGCAAAAGAGCACCAAGCTCAGCAGTCTGCTTCTTCGTCCGACCGGTCAAAATCCTAGCGTTGTTGATACGGCACGCAAGTCGCCCTGGTACGGGGCGGCTTTTTTGCTTTTTGGAATTGCTATGAAATCTGATCCTACCAAAATCCTCCATAAAATTGCCGATTACCATGAACTCATTCATGATGGACACTTTCGGCACGAGTTAAGCCAAATTTGCCGCCATACTAAGGATCGAGGATTAATAGCGGCTGCATCTCAAGCGGCTGAACTGCTTGGCATCAAGATCGACACGCAATTTCGGTCAATTTCGATGTCTCAACATCGAGATTCGATGAGAACCATTGCAAGACATATGGGACGAGTCAATGAGGTGTTTCAGGATATCTCTAAATCGGTTAATTACTATGATCCCCATTGGGTGCAGCCCCTATTTGATCGCGTTGAATTTCAATTTGTAAGACTCTCGCAACTTGTGGCATTGTTGGATCGCAAGCCAAATAATTTTGAAGTCAATCCTGGCGACCTAGTTGTGTTTCCTTGCAAGGACGAATGCGATCGCGACTATGAGCATTATGGGGTTGTGATTGCGGCGGCGACAGGATTTGAGGTGGTGCATTTCTTTTCTGGCCCGACGGTTCAGCCCAATAATCGCATTGCGGAGATTGGCGTCGGCTACGTTCATCATATGCCCTATGATGAGCGCTGGCTTTTGAAGGAAAAACTTGATGCTGCCATTCCCTATCACCAAATTCAGGCCCGCATTGAGGCTTCTAAGGCGGCAATTCTCAATGCCCATGGTCGTGTTTGGAACAAGATGACCTACAACTGCGAGCATTGGGCACGGGAAATGGTGTATGGGGTGGCATCCTGCTCCCAACTTGAAAAGCTCAAGCGAGAGGCGTCAGATAGGAGAAAGTCCTAGTTCTTCTCTGATGGGCTGCAAAACTTGTGATGCGATCGCGGGGCCGTGGCATGATGGCTGGCGTTGATCTTGACTGATACGCATTGGGGGCGAGACAAACCCGTGGACGTACGCATTGGTAATGGCTATGACATCCATCGGCTGGGGCGCGATCGCCGGTTGATCCTGGGGGGCGTGTGCATTGAGCATGAGTTGGGCCTGGTGGGCCATAGCGATGCGGATGTGCTCACCCACGCGATCATGGATGCCATGTTGGGGGCCTTGAGTTTGGGGGATATTGGCCACTATTTCCCGCCGACGGATCCCCAGTGGGAGGGGGCCGATAGCCTAAAACTATTGACCCAGGTGCATCGGCTGGTGCGCGATCGCGGCTGGCGGGTGATCAATATTGATTCGACCGTGGTGGCGGAGCGCCCGAAGCTCAAACCCCACATCGAGGCCATGAAACGGGCCTTGGGGGCGGCCTTGAGCATTGAGCGCGATCGCATCGGCGTCAAGGCCACCACCAATGAAGGGCTCGGACCCACGGGCCGCGAGGAGGGCATCGCTGCCTATGCGGTTGTCCTGCTGGCTAAGGGTTAGGATTCCCGCGATCGCTGGGGACTGGCTTTGGGACAAGGGGGGCCAATCAAACCCCTTGCCCCCGTCAGTGTGGATGGGGATGCCATCGGACTTGAGGAAAATTGCCTAGGAAATGACGTCGCGATCGTCATCCGTTTCCTTGGCGTAGATGTAGTCTGGCTCGAAGGATAATTTTTCTGAAAATTCCCCCAGATGCACAATCGTTTCCAGGTCAAAAATATCAAAAATATAGTCCATCAATTCCGCATCATCGAGCTTGGGATGCTGATAGTAATGGGTGCCGGAGGGATCGCGGGAAGTGACGCGCTCTCGGGCTAGCTTGCGACGAATGGGTTTAATGTAGCGATAGAAAAGGAGGGCCTGGGTTGAATATTTGCCCTGAATTTCAAAGAACCGCTGCTGCTCCATGAAACTCATGCGAAAGAGGGTTTTGAGTAGCTCAACGCCCACGATGAATTTCAGCATGACATTCAGGTATTCCGGCGTGAGGCGCTCAGGAATTTGGCCCGTTTGCATGTAATAGCGGTAGTAATATTCCCGAATATCGTCGTCTTCCAGTTCCTTGGCAATGTGGAACGGGTAGAGAACATCCTTGACGCGGCGCTGGAGGAATTGAAGGGATTTTTCCGCCAGCAGAAAAATTTCTGACTGGATCAGATCATTGATGGCCTGGTGCTGCTGCTCGGGGGAAATGGCGGCGAAGAGGGTCAGGGCATTGAGCAGAAAACGCCGCGTCCCCGCGTCCCGCTGGCAAAATTCCGCCAGGAAGGCTTCAGGGACGACTTGGGCGACCTCCAGACGGCGTTTTGCAAAATCTCTGCTCATGGGGATCTGACTCGGGCCTCTTACGTCAGCCTAACGCTCCCACGGACGGCTGTCCGGGTGCATAACCCGAGATTGTCCCCCATGGGCGGGGTTCCTGGGGGATTGTGCAACACGATCGCGGCGGACTGGGCAGGATCGAGGGGGCCGGTGGGGGGCTGTGCGATCGCCCCGGAACCCTCGATCCCTAGGCAATCCCTAGGATTGGGGCGCTCGGCCGTATAGTTCCGTGAGCCACCGCAGGCGCTGGGCGATCGCGTCGGTGCAGTCATCGGGGCCGTAGCGCCAGTCCCAGTTGCCCGTGGCTAGGCCGGGGGTATTAAACCGGCATTCAGTTCCGAGGCCAAAGAGATCCTGGAGGGGAATGATCGACCAGACGGCCACGGAGGCGTGGGCGGCGCGGATCAAGTCCCAGTGGATACTGTCGGGGTTGCCGTAGCCGAGGTAGTTGTAGACGCGCTCCTGGTCTTCGGGCGATCGCTGGCGGAACCAGCCCACCGTCGTGTCGTTGTCGTGGGTGCCCGTGTAGATCAAATAATTGGGGCTGCCGAAGTTGTGGGGCAGATAGGGGTTGCCCGCGCCGGAATCGAAGGCGAAGTGCAGGATCTTCATGCCAGGGAACCCGAAGCGATCGCGCAGGGCCTCCACCTCCGGCGTGATGATGCCCAAATCTTCGGCAATGATCGGCAGTTGCCCCAGGGCTTGATCCACCGCCTCGAACAGGGCCGCCCCCGGACCGGGGAGCCACTCCCCCGCGATCGCCGTAGTTTCCCCCTCCGGCACCGCCCAATAGCCTTCAAACCCTCGGAAATGGTCCACCCGAATCCAGTCCACCACGGTGAGGGTATGGCGGAACCGCTCGATCCACCAGCGGTAGCCCGTGGCCGCCAGGGCATCCCAGTCGTAGACCGGATTGCCCCAGAGTTGGCCCGTTTCGCTGAAATAGTCCGGCGGTACGCCCGCCATCAGGGCCGCTTTGCCCGTTTCGGGGTTGAGGCAAAAGAGGTCGGGGTTGGCCCATACGTCCGCGCTGTCGCCCGCCACATAGATAGGAATATCGCCAAAGATGGCAATGCCGCGATCGTTGGCGTAGGCTTTCAGGGCCTGCCACTGGCGGAAAAACTCGAACTGCACATATTTGCTGAAGCCAACCTCGTCCCCGAGGCGATCGCGCCACGCCGCCAGGGCCTCCGGTTCCCGCTTGGCCAGGGCCGGTTCCCAGTCATACCAGGGGGCATCGTCCGTGGTGCGCTTCACGGCGATGAACAGGGCATAGTCCTCCAGCCAGGATTGCTGCGCCTCACAAAACTGCTCAAATTCCTGGGCCAGGTCCGGGTTGGCCCCATCCTTGAAGCGGCCATAGGCCCGGTGGAGGAGGGCCATTTTGTAGGGAATCACCGCGTCGAAGTCCACGCGATCGCCCTCGGTGGGCCGCCCTGGGTCGAGTTCCGATTCCTCCAGGAGCCCCTCTTCCCGCAGGGCATCGAGATCAATCAACAGGGGATTGCCTGCCAGGGCGGAATAGCACATGTAGGGGGAATTACCGTAGCCCGTCGGCCCCAGGGGCAGAATTTGCCAGATTTGCTGGCCGCTGTCCCCCAAAAAGTCCACGAAGCGATAGGCCGCCTGCCCCAGATCGCCAATGCCAAAGCGACCGGGGAGGGAGGTGGGGTGAAGAAGAATGCCGCTGGCTCGGAAAATTGCCATTCCGTCTCTGCCGGGTAGATCGGTTCGACTCTAGCATGGGGCTTTGGGGCCGATCGCGGCGGTTAACAAAGCTTCGATTCCCTTAAATTTCGGTCATTTCAGGCGATCGCGCGGTCCGCCATGGGGGGGCGATCGCGTCCCTAGGACCGACGCTGTTGGCGCGGCTCCGGAGTGCCCCTAGTCACTTAAAAAACATTTCCCCCGCCCGGGGAGGACGTTGTGGGAAGCGTGTGCCAGGATTGGTGCGAATTCCTAGGGGTTTAGGGCCATAAACCGGTGGATTGCCCCTCGCTGGGTTGATCTAATCCTTGGGCGTCGTTGGCCCCGCCCTGAATTTGCCCTTGTTTCTCCCGTTGCCCTGGTTCTGGAGCCCCAAGTGCTATGACGGTTTCTCCGCCGCCGCGATCGTCTCCCCGCCCCAATCCCAAGGCCCTGGTGAAGGCCCTTCGCCCGAAACAGTGGACAAAAAATGTGTTGATTGCAGCGGCACCCCTGTTTGCCTTTGAAATCAGCCCATTGATTGCCCTCCAGGTGGCGATCGCCTTCGCAGCCTTTGCGGCGGTGTCGAGTGGTTTTTATTTGATTAACGATTTGATGGACGTGGCGGCCGATCGCCTGCATCCGATCAAGCGCCATCGGCCGATCGCGGCGGGGCAGGTGCCAATCCCCCTGGCCTGGGGAATGGCGGTGGTGCTGCTGGCGGGGGGCGTGGCGGTGGGGTTTGCCCAGGCGGTGCCGTTGGGGATCACGTTGGTGGCCTATGGCCTGTTGCAGGTGGCCTATAACTACCGTCTGAAGCGGACAATTGTGCTGGATGTGATGTGCATTGCGGCGGGGTTTGTGCTGCGGGCGGTGGCGGGGGGCTGCGCGACGGGGGTGATCCTTTCCCCGTGGTTTTTGCTGTGCATCAGTATGCTGTCGCTGTTTTTCGCGATCGAGAAGCGGAAGGCGGAGTTGCGCTGGGCGCTGATGCTGGAGTTTGGCGAGGGCCAGCGCCAGGGGCAGCCCATCCAGACGCGATCGGTGCTGCTGCGCTATTCGATGGATTTGCTCAGCCGCATGGAGGGGATTGTGTCGTCGAGTGCGATCGTGTTCTATTCCCTCTGGAGCGCGGGGCCGCAGTTGCAGGGGGCTCCGACGAAGTGGATGTTGATTACGGTGCCGTTTGTGCTCTATGGGGTGTTCCGCTACCAGTTGGTGAGTGATCCGAAGGAGGCCCTGCGGCGGCGGGAGATGGGGGGTAAGGGGGCGATCGCCACGAGTGAACGGCCCGAGGAGATGTTGCTGTCGGACTGGGCGATGCTGCTGACGGCGGCGGGGTGGGTGGTGTCCACGGCGGCGGTGCTGTGTCTCCATCGCTGGGGGCTGGTGACATGAGGAAGGGGGTGCGGCGATCGCGCTGTGGCTGGGTGGCGGCCCTGGAGGTGGAGGGGCTGCGGGAGCTGGGCATTGAGGGGCTGGTGCTGGATTTGGATAACACCCTGGTGTCGGAGGACGATCGCTGGCTGTCGCCCGGGGTGGAGGGGTGGTTGGGGCAGTTGCGCGATCGCGGGATGCCCTGTTTTGTCCTGTCCAATGGCAAACGGCGCGGGCGGTTTGAGCGGTGGCTGGGGTGCTTTGGCCTGGAGGGGATTTGTGTGGCCCGCAAGCCCTTTCCGTCGGCCTTTGAGCGGGCCTTGCGCCAGTTGGATCTGCCGCGCGATCGCGTGGCCGTGGTGGGGGACAGTTGGCACACGGATGGCTTGGGAGCCCTGTGGATCGGCTGCCGCTGGATCCAGGTGGCGAGTTTGCCCCATCCGCCCCGCTGGTGGGAACGGCTGGCGGGCCGCTGGGTGCAATGGCCCTACGGTGGACCGGGCTATCCCCCCCTCGATCCGGTGGAGCCGGTGCTGGAGCGTTTGCCGGACTAGCCCTGGTCTAGATGCCTCAAGCTCTACATTTCCGAGTCTCTGATTCTAAATTTCTAAATTTCTGAAGTTTGCGTTGCCCCCTTGTGGGTTTGGAGGAAGTGCTGTGCCATCCCTATCGATGCCCATGGTTGGTGTGCTGATCGGTGCGATCGCCCTGCTCAACGCGATCGCCCAGGTGCTGTTGAAGCTGGGATCGGGGCGGGGGATCAATGGCCATCTGCTGGCGGGGGTGGGGGTCTATGGCCTCAGTACGGTGCTGTATGTGGTGGTGCTGGGGCGATCGCAGCTCTCCCTGGCCTATCCCACCACCATTGGCCTCACCATTGCGGCGACCACCTTTGGGGGCGTGTGGCTGCTGGCGGAGCGGGTGCCGTTTTTGGCCTGGGTGGGCATTGGCCTGATCCTCAGTGGCATCGGCGCGATCGCGATCGCCGGTCTCACCCAGCCCTAGATTTTTCCTAGCCTGATCCCCCCGATTTCCCCGACCCCTGTTTAGATCAATCCCTTAGGAGCTTTGGAGTCTAGGCCATGGCTGTCTCCCGATTTCCCCATTCCGCTGGCCGCTGGCGATCGCTAGACTGGGGCGCGATCGCCCTGGGGGCCGCTTTTTTCAGTCTGTACTTTTGCGTGGGGGGCGCGATCACCAACTCCGCCGCCTACAGCCACCAGGATTTACTCTTTGGGGCCGATCTCCGGCGCGTCATGCGCAACATGACCCAGGGGAACGCCCGCCCCATGGACACCGTGACCCATACCCTGTTTTTGCTGCTGACGACCCCCGTGACCATGGCCCTGACCGGGGCGATCGGCGATCCACGGCTGGCGGTGGTCCTGGTGATGGCGCTGATTGGTGCCCTGGGGGTGATTCTGGCCCGCAGTATCTTTCGGCGGTTGGGGGCGTCGCCCGCCGTGGCCGTGGGGGGGGCGGTGCTCTTTGGCCTGAGCGCTTCGCAGGTGTGGTTTTCCGCGACGCCGGAGACCTTTGGCCTGGGGGGGCTGAGTTTGCTGTGCCTGTGGGCGGTGGCGCTGCGATCGCCCGGTCAAACCTGGCCTGCCCTGGGGCCGGGGCTCTTGGCCTTTGGGGCGACGGCCACCAATCTGCTGCCGGCGGCCTGGATCTATGGCTGTCTGGGGAGTGGAACCTGGCGACAGCGCCTCCGATCGGTGGTCCTGTGGGGAACGATCACGGTGGCGGTGGGCAGCGCCCTCACCTATTTGCAACATCTCCTCTGGCCTGGGGCGGGCCTTTTTTGGATCTCCGATGAGGACGGCCTGGGTCATCCTCAATATTTCAGGGAGGTTGGCCCCGGTCGGGTGCTGCGGATGGTGCTGTACCTGGGGGTTTTTGGCGTGGCGCGACCGGGCCTTTGGATTGGCCGGACGACGCCCCCCTATCCGCCAAACCTGCGCTTTGATCTGACCGAGTGGACGATCGCGGTGGCCCTGACCCAACTGCTGTGGGTGGCGCTTTTGGGGATTGCGATCTATGGCATCTACCGCCACGGCCGCGATCGCGCCCCCGTGCTCTGGGGGGTGGGGGGGGTGCTGCTCTTCAATGGCCTCCTGCACACGGTCTATGGGGCACCGGAGGAGCTATTTCTCTATGCCCCCCACTGGACCGGCTCCCTGATGGTGGGGGTGATGGCGGGATTGCTGCCCCTGCTGCAACGGCGCGATCGCCTCGCCCAGGCCGTCATGCTGCTGGCGATCGCCCTCGCCTTGAGCCAACTGTGGAGCCACGGGGAATGGATCCATCAGGTGCTGACGGTCTACCGCGATCCTCGATATGTCTAATGCCCTAGTGGCCTCGGGAGGGACTTTCCCCCAAATGCCGCTCCAGGATGATCTTCAGCACCAGGGCGATCGCGGCCAACAGGGCCAGCACCACCGCCGCCGCATAGGCCGCTGTCGTGTCGTACTGCTTATAGGCATCCTCCACAAACAGGGGCAGGGTTTGGGTGCGGCGGATGATATTCCCCGACACCACCGACACGGCCCCAAATTCCCCCAGGGCGCGGGCGGTGCTCAAGATCGTGCCGTACATCAGCCCCCACCGGATATTGGGCAGGGTGACCCGGAAGAAAATTTGCCACTCGCTGGCCCCAAGGGTGCGGGCGGCCTCCTCTTGATCTGTGCCCGCCTCCTCTAGAATCGGCAGCACCTCCCGCGCCACGAAGGGCAGGGTCACAAATGCGGTGGCCAGGATCATGGCGGGCAGGGCAAAAACGATCTGGAGCCTCCCCGAGTCCAGCAGCGGCCCAAACCAGCCCCGCCGCCCGTAGAGCAAGACGATCATCAACCCCACCACCACCGGCGAGATGGAAAAGGGCAAATCCAGCAAACTGATCGCCAACGCGCGGCCAGGGAATCGACTGCGGGCCAGGACCACGGCGGCACACAGGCCAAAGGCGGCGTTAATGGGCACGACGATCGCGGTGACCAGGAGGGTCAGGCCCGCCGCCGAGCGAAATTCCGCCGTCTGGAGGGCCGCCCAAAAGGGACCAAATCCCCGGCTGAATGCCTGCACGAACACATTCAGCGTGGGCAAAAACAGGATCAGGCCCAGGTAACCCAGGGCGATCGCGATCGCGATCGGCGGGATCCACCGTTCCCAGCCCTGGCCCGTGGGGATCGGTGAGGTGTCGGTGGCCGGGGGTGGTTCGGGGGCGATCGTGGGGGTTGAGTTGCGGTCCATCATCACGGTGCTAGGTCGGGCTGGATCTTGAATCTTAAATCTTGCATCTTGAACCTTGAGTCTTGCATTTTGAGCCTTGCATGTTGACCCCCGAGGCAGAAATTCAGGGTCGAAGGCAGCGGGTCCACCATCAAACGATCCACCCCCCATCCACCGACCGTAGGGGCGGGGAAACCCCGCCCAGCCCCCCCGGCCCAATTCCACCCAGTCCAGGCCCCCGGCCCAGTTCCACCCAGTCCAGGCCCCGCGATCGCGTCCTACCGCCGCTGGTGGGGATCAAGGGCATCTCGCAGGCCATCACCGACGAAGTTGATGCTCAGAACCGTCAAAAAGACCGCCAAACCGGGGAAGAGGGCCATATGGGGCGAAATTTCTAGAAAATTCTGGGCATCGTAGAGCATTCGCCCCCAGGTGGGCACATCCGGCGGAAAACCCAGCCCCAGGAAATTGAGGGTGGATTCCGTCAAGATGGCGGAGCCCACGGAGAGGGTGGCGGCGACGATCGCGGGGCCAATGGCATTGGGGAGGATATGTTTCCAGATCAAGCGGGCGGGCCGCGCCCCGAGGGTTTCGGCGGCCTTGACGAAATCCGCCTCTCGCAAACTCAGGAAATTGGCGCGGATCAGGCGGGCCGTCGCCATCCAGTTCAGGCCACCAATGGTCAACACCACCAGGGCAAAAATTCCCGTCTCCGGCCCCGCGATCGCCCGGACCCCATCGCGGAAGAGGTACACAATCAGCAGCAGCAGGGGCAGTTGGGGCAGCGACAAAAATAAATCCGTCAGGCGCATCAAAATCCCATCGAGCCAGCCGCCGTAGAATCCCGCGATCGCCCCGATGCCCGTCCCCAGACCCGTCGCCACCACCATCGCCGCCAGACCCACCGTCAGCGACACCCGCCCCCCCCGCAGCAGCCGCGCCAGCAGATCCTGCCCGCGATCGTTCGTCCCCAGCCAGTGGCCCGCCCCCGGTGGCAGATTCGCGCGGCCATAGTCGATCGCCGCCGGATCCACCCCATAGAGCCACGGCCCCACCACCGCCGCCAGGGCGATCGCCCCGAACACCACCAGCCCCAGCACCGCCGGGCGATCGCGCCGAAACCGCCGCGCCGCATCAATCCATAGGCCCCGCCGTTGCCCCGCCATCAGCCGCCGTCACCCACCGCGCACACCCCAGCGGCCATACCGCCGCCCCAGTTCATAAGGTCGATGGTATTCTACTGCGAGCATTGCTATCCCCCCTGACCTCCGACCCGCCGCCGAACCTAGCCCCATGGCCGCCATCCCCTCCCCCTCCGACGCCCCCATCCGCCAGCAACTCCAAGGGCTCAACCTCTACCTAATTGGCCTCATGGGCAGCGGCAAAAGCGCCACCGGCCACGCGATCGCCCAGCGCCTCCAGTACCGATTCTTCGACACGGACACCCTGATCGAACGCATCGCCGGGAAATCCATCGCCACCCTCTTTGCCGAAGACGGCGAAGCCACCTTCCGCCAGCTCGAACAGCAAACCCTCAGCCAACTGGCCGCCTACCAGCGCTCCGTAGTGGCCACCGGCGGCGGCATCGTCCTAGAGCGCAACAACTGGAGCGCCCTACGCCAGGGGGTGATCATCTGGCTCGATGTCCCCGTCTCCCAGATCTATCAACGGCTCATGGCCGACCCGGCCGAAATTGCCCAGCGGCCCCTCCTGCAAACCCCCGATCCCCAGGCGGCCCTCGAAACCCTGCGCCAGCAGCGATCGCACCTCTACGAACAGGCCGACCTCCGCCTCATCCCCGACCCCACCGACACCGCCGATCGGGTTGCCGATCGCATCCTCGCCGCCCTGCCCACCGCCCTGCGGGATCCGAGCGATCGCCCCGCCCCCCCCGACCCCAGCCACAACTAAGAGCTGATTTATAAAGTAATCATGAAACCGCCAGGCGCTTCAGCATCACCTTCAACAGGGCTCCATAAATCATCCCTTCGCTCACCTCCGAATGAAGCTCATAGTCCTTGCTCAGCCGACGAAAACGATTCAGCCAGCCAAAGGTCCGCTCCACGATCCAACGCTGGGGTAATGCCTTAAATTCCTTACTCTGGCGCTTGACGACCTCCACCTCTACCTGCGGACCACAGATTCGCTGCACCGCCTGATGGAATTTGATACCGCAATAGCCTCCATCAACCCAAAGCTTTTGCAACTGCCCCAGCTTCTCTCGCGACTCGTCGAGAATCACCAAGGCCCCTAGCCGCTCTGATGCATTCGCTTCCGTTACCAATATGCCCACGCCCAAGCCTTGGGTATCTACGACGATGTGCCGACGACGCCCTTTAACCTGCTTGCCACCATCGAAGCCGTACACCTCCCCCTTTTTTCCGTCGTTTTGACCGACTGGGAATCCGCAATGGCAGCGGTCGGTTCAATGGCACGACCGGAGCGCTGTCGCAGTTGCCCTCGTACTTGGTCGTGCATCTGTTGCCAGAGTCCCCGCCGCTGCCAACGGGAAAAGTAACGATAGACCGTTGAGGGGTGGGGCAGGTCATGGGGGAGCATTTCCCACTGACAACCGCTGCGTTGGACGTAGAAGATGGCGTTGAGGATTTCTCGAAAATCAACGGTGACCGGGTGACCGAAGCCTTTGGAGGCGGGCAGGAGGGGACGGAGCACTTCCCATTCTGCATCGCTCAGGTCGCTAGGGTAGGGCTTTCGGTGGGGGTGGGCAATCTCGGGGAGGCGACTCATGGCTACGCGGGAGATAGCTATTCCCGCAAACTAGTACCGAGCCCTGAACTAGCGGCATATTGTTTAGGATCTCTTTAGAAATCAGCTCTAAAACCGCCAGCAGCGGCACCCGCTCCAAAACAGCATCCAGACCAGCCCATAAAAACCCAAAAATAAAGACGCCACCCCACGGCAGCGTCCCATCGGTCCAACTCAAGCCCAGTTGGATGGGCTCAGCCAACCCCAGGGGTCAGCCAACGGACCAGCGGCCCTCGGACAGGTCACCCAACGGAGCCCCCGAAACCGAAACAAGGGGCTTAAGCCCCTTGCCCCACTCGGTTAGTAAGGGTGGCATTAGGGGTTGAGGCCATGGGATGACAGACCCTAGACCGCCTCGATATCCTTCTCGCCCGTACGGATACGGACAATTTCATCCACCGGCGAAATGAAGATCTTCCCATCACCGATCTCACCGGTGCGGGCGGCCGTAATCACCTTATCGACCACCATATCGACCTTATCTTCTTCCACCACAATCTCGATCTTGAGCTTCTGTAGAAACTCCACCGTGTACTCAGAGCCACGGTAGCGCTCGGTCTGCCCCTTTTGGCGACCGAAGCCGCGCACCTCGGAAACCGTCATCCCGACGATGCCAGCATTCACAAGGGCAATCTTCACATCGTCCAACTTGAAGGGACGAATGATCGCTTCAATTTTCTTCAAGGTTTTAGCTCCTCACCAAACGTCGGACCGAAACGTTCAATCCAGTGGAAATCAGGCGGCCAAATGGCGTCGGACCCGCTGCACTGAACCGATTGTTAGGGTCGCCTCTAGTATCTGTCAACACTGGGCCTATCCCACGGTGTCCCTCGTTACAATTCCCCTAACCTCTTGGGGAACCGCTCGGGTGGGGGCGCGCTGGAGCCAAGGCGGGGGATGCTGCGCATGGGTGGCGATCGCGGGGGCTTGAATCGAGGGGAGGCGGGGCCTAGGGGTGACGGGGCCTAAATTTCAACATTTGCTTCAACAGTCTAAATAATTGACACGTTTTCTGGCGGCGATCGCGGAGCGACGGCACCATGGATAGAAGGCGATGCACTGCGATGGGTGATTGTTGCAGGCCGGGGCGAGACCGGCGATCGAAGCTCGGGAAATAGCGAAGCTCGGGAAATGATGAGGGCGAGTCTCCTGATGGCCCCCCCAGAGCCTGCGGAAGTTCAATAAATGCTGGAAGTAAACGGGTATGGCCATTCGCTTACCATTGCAGGGAATTCGATGGATCGAGATTTCCCGCGAGCGGGCTGCACGGGCTTTGATCCTTTCGATGATTATTTCGGTGCCGATTACGGCGTTGGCGTTCCGTCTGGCGCAACTGCAATTGGTGGAGGGGACGCAGTTCCGCGATCGCGCGGAAGACAACCGATCGCGCCGCCGACCGATCCCGGCGGAACGGGGGCCGATCCTCGATCGCCAGGGCAAAGTATTGGCCACGAGCCGCCTAGCGCGATCGGCCTACCTCTCGCCCATGCGCCAGTCCCTTGCCGCGTGGCAGCAGTTCCTGACGCCATTGGCGGGCCAGCTTGATCGCCCGGTGCCCGCGATCCTGACGGAAATTGCCGACCGCCAGCGCAGTGGCAACGATGATCCCATCCGCATCGCCCGCAGCATCTCCCCGAGGGCCTTTGTGATCCTGGCGGAGCAGAATGCCCAGACGGCGGGGGTGTGGATCCAGTCGGAATCGAGCCGGTCCTATCCCAATGGGCAGGTGGCGGCCCACATCATCGGCCACATCGGCGAAGCGGATCCGGATGATCTCAAGGCCAATCCGTCGTTGCCCTATGGCGCGATCGTCGGGCGGACGGGGGTCGAGCGGCTGGCGGACGATCGCCTCCTGGGCACCTGGGGCTTTGATCGCATCGAATCGGACGCCAAGGGGGAACTGGGGGAAGTGCTGGACCGCACGGACCCGATCGCCGGAGATCCGGTGCAGCTCACCTTAGATCTACCCACCCAACGGGCGGCGGCGGCGGCCCTGGCTGGCCATCGGGGGGCGGCGGTGGCGATCGACATCAAAACCGGCGGCATCGTCGCCATGGCCAGCAACCCTTCCTTTGATCCCAACTGGTTTGTCGATCGCATCACCGGCACGGAGTGGAAGGCCCTGCAAGCGCCCGATCGCCCCCTGCTCAACCGCGCCCTCCAGGGATATCCCCCCGCCAGCACCTTCAAAATCATCACCAGCATCGCCGGGATGGAGTCGGGGGCCTACAATCCCAACTCCCGCATCCAAACCTCAGCGGCCATTTCCCTAGGCGGCCACCTGTTCCGGGAGCACAGCGGCAGTGGCTATGGGGCCATTGGCTTCCGCGACGCCCTCGCCTACAGCAGCAATACGTTCTATTACCAAATCGGTATCAAAATCGGCCCGGAGGCGATCGCCAAATGGGGCAAAATCCTGGGCATCGGTCAGCCCCTGAAGCTGGGCCTTGGGGGCGGCACGGTGGGATCGCTGCCCACGCCCGCAGAGAAGCAAAAGCTCTATGGCCAGCCCTGGTACGGGGGCGATACGGTCAGCATGTCCATCGGCCAGGGGCTGGTGCTGGCGACGCCGCTGGAGCTGGCAACGGTGGTGGCGACGGTGGTCAATGGCGGTAACCGCGTGGTGCCGCACCTGCTGGCGTCCCAGGTCAATGATCCCGAAATGAAGCCCCAGCCGACGGGGATCAATCCCGCCACGCTCCAGGTGGTGCGCCAGGGGCTGGTGGATACGGTCAAAAAGGGGACGGCGAAAATTTTGGGGGATGGGTCTATTCCCCTGAGCGGCGGCAAAACCGGGACGGCGGAGGTGCCGTCGGGGCGCAGTAATGCCATGTTCGTTGGGTTTGCGCCGGCCGATCGCCCGGAAATTGCCGTGGCGATCGCGGTGGAAAATGCGGGCTATGGGGGGGCGGTGGCGGCTCCGATCGCGAAGGAAATGTATCGGGCCTATTTCCGACGGCCCACCAGCGCTGCCCCTGCGGCTCCACCCCCGGCAGTCCGTGACTAGGGTCGGGCGCGTTTGGTTAGGTGATAATCCCGCGATCGTGCCGCCACCTCGAACGCACCGGCTGGGGGTGATCCCGCGAGTTCTTTTTCCGTCGAACGGTTTTTTGGCGATCGCGTGGGGGCGGGTTGGGAAACCCAACCCCTACTAGGACGCCTCACTTTGGCCGTGGAGCCCCAGGGTCAGTTCCAGGTCAGGCCGCCGCACCTCCGCCAGCCGCCCCCGGCGATCGCCCAGAACCGACGCCCGGTAGCTCGCCAGCACCGTCGCCGCATGGCCGTGGGTCAGATCATCCGCCGGATTGACGGGCGATCGCAGCTTTTGCACCAGGGGCACCTCAATCTCGAACGTGGTGCCCACTCCGGGCTGGGACTGGCACTCCAGCCGCCCCCGATGCTGCTCCGTCACGATTTGATAGGAAATCGACAGGCCCAACCCCGTCCCCTTGCCCACATCCTTCGTGGTGAAAAACGGATCAAAGAGATTGCGGCGGATGCTCTCGGGAATGCCGGGGCCATTGTCCGAGATGGCCACAATCACGCGATCGCCGTTGGGCGATCGCCGGGTTTCAATCTCAATGCGAGGCCGCGCCCCCTCCCCGCGATCAAGCTTGCATAGGGTCACCCCCGACTCCTCCAGGGCATCGATCGCATTGGTCAGCACATTCATAAACACCTGATTGAGCAGCCCCGGATAGCACTCCACCACCGGCAGCGACCCATAGCGCTTCACCAGATCAATGCTGGGGCGATCGCCATTGCCCTTGAGACGATGCTGCAAAATCAGCAGGGTACTGTCGAGGCCATCGTGCAGATCCACCCCCTTGAGATCCGCCTCATCCATCCGCGAAAACGTCCGCAGTGACTTCACAATGCCCTTGATGCGATCGGCCCCCACCTGCATCGACGCCAGCAAATGGGGCAAATCCTCTTCGATATAGTCCAAATCCAACGCATCCAGGGCCGCCTCCAGCTCCGGATGATCCTCTAGGGGGCCAACCGCCGATCGCAGGTGCTGCACCGCCTTCAGGAGCGACATCGTATATTCCTGGGCGTGCTTCACATTGCCATAGATGAAGCTGACCGGGTTATTGATCTCATGGGCCACCCCCGCCACCAACTGCCCCAGGCTCGACATTTTCTCCTGGTGGATGAGCTGGGTTTGGGTTTGCTTGAGGCGGCTGAGGGTTTCTTCAAGATCCGCCGCCTGCTGCCGCAACTGCAATTCCGACGCCCGCAGGGCCAGCTCCACCGCCTTCCGTTCGCTGGCGTTGCGGGTGATGGTGGCCAGACACAGGGGCTCGCCCGTTTCCGGCTGGCGAATGGTGAACAGGTGAAAATCCACGGGGATCGTCCGCTGGCGCTGGAAATGCCAGAACCGAAATTCCCCCTGCCATTGGCCGGTGCCATCGACGCTGGGGTAGATCAGATTGCGGGCGATCGCGCGATCTTCCACCTCGAAAAAATCATCCAAATGCTTGAGGCGGGCCGCTTCCATGTCCTCAAGGCCCACCATGCTAAGGCCGGCGGGGTTGATGTAGAGGGGGGTGCCATCGAGGGACAGCAGGGCGATGAAGTCGGCGCTGTGTTCAATGAGGGCGGCCAGTTGGCGGCGTTCGCGGCTGGCGCGGCGGCGGCCGGTGATGTCGCTGGAGATGAACAGTTGCCCGACGGCGGTGCCCTGGGGATCGGTGATGGCGCTGGCCCGCAGGAATACCTCGAGGGGGTTGTCGTTGCACGATCGCTGGGTGACTTCACCGCTCCAGGCTTGGCCACTGCGGATGGCGGCGATCGCGGCCTCGGCCACGGCGGCATCACAAAAGGTTTTGGCGGTGCCGCCCCACTGGCGGAAGGCTTCGACGCTGGGGGTTTCTAACAGGCGGGCAAAGGCGGCGTTGTGGTAGAGGTGCCGGCCGTCCCCATCGGCGATCGCGATCGCGTCACTGGCACTCTCGACCGCATATTTATAGCGCAGCAGATCCTTCTCCGCCCGCTTGCGGTGGGTCACATCGCGCCCGGACGCATAAACCACCCCCTCCTCCGGGACCGCCACAAACTTCCAGGACATCCAGCAATAGCCATCGCCCTTGGTGCGGTAGCGGTTTTCAAAGACGCCCCCGCCCCCCTTGCCCCCGCTGGCCAACCGCTCCAGTTCCGCCACCGTCACGGCCCAGTCGTCCCGGTGGACCAGCTCCCGCCACGGACAGCCAACAAATTCCTCCGGTTCATAGCCCAAAACACGGGTCACGGCGGGGTTCACCCACTGGCATTGCCCGTCGAACCCCATGACCACCAGCAGATCCGGCGATGCTTGCCACAGGCGATCGCGCTCCGCCGCCAGGGCCGCCTCCTCGGCCTTCTGCTCGGTCATGTCCATCATCAGACCGGACCACAGGACCGAGCCATCCCCCTGGGGAGTGGGGTTCGCTTCGCCGTGCATCCAACGCACCTGGCCCGACCGGAGCAAAAACCGCCCCTCCCAACGCCAGGGGGTGCCCGCCGCCAGGGCCTGCCGCAAACTGCCCTGGATCGCGCCGCGATCGTCGGGGTACAGCACCGCCCACAGCAGCTCCGGATCCGCCGCCACCTCCGCCGCCGAGATGCCCAATAGCCGTTCACAGCTATCGCTGACGTAGGGGAAAGAGAGCGCCCCGTCCGGTGTGGTCAGGCATTGGTAAATAATGCCGGGGAGGTTGCAGTCTTGCATGGCGGATCTCAGGGCTGATGAACGACGGCTCTGGCGCGTGATGGGCGATCCCCGCAGGGCAGAAGGGGGGCGAACCGGGCCGACGGCGAGGGGACGGTTACAGCGAGGGGCTGAGGCGGAGAGATGCTGGCAGGCTGAACCCTATGGCCCTACGGCAGGGACTTAAGAAAAGGCGAAGATTTTCAGGGGCCGCGTTAAGGGAGATGCATAGTATCTTCCCTTTCATACTGTCGGATTTCCTTTGGGATCGTCGGGCTTTCTTGAAGTTATGTCTTACTTCTTAACATTCCGGCGGTTTTATTCACAAGGAACCTTTATTTTCTTTTTAGGGGTTTTAGGGCGGGAGATGGCTAAAGCCCTTGTGGTTCATGGGTTTGACTTTGGGCTTCGTCAATTTCCGTTGATCCCTGGCGGCGGCCTAGTCCTCTGGGGGGGGATTCTGGGGGGGAGCTAAGGCGGTTCGCCATTCCTAAAACCCTTGTGGGGCGTGGCTTTGGCTGAAAAATGATTCAAAAACAAACTAAAACGGACACTGTGTTTCGATAATTTTACGAAACCTTCATATTGGTTTCCGGACGGTGGCGGGTGAAGGCCCCCTGTGAAGGGTGATGAGGGGGGGATTGTGAGCCGGATGGGGGGATGCGATCGCGGATGGAAGGGCGCTAGATCCGGAGATTAGGGCCTGGGTTGGGGCTTCAGGGGGCGGGCGATCGCCGCGATGGGGGGCGGGTGCTGTTGGGAACCCCGTGGCCGTCGGCGGGCATGGCCATCATGCCGGTTCGGGGTGGGCGGGATTTTCACCGGACCAACGCCTCTCACCCAAAGTTCTGAAGGATTTTGAAGGGGAATAGAGGTCCCTAAAATTGGCGTCAAAGTTGGCGTCGCCGGGGCCGTTGACCGTCACACTTTGATGATTAAATTCCCCAATCGGGCCATTAAAAAAAGATGATAGTTCGCCACTTTTTAGGCCAGCTTCCTTGCAACCGTTGGGGCGTTGTGGTGAAGCGGTGCCCCCTCCAAAAATTGTCCCCTTGAACCGGGTGGCGATGCCCTGGTTTGACGGAAAGAGCGTCGCCGGAGGGGGGACGAATCCTGAAAAAATGGCATCAAAATGGTGGCTCGGATGGGACCTGAACCCCCACCCCAGCCACCATCGATCGATGGGGCGAGCCCCAAATCCTGGGCTTTGATCGCCGGGATTTGATCGCCCTGCCCCTTTGACCGCAAGGGGTGATTACGGCATCCCGATCGCGATGGTGCTCCCGAGGGGCAGAACGTCGCAATATTGGCCGCGATCGCTGAGGATCACGATCAAATGCAAATCCCAGTCCGGTTCCGCTGGCAGATCCGCCCAGGGCACCGCCACCTCTAGGCAGCGATCGCGCTTGGCCTGGGCGCGGGTGGGGCGACTGTGCCAGCAATGGTTATCGATCGCCTCCTGGGCCCAGACATAATCCGTCACCAGATCAATGCCCAGATGGTTGCGGAAGCGATAGTTGGCCGGGGCAAAATCCGGCACCGCCGCAAAGGGGGCTGGACTGGTGATGCCGGGGCGGTTGGGGTAGTACCAAACCAAATTGAGATCACGCGGACAGGTTTTGCCCGGTTCCGCACCGGTCTGGAAATCGATCCGCAGGTAGAAGTTCAGGTGATCGACGCCGTACCAGATGCGCTGGACCGGCGATGCCTGGTGCATGGTGCCCCGCGCGCCGCCCACGTCGATGCAACCGGCCCGATCCCAATCCTGCTCGTCGCCGCGCCCGTCGATGATCGGGTGAATAAAACTCTGGGGACGGCGATCGCCCAGGGCCTCATGCACCTCAATGGGGCCAAGGAGCGAATCCGGCACCGGTTCCCCGAGGCCTTGATAAATGGCGCAAAGGTGCTCCCGGAATAGGCGATCGAATAGGGCATCTTGATTGGACGAATGGCCGAAGCCAAACCACCAAAACCAATCGGACCCTTCTGCGGCGTAGAGCGCTTCCCAGGCGGCGGGGTTAGTTTCCTCTGTCGCTTCCGGGTGGGCGGCCATCGTGTCGCGGGCGGCTTTTAGGAGATCCCAGGCGCGGTTTTTGGCGGGATCGCCGATCCAGGTCGTAAACGAGCCATCCACCCAGGAGCCGCTGTGGAGTTTGTCGGCGGGCAGGGTTTCGATGGGCGGGAATTTTTCGACAAATTCGCCCACGGTCACCAGTTGAATATCGTCGATCGCGCTGAGGGTGCCGTAGAGCGCTTCGAGGAACGGTTTGCCATCCTGGGCGTAATATTCCCAGCAGTTTTCGCCGTCCAGGGCGATCGTCACCAGGCGCGGTTCCTCTAGGGTGGTGCCCCCGTCCGGCTGGCTGTATTTGAGCGATCGCGCGATCGCCTCCAAATGCCCCACCAGGTCCGCCGCCGCCCGCTTCGGATCCATGGCCCCATAGGTAAAGCCGATCAAATCCGACAGGCGGTGATCCCGGAAGACAATCGCCAACTCCCCCGCCTCCGTTTCCAGGCGATAGGGGCGATAGAGCAACTCCGGCTCCAGCACATTGCCCGACGCATCCCGATGGAAGAAATGGCCCAGCGTCCAGCCGAGGACCGCCTCATCGGAGATTAGCCACTGGAAGCCCGCCGCCGCCACATCGGGCAAAATCGCCGGACTGACGGACTGCTCCGACGGCCACAGCCCCTTCGGTTCGCAGCCAAAGCGATCGCGGTAGACCTCCTTCGCCTTGCGCAGATGGCGGGGCACATCGACGCCGTATTGGAAACGGGTTTTGGGCAACTCCATCCCCGGCACCGCCACCCGGCCCGCATCCGTATCCATCAGCAGCGGCAGGATCGGATGGGTATAGGGCGTCGTCGTAATTTCAATCTGGCCCGCCTCCTGCATTTGGCGATGCTGGGGCAAAATTCGCGCCATGATTTGCCGCTGCTTTTCCCAAATGGCCTGACGATCGGCCAACGTAAAGCCGCGATCGCGCTTCAGCCACCCGGCAATCTCCGGATCATCCCAGAACAGCGGATCAATCCAAGCGAGGTTATGCCACGCCAGCAGATCACCCCATTCCTCACCACGCCAATGCTCTAAACACCAGCTTCGGCCCTTATCCTGCCGCTGCTCATAGAGTTCCCGGTAGCGCGGGTGTGGGTCCACCAACGTGTGGTGATTGCCATCGAAAAAGTGATCGACGATGAACTCGTAATCCTTCGGCTGCAACTGCTCGACGGGAGTCAGGGCCGCCGCCAGATAAGGGTCCATCGCCCGGTTGGCGACATAATCCTCGATCTGCAAAATCAGGGACGGCACCAAATTAAACGTCTGGTGCAGCTTCGGGTAATGGCTGAGGATCTGGGCCAGGTCCAGATAATCCTTCGTGCCATGGAGCCGCACCCACGGCAGACGATAGGCCCCTTCACTGGGGGTATCGCCGACGGGGAGATCCTTTAATACTCCTTCCGAGAGGGTGCCGCGACTTTTGTAGAGGGGCTGATGCTGGTGCCAAACGAAGGCGACGTAGAGGGGATGGGCCATGGGAACGGAGCCAAACGAGGATCGGGGACAGGCCGGGGGGCGATCGCGCAGAACGACTTGCAAGGGGGCGATCGCGGCAACTTCAACCCCTAGGCGGGTCCATACCGTCCATTCTAGGTTTTTTGCCGGGACTCCCCCCCGACGCCCAAGGCCCCACCCCCGTCAGCGGCACGGAAGCAGGGCCAAGGTTTTACGGTTTTTTACGGTTTGTGAAGTCGCGATCGCGCCCCCACCCATCGGGGATCACGGTGATCTCATCCCCCAGCCGCTAACGACGGTCCAGGAAGGCGCGATCGCCTGGAACTGTAACGCCCCATCAAAGAACATTACAGATTCAGCGAACCTACCGGAGGGCCAAATTCAAGAAGCGAATTTCCGTCACCGTCGCCGTGCCATCGGGATCCGTCGCCGTCAGCACCTGCTTCGCCAGCAGGGGATAGCCCCCCACCACCTCATAGGTATCGGTATAGGTCATGCGCTTCACCAACTGACCATCCTTGAAAAATTCCGCATCGGTTTCCGTCGGCACATAGCCGCTGCCCGTTTGGAACACCGACCGGGTTTCAATCTCGAAGTGCATCCCATGGACCGGACGCGACACGTGGGTAATCACCCCATCGCGAATTTTGTAGCCCGAGCCCATGGCCTTGCCGGACACCTGGATTTCCACCGCGCCGGTTTCGTCCGTTTCGCCGTAGGCAAACTCATTCTCCCCGTGGCTCGCCTCGAAGGGGCGGCGCACCCGGTGGACCGTGATGTCGCGCAGTTGGGCCTCTAGGGTTTTCTGGACCTCGGGATGGTCGATCCCCTCAATGGTCAATTTCAGATCGGCGGCGATGTCCACCGTGCCGCGAAAGGTCTCGTCCCCTTGGATCACTTCCACATCGGCGCGGTAGCCGGGGAAGGCGCTATCCCAGGTGTAGCGGTTGTCGTAGGCGGTGCGGAATAGGTCGCGGGCGCTGATTTGGGTTGCGGTCATGGTGACGGGAAAGGTTGGGAGGACTGGAACTGGATGGGTGATGAAATGGGGGCGGTGGCGCGGGCTTGATGCTTAAGACTTAAGGCTTAAGGCTTAAAACCCGTCTGGATCTGGATCTGGATCTAGATCACCTGCTCGACTTCGGCGATTTCGGGGATGATTTCCCGCAGACGGCGCTCGATGCCCATGCGCAGGGTCATGGCGGAACTGGGGCAGGAGCCGCAGGCCCCTTGCAGCCGCAGCTTGACGACGGGGCCGTCAATTTCGACGAGTTCGACGTTGCCGCCGTCCGCCATCAGGTAGGGGCGCAGTTCGTCGAGGGTGGTTTCTACGTTTTCGGGAGTTAGCGGTAGGGTGGCCATGGTCGCGTCTGTTTAGGTGTGCTGGGTTACAAATGCTGCCTTTCAGTTTACCGTTTTGGCTCCGGGGGCGGCGATCGCGGCGGTGGGACGCGGTAGGGCCGGTTGGGAAACCCGTCGGTGGGGAGTGAGAAACGGGTTCCTGTGAAGGAATTCAAACAGTCATGAAGAGTTTTCTCAAGGGTCGGACGGCCCGGTGGTAAAGGGGGTTCAATCGCCAGTAGGAGCGTTTGTGATCAGGAGGTCTGGCGATGGTGGGGTCAACGTTACAGGCGCGGGTAATTTTGGACTATTACCGCGAAAATCGGGCGGAATATACCCAACTCAACGTGTTGCTCCATTGCCGACTGGTGCGGCGCTGGCGATCGCTCTATATTGATTGCCCCAGCCGTGCGATCACGGAGGAGGCCATGGCGGTGGCGGCGTTAGTTAAAGTGCCCGTGTCGCAGTTGCGCCTCGCCCGGAGCCTGTGTGTGCGCTTCCAGGGCAAGGCGATCGCCCGGTGGCCGGTGGTGGACCACTGCCCCGACCCGACCTATCTCAATTTGCTCAATCCCTAGGGCATTGCCCTAATTCCCGATCTTCCGATTTCTGATCTTCCAGCCTCAATCTTCCAGCCTTATCTCCCCATGACCCCCCTGATCGTCGCCACGGGCAACCCCGGCAAACTCAAGGAAATGCAAGCCTACCTGGTGGGTACCCCCTGGGAGTTGGCCCTCAAGCCGCCGGAGCTGGAGGTGGAGGAGACGGGCGATACGTTCATTGCCAATGCGCGGCTCAAGGCGGTCCAGGTGGCGATCGCGACGGAATCCTGGGCGATCGCGGATGATTCGGGGTTGGCGGTGGCGGCCCTTGATGGGGCACCGGGGCTCTATTCCGCTCGCTATGGCGCAACGGATGGGGAACGGATTGATAAATTGCTGGCGGCCCTGGGCGATCGCGGCGATCGCGCGGCGGAATTCATTTGTGCCCTGGTGGTGGCGCGGCCCGACGGGTCCATCGCCGCAGAAACCACCGGCATCTGTCCGGGGGAAATTGCGCGATCGCGATCGGGCTCCGGCGGCTTTGGCTACGACCCGATTTTCTATGTGCCCGAGGTGGGCCAAACCTTCGCGGACATGCCCCCGGACACCAAGCGCGCGATCGGCCACCGGGGCCGCGCCTTCGCCCAGCTTTTGCCCCAGCTTGCGGCCCTGCATCCCTGATGCATCCCTAGGGAACTCCCCCAGGCCAACCCCAAGATTCAGGATTCCGTGACACGCGATCGCGTCAGCCCCCCCAGCCCCCTTAAGATTTAGCTTGGCGCGCTCCCACCGTTCACCCCATCTGCCGCCCCCAACGATGCCCAACGAAACCGAATACATCCAACAGGCCGAAGCCACCCGCGTCCGCATCCTCAGCGAAGCGCTGCCCTACATTCAGCAGTTCGCCGGCCGGAAAATCGTCGTCAAGTACGGCGGCGCGGCCATGAAGGACGGCAGCCTGAAGGATAAGGTCATCCGCGATGTGGTCTTTTTGGCCTGCGTGGGCCTGCGGCCGATCGTCGTCCATGGGGGCGGCCCGGAAATCAATACCTGGCTCGAAAAGCTCAACATTGAACCCCAATTCCGCGATGGCCTGCGGGTGACCGACGCCGCCACGATGGATGTGGTGGAAATGGTCCTGGTGGGGCGGGTCAACAAAGAACTGGTGTCGCTCATCAACCAGGCGGGTGGTTCCGCGATCGGCCTATGCGGCAAGGACGGCAACCTCATCCGCGCCCGTCAGCAGGGCAACCGGGAAGATATCGGCTTTGTGGGGGAGGTCAGCAGCGTCAATCCGTCGGTCCTTGAACCGCTCTTGGATGCGGGCTATATCCCCGTGGTGTCGAGCGTGGCGGCGGATGAGACGGGCCAAGCCTACAACATCAATGCGGATACGGTGGCGGGGGAGTTGGCGGCGTCGTTGGGGGCGGAAAAGCTGATCCTGCTGACGGATACGGCGGGCATTTTGGAGAACTACCACGACCCATCGACGCTGATCCCGAAGGTGGATATCCAGCAGGCGCGGCAGTTGATCGCTAAGGGTGTTGTGTCCGGTGGCATGATCCCCAAGGTGAATTGCTGCGTGCGATCGCTGGCCCAGGGGGTTCGGGCGGCCCACATCCTCGATGGCCGGGTGCCCCATGCGCTGCTGCTGGAAATTTTTACGGATTCGGGGATCGGGTCAATGATCGTGGCGTCGGAGCATTTTTAGGGCGTTTTTTGGCGGGGCTGGGCTGGGCGGGAAAACCCCGCCCCTACGGGGGTTGGTCGGTTTTCAGTGGGGTGGCTAGCTCAGTTGAACGAGGGCTTGGTCGTCGAGGAGGGTGCGATCGGTGAGCAGGTCGTCGATGGTGACGCGCAGTTGCCGATCGCGGTCCACCTGAAACCGGACGCGGACGCGATCGCTGCCCGGACTGCCGGGGGGATCGAGGGGGGCAAGGCTGCGGGCACCGTCGCGATCGTTGAGGGGCTGCACGGCGGCGCTGGATCCGCTCTGGCTGCTGCGGGTGACTAGGCGATCGCCCTCGAAGAAAATTTCCATGGCGGTTTGGGCTTCCCCCAGTTCGCCGATCACCAGTTCAAGGGACGGTTGATTTTCGACCGACGCCCCCAGGACCAGTTCCACCGGCTCCGCCATGGGGTAGGGTTGGCCCTTGTCGATGATCGGGTGCCAGCCGTGGCATTTTTCCCGGTGGTTCCAGTAGCGGATGCCGTAGCCGTGATACAGAAAATCCTTCAGGTCGGTACCCTGGGACAGTTGCAGCGCCCCCCAGGCCACCGCTTCAAAGGGGCGATCACCCGCGATTTTGTCGGCGGGGAAATAGGTTTCTAGCCAAGCGCGGACGGCGGGAATTTGGCTGGTGCCGCCCACCAATAGCACCGCTTCGATGTCGTCGGGGGCGATGCCCTGGCGGCGGGCCTGCTGCAAGACGCTGCCCATGGCCCCGTCCAGTTGCTCGAAAAAGCCGCGATCACGCAGGATCTGCTCAAACCGCGATCGCGTGAGGGCCAACTCCACCGTATCGAGGGCATCGCTGTCGAAATAGACCTCCTGGGCTTCCGTTTCCGTCGAGAGGCGCACCTTCAGCCGCTCCACCATCCGGGCCACCAGGCGATCGGGGGCCGTGCCCTGGGTTTCGGTGAAATGGTCCATCAGCCAGTTGTCCAGATCCGCCCCGCCGAGGTTGAGGCCCGCCTTGGCTAAAACCTGGGCCGTGGTTTGGGGTTGGGCGTCGCTGGTGACCGCTTGGCCGCCCCACCGCAGCAGAAAGCCGAGGGGTTTTTGAGTGGCATTGGCGTTTCCCTGGGCCGATCGCGTCGCCGACCGGGGCCGCTGCACGAGGGCCAGATCGAGGGTGCCGCCGCCGAAGTCCACCACGAGGACTTTTTCGCAGTTGCCCTTGCCGTAGCCCAGGGCCGCCGCCGTCGGTTCATCAATCAGCCGCACGCGATCGCACTGGCCCAGGGGTGTTTCGGCGATCGCCCGGGTGAGCCAGTGGCGGTAGGCTTCAAAACTATCCACCGGCACCGTCAGGATCAGTTGCGAATCGTTGCCCGCCGTCAGCAGCTCCGGCCAGTCCGACGCGATCGCCCCCCCCAGCGCCCCCAAAAACCACTGCCCCACGCGATCGCAGCCCACGGCCACCCCGTCCAGTTCCGGCACAAACCCCCGCACCGCCGTGCCAATGCCCCGCTTGAAATTACTGAACAGCCGCCCATTCGTGAGGCCATCGAGGCCGCGATCGCGCACCATCTGCCCCGCCACCACCTGGGCGATCGCCCCATCCTCCACATAGACCAAACTGGGCACCAGGGCCGGACTCTCCCCCTGACGCAGGGCCAACCCCTTCAGCTCCAACGTTTCCGGGCGCTGCTCCACAGGGTTCCAGCGGGCCACCACCGTATTACTCGTCCCGAAGTCGATCGCGAGGGTCATGGGCTAGCTCTCGGAATAGAAATGGATGGGGAAGGGGAAAAAGGGCAACGCGGCCCCAATTTATTCTTAAAATTTACAAGGCTTGGCAAACACTGCGCCCGACCAAGCGCCCGACCAAGCATCCGACCAAGCGCCCCCTAATCTCCTCACCCCCGCGAGCCCATGACCGCTTCGACCCCCACCCGCGCGATCGCGTCCCCCGTCCAATTCCTCGGCGACGACGTGGCCGCCAGCTACGACCAAGCCAAAGTCGTCCTGCTGCCCATCCCCTTCGAGGCCACCACCACCTACCGCCAGGGCTGCGCCAACGGCCCCGATGCCCTCTTGGACGCTTCCCAGCAGGTGGAATTCTATGACGACGAACTCGATCGCGAATTCTGGCCCGTCGGCATCTGGACCCACGCCGCGATCGCCGACAGCCGCACCAACCCCGACCTGACCTGCGAAGCCATGCTCGCCGAAGTGGAAGCCGCCACGGCCCGCGCGATCGCCGACGGCAAATTCCCCATCGGCATCGGCGGCGAACACAGCATCACCGCCGGCCTCGTCGCCGCCCACCACAAAGACGAAGGGGGCGAACCCTTCACGGTGGTCCAAATCGACGCCCACGGCGACCTGCGCCACGAATACGAAGGCTCGATCCACAACCACGCCTGCGTCATGCGGCGGGTGGTAGATATGGGCCTGCCCACCGTGCAGCTCGGCATCCGCAGCGTATGCAGCGAAGAGGCCGCCCTGATCCGCGAAACGCCCCAAATCAACATCTTCTGGGGCCGCGACATCGCCACCAACCCCCACTGGATCGATGACGCGATCGCCGCGATCGGCACCGAAAAGGTCTTTTTAACCATCGATCTCGACGGCATCGACCCCTCCTTGCTCCCCGGCGTCGGCACCCCCGAACCGGGCGGCCTGAACTGGTATGGCATGTTAGCCTTTCTGCGGCGGCTGTTCAGCGAACGAAACGTCATCGGCTGTGATGTAATGGAACTGGCACCCTTGGGCGAATCGGTGGTTTCAGAATTTGTTTCGGCCAAGCTGGTCTATAAGCTCATCGCTTACCAGGCAACGGCTCGCGGCTGGTAAGCCATGCCCTAGGGCGTGTCATCAATCGGGCTTCAGCGACTGAGACAGGGGGATTTAAGCCCCTTGCCCCCGCCGGTTTTGCAACGGTGGTATCAGAGTTTGAGGTCAGTTGATGACGGCCTCCAGGCTTTCCGTCAATCCCTCACGATTGCAGATCTCCCTCAGCCACCATGGAACGAATTGGCAAATACGCGCCCGACTTCGAGATTCCTGGCGTGAATGGCGAAGTTCATCACCTCGCTCGATATCTCGAAACCTATAGGGCTGTTGCGGTGGTCTTCCTGGGCAATGATTGTCCGGTTTCCCGGGCCTATCTCAAACGCCTCAAGGCTCTCCACGGGGAGCTAGAGCCGAAGGGGGCGGCCATTATTGGCATCAATTCCAATAGTGAACTGGTGTCGCCGGGGGATAGTTTTGTGGCGATGAAGGGGTTTTACCGCGATCGCGGCCTGAATTTCCCCTACCTGTGGGATTCGACCCAGGATGTGGCCCAGGGGTTCCGGGCGGAGGTGACGCCCCAGGTGTTTGCGATCGATGCGGAAAGCCGCATTCGCTACATCGGCGCGATCGACAATGCCACCAGCAGCAGCGATGAGCCGACGGAAACCTATCTCCGCAATGCCCTGATGCAAATCCTGGCGGGGCAAGAGGTGGCGGTGCCCTTCACGGCGGCGGTGGGCTGTGCGGTGAAATGGCGCAAGTGAGTCCTCAATCGGCGACGGGCGATCGCCGTCCTCTGGTGCTGGGGGTGACGGGGGCGTCGGGGTTGATCTATGCCGAGCGCGCCCTGAAATATCTCCTCGGGGCCGATGAATGGGTCGAAGTGGTGGCCTCTAGGGCGGCCTACAGCGTTTATCAGGCGGAGGAGGGGGTGCAGTTGCCCTCGGATCCGGATAAGCAGGCGCAGTTTTGGCGCGATCGCTCTGGGGGCGTCACGGGGGGGCGGCTGGTGTGCCACCGCTGGAATGACATTGGCGCAACGATCGCCAGCGGCTCCTTCAGAACCCGAGGGATGGTGGTGATGCCGTGCAGTATGGGCACCGTGGCGAAGTTGGCGGGGGGATTGAGCGGCGATCTGCTGGAGCGCACGGCGGATGTGCATCTCAAGGAGGGGCGATCGCTGGCGGTGGTGCCCCGGGAAACGCCCCTGAGTGCGATCCATTTGCGGAATTTGACGACGTTGGCGGAAGTGGGGGTGGCGGTGATCCCGGCGATTCCCGCCTGGTACCATCGCCCCCAGACCATTGAGGATTTGGTGGATTTTGTGGTGGCGCGGGTGCTCGATCGCTTTGGCCTCGATGGGGTGGTGCCCCTGCGGCGCTGGGATGGGGGCATGGGGCGATCGCCCGACGCGCTAGAGTGAGCTTAGGGACATTTTTTCGCCCTGATTCCTGCGGCGATTGAGCACGGCGGGGACAGTCGGCGTCGGAGAGGTGCCATGGCGGGCCGGTGGATCGTGGTGGCGATCGCGGTGGGGTTGCCCCTGGCGATCGCGGGACAGAATTGGCAAATGACGGTTGCCCTGGTGGTGCTGGGGCAGTCCACTTTGGCGTTGCCGGTGGGCCTGTGGATGGCGATGGCGATCGCGGCGGGGCTGGTGACGTCGCTGCTGCTGGGGCTGCTGCTGGGGGTGGGGGGGCGATCGCGCGATCGGCTGGACTGGTCCGCCAAGGAAAAGCCCACCTATGTCCGTCAGCGCTCGGCCCGCCAGCGATCGGTGGAGTCCCTCGCGGAGGAGGTGTGGGAAACGGCGGACCCCCCTGAAGGGAAATCATCCCGGCGATCAGCCTCGGCGGCGCGATCGGTCCCGGCGGCGGACCCGGAATCCTGGGATGAAACGGCCTATGAGGAAGCCGAAGCCGACGCGATCGCGCGGGAATGGGCGGGGGAGCCGCGTAAACGGCAGCCCCGACGGCGGCGACCGGATCCGGCGGCCACAGCGGCAGCATTTGAGGAGGAAATGGCGGGTTGGACTGAGCCCGATCGCCCCGCGAAGGGTTGGTCAGCGGATCGGTCGGCCCCCCGCGATCGCGACCCGGATGATTTGGACTGGGACGAGGAAGCGCTACCCGAAACGCCCCAACCGCGATCGCCGCGCCCCGCCCCACGCCCCACGCCGCCCCCTGCACCGCCGGTGGAGCGATCGCAGCGCCCCATTCGCCAAGATCGCCAGGGCAGCGTCTATTCCTACAGCTACCGCGAGGGGGATGGGCCGGACGACACCGCAGGGGATGAAGCGCCGCCCCGCACCCTGATCCCGCCGCCGCCTAGGGATAGCAATCCCCCCCAACCCCAACCGCCGGAGGCGATCGCGCCGGAGCCCCCGGACGCGCCGCCGCTGCTCGATGAAGGGCCAAACCCCGAACCCCTCGAACCGGTGCGCCTGCCGGAGCCGAAACGCCCGCCCGCCCTGGATTTGCCGCCCCCGGAGACGCGATCGCGCTCGGTCATGGATGCGGACTATCGCGTATTGCGGCCCCCCGCCGACCCCGCAGGCGATCGCCCCAACCGCAGGCCAGCGGACCGAACGGCCAATGGCGAAGACTGGGACGATTGGGATGATTGGGATCAACCCACTGGCGATCGCCCCGAGGAAAGCTGGTAGGGGTGCCGTTGCCGTAAGTTCCCGGAAAACCCCCTAGGAAACCGTGCGGCGCGATCGCGGGGGATAGAGCAACTGGCGCACCAGGCGGGTGGACTGCTCCAAAATCTGACACAGTTCCCCATTGGCCGCCGCGCGATCGCCCAGCCGACAGCGCAGCACATACCCCCGCAGCAGCCGCGCATTGACCACCTCCGCCACCCAAATGTCCTCCTGCACCTGGGGCGGTAGGGTGTCGCGATCGCCCTTCTTGCCGCCATATTCCCCGTAGAGGGCCGTGGCATCCACCCCGTAGAGGGCTTCGTATTGCACATTCGTGACGGCGGAAATGCCCTCCCGGTCGGCCCCTTTCCGACACAGCAAATTCACTAAATCCAGCCGCGCCCGCACCCGCTCGGCCCGAAAGGTTGCCGCGATCGCCCGGTGACTGATCCGTTGTTGCGTCATCGCTGTTTTTGCCAACTCTCTACCTTCAACCTAGCGAGGATTTGCGAAAAATCAAGGGCTAGGACCGTTGATTCATCAGGATTTCAGGGAAATCCTTGGAAGGGTGATCGCCCCCGATTCACCCCCTCAATTGGCCCTTGGTGAACCGCGATCGCCCTGGGTTGGCCGTCGGTGCGATCGCTGCAATCCCCGCCCAATCTCCCCCTTGGGAAGGGGCCAAATCCTAGGCTGCGATCAAAATCAACCTTGCTCTTGTGAAAATTGAGAAACACTTAAAAAATTAAGTATTGAATAGGCGTAAAGCAAGTTTTTTGGCCACCTTTGCGGGGGTGGATAGGCAAGGCTAACCATGACCCTGTGGCAGAATGGGATCGGAGGACCGCGCGATCGCGGCCCCCATGGCGTGTCGCAGGGGCCAGCCCAAAGACGCAGCCCGATCGCTGGGGCGCGCCCTGCCGTTTCAAAGTTTGTTCTGAATCCATGCATGATTTGATCAACCGTTGGATCAGCCGCCTGTTCAATCGGGGGCCGGGTCGATCGCGATCGCGTCCCCTTTTCGCCCTGGCCGGTGCCCTGGTGGGGATGGCCGCAGCGATCGCCGTGACGGGCCTGTGGCATCTGGGGGCAACGGCGCAACCGTCGGACGCCCCCGTGGAATTGACGATGCTCCTGCACGTGCCCGAAGCCCAGCAGTGGCGGACGATCGCGGATCGGTTCGAGGCGGAAAACCCGGACCTGCGCCTCAAGATCATCGAAGGCCCCAGCGCCACCAATGCGATCGAAGACCTCCACACGGCGGCGTTCATCCTCGGGGATTCCCCCTATGACCTCATTTATTTAGATGTGGCCTGGGTGCCGAAATTCGCGGCGGCGGGCTGGCTGATGGACCTGCGCGATCGCCTGACACCGGCCCAGTTAGCTGAATATCTCCCCGGTGATGTGGCGGGGGGCCGCTACCGGGATGGGCTCTATCGCCTGCCCTTCCGCACGGACATGGGGATGCTGTATTACCGCAAGGATCTGCTGGAGGCGGCGGGTCTGGAGCCCCCGGAAACGTTTATGGAGCTGATCGCCGCGTCGGAGCAGTTGCAGCGATCGCAGGGGGTGGACTGGGGTTACCTCTGGCAGGGCAAGCAATATGAGGGTTTGTCCGCCATGTTTGCGGAGGTTTTGGCGGGATTTGGCGGTTTTTGGGTCGATCCGGAAACCCAAGCGGTTGGCCTCGATGAACCGGCGGCGATCGCGGCGGTGGAATTTTTGCAGCGGACCATCGCCAGCGGCATCTCGCCCCCCGGCACCACCACCTACACGGAACCGGAAACCCTGCGCCTCTTTCGCACCGGTAATAGTGTCTTCCTGAGAAATTGGCCCTATGTCTGGAATGAGGTGAACCGCCCCGACTCCCCCATTCGCGGCCAGGTGGCGATCGCGCCGATGGTCCATGCACCGGGGGAACGGTCCGGCGCGTGCCAGGGGGGCTGGGGCCTGGGGATCAACCGCGCCACCCGGCACCCGGAGGCTGCTTGGCGAGCCTTGGAATTCTTTGGGCGCGCGGATGTGCAAAAGCAATTCGTCCTGGAAAACAGCTATGTGTCTAGCCTGCGATCACTGGCGGATGACCCGGATATTCAAGCCGCCTATCCCCAATACCGCACCTGGGTCGAGATTTTAGACAATTACGCGGTGTTGCGGCCCCCAGTGCCCCAATATGCCCAAGCGTCGGACATTTTGCAGCGCTATCTCACGGCGGCCTTTTCCGGCTCCATGACCCCCACGGATGCCATGGCGGCGGCGGCGCGGGAGACGCGATCGCTCCTGGGGACGGCCTAGGGGCTGGTGCTGAAAAATGACCGGTAATTCAAGAGTTGATATCGAAATTGATCTGAGCCTATGGACATGCCCCCCTCCCCCTCGCGATCGCGGACCTGGCCGACAGTGTTCCTATTTTTGGCCCCGGCGATCGCCCTGCTGCTGCTGATCTATGGCTATCCGATCGCGCGATCGCTGGGCCTGAGCCTGATGACCCAAAACCTCGGCACCCAACTGGAGCCCCAGTTCAGCGGCCTGGGCAACTACGGGCGCATGGTGGGGGATGGGCGTTTTTGGCACACCCTGGGCAACACGGCGGTATTCACGATCGCGGCGGTGACCATTGAACTGGTCCTGGGGCTGGCGATCGCCCTGCTGCTCCACCGGAAATTTTGGGGGCGCGGCCTGGTGCGGACCATCGCCATTTTGCCCTGGGCCTTACCGACGGCGGTGATGGCCGTGGGCTGGGCCTGGATTTTTAATGACCAGTACGGCGTCGTGAATGACCTGTTGCAGCGGCTGCATCTGATCAGCGGCCCCATCAACTGGCTCGGGGATCCGGCGCTGGCGATGGTGTCCCTAATCGTGGCGGATGTCTGGAAAACGACCCCCTTTGTGAGCGTCCTCCTGCTGGCGGGCCTGCAAAGCATCCCCGACGATCTCTACGAGGCCCACGCGATCGACGGGGCCACCCCCTGGCAAAGTTTTTGGGCCATCACCCTGCCGCTCCTGATGCCCCAACTGGCGATCGCGGTGCTGTTTCGATTTGCCCAATCCTTCGGCGTCTTTGATCTGGTGCAGGTGATGACCGGCGGCGGTCCGGCGGGCTCGACGGAAACCGTGTCCCTCTACATCTACGCCACGGTGATGCGCTACCTCGACTTTGGCTACGGCGCGGCCCTGACGGTGGTGACCTTTTTGCTATTGGTGGCGACGGTGGCGATCGCGATCGCCCTGCTGGGGCGGCGGGGACTTCGACAGCTTTAAGGACACCCCAAATTCACCCCTGCTTGCCCTCTTCAAACAATCCTAAAAACCAAGCCCAAAACACTCCAATTCCATGACGTCATCCCCCCCACGGCGGAGCCCCGCGATCGCCTTTACCCTCGCCATTGTCCTGTTGATGATCTTTTGCCTCGCCCCCGTCCTCTGGCAACTGATCACCTCCATCAAAGTCAACGCCGACATTGAAACAATCCCCAATATCTATTGGCCCAGTCGCCAAACCCTCAGCCACTATGCGGAACTGTTCGTGCGGCGACCGTTCTTTAATTACCTTTTCAACAGCGGTTTCGTTGCGATCGCGTCCACGGTGCTGTGTTTAGCGATCGGCACCCCCGCCGCCTACAGCCTCGCGCGGCAGCCCATCCCCGGCCGCTCCCTGATTTTAGGCTTGATCCTAATTGTCACCCTGTTTCCCTACATTCTCCTATTTTTAGGATTGCTAGAACTGGCCCGCGCCTTTGGCCTCGGCAACAATTATCTAGCCCTAATTGTGCCCTACACCGCCATCAACCTACCCCTAACCATTCTGGTGATGCGGAGCTTTTTTCAGCAGCTCCCTCGGGATTTAGAAGACGCCGCCCAGATGGATGGCTACAGCACCGGCCAAATGCTCCTCAACATTCTGCTGCCCCTGACCCTGCCTGCCCTGGTGACCACCGGCATTTTGACCTTCATTTTTTCCTGGAATGAATTTCTCTTTGCCTTCACCTTCATGACCGAAGAATCCTTGAAAACGATTCCCGTCGCCACGGCCCAACTGAGCGGCGCAAGTCAGTTTGAAACTCCCTACGGTCCCCTGGCGGCGGCGACGGTGGTGGGCACCATTCCCCTGGTGATGTTGGTGCTATTTTTCCAGCGCAAAATTGTGCAAGGGCTGACGGCGGGGGCCGTGAAGGGCTAGTACCCATGATCCCCAAAAATGGCTTTTTGATGTGATGGCTATTTAACGCAATGGTTGAGGTGAAATAATTATGGCAATCCTAAAGGTTGACAATCTCAATAAAACCTATTCCCCCAAATCGATTCCCGTCAAAAATGTCAGTTTGACGGTCAAGGATCAGGAATTTTTGACCCTGTTGGGGCCGTCCGGCTGTGGCAAATCGACGATGCTGCGGATGATTGCGGGCCTGGAGATGCCCACGCGCGGCCGAATTTGGGTGGGCGATCGCGATGTGACCCCCCTGCGCCCCGGCGATCGCAACATGGCCATGGTGTTCCAAAGCTACGCCCTCTATCCCCACATGAACGTGCGGGCGAACATCAGTGCCAGTCTGCGGCTGCGAAAATTGCCAGAATCCGACGTGAATCAACGGCTGCGGGATGTGAGTGCCAAATTGGGTCTAGATTCCCTCCTGGACCGTAAACCCAGCCAACTGTCCGGTGGCCAACGGCAGCGGGTTGCCCTCGCCCGAGCCCTGGTGCGGCGGCCCGAGGTCTTTTTGCTCGATGAACCCTTGAGTAATCTCGATGCCCTGCTGCGGGAACAGGTGCGGGCGGAACTGAAGCAAATTTTTGAGCGTCAGTCGGCCCCCGTGGTTTATGTGACCCATGACCAAACGGAGGCCATGACCCTCTCGACCCAGGTGGCCGTGCTCTATGACGGCACGGTGCAGCAGCTTGCGGCCCCGTCGGAGATTTACCATCGTCCCGCCAATCGGTTTGTGGCCGGGTTCGTGGGCAGTCCGCAAATGAACCTGCTGACGCTGATGTGTGAGGGAAATTTTGCGTGCTTGGGAGCCTATAAAATTCCCCTGCCGGAGCCGATCGCGCGATCGCCCCAGGCCATCCCCCAAACCATCGTCCTGGGCATCCGTCCGGAGGATGTGGCCGTGGTGGAGCCCGCCTCGGACCGGGCGATCGCGGAGGGCCACTGCTTCTTGATCGAAAACCTAGGCACCGCCAAACTCCTGAGCCTCAGCATCCCCCACGGCGATCGCGATCGCCTCACCCTGCGCGCCCTCGTGCCCCACGATCTGCCCCTGCCCAGCGACCAAATTTCCCTGCACCTGCCCAGCGATCGCCTCCACTGGTTCGACAGCCAAACCGGCGATCGCCTCGGTTGAACCCCCGAAGCCCCCAAGGGCTTGGCCCCTTAAGGTCAAGATCGCAAAATCTTAATGCACATTTCACCAAGATCGTCTGTTTTTAGATTGACAGTTTTTTATTTCTTAACTAAATTGGAAGTAGGATAAATCGTTCATCTCTCCCGTTGGGGAGGGACGGAAGTAGGGTCATCCCGAAGGAACGCGCCCCTAGACAAACGTTTCAGGTTTTGCCATAGGAGGCGAGAATGATGGATCTTCTCTATCGCGGTGTTCATTACGCAGTTGGTCTACGTGAGCCCCAGATTCGCCAAGCGGGGGCAACGGGTCGCTATCGTGGTTTGCCGATTCAGTTGTGTCGGACCGCCACGCCGGTTGATAATCAGCACTTGGCCTTGGTCTATCGCGGGATTCGCTACGAAAATTAGTGGCGATCGCCGCGGTATCTCCGGGCTTTTGCAACAGCGAAATCGAGCAATGAGGGCCGTCCATTGGGTTGGGCGGCCTTTCCTGTGGTGGGGCGATCGCGGTTCCGTCGGCCACCCCCTAGGGCGTTGGGGCGAGGGCAATTCAAATTCGGCGCTAGGATGCTTGAGGCGCGCTGCTGTGGCATTGGCCGCCGTTGGCCGCTGATTTTTCGTCCCATTTGTCTTTTTTGCATGACCGTTGCCATTTCCCAGACCCAAAGTCCACCCCCCTTGATTCCCCAGGGGGATTACGTCAAAACCCTGCGTCCCCATCTGCCGGAGGCCGCATTCCAGCCGGATGCCAGTAAGTTTGTGCTGTTGTTGATTAATTTGGCCATTTTAGGGTTGGGCTGGGCGATGGCAGCCCGGTTTGACCATTGGCCCGCCTGGGCGATCGCCCTGTTTTTGCCCCTGAGTTTGGTGATGGGCAACAGTGTGGTTGTGCTGCTGTTCACCAGCCATGATTTGCTCCACGGCAGTGCGGTGCGCCAAACCAAATTCACGGACGCGATCGCTTTTTTGGCCCTGACGGTGATGTGGATGCCGCCGACCCTCTGGAAAAGTCTCCATAACCGCGTCCACCACAGCAATACCAATGCGATCGCGGATCCCGATCGCAACTACCGCCACGATGACCCGTTCACCTGGGGGAAATGGATCCAAAATGCCTACACTCCCTCGAATACGGTGTCGCCCATCGGGTTTGTATTGGGCATGACCATGGCCTGGGGCGTCTATGCCTTTCGGAACATTACGGCGGTGGTGTTTTTTAACCGGGAGGGGTTGGCCTATGTGCCCGCGTCCTTTGCGGTGTCCGAGGCCAAGCGCCGCGCGATCGCGGTGGAATGGGTCGCGATGATGGCGATTCACCTGGGCATTATGGCGGCCCTGCACTTCAATCCCTTGGCCCTGGCCCTGGCCTATTTCTTGCCCATTGGCCTGGGGTATGCGGGGGTGATTGGCTATATCTACACCAACCATTTGGTGTCGCCGATGATGGAGGTGAATGATCCGTTGGCTAATAGTATCTCCCTGAAATTGCCGAAGATTTTGGATGTGCTCCACTGCAATTTTTCCTACCATGCGGAGCACCATATTTTCCCGTCCATTAATTCCGATTACTATCCCCAGGTGCGGGAACTCATTCAACAGCATTATCCCGATCGCATGGGCTATCTGCGATCGGGGGGGGCCGTGTGGCGATCGCTGCTTTCGACGCCGCGCCACTATGCCAATGAAACGACCTTGACGACCTGGGAGGGGGATCAAGTCGCCCCTTGCTTGACCCTGGAGGATGGGGCCGAGGGGTGATCGGTGGCGGCGATCGCGGGCGACCGAAGAATCTGAAGGATCTGTGGTTAACTAGGGTCTAAATCAATCCCAACCCATGCGAGCTAACCCCTGCGCCCCCCGGCCCCTTGGTGTTCCCTGGGCGGGTGGCGGGGGCGATCTCCCCCCACGGCCATGACCTCAACCGCTTCCTCGTCTTCCGCGTCGCCGCTCACCGTTGGCTTAATCTTTGGGGGCCGCTCCGGGGAGCATGATGTGTCGATCCGGTCCGCCGCCGCGATCGCCCGGGCCTTCGCCAGCGGGGGCAATGGGGAAAAATATCGCCTGTTGCCCTTCTATATCCGCAAGGATGGCCTGTGGCGATCGCCGGAGGAGTCAGCGCCGGTGCTCGATCGCGGGACGCCGGATCCGGTGGATGACGTGAATGGGGGCGGCGATCGCGCCCTCCGCTGGCAATTCCCCGCCGCAGCGGCCCAGGTGGACGTGTGGTTTCCGATTGTCCACGGCCCCAACGGCGAAGACGGTGCCCTCCAGGGGCTGCTGCAACTGGCGAATGTGCCCTTTGTGGGCGGCGGCGTCCTCGGGTCGGCGGTGGGCATGGACAAGCTGGCGATGAAAATGGCCTTTGCCGCCGCCGGTCTGCCCCAGGTGGCCTACCGGGCCGTCACGCGGGATCAGGTGTGGTCCAATCCCTGCGTATTCCCGAAACTGTGCGAAGACATCGAGGCGGAGTTGGGCTATCCCTGCTTCGTCAAACCCGCCAATCTGGGCTCGTCTGTGGGCATTGCTAAGGTGCGATCGCGCGACGAGCTAGAAAAAGCCCTCGACAGCGCCGCCAGCTATGATCGCCGGATCATCGTCGAAGCGGGGGTGATCGCGCGGGAGGTGGAATGCGCCGTGTTGGGGAACGATCGCCCCGAAGCCTCCGTGGTGGGGGAGATCACGTTCAAGAGCGATTTTTACGACTACGAGACCAAATACACGGACGGGGCGGCGGATCTGTTCATTCCGGCCCAACTGCCCGACGCGATCGCCGAGCAGGTGCGGCAACGGGCGATCGATGCGTTTTTGGCGGTGGACTGCGCGGGCCTCGGGCGGGTGGACTTTTTCTATGTGGAGGCCACCGGCGAGGTGTTGATCAACGAAATCAATACCCTGCCGGGATTCACCGCCACGAGCATGTACCCCCAACTGTGGGAGGCCAGCGGTGTGCCCTTCACTCAATTGGTGGATCGGCTGATTCAACTGGCCCTCGAACGCCATGGGGCAACCCCCTAGGGGCGCGATCGCGGGGGGCAGCCCTAGGCCCGTCCGTTAGGATGATGGTGTGAAACTGTGGTAAGGCGCATAAGGACGTACTGGTAACCGTGGATAGGCAGCCTCCGCAATCTGACCGGCCCATTCCCCGGTTTACTGACGTTGATCCGTTCCGGGCGGCCCTCGATCGGGTTGCGCCGCCGCGATCGCCCCAGTTGCCCCGCTTTGATCCGCCGCCGCGATCGCCCCAGCCGCCGCCCCCCCCATCCGATTACCGCCCTGCGGAGCCGCCGCGATCGCCCCAGCCGCCCGCCAGTTCGCCGCCGCCGCCGCCGCCCCCTTTAGACCATTGGTCCCGCCCATCGGCCCCCCGCCCGATCCCCAATTTTTCTGGCCGTCCGGCGCGATCGCTGGTGCCGAACCCTGGCCGTCGCGCCTCGGGTCGCCGTCGATCGCCCTTGACCCTGCGGCGGGTGCTGGAGTGGGGCGATCGCCTATTCCGGGGCAAATTGCTGTTTTGGCTGTTTGGGGCCTGGGCGCTCCTGTGGCTGCTGGGGGGCGTCGCCATGGTGGGATTGATCACCATTGACCAGCGGCCGCTACCCCCCAAGGCCCCCGCGATCGCCTCCCCCGCCCCCCCAAGGGCCGAAATGGCCACGGCCCCCGACCCCGCCCCCACCTTTGGGGACGACACCCCCATGGCCGGCCAAGCCCAGGGCCGCGATCGCCCCATCCCCATGACCACCCCCCTGCCCGCCTCGCGTCCGCCGGTGGCCCTCTTTGCCGGAGCAGCGGTCCTATGTGGCCTGGGCAGTTGGGTGCGCCTGCGGCAGTTCCAGCGATCGCCCGCCCCGCGATCGCCCCATCGCCTCCCCCGCTGATCCCCGCCGCCGCCATTCATCCCCCAAGGGGCCAAACCCGACGCAGTTGTAACCAATCGTTGCACCGCCCCCAGGCCGGTCAGTCCCCGTGGAACAATGGCAATGGTTCAACGGCAGTGACTCAACGGCCCAACCCCAACGGCACTGAACCCGCCCGCGATCGCCCTCCCGGTCTTCCCCTCAGCCGCCGGGGCGATCGCATCCGCACGGCCCCATTGCCCTTCTCCTCAAATTTTTCTTTTTCCAGAACATCACCATGACCGATCGGTACCGTTTCGAGACGCTGCAAGTTCACGCGGGCCAAGAGCCGGACCCGGCCACCAATGCGCGGGCCGTGCCCATTTACCAAACCACGTCCTACGTCTTCAATGACGCGGACCACGGGGCGAAGTTGTTCGGCCTCCAGGAGTTCGGCAACATCTACACCCGTCTGATGAACCCCACCACGGACGTGTTTGAAAAGCGGGTGGCGGCCCTGGAAGGGGGCGTGGCGGCGGTGGCGACGGCGAGCGGCCAGGCGGCCCAGTTCATCGCCCTGAGTACGATCGCCCAGGCGGGGGACAATATCGTCTCCACCAGCTACCTCTACGGCGGCACTTACAACCAATTCAAGGTGACGTTGCCGCGCCTCGGCATTGGCGTGAAGCTCGTGGATGGGGACAAGCCGAAAGATATCGAAGCCGCGATCGATGACCAAACCAAGGCGATCTACCTCGAAAGCCTTGGCAATCCGCGCTTCAATGTGCCCGACTTCGCCGCGATCGCCAAAATTGCCCGCAAGCACGGCATCCCCCTCGTGGTGGACAACACCTTCGGCTGCTGCGGCTACCTGTGCCGTCCCATCGACCACGGGGCCGATATCGTCGTCGAATCCGCCACCAAATGGATCGGCGGCCACGGCACCTCCATCGGCGGCGTGATTGTCGATTCCGGCAAATTCGACTGGGGCAACGGCAAATTCCCCCTCTTCACCGATCCCGCCCCCGGTTACCACGGCCTCAACTTCCAGGAAGTCTTTGGCCCCAGCGGCCCCTTTGGCAACATCGCCTTCGCCATCCGCGCCCGGGTGGAAGGGCTGCGGGATCTGGGGCCGTGCCTGAGCCCCTTCAATGCGTTCCAACTGTTGCAGGGGCTCGAAACCCTGTCCCTGCGCGTCGATCGCCACGCCAGCAATGCCCTAGCCCTGGCGAAATGGCTCGAAGAACAGCCCCAGGTGGACTGGGTGAGCTATGCCGGTCTCAAGAGCCACCCCTCCCACAAGCTGGCGAAGAAATATCTCACCCACGGCTTCGGCTGCGTCCTGATGTTTGGCATCAAAGGGGGCCGGGAGGCGGGTCGCCAGTTTATCGACAGTGTGAAGCTGGCGAGCCATTTAGCAAACGTGGGCGACGCCAAGACCCTGGTGATCCATCCCGCTTCGACGACCCACCAGCAGTTGAGCGATGAGGAGCAGCGATCGTCTGGGGTGGCACCGGAGGCGATCCGCGTGTCCGTGGGCATCGAGCACATTGATGACATCAAAGAGGACTTTGCCCAAGCCTTCGACCAGGTGAAGGTTTAGGGTTTGGGCCTCTGCCCCCTAGGTTGTCCTGGGGGGACACGGTTTGAATCAGGTTGATTATTTAGGTTGATCAGGGCCGATCGCGGGAATGCTGTCGGCCTTGGTATTGTTTGCTAGGTTGCCGCCCCGTCCGTTGGTTATATTGCTCGGCCCCACTGCGTCCATGGATTACCGCTCGTTTATTGCCCCGGAAACCCTGTTCTATGCCCTGCCGGAGCCGCTGCCGCTGGAGGGGGGCGATCGCCTAGAGGGGGTGCAGGTGGCCTATCGTACCTGGGGGACGCTGAATGGGGCGGGGGATAATGGGGTGTTGATCTGCCATGCCTTTACGGGATCGGCGGATGCGGATTGGTGGTGGTCGCCGCTGCTGGGGCCGGGGCGATCGCTGGATCCGGAGCGGGATTTTATTATTTGCAGCAATATTTTGGGCAGTTGCTACGGCACGACGGGGCCGACGTCGATCAATCCGGCGACGGGGCTGCCCTATGGGCCAGATTTTCCTGCCATTACGATTCGGGATATGGTGCGGCTCCAAGCGATGCTGCTCGATGGGTTGGGGGTGCGGCGGCTGCGGCTGGTGATTGGCGGGTCGCTGGGGGGGATGCAGGTGCTGGAGTGGGCGGCGATGTTCCCCGATCGCGTGGGGGCGATCGCGCCGATGGCGATTTCGGGCCGCCATTCCGCCTGGTGCATTGGCTGGAGTGAGGCGCAGCGGCTGGCGATCTATGCGGATCCGCTGTGGCAGGGGGGGCGCTATGACCCGGAGCAGCAGCCGGTGGCGGGGTTGGCGGCGGCGCGGGCGATCGCCATGTGTACCTATCGCACCTGGGACAGTTTTGAGGAACGGTTTGGCCGCAAATTGCAGCCCCACCGCGCGACGGATGAGTTTGCCATGGCGAGCTATCTGCGCTACCAGGGGGACAAGTTAATTCAGCGGTTTGATGCGAATACCTATGTGGCCCTGAGTTTGGCGATGGATCGGCATGATTTGGCGCGGCCCGATCGCGACTACGGCACGGTGCTGGGCGCGATCGCGCAACCGGCGCTGGTGGTGAGTATTCCGTCGGATGTGCTCTATCCACCCCAGGAGCAGGCGGAGTTGGCGCGGCTGTTGCCGGGGGCGACGCTGGTGGAGTTGCCGTCGATCCACGGCCATGATGCGTTTTTGATTGAGTTAGAGGCGCTCAATGATGCGGTGGCGGCGTTCCGCGATCGCGTGGGCCTTTAATCGGGCGGATCCTGCCAAATTCTGAGTTCTGGTAGGGTGCGTTCGCAACCGTCAATTTTCACCGGAACGTGGATACTGCGAACGCACCGACCCCTTGCAACATCGCCGATCTGGTTTGCTAGGGACCGTGATCGCGTTGATCCTGGGTTGTCGGTGCGTTCGGGGTAGAGGCGCGATCGCGGGATTTGAGCCGCACCGAACGCACCCTACCGATCGCCGAAGAGACCCTCGACGGTGAGCGATCGCAGGGGGAAGCGGGGGGACACAAGGCCCGTATTGCCGGAATATTCCGTGCAGTCGTAGAAGCCATCGGACCAGAGCATCACCGACACCTTGCGGTTATCGGGATCGATGATCCAATATTCCGAAATGCCCAGGGCGGCGTATTCCGATCGCTTGGCCCGGTAGTCATCCCTCGGGCGGCTGGGGGCGACGATTTCGACCGTCAGGGCGGGGGCGCTCTCCAGCAGCGGTAGGGCTCCCTCGGGGGGGGCATCGATGAGGGACAGGTCCGGCAGGCGCACGGTGGTTAGGCCGGTGCGGATCAGGTGGGGAATGTTCCAAATGTGCAGGTCCGGGCGATCGCTCCGGCACAGGTCCGTGAGGGCGATCGTGAGTTTTTGGAGGATGCGATCGCGCTGGGGGCTCGCCTCCGGCAGGGGGACCGTTTGGCCGCGCACCAGTTCGATCGTGGGGCCGGTGTGTTGGAGGGTGTTGAGGTAGGGCGCGATCGCGGATTCAACGGACGACAGGGGCACAGGAACCATACGCACTCAAGAGGGGAAACGTTTAGATCGATGGATCAATCGATGGGGAGGGGGCCGCTGGTGTGGCCCTAGGGGGCGGTGGCTGGGGCGCTGGCGGGCCGTTGGGGGAGCCGCTGGAGCGCCTGCTGCACAAAGGTTTGCAGGTTTAATCCCTGGCGGGTCCGGTCGAGGGCCTGGGCGATCGCCGCCGTCAGCCGCTCCGGGGCAAACCAGCGATCATCGGTGGCGGTGCCGGTCAACTCCGCGATCGCCTTGGCCTCGAATAGGTCAATCAAACTCTGGCCGGCGATGCGGGTGAGGTAGGCGGCGCTGATGCCCTGGACCGCCCCCCCGACGGCGTAGGTGACCGCACTGGCCTTGAGGGCGCTGCCGATCGCCTGGCTGGCGAGCTCCACGGCCCCCTGCTTAATCAACAGTTCCGCGAGGGTGGCGGCGACCCCCTGGGCGCGATCGAGGGAGAATTTTTGCTGATAAATTTGGCCCACCTCCAGGACCAGTTGGCCGTTGACCGCTGCGGTGGCGACGAGATCGAGTCCCGGCATGGGATTGGCGAAGGCGGCGGCTCCGGCGATCCACTGGCTTTGCTCGACGAGGGAAATGGCCCGCGATCGCCGCTGGCTGTTCAGGATCGTGAGCAGTTCCGTTTGCACCGCCGCCGTTTCCCGCGTGATGGTTTGCCAGCGCAGGCGATCGCCCTGGGCCGTCCGCAGGGTTTGCAGGGGGCCGACGAGGGGCGTCAAATCCGGGGCGGGTTGCTCCATAAATTCCTGAACGGTGCCATCGGTTTGGTGGCGGCGCACCTTGATGGGGGCCGGGGCGGCGGCGATCGCGACGATGCGATCGCGGGTCAGTTGCCCGTGGAGTTCGTGGCCGAGGCGGGTCAAGATGGCCTCGCGATCGGCGGGCAAGTAGCGATCCTGCTTATTAAAAACCACCAGCGGGAACCGATCCGCCGCCGTCAAGGCCGCGATCGCGTCAAATTCCGTCGCCGTCAGGTCCGCCGCCGTGACGAACAGCACAACATCCGCCCCGAGGGTTTGGGCCAGCAGGCTCGATCGCGCGGGATCGGTGTCCGAACCTGCTTCGGTGATCGCATCGGCCCCCACAAACAGGCTTGGCGTATCAATCCATTGGAAATTTGAGGGCGGCTGCGCGATCGCGAGGGCCTTCGTCAGGGTAGTTTTGCCCACGCCCGCGCCCCCAACGATCGCCACGGTGGTTTCAGGCCGATCCACCGCCGCCGTCAGTTGCGCCAAGCGATCGCGCCAACCGTCCAGGGGCAGTTTCGTCAGATCGGGGGCTGGGATTTCCCCCTGGAGCCGCTCCAAAATGACCCCCGTGCGAGCAATGGCCGCCACCACGCGATCGCGGGAACTGGGCACCGGCACAGTATTTCCCTTCGGCGCGATCGCCCCCGACCGCCGCCGCCACCAGAGCGCCCCCGCCGCGATCGCCATCCCCACCGGCAGCGCCGACCCCAACCCATCGAGGGCATGGCCCAGGGCATCAATCCCCACCATCGTCCCCACCACCGCCGCCCCCGCAATCCATAGGGGCTTTTGCTTTAGCTGCCCAACCATGAACTCACTGTCCTCCCAACGCCACCGTGAATGGTTTGACTCGTCCGAAATGTAGCCGAAATCGTCGAACCTGAACCGTTATTGAATCGTTTTCAATCGCCCCAGCGATCGCCGCCCAAGCCCGCAGACCCCCGCAGAGCGCCCCCCAGGCTTGCTTTCCATTAAACCGGATTGCGCCCGCTCGCCCGCCGTTCATCCCCGCGATCGCGACATCTCGTTACGCAAATCCCCCCGCGATCGGCCCCAGAAGTAGGGAAATCCGAATCCGAAACCCGAACCCATCCCCCCCACCCCCACGCTAGCCTAGGGCTTGATCCGAGAAAACCCCTAGCTCCATTACCCCTAAAAACCATGGCCACCGTCCTCAAACGCGGTAACATCACGGTTCACACCGAGAATATTTTTCCCATTATCAAAAAATCTATTTATTCAGATCACGAAATCTTCCTGCGGGAGCTAATTTCTAACGCCGTTGATGCCATCTCCAAGCTGAAAATGGCGGTCTACGGCAGCGGCCAATCCATTGATCTCGGTGAACCGGAAATTCAAATCTCCATCGATAAGGAAAAGAAACAGCTTTCCATCACCGACAACGGCATCGGCATGACCGCCGAAGAAATCGAGAAGTACATTAACCAAGTGGCCTTCTCCAGCGCCGAAGAATTTGTCGAAAAATTCAAGGATTCCAAGGAGCAAATCATCGGCCACTTTGGCCTCGGCTTCTACTCCTCCTTCATGGTCGCCACCACCGTCGAGATCGATACCCTGTCCTACCAAGAGGGGGCCGAGGCGGTCCATTGGCGCTGCGAAGGCTCCACGGAATTTGAATTGGATACCTCCGAACGGCGCGATCGCGGCACCACCGTCACCCTCACCCTCATGGACGAGGAAGCGGACTATTTAGAAGAATTCCGCATCCGCAATATCGTCAAAAAATATTGCGACTTCATGCCCTACCCCATCACCCTCAACGGGGAGCGCATCAACCAGGAAAAGGCCCCCTGGAAGGAATCCGCCAGCAACCTCACCAAAGACGACTACCTAGAATTCTATCGCTATCTCTACCCGTTTCAGGAGGATCCGCTCCTGTGGATTCATCTCAACACCGACTATCCCTTCGTGGTCAATGGCATCCTCTATTTCCCGAAGCTGAAGCCGGATGTGGATGTCACGAAGGGTCAAATCAAACTCTTCTGCAACCAGGTTTTTGTCAGCGACAATTGCGAAGAGGTTATCCCCAAATTCCTCCTGCCCCTGCGCGGCGTCATTGACAGCACGGACATTCCCCTGAACGTGTCCCGCAGCTACCTCCAGGGCGATCGCACGGTCCGCAAAATCGCCGACTACATTGCCAAGAAGGTCGCCGGACAACTCAAGGATCTCTACCGCAGCGATCGCAAGGAATACATCCGCTGCTGGCAGGATCTGGGCACGTTCGTTAAATTCGGCTCCCTCAACGACGACAAATTCAAAAAGCAAGTGGAAGACATTCTCATCTTCCGCACCACCGCCGATCTTGCCAGTGCATCCGAAGCATCCGATGCCGTCGCCGTGGAAGTGCAAACGGAGGACGGAGACGCCTGGGAAAGCCCCACGGAAAGCCAATCTCCCCAGGATGAAAACGGCTATTACTACACCACCCTCAAGGAATACCTAGAGCGCAACGAATCCCACCACAAGGATCGCGTATTCTACTGCACCGATCCCGCCGCCCAGGCCACCTATGTGGAATTGCATAAAAGCCAAGGGCTAGAGGTGCTGTTCCTCGATTCCTTCATTGACACCCATTTCATCAGCTTCCTGGAGCGGGAATACACGGACGTCAAATTCTCGCGGGTGGATGCGGAAATTGACGATGCCCTGGTGGACAAGGACAAGAAAGACACGGAAATCGTTGATCCGACCACCAATAAAACCCGCAGTGAGCAGATCAAGGAACTGTTTGAAGCGGCCCTAGAAAACCCCCGCGTGAATATTAAGGTGGAGGCCCTGAAGGGGGATGATCCCGCCAGTGCGCCCCCGGCGATGGTGCTGTTGCCGGAAAGTATGCGCCGACTCCAGGACATGACGGCCCTCTTTGAAAATAAGATGGCGACGTTCCCGGATGACCACATTCTGTTGGTTAATAGCGCCCATCCGCTGGTGGAAAATCTCCTGAAAATGAATCAGGGATCGATTATTACGGAGGGTGGTGATTCGCCGAGTGCGGTGCTATCTAAATCCCTGTGCAATCATATCTATGATTTGGCGCTGATTGCCCAACGGGGGTTTGATGCCAATAGCATGAAGTCGTTTGTGTCCCGGTCTAATCAGGTGCTGACGCGGTTGACGGAACGGTAGATTTTTCGCAAACCGCCGCCCTGATTTCGTGATTAGTCTTGCGCCTGATTCGGTGATTAATCTTGCGATGGATTTCGCGATTGATCCTGTAATTGATCTCGCGCTTGGACCTTTGGGGCAAGGGGCTTAAGCCCCTTGTCTCACTCTTTTTTGGTGTGGTGCCCGGTCCCATCAATCGGCGCAATCTAAGGCGGATGGACCCTGTGGGACAATGAATGGGGCATTAGAATGCGGTCAACATGCGGTAGATTGTGAAGCCGCGCCCGTGTCGCCGCACGCGCCAACCGGTTCAAAAAATCGGCAAAATTCGCCGTTAACGCCCTTAATCCCCCAGGAGGATCGATCGCCGTGGACGCTCGCTACAATCCCAACGATATTGAAGCCAAATGGCAGGCCACTTGGGCAGAGCAACGGGCCGATCGCACGCCGGAGCGCGACCTGGCGGATTCTGCGGAAAAACGCCCAAAATTCTATGCCCTGTCCATGTTCCCGTACCCGTCGGGCAATATCCACATGGGCCATGTCCGCAATTACACGATCACGGACGCGATCGCGCGGGTGAAGCGGATGCAGGGCTACGATGTGCTGCACCCGATGGGCTGGGATGCGTTTGGGCTACCGGCGGAAAATGCCGCGATCGAACGGGGGGTGCATCCGGCGGCCTGGACGGAGCAGAATATCGCCCAGATGCAGGCCCAGTTCAAAAAGCTGGGGCTGTCCTATGACTGGGATCGGGAGGTGGCCACCTGCCGCCCGGACTATTACCGGTGGACCCAGTGGCTGTTCCTGCAATTTTTTGAGGCGGGGCTGGCCTACCAGAAGGAAGCGACGGTGAACTGGGATCCCGTCGATCAAACGGTTTTGGCCAATGAACAGGTGGACGCGGAGGGGCGATCGTGGCGATCGGGTGCCCTGGTGGAGCGGCGGCAGTTGCGCCAGTGGTTCCTTAAAATTACCGATTACGCTGAGCAATTGCTGACGGATCTCGATCAACTGACCGGTTGGCCGGAGCGCGTCAAAACCATGCAGGCCAACTGGATCGGCAAGTCCACCGGGGCCTATCTGGAATTTCCGATTGTGGGCAATGAAGCCCTGGCCGGTGAGAAAATTGCGGTGTTTACCACCCGTCCTGACACGGTGTATGGGGTCACTTATGTTGTCCTTGCGCCGGAGCATCCCCTGACGGCGCGGGTGACCACGGCGGATCGGGCGGCGGCGGTGGCGTCCTTCGTGGAAGAAATTGGCCGGGAAAGCGAGATTGAGCGGACGGCGGAGGATAAACCCAAGCGCGGTATTCCTACCGGTGGTATGGCCCTCAATCCCTTTACGGGCGAGGAAATTCCCATTTGGATTGCCGATTATGTGCTCTATGAATACGGCACCGGGGCGGTGATGGGGGTGCCCACCCACGATCGCCGGGATTTCCAGTTTGCGCGCCAGAATGATCTGCCCATGCGGACGGTGATTGTGCCGGAGGGCACCGCGATCGCGGCGGATGAAACCCCTGAAGATGCCTATACGGAAGCGGGGGTTTTAGTGAACTCCGGTGAATTTGATGGCCTGCCGTCCGGGGAAGCGAAGGAAAAAATCGTCGCCTACGCGGAGGCCCAGGGCTACGGCAAGGCGCGGATCCAGTACCGGCTGCGGGATTGGCTAATTTCCAGACAGCGCTACTGGGGTGTGCCGATCCCCGTGGTCCATTGCCCCGACTGCGGCCCGGTGCCGGTCCCGGCGGATCAATTACCGGTTACTTTGCCGGAGAACGTGGAATTTTCCGGGCGCGGCCCCTCCCCCCTGGCGAAACTGACGGATTGGGTGAATGTACCCTGCCCCAATTGCGGAACGCCGGCAAAGCGGGAAACGGACACGATGGATACGTTCATTGACTCCTCCTGGTATTACCTGCGCTACCCGGATGCAAACAATGAAACGGCCCCCTTTGATGCGGCCAAAGTGAACGATTGGGCACCGGTGGATCAGTATGTGGGGGGCATTGAACATGCGATTTTGCATTTACTTTACTCCCGCTTTTTTACGAAGGTGCTGCGCGATCGCGGTCTGGTGAATTTCGATGAGCCCTTCAAGCAACTGTTGACCCAGGGCATGGTGCAGGCAACGGCCTACAAAAATACCCAAACCGGTAAATATGTGGCCCCGGCGGATGTGGATTTTTCGGACCCTGAAGCGCCTAAGGATCCGGCCACGGGCGATCGCCTTCAGGCGGTCTACGAAAAAATGTCGAAGTCGAAATATAACGGCGTTGAACCGGCCTCGGTCCTGGAAAAATATGGAGCAGATACGGCCCGCATGTTCATCCTATTCAAAGCGCCCCCCGAGAAGGATTTGGAGTGGGATGATGCGGATGTGGAAGGCCAATTCCGCTTCCTGAATCGGGTGTGGCGGCTGGTGACCACCTACCTCGAAATCGCCCAGGGGGAAGCGGCGGCGGATCTGGTGGATGCGAAAGCAGAAAAGGATCTACGGCGGGCCATCCATACGGCGATCAAGGAAATTAGCGAGGATTTAAACGGCGATTATCAACTCAATACCGCCGTGTCGGAGTTGATGAAACTGAGCAATGCGTTGGGGGATTACGCCACCAAAACCTCGCCGGTTTATCGGGAAGGGATTACGACGCTCATTCTGCTACTGGCCCCCTTTGCGCCCCACTTGGCCGAAGAACTTTGGCAAAATCTGGGTCAATCGGGCTCGGTCCACCGGGCTCCCTGGCCTGCGCTGGATGAGGCGGCCCTGGTGGCGGACGAGTTGACGATCGTCATTCAAATTAAGGGCAAAACGCGCGGGACGATTCAGGTGCCCGCAGGGTGCGATCGCGCGGCCCTGGAACAGTTGGCGACGGAGAGCGAGGTGGCCCAAAAGTACATCGCAGGCGAAACGGTGAAAAAGGTGATTGTGGTGCCCAATAAGCTGGTGAATTTTGTCGTGTAGGTCGGGACTTTTCCTGGCACGAAATCCGGTGGAGCAAGGGGCTTAAGCCCCTTGTCTTGACCGATGTTATAGGTGGTAAATCCTAGGAATTGGAGCTGTCTTGATCCGTTTCTAGGGCCTCTAGAATAGCCGTGCCCGCTTCCATGTGGGCTAAGCTGAACGTCAGGCGATCGCCCGCCTCCTCGATTAATTTAGCGGTGGGTTTACCGGCCCCGTGGCCCGCCTTGGTGTCAATGCGAATCAGCGTGGGCGCATCACCCCCCTGGGCCGCCTGCAACGCCGCCGCAAACTTGAAACTGTGGGCCGGAACCACGCGATCATCGCGATCGCCCGTCGTAATCATCGTAGCGGGGTAGGCCGTTTGGGGCTTGAGATTATGGAGGGGTGAATAGCCATAGAGGGCCGCAAATTCCTCGGGATTATCCGGATGTCCATAGTCCGAACACCAGGCCCAGCCAATGGTGAATTGGTGGAACCGCAGCATATCTAAAACGCCGACGGCGGGAATGGCCACGGCGAATAAATCGGGCCGCTGCACCATACAGGCTCCCACCAACAAACCGCCATTACTGCCGCCATAGATCGCCAGATTTTGCGATCGCGTATAGCCCTGATCAATTAACCATTGGGCAGCGGCAATAAAATCATCAAACACATTTTGCTTTTTGGTTTTAGTGCCCGCCTCGTGCCAATCTTCCCCGTACTCGCCGCCGCCCCGCAGGTTCGGCAGGGCATACACGCCCCCCAACTCCATCCACACCAAATTAGAAATGGAAAAGGTCGGCGTCAGGGACACATTGAAACCGCCATAGCCATAGAGCAACGTGGGGTTGTTGCCATCTAGCTTTAAACCCTTGCGGTGACTAATAAACATGGGCACCGTGGTGCCATCTAGACTTTGGTAAAAAAACTGGCGGGTTTCATAATCCTGGGGATCAAAGGCCACCGTCGGCGCACGGAATACCGTCTGCTCATGGGTGACCAAATCGTAGCGATAAATCGTCGTCGGCGTCGTGAAACTGGTGAAGCTATAGAACGTTTCCGTGTCCGCGCGATCGCCCCGGAAGCCCCCCACAGATCCGATTCCCGGCAGATCCATTTCCCGCTCGAACTGCCCCGTCAACGCAAAAATTCTGACCACACTGCGGGCATCCTTTAGGTATCCCGCCACGAAGCGATCGTTGAGCACACTCACTTGATCTAAGGTTTCCGCCGCCTCCGGAATCAACTCCCGCCAATGTTCCGGCTCCGGACGGTCTAGATCAATGGCAATCACCCGCTGTCGCGACGCCCCATTGTCTGTCAAAAACCAAAAGGTGCGATCGTCATTGCCAATGAGCCTATAGACCGCATCGAAATTGTCGATTAATTCCACAAAGTCTGCCGATGGATCCTGCAAATCCCGATAAAGAAAGCGGCAGCGGTGGGTGGTGTCGCGCCAAATGCTCACGCAGAGAAAACGCCCGTCCTCCGTCACTTCCCCAGAAGCGCTCCATTCCTTTTGGTCGGGGCAGTGGAAGATCAGTTCATCCTCCGCCTGCGCCGTGCCCAGCCGGTGGTAATACAGCTTCTGGTAAAAATTGGCGTCTTCAAATTGCCGGTCGGCGATCGGCTCATCGTAGCGACTGTAGAAAAAGCCCGCCCCGTCGTGGGTCCAGCTTGCACCGGAGAACTTGGACCACTGCACCAGATCCGGCAAATCCTCACCGGTCATTACATCGCGCACCCGCCATTCCTGCCAGTCGGAGCCCGATCGCGACAGGCTATAGGCCAAATAGCGCGCATCGTGGCTGACGGCGTAGGGGCCGAGGGCCACGGTGCCATCCTCCGACAGGGCATTGGGATCTAACAAAACCCGCGCCGGACCCGTCAACGACTCCTGCACGTAGAGGACGCTTTGGTTTTGCAGGCCATCGTTCTTGAAATAGAAGTAGCGATCGCCCCGCTTGAACGGCACCCCAAACTTCTCATAGTCCCAAAGCTGGGCCAGCCGCGCCGCGATCGCCCCCCGCCCCGGCAACCGCTCCAGGTAGTCAAAGGTCAGGGCATTTTGCGCCCCGATCCAGGCACGCACCTCCGGCTCATCCGCCCCCGCCTCCAGCCAGCGGTACGGATCCGCCACGATCGTCCCGTGGTAGTCATCCACCTGATCGCACCGGCGCGTGGTGGGATAGGGACTCGGAAGCGCAGGGCGATCGCACATGGCACAAACCTCTCGCAAAGCTAACCGCCGAAACCATCGGCAAACCCTTAGCAGTATGCCGGACCAACGGCACCATTGGGGAAGCAATCGTCTACCATGAATCAAGGATCTACCCCCTCAGCCCGTCCCCCCTTCCCCCCTACCGCGCCCTAGCGTTGCGCCCGACAATCGTGCACCATCGTAATGCCCCAACCCCCCTAAAATTCCCCGCCGAGGTGGCCCACGCTTGTCCGGGTCGGTGCGAGCTGCCGGACCTCGGCTTTGAATTTTCCATGGCATTTCAGCCCATTGTCGATGTGCCCGCCCAGCGTATTTTTGCCTACGAGGCCCTGGTGCGCGGGATCAATGGCGAACCGGCGGGGGAAGTGCTTCAGCGCATCAATGACCAAAATCGCTACGCCTTTGATCAGTGCTGTCGCCGTCGGGCCATTCAGTTGGCGGCGTCGTTGCATTTAGACACCTATTTGAGCATTAATTTTTTGCCCAATGCGGTGTATCAACCGGAAACCTGCATTCGCGCCACCTTGGCCGCCGCCAGTGAATTTAATTTCCCCAAAGATAAATTGATCTTTGAGGTGACGGAGGGGGAGAAGGTAGAAAATAAAGCCCACCTGCAAAACATTATTTGTGAATATAAACGGCTGGGCTTCAAGACGGCCATTGATGATTTTGGGGCGGGCTATGCGGGGCTGAATCTGCTGGCGGAATTTCAGCCGGATATTATCAAAATTGATATGGATCTGACCCAGGGCATCGAGTCGGATTTGCCCCGGCAGGCGATCGTTCGCTCCATTGTGATGGTCTGCCGGGAGCTGAATATCGAAATTATTGCGGAGGGGGTGGAGTCCCGGGCGGAACTGGAGGTGCTGCGGGGCTTTGGCATTTGTCTGTTCCAGGGGTTCTATCTGGCGCGGCCGGCCTTTGAGGCGCTTCCGGCGGTGGACTGGGGGGCGATCGCCTAGGCCAGGGAAGGCTGTCGGTCGGGGGATCACGGGGGCCGCGATCGCCCGGAAGCCATTGATCTATTAATTTTCTATTACCGCTCCGTTGCTCCATGGATCCAACGTTGCCCTAGGGTGCTTGGGTGGGGGTCAGTGGCGATCGCACCGCTTCAGTGATTACAACTAGAAGCAGTGGAGCCCATATTGATCCCTCCGACTCCGCACTGGCGGATCCCCCAGGTGGGCAAATCCCGCATCTACATTTCCCCTAGCCGTCCGTCAGGGCCTCACATCGGCGGCTCTCCACCGTGGCATCTTCCGCTTCCCCTAGGGGAGGACCGTTCCGCATATTCATGAGGCCCCCATGGTGCGATCGCTCGGCCAAGCGCTCATCCAATTTCTCTATCGCCGCACCGTGCGCGTGTTGGCGGTGCTGCTGTTTCTGGGGGGCATCGCCGCCGTTGCCCACCTGTCGCAACTGTCGAAGGAACTGATCGATTTCCAAGCCCTCGCCAGCGCCAGACTCTATGCCCAGGTGCTGTCGGAAGCGCGCACCCTCTATAACTCCACCGCCGTCCAGGCGATCGAGGGGCTGCCCAATGTGCGGGTGTCCCATGAACACGGGGACTTGGCGGGGGTGGTGCCCCTGCCCGCCACCTTTTTGATCGAATTGGGCAATGAAATTCAAGAGCGCAACGAAAACCTCTCCGTGCGCCTGTTCAGTGACTACCCCTTCCCCTGGCGGGCCGAAGAGGGGGGGCCACGGGATGATTTTGAACGGGCCGCGATCGCCCAGTTGCGCCGCAATCCCAAAGAGCCCTACACCCGCACCGAAACCTTTCGCGGCCAGCGGGCCTTCCGCTATGCCCAGGCGGATGTGCTCAAGCCAAGCTGCGTCGGTTGCCACAATACCCACCCCGACAGCCCCAAGCGCGACTGGAAGGTGGGGGACGTGCGCGGCGTGCTGGAAATTACCCAGCCCCTCGATTCCTTCCTAGCCAAAACCCAGGAGGGCACCCGCCGCACGGCCTTTGCCTTTGGGCTGTTGGGGGTGCTGGCCATGGCGGGCATTGGCACCACCGTCGCGCGCATCAAACAAACCTCCCGGGAACTGGAGCGGCAGGTGCGCCACCGGACGGCGGATCTTCAGCAGGCGAACCAAAGTTTGGCGAAGGAACGGGCAACGGCCGATCGCCTGCTACTCAATATTTTGCCGATGCCCATTGCGGAGCGCCTCAAGCAGGATCCCGGCGCGATCGCCCAGCAGTTTGACCGGGTGACGGTGCTCTTTGCGGATATCGTCGGCTTCACGGAATTTTCGTCCCGCACGCCGCCGGAGGAGCTAGTCCATTGGCTCAATCAGATTTTTTCCACGTTTGATGAGCTAGCCGATCGCCACGGCCTCGAAAAAATTAAAACCATTGGCGATGCCTACATGGTGGTGGGGGGCCTGCCGGACAAGCGGGATGATCATGCGGAGGCGATCGCGGAAATGGCGCTGGATATGCTGACGGCGGCGGCGAAATTTTGCCCCCGCAGTCCGTTCTACGCCACCGACTGTCTGCAACTGCGCATCGGCATCAACACGGGCATGGTGGTGGCGGGGGTCATTGGCACCAAGAAATTCATCTATGACCTGTGGGGCGATACGGTCAATGTGGCGAGCCGCATGGAGTCCTTGGGGGCACCCGATCGCATCCAGGTGACCAAGGCGGTCTATGAGCGGCTCAAGGACAGCTATGACTTCGAGGCGCGCGGGCCGGTGGAAGTGAAAGGGCGCGGCCAGATGGAAACCTATTGGCTGCTGGGGCGCAAGGGCGAACCAAGGGGGGAAAAGGCCGCGATCGCGCCGGGGCCGGAGGCAGGTTCTAAACTCGATCTGGATAGGTGTTGAGTTTGGGAGCAATTGCCCGTGGGGTCTTCAACTGGAGCCGCGATGACTGATCCTGTGACTGGCCAATGGATCACCGTGCCGACGGCGGATGGGGTGATCGCGGCCTACCGAGCAGTGCCAGCGGGGGCGGGGCCGTGGCCGGTGGTGGTGGTGTTGCAGGAAATTTTTGGGGTGAATGTCCACATTCGTGAGGTGACGGAGCGCATCGCCGCTGAGGGCTATGTGGCGATCGCCCCGGCCCTGTACCACCGGCTGGCTCCGGGCTTCGAGGCGGGCTACACGGCGGAAGATATCCAGGTGGGTCGCCAATACAAAGACCAAACCCAGGCGGCGCAACTGCTTGGCGATATTCAGGCGGTGATCGCGATCGCCCAGGACCATCCCCAGGCCAAGGCGGGGGGCGTCGGCTGCATCGGCTTTTGCTTCGGGGGCCATGGGGCCTATCTCGCCGCCACCCTGCCGGAGGTGGCCGCCACGGCGTCGTTCTATGGGGCGGGGATCGTGAACTGGTGTCCGGGCGGCGGTGCCCCCACGGTGGATCGCACCGGTCAGATTGGCGGCGAAATCTGGTGCTTTTTTGGCACGGAAGACGCCAGCATTCCCCCGGACCACATCGCCACCATTGAATCGGCGCTGGAGCGGCACGCGATCGCCCATCGCATCCTGACCTATGACGGGGCGGACCATGGATTTTTCTGCGATCGCCGGGGCAGCTATCACCCCGCCGCCGCCGCCGCCGCCTGGGAACAGGTCAAAACCCTCTTTGCCCGCCTCGCCGTTGATCCCTAGGGGGTTGCGATCGCCCCAGGGCAGTTCAAGCGAGGGGGTCACCAAAGTGGCCCAACAAAGTGGCTATAGTTGAAAAGCCGAAGTTGAAGGGCGATCGCCGCCGCACCCCGTCCCCCGGCGCGATCGCCCCCAAGGCCATCCCATCTTTACTTTTTTAAATCGTTCAACCGATCGAGTCCATGAGCGCAAAAACGCAGCCTTCGTCTGGCCAACCATCGTTTTCGATGGAAGATTTTATGGCCGCCCTCGACCAGCAGGATTTTTCCGCCTTCGAGGTGGGCCAAACGGTCCGGGGCAAGCCATTTGAGTACAGCAGCGACGGCGTTTTGGTGGATGTGGGGGGCAAATCTGCGGCCCTGCTGCCCATGGCGGAAACCCTGGCGAAGGATGGGGATGCCCTGCGTGAGCAAGTGCCCCTGGGCCTAGAGCAGGAATTTTTGGTGGTGCGCGCCCCCAATGCGGACGGTCAGGTCACCGTGTCCCTGCGGGAGCTGGCCCTGCGGAAGGTGTGGGAGGAGCTGGCGGCCCTGGTGGAATCTAAGGGGTCCGTGGCGGTGAAGGTGACGGGTACCAATAAGGGCGGCGTGACGGTGAATGTGCGCGGCCTGCGGGGGTTCATTCCGCGATCGCATCTGCTGGAGCGTGAGGAGCTCGATCGCCTGATCGGTCAGGTGCTCAATGTGGTGCCGCTGGAGATTGACCGCGATCGCAAGAAATTGGTCTTTTCCCACCGGGAGGCGGCCAAGGCGGGGCTGATGGCCCAGCTCAAGACCGGCCAGTTGGTGACCGGGCGCGTGGGCGGCATTCGGCCCTTTGGCGTCTTTGTGGACATCAACGGCCTGCGGGGGCTGCTGCACGTTAAGCAAATGAGTCAGGCGCGGGTGGCGTCCGTCGAGGATCTGTTTGCCCTGGGGGATACGGTGAAGGCGATCGTCACGGATATTGACGAGTGGCAGGGGCGCATTTCCCTGTCTACGGCGGTTTTGGAAGCCTATCGCGGCGAAATCCTAGAGGCGAAGGACACGGTGATGGCGGAGGCGGAAAGTCGCTTCCTGACGCTGGAGCTGGCGAACCCGGAACCGGTGGCGGCGGAGCCCTCGACTAAACCGCAAGCGGCGGCGGAACCGGCGGAAGAAGCGGCTGAGGCGGAAGAATCCCCTGAAGTGGAACCAGTGGCTGAAGACCCGATCGCCCCCGCAGAACCGGCGGAATCGGTGGCTGAAGAAGCGCCCAAGCCCGCTGCGCCCAAGCCGGAAGCGCCTAAGGATGCGCCTAAGATCGTGGCCCTCCAGCCCAAACCGGCCCGCCAAGAGGAACCCACCGTCTAGGGAGCGTTCGGTACGCTTCAAATCCCGCGATCGCGTCCCTAGCCCGAACGCACCGGCCCCAAGATCAACGCGATCGCGTTCCCTCGCAGAACGAATCGGTGAGGTTGGACGGGATCGGTGCGTTCGCAGGGGCAGCGTTTCGGGGGAATTGGACGAGGGCGATCGCCCCCTACAGATAGCCGTGATCCTGGAGAAATTCGAGGGTGAGCGGTTCTTCGGACTCGGGCGATCGCGGGGATGGGTGGGCGGGGTGGCGGATTAATTTTTCGACGTATTTGCCCAAAATATCCCCCTCCAAATTGACCGGCTCCCCCGGCGCGATCGCGCTGAGATTCGTCTCCGCGTAGGTGTGGGGAATCACCGCCACCGTGAAGCGATCGCCACTTTCCGAACAGGTCGCCACCGTCAGGCTGATGCCATTGACCGCCACGCTGCCCTTGGGGACGATGTAGCGCGCGATCGCCGCCGACGCCAAAAACTCCAGCTCCCAGGAGGTGGCCGACGCGATCGCCCCCACCAGCTCCCCGGTGCCGTCCACATGGCCCGTCACGAAATGGCCGCCGATTTTGCTGCCCACCCGCAACGACGTTTCCAGATTCACCGGCTGCTGCTGTTCGAGGCGGTGACCGAGGACGGTTTTACTCAACGTTTCGGGGGACACGGCGGCGATGAACCCGCGATCGCGGATCGTTTCCACCGTCAGGCACACCCCATCGACCGCCACACTGTCGCCAATTTCCAAAGTCGGCACGATCGCCGCGATCGCCCCATCGGCGCAGCGAATTTCCAATTGATAGGGGCCAAGGGATTGGAGGGTGCCAAGGCCCTGCACGAGGCCGGTGAACATGGGCAGTCGGGGGGAAGTGGGGAGGCTGGGCCAGCGGAGAAGTGCCCCAATGCTACCATCTACGATTGGGCCGTCCGGGCAGACGCGATCGCGGCCACCGTTAGAAGCGCATCCCCAGGGGCCGGGGCGGTTCATCAACCGATTTAGCAACTTAGCAAACCAGTTCAACATCAGGCCATAACGATTGGGCGGGTGGTTTCCATGGCAGCAGAGGCATCAGATTTCCTATCTCCCCTGCGGATGGTGCAGCGGCAGGGCGGGGCGGTCTTTGGGGCGGCGGCGCGATCGCCGGTTCGCTATGGCCCCAGCGGCGACGGCGCGGAGGATCTGGCCCGGTCGGCGGCGCGATCGCGGGTGGCCCTGGTGGACCTGAGCGACTGGACGCGGCTGCGGGTGACGGGGGCCGATCGCCTCACGTTCCTCCACAACCAAACCACCAATGATTTCAAAAGCCTGCAACCGGGCCAGGGGACGATCGCCGCGATCGTCAATGCCACCGCCCGCCCCCTGGATCTGGCGACGGCGTGGGTGACGGAGGCGGCGGTTCTGCTGCTGGCGTCGCCGGGAATGACGGACCGCCTGCTGACCTGGTTCGATCGCTTCATTTTTCCCATGGATCGGGTCGAGGTGACGGATGCCCAGGACGCGGCGATCGCCTTCAGTTTGATCGGCCCCGAGGCGTGTACCCTGCTGCAAACCCTGGGGATCCACGGCGAAGATCTCGAACCCCACGGCCATCGGCAGGTGGAGTTGGCGGGCATTCCCGTGCGGCTGGCGGCGGGCTCGGGGCTGGCGCAACCTGGCTTTACCCTCTGGGTCGAGGTGGAGGATGGGGCTGGCGCGGCTGAGGATGCGGGAAATTCCCTGGGCGATCGCGCGGCGACCCTCTGGCAAACCCTGACGGCGGCGGGGGCGGTGCCCCTGGGATCCGAGGGCTGGGAGCGGCTGCGGGTGGAGGACGGTCGCCCCTGGCCCGGTGCGGAATTGACGGAAGATTTTAATGCCCTGGAAGCGGGCCTGTGGGGGGCGGTGTCGTTCCAGAAGGGCTGCTACATCGGCCAGGAAACGATCGCGCGCCTGGATACCTATGACGGGGTGAAGCAATATCTCTACGGGTTTCGGTTCGATCGCCCCGTGGCCGTTGGTGCGGATTTGTTTGTGGCGAATCCCGACCAGCCCGATCAACCGGATCAAGGGGAAACTGGGCAGCGGGCGGTGGGCCGTCTCACGAGCGTGTTGGCCGATGGGGGCAACGGCGCGATCGCCCTGGGCTACCTGCGGCGGAAGGCGGGCGGCCCCGATACGGTGGTGACCACGGCGGCGGCGGATGGAACGGTGGCAACGGCCCCGGCGATCGCCCTGCCCTTCATCAGCTATGGCCGCGAAAAGTAGCGCCTAATCTAGGAAATCCTTTTTGTTAACTTTTTTCAGCCGATTGAGCCGTGCCAACTAAAGCCGTGACGGATTTTCCTGATTTTTTGCCCCCCGCGATCGCCGCGATCGGTGACCCGGATGCGATCGCCCTGGCCCAGCAAATCCAGCGCCAAGCGCTAACCGTATCTCTACCCGAGCCGGTGGGATCCCAAACCATCGCCACCAGCTTTGTCGCCGCTGGTCCAGATTCTGGCGATCGCGCCCCCCTGCTGCTGATCCACGGTTTTGACAGTTCCCTGCTGGAATATCGGCGACTGATCCCGCCCCTGGCCGAGCGGCACCGGCTCTACGCGATCGACCTGCTGGGGTTTGGCTTCACCGATCGCCCCGCCCCCGTGGCCTACACCGCCGCCGCCGTCAAGGCCCACCTCCACCGCTTCTGGGAAACCGTCATCCAGCGGCCCGCGATCGTCGTGGGGGCCTCCATGGGGGGAGCCGTCGCCCTGGATTTTGCCGCCACCTACCCGGACGCCGTGGAACGGGTGATCTTGCTCGACAGCGCCGGTTTTGTCGGCAAACCCCTGGCGAGCCGGTTTTTGATCGAACCGCTGGGCAAACTCGCCACCAATTTCCTCGCCAATCCCAAGGTGCGCAACGGCATTGGCCGCAACGCCTACTGCGATCCGGACACCTGGGCCACGATCGACGCCTACCGCTGCGGTGCCCTGCACCTGGGTATGGATCGCTGGAGCGAGGCCCTGATTTCCTTCACCCGCAACGGGGGCTACACGATCGCCGCCGATCGCATCGCCCAGGTCCAGCAGCCCACCTTGATCCTGTGGGGCGATCGCGATCGCATCCTCGGCACCGCCCCCGCCCAGCGGTTCGCCGCCACCTTGCCCCAAAATCAACTGCAATGGGTCCCCCAGTGCGGCCATGTGCCCCACCTGGAGCAGGCTGAATTCACCGCGATCGCCATCAACGAATTCCTCACTACCCCCTAACCAATCCCCATAAACCCGTTCAACCTTGGGAATACCCGCGATCGCGATCGCGGGCTGAGCGGGGAAACCCCGCCCCCACGGTGGATCTGGCCCTAACCCAGGGGAATCGCCAACGTAAACGTACTGCCCACCCCGGGCGTCGAACGGCAGGTCAACTCGCCCCCGTGGCGATCCACCACGATCTGATAACTAATCGCCAGCCCCAGGCCCGTCCCCTTACCCACCGGCTTCGTGGTGAAAAACGGATCAAATAGCCGCGATCGCACCGCCGCCGTCATCCCCTCCCCGTTGTCCGTCACCTCAATCACCGCGCGATCGCCCTCCACCGCCGTGCGGATCGTAATGCAGGGCAAGTCCAGGGTTGGATCCGTCAAACACGCCGCCGCCCGCCCATCGAGGGCATCAAGGGCATTATTGAGCAAATTCATCACCACCTGATTGAGCAACCCCGGATAGCACGCCACCGGCGGCAGCTTCCCGTACTGGCGCACCACCCCCTTCGCCATTTGTTTTGGCGTCCCCTTCAACTGACCCGACAACAGCGTCAGGGTATTTTCGATGCCCTCGTGGAGATCCACCCGCTTGTGGTCCGCCTCATCCAGCCGCGAAAAATTCCGCAACGACAGCACCAAATCCCGAATGCGCGTCGAGCCCATCTGGATTGACTTGAGCAACTGCGGAAAATCCTCCACCAAAAAATCCAGCTCCAACTCCTCCTCTAACGCCGCGATCGCCCCATCGCGATCGTCCACACAGCCCCGGTACGCCTCCACCAACCGCAAAAGCCCCTGCACATAGGTCTGCACATGGAGACTATTGGCATAGATGAAATTGACCGGATTATTCAGCTCATGGGCCAGCCCCGCCACCATCTGCCCCAGACTCGACATCTTCTCCGTCTGCACCAACTGGGCCTGGGCCCGCTGCAACTCCGTCAGGGTTTTCTCCAGTTGCGCCGTCCGCTGCCGCAGGGTCGATTCCGAGATCCGCAGCGCATCCGTATCCTGCTGGAGCGCCGCCGCCATGCGATCAAACGCCCCCGACAACTGGGCAATTTCATCGCGCCCCTGGAGCGCCGCCCGCCCGGAAAAGTCCCCCCGCTGAAGCTGGCGGCTCGCTTCCACCAGCCGCTGCACCCGCCGGGTGAGCATCAAATCCAGCAGCAGCCACGCCGCTAAGCAGGTGACGATCAGGGGCAGGCTGTGGAGAACCACCTGCTGCAATACCTTGCTCCGGGCCTCGGCTAGGGGCCGCACCAGGCTATAGCGCAAGACCAACAGGCCCGTGTCCCGCGATCGCAGCACTCCTGGCTGGGGCTGAAGCAAAAAGGGCGCAATCACCGTTAGATAGGGCCTGCCCTCCTCCTCGACCACCTTGGTTTCCTGATCGGCGCGGCTCTGGGCGATCGCCGCGATCACATCCTGGGGCAGCAGTTCTTCTACAAACTCCCCCCGCAGATCGTATTGATTGGTGTGGACCACCTTATTGCTCTGGTTCAGCACCAGGGCCACCGACAGGTTGCGATCGGTCGCCAGCCCCGTCACCATCAGATCAATCCCTTCCGTCGGCCCGTTCAGTAGCAAACTCGACCGGTGCAAATAGGCCAGCAGGGCGGCCGTGCGGTGGCCCTGGGTGCGGCCTTCCTGGGCGATCGCCTCCCGCGCCCTCTGCTCACTCACCCTCTGCTCCCCCGTCAGCAGCAGCCCCGTCCCGCACAGGCCCGCCAGCAGCAGCACCGACGGCATGGCAATCCGCAGGGGCAGAAAAAACCGCGCCCACCAGGGCTCCTGGGGCTGCTTCGCCAAGGAGGGGAGACCGGTCGGGATGAAGGAGAGGCTAGCCATGGGGGAGCGGGGAGATGGGGCCGTTGGGGATGATCGAGATCTATCCAGGAAATCTATTGATCCAGAGCCGATCTATCTAGGGCTGACCTGAATCCGGGGCGCGATCGCGGGCCTCCGGCGGCAGGGCGCGCGGATCCAGCAGGGAAGCGGAATTCGGGGGCACCGCCGACAGCAGTTGGTGATCCACCATCATGCGCCCCAGCCGCTCCAGGGTCGGCACCAGGGAACCCTGCCCCTGGGCATTGAGCATGGTGTAGACCTCCGGGGCAGAGGGGGTGTGCAGGAGCTGGAGGGCCTGCTGCAACCGTTCGGGAGTCATGCCCCGCGCTGGGGCCATCCGCTGCATGGCATCCTTGGGGTTTTCCTTGAGATAGGCCACGGCCCGCGACCACCCCTGCACCAGCCCCTGGATATCCTCTAGGCGCTGATCGAGCAGTGGGGCCTCCGCCGCCAGCACATCCACGATTTCACCGGGCATTTGGCGGCTGTCAAAGAGGGTCACCGCGCCGGCCTGCACCAGTTGGGAACGGACGGGGTCGAAGGTGACCACCGCGTCAATGTGGCCGTCACGGAACGCCTGCTCCTGCTCGGCAATGCTCAGGGGCACCACCTGTACGTCGGCAACGTTCATGTTGGCGATTTGGAGGGCGCGGGCGAGGACATAGGCCCCCAGGGCGCTGGATTCGACGCCGACGCGCTTGCCCCGTAGGTCCTGCATACTGCGGGCGGGGGCGCGGCCGAGGATGACGTCGCCCCCGGCGGAAATGTCGGCTACGACGATCGCGCGGATCTGGGGGCGGGTGGCGGCAATTTGCAGCAGTTCATCGAGGGGGATGGCCACCACATCGAGATCGCCGTTGCGGTAGGCGCGGGTGACTTCGGTGGTGGAGGGGAGATCCACCAGTTGCACGGTGCCTTCGGGGTAGTAGTCGAGCGATCGCGCTAAATACAGCGGTGAATATCCCGGCCAGGGGTTAACCCCCACCCGCAGGGGCGGCGGCGGTGGTCCGGCGCTACAGCTCGCCACGATCGCGCCGATCATGCCCCACAGGCCCAACCGCTGCCACGTATGCTTCAAGATCATCTTCCAGGCCGTTGTTCCAAATCATGGCCCTGCCTGGGGGCGCGTTCAGCACCGCCGACGGCCGGGTTTCCCTAGCCTAGGGGCAGGGTGTTGCCCAACGTGTCCGCGATCGCGTCCGTTTTGCCGCTTTTCCTTTTTCCTTAAGATTTTGGAAGATTTTGCCTGAGGGCCGTGGAAGGGCTGGGCCGGTGCCGAAGGGCGGGCCGGATCTAGGGGCAGCGCTGGAGCAGGATGCCCTGGGAGTCCGCCAGGGAAAAGTGCCGCAGATCCGCGATCGCGTCGCCGTCGAGGAGCCCTGGGGTAGCGATCGCCACCTGCCACTGGGTTAGATCGAGCTGGAGCCAGTCGCCGGGGGTCGCCACGATCGGCGCGCCGCCCATATGGGCCACCAGGGCTAGCTGGAGGTCGGGATGCTCCGGATGCGATCGCAGGCCATAGAACACCGTGCGCTCCCCATCACTGATGCGGTTGAAGCGATCGCTCCCCCCCAAATTCTCCCGCAGCCACGGATTCGCCGCCCGAAACTGCCGCAGCCGCCAGCCAAAGCTCGCCCAAGACTCCTCGACCGCCGCCGTCCAATGGCCCGCATTGCAGTAGTCATGGCCATCCTCCATGAACGCCATGGCAAAGTGCTTGAGCAGGGGCACATCCAACGCCGCCATGAAGGACGCCAGCCCCCGCGACGGGTCCCCATCCTGCTCCGGCGCGATCGCGGGCGGTTTCGCATGGTGCTTCAACGCTTCCAAATCTGGAATGGGGCAGGCGCGATCGCCCCCCTCCCCCCAGCAGGCGCGGCAAATGTCCACCACCGCATTCAAGTCATAGTCCGTCTCCACCATCGCCTGGGCCAGGGCATAGCCAAACTGTTTCAGGGTCGCCAAATCCTCAAACCCTAACCCCTTCAGTTGCAAAAAAACATCCGGCTGGCCATAGCGCTCCGGCCACACCTGCCAGTCCAAAAAGCCCATTTCCTCCGCCGCCACCTTGACGCCGTAGCGATCGTCCGTATTGCGAAAAAATCCCCAGGGAGCCCGCAAATTGCCCTGCAAAAAATCCATGGGCAATCCGGGAGAAAAGCCATAGACCCACAATTTAGTGGCGGAATTGTCGTAGGCATTTTTAAACACCTCCGGCAGGGTTTTGCCCAGATTCCAATTCACTAAATCCTGGGATGAATCGGCGTTACTATCTTCCCCTTTAGATTGCGACGCTTGCTCTGCCTGGGCTGATGAATCTGATAGACTAGGCGGCCCCGAGCGAGCCACCGGAATTTGATTGCCCCGCCGCAGGGTGTCATGGTTGCCGCAGCCGGTGATCCAGCGATCGCCCCCAAACATCACCTGACAGACCCGCTCCCACTTGCGATCCCAGAACCCCTTGAGGGCCGGGGTATTGTGGGCAAAGATCAGCGGCCCCCACTGGTATGCCTCGGGCATCAGTTCCACCAAATCGCGATAGGTGGAGGTCTCTTCCCACCCTTCAGCGGGCCAGGGGCGACCATCTTCATAGATCACAAACAAACGGCGCTGGCGATCGCCCACGGTTTGCACCACATCCGCCATGGCTAACAGGTAAGCATCATCCTGTTCAATGCGTCCCGAGAGGGGATTAAAGAAGCGAAAATCCTGCCCCCCATCGACACGGATCCCATCGGCCCCCGTATCAATCTTGCGGCGCTGCATTTCCAATAGAATCGCCCGCACCATCGGCAACTGATGGTTGAGGTCTTGGCCATACATATTTGGCCCTTTCAAAAACTGGCGATTGATCAGATCTAGGGCCTGATTATCCGCATGGCCGTAGACCAGATCATAGATCAGTTGAATGGGGCCGGTGGAAAAGTTGTGGAGGGTGGCAATAAAATCCACCAATTCATCGGGGCGCAGGGTTTCGAGGACCGAAGGGTTGGTGGCGGCGGCCCCGACGATGGGCACGTCATAGCCCCAGTTTTGGGTGCGGGCCTTGCGCAGGGTGATGGCGAGGGTTTGGGGGCTCCAGTCCAGGTTGCTCCAGTCCGGCTCAGCAACGTCGTCCGGGAGCGAAAAGGGTTCGTGGGGGCGGTTGTCGTCCTCGCGGCGATATTCGATGGTGGGTTCGACGGGCAGCAATTGGATGGCGTCGTAGCCGACGTAGCAGGTTTCGGCGGGGGTGAGGGGTTCGCCGCGATCGAGTTTGTCGGAGATGGTTTGATACAGGCGTGTGAGGCCCGCGAGGCTGCCGTCGGGGGTGGCGGTGTTGACGTGGAGCTGGAGGATGGCGGTGGGGGCGCTGAGGCGGGGGATGAGGTTGGGGTCGTCGAGGTCGCTGGCGAGAAGGCCGGCTTCGAGGTGGGCGGGGATGCCGGTGGCGTCGAAGTAGGGCCGATCGCGCCGGTGCAGTTGGAGTTGATCGATGTCGTAGAGTTCCGGCGGGCCGAAGACGCCGTAGGGCCGGGAGTGGGAGAGGACGTCGCGGATGATGTGGGGGTGGCCGTCCATGTCCACGAACCGTAGCCAGTAGAGGGAGCCGAGGCGATCGCGATCGCCGGGGATCATGCCGGACAGGACGCCCCAGACAAATTCGCCCCGGTGTCGCAGGGGGACGCGATCGCGGCGGAAGCGCACCGTCTGCTCCGGCGCGGCGAAGTTGACCGGCTCGGTGGGCGTGAAAATTTCCAGAAAAATATCCCGCTCGGAGGGGATCACCTCGGCGGCCAGCTCCGGCGTCCAAAACCCAACTTCGGTGAGTCCATCGGGCCGATAGCGAGCCCCGAGACGCGCCGCCAGCCGCTGCGATCGCTGGAGATAGGTCTCGCAACTGTTTTCCATCAGGGCGGCCCAGGCCAAGAGGGTGTCCGTGGCGTCCTCCACCAGGGTGATCGGCGGCGGTTCGGGGGCAGCTTCCGGGGGGCTGGGGGGAGTGGCCGTGGGCTGGGGGCGGTTTGCCATGGGAAATGCTCCTAACGCGCGATCGGACGGCGAGGCGGGGCCAAAGCTGGGACCAGAGGGGCTCAAAACCGCGATCGCCTAACCTGCAAAAAGGGTAGCGCGTTTCTCGCGAAGGCTCCCACATATCAGGTTGTCTAAAATCCCCCTTATGCCCGCTGTGGCAAGGGATTTAGGGGGTTGCAATAGGGCGCGATCGCCGGGGAAATTTGCACTTTTTTTAGATTTCATTTAGGTTGGGGTAAGGCCAAGGTTCAAGTTTGGCCTGAAATTGGCCTAAAAACTAAGGGCAACCCAAGGCGGGCAAACCGGCTCAAAACCCCCAGGGTTCGTATTAGATGGAGCGGCAAAACTGCCCGAGTGACTGTTGCCCACGACCTGTCCAATGATCTGAACTTTCGATGCGCTGCCGCTGAATCCAGTGATTTAGGGATGGGTTACCCCGGTTTTAGACCCCGTTATGGCCCAATCTGGGCGATGGATGGAGATTCTGGCAATGGTTGATGGGGCGCGTTCGATGGGGTGGCCGTGACCGAAGGGGTCATGGGCGATCGCATCGGTGCCCCCGCCAGCGCTCCCATTTCGAGGGGGCATTGCCGCCGGGGATGTTGTTTTTCAATCCTGTGTGATGGAGCCACTGCAAAAGGAACGCAGGTTAATCCTAGGGACTGATTTAGACGGAACGTTTTTGGGGGGCGATCGCCCGCAACGGCAGGCCCTCTACCGCTGGATTGCGGCCCACCGCGATCGCGTGGTGCTGGTGTTTGTGACGGGGCGCGATCGTGCGCTCATTGAAGCCCTGTATGGGGATGGGGACTGGCCGGACCTGCCCGCGCCGGACTACGCGATCGGCGATGTGGGCACCACGGTGACCGACTGGCGCACGGGGCAACCGGTGGCGGCGGTCCAGGACTGGATCGCCCACCGCTGGGGCAGTGGAAGCGATCGCGTGGCGGTCCTGCTCGATGGGCTGCCCGGATTGCGGCGACAGCCCGGTTCGTTTCAATATCGGCGATCCTACTTTTGTGAGGATGCGGCGACGGGTGATCGCGCGATCGCCCTGGCCCAGGCCGCCGGTTATGGGGCCATCCTCTCCGATGGGGGCCAATTCCTGGACATTCTGCCCCCGGGCGTCTCCAAAGGCCCCACCTTTCTGCGGCTGCTGGAAACCCTCGGCCATGGCCCCGCCGACGCGATCGTGGCGGGCGACACCCTCAATGATTGGTCCCTGCTCACCTGCGGTGTCCCCGCGATCGCCGTGGGCAACCGCGAACCGGCCCTCACCCAGCGCCTGAGCCAGTGGAGCGGCCAACCACCGATTTACCCCAGCCCCCAACCGGGCGCGGCGGGCATCCTCGACGGCCTGCGGCATTGGGCCACCGCACGGGTTCCTGGTCCCCCCGCGATCGTCCCCTGAGGACCCGGAGCCATCGCCCTCCGGCCCCGCCGTGATGCGCCCCCGCCAATTATTGGGTCCACCCCCTTGGGGACTCACCTCTTTTCCCTTTTTCAACCTTCTAATTTATTGGAGCTAATCCCCATGAAATCCTCCCTCGTCATCCTCTACCACCGCCAGCCCTACGACGAATACATCGATGAAAAGGGCCAGGTGCGCTTCCAGGAAAAGAAAAGCCCCAACGGCATCGTCCCCACCCTCCGCAGCTTCTTTGCGGGGGCCAGCCAGGGCACCTGGATCGCCTGGACCCAGGTCAATGCCAAGCAGCGCAACCAGTTCCAGGAGCGCGTCCAGGTCGAAAACGCCAACTACAGCGTGCGGCGCATTGGCCTAACCGCCGAACAGGTCAAGCATTTTTATCACATCACCTCCAAGGAAGCCTTCTGGCCCATCCTCCACTCGTTCCCCTATCACTTCACCTACGAGTCCTCCAATTGGGCCAACTTCCAGGAAATTAACCGCCAGTTCGCCGAGGCCGCCTGCGATGAGGCCGCCGATGACGCCCTGATTTGGATCCATGACTACAACCTCTGGCTGGCCCCCTATTTCATTCGCCAGCGGATGCCCCACGCCCGCATTGCCTTCTTCCACCACACCCCCTTCCCGTCGGTGGATATCTTTAATATCCTGCCCTGGCGGGAACAGATCGTGGATAGTTTGCTCTGCTGCGATATCGTGGGTTTCCACATTCCTCGCTATTCTGAGAATTTTGTGAATGTGGCCCGCAGTCTGCGCCCGGTGGAAATTTTGCAAAAAGCCGATGTGGCCAGCACCAGCCACATGACCCCGGTGGGTACGGCCCTGGCGGAACCGGAGGCGGTGACCCACCTGCGCCATGGCGATCGCACCGTCCGCATTGACGCTTTCCCCGTGGGCACCAACCCCGAGCAGATTGTGGCGAAACTCCACGAGCCGGAAACCCAGACGCGCCTAGCCACCATTCGGGAGGAGTTGGGCGATCGCAAGCTGATCGTGTCCGCCGGTCGGGTGGATTATGTGAAAGGCAACCGGGAACTGCTGGAATGCTACGGCCGCCTGCTGGAGCGTCGCCCGGAACTCCACGGCAAGGTGCAGCTCTTGCTGGCCTGCGCCCCGGCGGCGGACGGGATGCGCGTTTACAAAACCGCCCAAAATCAGATCGAGCAGCTCGTCGGCAAAATCAACGGTAAATTTGCCCGGTTGAACTGGACGCCGATTCTGCTGTTTGCCCAGCCGATTCCCCTGGCGGATTTGATGAGCTATTACCACCTGGCGGACATCTGCTGGACCACCCCCCTGCGGGACGGCCTGAACCTGGTGGCGAAGGAATATGTGGTGGCCCGCGAGGGCAAGGGCGGCGTCCTGGTGCTGTCGGAATTTGTGGGGGCGGCGGTGGAATTGCCCGAGGCGGTGATGACCAACCCCTACTCGATCGACAAGATGGATGAGGCCATCGATCGCGCCCTAGACATGGATCCGGCGGAGGCGAGCGATCGCATGGGGGCCATGTATCGCACCGTCACCCAATACGACGTGCAGTACTGGGCCAAGCGCCTGTTCCGCCTGTTCGAGGAAACCAAAGCCAACCCCCAGGGCACCGCAGCCGAGGCAACCCCCACCACCCTGGTGACCAGTCCCTAGGGCCACGCGATCGCGGGGGCCACGCCCATCAACGGGGAATTATGGGGGCGTTAAGATCTTCTTAATTCTCAAAACTTGCCCCTTTGGCCCCCCGCGATCGCGGGTTCAGGGCGTCCCAAAACCTGATAGATTGGCCGGAAGATATTACGAAGGGCAGCACAGGAACTATGAGAGTCCTCGTCATTGGCGGTGATGGTTACTGCGGTTGGGCAACGGCGCTGTACCTGTCCGATCGCGGTCACGACGTCGGCATTGTGGACAGCTTGGTGCGTCGCCATTGGGATGCCCAGCTTCAGATCGATACCCTGACCCCGATCGCGCCGATCAAGAAACGCATCCAGCGTTGGAGCGCCGAAACGGGCAAGCATATTGATCTATACATTGGTGATATCACCGACTATGACTTCGTGAAGCAATCCGTCGGCTCCTTCCAGCCCGACGCGATCGTCCACTTTGGGGAACAGCGATCGGCCCCGTTCTCGATGATTGATCGCGAACACGCCGTCCTGACCCAGGTCAACAACGTCGTGGGCACCCTGAATCTGCTCTACATCATCCGGGAGCAGTTCCCCGATTGCCACCTGGTGAAACTGGGGACCATGGGTGAATACGGCACCCCCAATATTGATATTGAAGAGGGCTACCTCGAAATTGAGCACAACGGCCGCAAGGATGTGCTGCCCTACCCGAAACAGCCCGGTAGTTTCTATCACCTCTCGAAGGTCCACGATTCCCACAATATCCACTTCGCCTGTCGGGTGTGGGGCCTGCGGGCAACGGACCTCAACCAGGGCGTGGTCTACGGCACCCTGACGGGCCAGACGGCCATCCATGAGGAGTTGGTGAACCGCCTCGACTACGACGGCATTTTTGGCACCGCCCTCAACCGCTTCTGTATTCAGGCCGCGATCGGCCACCCCCTGACGGTCTATGGCAAGGGCGGCCAAACCCGCGCCTTCCTGGATATCCGCGACACGGTGCGCTGTGTGGAACTGGCCCTAGAAAGCCCCGCCGCCCCTGGGGAATTCCGGGTCTTCAACCAGTTCACGGAGCAGTTCAATGTGCTCGATCTGGCCCTGAAGGTGCAGCACGCGGCGGAAATTCTCGGCCTCAAGAAGGTGGAGATTGATTATTTGGAAAATCCCCGGGTGGAGGCGGAGGAGCATTACTTCAACGCCAAGAATACGAAGCTGATTGATCTGGGTCTAGAGCCGCACCTGCTGTCCGATTCCCTGCTCGATTCCCTCTTGAGTTTTGCGATTCAGTATCAGGATCGGGTCGATCGCGACGAGATTCTGCCGAAGGTGTCCTGGCGGCGCTAGGGCGGGGTGAGCGGGTCGGGGGAAGTTGAGGTTTAACTGCGCCCGATTCGGATCCGTTCCATGCCGTTCAATCGAGATTGATCCATCAAACAACCCATGGTGGGGCGGGGGCTGCGCGATCGCGTGGCCCTCATTTTTAGGGGGGGATCGGGTTGAGGATTATGGGGCGCAACGCCGCCGGGAAACGGGCCGCAAATTGCTGTGTTGCGATCGCCAATCCAGTGGAAGATTTGATAAAGATTCGCCCAGGGCTTTGCGAAATCGGTGGGAATCAGGCCAGACTGGGCATACTTCATTAATTCATTTCAGGGACAGCATCCCGCCACCGGACTAGCGGCGGCGGTGCGGGGGAAAGGGGCGGCAGTTCAGTGGGGGACGTTCCGCCTCGATGGATTGCCGCCGTTGAACCGTAGCGGGGCCGAACGCTGGTGCGTTACCGCAAGTTGTCAACCCTGGGGCCACGGGGTTAAGCAGGAAAAGAATGGAGGGGAACCGTTCACCCCGCCCGCGATCGCCCATCGGCATTGGTGCCGGTGTGGCCCGAGGGGTTAGTCGTTGCAGTCTAGGGTTGCCCTTTACGGAGTTGGACCAAGCCATGTCGGAGGCGAGGAGATCGAATATTGCCCAGCCCCTGCTTCCCCAATGGCAGGCGGTGGCGGATTTGCAGTCCCGGCTGCGGCGGCACAATGAATCCCTGCGGGCCTTGATGCACCACCAGTCGGGCCAGGGCATCACCTTTGATGAGTCGTTGGCCTATATCGTGGCGGTGCTGGCGGATGGGCTGGCGGTGGGGCGGGCCAGCATTTGGTTCTATGACGACGATCGCAGCGGCATCACCTGCGCGAGTTTGTATTGCCACGCATCCGGGCAGCATAGCAGCGGCCTTCAGCTTTTGGCGCAGGATTACCCCAGCTATTTCAATGCCCTGTTGGAGGCGCGGACGATCGCGGCCCACGACGCCCAGCGGGATCTGCGCACGAGGGAATTTACCGACGGCTATCTGCGGCCCCTCAACATTGGTGCGATGCTCGATGCGCCCCTATGGCAGCGCGATCGCATGGTGGGCGTCCTGTGCTGCGAACATTTGGGCGGGCCGCGCCACTGGACCCTGGATGAGGAAAATTTTGTCGGTTCCGTCGCCGATTCCGTGCGGCTGCTGATGGAGGTGCGCGATCGCGATCGCGTCGAGCAAGAACTCCGGCGATCGCGCCAAGCCCTCGAGGAGCGGGCCGTCGAACTCAATGCCGCCATGGACGCCCTCACCCAGGCCCAAACCCAGCGGCAAATGCAGACGGAAAAGCTAGCCATGCTGGGGCAAATGCTCGCCGGCATCGCCCACGAAATCAATAACCCCCTCGCCTTCCTGCGCAACAGCGTCGGCCACCTGCACGAGTACCTCGAAACCCTCGTGGCGGCCCTAGCGGACTATGGCACCGCCCTGCCGGAACCGCCGCCCCACCTGGCGGAAACCCTCGAGGATCTCGATCTGCCCTTCGTGGTTGAGGATGCCCGCAAGCTGCTCGGATCCATGGCCAGCAACGCCGATCGCATCTGCGATTTGGTCGCCGCCCTCAAGGGACAGGTCCACGGGGGTGGCGATCGCTGGCAGAGCATCCCCCTAGAGCAACTGGCGGAAAATGCCCTGGTCGTCCTCGGCCACCGCTGCCGGGGCAACAATGGCTACCCCCCCATCACCCTGGTGCGGGACTACGGCCCCCTGCCGCCGGTGGTCTGTTTGCCCGGAGCCATCGATCGCGCCTTTGTGAACCTGGTGGCCAATGCGATCGAAGCGCTCAATGAACGGGACACCCCCGCAAATGACGGCCCCAAACCCCTGACCTCAAAACCGCGCCTTCCCCAACCCCCACCCCCAGCGCGCACCATCACCCTCAGCACCCGCCTTTCTGACGATGGCCAATGGGCGATCGCCCGCGTCCGCGACAGTGGTCCGGGGATGGACGAGGCCGTGCGATCGCGCATTTTCGACAGCTTCTTCACCACCAAAGCCTCGGGCCAAGGCACCGGCATGGGCCTCGCGATCGTTTGGAAAACCATCGTGGAAGATCACGGCGGCCGCATCGACTGTCGCTCACAACCGGGCGAGGGCACGGAATTTGAATTTGCTATCCCCCTCCAACGGCGCGTCAACCCTGGCCAAGACTCCGGCCAAGCCAATCCGGACGCAGACCCCACGGGCGATCCCCAAGCGGACCCTGAAGCGAGCACCGCTGCCGCGATCGCCCCATCCGAGCCCTAGCCGTGAACGGGTCAGGGCTGCTAGAGTCAACAACAATCTCGACCATCTCCACCTCACCCACAGCGAGCTTGGCGACGTTTTGGTCCCCCATCGCGATCGCCCCAGGGCATCCCCAAGGCCACCCCTTTGGGGCGCGCCCTGTTGTGATCGGAGGCTTGTATGAGCGCCCTCGGATCCATGCGCATTCAACTGAGCGATCGCTGTACCCTCTACGGCGGCAACTGCCTCGACATCCTGCCCCGCCTACCGGAATCGAGCATTGACGTAATCTTTGCCGATCCCCCCTACAACCTGTCCAACGACGGGTTCACCTGCCAGGGGGGCAAAGCGGTGAGCGTCAACAAAGGATCCTGGGATCGTAGCGATGGCATCGAGCGGGACTTTGCCTTCCACATGGATTGGATCAAAGCCTGCAAGCGCGTCCTCAAACCCCAGGGCACCCTTTGGATTTCCGGCACCTACCACAATATCTATGCCTGCGGCTACGTGTTGCAATTGCTGGAGTTTCGCCTGCTCAATGACATTTGCTGGTATAAGCCCAACGCCAGCCCCAACCTGTCCTGCCGATTTTTTACGGCGAGCCACGAAACCCTCCTGTGGGCGCGCAAGTCGTCGAATAATCGCCACAAACACGTCTTTAACTATGAGGCGATGAAAAATGGCGATTTTCACCGGGATCAGTTGAAACTGCCGGGCCGCCAGATGCGGAGCGTGTGGGCGATCCCCACCCCGTCGGCGTCGGAAAAGGCCCATGGCAAGCACCCAACCCAGAAGCCGCTGGATTTGCTCGATCGCGTCATCGCCGCCAGTACGAGGCCGGGGGATGTGGTGCTCGATCCATTTTTGGGCAGCGGCACGACGGGGGTGGCGGCCTTGGGGGGCGATCGCCGGTTCATTGGCATCGAGGCGGATCCGACCTATCTGCAATTGGCCCACGCCCGCCTAGCGGATGCCCTGCGGCGGCGGGCACCGTCCCCGGATGCTGGCTAGGGGGAAGGCTCCCCAAGTCCTAACCAATGTTTCGGCGGGCGGGCGAACCACATGGGGGGGGTTGAAATTTCATTGCGCGATCGCGATCGCCCCATCCCCGCGCGCCATACTACCGGTGGGAGTGCCGAGGGTATGCACCCCCCGCTGCGTCCGCGCCCCATCGGAGGGGAACCATGGGAGCAACCGATCACTTCAGCGCCGGTGGCAACTCCGGTGGACGGATGCCGTCTTTTCACTATTGGCAAGAGTCAAAACACCTCTGGGCTCCGCGCTGGCAGGAGGTGGCGGGCGATCAATCGGAGGGGGATTTCCCCTCGCCCGCCGCCCCAGGGGCCGGAGACACCAGGGGGAACCGCGTCCCGCCGCCGTCGCCGAGCCCCGGCCAGATTTTTGTCCGTGTGTTTTCCGTGCTCACGGGCCTGGTGGCGATGATTGTGTACATCTGGGCCTTGGGCCTCGCGTGGCAGGGCACCCACGGCATGGCCGACCGGTGGTTTGGGGAACTGTCCCAGACGGCGGGTCGGCCGTTGCCCTAGGGGGGCTCGATCGCGGGGGGGCGGCTCTGGGGCGAGTCCACCGGGTGTTGGCCGTAGTAGGGCAAGGTGGCTTCCCAGGAGCGGCGATCGCCCTGGCCCCACACCTGCTCCGCCAGCTCCAGCACCGATCGGGCATCTTTACCCAACTGATCCCCCACCTCCACCAGGCCATGGGGGCGATCGCGCGCTTCGAGCCAGAGTTTCCAGTCCTCCAGGGCCATCACGCAATCATTGAGGATCGGCAGGGGCGTTTGGGTCGCCGACACCTGGTAGAACGCCACATGGTATTCCCCCCGGCGGGCGGGCATTTGCAGCGCTAGGCCGTTGTCGATCGCGCGATCGCGGTAGGTCCAGGCCGCCGCCGCCAACGACGACACCCCAAACAGGGGCACTCGTAGCTGTTGGGCCAAGGTCCGGGCCGCCACCACGCCGATGCGCGTGCCCGTAAACCCCCCCGGCCCCGTCGCCACCGCCAGGTAGTCCAGGATCGTCCAGGGGCGATCGCCCATGAACCCCTGGAGATAGTCATGGAAATCCGTCGAAAGCTGATGGCCCAGATCCCAGACTTGATCGGTGGTGGTGCCATCGGGCCAGCGGGCCGCCAAGCCCAACTGGGGGCCGGTGGTGTGGATGGCCAGACCGACCACGGGGGCCGGTTGCATCGACGCACTGGATTGAGAAAAAGCTTGGTTAGGAGTCAATTTCCGCCTTCATCCGTTCAAGGGTGAGGTGCATCTGGTCGAACATCTGTTGGGGGGTCATACCAAATTGCCCCAGGTGAGTTTTGAGTTGTTCGACCGTCATCTTTGCTGAGAAATCGTCGGAGAGCTCGAAGCGTTTCATGAAGATGCGATAGCGATCCATGACCGCTTCCATCTGTTCGATGTAGATGCGCTTGCCCTCGCGATCGAATTTGCCGTACTCGCTGCCCAGGTTGACGAGCGATTGGTAGTCCCCGAAGAGACTCTTCGCTTCCTGTTGGACGACTTCCGAATCAAAAAAGCTCATGGTTCCCTCGCAGCTTGCGGCGTTCTCCCTGAGGGGCGGCCCTGAAGGATTGCAGCCGCGCTGGCTACGGTTCCGCGAAATGCCGCACCCGACATGATCTTAGCGGACGCGATCGCCCGGTGCAGCGTTCCTTCTGGTGGTGAGATCCGTACCGGTTTGTGGCGCGATCGCCCGCCGCCCCATGGCCTTTGGAACGGGGTTTGGGGCGCGGATCGCTATGATGAATCTAGGGTTTTGTGGGGTTGTGAAGATCGATGGTTGCAAGTTCTGTGGGGAAGTCGGTGTCCCCTTCTGCACCGAAGCGCCGGGCGATCGCGGTGGCCCTGGCGTTGGCGGGGGTGGCGGCTCCGATCGCGGGGTTCCACAAGTTTTATCTGGGGCAAAACCGCTGGGGGATGCTGTATTTGCTGCTGTCCTGGACGCCGATGCCTCGGATTGCCTGCGCGATCGAGGCCCTGTGGTATCTGGCCCAGGATCAGCAGGAGTTTGACCGCAATTTCAATGGGCTCCTGGCGGCTCCGGCGGCGGCGACGGTGGCTCCGGAACAGGTCAGCGCGATCGCCACGGCCCTGCGGGAACTCGATCGCCTGCGCCAGGAGGGGCTGATCTCCGAGGCGGAATTTGAGCAGAAGCGCACGGCCCTGGTGGATCAGTTGGCCTAGGCAGCCCAGGGGGCAATGCAATGCTGAATTGGTTGAAACGGGGACCAGGAACCTTCGATCCGGCCCTGCGGGCGGCCCGCGATCGCCTGCGGCGGGATCCCTTTGCTAGGCTGCGGGATGCGATCGATGTGGCGGCGGCGGTGGAGCTGGGGGTGGCGATCGATGCCAACCGGGCCAGCGCGGACGACTGGCTACGGCTTCCCGGCCTGTCGATCCACCAGGCCAATTTGCTCGCGAAGCTGACCGCTGGCGGCGTCCAGTTCCATGGCCTCGACGATGTGGCGGTGGCCCTGGGGATGCCCGTGGCGCGCCTAGAGCTGATCGCGGCCCTCCTGCGGTTTTACTACTACGATCCCCACAGCAGCGCGACGATCCAGCCGGTGGATGCCAATGATGCGCCCCTAGAGACCTTGGCGATGACCCTGGCCCAGATCCCCGCGATCGCGTCGGAGTTGGCCGAGGCGATCGTCGCGGAACGCACCGCCCGGGGGCCATTTCGGAGTTTGGCGGACCTGCAACGGCGGCTGCGGCTCTCCGGGGAGCAAACTGCTACATTGATGTACTACCTGCGCTTTTGAGCCGAATTTGCTCGACCTCGCGCCGTCCCATCCCGTTTCATCGCCCATTCCCCCCATGGCTGCCTTTAAATCCTTTCCGAGTCTGCCAAACCTGGGGAATTTGCCCCCCTTGACGGAATCCTGGGGCGCGATCGCCCAAACCATCACCGGTCCCTACGACGGCTGGGGGCTCGACCAGCGCAACCCGGACCTGATTGAGCGCTGTATGCCCATCTGGGGCTGGCTGTATGACACCTACTTCCGGGTGCAGACCTCCGGCTGGGAGCATGTGCCGAAGACGGGGCCATTTTTGGCGGTGGGCTCCCACAATGGCGGGTTGGCCGCGCCGGATATGATCGCCACGATCTATGACTGGGTGCGTCGCCAGGGGGCGCAGCGGCCCATGTATGGCCTGATGCACGATTATGTCTGGCGCTATTACCCCTATATGGCGCGCATTGCGGTGCAGGTGGGGGGGCTGCGCGCCCATCCGCGTCCGGCCATGGCGGCCCTGAAGGCGGGGGCGGGGGTGCTGGTCTATCCCGGCGGGCCGCAGGATGTGTTTCGGCCCCATGCCCAGCGCGATCGCATCGAGTTTGCGGGGCGGACGGGGTTTATTAAATTGGCCCTGCATCAGGGAGTGCCGATTATTCCGGTGGTGTCCTGGGGTGCCCACGATAGCTTGATTGTGCTGGCGGAACTCTATGGGCCGGTGAAGGCGTTTTTGAAGGAAAACAAGCTGGATTGGCCCCTGGGGATTGATCCGGTGGTGCTGCCGATCTATCTGGGCTTGCCCTGGGGGTTGGCCTTTGGGCCGCTGCCGAATATTCCGTTCCCGACCCAGATCCATACGCGCGTGGGTCCGGCGATCGCGTTCGAGCGGACGGGGCGGGCGGCGGCGAGCGATCGCGCCTATGTGCAGGACTGCTACGAACGGGTGCGATCGGCCATGCAAACCTCCCTCGATGAACTAATCGCGGAGGTGGGCTAGGGTTTCGAGGTGGTCGCTGATCAGTTGGGCGATCGCGGGTTTGCCGATGGCTTGGCGCGGCGGCTGGTCTGGCGTCACGAGATAGGCGACTTGTTCTCCGTTGGGACCGACCTCCTCGGCCCGGTTGGCGACGACGGCCCGGTGGCCCCGCGCGAGGCGATCGCGGGCAATGGCCATCAACCCCCCGTGATCGATCCCCGCCTGGAATTTGAACGTGAGGCGGTCCACTTGAGGAAAACGATCGCCGACGAGATCAATCACCTTCTCCGTTGGGATCAGGTCCAGGGTCCAGGATTCGCGGCCACTGGGGAGCTTGCCGGGGTGGACCGTGGCGGGGCGGTAGTCGGCCACGGCGGCGGAAAAAATGCCGAACCGGTGGGGCCGATCGCCCAGAATCCCCAGGACGCGATCGCGGTAGTCATCATAGGTTTCCGCGATGTGGTGGGGCAGCCAATCCGGCGGCGTCACCGGCGATCGCCCATGGACCAGGGTCACCGCCGCCCCGCGCCGATATAAATCCGCCGCGATCGCGATTCCCAACTGCCCCGTGAACCGATTGGTCAGCCGCCGGATCCCATCGATCGCCACCGGCGTTGGCCCCCCCGTCACCAGAATCGGCACATCCCGCAGCGGCGAAACGCTCGTTAGCCGACACACCGCCGCCGCGATCGCGATCGGGTCCGGTAGATTATGTTTGCCATAGCCCGGTCGGGGCGCAATCACAGAAACCCCCCAGCTTTGTAACGTTTTGATCGATTCCGTAAAAATTTGATTATGCAAACTGCCGTGCATCGTCGGCGCGATCGCAATGGCCGTCAGGCCCCGCTCCAATTTTCCCAAGGCCGAAGCCAGGGTCGCCGTCAGCACCCCATCGGCGATCCCGTGGCGGAACTTATTAATGGTGTTATAGGTCGCAGGAGCCAGGAGATAGGCCGCAAACGGGGCGCGATCACTCAAATGTTCCGCCGCCGCCGTTAGGCGCGTCACCACCGGCCCGTCCGTCGCCCAGGCCAACGTTTCCTCGCTGACATAGCGCAGGGCCTCCGACGACGCAAAGGCCACCACCGTTGCCCCCTGCCGCCTCAGCGCCCGCGCCACATCCGGCGCACGGTAGGCCGCAATACTGCCCGACACCAACAGGGCAATGCGCTTCCCCGCCAGATGCGACCCCTCCAGCGGCACCTCGCGATCGCCCAGGGACGACGGTGCAGGCGGCCTCGGCTCCCACGTCAAACTATCCAAAGAGTTGCCTCGCAAAACCTATGACGATTCGACAATGGGATGAATTTTACGAAGAATCCGACTACCTCAGTCGCTACCCCGACATCGCCGCCGCCGTCGCCAGCGGAGGGTTGCGGTCCGGCTTTGATCATTACCTCGTATTCGGGGCGCGGGAGGGGCGTGTTGGCAAAAACCTGGGCCTCTACGACGAGCAAACCTACCTGCGCCGCAATCCCGACGTGGCCGCCGCCGTCGCCAGTGGGGCCTTTTTCTCCGGGGCGCAGCACTTTTTTGCCTTTGGCCGCCGCGAAAGCCGATCCTTTTCGCCCTACTTCGACGAAGCGTTCTACCGCAAGCGCTACCCCGATGTGGATCAGGCCATTCGCTTTGGGGCCTTCGCCAGCGGATTTGACCATTTCCGCCTGTTTGGGCGCGGTCCCCTGGAGCGGCGATCGGCCACGTTCCTCAATGAATTTGACTACCTGCGGCGCTACCCGGATGTGGCGGCGGCGGTGGATGCCCCCACGGGCTTTTTCTCCGCCAGCCAGCACTATGGCATTGCGGGGCAGTTTGTGGGAATGGGCGCGCCCTTTTCCGGCACCCGTGGCAATGATGAAATCACCGGCGGCCAGGGGGGCGATACCCTCACGGGGGTGGAACGGGGCTATGGGCCGGAGGCGATCGGCGGCACCCTGACGGGGGCTTTGGCCGGGAGCTACGACAGTGTGGGGGCCAATGAGCAGGATATTTTGACCGGTGGGCCGGGGCCGGACTCCTTCGTGGTGGGCTATGCGGATGGGCGATCGCGGTTTCCGCGCCAGGTGCCCTTCTATACGGCTGCTGGGGAGGCGGACTATGGGGTCATTGCGGACTTCAACCTGGCCCAGGACACCCTGGTGGTGGCGGGGCAGCCGGGGGCTCCATCGAGCACCATACCGGGGGTTGATTTCGAGCCGGATGGCAACAGTGTGCGGGTGGTGGCGCGCCTGACGGACGATGGCGGGGTGACGGAGCGGCGGGATCTGGTGGCGATCGTGCTGGGGGTGCAATCTCCCCAGGCGCTCCAGGGACGGACGGCGTTCTTTGGCTCAACGATGCCGATTCCGCCAATCCCGTAGGGATGGCCGCCCCCTGAACTCCACCAACCCTCAAACCCAACCAACCTAAAAATCCCCTGATGATGGCCGGGACTAGTCCGAGGGCGATCGCCAGGGGATTGGTTTAGGGGGCAAGGGGTCTAGGGCCAGATCCGGGACCAAAGGATGGATCCTGGAATCTAGGGGTGCCGGAGCCTGGGGGAGCCAGGGCCGGAATGCCCTAGCGGATGGCATAGGCAGAATCCATCGCCCAGAGGATCAAGAACACAATACTTCCGAGGATCAGAGCACCCGAGAGGGTCACGGCGATCGGACTATCCGCGCCCTTGAACTTCATGATTCCGCGATTGAGGTCGGACATGGTTTTCGTCCCTTACAAAGTCCAACAGGTGGGGATCTCAATCCCCGCAAAACGTGGGGGACGGGTACATCCTCGCGCGTTTCAATAACGATTGTAACGACTCCCCTGCCAAAATGGATACGGCCTTTCCTGAGGCTTTGTGACGGACCCTTAACAAAAAATGGATTTAGACCGGGGGCGATCGCCTAGGCTGGGGGGACAGGTGAGTGGTGGCGATCGCGTGGGGAGGGGCCGGGTGAAGGGGTTGCTGGTGTTGCTGGGGCTGGTGGCGGGAACGCTGGCGGCGTTGGAGCTGGGCCTGCGGTGGGTGCTGGGGTTTGGGCGGCCGCCGTTGTATGTGGCCGATGGGCGCACGGGCTATCGGCTGGCTCCGAATCAGCGGCTGCGGCGGCTGGGTAATGCCATTACGGTCAATGAGTTTTCCATGCGCGGCGGGGCGATCGCGGCGGACGGCAGTACATTACGGCTGCTGCTGCTGGGGGATTCGATCGCCAATGGGGGCTGGTGGACGGACGATGGGGCGACGATCGCGGCGCGGCTGACGGCATCGCTGGCCCAGCAGGTGCCGCCGAGGGTGTTTGCGAAGCTGGGGCTGCCGGATCGGGGCGATCGCCCGGTGGAGGTGCTCAATGCGTCGGCGAATTCCTGGGGGCCGCGCAATGAGTTGGGCTACCTGGAGCAGTTCGGCACCTTTGGGGCGCAGGTGATCGTGCTGCTGATCAATACGGATGATCTGTTTGCGGTGGCCCCGTCGTCGTTGCCGGTGGGCCGGGATCCGAACTATCCCGCCGTGCCGCCGATGTTGGCGTTGCAGGAGCTCTATGAGTTGGTGGTGCCGCCGTCGCCGGACCCGGAACTGGCCGATCGCCACCGGGAACCGGGCGATCGCGTGGGGGCCAATCTCCGGGCGATCGCGCAGATCCAGGCCATGGCAACGGCGGGGCGGGCGGGATTGTTAGTTGCCCTGACGCCGTTGAAGCGGGAGGCGGTGGGCAGCCCGAAGGATTATGAACTCAAGGCGCGGATGCGGTTGACGGATTTGCTCGACAGTTTGGGGATTCCGTTCATTGATTTCCTGGACCCGTTCCAGCAGGTGCCGGATCCGGCGGTGCTCTACCGCGACAGTATTCACCTGAGTCCCCTGGGCAATGACATGGTGACCGCCGCGATCGCGGAGCGCCTGACGGCCATCTTGATTGATCGCCAGGGTTCCTCGAATTAAAACCAAGGTCGGGGTAGAGGTTGGCGCGATCGCGAGGCGACCCACAATCCTTGATATCCTGAAGGACGCCCCTGAGCCCCTGGGGCCGTTGTCTTCTGACGCGCTCCTTTTAAAAAAACTCCCCTTACAAACGCCCCATTCCCCCACCCATGGCTACGATCGCCCGCACCCCCACCGCCTTTCCCCTGAGCGCCGTCATCGGCCAGGAAGCCATCAAACTGGCGCTGCTGTTGGCGGCGGTGGATCCGGGCCTGGGGGGCGTCGCGATCGCGGGGCGGCGGGGCACGGCCAAATCGGTCATGGCGCGGGCAATCCATGCGCTCTTGCCCCCCATTGAAATTGTCCAGGGCTCCGTAAGTAACTGCGATCCGCGCGATCGCACCACCTGGGAAGACGGCCTCGCCCACGCGATCGGCGACACCGACGAGCCCCCCACGCAAGTGATCCCCGCCCCCTTCGTCCAAATCCCCCTCGGCACCACCGAAGATCGCCTCATCGGATCCGTGGACGTGGGCCTGTCGGTCAAGCGGGGCGAAACGATCTTTCAACCGGGCCTGCTAGCCGAAGCCAATCGCGGCGTCCTCTATGTGGACGAACTCAACCTCCTCGATGACCAAACCGCCAACCTGCTGCTCGGCGCGATCGGCGAAGGGCGCAACCAAATCGAACGGGAGGGCATCAGCTTTTCCCACCCCTGCCAAGCGCTGCTGATCGCCACCTACAACCCCGAAGAAGGCCCGCTACGGGAGCATTTGCTCGATCGCATCGCCATCACCCTCTCCGCCGACGGAGCCCTGGGGATCGATCAGCGGGTGGAAGTGGTCACCCAAGCCACCAATTACGCCCGCGATCCCGCCGCCTTTTTGGACCAGTACGAGGAGGACATCGACAGCCTCAAAACCCAACTGCTCCTGGCGCGGGAATGGCTCAAGGACGTGACCATCAGCCGCGAGCAAATCGAATATTTAGTCAAAGAAGCCGTGCGCGGGCGCGTCCAGGGCCACCGGGCGGAACTGTTCGCCGTGCGGGTTGCCAAAGCCTGCGCCGCCCTCGATGGCCGCACGACGGTGAATGCGGGGGATCTAAAAACCGCCGTGCAGTTGGTGATTGTCCCAAGGGCCACGGTGGTGGAAACGCCGCCGGATCAGCAGCCGCCACCGCCGCCGCCGCCGCCGGATAACCGGGACGAGTCCGATCGCGACCAGGACGATCAAACGGAAGACAACCAGGACGACAGCCCCGACGAGGATCAGGAGCAGCCGGACGAGCCCCCCGCCCTGCCGGAGGAATTTATTTTTGATCCCGAGGGGGCGATCCTGGATCCGGATGTGATGACCTTTGCCCAGACGGCGGCGAAACGCCAGGGCAAGTCCGGGGCGCGGAGTGTTGTGTTCTCCGACGATCGCGGGCGGTATGTGCGGCCCATGATCCCCCGTGGCCCCGTGCGGCGGATTGCGGTGGATGCGACCCTGCGGGCGTCGGCTCCCTACCAAAAAGGTCGGCGGGCGCGGGCGATCGCCAAGGGTGGCCCCGGTGCCGATCGCCGGGTTTTTGTGGAAGGGTCCGATGTGCGATCGAAGCGGCTGGCCCGGAAGGCGGGGGCGCTGATCGTTTTCATTGTGGATGCGTCGGGATCCATGGCCCTGAACCGGATGCAGTCGGCCAAGGGGGCGGTCCTGCGGCTGCTGACGGAGGCATATCAAAATCGCGATGAGGTGGCCCTGATTCCCTTCCGGGGGGAGCAGGCGGAGGTGCTGTTGCCCCCCACGCGATCGATCGCCGCCGCCCGTCGCCGTCTGGAAACCATGCCCTGCGGTGGCGGTTCGCCCCTGGCCCATGGCCTCACCCAGGCGGTGCGGGTGGGTCTCAATGCCATGCAGTCCGGCGATATCGGTCAGGTGGTGCTGGTGGCGATCACCGATGGACGCGGCAATGTGCCCCTGGCGCGATCGCTCGGCCAGCCCCTGGACCCCGATGAAACGCCGGACATCAAGGAGGAACTCCTGGAAATCGCCGGCAAGATCCGCGCCTCGGGGATGCAGATGCTCCTGATCGATACCCAAAGTCGGTTCGTGCGGACGGGCTTCGCCCAGGAACTGGTGACCGCCGCCGGGGGTAAGTATTATCACTTGCCCAAGGCGGACGATCGCGCGATCGCCCAGATGGCCGCCAGTGCCATTAATCGCTAGGACGCACCATCTCGCTCCCATCAACCATTCGTAGGGGCGGGGTTTTCCCGCCCAGCCCCCACGATCCCTGATCGCCCCCAGGTTGAACGGATTGGGGGCGATTGGTCGGGCGAGGGTTGAACGGGCTTGGGGTGATCGGTGGGGCGAGGGTTGAACGGGCTTGGGGTGATCGGTGGGGCGAGGGTTGGGAGACCCAACCCCTACGATGGCGGAATTGATGATAGGCCCTAATCCACCGCCGCCAAATTCGACGAATCTGAATCCACCTCCAGGTGCGACGCCCGCAACTGACCGCAGGCCGCATCCGCGTCCAGGCCACGGGTTTGGCGGATACTGGCGGCAATGCCCAGCTCCTCCAACTGTTCTAGAAAATCCTGGGCGCGATCGCCCGACGGACGGCGGTAGTCCACCTCACTAATGGGGTTATAGGGGATCAAATTGACATGGCTTTGAAACCCCCGCAGTAGACCCGCCAACTCCGCCGCGTGGGTTTCCGTATCGTTCACCTGGGCCAGGAGCGTATATTCAAACGTCACCCGCCGCCCCGTTTCCTGCACATAGGCACGGCAATCGTCCAGCAACGCCGTCAGGGGATAGTGCTTCGCGCTGGGGATCGTCGTCTCCCGCAGGGATTGGTTGGAAGCGTGCAAACTCACGGCCAAGGTCACCTGAAGCTGGTGGGCCGCCAATGCTCGGATGCGCCCGGGCACCCCCACCGTGGAAATGGTTAAATTGCGCTGGCCGATGCCCACATCTTCATTGAGCGATCGCACGGCCCCCACCACCGCATCGAGGTTGAGGAGCGGCTCCCCCATGCCCATGAACACCACATTCGACACCCGCCGCCCAAACTCCTCCTGCACCGTCAGCACCTGATCGACGATCTCCGCGCGGGAGAGATTGCGCACGAAACCGCCCTTGCCCGTGGCGCAAAAATCGCAGGCCATGGGGCAGCCCACCTGGGACGATACGCAAACTGTCAGTCGCTTCGCGGTGGGAATGCCGACGGTTTCAATAATTTGGCCGTCCGCCAGCTTCAGCAAATATTTAACGGTTTTGTCCCGCGCCACGGCCCGGTAATGGATCTGCGATCGCCCCACGGGCACCGCCGCCATCGTCTGCCGCCACGCCTTTGGAAACACCGAAATGTCTTCGAGCGATCGCGCCCCCTGCTGATAGATCCATTGATGGAGCTGCTTGCCGCGATAGGCCGGTTGCCCCTGCTCCTTCACCCAATCCGTCAACTCCGCGATCGACGCCCCCACCAGCGGCGGCACCGCCAGGGACGGGCGATTCGGGGACGGGGCAGCCGCCGGGGCAGCGGGATCAGACGGGCGGGAGGAAACGGGGGCCGGAGTCATGGCAGGGAAAAAAAGGACGTGGGGGGAACTGGAGAACGAACTGGAAAACCGAAGCGGAAAAATTCCGTAAAATTACGGATCTATACGGACTCACCCCGGCGGGGAATGGATATCTTGGTAGCAGGTGTCCGATGATCCCCACCGATGAATCGCACCGGCCCAGCCGACGGGCCGAGGGAGAAATCCGCTGGGGCCAGCACCGGCCATTAGGGTGTGTCAGTTCCGTGATCGCAAAGCCAAAGGGCCGTCCCCTACATCCTAGGGGGCAAAATGGTTTCGCGCATCTGTTCCACCCTCCTCACCTCCCCCCACGCCCATGTCGATTGAATTGGATCGGGAAACCCTCGCCCACGAAAATCAACGGCTCCAGCGGCGCGTGAATGAACTCGAACGGCTCCTGGCCGCCGCCGCCATGGATGCCGCCATGGGTGCTGTCATGCCCGCCAAGGCCCCCCACCCGGTGCCGACGCCCCCGGTGGCGACGCGGGACTATTGGTCGAGCCCCGATTCGACGGCCCTGTTCCGCGCCTATGTGGAAACGGCCAATGACATGGTGTATACGGTGGATTTGGCGGGGCGGCTCACTTTTATGAATCCCTATGGGGAGCGGATTCTGGGCTGTACCCAGGCGGATTGGCTGGGGCGGCTGTGTTTGGATTTTGTCGCTGATCGCTACAAACTGCCCACGGCCCGCGCCTTTGAGAATTTGATGCACACGGGGGAGTTGATTGATTTTGAATTTGCCCTGGTGAACCGGGACGGCCAGGAGATTCAGATGCAGGTGAATGGCCAGTTGCTCCACTGCGACGGCCAGTTGATCGGGGGCTTGGGCATTGCGCGGGATATTACGGAACGCAAGCGCTTTGAGCAGCAGTTGCAGATGCTGTCGCGGGCGTTGGAGTCGTGCCATGACAGCGCCGCGATCGCGGATTTGACGGGCCGTTTGCTGTACGTGAACCCCGCCACCTACCGCACCTTTGGCTACGATGCGGATGCCCTGGAGGGGGCCAATGCGGCGGTGTTTTACCCGGACGCCGGGGCCGATCAGGTGACCTGGCTGGCCCGTCAGGCGCGGGACGGGGGCTGGAGCGGTGAGGTGATTTGCCAGCGGCAGGGGGGCGATCGCTTTGCGGCGCTGGTGTCCGTCGGGTCGATCTGCAATGAGGATGGGCAGGCGATCGCCTTTTCGATCGTCAGCCGCGACATCACGGACCAGAAGCAAACCCAGGCGGAACTGGCTGCTAAAAATATTGACCTGGAACGGGCGAGCCGTCTGAAGTCGGAATTTTTGGCGAACATGTCCCACGAGTTGCGGACGCCCCTGACGGCGATTTTGGGCTTTTCGTCCCTGTTGCGCCAGCAGCTCTATGGGCCGCTCAATGACAAGCAAAAGGTCTATGTGGAGCAGATCCGCCAGAGCGGCGATCACCTCCTGAGTTTGATCAATGACGTGCTGGATCTGTCGAAGGTGGAGGCGGGCCAAACCAAGCTGGAGGTGGCTCCGGTGAATGTGCCGGAGCTCTGTGAGGAGGCGATTAATTTGGTCTGTCCCCAGGCCCGCAGCCGCGCGATCTCGATCGCGTGCGATCTGCCCAAGTCCCTGCCCGTGCTGATGGCGGATCCGTTGCGGGTGCGGCAAATGCTGGTGAATTTGCTGTCCAATGCGGTGAAATTCTCCCACGATGGCGGGGCTGTGGGGGTCCAGGGCCACACGGAGGCGGGTTATTTGCTTCTGAGCGTGTGGGATCGGGGCATTGGCATTCCCGAGGGCGATCGCCACCAGCTCTTTCAGCCGTTCCAGCAGTTGGATAGTTCCCTCGCGCGGCGGCACCAGGGGACGGGGCTGGGGCTGGCCCTGACGCGCCAGTTGGCGGAACTGCACGGGGGCACGGTGACGGTGGAGTCGGTCCTGGGCCAGGGGAGTACGTTTACGATTCGTTTGCCCCTGCACCTGAATCCGAGTCGGGCGGAGGGGCGATCGGGCGGGGCGGCGACGCGATCGCTTTCCCTGGGGCCATCGGTGCCGCCGCTGGAGGGGGAAGAGCGTCCGCAACTGTTGATCGTGGAGGATGATCCCTACAATGCCCAACTGCTGGGGGATTTGCTCGATAGCTGGGGCTACGATGTGGCGGTGATGCCCGATGGCGATCGCGCCTTGGCATGGCTCGAAGACAACCGCGCCCATCTGGTGTTTTTGGATATTCACCTGCCGGGGATGGATGGGTTTGAAATTCTGCGGCGGCTGCGGCGCGATGATCGCTGGCGATCGCTGCCTGTGGTGGCGGCGACGGCGCTGGCGATGGCGAGTGATCGCTTTGACTGCCTGAGCGCGGGGATGCAGGATTATCTGAGTAAGCCGCTGGATTATGATCGCCTCGCCCAGGTGCTGCTGACCTATACGGGGGTGCCGCCGCGCCGGGGGGAGGAGGACTAGGGGCCGCTAGATCTAGATAAAGCTTAGGAGTGGGATGGGGCTGAACGGGGGTTGGGTATACCGCGATCGCGTCGGTCCTCGGGAGGCGGGGCAGACGGTGGTGGCCTACTATGCCCAGCGCTATCGCCACTCGACGGCGGAACAATGGTGCGATCGCGTGGTGGCGGGACAGATTTACGTGGAAGGTCAGGCCGCCACGCCGGATCAGGTGCTCGATCGCGGCCAAACCTTGACCTACCACCGGCCCCCGTGGCATGAACCGCCGGTACCCCTAGATTTTGATGTGGTCTATGAAGACGGGGATCTGGCCGTTGTCGCAAAACCGTCCGGCCTGCCGGTGATGCCCGGTGGCGGCTTTTTGGACCATACGCTTTTGGGGCAACTCCAGCGCCGCTATCCCACGGAAACGCCGATCCCCATCCATCGCCTCGGGCGGGGCACCTCGGGGCTGGTGCTGCTGGCCCGCACTCCCCTGGCGCGATCGCGGCTGACGGCCCAACTGCGCGATCGCACCATGACCAAGATCTATCGCGCGATCGCGGCGGGACCGACGGCCAGCCAAATCGGCGATCGCTTCACCGTCACCCAGCCCATCGGCAAAATTTTCCACCCCACCCTAGGGCACATCTACGGAGCCACGGACGATGGGGCCTTTGCCCAGAGCGACTGTCAGGTTTTGGGGCGCGATCGCGATCGCCTGCTCCTGGACGTGACGATCTTGACCGGACGGCCCCACCAAATCCGCATTCACCTGGCGGCGGCAGGCATCCCCCTCGAAGGCGATCCCCTCTACGCGATCGGCGGGCGGCCCCGATCCCCAGAGGTTTGCCCCGACGAAGACCCTTCAACAGAACAGACCATTGGCGGCGGCGGCGACGCGATCGCGCGGCCCGGAGACTGTGGCTATCGGCTCCATGCCCACACCCTCCGCTTCGACCACCCCCGCACGGGCGATCGCCTCACGGTCCACCGCGCCGCCCCCTTTACGTTTCCCTAGGCTTCAAAGTTCGAGAGGGTGATCCCCGACGGCAGTTCATTGCGCCCCCGGAACAGGGCCACAATCTTGATCTGACCACCATCATTGAACCGCAGGGCCGTATCGCCCCCCGAACTCAGGGCCTGGAACTCACCGGGCTGCGGATCCACCCCAGCGGCCGAGAGCTGGAACGCCCGCTGCAAATTGAACCCATTGGCACTGATGATCAGCGCATCGGTCCCGCTTTGGTAATCCGTCACCTCCAGGATCGCGTTGGGCGACGCCAGGACAAAGGTATCGACCCCATCATCACCCGTGAGGACATTCGTGCCCCCCGTCGCCACCAGGGTGTCGTTGCCCGCGCCGCCGATGAGCGTATCGTCCCCATTGCCCGCCACGAGGCTGTCGTCCCCAGCGCCGCCGACGATGCTGTCGTTGCCCTCGCCGCCAATGAGCGTGTCGTTAGCGTCCGCCGTCGTTTCTGCCCCCGGCGTGGCGCTGGACCCGTCGCCCACATTTTGCAGGTTGGGCACGTCAACCCCGGCCCCGAGGAGCACATCGTCCCCGTCGCCCCCTTCAAGGCGATCGCTGCCGCCGCCGCCGGAGAGGGTATCGTTGCCCGCTTCACCCAGGAGGTTGTCATCCCCCGGTCCACCGAAGAGTTGATCGGAGCCTTCGCCGCCGCTGAGGCGATCATTGCCATCGAGCCCCGCGATCGTGTCATTGCCCGTGGTGCCCGTGAGGTTGTCGTCGCCGCTGGTGCCCACCTGGGTGCCGCCCGTGCCCGTGCCGCCGCCGGGAGGAGGGGCGATCGTACTCGGTTCCACGGTGATGAAAAAGTCGGGGCGGATATTGCTCGCCAGGGTGCCCTTGAAGATGGCAATCAGCCGCAGGGTTTCCGTGGGCTGGGCGGGGGAATCTGCGGCGGTGGGCAGGGGGGCGAGGGGATTGGTGCCGGTGTTGGTATTCGTATTCGTGGCAGGGGGGGTGGTGTTGCCCACCACGTTATTCACGGTGGCTTCCCCGAGGGAGACATACACCAGCAGATCGCCGCCGTTGATGCCGACCCCCTGCTGGAAGCGCAGTTCGCCCACATTAAAGTCCGGTTCCACGCCGATCGCGTCGAGGGCGGGGTTGTAATCGACGATGGTGGTGACATTGCCGTCGATCTGGCTGGGCAGGACGAAGATGTCGCCCCCTTCGCCGCCGTTGAGGGTGTCGTTGCCCAGGTTGCCAAAGAGGGTGTCGTTGCCGAGGCCGCCGACGATGAAGTCATCGCCCCGCCCGCCGAAGATTAGATCGTCCCCGTCGCCCCCTTCGAGGATGTCGTTGCCCGCGTTGCCGTAGAGGACGTCGTTGCCCGCGTCGCCGTAGAGCTGGTCGTTGCCGTCGCCGCCGTTGAGGGTGTCTTCGTTCTGGCCGCCGAAGATGGCATCGTTGCCCGCGTCGCCGCTGAGGCTGTCGTTGCCTTCGCCGCCGAAGAGGCTGTCGTTGTCCTGGCCCCCGAAGAGGCGATCGTTGCCCGCTTCCCCTTCGAGGCGATCGGCCCCCTGGTTGCCGTAGATCAGGTCATCGCCGTCGCTGCCAAAGAAGGTGTCGTTGCCGAGGCCGCCGAAGAATTGGTCGTTGCCAGCACCGCCGAAGCCGAGGTCGTTGCCCTGGCCGCCGAAGAGGGCGTCGTTGCCGTCGTCGCCGCTGAGGATGTCGTCCCCTTCGTTGCCGAACGCTAGGTCGTTGCCGCTGCCGCCAAAGAGCACGTCTTCGCCGGTGCCGCCGTTGAGGCTGTCGTTGCCTTCGTTGCCGAAGAGTTGGTCGTTGCCGTCGTCGCCAAAGAGGAGGTCGTCTTCTTCGTTGCCGATGAGGGTGTCGTTGTCGCGGCCGCCGTAGAGGGTGTCGTTGCCGCGATCGCCGAAGACGAGATCTTCACCAAAGCCCCCGAGGAGCAGGTCGGTGCCCTGGCCGCCAAAGAGGGTGTCGTTGCCCTGATCCCCGAAGAGGGTGTCGTTCCCGGCGCGGCCAAACATGAGGTCTTCGCCGAGGCCGCCCCGCATCAGATCGTCGCCGAGGTCCCCTTCGAGCTGGTCGCTGCCCTGGCCGCCGAGGAGTTGATCGTTGCCCTGGCCGCCCCGGAGGGTGTCGTTGCTGCCGAGCCCCTGTAGGGTGTCGTCGCCCCCTGCGCCGAGGAGGGTGTCGGTGGCGTTGGTGCCGGTGAGCAGGTTGGCTTGGTTATCCCCTTGGATGATGGCCACGGTCTAATCCTCTTTCGGGTGGGTCGGTGGGTGCTTGGCGAGGGTGCTGACGGGAGGGGGCGATCGCCCGCACCGATCATGGTTGATGCTTTAAGCCCTTGTCAAACGACGATGGAGGGGGGGAGCGGGTTTCACCTGGGCTGTGATATCCGGGGGGGCGCGATCGCGGGGCGATCGATGTAACTATGGGAGGTGGCGTGGGCGAGGCCGTGCGATCGCGGTGGCCCGGTTTTGCTAAGCAATCGGCCACCTCCGACTCTCAGTAGACGCAGGAAAGGAAAGAGACACCCATGGGCGATGCTCCTTTGAATACGGGTCCGAAGCCAATCAAGTTTGGGACGGATGGTTGGCGCGGGGTGATTGCGGCGGATTTTACGTTTGAACGGGTGGAGCGGGTGGCTCCGTTGGCGGCGCGGGTGCTGGCGGCGGAGTTTGGCCCGACGACGGGGAGCCGGACGGTGGTGGTGGGGTTCGATCGCCGGTTCATGGCGGAGCATTTTGCGATCGCGGCGGCCCGGGCGATCGCGGCAGCGGGCTATGACGTGTGGCTGTCGAAATCCTTTGCGCCGACGCCGACCTTTAGCTGGATTGCCCACCATGAAAAGCTCCTCGGGGCGATCGTCCTGACGGCGAGCCACAATCCGGGGCCGTACCTGGGCCTGAAGGTGAAGGGGGCGTTTGGGGGATCGGTGTCGCCGGAGGTGACGCACCAGATCGAGGATTTGCTGGCCCAGGGGGAACCGGTGGCGATCGATCCGCCGCCGACGCCGGGGACGATTACGGAGATTGATCCCTGGGCGAGTGGATTCTGTGAGGATTTGCGCTCAAAGGTGGATATTGAGGCGATCCGGGGGGCGATCGCGGCGGGCCAGTTGCAGGTGTTTGCGGATGTGATGCACGGGGCGGCGGCGGGGGGCCTGGAAAAAATCCTGGGCCTGTCCGTGGGGGAACTCAATGGCGATCGCGATCCCCTCTTTGCGGGGGCGGCTCCAGAGCCGTTGGCCCAATACACCCAGGCGTCCCAGGCGATCGTCCGGGAGGCGAAGGCGGCGAAACCGGAGGCCCTGACCGTGGGGCTGGTGTTTGATGGGGATTGCGATCGCATCGCCGCGATCGACAGTGACGGCGCATTTTTCAGTTCCCAGGTGCTGATCCCGATTTTGATCGAGCACCTCTGCCAGCGGCGCGGCTACGGCGGCGAGGTGGTCAAAACCGTCAGCGGTTCGGATCTGATGCCCAAGACGGCGGCCCTGTACGGCTTGGCGGTCTATGAAACGGCGGTGGGCTACAAATACATTGCCGATCGCATGTTGTCGGTGCCGGTGATGCTGGGGGGTGAGGAGTCCGGCGGCATCGGCTACGGTCACCACATTCCCGAGCGGGATGCCCTGTTGGCGGCCCTGTATCTGCTGGAGGCGGTGGTGATGGCCCAGCGGGAGTTGGGGGATTTGTACCGCGCTTTGCAGGAAAAAACCGGCTTTTCGTCCGCCTACGATCGCATTGACCTGCCCCTGGCCACCATGGAAGCGCGCGATCGCGTCATCGCCGCCCTACAAACGGAGCCCCCCACCGCGATCGCGGGCCAAGCCGTCACCGACTGCCAAACCACCGATGGCTACAAATTCCGCCTCGCCGATGGCCGCTGGCTGATGATCCGCTTCAGCGGCACCGAGCCCGTCCTGCGGCTCTACTGCGAAGGGCCGGATGATAGCCGGGTGGCCGAAACCCTCGCCTGGGCAAAAACCTGGGCCGAAGCGATCGCCTAGGATTGATCCCCACCCGATCCCGTAGGGGTTGGGTTTCCCAACCCTGCCCCCACCGATCACCCCAAACCCGTTCAACCCCAACCCTGCCCCCACCGATCGCCCCAAACCCGTTCAACCCCCAACCCCATCCCTCCAAATTGCCCATGCTGTCCTTCCAGCCCCCCGGTTTCCGCCAGTGTTTTGCCACCGTGCCCCTCGGGCGCATGGCCTACTACGAACCGGTGGCCCCCCTGCCCACCTGGCAACCGGACGGCCCCACGGTGATTTTTATCCACGGTTTCGGCGGCGGCTCCTCGGCCTATGAATGGGCGCAGGTGTACGGGGCGATCGCCATGACCCACCGCGTGATTGCGCCGGATCTGCTGGGCTGGGGCGACTCGGACGGGCGCGATCGCGGCTATAGCCTCGAAGAATACGTCGAAAGCCTCGAAGCCCTCATCCCCCAGGTGGCGGGCGATCGCCCGGTGGTGCTGGCGGCGGCATCCATTGGCGGTGCCCTGGCGGTGCGGCTGGCGAACCGGCATCCCGACTGGATTGAAAGCCTCTTTTTGAGTTGCCCGTCCGGATTTGATGACTTTGGCGAAGGGTCCGGGCGGCGACTCCCGGCGGAACTGGTGAACACCCCCGGCCTCGATCGCCTGATCTACACCGTCGGGGCCGCCAACGCGATCGCCGTGCGCAGTTTCCTAGAGCGGTTTTTGTTCGCCAACCGCGATCGCATCACCCCCGAAATGGTCAACGCCTACCTGACCAGCGCCCTCAAACCCAACGCCCCCGCCGCCGCCCTGCGCTTTTTGCGGGGGGATTTATTTTGCGATTTGGCCCCGGATATGGCCGCCTTGAGCGTCCCCACCGCCATCGTTTGGGGTGATCGCGCCCGGTTCACCAGCCTCGCCCAGGGCCGCAAACTCGCCGACCTCAACCGCGATCGCGTCGCCTGGTTCGTCACCCTGCCCAACTGCGGCGTCGTGCCCCACCTGGAATGGGCCGGACCCACCGCCGGACTCCTACACGCATGGCTCGCGGGCGGCGATCGCGCTACCCCAAGCCGTTAGATTTATGTAAAAGTGAATCGGAGTTGAGGCGATCGCCCCCTCCGCTAGGGATAAACCCGCGATCGCCACGGCCCCATAAAACAGCCTGAACGGCCCTTACATCTCCTTTAGGTCTATCTAATTCCCGTTGAATTTCCTATGAAAAATTCCCTAACGCGCCTGTCCATCTTTGTGGATGGAAATAACATGTTCTATGCCCAGCAAAAAAATGGCTGGTTTTTTGATCCCCGGCGCGTTCTCCAGCATTTTACCGCTCCTGAAGGCACCCAATTGGTCAATGCCTTTTGGTACACCGGCCTCAAGGATCCCCAGGATCAGCGGGGCTTCCGTGATGCCTTGATTAACCTGGGCTACACGGTGCGCACCAAAATTCTCAAGGAATATTATGACGACAATTCCGGGCGCTATTCCCAAAAGGCGAACCTGGATATTGAAATTGTCATTGACATGTTCAACACCGTCGAGCAATACGATCGCGTGGTGCTCTTCAGCGGCGACGGGGACTTCGAGCGGGCGATCGAACTGCTGCGGTCCAAAAGCACCCACATCACCGTGGTGTCCACCGAGGGCATGATCGCCCGGGAACTGCGCAACGCCACCGACTGCTACCTGGATCTCAACGATCTGCGGCCCAAAATCGAAAAGGTGGACTACTGAGAGCAACCTTCCCCGGTGGAGGCGCGATCGCGGCCCCGGCCCCCCAAACCCAGCCCCCAGCCTCGGGTGCTACCCCCGCGCGATCGCCATATTCCCCCCTCGTCCGCCTAGGTGGGCGTGGATTTTGTAAACTTGTAGACTAGAATTTCTAGCACTCCTAGATCGCTAGATTTGCAATTTTCGCCATACCGCCGCCCAGTCCTGGTTTAATCCCCTCGGCCCTGGGCGGTTGTTTGATTCTAGGAACGTCATCGCCAATTCCCCCAGACAAGGGGCTTAAGTCCCTTGCCCCAGCCAGCTATTCAGGGGTTTTTTACCGCTTTTTCCAAGGCTGGATTTCTGGAATTTAAGGATGTTGGGCCAGTGATGACACCCCCTCAACTGATCCCGCCACCGGCGTGATGGGTTATCGAGTTGGTTATTGAATTTATCAAGATGTCCCCCAGGGGCGAGTTCCACGGAGGCAACCCGGCATGAGTCGCGATCGCATCATCATTTTCGACACCACCCTGCGCGATGGGGAGCAGTCCCCCGGCGCATCCCTCAACCGCGAGGAGAAACTGACGATCGCCCGCCAGCTTGCCCGCCTAGGGGTGGACATCATCGAAGCGGGGTTCCCCTACGCCAGCCAGGGGGATTTTGAGGCGGTCCAGGCGATCGCGGACCAGGTGGGCACTGAAGGCGGCCCCACCATCTGCGGCCTCGCCCGCGCCCGAAAAGAAGACATTGCCCGGGCGGCGGAGGCGATCAAACCGGCGGCGAAGGGGCGGATCCATACCTTCATCGCCACGTCCGATATCCACATGAAATATAAGCTCAAAAAGAGCCGGCCCGAGGTGGTGGCGATCGCGGAGGAAATGGTGGCCTATGCCAAATCCTTCACGAATGATGTGGAATTTTCCCCCGAAGATGCGGGCCGCAGTGACCCGGAATTTCTCTACGAGGTGCTAGAGCGGGCGATCGCGGCGGGGGCCACCACGGTCAATATCCCCGACACCGTGGGCTACACCACGCCCGATGAATTTGGGGCCTTAATTCGCGGCATCAAGGACAACGTTCCTAACATCAACCAGGCAATTATTTCCGTCCACGGTCACAATGATTTGGGCTTGGCGGTGGCCAACTTCCTGTCGGCGGTGCAGAACGGCGCGCGGCAGTTGGAATGCACGATCAATGGCATCGGTGAACGGGCGGGCAATGCGGCTCTGGAAGAGCTGGTGATGGCCCTCCATGTGCGGCGATCGTTCTACAATCCCTTCCTGGGGCGTCCGGCGGAATCGGAAGATCCCCTGACCCAAATCAACCTCGGGGAAATCTATAAAACCTCCCGGTTGGTGTCGAATTTGACGGGCATGTTGGTGCAGCCCAATAAGGCGATCGTGGGGGCCAATGCCTTTTCCCACGAGTCCGGCATTCACCAGGATGGGATGCTCAAGCATCGCCAAACCTATGAAATTATTGATGCCCAAACCATTGGCCGCACGGAGAATCAAATTGTTCTGGGCAAACTGTCCGGGCGCAATGCCTTCGCCAGCCGCCTGCGGGAATTGGGCTTTGAATTGACGGAAACGGAGCTGAATAAGGCGTTTGTACGCTTTAAGGATGTGGCGGATAAAAAGCGGGAGGTGACCGATCGCGACCTGGAAGCGATCGTGAACGACGAAATCCGCCAAGCGCCGGAACTCTATCGCCTCGAACATGTGCAGGTGTCCTGCGGCGACAAAGCGGCCCCCACGGCCACGGTGACCCTGCGTCTGCCGGATGGGACGGACAGCACCGACGCGGCGATCGGCACCGGGCCGGTGGATGCGGTCTATCGGGCCATTAATCGCATCGTGGCGATCGAGAATGAATTGATTGAATTCTCGGTTCAATCCGTCACGGAAGGGATTGATGCCATGGGTGAGGTGACCATTCGCATCCGCCGGGGCGATCGCGTGTTCTCGGGCCATTCGGCGAATACGGATATTGTGGTGGCCGCGTCCCAGGCTTACCTGAGCGCCCTGAACCGTTTGGCGGCGGTTCTCCAGGATGAAAACGCGGGCGCTGCGAAGGTCCATCCCCAGAGCGCCGCGATCGCCCGATAGGGGCATCACCGTTCCCTAAAATTCCCGAGGGATCGATCAATCCAAAACCATCAAACGCGCGCGGGGTAGAAGTGCATTAAGACTTCTACCCCGTCCGTTTGTGTGTAAAGAAATGGCGATCGCCCCTACAGCAACCCGCGATAGCGAATAAACAGCAGCAGCACCGCCCAGGACCCCAGGGCCACCTTCGCCGCCACCAGGATATTGAGCAGGGGAATCGCCCCGCCGCTGACCAGATCCCCCATCTGCCCCATGGGCCAAGGGAACCCCGCCAAGGTAATCCCCGCCAGGGCCACAAACACCAGCACGGACACCTTTTCCCAGGTGGCCGCCCGCCAGCGCTGGTAGATGTCCTGCATCCAATCCGTCGGAGCCGTAATCGCCACCAGGCCGATCGCCGTGCCCCCCGCCACCCCCGCCGCAAAGCCACCCCCCGGACTCAGGTGCCCCCGCAGGGCCAGCTCAATGCCCACCATCGCCGTGATCGTCGCCCCCAGCCGCGCCAGCACCACCGACGGGCGATCGGTAAACTGCCGCACCTTCACCAGGGGATGCTCATTCGCCAGCAGGTGCTGGGCACACATAATGGCGATCGTAAACACCACCACCTCAAAAATCGTGTCGTAGAGGCGGTTATAAAAAATGATGCCCGACACCGCATTGGGCACCCCGCTGTCCTGGACCACCGCCTTCATGATCGCGGCCCCCGACATCGGCGATACGATATTCGGCAACACCAGCATCTTCACGTAGAACACGAGGCCCGCCACAACATAGATCCACTTCATCAGTGAGGCTCCTGGGGCACCAGCCCCTCCGATTGATCGGCTTGATCGGCAGTTGAATTGAAGGGATCGGCCACGGGGTCCACCAGAACCACCTTCTCTGGATCCGCCCCATAGATCAGGTGCATCGTGGGCGACGCGATCGCGGCGCGCAAAATCTCATATAACCGGGACACCCGCAGCACCGTTGCATATTGACAGACAGGGCCATGGAGCGCCGCCGCCCGCGATCGCGTACAGACCCCATGGATATCCCGTTCCACCAACGCCCTGTGGAGGGCCGCGCAATCGTCATAGGGCACCACCTCCAGCCGCAGATGGTGGGGCGCAATGCCCCGGCGCAAATCCTCACATAGGGCCGTAAATTCCGGCGTCGGTGCCGCCACCTCCGTCGCCAGCACCCCCAGCCGCAGCACCAGCGACGATCGCATCGCCACCACAGAGAGCGCCGTCCCCAGCATCGTGCCCATCAGCGCCTCCGTCAGGGCCACATCCGCCGCCCCTAGCAGCGCATACACCAACGCCGCGATCGCCCCCAGAATCCCCCGCACCACCAGCGCATGGTAGGGATTGTCCTGGAACACCACCATCGCCGCCGCCAGCGGCAGCAGCAGCACAATCACCCCCACATCCCAATCGGTCATCACCTCAGTCATGGTCCATCTCCACCGATGAGCAGTAGGCCAAAACGTAGCCCAGCACCGTATTCCACACCAGCAGCGAAAAGAGCGCCAGCACCAGCAGCGGCCATTCCCGAGGAATTTTAATCAAAAGCCCCACCATAATCGCCAAGGAACCGAGGGTATCCGCGATCGAAAGGCTATGGAGCTTAAACAACACCGAGCGGCGACCGAGCAGGGGAAACGTCCCCCAAAACCAGAAAAATAAACCCAGGGCAATACACCCATTACTGAGCCAATAGAGCATGGCAAAAAACTCCCTCAATCCGGTTCATCAAGCCAAGGACAAGAGCAGGGACAATCAATAGCCTGGATTGGTTTGATTCAGCCGCTTAAGCACCTGCGCCAACAGCATCAGGGACGCATTGCCCACACTCAAAATGATCGATCCCACCATGCCAATAAACCAATCATCCTGCAGGACAGAAATGACAATAATCGCCACGGATGTTTTGGTCGCAATACTGGCAAAGGCCAGCATCTTTTGCCAGATATCTTGATTCTGACAGGCCGCATACATGGGGATGAGCGTCGCCAAAACCATGGCCCCTAAAATCCAATTCATGGCTCTGCCTTCCGGGAAATGTGATGGATTTCGTACCACCCCTCGGGATCGTAATTTTGAACGATGGTTTTGGGGGTCAAGGTGATGAGCAAAACGTCAAGGAATACCATCCCCGAGGTGCGCCGGTGGGGGACGCGCTTGCGGGTGACGTATTCATGGCGATGGGGGAACAAGAGAATTTCAAAGGCTTCCAGATAGGACTGGGGAATCGCCAACAGCAGATCCTTGATGCCCTTTGCCCACACCCGAGGGGGGGAGGACATGACGGGGCCGCGCGGGAGCAGCAGGGTGACGATGATGCCGATCGCGATATTGGTGGGACTGAAGTTGGCGGTTAGTAGAAACCAAATGCCCAGTCTAAAAACTAGGTTGATATAGCCGGTCATGGCATCACCATCCAGAAGAGAATCACCAGGCCAAGGCTCATGGCCCCGATGAGATGGTCAAGGTTTTCGACGGTGCGCGGCAGTTGAAGGGGCAGCGATCGCGGCAGCAGCCCATAAATCCCCCAACCGATGCCCAGGGTGACCGCCAGCTTTAGGAAACTGCTGAGGCCATAGGCTTGGGGATAGAAGCCATTGGCGATCGCCAACCCCCCCAGCAAAAAGGGCAGGGCCAGCCAGAGGCCGACGCCGGGGGCGGGGGCAGAGGTCGCAGCGGCTGCCGTGGATCCAGCGGCGGGGGATAGGACTGCCGCATCGGCCCCTAGATCACCCGAATGGCTGGCCTGAACTGAGGCATCCTCGGCCCCTCGGAAGGGCAATTTCAGGGCCGCGAAGTAGGGATTCCAGGGGAGGAAAATCAACTTGCTGAGGGCAATGACCGTCCCCACCGCCGCCACGTTCAGGGGAATCACCTGCCAGGGCAAGAGGGTATCCAGGGTGAGGGTTTTGGCCCCAAATCCCCCCAGGGGCGGCGCGCCACAGATGGACAGGGCCGCGATCGCGATCGCCCCGCCGAGCCAAGGGGCCAGCTTCAGGGTCCGCAGGGTCCGCAGGTCGCGGTCCGGGAGACTGCCCACCCCCAGGAACAGGGCCGCCTTCGCCAACCCATGGGACAGGGCATAGAACCCGGCCACGGGGGGAGCCGCCAGGACAAACCCCACCTGGGAAATGGTCGAATAGGCCAACAGGCGCTTACTGTCGCGCTCTAGGACGGCGTAGCTGACTCCCAGCAGGGCCGTGGCCACCCCCAACAGGCGAATCAAAGGATCCAAATCGGGCACCAGCAGGGCGCAGCGCACCAGGGGAAATAGGCCCGCCTTCACCACGACGCCGGACAGCATGGCCGACACCGGCGTCGCCGCTTCCCCGTGGGTGAGGGGTAGCCACAGGCCGGAGATGAAAACGCCCCCCTTGACCAACAGGCCCAGCAGAATTAGGGCGATCGCCTCGGGCGGCGCATTTTGGATGCCTTCAAAATAGAAAGAGGTGTTGGCCTTATAGACCAGCACTGCGCCAATGAGGTAGAACAACATCGCCGTGTTGCTCACAAATAAATAGCGCAGGGCAATCCAAATGGCGCGATCGCTGCGGGGGTACGCAATCAATGAAAAGGCCGCAATACTGATGACCTCCAGCGCCACATAGACGCTCATGAGATCCGTACAGAGGAAAATGGCATTGATACTGCCGTGGAGGACCAGCAACTGCGTATAGAAAAAGGTTTTGCGATCGCTCCCCCAGCAGTAAAGGATGACCGCCGCCGTCACAAAACCGTTGGTGAGAATGAAAAATCCGCTCAGGGAATCCACCAACAAACTCACGCCAAAATTGTTGAGCAGCGTCAGGGTGAGGGGCTCCGCCCGCGCGATCGCACTGCCCCCATAAACAATGGATCCAAGGGCCGCCAGGGTTGCGAAGGGCCGGTCCACCCGAGGGAATAAATAGATGCCAAAGCCCACCAGCAGCGGCAGGGCCAGCCAGGTGATGGTCAGGTTGTTCAGGTCCATCATGGGCGGTTGCTCTGCTCAATGGCGCTAGTTTCCAACGTGGGATTATCCCGCGCCAGCTTCATGACGCTGACGAGCATCAGGGCCTGGATCGAAAACCCAATCACGATCGCCGTTAAAATCACCGCCTGGGGCACCGGATCCGCATAGGCTTCCCCAGCAACCACCTCATCTAGAATCGGCGTCAGTCGCCCACCGCGCGAGGCAATCAGAACGTAGTACGCGATCGCCCCCGTACTCATCACATCCATGGCAATAATCTTCATTGCCAAATTTCCCTTAAGAACGCTGCCAAAAAATCCAAAAAGGATCGTGGCAAAAACACAGGCTTCGAGCATGGGCAGGGCCTGGGAGCAACAACAACTAGGGGTAAAACAAACCTGGGGGCGACCCGCAAGCGGGCGAGCAACCCTATCATACCGGTCTGCCCTACCCCCTGGGTTTCGGGGGTGATTAGAAAACTGGAATTAACAATTAGATAGGACGATGGAAGACAATCCACCGTCCTAAATGGCCCCTGGGATCCACCCCCAGGGGTCTTCAATTCCCCCCCTTGGGGTGGCCCGATCCCTAGGCTCCGCCGCGCAGTTTATCGAGGACCGAGCGATCCTCTAGGGTGGAGGTGTCCCCGGCGATCTCTTGGCCCGCCGCCAGGTTCCGCAGCAGCCGCCGCATGATTTTGCCCGATCGCGTCTTGGGCAGGGCTTCACTAAAGCGAATTTCACCGGGCCGCGCGATCGCGCCGATCTCGCTGACCACATGGCGCTTGAGTTCCGTAGCCAGGGCATCCGACGGCACCGCCTCCCCTTCCAAAATCACAAAGGCGACAATATCTTCCCCCTTGAGATCGTCCGGTTTGCCCACCACCGCCGCCTCGGCCACCGCCGGGTGCGACACCAGGGCCGACTCGATTTCCATGGTCCCCAGGCGATGGCCCGACACATTGACCACATCGTCCACGCGGCCCATCACCCAGAAGTAGCCATCCTCGTCCCGGCGCGCCCCGTCTCCGGCGAAGTAGAAATATTGCCCATCCTTCGGCGGGATGTGTTCCCAATAGGTGCTGCGGTAGCGATCGTCATCCCCAAACACCGTGCGGATGGCGCTGGGCCAGGGGTGCTTGATCACCAGATAGCCGCCGGTGTTGTCGGGCACCGGGTTGCCGTCGAGATCGACAATTTCCGCGATGATGCCGGGGAAGGGTTTGGTGGCGGATCCGGGTTTCGTGGCGATCGCACCGGGCAGCGGCGTGAGCATAAAACCCCCCGTCTCCGTCTGCCACCAGGTGTCCACAATCGGGCAGCGCTCCGCACCAATGACCCGGTGGTACCACATCCAGGCTTCGGGGTTGATCGGTTCGCCGACGGTGCCCAGCAGCCGCAGGGAGGTCAGATCCCGCGCGTTGGGATGCTCATCGCCCATTTTGATGAAGGCGCGCACGGCGGTGGGAGCGGTGTAGAAAATGGTGACGCCATATTTTTCGATCACGTCCCAGAAGCAGCCCGGATTGGCGGCGCTCGGAGCCCCTTCATACATCACCGTCGTGGCTCCATTGGAGAGGGGGCCGTAGACGATGTAGCTGTGGCCGGTGATCCAGCCCACGTCGGCGGTACACCAATAGATGTCCGTTTCCTGGAGGTCAAAGGCCCACTTGAGGGTCATGTGGGTGTAGAGGTTGTAGCCGCCGGTGCTGTGGACGACGCCCTTGGGTTTGCCGGTGCTGCCGGAGGTGTAGAGGATGAAGAGCAAATCTTCGCTGTCCATGGGTTCGGCGGGGCAGTGGGCGGATGCCTTCGGTTGCAGGTCGTGCCACCAGTGGTCGCGCCCTTCGACCATGGCGATCGCGTCGCCGGTGCGTTTGACCACGAGCACATGCTCCACACTGGGGGCGGCGTCGTTGGCGAGGGCTTTATCGACTTGGGGTTTGAGGGCGACGGCCATGCCCTTGCGGAAGCCCCCATCGGCGGTGATCACGGCTTTGCACTGGGCGTCATTGAGGCGATCGCGCAGGGCCTCGGCGCTAAATCCCCCAAATACAACGCTGTGGGGCGCACCAATGCGGGCGCAGGCGAGCATGGCGATCGCGGCCTCCGGGATCATGGGCATATAGATCCCCACCACATCCCCCTTGCCGATGCCTAACCCCTTGAGGGCGTTGGCGCATTTGCACACCTCCCGGTGGAGTTGGGCGTAGGTCAGCACCCGCGAATCCCCCGGTTCCCCCTCCCAGATCAGGGCGGCTTTGTTCTTGCGCGCTGTGGCCAGGTGGCGATCGAGGCAGTTATGGGAAATATTCAGCTTGCCGCCCACGAACCATTTCACGAAGGGCGGTTGCCAGTCGAGGGTTTGGGTCCAGGGCTCGAACCAGTCCAGCTCCTGCTGGGCCAGCTCCGCCCAAAAACCGGCGGGGTCAGCGGCGGCGCGATCGTACAGGGCCTGGTAGTCCGCCAGACTTTTGATGTGGGCCGCAGCGGCAAAATCGGCGCTGGGCGGAAAGGTGCGCTTTTCCTGAAGGATGGATTCAATCGTTGAGTCGGTCATGGCTGGTCCTAAATGGGAATATTTTGGGGTCGCGAATCTGGCGCGCGAGTATTTGAGGTTGTGTTCTATCCTATGCCTGCCTAGCTCCCAGGGCGATCGCGCGGCCCCTGGCAACCTCCCCATTCATCCCCTATGAATCACTCCCTAGGGATCGGGCCAGTCCGCCACCGGGGCATCGCAGGGGGGCGCGGCCGTGGTCGGAAAGGGGAGCTGCACCACGCGATCGCGCCCCTGCCGTTTCGCCTCATAGAGCGCCCGATCGGCCCCCTGCAAAAACGCCGCCGCCCCATCGGCCTCCTGGGGCACCGCCACCACCACCCCAATGCTCAGGGTCACGCGATCGCTCACCCGCGACCCACAGTGGGGCAAATTCCGCTGACGGATCGCTCCGCAGATGCGATCGGCCACCGCCAACACCTCCCGAGCCGGCAAATTGGGCAGCAGCAGCACAAACTCCTCCCCCCCATAGCGGGCCGCCAAATCAATCCCCGTCCGGCCATAGCGCTGCAAAATCTGCGCCACCTGAATCAAGCAGCGATCGCCTGCCTGGTGGCCATAGGTATCGTTATAGTTCTTAAAATGATCCGCATCGCAAAGCAACAGCCCCAACGGATGCCGCCGCGCGATCGCCCGCTGCCACTCCTCCTCAAATGCCTGATCAAAAAAGCGCCGATTCGCCAACTTCGTGAGCCCATCCTGACAAGCCTGCTGCTGCAACCGACATTCCAAGCGCTTACGCTCACTGATATCAATCACCATAAACCCCACCTGATGCAGCACCCCCGCCCCATCAAAAATTGGGAAATAGGACAAAATCCAAGTCCGCTCCCCCTTCTTCCGAAACTGATAAAACTCGCCAATTAAAGACAATTTTTGGGAATCAGCATTGCCACTCTTGAGGCAGTTGCGAAACTCTTGATTGAGGAGCGGCTCCCCCGTCCTGATGACCTGGGAAATATGGGTCACAAGAATCCCCAGGTTGTGCTCCAGGTCCGCCAGGGATCTAATGGGGGATTGTTGAGAGGTTTGAATTTGCAGAATTTGCAGCAACACCCCATTGAACTGAATCAAGCGAAATTCGCGATCTACGATCCCCATACCAATCGGCGACGAGGAAAAAAATCCACTCAACTGAGCCTGACTATTCCTCAACTCCGCCGTGCGTTCCGAAACCCGCTCCTCCAGCCGCTTGAGGGCATCCTGGAGAGCAATTTGCGATTGCTGACGATCATAAATGGATAGGGATAAGGTCAAGGAAGTGATCGAAATGGAGGCCATAAAAATCTGCAAAAATAGCAGACCTTCATTCATGTTCTCCCCCAAGAATGTCAGGGTCTGATGGGCCGTCACCAGGATGGCAAACAGGGAAATGAACGCCACAAGAACACTGGAAAAAAAGCGACCGTGGCTGACGGAAACACATAAAAAAGTGGGCAATAAAACATAGCCAACGCGATAGCCAAACCTGAAGCTGAGGGCCACGGCCAAAAGAAAGATCGAAAAAATTCCATAGGATGCACTCGGCAGGGGCTGACGGCGATCGCGATCCTGGAGATCTCGCCAAAGCAGCAGCGGCGGCGAAAACACCAAATGGGCCAAGGCACTCGCCAACCACCAGGACGTCCAGGAGGTGCCATAATCGCGCCAGGAAATCACCCCAACGGCACAATGGACCGTAACGCCCAAAAATGCAGAAATGCTAGGCGAAATGACCGCCGCCTGAATGAAAACCAGACCGGATTTAATGCTTGTAAAGAGGGCCTGGGGGGGAATTTGGCTCGCAATCAAATTCCGGGCCAGCCACGGTTGCAGAACATTGGCCAGGGCGCAGGTGAGATTGAGGACAAAGGCCGCCAGGGGGGAGGGGCCTTGGTTCGTCAAAACCTCCATCAGCCCAAAGATTGAGCCCAGAAAAATACCCGGCACCGCCCGCAGGCCAAGGCCCAGAAAAAGCGGCAAGGTGAACGCGGACGGAAACCACACCGCCGCCACATAGCTCGGTAGGCTGGCAAATCGCAAACTGAACTGCGCCGCCGCCCCATAGACCAGCGCGATCGCGCCCGTCAGCAGGAGAAGATGGGCAATGGCCTGACGGGATAGGGGGGCACCAGGGGCAGGGGGCGGGGCAAAGGCCATAGGGGGAAGTAGAGGAGAGAGGAGAGGAACTCAGCGGCCAAAGGACATCAGGGGCGCGCGCGACCCCATTCCAGGCTCAGTCAAGGCTAGGCTTTTGTGATCTTGGTCCTTTGGGTGACTTTTGAGCGTTGGGGGCACTTAACTTTTTGTCTAATGGTTTTTATCTAATAGTTTTAGCGATCGCGGGGACCAAAAGCCCAGGGCCGACCCCCTGCCGAGACCGCCGCCGCCCAGCCGAGCAAAGCCGAGAACCTCAAACCCTGGATCACCCCCCTAACCCTAGGGGCCTGCGGTGGGGCAAAAAGACCCGCCCCCAGGGCCAGATTCCACCCCAAGACCCCCAGCACAGCCCCCAAAGAATGCACCATAACCACCCCTTGAAGGGGACAATTGGGGCCGCCATTGCAAAAGATTGCCGAAAAACAGCACCACCAATGGCCTACTTTCCATAGCGGTCGGTCCCTCGCCCCGTGAGCCCCTCCATAATCTGTTGCTAGTTAATTGCAATAAGGCGACTTTGTTGCAACTCTCAAGGATCTCCTGTTATGCTCTCAATAAGTAGGGCTTGTTGAAAAGTTGCGCGAGAGGGGGCGGGAGGGAACGATATGTATTCCTACACGGCACAGTCGCTCAAGGCGGAATTGAATGAACGGGGGTGGCGCATGACCCCCCAGCGCGAGACGATTTTGCAGGCTTTCAAGGATTTGCCGGAGGGCCGACACCTCAGCGCCGACGATCTCTATGAGGTGCTTGATCGCCAGAAGCAAAATATTAGTCTTTCGACGATTTACCGCACCCTAAAGCTCATGGCGCGCATGGGCATTCTGCGGGAGCTGGAGTTGGCGGAGGGTCACAAGCACTATGAACTCAACCAGCCCTACCCCCATCACCACCATCACCTAATTTGTGTGAAGTGCAACAAAACCATTGAGTTCCGCAATGATTCGGTGCTCAAGATGGGGGTGAAGCAGTCCCAGAAGGAGGGCTATCACCTGTTGGACTGCCAGTTAACGATCCATGCGGTGTGCCCCTCGTGCCAGCGATCGCTGTTGCCCCTATAGGCCGTGACGTTGGGTTGAGGGGTAGTTGAGGACTTTGTTGGGACTTAGACCTTAGAAATTGAGGCCCAGGGCGGCTTTGGTGGAGGGTCCAGCGACCCCATCGGGTTGGAGACCGCGCGATCGCTGGAAGGCAATGACGGCATTGCGGGTGATGGGGCCGTAGTAGCCCGTGACGCGGAAGTGGAAGAAGCCCAGTTCCTTGAGGCGGGTTTGGACAGCGGTGACGTTTTGGCGGATGGTGCCGCTGCACGAGCTGCAGGCGGTGGACGCATAGCTGGGGCCGCCGCCACCGTAGCCCCCCACTTCGCGGCTGTAGCCGTCGGGGACGATGCCCCGTGCGCCGGTGTTGCTATAGATTCGGGGGCGGCAGGGGTTGCTGATGATCGGGCCACCGGTGCCGCCGCTGGAGGTGCCGTGGAGGGCGGCCAGGGTGGCGGCTCCGACGATGCCATCGGCCGTGAGACCCCGCGATCGCTGGAATGCCTTGACGGCGCTCAGGGTGGCGTTGCCAAAGTAGCCGGTGCTGCGGCCGCTGAAGAAGCCCAGTTCCCGCAGGCGGTTTTGCAGGCGAATCACCTCGGCGGAGCGGCTGCCATAGCGCAGGCCACTGGCGCTGTAGCTGGTGGTGGCGCGGGCGGCCACGGTGCGCCGGGGGGCCACGCTGGTGCGGTATTGGGGAGGAATGGGGCCGCCGCCGCCGCTGGCGGTTTGGGTTGGGTTGGGGGCGTCGCTTTCCGCCGCGATCGCCCCGTCATCCGCCGTGGGGGTAGAGGTATTGGTATTGTTTTCGCTGGCGGTCGGGGTGCTCGGGTTGTCCTTCCAGATGCCGAAGGTGACCGCATCGATCGCATCCACCAGCCGGGCGGGGGGCTCATTACTTGCTGCGGCGCGGCGGGGACGCAGTTCATTAAGGCTATTGGTGCCGATACCGCTGCCGCCGTCCGTGAAGCTGCTGCCGTTGAACGGACTCGGGCCATCGGGGGAACTATTGGCGCTGGCGGTCGCTGCGATCGCGCCCCAGCAGGCCACCGTCAGGGCTAGCCCCAGCATCCCCGTCCATCCCGCCGACGACAGGCAGCGGCCATCCCAGGAGGCGACCGTCGCGGCAAACTGTCGCGCGAAGGCCCGCTCAACGTCACTGCGGTGCCCCGTGGCGAGGGAATGGTGGGTATAGGCCAGCGTTTCCATAAGGTGCCCCTCAAGGTGTGCCCTGCGGATGGAGAGATCTCGATACGGTTGTATCATACGCATCCCCGGCGGGCGAGGTGGGCGATCGCCCCTCGGTAAAATCCTGCCCTTGACACCCCTTGGCCGCGCAGCCGACCAGATTTGGGGGCAAAATGCGATGAGGGATTTTACGGAGCCCACTCCCCTAGGGAGCCCGTTTCCCGCCCGCGTCTCCCGGCCTTCGACGGTACCATGATCCCATGACCCAGACCCCCCTTCCCCCCGCCCCCCCTTCGTCCCCGGTGCCCGCCGCCGCCTGGAGCCGTCCCCTGGGCCTGGGGTGGGAGCGGCCCTATACGGTGCGCTACGCCAGCAATATTGACGATGGCCCCTGGCAGGGGATGCCGTTGGGGGGCTTTGGGGCGGGCTGCTTTGGCCGATCGCCGAGGGGTGATATCAACCTCTGGCAGATCGACGGGGGCGATCGCGTCTTCCGCAGTCTGCCAAGCTGCCAGTTTTCGATCTTTGAACAGGGGGAGGGGAAAGCGGCCCAAGCCTACGCCCTTTCGACGGAAGCGGCGGACGATGGCAGTTTGGGCGCTTGGCAGTGGTATCCCCCCTCGACGGGCGATCGCACCACCGGTACCTACAGCGCCCTCTATCCCCGCAGTTGGTTTGAATATGAGGGGGTGTTTGACTGCCAGATCCGCTGTGAGCAGTTCTCGCCGATTATTCCGGGGAATTACCAGGAAACCAGCTATCCGGTGGCGATTTTTGAATGGTCGGTCCACAATCCTACCGATCGCCCCATCACCCTCAGTCTGATGCTCAGTTGGGAAAATGTGGTGGGCTGGTTTACGAACGCGATCGCCGCTCCCGAGGTCAAAGTCCGCGACGACGGCAGCCCCGAGTATGAATACCAACCCCGCTGGGGCGAGAGCGCCGGGAATTTCAGCCGCTGGATCGAGGATTTTTATCGGGTCGGCTGCACGCTGATGAATGTGCAGGATCTGGCGTTTGTGGATGCCCACCCCGGCGAAGCTCCCCCGGAAGGGCGCGGCCAATGGGCGATCGTCACGGTGCAAAACCCCGCCGTGGAGGTGTCCTACCACACCCACTGGAACCCGGCGGGGGACGGGGCGGACCTCTGGCAAGACTTTGCCCGCACGGGGAGCCTGCCCGATGAGCCCGATGAAACCCCCGCCCAGCCCGGAGAACGGGTCGGAGCCGCGATCGCGGTGCGCTTCACCGTCCAGCCCGGCCGCACCCGCAAGGTGCCCTTCGTGATCGCCTGGGATTTTCCCACCACGGAATTCGCCGCCGGGGTGAACTACCAGCGGCGCTACACGGACTTTTTCGGTCGCAACGGCACCAACGCCTGGACGATCGCCCGCACGGCCCTGAAACATTACGAAGAATGGCGCGAAAAAATCCAAGCGTGGCAGGCCCCAATCCTGGACCGCCCCGACTGGCCCGACTGGTTCAAGATGGCGCTGTTTAATGAACTCTACGACCTGAGCGCCGGGGGCAGCCTCTGGACCGCCGCCGATGAGCGCGACCCCAAGGGCCAGTTCGCCGTCCTCGAATGCATGGACTACCGCTGGTACGAGAGCCTCGACGTGCGGCTGTATGGGTCCTTTGGCCTGCTGCAACTGTGGCCGGAGCTAGAAAAGGCGGTGATGCGGGCCTTTGCGCGGGCGATTCCCACCGCCGACGACACCCCCCGCGTGATTGGCTACAACCAGGCCGCCGCCGTGCGGAAACTGCGGGATGCGACGCCCCACGACCTCGGTGCCCCCAATGAGCACCCCTGGGAGCGCAGTAACTACACCAGCTACCAGGACTGCAACCTGTGGAAGGATTTGGGGTCGGATTTTGTCCTGCTGGTCTACCGGGACTATGGCCTGACGGGGGGCACCGATGTGGAATTTCTGGCGGAATGCTGGGGGTCCGTGGTGCGGGCGCTGGATTACCTCAAGGGGTTTGATGGGGACGGCGACGGCATCCCCGAAAATTCCGGTGCGCCGGATCAGACCTTTGATGATTGGCGGCTCCAGGGGGTGAGTGCCTACTGCGGCGGCCTGTGGATTGCGGCACTGGAGGCGGCGATCGCGATCGCGGACATTTTGCTGGCGGCGGAGGGGTCCGGGCAGCGCGATCGGGCCGGCACCCTGCTCGATCCCCAGGGGGTGATCCTCGATCCTGAGGAAATTCGCCAAGCCCGCGATCGCTTCAGCCAGTGGCGGGGGCAGGCGCGATCGCGCTATGACGAATTATTGTGGAACGGCCAATACTATCGACTCGACAGCGCCAGCAACTCGGACGTGGTGATGGCCGACCAACTGTGTGGCCAGTTCTATGCCCGTTTACTAAATCTGCCGGACGTGGTGCCTGCCGATCGCGCCCGCACCGCCATCGAACACATCTACCAAAGCTGCTTCGTGGCCTTCAATGACTTCTGCCGCAGCGATCGCGCCGCCGCCCTCGGTTGGCAATGCGATCCCAACGGCCCCGCGATCGGCATCGCCAACGGTGTCCTCGCCGACGGCAGCCCCGAAAACCCCAAGGCCACCCATCCCCTAGAGGTTTGGACCGGCATCAACTTCGGCCTCGCCGCCTTTTGGCTACAAATGGGGTTTAAGGCGGAAGCCTTCGAGGTGACCGAAGCGGTCGTCCATCAGATCTATAGCGGCGGTCTCCAATTCCGCACCCCCGAGGCCATCACCCCCCAGGGCACCTTCCGGGCCTGCACCTACCTGCGACCCCTCGCCATCTGGGCCTTGTACGGCATCCTGACGGAGTTCGAGTCCCTCAATCCCTAAGTAAAAATCCCTAGGGCAGTCTCCCCAGGGCCGCCACCCCAAACGCCCGCTCCGGTGAGCCCCTGGCCCCTGGTTGCTCTGGGCGTCTTCCCCCACCCCCACCCCGTCCTAAGGCGATCGTCGTTGTGGTTTCTCCCCAGTCCTCCCTCTCGATCCGATGCGCGAATCCCAACTGCGGCGCTCCTAACCTGCAAACGGAGCGCCATTGCCACCAGTGCGGTGCGGTGGTTCCGAGGATCCTGGTGCGGGCCTTCAACCTTGACTGGTCCCACATGCGCATTGGGGATCTGGTGGGCGATCGCTACGCCTACTGGGGCCATAACCTGCTGCTCGACACGCGGCCGGGGGAAGCGCCGGATGTGCCCAGTGAGGTGCCCCCCCTAGCGGTGCCCTACCTGCGGCTGCTGGGCTATCGACCCCATATCCCCCAGCCCTACGGCATTTTGCGCTATGCGTCGGATCAGGGGAGCGCCCTGCTGTTTGAGGGGCTGCCGGTGGATCCGGAGACGGGCCGCCCGTTCCCCAAACTCCAGGGGGCTTGGGAGGCAACGTCGCCCCTGCGGCAACTGAACTGGCTCTGGCAACTGGCGAACCTCTGGAAGCCCTGTGCGGAGCTGGGGGTGGCGTCGAGTTTGCTGGATTTTGACTTGATCCATGTGGAGGGCAGTTGGGTGCGTCTGATGGCGCTCCAGGTGGATGATGGTCCCAAGGGGCCGCGCCTGGGGGATTTGGGGCGGACCTGGAAGGGGTTGGTGCCCCATCCGGCGATCGCGGACTACTTCAACCACCTCTTGGATCAACTGATTCTGCACCGCATTTCCAGCGTCGCCGGACTGCTCCACAGCCTTGAACAGGCCCTGGAGACCCTGGTGCAGCCGGAACCGGCCATCCCCGTGGCGATCGCGGCCTGCACGGATCCAGGGCCAAGCCGGGAGCGCAATGAGGACGGCTGCCATCCCGCCTCGGGGGCCGATCAGCAGGCGGCTCCGATTCCGCGCCATGCGTCCTTCGCGATCGTCTGTGACGGGTTGGGGGGCCATGAGAGCGGGGAGGTGGCTTCGGATCTGGCGATCGCGATCCTGTCGGAGCGCCTGACGGCCTTTCTTGATCGCCTCGGCGGGAATATTCCCCTCCTGAGCCGCACGGAACAGGTGCTGAGCCGCGCCCTGCTCGATGCCAATGCCGCGATCGCCGAGCGCAACGATCGCGAAGCCCGGGAAGAACGGCACCGCATGGGCACCACCGCCGTCACCGCCTTGCAGTTGGGCCGCCACCTCTTCATCGCCCACGTGGGGGACAGCCGCATCTATCGCCTGTCCCGCAGCGGCTGCCACCAGGTCACCCTCGACGATGACCTTGCTTCTCGGGAAACCCGCCTGGGCTATGCCTTCTACCGCGATGTGTGCCGTCAGCCGTCCGCCGGAGCCCTGGTGCAGGCTTTGGGGATGGCCTCGTCGGACTACCTCGCCCCGGCCCTGCGGCGCTTTTTCCTGGATGAGGACTGCATCTTTCTGCTGTGCTCCGACGGCATCAGCGACTTTGATCTGGTCGAACGGTTCTGGCCTGATCTGGCCCTGCCGGTTCTCGATGGGCACCAAACGGTCCTGGATGCGGCCCGCCGCGCCGTGGCCCTCGCCAACCAGCACAATGGCCACGACAATGCCACGATCGCCCTCATCTATGCCCGCGCGGGGGATGCACCGCCCCAGACGCCGCCCCTGCCGCCGGTGGTGACCGCCGCGATCGCCGCCGCCGCCGCCCCGAGCGAGTCCAATCCCCCCGCCCCCCCGCGCCCCAAAACCCTTCCCACCGCCCCCACCGCCCCCCACCCCAAGGCCACTGCCGCCCCCGCTGGCCCCCCATCCAACCCCACCGCCGCCCCCGCCAACCCCGGCCTGTGGCTGCTGACCCTGGCGATCATCCTGCTGGGGGGGGGCACCCTGGCCGTGTGGCTGCGTCCCCGGATTAGCGCATTCTTGCCCAGTGCCCCGACGCCGACGCCGACGGCCCCCCTCCCCGCCCCCCCGCCGATCGCCCCCGCCCCGGTCCCCCTCGCCGTCGGCGACATCCTCGAAGCGACGGCCCCCAACCCCCTCGCCGCCTATCCCCAGCCCAATCTAGATCGGCCCGCCAGCGGCACCCTCGTCACCGGTACCCTCTTGGCCGTCGAAGCGATCGCCACCCCCAACGGCACCCGCTGGATCCAGGTACGCATCTGCCGCACCCCCGCCCTCCCCAACGTTGCCGCCGCCCCCACCGCCCGAGATCGCCCCGCGATTGCCCCGCCCCTCCCCGCCGGAGCCCTGGGTTGGCTCCAGGACAGCGCCCTCACCCCCGCCGCCGCACCCGCCTCCAGCCCCAGCGCGATCGCCGCCTGCCAGCCCCCAGCCCCCTAGGGCACCCCCCCGCGCCCCCGCAACTTCCTGATGCGCCGACCGCAAATTCGGAGATAATGCAAACGCATTTTGACCCAGGCACATCCAGATCGCCCTAGGAACCATGAAATATTTCTTTCTATCGGAAGGCTGGACCGTCGGCCGCGTCTGGAGTACCGAAGGGCCATGGAACGAAGTCGCCTGGCGGCGATCGCCCCACATCGAACGCACCAACCTCTCCATCATCGAGCGCGGCGAAACCCTCTGGCTCTACCGGGCCGAAGAGGCCGTCGTCATGCTCGAGGTGCGCCCCAGCCAGCCCAGCCCCCCCAGCAATAACAGCACCACCGCCGCCCGCACCGCCGCCGCCGCCCAGCCCATCGGTCAAGTGGTCCTGCGCCGCCTCATCGACGCCGATCAAGTGGTCGAACGCCTCAGCAACGGCCAAGCCATCTGCCAAATTTCCGCCACCGACGCCCTCGCCTAGGCCCCCAAACCACCCCCCCGCGATCGCCCCGACCCGTCAAAAGCACGGCAGAATCTAGCTTTTAGCCCCCCGCCCCCCGCAGCAAAGCGCTTGCGATCGGTCTGGTGACTCGTTACACTTCTCTGAATAACTGCCTTTGTGGATTCTTCGATAAATACGCACCGCTGCTGGCCCAAGCGCCACAGCAGTCAGCATCGCTTGAAGACAACCAATCGAATCGATTTTTTTGAGGAGGCCTGTAGTCAATGGGACTACCCTGGTACCGCGTACACACAGTCGTCCTAAATGACCCAGGGCGACTGATTGCTGTGCATCTCATGCATACGGCGCTCGTGGCTGGCTGGGCCGGCTCCATGGCGCTCTATGAACTGGCGAACTTCGACCCGAGCGACCCCGTCTTGAACCCCATGTGGCGTCAGGGGATGTTCGTGCTGCCCTTCATGGCCCGCCTCGGCGTCACCGAATCCTGGAATGGCTGGAGCCTGACGGGTGAAACCGTCGCCGCCAATCCGGGCTTCTGGAGCTTTGAAGGGGTCGCCACCGCCCACATCATCCTGTCCGGGCTGCTGTTCCTGGCCGCCTGCTGGCACTGGGTGTACTGGGATCTGGAACTGTTCAATGATCCGCGCACGGGCGAACCGGCCCTGGACCTGCCGAAAATGTTCGGCATTCACCTGTTCCTGTCGGGCTTGCTCTGCTTCGGCTTTGGGGCATTCCACCTGACGGGCCTGTGGGGTCCGGGCATGTGGGTTTCTGATCCCTACGGCCTGACGGGCCATGTGCAGCCCGTGGCTCCCGAGTGGGGGCCGGATGGCTTTAACCCCTTCAATCCGGGCGGCATTGTGGCCCACCACATTGCGGCGGGGGTTGTGGGGATTATCGCTGGCCTGTTCCACCTGAGCGTGCGTCCCCCCGAGCGCCTCTACCGCGCTTTGCGGATGGGGAACATCGAAACGGTGCTGTCGAGCAGTATTGCGGCGGTGTTCTTTGCGGCGTTCATCGTTGCTGGCACCATGTGGTACGGCAGTGCGGCGACGCCGGTGGAGCTGTTTGGGCCGACCCGCTACCAGTGGGATAGCGGCTATTACCAGCAGGAAATCAACCGTCGAGTGCAGGCCAGTGTGGCGGATGGCGCGAGCCTGAAGGAGGCTTGGGAAGCGATTCCTGAGAAGCTGGCGTTCTATGACTACATCGGTAATAACCCGGCCAAGGGCGGTCTGTTCCGCACTGGGGCGATGGTGAGCGGTGATGGGATTGCCCAGAAGTGGTTGGGTCACCCGGTCTTCAAGGATGCGGAGGGCCGTGAGCTGTTCGTGCGTCGGATGCCGAACTTCTTCGAGAACTTCCCGGTGGTGCTGTCGGATGCGGATGGGGTCGTGCGGGCGGATATTCCGTTCCGTCGTGCGGACTCGAAGCTGAGTTTTGAGCAGACGGGGGTGACGGCGACGGTCTATGGCGGTGCCTATGACGGTCAAACCTTCAATAATCCGGCGGATGTGCGCCGTCTGGCCCGTAAGGCCCAGTTGGGTGAGCCGTTTGATTTCGATACGGAAACCTTGGGTTCTGACGGGGTGTTCCGCACGAGCCCGCGCGGTTGGTTTACGTTCGGCCATGCGGTGTTTGCGCTGCTGTTCTTCTTTGGCCACATCTGGCATGGTTCTCGGACCCTGTTCCGGGATGTGTTTGCTGGGGTTGACCCGGATCTGGGCGAGCAGGTCGAGTTCGGTCTGTTCCAGAAGCTGGGGGATGTGACGACTCGCCGCGCCGAGTAGTTGGATCTGGGGTCTGGGCTGGGGCGATCGCGGTGCTTTAGGGCTGGCGATCGCGGTGGCCCGGACTCATCTGTGGGGGGTGACTGGGGGTGCGTGATCGCGCCGCCGTTGCCCCTTGCCCCAGGAGGTGGGGTGTAATGGCCCCCCTTTTTGCTTGGATATTCAATGAAGTTACTGCTTAGGAAACGCTGGATATGGAAAGCGCAGCATACATCTTGATTTTGGCCTTGGCCCTTGGGACGCTCTTTTTCGCGATCGCCTTCCGCGAGCCGCCGAAAATTGGCAAATAGGAAAGGGGCGGTCTAAGATTCAGGCATTCCCATCGGGGGACTGGATCATTCCTGTCAAGGCCGCCCGCAGGGAATTGAAGGATGGCGTTGCTGCCCCGTCGGTAGCAGCGAATAACCTGGGTGATGAATGGACGGCCCCCCATGGCCTTGGTGGCGGGGGAAATCAGCCGCCTTGATTCGTTGCTCAGGTTCTCCCGTATCTTTGGGGCTGGCCTTGGGGCTGCTTCCAGGGCGATCGGGGGGAGGAATTTGAGGGATGGCTGCGCGGCGGATAGGGTGCCGGGGGCCGTAGTTGGGGGGACGCTGCCTGGGCAGTTGATGTGATGTGTTGTTCGATGTCGTGAGTCGTGTCGGGAGTCCATGCGCTGTCCGTTTTGCCAGCACTCCGAGAGTCGCGTTCTAGAGTCCCGTTCGGCGGAATCGGGGCAGAGTATGCGGCGGCGACGGGAATGCCTAGCCTGCCAGCGGCGCTTCACGACCTATGAACGGATTGAACTGGTGCCGGTGGCGGTGATCAAGCGGGATGGGCAGCGGGAGCTATTTGACCGCTCGAAGCTGCTGCGGGGGGTGCTGCGGGCCTGCGAGAAGACGGGCCTAGATCCCCAGCGGCTTGAGGAATTGGTCGATGAGATTGAGGCGCAGTTACAGGGGCAGGCGGTGCGGGAGGTGACCAGCCAGGATTTGGGGTGGCTGGTGCTGGAGCAGTTGCGATCGCTCAGTGAAGTGGCCTACGTTCGGTTTGCGTCGGTTTATCGACAGTTTCGGGGGGTGCGCGATTTTGTAGACACCCTAGAGCGGCTCCAGGCGGATCGCCAGGGACCCGCCGCGATCGCGGCGGAGCATCGGCCCATGGGCGGGGGCGATCGCCCCGGGGGGATCCGGCAGGCGGCGATCGCACCGAACAATCCGATAGATTGGGCAGGGGCATCGACCGGGGGCGATCGCGACGTGGCCACCCCCTGGCCCAGCCCGCCCCAAATCCTGAAGGGAGGCTAAACAACGGATATGGATACGGCACTCGCGTTTTTGGTTTCGATGGTGTTGGGGGTGGGGGGCTATTTTGCCGGTTCCGCCAAGGTAATTGAGCAGGGCAGCCGCGCCCTCGTGGAGCGGTTTGGACGCTACCAGCGCACGTTGGATCCGGGGCTCAATTTCGTCATCCCCTTCATCGACTCGCTGGTGGTGGAAACGGTGCGGGAGCGTACAACGGACATCAAAAAGCAGCAGGTGATCACCAGCGACGGCCTGAATATCACCGTCGATGTGATTGTCTATTGGCAAATCGTGGACCTGGCCCGGGCCTACTACGCCGTCGAAAACCTGGAGGATTCCCTCGCCAACCTGGTGCTGACGGAGGTGCGTGCCCAGTTTGGTCAGGTGAATTTGGCGGATACCTTTTCGCGCATTGATGACCTCAGCCGCACCCTCCTCGAACGCATGGATGAGGTGACGGTCACCTGGGGCATCAAGGTGCAGCGGGTGAATATCCAGTCGATCGAACGGCCCCCGGAAATCGATCAGGCGATCGAGCGGGAAAAGCAGGCGGAAAGCGAACGGCGGGCGGCGCTGCTGCGGGCTGAGGGGGAACGGGACGCCGCGATCGCGGAATCAGAGGGGCGCAAACGGGCCGCGATCGCCGAGGCCGAGGGCATCGTGCAGGCCATGCAACTGGTGTCCGCCGCCATGCAGAACAACGAAACCAATAACCGCGAAGCCCTCCAGCGGGTCGTGCAATTCCTATTGGCCCAGCGCTACGTGGACGCCAACCAAAAGATCAGCGAAAGCCCCAACTCCAAGGTCATCTTCATGGATCCTAGGGCCATGAACGAAGCCCTCGGGGAACTGATGCGCGAAGAGGAGCCCACCCCCCACGCCGCTGGTCCCCGCAGTATGCCGCCCCCTTCGATGCCCTCCGGTGGCCAAAACGGCAATGGGGAAGGGCCAGCGGCCTAGGAAGGGTCGATCCTTCGGCTGAAACCCTTGTGTTGCCTTCAATCAACCGTAGGGGCGAGGGTCTTGCCACTGGCTTCAACTTAAGGAAGTTAGGCTGTAGTCATCGAGCCTGGAAACCGTG
>JAKRSF010000012.1 GCA_022402445.1 Cyanobacteriota bacterium | reverse complement strand
GAGGCTCAACTCAAGGAGATTTGGGCTCCTTCTCCTTAAGTTGAAGCCCGTGGGGTCTTGCCGCTGCCCTGCCCCCGCGATCAATCTCTGGACTGCCTGGACCTGTTTCTGTCCCCGCGATTTCTGTCCCAAGGTTGAACGGGTTTGGGGCGATCGCCTGGGGCCGGGTTGGGAGACCCAACCCCTACGGTGGTGGACTGGCTAATGGGGAAGGGTGGGCCGCTAGGTGGGAATCAGCTCACCGGGGCGCAGGCGAGCCCATTTGTGCTTTTCTTCCTTGAAGCTGTCGCAGCCCACCACGTCCCATTCCATTTCGATCATCTCGCCGCTGCTGCGGATATTGACCTCGATGGTGGGTTCAACCGGTTCAAAGTTGGGGGTGTCGGTCAGGTGGGGCTGCTGATGTTGATGCTCAACCGCGTGGTAGGTGTTGCAGCGATCAACGTAATGGCAGTGGATGCAAATACACATGGTGATCCGGGGCGATCGCCCGTGGGTCAGGGTCTTTTTTGTCCTCAAAACCAAACGGTGGGGCCTTTTAGGGGCCGTGGCTGCTCCTACGTTTCACTGTAGCTCAGGTTTTTGGGGAGGGGGCGGACGGGGCGCGATCGCGGGGTCTGCCCATGTGCCATTCTGAAACGTAGCCCCCCCAGAGCGTCCGGCACCCGATCGCCGCAACGGTTGCCAGGGCCGTCCCATGCCCCGCCATCGCCACCGCCCATGCCCATCCCCGCCGCCCGACCCTGGAAGAAGCTATTGAAACGGTTGCCCGTCGTGCGGACGATCGTCGCCTACTTTCGGACTGTCAATGTGGCCGCCGATGATGGGAGCGATCTGGACCGCTATTCCTACGGGGGCTGGCGCGATCGCTTCCTGCAAATGCGTCTGCACCTGACCTTTGGCCTCGGGGCGATGATGTTCGCCAGCTTCTGCCTGCTGGATGTGGTCCGCAGTTGGCAGCCGGCCCAGGGGCTCAACTGGCTACCGCTGCTGATGAAGGTTGCGATCACCCTGCTGCTGCTGGTGTTGCGCAGCCGTCTGCATCCCGATCGCGTCGAACGCCACCTGCTGCTCTATTTTCTGGGGGTGGTGGGCATTGTCCAGGTGCTGCCCGAATCCCTGGATCTGCTATCGCGGGCCGCCGGTATCAAGGGATTTAGCGCCGCCACGGGCCTGTACCAATGGTCACTGCTCTTTTTCATCCAGGCCACCCTGATTCCCGTCCGCTGGCGGTGGCATGCCCTGTCCCAGGTGCTGGTGCTGGTCCATGCCTTCGGGGGGCGAGAGTGGGTGGGCATCGCCATCCGGTCCTCCGCCCGGGAATCGCGGCTGGGGCTGCTGCTGGGGCTATTTTGGGTGTGTTTGGCCTGCGATTTGTCCGTGTATCTCTATGAACGGTTGCAGCGGGCGGAATTTTCGGCCCGCAGTCAGTTGGCCGGGGCCTATCGGGATCTGGAGGTGGCGGAGGAGAACTACCGCAGTTTGTTTGAAAATGCGGTGGAGGGGATTTTTCAGGCGTCGATCGCGGGGCAATACCTGAGCGTGAATCCGGCCTTTGCGCGCATGTATGGCTACCCGTCCCCGGAGGCGGCGATCGCGGCGGTCTCGAACATCCGCAACGTCCTATTTGTGAACCCCGGTGCCTACGATCAACTGCTGGCGCTCCTAGAGCGCGAGGGGCGGGCCATGGACTTCGAGGTGGAGGTGCGGCGGGCCGACGGCAGCACCTTTTGGATTTCGGAAAATGTGCGGGCCTTGCGGGACACGGACGGCACCCTGGTGGCCTATGAGGGCATCGCCGTGGACATCAGCACCCGCAAGCTGGCGGAGGAGGAAATCCGGCGGACCCTGGCGGCGGAAAAGCAGCTCAATCGCCTCAAGACCGATTTTGTGGCCATGACGTCCCATGAATTCCGCACGCCCCTGACGACGATTTTGGCGGCGTCCGAGTCGTTGGAATATTACGGGGGCCAATGGCCGGAGGCGAAGCGCCATGCCTACCTCAGGCGCATCCAGGGGGCGGCGGCCCACATGGGGGAACTGCTGGATTCGGTGCTGACGATTGGGCAGGCGGATACGGGTAAGTTGCCCTTTCGGCCGGGGCCGATCGCGGTGGAGCCCTGGTGTCGGGCGCTGGTGGAGGAGATGGATCCGCTGCTGGGGTGCGATCGCACCATTCGGCTGCGGGTGTTGGACACTGCGCCGATCCCGAAGGTGGTGCAGGTCGATGAGCAACTGTTGCGCCACATTTTGATGAATCTGCTGTCCAATGCCCTGAAATATTCCGAAGTGGATGTGGATTTGGATCTGGGCTATCAGGGGGAGAGCCTGACCCTGCGGGTGAGCGATCGCGGCATTGGCATTCCCCAGGAGGCGCGATCGCGGCTGTTTGAATCGTTCCATCGGGCCGCCAATGTGGGCCAGCGGCCGGGGACGGGCCTGGGGCTGGCGATCGTCAGCCGCGCGGTGGACCTCCATGGGGGCACGATCGCCGTCAGCAGCCAGGAGGGCCAGGGCACCACCTTCACGGTGACCCTACCGGCCCCGACGCGATCGCCCCAAGGCCAAGGGGAACCCGCCCCATCGCCGGATCTAGAGACCGATTGAGGGACGGCCAATGGCCCATAACGATCGCTATTCTGGATAGGAATTCCCCCCGTCACTCCCCCGTCATCCCCCCCGCTCCCGGCCATGACCACCATCCTTGTCATCGAAGATGCCCCCGATGTGCGGGAAATCATCATCGACATCCTTGAGGCGGAACAGTTTGAGGTGCTTGATGCCCCCAACGGCCAGGTGGGCATTGACCTGGCGATCGCCCATCGGCCGGACCTGATCCTGTGCGATGTGATGATGCCCGAGGTGGATGGCTACGGCGTCTTGACCACCCTGCGCGATCGCGCGGAGCTGGCAACGGTGCCCTTCATTTTCCTCACCGCCAAGGCAACGAAAGCCGATCGCCGCCAGGGCATGGAACTGGGGGCCGATGATTTTTTGACCAAACCCTTCACGCGCACGGAACTGCTCGGGGCGATCGCCACCCGGCTCCAGAAACAGGCGGCCATCACCCAGCGGGCCGAACAAAAGCTCGATGAACTGCGCAGCAGCATCGCCCTGTCGCTGCCCCACGAACTGCGCACCCCCCTCAATGGCATCATCGCCACCTCCCAACTCCTCAAGGACATGTGGGAGGATCTGGACCCGGCGGATTTGATGGAATTGCTCAACGATATCCACACCTCCGGCCATCGGCTCTATCGCCTGATCCAAAACTTTTTGCTCTATGCGGAACTGGAATTGATCGTGCGGGATGGGGAGCGGCGATCCGCCCTCCAGCGCCTGACGGTGGATGGGCCGGAGGGGGTGATTTCCCAGGCGATCGCGGCCCATATGCAGCAGCAGCGCCAGAGTGATCGCGAGGGGGATGTGGAACTGTTGCTGGAGCCCGGTTGGCGGGTGCAGATTTCCGACTCGGCCCTGGCGAAGGTGGCGACGGAACTGCTGGATAATGCCCTGAAGTTTTCGACGGTGGGTCAGCCGGTGCAGGTGATCGGGCGGGCCTTGGGCGATCACTATGGCCTGATCGTGTGCGATCGCGGGCGGGGGATGACGCCGGACCAGATCGAAAATGTGGGGGCCTATCAGCAGTTTGACCGCCGCCTCTACGAGCAGCAGGGCTCGGGGTTGGGGTTGAGCATTGTGCAGCAGATGATGAAGCTCTATGGCGGCACCCTGGCGATCGAAAGCGTGCCGGGGGAATGGACCCGGGTGACGGTGACCCTGCGGGGGCAATTCCTGGGGGGATAGGGGCGGGGGGCGCGATCGCGGTAGGTTAAAAGCACTGCTGTCTAAGGGAGTAAACCATGGCGTCGGAGTCCCCTTTTTCCCCAGACGAACGCGATCGCGAATCCCCTGGCGAACCATGGCCCGCCGAAGAATCCCCCGCCCAAGGGTCTCTGGACGCGCCATCGGTCGGGGCCTCGGAGGGTGGTGCCGCAGAACCGTCCGCAGAACCGCCCGCAGAACCGTCCGGGGAGCCATCCTTCTCGCCGTCGGTCCCGGCGGCTGAATCGGGGGCGGCCTCTCGCGGGTCTGGGGAACCGGCCCTTTGGAAACGGGGGCTCCTCAAGGGGCTCAAACTGCTGGCGGCGGCCCTGGCCTGGGCGATCGCGGAACTGGAGGCGGAGGACATTCCCCAGCGCGCCCCCCGCCCTGCGGTCCCTCGCCCCAGCGCCCCCGGTGAACCCGTGGCGATCGCGGCCCTGCCCGCACGGGTGGGCCGTTGGATCCTGGCCCTGGTGCGATCCTGGATGCCCGACTCGATGCGGCGGCTGTCCGATCGCAACTTGACCCTCACCCTGGGGGGCATATCCGTCTTTTTGGTGTGGGTGGCCGTGGGGCTGCTGGGGCCGGAACTGCGCGCCCTGACGCCGGAGCCGCCCCCCACCGTGGCGATCGCACCGCCGCCGCCGCCGCCGCCCGTCACCCCCGAACCCACCCCGACGCCCCTGTTTCCCCCCCTTGATTTACCCGTAGCGGAGCCCACCCCCGAGCCCCCGAGCCCCCCACCGGTGGAGCCCCCGCCCCCCGCCGCCAAAACGCCCCCCCGCCTCGATCGCACGCCGGAGCAGGCCGCGATCGCCGCCATCCAGGACCAGCTCAGCGCGATCGCCCGCCGCTACGGCGAAGCGGATATCGTCACCGCCATCCAAGCGGACTTTCGCTATAGCCGCCTCAAGGTGCAGGTGGATCAAGGGGGCTGGTTCGCCCTCCCGGAAGCCGACCAGGATCAACTCGCCCAGGATCTCCTGGACCGGGCCAACAACCTCGACTTCAGCAAACTAGAGATCCTGACCCAGGACGACACCCTCCTGGCCCGCAGCCCCGCCGTGGGCGATCGCGCCGTCATCTTCCGGCGGCAACCCCTCCCGAGCTAGGGCCGCCGCCGCCTTTGTCCCCGGTTCCCTGGCCCCCGTGTCAACTCACCCGGAGTCCCCATGACTGGCCAGGTTTTGAACTACCACGTCCGCCACTCCGTCAATATCGGAGATATCCTCTCCGCCCCCCTGAATTACTTTGAATTCCCTGGATTTCAGTGCGAAACCCGAGATATTGACGATCTCCCCACGGATTTTCCCCCGGATCTTTCCGACGCCAACCCAAGGGCCAACAATCCCAAGGGCAAACACCTCATCCTGGGGGGCGGCGGCCTCCTCTTTTCGAGATATTTAGGTAAAGTCACCGCCCCCGGTCATCACCCCAACCGAGGTCTGTACATTTTTTGGGGCGTAGGTCAGCAGTGGTATGACGGCGACCCGTCCCTAACCTTTCGGCAATTTGACTATCAGCCCTATCTCAAGGGCGTGGATCTCGTGGGGGTTCGGGACTATCAAGTCGATCTGCCGTGGGTGCCCTGCCCGAGCTGTCTGCACCCCGCCTTTGATAAACCCCGAACGCCGCAGCGGGAGTTTGTGGTCTTTTCCCACAAGAAATTTCGCATCCAAGTCCCTGGGGTGCCCGCCTTGACCAATGAGGTGATGGATCTGGAGACGGTTCTCGACTTTTTGGGGTCTGGGGAAACGATCCTGACCAGTTCGTTCCACGGGGCCTACTGGGGGACGCTGCTGGGGCGCAGGGTGCTGGCGTTTCCCTTCAGCAGTAAGTTCTACGGCCTGAAGCATGCGCCTGCCTTTTATCCGATCCAAAAGTGGCGACAGAAGGGGCACCGATTGGCGCTATTTGGTAAGACGTTCTATGAGCGTTTTGAGGAGGATTGGTTTGAATGCCCCATGGAGGGCTGGCGATCGCTCCTGGGCCAGTGCAGATCCTATCCCGAGAGCTTGCAGGAATGCCGCGATCGCAACCGGTGGTTTTACCAAGAAGTGCTCAAGCGTTTGCCGGAACCCTAGGCGCGGGATTCCACCTGTTGATCTAGGCGCTCGTCCATGAGCTGTTTCGCCAGATCGCGCACCTGGGGATCCGCGTCATTCTCGGCGCGATCGCACAGCAAAAACCCCGTCCGCCGCTCCTCGGGATAGCACTTGCAGATGGCCTCCAGGGCGATCGCCCGGGGGTTCACCGCATCCCCATTGTGGCCATTGCGCTGGAACGGATCGCCAATGGCGCACTTGTAGGCAATTTCAAACACATTAAAAACCTGGGGCCAATGCTCCGTGAGCCCCTCCACCGCCGCCGCCCGCGTCACCGCCGTGGGGGCATATTGCGCATAGGTTTTCAGCCACACCAAGGTGCCATCCGTCGGCGCTTCCGCAATAATCGCCTCCACGAAATAGCGGGCCTCACTCAGGGTGGTGGCATCCAAGGCCCCTTGCTTGAGGCGTTCGAGTTTCGAGAGGGGGGGGGAGTCAGAGGGCATGGCAGCCGATGGCGGAGAACTAGGCGGTGCGCTGGGGAAAGATCCCATGGTGAAAACCGTTGGATAGCATACGGATTGTGATCCTTTGCAGGAGCTTACCCAGACGGTAGCCTGGGGCCGACAGTCCTACTATGCCCATTAAATCGATCACGGTCGGGGGGATGCAATCCGGAAAACCCGCAGGTGGTGAGGCCCCCACCGGGTAAATTCACGCAGGGGTGCGATCGCGTGGCTGCTTTGATTCTAGCGCTGGGGGTCGATGCCGTGCCGCTCGGATTGGGCCGCTCATCCCCTGGGGGCATTGGCGATCCAGGTGACGAGGGCGTCGGCGATCGCCCGGGCGAGGCGCTGCTGTTCGGGGGGGCTGGTGATCCATTCAAATTCCTCGGGGTTGATCATAAATCCCAGTTCCATCAAAACGCTGGGGGCTTCGGTGGGGCGGGCGAGGGCGAGGTTGCCCCAAAAGACGCCGTAGGAGGGGCGATCGAGCTCGGCGGTGAGGGAGTCATGCAGCCATTCGGCCAGATCCTGGGCTTGGGGGTGATACCAAAACATGCCGATGCCTTGGGTGGTTTCGGCGTTGCCGCTGTCGGGTAGGGCGTTGTAGTGGATCGAGAGGGCGACGGTGGGGCGGGCGCGGGCGATCGCGGCCTGACGATCAGGTAAAGATACCTCTTGGTCGGCGGTGCGGGTGGTCACGACCCTGGCACCGCGCCCCTCGAGTTCGGTGGTGAGCAGTTGGCTGAGGACTAGGTTGGCGTCCTTTTCGGGATAGCCGGTGGGGCCGACGCTGCCGGATTCTGCGCCGCCGTGGCCGGGATCAAGCAAGATCGTGGTGCCGGTGAGGGGGCGATCACGGGGGGCCTGACCGGTGGCGGGGGGGTGGTTGAGGGTCAAGACGAGGGTGGTGCCCTCATAGCGCAGGCCATAGCCCCAGGAGCGACCCCGCAGGTTGAGGCGATAGACCAGCCGTCCGGGCTCCGGTTGGCTCCAGTCGAGCCGCTCTAGGATCGGGTCGGCCCCCACGGCGATCGTGTCCGTTTGGGCGGTGGCGCTGTGGAGGGTGAGGGTCAGCCAGTCGGTGCCCTGGTCGATGCTGACGGGGATGGGCACTTCTAGGGGGATGCGGATTTCGGTGCTGTTGCCCACCTGGACGCTGCGGAGACTGCGGACGTGGCTGTGGGGGGCGATCGCGCCGGGGAGTTCCTGGGCTTCGCGGGCGAGGATCCAGGCTCCGTAATCAAGCCGTAGCCATTCCCCTTCGCGGCCCGTGACGGCGGCGCGGGTGCCGGTGGGCAGGGGGGTGAGGCGGGAGTGGTTGGTGCTGGGGCCGGTGCGGGCGATCGCGGCGGGGCGGGCGGTCACTTCCACCACGGGGGGCGAGTTGACGGGGAGATTGCTGATCTCGGCGGCGGGCAGGCGCACCGGTGTCCCCTGGGGCGTTCGCCGACTTTCGATGGTGCTGGGCAGGGCCGCCGCGATCGCGGGCATGGGGCCACAGCCGCCGTAGGTGACCAGGGCCGCGCGATCGCTTCCCGCGATCGGTTCATTGTTGCCCACCAGGGCCGCTGAATTATCCGGCAGGGTGGCGGCGGTTGGCTGCGGGGTCAGGGGAATGGCGCGATCGCCCAGGCGAGCTACCACGTCTAGTCCCGGCACCCCCAGGGCGCGCCAGCAGATCGGTTCCCCCACGGGTCGCGCGATCGCCCCCGTCGGCCCAAGGGAGGTCAACACCAAGCCGGAGACCGGATCCACCTGGGGGGTCAGGTCCAGCCGGGTGACCGTCAGCCGCCGGAGGGTCGATCCCTGGCGAATTTCAAACTGATTCGGGCCAAGTTGCAGCGGAAAACTCGGGGCAAAATTGCCGCTGGGACTGCGGCGGATCGCCTGCCCATTGATCGTCACCGCCGCCGCCGGGTCGCCACTGCCGATGATGAAAATGTGATCGCTCGCCGTTTCGCGCCCATCGGGGGGATAGACCACCCGCAAAGGACCGTCCGATGCCTGCACTTGCCCTGCCGTCGTGGCCATCGTTGCCAGGGTGCCGACGAGGGCCGTTGCGATCGCCCGATGGTTCATCCGCTTCACTCCGGGTTCAAAAGGTTAGGGCCATGCCCGGTGAAATTTTAGCTAGGGTCGCAGGCGAGTGCCCTGGAGTTCGATGCCCACCGGTTGCGCCACCGCCGGAATGCCCACCTGCTGCCACGCCTGCTGCATCGCCGCCGCCACCGCTGCCGCCGTATCCTGATGGGCCAGGGCCAGCAGGGTCGGCCCCGCGCCACTGATCACCGTTTCCGCCGCCCCCGCCGCGATCGCCGCCGTCCGCACCGCCTCGAAGCCAGGGATCAATTGGGTGCGATAGGGCTGATGGATCCGATCCTGCATCGCCGCCTGGAGCCAATCGATCCGCCCATCTTCGAGCCCCCGCAGCAGCAGCCCCAGATGGGACGCATTGAACACCGCATCGGCCCGGGAATAGTGGGGGGGCAGGACGCGGCGGGCCTCCTCCGTCGAAAGTTCAAAGTTGGGAATGGCAATCACCGGCACGATCGCCGCATTCCAGGGCACCTCCACATGGACCCACGCCCCATCGCTCCGGGTGGCGGACAGGCGACCGCTCCCCAGCAGGGCGGGGATGATATTGTCCGGGTGCCCTTCGAGGGAAATGGCCAAATCCGCCACCTCATTGGGGGACAGGAGATTCCCCAGCAAAAAATTCGCTCCCACCAGCCCCGCCGCGATCGCCGTGGCCGAGCTACCCAACCCCCGCGCCAGGGGAATGCCCAAATTGATCTCAATCTGCACCGGCAGCGGCGATCGCCCCACCTTTTCAAACAGGGCGCAGTAGGACCGATAGACCAGATTTGATCCATCCCGAGGTACGCGATCGGCCTCCTCCCCCGCCACGGCGATCGCCAGGGCCGTCCCCCCCTGCGGATCCAGCCGCGTAAAGCGCACCTGGTTGTAGAGGGCGAGGGCAACCCCCAGGCAGTCAAACCCAGGGCCCAGATTGGCCGTCGTGGCCGGGACGATCGCGGTAACGGCAGTGGGGTTAGTCAAGGGATGGGGGAATCGCAACGAAGGGTGGGCAACGGAGATCTCAGCGGGGGCAAGGCCAGGGGGATGCCGGGGCAAATTCCCAGGGCAGGCCATCCCCTCGGAACCGTCCCCTCAACTCGCAAAAATTAGCGCCTTGCGCGGTGAGTATTCTACTGCGGATTGTTGCCCTGCTCCGGCCATCCTGGGCGATTCGCTGCCCCTACCGCGCCCCCTCCTCCTGCCGCTGGATGGCATCCTCCGTCCGCTGGTAGGGGTTGGTTTTGGGCTGGCGGTTGGGAATCAGGCCAATGACGAAATTGTTGACGGCGGTGCGGCTGGTGGTGCTGGCCCCCTTGAGGGGTTCCGGCAGAAATTTGTCCCCAAAGCCGATGAAGACGATGGCGAGGATGGCGATGAGGGGAAAGTAGCCTTTGATTGCTTTCATCGAAAACCTCCGTGGATTAACCCTGGATGTGGGGCGATCGCGCGATCGCGGCCCCAGTTTCCTTCATTAGTTCCCCAATTCCCCTACTTCCATTCCAACAGAACGGGGGCGTGATCGCTGGGTTTGTCCCAGCCGCGCGGGGTGGGGTCGATGGTGCAGGCGATCGCGCGATCGTAAAGTTTTTCCGTCACATAAAGGTGATCGATGCGCCAGCCGCGATTGCGTGCGAATCCGCCGGAGCGGTAGTCCCACCAGCTAAAATGGCCGCCGTCCTCCGTAAATTTACGAAAGCCATCTTGCAAGCCCAAGGCCAACAGCGATCGCAGCGCCTCCCGCTCTGGAGGACTGGCCATGATGTGGCGATCGCGATCGCGGTCCGTCCAGATATCGCGATTTTCTAGGGCAATATTAAAGTCACCGCAGACGCACAAATCCGGCGTTTCCGTCAGCAGCGCCGCCAGATAATCCCGCGCCGTCCCTAGCCAACCGAGCTTGTAGGGATACTTCTCGCTGTCGAGGGCGGAGCCGTTGGGCACATAAAAATTCACGATCCGCACGCCGTTGAGTACACCAGCAATCACCCGCTTTTGCTCATCCCAGGGGGCGACGGTTTCCCCCAGGATCGGCGCGAATCCCCTGCAAACCTGCTCCAGGGGCGTGCGGGTGATGATGGCGACGCCGTTGTAGCTTTTTTGACCAGAAATTTCGATCTGATAGCCGCGATCGCGGAAGGCCGCCAGGGGAAAGGATCCATCCTCTACCTTGGTTTCCTGGAGGCAGAGGGCATCGAGGTGGGGCTGGCCGTCGAGCCAGGTGAGGATGTGGTCGAGGCGCGATCGGACGGAGTTGACATTCCAGGTGGCGACTTGCATCGGGGCGGCCAGGGGATGAACGGCAGGGGGCGAGGGCTAGGATAGGGGAAAATCGGGCCGGGTGTGGGCGGCGTAGAATTTGCGCAGTTGGTCGATCAGGGCTGGGTCGGCGGCGCGATCGCCCTCGGGTCCCCCATCGCTGCCCCCGTAGCTGCCGACGTTGTAGCGCTTTTGGCAGTCGAAGCCATGGCGCGGCAGGTCCAGAAAATCACACACTTGATCTAAGCAGGCTTGGGGCTGGCGATCGAGGGTGGCGGTGTCTAGCAGCAGCAGGCGATCGCGGCCGATCGCCCGGATCCAGCGGTCCACCTGGGGGCCATAGATCCCCCGCGCCAGATAGGAATCCCACTCCCGCGTGAGGTAGGTGTCCAAATCCCCATAGGCCGCCACCGTCGCCAGTTCGTCGCGGATGACCTGATCGAGCGATCGCAACTCCCGCGAGGCCCGCACCCAGTGGTGATAGTGGGAAATGAACCGGGCCACGGGGTCGCGCAGCAGGACGATCGCGCGGGCATGGGGTAACGTGGCCGCAAACCGCCCTGGGGTCTGGGGATGGGGGAGATATTCCGGCGAGGCTTCCCCCACCACCCAACCGCTGCCCGGTGGAATGGGGGGAAAGTGGGCGCAGTACCACTCCCGCGATCGCGCCGGATCCGCCCCAGGCCAAGCCCCAAAGGCATCAAGGAGGGGAAAGAAGTACTGAATTTCCTTAATCGGCGTCGGCAGGATCTGGGGATGCTGGTGCAGGTATTTACGGAGGGAAGTGGTGCCGGCCTTTTGGGCTCCGAGGATGACGAATTGGGGCGATCGCGGGGCGTCATCCTCCCAAGCGGCAGCGAATTGGGGCCGTTTCCGTGCCAGGAGTGCCCGCAAATCCCCCTGATTCCGCGCGATCGTCGTGTCCATTTGGCCTAGCCGCAGTTCCGCCGCCTCCACAAACCGCCGCCCCAGGGGAAAGCTGGGATCGTCCATGTGGGGGAGGGCCGCCGCGATCGCGCTCTCAAGCTGCGCTGGGGCGATCGCGGGCAAAAAAACCAGGGGTTTATAGGCGTACTGCCGCTTTGGATCCAGGGCGATCGCACGGCCATAGCACGCCGCCGCCGCCGCCCAGTCCCGCCGCTCCTGATGCAGCCAGCCGAGATATTCCTGGGGGATGGGATCGTGGGGATCCGCCGCGATCGCCCGTTTGAGGGCCTCCGTCGCCACCAGCCACCGGCCCGCCGCCGCCCAATGGCGACCCGCCAACCGCCAGTCCATCGGCCCGTCGTGCCCCAAATCATCCAGCGCCGCCAGCAGATCCGGGGGCATCGCCAGCCGCCCCGGTCGCCAGCGGGGAACATCGGCCAAATCCGCCGCCGTCAGGGCAAAGCGATCGCCCGTCCGCCCCGCCAAGCCCACCGATGCCCGCAGCCACCCGTATCGCGCCGGAACTGGACAGTTCACCCGATCCCATAGGCTCGCCAGCCGCGCCGCCAGTCGAGGATCCTGGGGCCGCGCGATCGCCCACCGCTCCCCCCAGACGATCGCCCGTTCCGGCCCCCGCCGCGCCGCGATCGCCGTCAAAATTCCCAGCAACACCCAAGTTGGCAGCGATCGCCAGATCCCCAGCCGCGCTGCCACCAAACGCCCCAACCGCCGATCCAGCCCATGCAGGGGCTCCGTTGCCTCGTGACCTAATCCCATAGAAACCACAGCAGCCCCACCCATCCACCCAACAACAACGCCATCCCCATTCAACTCCCCCCGGCCGGTTCCGCGCAGTGGGGACAGGCGCGATCGGGCACATAAAGCGGCGATCGCAGCTCCTCCGGCGACAGGGGCTGACCGCAGGCTTGGCACAGGCCATAGGTTCCCGGCGCGAGGCCGTGGGTCACCGACACCCGATCATCGAAGACAAAACATTCTCCGCGCCAGAGGCTCTCCTCCGGCGGAATTTGGGCGAGATAGCTCAAAATGCCCCCATCGAGCTGATAAACCGCCTCAAAGCCCTGATCTAACAGGTATGCCGACGCCTTTTCGCAGCGGATGCCGCCCGTGCAGAACAGGGCCACCCGCCGATGGCGCTGGGGATCGAGGCGCTGGGCGATCGCCGCAGGAAAATCGCGGAAGGAGTCCGTCGCCGGATCGAGGGCATCCGCAAAACTTCCCACGGCCACCTCGAACTGGTTGCGCGTATCCACCACCACCACCTCCGGATCCTGGACCAGTTCATTCCAGCGATCGGGCGGCACATGCTCGCCGGTGCGGCGGTGGGGGGCGATCGCTTCGACGCCAAAGGTGACGATTTCCCGCTTCAGTTTGACCTTGAACCGCTGGAAAGGGGCCGCGATCGCCGTGGATTCCCGCACCCGCAGATCCCGCAGCCGCCCATCCGCCCGCAGCCAATCCAGCAGCGCCGCCACAGCCGACGGTTCCCCCGCGATCGTGCCGTTGATGCCCTCCGGTGCCAGGATGAGCGTGCCCTTGATTCCCCGCGATCGGCCCAGGGTCAGCAGCGGTTCCCGCAGGCGATCGCAGTCGGGCAGATCCGCGAAACGGTAGAGCGTAGCAACAGTAACGGCCATGGCAGGAGCAATCAGGGGGCAAGTTCAGGAAAGGACGAAAAAAAGGGTTGCATTCCCCTTCCTTCTCTGTAATACTATGATTCCGGAGACGAATCGCACCGATGATCCTTCTCCACTCCTCGGGGACATAGCTCAGTTGGTAGAGCGCCTGCTTTGCAAGCAGGACGTCAGGAGTTCGAGTCTCCTTGTCTCCATTCAACTTCAGAAAAATACCTCAGGCGACTATTCAAGTACTGGATCAGTCGCCTGACCTGTTTTTTAACTATTTTTTGCCTGCAAAAGTTGCAAAAAGTGGCGCTGAAAAACCGCGATCGCAGTTCCAGCCCCCCTGCACAATATGGGTAAAGAAATATATTAAAAGACCCCTTGGTAACTATCAGCACATGGGCCGCTGCATATAATGACATCAGCGGTAAAAAATAATTCAAGCTTTTGTTTCAGGTCAGGGCATCACCCAAAGCACTGACATCGCTACATTTCGTGCGCAGGCATTCAGTCTTTCCCTCATCAATGCGGCAAACGGGAACCTGAATCAATCTGCGACTAAATCGCCCTAGAAATAATTGCTAGGGACTTGAGGCTGCTGATCATCATGCAGCCCCATTCATGCATCGCCTCACAAATTGCAATCCTGGTTCAATGCTTCTGAACCCTTGCTGTTTCTACGGATTGAAGTGAACTGTCATGAATGAATTTAGGGGAATCGTCCGTCTCGATCAACCTTTCCTAGAGCAGCCAGAAGTTGCTGAGTTTCTTCAGTCGTCCCCTGAAGACTCTTTCCCGCGATCGGCATTGGATCGATTACTGTCTGTTGCTGAGTGGTCTCTTCAAACTCAAGCAATTGCAAGAAACTCTGTAATTAAGCTAGCAAGACTACGCTTAAATTGCAATTTTCTGAAACCATCTAAAGAAATTAACTGTGAGTCTAAAGTTCTGAAAATCCACAGTATTGAATGGACTTCTGAATTGTCCTATGATCAAGCTTTTAGTGCTGAAAATTCAGCATTAAGTCAGTTTCCTGAATTCGCCGAAATCACTTCAAATCTAAATTCACTTGCAAATCGCATTTATGAAGTATTAAAGCCACAGGTTGGTTTTCATGAAGAGCCAGATATTGATATATCTATATCCTTAGAGGCTATGCTGGCTCTACCCAGAGTTTCAAGTAATGAAAGATCAGTTCCCAGAACATATCCGCTGTTTGGCCGTATTTGGCACGCATTAATCGGTCGTCCAGCTTTGGCAGCAGAAGGAGATGACATCGCCTATCTTTTGCACACGGTTTCATCAAATTTGATAGATCATCAAATAAACGAGTGCGCTGAGTTTTCAGGAGGACGCTATGTATTTACAACGGTAAACGGAAAAAAGGAGCCCGACTATCAAAGACCTTGTAGTATACATAGATGATGAGTAAGATAATGAGAAAAAACCTTGCCCTCTCGTTAAAGTTCTTGGCTCTCGTCTCCTGCACATGTTTTTTAAATGGCGAGGCAGTTGTTGCAGCGTGTAATGACAGTGACATCGACAAATTGATGCAGGAAACTCTGGTTGACAAGTCAAAAATACGTCTTGTAATTGATTGTGGAGCTGCGTCAATCAATCCCCTGTTGAAAAATCTTGACGATGACAATGAAACAATATCTGCAAAATCAGCCTATGCATTGGGAGCTCTTGGTGTCGAGAAAAAGATATTAGGAAGAGAACAAGAAATTGTTGACAGCCTCTCTCAAAGATTAAAACAGGCAAAAAAAAGCATTGTAATTCGCGAAAGTATCGTATATGCTCTTGGAAATATCGGCAAAGAAGCTCATACCTCAGTGCCGATATTGATTGATGTGCTCATGAATGAAGCTGAGGATAATAAAGTCAAAGCAGGTGCCGCATATGCTTTAGGCTCTATTGGCAGTGACAAAGAGGCTACAATTCCCGCGCTAATTAAAATCTTAAAAAATAAAGACGATGACGTTCAAGCTCGCACTCTGAGAGCTTTAGAAGAGTGGGGAGAAAAGCTGGATCCTGTTGAAATTCAGCCTATTTTGAATTCCATTATAGCTCTACTCCAGAATCAGAGTGACAATGTCACAATTCGACGAGTTTCGATAGAAGCATTGAAGAGTCTTTTTAATGTTATCAATTATCAACCTAAGACACCAAATGAAATCAATCAGTCAATCAATATAATGGAAAATGTTGAGAAAAGCATACACTCTTCTCTGAAAAACCTTGAAAATCATGAAGGACTAAGCAAATCAGCAGCCAACGTATTGATATCATTAAAGAGCAGAAGACAAAGTCTGATTGAGGAAAAAGTTCTCCAATATTCTAAAAACTTTAAGGGTGTTTTGGTTTTGCATGTTGGAGTCTGGATGGCTCTTGTTTTTCTCTATCCTAGATTTCCCAAGATTCAAGGTTTTTTCTTTTGGAATCCATGGATGCGACGTTTCTTTGGTGCGGGTTACGTTGGTCCTGTCTTGGTGTTTGTACCATTTCTTCGCAAGAAGTTGTTTGAGCCATTCCGTGATTCTTTATTGGCGGATGCGGATCTATCAAGTTTTAATGACCAAGCCTACTTTCCAAGCTTGAAGGTCATCAGTTCAGGGAAAGGGGAGTTGAAGCCTTTGCCGGTGGCGATTCCTCAGTTTAAGGGACAAATTATCCTGGAAGGGGGATCAGGCTTGGGAAAAACCATGTTCCTTCGCCATCTTTGCAAGGAATCGAAGCAGATTGTGGTTTACCTGTTGGCAAGGCGCTGTCAGGATGGGGTGATTGAAGCGATTCAGAAGAAATTGCATGGGGAGGAAATTAAAGATCCTAATTTCCTGAGACATTTGATTTACAGTGGGGCAGTAGCGATTTGCATTGATGGCTTGAATGAGGTTAATGCAGATACGCGAGCCAAAATAGTTGAGTTTGCGGAAAATTACTTTAAGGGAGATATCATCCTCTCGACGCAGCCGATGGATTGGCGATCGCCAACGACAGCCCAAAAATATGTGATGCAGCCCCTAGATCGAGATCAGATCCAAGCCTTTCTGCTGTCTCGGGTGGCGACGTTGCCCCACAATTCGAAATTAACGGGCAAGGATTACGAAAAGGCTTGCATTCAGTATTTGGCGGATATGCTGGGGCAGCCGAAGCCGGAGCTTGAGGCGATGCAGCGGATTTTGTCGAATCCGATGGATCTATCAATGATCGCGCTGATGCTAGCGGCGGGTGAATGGCCCCATCCCTTTGGCTTGCAAAAACAGCTTTACGGCTTGATGGCAAAGGTCTATGAGGAGCAACATTTGTGCCCATTCCCCCTGGAAGCTTTTTCAGAGGTGGTGTATCAAATGCGGCTGAATGATAAGGCGGGTATGACGGAAGAGGAGTTTCGGGATGAAATTTCCTGCCTCGCACAGCACCGCATGATGGTTCCCCGTGAGGTGACGAATGGCAATGGGGAGGCAAAGCAGAAGTGGTATTTCCGCCACGATAAGATTGCAGAGTTTTTCATCCTGCAAGCGCTGATTTCCCATCCTGATCGCCAGAAGCAGCACCTCAGTGATCCGAGATTTCGTGGGGTTTATTTCATGTTGGCGAGTTTTTTAGATCTAGAAGATGCAAAGTGTCTGCGAGAACTGTTGATCCAACACGCGGCGGATACGAAGGATCATACGGTTAGTGATGAGGTGATTCAGCTTCTGCGGGAACGGGAGGGCGCGATCGCGGGCCACCCTTGATTAAGGTTGAATCATTGCATTGCTGAGCACACATCACTCCCCTCTACCCCTCCATAGAGATATAGCTGGAAGGTACTTTTCAGCACCTGATTTACCCATGGTCTCCCGTGAAATTAAGCAGCTTAAGGCCCCTATTTTTTAAATTAAGAAGGGACCATCATGGGGCAACCTTCACCCTTTCAGGAATTCCTTAGATCTTAGTGCTAAGCCCAGCCCCCAGAGCCTCCAGACCTTTCTTCATCTTTTCCACAAAAACATCACTGTCATGGCGCTCCTTGACAAGCAGAGATGCCCGTTGGGATAAATGAGCCGCCTCTTCCGGATGTTCTAACAGCCGTACAATGGCCTGACGCATTGCCGCAGGATCACCAGGGGGAACCTGGATAACCCCATCGTTATCGGATAAATAGTGTTGAAGACCCTCTGTACAGGTCACAACCGTCGGTCGTCCACAAGCCATGGATTCCATCATGGCCTGCACACCAGCCGCGTAACGATTTGGGAAAGTTGAAACCACAACAACATCCGCATCGCGATAGAGCTGAAGCAGATCCGCCCACTCATAAAATTGTTGACTCATGTTGTCGGGCAACACCTCAGGAAACGCCTTGGCAAGCACGCGAGCATCCCGCGAGAATCCGCTGATCTTCACATCCACAGGCAGATCAGTCGTGGCCGCAGCCAAGGTTCTATAGTCTCGCTTCTCCAGCCCCACACTCATAATGAGGGGTCTTTTTTTCTGGGGAGAGACTGGTCCCGGCGAAAAGAAATTTAGGTCGGTTTGGTCCCAAACGAATGTTGCCTTTTCTTCAGGTAGATTGAGATATTCCTGAATGAAGTTAGACTGGGCTTGTGAACAGGCCAAAAACCAATCCACATGGGAGGTTGCCTGGAGCAAACGCAGGGCGATGCGTGCCCGTGGACGATTGATGTTGTGGATAAAAACAGCGATCTTGGGGCGATCTTGTCTACCTCGACAAAGGGCTGCAATGGGTAAACCAGAGGTTTCGCTGTTGCAGAAAATGACATCTTCCGGTCCCGTCGTTTCTACGATTTCCCGCGCTAGCGCCCAGTTTTCTGGAGCCCCGAGGAGTTTGCTCCGCACGCGATCCCTTTTACGAATCTTGAGACGGCTATGGGGAACATGAATGCTTGCGCCGAGTGCCTGGGCCAGTTGAAACATGCAGTGCCGAGGACTTTTGCCATGTTTTGCCTGCTCCGCTTGAAGCTGCAAATCTGTTTCTTGGTGGAGAATAATGTGGTAGTTCATGGCTAATTTTCCTCTTTGCCAGCAAGGGACACTACTGTACGGTCTAGCGGTTTGACTTGCTATCAATTTATCAATTGCAGGGCGGGGACGCCAGGATAAAAAAGCCAAGCGCTAAATTTCGTTGACGTGCCACTTAAAAGTTGATCTTTAAAGGAATCATGAAGTCCTTGGGCGCTTCGATATTACCTTCAACAGGACTTCATCAATTATCTCTTCGTCTACGGTGGGCATGAAGCTCATAGTCCTGGCTCAGCCGATGAAGTCGATTCAGCCAACCAAAGGTGCGCTCCACAATTCAACGTTGCGGTAATATCTTGAATTCCTTGTTCTAGTGCTTCACAATTTCCACTTCCACCGGTGGACCACGGATTTGCTTGACCTCCTGATAGAGCTTGGGACCGGAATAGTCCCATCCAACCCAGGTTTCTTCAGCTAACCCTGCTTCTCGCGGGACTCGTCGCGGAGCACTAGCGCCCTCAGTCGTTCTAACGTATTCTCTTCCGCTAGGAGTGCAGGGTCTCTAGGGTTTTGGAAACTGACTCGGCGGCGCGAAATCCTTCGGCGGCACCCCCCGCAGCGCCCGCTCCATGAACGATCGCCACACCGGAGCCACATAGGTCCCCCCCGTCGCCCCATAACCGATCGGTGCGTAATTATCATTCCCCGCCCACACCGCCACCGATAGCTGCGGCACATAGCCCACAAACCACAGATCCCGCTCCGAATCCGTCGTCCCCGTCTTGCCCGCCGCCGGACGCCCCAGCCGCGCCGAAGTGGCTGTCCCCCGCTCGATCACCCCCTTCAGGGCCGAATTCAGCGACGCCACCGCCCACGGATCCAAGACCAACTGCGGCTTCGGCGTATTGTCCAGCATCACCTTGCCGGAACTGTCGGTCACCTGAACGATAAAGGTCGTATCCGAGTGCCAGCCGCCGCTTGCGAACGTCGCAAAGGCCCCAGCCATCTCCATGGGCGTCACGTCCGCTGAACCCAGTGGCAGGGATGATACGGGCTCTAGGGGGCTATGGAACCCGAGGATGCGGCAGGTTTCAATCACCCGATTGAGGCCCACTTCCTTACCCAAACGCACCGCCGGAATATTGAGGGATATCTCCAGGGCGCGGCGGATGGACACACTTCCCGAAAAGCCGCCGCCGTAGTTCCGGGGTCGATAGACCCGATTGCCGTCGGGGTAGCTCACGGGGGTGTCTTGAACGATCGAGTCCGGTGTGTAGCGCCCTGTGGCGAAGGCGGCGTAGTACACCAATGGTTTGAAGGAGGATCCGGGCTGCCGCAAGGCTTGAATGGCGCGGTTAAACTGGCTCCGTTCGTAGTCCACGCCGCCGACCATGGCCTTCACGAAATGGGTGCGCGGATCCACGGCCACTAGGGCCATTTGATCAATGCGGGCTCCGCGCGATCGCAGGCGAGCGTAAGCCTCCTTGACGGTCTGTTCCGCCATCTTTTGATAATAAAAATCCACCGTTGTTTGGACGCGCATGCCCCCCTTCAGGAGCGCATCACGGCCAAAGCGCTTTTCTAGCTCCTGGATCGTGGCATTGGTGACATAGGGTAATTTGCTGGTGCGGAAGGAGGTGACCCGGCCCACATAGAGGGGCTGCTGGCGGGCGGTGCGCTCCTCTGCTTCCGTGATCCAGCCCAGTTGGCGCATCCGGCTGAGGACGAGGGATTGGCGCTGCTTGGCGAGTTTGTAATTATTGAAGGGGCTGTAGTCCTCGGGGGCTTGGATCATGCCCGCCATGAGGGCCGCTTCGGCGAGGGTGAGATCGGCGGCGGACTTATTGAAGTAGCTTTGGGCGGCGGTTTCTACGCCGTAGTTGTTGTGGCCCCAGTAGACCTGGTTGAGGTACATCTCCAGGATTTCGTCCTTGGAGAAGATCTGTTCTAAGCGCAGGGACAGGACCGCTTCGGCCACCTTGCGGCTGATGCGTTTTTGGGGGGTGAGGAAGAGGTTTTTCACCAATTGCATGGTGATGGTGGAGCCCCCTTCGGCGGCGCGGCCGGTTTCAAAGTTGGTGGTGATGGCCCGCAGGATGCTGCCGATGTTGATGCCGGGGTGTTGGTAGAAGGAGCTGTCTTCGATCGCGAGGATGGCCCGTTTGAGGTGGGGGGAGACGCGATCGAGGACGACGACTTCGCGGTTGGCTTCGTCGTGGAGGCTGCTGAGGAGGCGGCCCCGCACGTCGTAGATATAGCTGGTTTCGCTGGGGCTGTAGCTTTGCAGGATGCGGACATCGGGCAGGTTGCGGAAGCTGACGGCGAGGCCGACGAGGGTGCCCGCGAGGGTGGCGCTGCCGATCATGGTGCCCGCCAGGAGGGTGGCTCCGACGGTGCGGCCCACGTTGCCCAGGAAGTGGCCCAGTTCGGAGGGTTCCCCGAGGGGGATCGGGGGGGCGGCGGCGGTGGCGGGGTGGGGCCGCGATCGCCGGACGGCCTTAGGCTGGCGGGGCACGGGGCGCGGGGCAGGCAATTTAGACAAGGGACGCAGACCTCGACGGCGACTCGCTTGGCGCGGGGGAAAGGCTGAGGGGGTGGGCGCAAGGGATGGGCTAGCTCGTATGCTAGCGCACGGCTGCCCCGAATCAGGGGATCAGGGGCCGGGGCGCTGATCCCAGGGGCGTAGGACCCAAAAGCGGTCATATTCCCAGTCGCCGGTGTCGTCGCGGCCGAGGTAGCGCACGAAGGGGGATGACAGTTCTATCAAAATGTCGTAAAACCCGCGCAGATCCAGCAGGGTGCCGGCCATGCAGCGCACATAGACGGCGTAGAGTTCCCGCGCGGTGCTGCGGCCATCTTCGGTTTGGCTGGTGTAGGCGATCGCGACCTCATAGACCCTAGCGCGGATGGCGATCGTGCGGTGGTAGTCCTCCAGGGGCATACCCAAATTTTCCTCGCCAGGGGGCCGCAAAATGCCGCAGTTGCCCCCCGACAGGCGGCCATGGCGAAAGTTGAGGAAATCTATAAATTGATCCACCTCGCCCACAAGTTCCTCGGGCAGGGCGTTGAGCTTCGCGATCGCGTTATCTCGGAGGGTCATGGGGGTGGGTGGGGTGCTAGCCAAGGGCGACGACAAATCTAAGCCAGGTCCGAAACTTGCCCCACCCTAGCCCCCCCGGTCGGTAAACGAAACCGCTTGGTGAGAAAACCGCGATCGCCCCGGATCGGCCCCCCAACGGATCTGGGACAGGCGAGACCGGCGCAGATCGAAGGCCATCAGCGTGAAGCAACCTTGATCGGCCCTGGGCAAGGGGCAAGGGGGACGCAGCCGTGGGGGCCATCCATCGCAACCTCCGTAGAAGCACCCATGGGTTGTATAGTACGTTGGGCAACGGGCCACCGCTCCCTCGCCCCGCCGCCGTTTCGTTTCACTTCCCCGCCACGCCCCATGTTGCCCGGACGCGCCAGCCATCCCGATCCGTCCCCTGATGCCGCCCTCGGGTGGCTCCATCGCGGTACGACGGAAATTTTCCCCCACCAGCCGGATTCCACGGACCCGAGCCAGTCGCTGCCCCGTAAGCTGGCCACCGGCGATCGCCCCCTGCGGGTGAAATTGGGCATTGACCCGACGGGCACCGACATTCACCTGGGCCACAGCATCCCCATGCGGAAACTGCGGGCGTTTCAGGACGCGGGCCACACGGCGGTGCTGATCGTGGGGGATTTCACCGCGCGCATCGGTGACCCGACGGGCAAGTCGGAAGTGCGCCGCCAACTCACCGAAGAGCAGGTGCGCCACAATGCCCAAAGCTATCTGGATCAACTGCGGCCGGTCCTAGATTTTGAAACGCCGGGACGCCTAGAGGTTCGCTACAACTCCGAGTGGCTGTCCCAGCTAGATCTGAGCAAAATTCTAGAGCTTTTGGCCTCCATGACCGTGGGGCAAATGTTGGCAAAAGAAGGCTTTGCGGAGCGATTTGCCCAGGAAAATCCCATCTATCTCCACGAGTTTTTATATCCCCTGATGCAGGGCTATGATTCGGTGGCGGTGCGGGCGGATGTGGAGTTGGGGGGCACCGACCAAAAGTTTAATTTGGCGGTGGGCCGCGATCTGCAACGGCTGTTTGGTCAGGAGCCACAATTTGGCCTGCTGACGCCGATTTTGATCGGCACCGATGGGGTCCAAAAAATGTCCAAATCCCTGGGCAACTATGTGGGTTTGGCGGAAGATGCCCTGACGATGTACTCCAAGCTAGAAAAGACGCCGGATTCTCAGCTTGGCACCTATTTTGAATTGCTCACGGCCTTGCCTTTGGATCAGTTGCCAGAAAATCCCCGCGATCGCCAGAAGTTGCTTGCCTTGACGGTGACGGCCCAGTTCCATGGGGCGGAGGCGGCCCAGCAGGCCCAGATCGATGCCCAGAATCTGGTGGGGGGGGCCACCGCGATCGCGGAAAATGTGCCGGAATTTGTATTGGAAAACCTGGATTTTCCGGTGCCGATTTTCTTCCTGGTCAGCGCCACGGGCCTGTGCAAATCTAGTGGTGAAGCGCGGCGACAAATTCAAGGGGGCGGCGTCAAACTCGACGGCGAAAAGGTGAGTGATCCTAACCAATCCTTTGGGTCAGTCGATCAATTGGACGGGCGGATTTTGCAACTGGGTAAAAAGAAATTTGTGCGCCTGGTGGCCCCCACGGGCACTTAAGGATCGACCCTTCCATTCCTAACCCTAAACCGTTAAATTTATCGACTTCATTCTTGAGTGTTATGGCTAAGCTGAGCGATCGCGTCATTGTTGCCCTGGATGTACCCATCTACGACGGCGCGATCGCCCTAGTGGATCAACTGCCCGAGGTCAGCTTTTGGAAAGTGGGCCTAGAGCTATTTGTGAGCACCGGTCCCGCCATCCTCAAAACCCTCAAGGATCGCAATAAACGCATCTTTCTCGACCTAAAATTCCACGACATTCCCAACACCATGGCCGGTGTCGCGCGGGTAGCCGGACGCTTTGGCGTAGACCTATTCACCGTCCATGCTTCCGCCGGTAGCGATGCCCTGCGGGCCGTGGCCGAAGCCGCCGCCGCCGGTGCTGCCGAAACCGGGATGCCCGCCCCCAATCCCATCGCCGTGACCGCCCTCACCAGCCTCACGCCGCGTCAACTGGCCCTAGAACTAAAAATTTCCCTGGAATTGGGCGACTATGCCCTCCAAATGGCCCTGCTGGCCCAGGAAGCCGGTTTGGCCGGGGCCGTCTGCTCCCCCCTGGAGGCGGCGGACCTGCGGCGGTGCGTGGGGCCAGACTTTTTGCTGGTGTGTCCGGGGGTGCGGCCCGCCGGAACGGCCACGGGGGATCAGCAGCGCACCCTGACGCCGACCCAAGCATTCCAGGCGGGGGCAGATTATTTGGTGATGGGCCGACCGGTGACGGCGGCTCCCGATCCCGTGGCGGCCTGGGCGGCGATCGCGGCGGAACTCAATAGAAACGAATAACGAATCCTAAGAATCCCGCCAGAATCGCCTTCGGATTTCCCTAGGTGATCGGCGAAAAATCCGCCGCCGACAGCAGGGTCGCCGGAATCCCCACCACCGTTGCCATGAGGCGATCGCCCGCAAAAACTTGGGTCGAATTGCCCAGGGCCGTCAACTGCACCTGATCCGCCGTCAGGGGCGCTTTCAGCAGGAAACGATCCACCCCCGGCTCGTAGTCCAAGATGAAGTCGCCGCCGTCCTCAGCACCGATCGCAAAGCGGTCTACCCCCTGACCCCCCAGCAGGGTATCGCTCCCCAAATCCCCCGACAGCCAATCATCCCCAAGACCGCCCCGCAGGAAATCGTCCCCCCGACCGCCGTAGAGACTGTCCGCGCCGGGGCCGCCGGTGAGCACATCCTGGCCGCCGTTGCCATTGATCAGATCGTCGCCAAAGGAGCCATTGATCCACTGGTTGCCCGCACCGCCAAAGATGCGATCATCTCCACCCGTTTCCGGCAGCGGCTCCATCAGCTTCGCCGCGATCGCGGGGGCCACATCCACCGCCCTGGGCAAAGTCACCTGGCCCGCCACCGTGAAGTTATAGATCTCCATCCCCGGCACATTCGTCTGGACCGTCAGGATGCTCCGATAGTCACCGGGCGGCAAATCCCCCCGCAGGCGAATCACCAACTCTCCGCTGCCCCCCGGCGCGACCCGATCCGAGGAGAGGAACACTTCAAACACATTGGCCGGATCAATCCCCGGCGGCAGAGACCCGATCGTCCGCAGTTGGGGAGCCGCGATCGTCAGGGGACCGTCCCCCGAATTGGCGATGCGCACCGTTTGCGTTGCCGCCTGACCGCCCAGGGCCGCCAAGGGTAGTGGTTCGGGCGCGCCATCCGGCACCACGATTCCCGTCGCCGTCCCAGAGTCGTCCGTCGTGCCGCGCAGTTGGGGCACGGGTGCGGGCGTCGGCGTCGGTGTGGGTAAAGGTGGCGTCGGCGCTGGCGTGACGTCATCATTCGCGATGGTGATCGTTGCCGTCGGCGTCAGGAGCAGGGCCGAGTCCTTTGCCGTGGGATGGTTCAGGGTCAGGGTGATGGTTTCGTCAGCCTCAACCTGTGTATCTCCCACAATCTCGACGGTTACCGTCCGTTCCGTTTCCGTCGGTGCGAAGGTGATCGTGCCTGCGGTACCCCCGGCGGCTAGGTAGTCCGTCCCCGCGATCGCGGTGCCCCCCAGGGTGAACTCGACCGTGGTTGACGAGCGCAGATCGCCGCTGCGGGTCACGGTAAAGGTCACCGTTCGGGTGCCGCTGTTGCCCTCTGGGCCTGAGCCAGTTCCTTGGACCGCGTAGGCCGTGTCGTCATCGAGCACCGTCACCGCGATCGTCACAGAGGGTGTCGTCAGAGCTGTTGGGGTGGAAGCCGTCACGGTCACATTGAACGTGCGGTTTCCCTGAGCCAAAGCATCTTCCCGCCCCCGTAGATCCCCCGGAGAAGGAGTACCAAGACCCAAGGCCGGTAAGGAAATACTATCCAAAATCAGGGAATTACCGGGGGCCGCCTCATCGGAGCTAAGGGCGATCGCCACATTCCCACTGGGTGCATTTGAGAAAACGGCAAATGCGTTGGCGGCGGCATCGCCTTCCTCCAGTGTCAACGTCGGGGGAGTTTGCAGGAACAAAACTTCTGGTACAGAGGATGGCATGGGGTTTGTGCGTCCGTAGTGGTAGGGAATCCATGAAGTGAAACGTTGGAGGATCGGAGCGCTGGGAGCATTTCTCCCAGTTCTCAATCCTCAGTAGATGTCCTCATCGGTTGATGCACCAAACCCGGGGGCTAGGGTTGCGATCGCGGCGGAGCTCAATGGGTAGAGCCCACCTATGGCGTCGGATCCGGGGCCACCGGCGTCGCTCGATCAACTTCCACACGCTCGCAGAGGGGCAGTTGCGCGATCGTGGTGCGATCCGTCCCCTGCATCACGGCGCTAGTATCAATGCACGTCGCCATGCGCCCCTGCCCCACCTGGAAAAACCACTGATACTCCGGCAAGGTTTCCGGGCGCGCCTTCTGGAGACAGATCCTATACAACTCCTGGGCCGCCGCCTCCAGACCCCGCTCCCGCTGAATCTGGGCCAGCAAACAGTGGGACAGACCCGTACCGAGTTGCTCCTGGGGGAACGACGCATCCTCCGCGATCGCCAGACGCAGTATCCCCTCCGCCCCGGTATAGTCCCGCTGCCACCAGCGCAGCCAGCCCAGGTTGCGATAAATCTGATAGGTCTGATTCGCCAACTCCACCGGCGGCAACTGTCGCTTCGGTAAACGGTGCAGCGCCATCTTGAGGAGCCCCTCCACCTCAGCGGTCTGGGCATTGCGGGTGAGCTTTTCCGGACGAGCGGTCTTGAGGAGCTGCTCAAACTGCACCCGCGCGAGGCGACTGAGGGCAATGGGATTCCCTTGATCCGCCGCCTGACGATAGGTTTCCCCCGCCTGCTTCAGCTGATCCAGGGACTCAAAGACGAGGCCCAGCCCCAGAATGGCCTGTTCATTTGATGAATCCAGGGTGAGGGTTTGTTTATAGCTATCCTGGGCGGCGCGCAGATTGCCTTGCTCATACTGGATCCCAGCCCGATGGTTGAACCACTTGGGTAAGCCGTCCTGCGCCAGCCACCAGGAAGTTAGCCCAAGGGTGATGGATAGGGCCGCGATCGCCTCGCTGTACCAATTGCCAGGGATAGAAAAGCGAGCGCAGAATCGCTTAAGAACCTTAGTGCCCTCCGGCGTGAGAACACCGCGCCCGAGCACCGCCAAACCGGTCACCTGGCCCGCACTGGCTAAGGCTTCCCCAAAGCCAAAACCACCAATGGAAAATACCGGCAGCATCGTACTGGCCGCACTGGCGGTCGCCAACAGGGAGATCACAGACACCCCCCGCCAAAACAGCTCGCGCTTCCGGACCGCCAGTTGGGGTTTAGCGGCCTCCGTTTCCGGGAACCACCACCAGGCGCTAGGGCTCGGATCAAAGGTAGCCCGCCAGCGCGGCAGAGCACTGATGCTGAGAAATTGGGAATCGAGCTGGGCCAAACGGCGATCTAGGGCATCCACCTGGGCAACGGCGGCGGCCTCTAGCTGCTGGTTTTTCGCGAGATCCTTGAGAAGGGATTGCAGGGTGTCGCGATCGCACAGAATATCCAGGGCCAGTTCATCCCGTTCCGTGGCCGTGGTTGATCCTTGGGCAAAGTGATCGAGTTGAAGATGGAGATGATGGAGACGCCGATCGAGCTCTTCGGCAATGGCGGGGAGCGGGTCAGGGGTGAGATCCATAGGGAATAGCTACAGGAAACCGAGGGTGATGCAACCAGATGGGTATCGAACGGGTGCTACCTGGATATACCACGGGTGTTTTGCCATCCTCGAATTCCCTTGGAAACCCTTCCTAGGAAGGGGGGAGAGGGGAGATGAGCCAGCGATCGCCGGAGGCAGCAGCAAGCAACCTGGAGCTTTGGTCAGCGGCAACAGGCAGAAGCCAACTACCCCGTCGTGGGGCGTCCTACCACCGCACCTAAACTGCCATGGGCTTTAGTGATCTATGACAGAAGTAAGGTGCGTGTGAAGTAGGACGTAACGAAACGACGACGCGTTGCAGGAGAGGTGTGTCTACCGATGAGCCAATCAAAGCACTTCCGCTCCAGCGTCGTCTATCCGTTTTGCGCAAGTTTTGACGACCCCAACCCCATGGACGGGTTCCGCCAGCAAAACACTGAAAGCTTGGACGGCCAAGGCACCCGGCACCGTGGTGCTCTGGAGCCCACCGCCCCCTCGCCAAAGATTCCCCAGGGGATAGGGCAAGGACCCGTGGCCTGATGTCAATAGGCATCGTAAATTCATAAAATTACAGAACGCACTGGTGTGGTGGAGGAGAAGACGTCTGCATTCCAAAAATCGCAACCGGAAGCGCAAATAGAACCCCCGTCGCCAGATAAAATCCTTGAATAAATTTGTTCTGCTAATAATTGATTAACGAAGATTAGTAATTGGCTAGGGTTTCAGAAGGCAATTCTCCAAATAGGGCGCGGAACTGGCTGGAGAATCGACCAAAGTGACGAAAGCTGTAGCGGCTGGCCACTTCGCTTACCCTCACAAAGCCTGGTTTGGCTTGTTTTAATTCCTGGCGAATGGCGGTAAGTTTGCGCGATCGAATGTAGTCATTAGGGCTACATCCGGCGATTTGCTGGAAGGCGTATTCTAGGGCGCGGCGGGAAACCTGAATGGTTTGGCAGATTTCCATGGAGGTGTGGGGATGAAATAGATCGGCTTCGATGATTTCTCGGGCCTGGTGATAGATCCAGTAGCGGCGAGAGATTTTGGGGCGAATATATTCCCAGTTGCTGAGGTCGGTGAAGGTTTCATCAAAGAGGAGGTGGAGCCGGTCGAGCAGTTCATCCCGCATTTGATGGGCGCAGGCCGTATCCAGTTGTCCTTGACCGTAGAGAAATTCAATTTCCCGACGCCAACCTAATAGAAAACGACGGAATTTGGCGATCGCCTTGGGGGGCAGTTGGATCGCTGCGCCGCCGCATTTATCACTGAGGCGTTCCCAGAAGCGATGGGGCAGGAGGTCGCAGCGATCGAGGAGTTCGTTGCTGATGATGACGTCTACGCCGAGCCAGCCGGGGGGCAGGGAGGAGGTGTATTCAACGGTGCTGCGCTGGACGGCCATGAAGTTGGCGGTCGGTTCGATGTGGTGGCACCAGGAAATGGCAGGATGGGAGACGAGCATCATGAAGGCAATCATGGTGAGGTCTGCTGGGACGGTGTAGCAGTCCATGAATTTGTATTTGGAGTAGAAGTAGCGAACGGTGACTTCGGGGAGAATGACTTCCCGTAGGTCGATTTCAAAGTCCCCTTCGCTAACTTGAAAGCCTTCAATCCAAGCGGTGTTTAGGGTTTTGGATAGTTCATTGGCGGCGACAATTGTGGGCTCACTAGTACTCTCTTGTGGGCTGACTAGATCGAGGGTGGGAGCGGTGTCCATGGGGACTAGAGTGTGTCTGTATTGGTTGTTTTTCTATTTGTATTGTGCGCTGTTTTTAGTTTTTTTATACGGTCTTCAAGGATGGAGTTAGGGGGCTGTGAACGATCGCGGTTTTGGGTGCTTTAAGGTTGGTTTGAGCGGGCGCTGAACCAGGCGATCGCGGCGAGGCTGGCTTCGACGAGGATGCTAATGAAGCGATAGATCACAACGGTGCCCAGGAGAACGGCGGCGGACACTTGGCCATCGAGGAGGGCGATCGCGGTGGCTTCAAAGATGCCGAGGCCGCCGGGGGCACCGGGCACCACGAGGCCCGCAAGCCATGCCAGACCAAAGGCGCTGAGGATGGGCAAAATCTGGCCCGGTGCGATCGCGCTGAGGGACGCTAGGCAAGCCACAAATCCGGCCCCGCGCAACAGCAAAAAGCCGCATTCCCCCAGAAAGGGTCGCCAGGGATAGCGGGCGATCGCAAAGGGGTGTTCTTCCTCGGTGCGCAATTTGGAGCGGCCGAGGCGCTGGATGACGGGATTGAGGATTTTTGGGTGGACCGACGCCAGCACCGCGATCGCGATCGCCCCCTGGAGCCAGCCGCGATCGCCCAGGCCCGCCGTCAACCCCAGCAGCAGCGCCCCCGCCGCCATCAGCAACGGTTCGAGCAGGACGCTCAGGGCCGCAATGCCCCAGGGATAGCCCCGCGATCGCGCCGCCTCGATGCGCCCGTAGAAATGCCACACATTCCCCGGCAAATATTTGGCGATGTTGGTCTGGAGATAGGTGCGAAACACCCACGCCACGGGGGCCGGCCGCCCAAATTCCCCCAGCAGCCAGCCCCACACCCACCCCGCCCACAGGTGCGCCGCCGCCGTTAGGCCGGTCCCCGCCGCGAGCCACTGCCACCCGGAGGCCGCCAAGCGCAACTGGGCCACCTCCGCCGCGCGATCGCGCAGGGTCGCCAGCAGAAAAAAGATCGCAGCCCCCACCCCGAGCCAGCGCAGGTGCGGCTTGAGTCGCTGAATGGCGGCCTGGATCCGAGGGGGCAGGGGGGGCACTTTCAAAGGGAACATCCAAATGCAGGACAGGATCACAGCCGAATTATGGCAGTTGCCCCCTCGCCCTTGGAGCCCCGGCATCGCCGCGATCGCCCCCGACCCGCCGCGCCTTCGCCCCCATTCGCTACAATGGCCCCAGGGTTTTGTCAGAATCAGTATGATCTCAGACTAAGTATGAGTTTTGGGCTAACCCCCAGGCGTCCCCCTCCCCAGGGGCGATCGCGTGGACCCGGCCCAGATTCTGGCCCCTTCGAGACTCGAATTTTGCTCACCTAATCTAGGATTTGACCCGCTATGCCGTCCTTACTCGATCCGTTCCAGATGGGGGATCTGTCCCTCAAAAATCGCGTTGTCCTCGCCCCCATGACCCGCGCCCGCACGGGGAGCGATCGCGTCCCCACGGCCCTGATGGCGGACTATTACCGTCAGCGATCGGGGGCGGGGTTGATTATCACAGAAGCAACGGTCGTTTCTGAGGTTGGCATTGGCTGGCGCGATACCCCCGGTCTCTATAACGATGCCCAGGCGGAGGGTTGGAAGCCGGTGGTCGAGGCCATTCATGAAGGGGGCAGTCTCGCCTTTGTGCAACTTTGGCACTGTGGCCGCGCCTCCCATAGCTCCTTCCACCCGGATCTGGGGCTGCCGGTGGCTCCGTCCGCGATCGCCATCAACGGCGACACGATCCACACCCCCAACGGCAAGGAACCCTATCAAGTGCCCCGCGCCCTGACGGTGGAGGAAATTGCCGCTACCGTTGAGGACTACAAACAGGCGGCGATCCGGGCCAAGGCGGCGGGGTTTGATGGCATTGAAATCCATGCGGCCAATGGTTATTTGATTGACGAATTTCTGCAATCGAAAACCAACCACCGGGACGACGCCTATGGCGGCAGTTTAGACAATCGGTTCCGCTTTTTGCAGGAAATTACGGAGGCGATTTTGACGGTTTGGCCCGCCAATCGCGTCGGCGTTCGTTTGGCCCCCAACGGCGTTTTCAATGACATGGGTTCGCCGGACTACCGCGAGGCGTTTACCTACTATGCCGAACGGTTGAATGCCTATGGTTTGGCCTATTTGCATGTGATGGATGGCCTCGCCTTTGGGTTCCATGAATTGGGGGAACCGATGACCCTCAACGAATTTCGGGCGGTGTTTTCCGGGCCGCTGATGGGTAACTGTGGCTATACCCAAGAAACGGCGGAGGCCGCGATCGCGGAGGGGCAGGCGGATATGATCGCGATCGGCCGTCCGTTCATCGCCAATCCGGACCTGGTGGAGCGTTTCGCCAATGGTTGGCCCCTGGCCCCCGATGCGGATCCGAAGGTCTGGAATGGCAATGGCGATGATCTGAGCAAGGGCTATACGGATTTTCCCGCCTACCGCGAAGGGGCTTCGGTGGCCTAGGCCGCGATCGCGCCCCCAGTAGCGTATTGCTTTAAAACCATCTCCCCTCTCCTGTCCTGGGAGAGGGGCCGGGTGTGAGGGAAACAACTAGCCTTCTGGACCCATTTCTAGGCGGCGGATATCATCCAAAGGCGATGGTTCTGCCGTCTCTTCAATTTCAGGAGAAGATTCCGGCTCATCTTCGAGAAACCGCACTTGAAAGTAAATTGTTCCTGAACGCCAATTCGGAGAACCAGGTCGGAGTACTCTACAATTCACGCCTTCGACAAATAGTTTATTAAAACCTGATGGCGTATGTCGATAGAGAAAGGTATCAAGGTCTTCAGCTAAAAATGTAACTCCCATACCATTTAAGCCTTCTTCAACTCGGATCACATCTTCTTTTTCTAAGGATTCAGGTTCCATGTTCTTGCAAAATCTCTTTCCTTACAGGATACAATATAATTTGTGAGAGAGATGTCGTTTAATCTTGATTCAGGGATTTTCTCTGGCTTCAAGGCTTGAGTTCAAATCAAGGCCAGCGTAGATCTCGGCGAGGGAAAGCTCCAGATTGAGGCCGTCGATCGCGGCGATCGCGTCCACCCCTTCATAGAGACTCAGAAGCCAGCGATCGCCCTCGACACGATGGAGCACTTCTACCAAATATTCTTGAGAACTGACCAGCACATAATCTTGAAGCTGGGGAATCATGCGATAGCATTGGAACTTTTTGCCGCGATCAAAGGATTCCGTCGATTCCGAAAGCACCTCAATAATCACCGTGGGATGATCGACATAGGTCAGATCAGAATCATCCCTCGAATCACAGGTCACTAGTAAATCCGGATAGAAAAATCGTTTTCCCTGCTCAATTCTGACCTTGATATCGGCAATGAACGTTTGGCAGGATGATCCGCGCAAACCATTACGAATCAGCAGATAAAGATTACCGCTGATTAGGTTATGGATTTTGCTGGTTCCGGCCATGGCATAAACCTGGCCGTCCAAATATTCACGCTTGATCGGACTCTGGCGCTCTGATGCTAGATAGACTTCTGGACTAATGGGTTCATTGACTTTGACCGCAATCATGGCTGCCTATGGAATGACTTTAAAGCATCGTGGTTTCAATCTCGCTCACGGATGATGCCAAACACCGACGTATAGCCGTGGACGAACGTAGAACCCCCCACTGGTCCCAATTCCCCATTGCAGAAAAAGCCGCTGACGGGAATATCGCCCACATATTTTTGGAAGAGTCGTGAGTCGAAATGGGCCTCTTCATAGAGATTTTCGCCGCGTCCTAAACAGGCGAACAGCAGCGCACCAACGGGGGCCGGTTTGCAGGGATCCTGTTCGTGGCAATACTGCTCCAGGAGAGCCGTGAGATCTTGGGCAGAAGCTTGGGCATCCCGCAGGTGGAATTGGATGCGCTGGCCGGGACGGATGCGATCGCCCACGGCCAAGGCCCCCGACTCCGGGTCATAGCCCATGAGATTGCGAATTAGAAAATCGCCGGGACGTAACGTGGTGCGAAATTCATCGCGCGCAATGCCCACAAATAGGGCCGATTGGGCCAGTTCGCGATCGCCCTCATCGAGGGTATCCACCAACTTACGGAGGGCAAAGAGGGGTTTGTCGCGCCCCTGGCCGTCCGCATCCGCGATCGCGATCATCACATTGCGATCGCTCTCCAGCACCCGGAACGGTTCCCCAATGGGGCGGCAGCCCTGGGCAACGATCGGCTCAATTGTGACATTCCCCGCCAGGGCCAGCCCCACGGTGCCCTCCTGGTGGCGGCTGTAATTATGAAACACCGTGCGGGCCGTGGGCATAGGGCCACCGCTGGCGAGGCCGCCGACGGTGATCGACCCCGGATAGGCAAAATCGAGCCCCTGCACCAGATCATTAATTTCCCGCAGGGCCGGATCCGCCAAAAGAATAAAATTTGGCCGCTGCTCCGGCGCAACCCCAACTAAATCCACCCAGGCATCGGGGGGCGCGTCGAGATCCGGCATCCGATCGCCCGGCACATGGAACGCGCGCACGGTGGCCCCGGTGGGCAACTTCGCTAGGGTCAGGGACAGGGCCGGCACGTCTTCGAGTTCCTGGATGCGCCCATCGGCCCCCTGGCCAATGATGCCGCCGCCGCCACAGCCCACCAGGGCCGGTACCCACAGGCGATCGCGCACCAGGGTCATCAGGCGCGAATATTCACTGCCAAAGGCGGCGGAAATGAACAAAATCGCCAAATCCGGCGCGCCATCAAGCTGGGCCGTCGCCCGTTCCACCACCTCCCGAACCGCCGCCTCTAGGGACGCTTGGGTGGACAAGGCATTGACCCATTGCATGGAATTGACCAAGACACTTGCTCCTTCGTCGAGACTGGGGCGATCGCGGGCATCCGCCTGGGTCGGGGCGATCGCGGTGGGCGGGCGACTAATGGCGGATCCGGGGCTCGGGGGTTTAGCTCGGGGTTCTATAGATTAACGGATCGGATTAATCGCTTCAATCTATGCTATCCCCGTCAGGGCCAATCGCTCGGGTGAATGGCTGAGGTTGCGCCGACGGTGCCCGAGGGGCGATCCGGCCAAACCCCCAGGAAACCCCGATGGCGGACGGCGGTGGGCTCGCTAGGATAGGGGCGACGTTTGTCTCGCGAAACCGCCTGCCCCATGAGCGCTTCCCCCGATTCTACGGATCCGATTTCCTTTCAGGTTCTGCGCGATCGCCCCATCCTTGATCTGGCCACGACAGAATCCCTGGGCCGCCTCGATGGCCTCTGGGTGGACCCGAAGGCGGGGCGGGTGGTGGGTCTGGTGTGCAAGGGGGGATTTTTGGGCCAGAAGCGCCGCGCTTTTGCCTGGTCGCAGGTGCAGGCGATCGGGGAGGATGCGATCGTGGTGGCGATCGCGGCGGATCTGGGGCCAGAGGGGAGTGAATTTGTGCAGCCCACGGGGGCCTACGATCTCCACGGCCACGAGGTCTGGACCGACGGCGGCAATCGTATTGGCCTGTTGATAGATCTGGCCTTTTTCCGGGCCGATGGCCGCGTCGATCGCTACGGCTTTTCGGGCAATGGCTGGGGTGGTTTTGAAGATACGGGGATCTATTGGCTGCCCGCCGCTGCGGCCCTCAGCGGCGGCTCGAAACGGCTGGTGGTGCGCGAGGCCCTGGCGCGGGAGGCGATCGCGGATGAACGGCCCGCTGATCGCCCCGATTTGCCCCTGCCGGACTGGGAAACGTTGCGATCGCGGGCGGGCTCGGCGGCGAAACAGCTCCAGGAACGGGTGCAGGGGCAGGCGGAAAATTTGGCGGATTTAGCAAAAGATCGGCTGGGCGATCGCGCTGAAACCCTCGCGGAAAAGGCCCGCCATGCCCGCGATCGCGCCCGAGAACTGGCCCGCCATGCCCGCGATCGCGCCGAAGTGCTGGCGGAAAAGGCCCGCGATCGCCTCGAAGGAAGTGCAGGCGATCGCGCCGCAGGGGAGGACTTCAACCCCGCCGCCGCCGAAGCCCTGCCCCCCGCCACCACCACCATCGACGTGGCCGCCCAGAGCCCCGAAGACCCCGCCCAACCAGCCCCCACCGAAGGGGACGATCCCTGGACCGCCACCCCCGAAGCCCAACCGCCCAAAACCCCGTAGGGGCGGGGTTTCCCCGCCCGCTCCCACCGGCCACCCCACGCCTCGTCCCTAGGTGATCCCCAACGCATCCAGGGCCGCCACCACGCGATCGGGGTCAATCCAAATGCCCTCCGCCGCCGGATCCACATAGCGCTCCTTCTTCACCGCCTCCGGATCCGGATGTTCGTCCAGATCGCGGCCAATGAGGTGATAGTGGCGCACCTGGGCACAGGCCGCCAACTCCCAAAAGTAATGGGGCGCATAAACCGGCGAACATATCTCCAGTACAATTGTACCCGGACGACAAAAGGCAATATTCGTCAGGCCCGCCCCGTGGGGAGCCACAATCACCTCCGCCTGGGCCATCATGGCAATCTGCTGGGTCAGGGGGAACGTTTCGAGGCACACCCCCTGAAATCCCCGCTGGTAGAGTTTTACGATCAGGTCATCCTCGTCAATCAAGCGCCGGTAGTCCGCCTGCCGACGGCTGATATATAACCGCTTTGATCGCACCTCCGCACAGGGCTGGGCATGGGGCCAGAAGCGATCGCGTAGGAAATCCACCACCCAGGGCCGCAGCCGTTCGATGCGCGACGGGACGATCGCCGTCTCCAGGCGCAGATGTCGCCAGTGGGGATTCACCGGCACGATTTTTGATTTGGGAATGCCCAGCATCTCTAGGCTGTGGTGCTGAAAGCTCAGCTCATCCCCATTCACTAAAATCCAGTCCAGATTTTCGATGGATTCACCCGCCTGTTCCAGTAGCCCCAGGCGAGGTAACATATTCAAGATCCAATGGCAATACATGGAACAGCCCGCCATGGCCAGCACCGCCGATCGCCCCGGTAGCCGATCCGCCGGGGGCAAATGGGGCGACGCGGCGATCAGTTCCGTGCCCCCCAGATCCAGATCGCCCCGCAGGAGGTAGCCGTCCCGGTCAAAGAGGGCGTGGGTGTAGTGGTCGCACCAGAGGCGGGCATCGGGCACCGCGATCGCCTGTTCCGACGGGCGCGGCCAGGGGGTGGTTTCAAACGTGTGATAGGGCGCATCCCCAAAGGGCGATCGCGACGCCGCCAGTTCATAGGTCGGATCCGCAGGCCGCAGGGGTTTCATCGTCACCGTGCCCGCCGCGATCGCCGCCGCGATGGGCCGTTCTTGCCAGGTGGCCTCGGGGGCAAACTCCCGCAGCAGGGACGGGGACAGCCATTTGCGGCCACATTGCAGGGCATCCTCGCGATCGCGCTTGCGGCCCCAGAACGACAGGCCCATGTAAGCTTCCCGCAGGGACGGATCCCGGTACAGCGCCTCCAGATAGGCCGTCACCACCTGGCGATCGCGCTCTGCTAAATCCCCTAACTCCGATCCCTCACATTCATCCCCCAGAATCCGCCACGCATCCCCCAGCAGCACCCAATTTTTGGGTTGATTCGGTTGCAACATCACCGCCCGCCGCCCGCAGGCGATCGCCGTGACCGCCTCCCCGGCCCGCAGAAAATCTATCCCCAGTTCCCGATCCGCCTCATCCTGGGGCACCGTTTGGCTAAAGCGCCGGTAGGCCATCAGGGACTTGCCGCCGGGATCGAACCGCCGCAGGTAGGCCACGATCGCCGCCGCCCAGCGCCCCTGCCCAAAGAGCCAATCCCCCAAATGCCCATAAACCTCCCGGTCCAACGGGCGATCGCACACCGGCCGCCACAGACTTTCGGGGATCGGCGATCGCATCGCATCTGCCCCCACGGACACCACACCAATGGGATCGGCCTGAGGTGCGCCCATAGACCCGAGTCAACCCTTACAAATGGAATCAACAAACCCAATCAGCCTAACCCGACCAATGCCCGGATCCTGAGGATTGTGTTGAGGGGAATTCGGCCATCAATTTGGAATCAATCCATTCGAGCAATCCATCGGATCAATCACTCGAATCAGTCAACGGCGGACACTCCCCCTCGGCGGAGAGAACCCTGGGCCGCGCTGAGGTGAGACGCCGCCGTCAGCCGCACCGCCCGTTCCGCCGCCTCTAGCCCCTGCTGGCCGCGCCCCTCGACCCAGCCCACCACCACCACCTGGGGATTCTCCGGCGGCGCAAACCCCCCATACCAGGCCAAGGTGCGATCGCCCGACACCCGCGCCACCCCCCCGATCGCCGCCATGGGCAACAGGGGCACCGTTTCGCGATCGCCCTGGCGCTCCGGCCGCTGGAGCCCCGATCGCACATGGTCCAACTTCTTAAGATCAAAGCCCAAAAACTCGCGGCCACTGCGCGAAGCTTGCCCCTGCAACAGGTGCGGCAACACCCGATAGCCCCCATTGGCCACCGCCGCCATCACCACCGCCATTTGCAGCGGCGTCGCCGTCAGCCCCCCCCGGCCCATCACCGCATTCATCCCCTCCCCCACATACCAGCGCCCCTGCCACGACTCCTGGGTCCAGAGGGTCTCTAGACTCGTGCCCGTCTCCTCCTCCGCCACCAGTTCAATACCCGTTTGCTGCCCCAGGCCCAGGCGACGGCCCCACCGCAGCACCTCCGCAACCCCCACATCCCGCGCCACCCGCTCAAAGAAGGCTTCACTGGCCGCCTCCGCCGGGGCCGCGAGGGCTTCGGCAAACCCTAGGGTGGCTCCGCTGAGGGGGGAGGTGGTGATGAAGCGATCGTAGGCGATGCCGCCGGTGCGCTGGAGCGGTGACACCCAAAGCCGTTCATGGAGGCCGTAGCGCTTGGACTCGAGCCCCGCTAGGGCCACCACCAGCCGCATCCAGGGGCCGGGGATCGTTGCCTTGATGGCCCCATTGGCCGGGGGGGGGAAGCGATCGCCCCCGGCCACCGAGAGGGCATCGCGGCCGCCACTGTTCGCCATGGCCAGGACGCCGCCACTGTGGGGATCCAGGGCCACCAACGTGCCCACATATTCCCCCAGGGCCACCTCCGCCGCCTGCTGCAATTCCACATCCAGGGTGAGGGTGAGATCTTCGCCGGGGACGGCGGGCCGCTCGGCCAGGACGCGCAACTGTTGGCCCTGGCCGTCAATTTCTACCCGGCGGGCTCCGGCGGCACCGCGTAGGCGGTCATCAAGGGCGGCTTCGAGTCCTGAACGGCCCACCAGTTCCCCAAAGTCGTCGAAGTCGAGGCCGTTGGGGCTGTCGAGGGCGGGGGTCGGCGGCGGCAGGCGGGTGCCCAGGTCGGCGGTGGTGCGTTCGCTGACGGTGCCCAAAACCGGTAGGGCGACGGGGCCGTAGGGGTAGTCGCGCCCGGTTTCCGCTTCGATTTGGATGCCGCCGATGCTGTGGCTCAGTTCCGCGATCGCGGTGAGGCGTTCCGGCGGTAGCTGACTGGCGACCCGGACCCACTGGGGCGATCGATAGCCCACCCGTTCAATGCGCCCGCGAATTTCCCCCGCACTGACCCCCAACGCCATGGCCAACTGATCAATCACCGGCTGCCAGGCGCGGCGATCGCGCGTCACCGGACAAATAAACACCGAATAGGCCGGACGGCTATCCACCAGCAGCCGCCCCCGGGCATCCCACAGCCGCCCCCTAGCCGAAGCGAGGGGCATCAACTGCACCCGATTCGCCGCCGCCAACTCGCGGTTTTGATTGCCCTGCAAAATCTGAAGGTAGGCCAGACGGCCCCCCATGCCCCCCAACACGCACAGCGTCGCCCCCACCACCAGCGCCAAAGGCTGATAGCGTTGGCCCACCGTCCGGGCGGGCGGCTGCTTAACCGTCGGTTGTTGGGATGACGCCATAGGAGCCCCGCAGGAACCCAAACCGTACCATACCCACAGATTGCCACAATCGCTGGCCCCGTGCTTTAACCCCCGCGCTCGCCCCTGCCAAAACACCAAAGCAACCGCCTAGAATAGGGCAAGATTTCCGCCCCGCGATCGCCCCTTGCCCGCCCCCATCCGTTAGTCCCTGAAACACCCCCGGTCCCATGTCCCAAACTGCGGTTTCGACCCAACGCCCGTCCAAAACCGACACGGCCTACGATGTCGAACTGCGGAAAGTCTTTAAGGTCTACAACGGCGAAACCGCCGTGCGCGGCGTCGATCTCCAGATCCGCAGCGGCGAATTTTTTAGCATTCTCGGCCCCTCCGGCTGCGGCAAAACCACCACCCTCCGCCTCGTGGCCGGCTTTGAAACCCCCTCGGCGGGCGAAGTGCTCGTGCGGGGCCAATCCATGCTGACGGTGCCCCCCTACCAGCGCCCCGTCAACACCGTCTTCCAGAGCTACGCCCTCTTCGGCCACATGACCATCTGGGACAACGTAGCCTTCAGCCTCAAACTCAAGGGCAAAACCAAAGCCGAACTGCAAGATCGCGTCCGCGAAGCCCTCGAACTGGTGAAAATGACCAGCTTCGCCCACCGCTACCCCGCCCAACTCTCCGGCGGCCAGCAGCAGCGGGTGGCCCTGGCCCGCGCCCTGGTCAATCGCCCCGCCGTCCTGCTGCTCGATGAACCCCTCGGAGCCCTGGACCTCAAACTGCGCAAGGAAATGCAGGTGGAACTCACCAGCCTCCAGCAGGAGTTGGGCATGACCTTCGTGATGGTCACCCACGACCAGGAGGAGGCCCTGAGCATGTCCGATCGCATCGCCGTGATGAACGAAGGGCGCGTCGAGCAAATTGGCAGCCCCAGCGAAATCTATGAACGGCCCCGGACCCCCTTCGTGGCGGACTTCATCGGCGAGACGAACCTCTTTCGCGGGCGGCTCACCCAGCACGATCGCGACGGCCTGACCGTGGTGACCGACGCAGGGTTACAGTTGGCCGTGAAATCCCAGGAGCCCTGGGCCGGTGGCGGCGGCGGCGGCGGCGATGTGGTGGTGAGCGTGCGCCCGGAAAAGGTCCACGTGAGCCTCTATAAACCCGAGGTGGCGGCCAACTGTTTCGAGGGGGATTTGCGGAACATCATGTATTTGGGTACCCACGTCCATTACGTGGTAGAACTGCGATCGGGCGATCGCGTCACCGTCATGCAGGTGAATACGGGGGGCGAGCGGCCCAAGCTCCATGTGCCCGTTTATGTCCATTGGTCCCCGGTCGATTGCCTTGCCCTCGCGGCCTAGGGAAGAGCAATTCTAGCTACGGCATCGGGCCGATCCGTCGCGTGGACAGGCCCCCATCCACCAGCACCACCCCGCCTTCCCTTGACCGTTGCATCGGTTTCGACCGATCGATCACCAGTCCCTGAGTGCGCCCCTGAGCCCTTGATTGCCTGAGCCCCATGCCCCGTAACCCCTACTCGCGCCGCCTGTTCCTTCAACAATCGGTTGCTGCCGCTTCGGGTCTGGCCCTGTCGGGGTGTGGGTGGCGGCTGGCGGATGTGCGGCCCGTGGCCCCCAGCGGCGACAGCAATAAGCTCTATCTCTACACCTGGGCGGGCTATACCGATCGCGCCCTGCTGCAACGGTTCACCCAGGAAACGGGCATCGAGGTGGTGGCGGATGTCTTTGACTCGAATGAGGTGATGCTGGCGAAGCTCCAGTCCGGCGGCGGCGGGGTGTATAGCATTATTTATCCATCGGACTATATGGTTCGGCGGATGCGGGACCTGGGGCTGCTGGTTCCCTTGGATCACGATCGCCTCGACGGGCTTGATCGCCTCTTTGAGCCCTACCAAAATCCCGCCTATGATCCAGAAAATCAGTACAGCATTCCCATCTCCTGGGGCACCACGGGGCTGGTGTATAACCAAGCGCGCCTGGGCAGCGACCCCGTGGACTGGGACTACCTCTGGGATAACCGCAGCCGCCTCGCGCGCCGCCTGACCATGCTCAATGACCCGCGCGAGACCATGGGGGCCGCCCTGCGCCGGTTGGGCTATTCCTACAATGCCACGGACCCGGAGGAGATTCGCCGCGCCTATGAGGCCCTGCGGGAGTTGCGCCCCGCGATCGCGTCCTTCACCACCGACGCATGGCGCGATCGCATGGTAGCCGGAGATCTCTTCGCCGCCATGAGCTACTCCGCCGATGCCGTCGGCGTCGAAGAAGAAAACCCAGACCTGCGCTACGCCATTCCCCGCAGCGGCACCTCCCTGTGGACCGACACCATGGCCATCCCCATCACCGCCCCCAACCCCGACGGGGCCTATGCGTGGCTGAACTTTTTGCTCAAGCCAGACGTGGCCGCCTCCGTCACCGAAACCCTCGCCTTCGCCACCCCCAACCGCGTCGCCTATGAACAGTTGCCGCCGGACCTAGCGGAAAACCCCAGCCTCTTCCCCTCGGAGGAGATTTTGGCCAAATGTGAAAGTATCTCCCCCGTGGGCGAGGCGACTGCCTTTTACAATCGCTACTGGACCCTGCTCACCAGCGCCTAGGCGGTGGCCCCTTTGGGCTAGCACCGCGTCCCCATCGGGAGTTTGCCAGGAATTTGCGAGGAATGCGTCGATGACTGAATCCGTTTCCCCCGTCCCGCCCACTCCCGCCACCCCGGAGCCGGAGGAGCGGCGATCGCGCACCCAGGGGCTCGGCCCTTGGATTTTGTTGGGGCCACCGGGCCTGTGGCTGCTGCTGCTGCTGGTGTTGCCCGTCCTGGTGATTTTTGAGCTGAGCCTCGTTCCCGGCATTCGCCCTGGGGATTTGGTCAACCCTTCGGGGCTCGATAACTATGTGGAAATCCTCAAGCCCATCTACCTGCGGGTGATCCTGCGGACGGTGGGGTTTGCGGGGGCGTCCACGGCCATTTGTCTGCTGTTGGGGTTTCCGGTGGCCTATTGGATCGCCCTGATGTCGCCGAGGCGGTGGCGCAATGCCCTGGTGGTGGCCTTTGTGCTGCCTTTGTGGACCTCCTCGCTGCTGCGGTCCTACGCCTGGATTACGATTTTGCGGCCTACGGGTGTCCTGAATTCCTTTTTGGCGACCTTTGGCATTCCCCAGTTGGATTTGCTCAATCAAAATGCGGCGGTGCTCATTGGCATGAGCTATAGCTTTTTGCCCTATATGGTGCTGATTCTCTATTCGTCCCTGGAGAAGCTGGATCGGCGGCTGCTGGAGGCGGCGTCGGATCTGGGGGCGACGCCGGTGCAGGCGTTTTGGCAGGTGACGGTGCCCCAAAGTATTCAGGGCATTGCGGCGGGGTCGCTGCTGGTGTTCATCAGCAGTTTGGGGGATTTTATTAATCCGGAACTGTTGGGGGGGGCGTCGAGTATGACGGCGTCGCGGTTGATCTATAACCAGTTTCTGGGGGCGACGCAGAATTGGGGCTTTGGGTCGTCCTTGAGTATGGTGATAATTTTGGCGGTGAGTGCCGCGATCGCGCTGCTGATCCGCTACGGTGACGCGACGCCGAAGACCTAGGTCAGACCGACCGATAGGGAGGGACCGTTTTCCGCCCTGATCCCGTGCCCCATGTACCCCCGCTCGCTACTCCATGACTACGATTTTGCCCACTCCACCGGAGGATCCGACGGACCCTATGGCTAAGCGACTGAAGCCACAACTGAGCTGGCAGGGGGTGTTCAGTGGGGTGATGTATTTCCTGATGTACCTGCCGATTTTGGTGCTGACGGTCTATAGCTTTAATGAGTCGCCCTACAGCGCGGGTTGGAAGGGGTTTACGCTGACGTGGTACGCGAAGCTGTTTTCGGACTATCGGATTCTGGAGGCGCTGCGGACTAGTTTGCTGGTGGCCCTGGTGGCGGTGGCGGTGGCGGCGGTGCTGGGGACGATGGTGGCGGTGGGGCTGGCGCGCTATCAGTTCTGGGGCAAGCGGCTCTATTTGGGCATGTCCTATCTGCCGACGATTGTGCCGGATATTGCGATCGCGGTGGCGACGCTGGTGTTTTTGGCGGCGTTGGCGATTCCCCTGAGTGTGTGGACGATCGTGGCGGCCCATGTGGTGTTTTGTTTGGCCTATGTGGCGATCGTGGTGTCCACGCGGCTGGGGGATTTGGATCCGCATTTAGAGGAGGCGGCGCTGGATCTGGGGGCGACGCCGTTGCAGTCGTTTTTTCAGGTGCTGTTGCCCCAGTTGGCTCCGGGGATTTTGTCGGGGTGTTTGCTGGCGTTTGTGCTGAGTTTGGATGATTTTTTGATTGCGAGTTTCACGGCGGGCAATGGGGCGACGACGCTGCCGATGGAGATTTTTAGCCGCATCCGCACGGGGGTGAAGCCGGATGTGAATGCCCTCAGTGCGCTGCTGATTTCGTTCTCCGCTGCGATCGCCCTGAGCAGTGAGTATTTCCGCTATCGCAGTGAACGGAAGAAGGTGAATTGAGGCATCGGGGGTGTCGCCATTCCCGCCACCGTAGGGGTTGGGTTCCCCAACCCTCGCCCAACCGATCAATCCAAAACCGTTAAACCTTGGCAATACCCAAGATCGTGGGATCCGGGCGGGGGCTGGGCGGTCTAGGGCGTTCCAGTGGAGGAGATCGAGGGGGTTTGGGGCAGGTTCGCGAGGGCGTCCCGCAGGCGATCGCCCCCTTGCTGAAGGGCGTTGTTGTGGTCGGCTCCGGGGATCCGTAAAACTTCCACGGCTCCGGGGGTGGCGGCGGCGAGGCGATCGCTCATGGCCGGGGGGATCAGTTCATCGTCGGTGCCGTGGATGTAGAGGGTGGGCACCGTCAGGCGGTGTACCTTTTCGATGGAGGCGAACCGCTGATGCACTAGCCAGTCGATCGGAAAGAGGCCGTAGCGCGGGTTTTCCTTGGCGAGATCCGCGATCGCGGTGAAGGACGCCTCCACCACCAGCCCCCCCAAGGGCCGCCGATCCCGAGGGTGATCGTCCCCCTGGTGGCTCAAGAGGTCGATCGCGATCGCGCCGCCGAGGGAATGGCCCCAGAAAATGGTGCGGCGCGGATCGAGCCCCAGGGTGTCCATGCCATAGCGCCAGATCGCCCGCGCATCTTCGTACACCCGCGCCTCATTGGGGAACGGCCCGCCGCTGCGGCCATAGCCCCGGTAGTCCACCGCCACCACCTCATAGCCCCAGGACGTTAAAGTCGCCAGCCGCCGCAGATTGCTGCCCACATGCTCCGCATTGCCGTGGAAATAAAGGATCGTTCCCCGCGCCGGTCCAGCGGACGGTTGCCACAGCCGCCACCCGTGCAGGCGATCGCCCCCCACCGGAATCCAGAGATCTTCATAACTCAGGCCAAAGTCCGCCGGATTCTCCGTCAGCGATCGCAACGGCGCAAACACCAACTGCGGCTGCCGCCACCACAGCCAGCCGCAAATCGCCCCATAGGCCAGCCCCAACCCCAGCAGCCCCAACCCCAACCCCTTCAGCACCAGCCCTAGCCATAGCTTCGCGATCGCCATCTCGCCCCCAACCCTCCCAAAACCAACACCCCCAGAATGCCCGAAAAGCCGCGATCGCCCCGCATCCCCAGCACCCCCCACCACCGGCACCGGCACCCCTAGGCAACCGTCCCCCCCCTCGATAGAATGAAAGGCTTGAGAATGCAACGTCACGGTGCCCCCAACGCACCCCACCGCCCCGTTCCCCGTTCCCAATTGTCGTTTTCGTTACCCGCCCGATCACCATGCCCAAGGTTCTCGTCTCCGACCCCATCGACCAAGCCGGTCTTGACATCCTCTCCCAGGTCGCCCAGGTAGATGTCCGCACCGGCCTCGCCCCCGAGCAACTCGCCGAAATCATCGGTGACTATGACGCCCTGATGATTCGCTCCGGGTCGCGGGTCACCGAAGCGGTGATCGAAGCGGGCCAAAACCTCAAAATCATTGGCCGCGCCGGCGTCGGCGTCGATAACGTGGATGTGCCCGCCGCCACCCGCAAGGGCATCGTGGTGGTCAACTCCCCCGAGGGCAATACGATCGCGGCGGCGGAACATGCCCTGGCGATGATGCTGTCCATGGCGCGCCACATCCCGGCGGCCAACGCCTCCCTCAAGGGCGGGGCCTGGGACCGCAAGAGCTACACGGGCGTCGAGGTCTATAAGAAAACCCTCGGCGTCGTGGGCCTGGGTAAAATCGGCTCCCATGTGGCCAAATGCGCCAAGGCCATGGGCATGAAACTCCTGGCCTATGATCCGTTCATCTCCAGCGATCGCGCCGAGCAGATCGGGGCGCGGCTGGTGGATCTAGATTTGCTGCTGCGGGAATCGGATTTTGTGACCCTGCACATGCCCAAAACGCCGGAAACGGCCAACATGATCAACGCCGAAGCCTTCAAAAAAATGAAGCCGACGGCCCGCATCATCAACTGCGCTAGGGGCGGTATCATCGACGAGGTGGCCCTCTACGAAGCCCTGCGGGATCAGGAAATCGCCGGGGCGGCCCTGGATGTGTTCGACTCGGAACCCCTGGGGGAGTCGCAACTGCGGGAGCTGGGTAAAGAAGTGGTCCTGACGCCGCACCTGGGGGCTTCGACGGAAGAGGCGCAGATTAATGTGGCGATCGATGTGGCGGAACAGATCCGCGATGTGCTCCTGGGCCTGCCCGCGCGATCGGCGGTGAACATTCCGGGCCTGTACCCCGAAGTGCTCGAAAAACTGCGCCCCTACCTCAAGCTGGCGGAAACCCTGGGCACCCTGGTGAGCCAGTTGGCCGGGGGCCGCGTCGATTCCCTCACGGTGCGCCTCCAGGGGGAACTGGCGGAACAGGACAGCAAACCGATCACCGTGGCGGCCCTGAAAGGTCTCCTGACCCAGGCCCTGCGGGAGCGGGTGAACTATGTCAACGCCAGCATCGAGGCGAAGGAGCGGGGCATTCGGGTGGTGGAAACCCGCGATGCGTCCGTGCGGGACTACACCGACTCGATCCACCTGACGGCCAATGGTTCCCTCGGGGAGCATTCGGCTACGGGGACGCTGTTGAGCGATGGGGATATTCACATCACCAGCATTGATGAGTTCCCCATTAACGTGACGCCGACGCGCTATATGCTGCTGACGCTGCACCGGGATATGCCGGGGATTATTGGCAAGATTGGCTCGCTGCTGGGCAGTTTCAATGTGAATATTGCCAGTATGCAGGTGGGCCGCAAGATTGTGCGCGGTGATGCGGTGATGGTGCTGAGCATTGATGACCCGCTGCCGGAGGGGATCCTGGAGGAGATTAATAAGGCTCCGGGGATCCGCGAGGCGTTCACGGTGGTGCTGTAGGCGATCGCGCGTTCAATCTAGGTACAGTTCTGGGGCAAGGGGTTTTGATCAATCCCTTGTCTTCGTTTTTTGGGGGGCAAATGGGACGGGTGGTAACGGCGATCGCGCTGGATGTGGGGCGGCGGCGGATTGGGGTGGCGGGGTGCGATCGCCTGGGGCTGGGGGCGATTCCCCTGACGACGATTACGCGATCGACCTTTGAGGAGGAAGTGGCGCAACTGCGGGCGATCGCGACGGAGCGGGGGGCCACGGTCCTGATCGTGGGGGTGCCGCTGGTGGGGCCGGGACAAAGTGAGAAGCAGATGCGCTATTGCAAGAAGTGGGGGCAGCGGTTCGCAGAAGCCCTCGATCTGCCGCTGGTCTGGGTGGATGAACAGCTCAGTTCGATGGAGGCGGAGGCGGCCCTGCGCGATCGCGGCGTCCGTCCGTCGGAAAACAAGGCCGCGATCGACCAGGTGGCGGCGGCGGTGATTTTGCAGCGGTGGCTGACGGAAGGCCGTGCCCCGTTGGGGTAGGTGCGGGGGTAGGCCGTCGGTTGACCGTGGGCCTAGGCGGTGCAAGCTATGGTAGGGAAATGTGGTCTCGACCCTCGTGTTGATCCTGAAGGTTGATCGGGAGCGCCGCGAGCGTTGCGATCGCCCCAGCCCCCGCGAGGGATTCCCGTTCGATCTCCGTTCAGTTATTGAGGCAAGCCCGTACCGTGAGCCAAAATCCTCCGACCCCAACTCCAACCCCCAATCCAACGAATTTCCTAGAGCCCCAAAGCCGCTATTACGGTGAATTTTCGCCGGAACATTTGGCCTTCAATGCCAATTTGCAGGAATTTGCCCAGCAGGTGGGGGTGATTTGTGCCCTGGAAACGGGGGGTAAAATTCCACCGGGCCAAGCCTACGATCGCATCAAACAACTGTGGAAAACCCTGCGGCAATCCAAACATAGTTTGATCGATGGGGAAGATCGCCCGTCGCCGCCGGAACTGCCCCCGGATTAGGGATTTTGTTGAAAGTCCTGCGTGGCTTTCGTGAGGGCCTGGAGAGACGCGATCGCCTGGAGGGACACCCGCCGATCGCGATCGCGCCCGAGCTGTTCGAGCATCGGCCGCAGGCTTGGATCGCCTAACTGACCGGCGGCGGTGGCGATCGCCTGTTTGAGGTCTAGATCGTCGTTGGGGAGGGGATCGCAGTGGCGCATCATCGCGATCGCGGCGATCCGTCGGAGGGCGGGCGTTTGGATCCGGCCCAGATGCCGCACGACTGTCAGGCGCAGATCCGGGGCCACGGGATTGGATAACCATGGCTCCACCGCCGCGATCGCCTCGGGGGTTTCCGTCCAGAGCAGACAGGGCACCAGGGCCAGTTGCAACGGCGGGGGCGTCGTGGGTCGATGGAGCACCGCCGCGATCGCCTGGGCCGCCTCGGGGGTTTTCAGCCGCGCGATCGCCGCCGCCGCCCGTTCGCAGGTCACAAAATCGAGATCATCCAAACGGGGCCGCAGGACCATCAGCAGCGCCTCCCCCCCAAAGGCATCCCGCGCCCCCTGGGTGGCCAGCCCGTCCACCGCCGCCCGCCGCACCACCGTGGCCGGATCCGTCAGGGCCGCCTCAAGGGCCGCAATGATTGGCCCTGAACGCGCCCCATCGCGATCGCCCACAAAATTCGCCAGCGCTTCAATGGCGATCGCCCGCACCTGGGGATCGGTGTCCGTCGTCACGGTCAGGAGCGGTGCCACGATCGCGGGATGGCAAATCTTCGCCAGGGCCGCCGCCGCCGCCGATCGCGTTTCCTTCCGTTCCAGGGCCGCCGCCAAACCCGCGATCGCCCCGGCCCCCGCACTGGCCACCGCCCCGGCCAAAATGCCCGTCAATTCCTCATCTTCGCCGTCCGTGAGCAGGGCCGTCAGTTGCGCCGCCGCACCGGGCAGTTGCCCCAGCAGCCGCCCCGCCTGCCACCGCTGCTCGAAGGCCGCCAGCGGATCGGCGATGATTTCCCCCAGGCGATCGAGGGCTTGATGGCCCAGGGCCGGCAACCAAGCCGTCGCCGCCCGTCGCGCCGCCCCATCGCCCCCGGTGGCCGCCGCGATCGCCAGATCCACCGCGATCGCGGGCCACTGGTCCCCCGGCCACGCCGCCAGCGGTTCCAGATGCTCCACCACCCTGGGCCAATTCCCCTCGGTGGCCGCCGTGATCGCCGCCTCCAGGGGAAAATCCAGGGCCAACCCCCCGGCGGGAACCAGGGCAGACCGGTGCGACTCTTGGGACATCATCACTTCACTATCACTGGGGGACGGGGATGGCGGGCCAATGGGGCGGATGAAATGAAAGGGATTAGATCGGGGCATCGGCAGAGGCATCGGCGGCCTCGGGCCAGTGGGGCACCACCCTCGGCGGCATGATCCCCGCCAGCGCATGGCGAAAGTCCACCACCGACCCGATCACCGCGATCGCGGGGGCCTGGAACCCAACCGCATTCACCTGATCCACGATCGTCCCCAGGGTGCCAAAGAGCTCCTCTGAATCGGGCCGCGTCCCCCAGCGGATCAGAGCCACCGGGGTGTCCGGCGATCGCCCCGCCCCCATCAGCCGCTCCACCGCCGTCGGCAGGGTCTGCACCCCCATATAAATCACAATCGTTTCCGCCCCATGGGCGATCGCGTCCCAATCCACCTGGGGGCGATATTTGCCAACCCGCTCATGGCCCGTCACAAACGTAACCGACGAACTATAATCTCGATGGGTCAGGGGAATGCCCGCATAGGCCGGGGCCGCAATGCCCGACGTAATCCCCGGCACCACCTCCACCGGCACCCCCGCCGCCACCAGATCCTGCAATTCCTCGCCGCCGCGCCCAAAGATGAACGGATCGCCCCCCTTCAGCCGCACGACGATCGCGTGGTCCTGGGCCTTGGCGATCAGGATTTGGGTGGTTTCCTCCTGGGGCAGGGAATGGCGGCCCCGGCGCTTGCCCGCATTGATCCGCTCCGCGTGGGGGGAAATGCTCGCCAAAATTTCCGGGCTCACCAAAGCGTCATAGACCACCACATCCGCCACCTCCAGGAGCCCCTTGGCCTTGACGGTCAGCAGGCCCGGATCCCCAGGCCCCGCCCCCACGAGATACACCTTGCCAACGGGGGCGGAGCGGGGCGCGATGAGTGGGGGCTTTGCCCCGATCGCGGCGGTCAAGGAAGCAACGGTCGAAGCGTCGTCGTGCATGGGGGAGCGTCGGGGAAACGGAGGAATGAAGCGGGGCGGCGGGAACGGCGAGCGGCACAGGCCGTCGGTGAATCCTGGATCTTTCAAGCAATGCCCCTTAATCCGGTGGGCATCTGCCCTTAACCTAGGGGGCGTGTCGGGGAGGAATCGTAGTCGTCTTTACCGATTGTTACAGGCGATCGCGGAGGGTGCATAGGCGCGATGGGGAAATTGCACCAAATCTTGACGTCTTGGGGGAGGTGGGTTTGGGGCGTTTTGGGCGATCGCGGTTCCACGGATGGGCGATCAATAGTAAATAGAGATAGGCGCAGAAACAAGCCCTCAATTAACCTAGACCTTCACAACAGAACGCGGGCAAACCATGGCGGGACATAGCAAATGGGCCAATATCAAACGCCAGAAGGCGCGGGTGGATGCGGTACGCGGCAAGGTATTCGCCAAAATTTCGCGGGAACTCATCGTGGCGGCCCGCAGTGGCAGCGATCCGGCGGGGAATTTCCAGTTGCGCACGGCGGTGGAAAAGGCGAAGGCGGCGGGGATGCCCAGTGCCAATATTGATCGCGCGATCGCCAAGGGTTCGGGCACCTTCAGCGGCGATGATCCCCTCGAAGCGATCCGCTATGAGGGCTACGGTCCCGGTGGGGTGGCGGTGCTGATCGAGGCGCTGACGGATAATCGCAACCGCACGGCGGCGGATCTGCGGGCGGCCCTGAGCAAGAATGGCGGCAATTTGGGGGAGACGGGCTGCGTGGGCTGGATGTTCGAGCAGCAGGGGGTGGTGACGGTGATTGGCGATGCGATCGATGAGGAGGCGCTCCTGGAGGCGTCCCTAGAGGGGGATGGGGAGGGCTATGAGGCGTTTGAGGGGGAGGACGATAAGGGGTTTGAGATTGCGGGCTTTGAGGTGAAGTCCGCGCCGGATGCCCTGGAGGGGCTGGAAAATGCCCTCCGGGGCCATGGGTTTCGGGTGTGGCGATCGGAGTTGCGGTGGGTGCCCACCAATACCCTGGAGGTGACGGACCCGGACCATGCCAAATATTTACTGCGGATGATGGATGCGATCGAGGATTTGGATGATGTGCAGAGTGTGACGGCGAATTTTGAAATGACCGACGAACTCATGGCCGCAACCCTCGGGTAGGGTGCGTTCGGTAATTTTTAGCTCGACGCGATCGCCCCCCTATTCCGAACGCATCGCACCAGGTTCAATCAACGCGATCGCGCCTTTCCCGAACGCATCGACCCTGTGGATTCATTGCCAAAAATCGTCGTTCAGTAGGGGATCGATGGCGCGATCGCGATCCCACTCCGCCGGAAAGGCAACCTTTGGATATTCTTTCCGCACATTTTTTAGGGCAATTTGCCAAGCCTTATCAAAGCTCATCTCCCAGCGTCCCCGGAGGCTGGGGGCAGCATCCAATAAAATTTCTAGCTCCCCCCGCTGGGTCCGAATTGTGCGCTCCCACCCGTTGAAATCGTCGGGTAAGTTGACGTACAAACGCTTCAGCAAATGCTCCAGCAAAACAATTAAACGGCTGATCAACTCCTTTTTTTGGGAGATTCCCAACGCCTCCACCTCCTCGATCAGATGATCCAAATCCAAATGGTCAAAGTCCCGCGCCCGCAGCTTGGCGACGGTGGCCTCGGACCAGCGAACGATGTCCTGCTCGTAGAGGGCCGCTAACTCTGGATTTTGGGAGATGCCTTGGGACATTGGGAATTTCCCCCTGGAGCGATCTGAAAGGATTGCGCGATCGCGGTTCCTAGCAAACCAGATCGGCGAGGCTGAAAAGGGGTCGGTGCGTTCGGGATAGACGGGCGATCGCGTCGAGCTAGAAATTACCGAACGCACCCTACCGGATTACGCGATCGCGGCGGGCACCAGTCGTTCACCGGTCAAGGAAAAGGCGCGAGTTTCCGTAATTTTGACCGGCATAATCTGGCCCCGCAGCGCCTCAAAATCCCCCTCGAAAAAGGTCAGGCGATTGCCCTCGGTGCGCCCCATCACCTGGGCTGCATTCTTCGGATTCTGCGCCTCCACCAGCACCAGCTCCGTCCGCCCCAGGTACCGCTGCGATCGCTCCGCCGCCTTCTGGGCCACCAAATGATTCAGCCGTTGCAGGCGATCGCCCTTCGTCTCCTCATCCAATTGATTTTCCCAAAGGGCCGCAGGCGTCCCCGGCCGAGGGGAATAGGCCGCCGTATTGAGCTGATCAAAGCCCACGCGATCGACCAAATCCAGCGTTTGCTCGAACTGCGCCTCCGTCTCCCCCGGAAAGCCAACGATCGCATCCGCACTCAGGGACGCATCCGGCATCACCGACCGAATCGTGTCAATAATCCGCAGGTATTTCTCCCGCGTGTAGCCGCGCCCCATGGCCTTCAGCAGCTCGTTATCCCCCGACTGGAACGGAATATGGAAATGCTCACAAACCTTTGGCAGCTCCGCGCAGGTGTGGATCAGGCGCTCCGTGAAATAGCGCGGGTGGCTGGTGGCGAACCGCAGCCGCTCAATGCCCTCCACATCATGGACATAGCGCAGCAAATCCGTGAACGTGTGCAAATGGCGACCATCCGCCGTGGAACCGGGCAAATCCCGGCCATAGGCGTCGATATTCTGGCCCAGGAGCGTAATTTCCCGGTAGCCCTGGCGGCCCAGTTCCTCCATTTCCCGGCGGATGTCCTGGGGATAGCGGGACTGCTCGACGCCGCGCACGTTCGGCACGACGCAGTAGGTGCAGCGCTCATTGCAGCCGTAGATCACATTCACCCAGGCGGTGATCTCACTTTCCCGGCGCGGTTTCGTAATATCTTCGAGGATATGGACCGGCTCCGTCGCCACCACCTGGCTGCCGTTAAACACCTGTTCCAGCAGTTCCCCGAGGCGGTTGGCGTGCTGGGGACCCATGATCAGATCCACCTCGGGCACCCGCCGCAGCAACTGTTCCCCCTCCTGCTGGGCGACGCAGCCCGCTACAACTAAGGTGAGGTCCGGCTGCTGCTGTTTGCGCTTGGCCTGTTTGCCCAGGTAGGAATACACCTTCTGTTCGGCGTTGTCGCGGATGGTGCAGGTGTTGTAGAGGATCAGGTCCGCCTCGTCCGGTTCTTCGACGGCGACCATGCCCAGATCGTCTAGGATGCCGGCCATCCGTTCAGAGTCGGCCTTGTTCATCTGGCAGCCGAAGGTGACGACGTGGTAGCGGCGAGGTGCGGACATGGCGGCGGGGTGACTTGACAAATGGTTGAATTGATTTTACGCGGACTCTCAATTTTAGCGGATGTTGAACGGCTAGGTTGAATGGCCCGTTGGGCGCGATCGCGGCGGCGCGGCATGGCTGATGGGGGGAGGGCCAAATCTCGCTAGGATTGGAGCGATCGCCTGTCCCCATCGCGGTTGCTGAACTGGGGGCCAATCCGCCAGCGTCAGGAGCGTTTTATGGAGCCCCCACCCCTTATCTCGGCCCATGCCGGATCCGATGAACCGCCGCCGCCGCCGCCCTACGAATTTGATGCCACCCAGGAGGCGTTGATCCACGATCTGGGCCTGAAGATGAGCTTCGTGGGTAAGTTTTTGATCATTATGGGCCTGCTCAATGCGGCGTCGGGTCTGCGATCGCTGCCGAGCCGACATCTGCCGGGGGCGGCGACGGCGATTATTGGCATTGCGATTATTGGGTTTGGCTTTTGGACCAATAGCGCCGCGCGATCGTTCAAGCTGGTGGCGAAAACCTCCGGGCGCGATATCGAAAATCTGATGATGGCCCTGGGGGAATTGCGGAAACTCTATGGCGTTCAGTATTGGCTGTTGATTCTCGCCCTCGCGTTTGTGATGCTGGCGATCGCCGTGACCCTCATCAGCAGTTTTTTCCGGGGATAGGCCCCCACGTCCCATGTCAAACCGCACCCTTGGCCTTGGCGATCGCCTGTATGAATATTTACTATCGGTTTCTTTGCGGGAGCCGGAGATTCTCAGCCAGTTGCGCCAAGAGACGGCAGGCTTACCAGGATCACAAATGCAAATTGCGCCGGAACAGGGGCAATTCATGGCCCTGCTGCTGCAATTGATGGGGGCGCAGCGGGTGTTGGAAATTGGCACCTTTACGGGTTACAGCGCCCTGGCCATGGCGATCGCCCTGCCGCCGGAGGGTCATCTCATTACCTGCGATCTTGATGCCAAGGCCACGGCGATCGCCCAGGACCATTGGGCACGGGCGGGCCTGGATCAGCGGATTGAACTGCGGCTCGGCCCCGCGATCGCCACCCTCGATCGGCTACGGCAGGAGGTGGGCGACGATTATTTTGATTTCGTGTTCATTGATGCGGATAAGGGCAATTACCTCAACTACTACGAAAAGGCCCTGCCCCTCGTGCGGCCCAATGGCGCGATCGCGATCGATAACGTCCTCTGGCACGGTCAAGCGGCGGACTCGAATGATCTCGATAAACGCGCGATCGCCATTCGTGCCTTCAATCAACACCTCGCCCAGGATCAGCGCATCGATCTGAGCCTCATTCCCATCGCCGATGGCCTGACCCTTGCCCGAAAACGCACGGGCGATCGCGTCAAGCCCTAACCTTGATCGTCATCCTCCCCATCCCAGCCGAAACCATCGCCCCATCGATCAAGTGAGCAATTGAGCAGCTTGAGGGCCATGGCCAAGCGGGGGCTGCCCGTCTGGAGGAGGCCGCCTAGGCTTTGAACAGGTTGCCGCCGAGCATACTGGTGAGCCGTTTGATGGCGCGATCGGCGACATAGGTGTATTGCAATTCGCCGCAGATCATTTTGCCGATGTAGCCCTTGACGGAGGGGCGACGGGTGCCGATTTTGTAGGCGAGCTTGGGGACGCTATTGAAGAGGGTTGAAAGCCGTTTGGCCCAGGCCATATCCCGCCCGAGGCCGTCGGCGACGGTTTGGCTGTAGCGCGCGATCGCGGCCCCATCCCCCCCCAAGGCCGCATCAATGGCCTCCGCCGCCCGCAACCCGGTCCAGAGGGCAGGGCGCACCCCCTCGCCACTGAAGGGATCGGCAACCCCCGCCGCATCGCCCGCGAGGACGGCCTGATGGGCATGGAGGGGGCGATCGCCATCCCAGAGGCGCACGGCCAGGGGACGCGGTGATCCCAACACCTTCAAGCCCAAATGATCGGCCATGGATCGGGCGGCGGCTTCGAGCTGCTCCGGGCGATCGCGGGATCCTCGGAACCGGGCGGCGCAGATGATGTGCTGGGCGCGATCGGGCAGGGGAATGCTCCAGAGGGCACCATTTTTGACCGTGCCAAAGTCAAAGCGGGCGGTGGGCGTGGCGCTGGGGTTCGGGTCGCTCGCCTCGATAATCAGACCCGATCGCGCCGGGGGCGGATCCAAATTTAACCAAGCCGCCCCATCACCCTGGGGGCCGTCCGCCACGATCAGATAGGGGGCCGTGTGGGTGCCGCTGGCGGTGGTGACGGTCCAGTGGGTGCCGTCCCAGGTGGCCGCCGTGGCGCGGGTTTCCGGCTGAAAGCTGGCCCCCAACGCGATCGCCGCCTGGATCAAACAATCATCAAATTTGCTGCGATCGATGGCCCACAGGGACGCGCGCGGATCCAGGGTCAGATCCACCGGATCCCCCAACTTCCAAGTGAGCTGCAACTGCTGCACCGTGCCCACCCGCGCCGGTGTGAGATCCAGGTCAAACCACTGGGCCACCACCGGCGCAATGCCGCCGCCGCAGGCCCGCGATCGCGGCCACGGAGCCCCCTCAATCACCACCACCCGCCGCCCCGCCTTCGCCAGAGCCCAGGCCGCCGCCGCCCCCGCCGGCCCAGCCCCCACCACCACGCAATCCACCATTCAAAACTCCCGGCGCGAAAACGCCCAAACCGCCAAGCCCAGCACCACGATCGCGTAGAGAACGCCATAGAGACCGTTCGCCCACAGGGTCTCCCCATCCGGCACCATGCCATAGACCGCCAAATTTCTTAAATTCAGCCGCTCCAGATCCGGCAGCACCAAATACAGCCGCTCCGTCAGGGTTTGCATCGTCGGGGAATTGAGCTGCTGGCCGATCGTCAGCAGATCCCGGCTCAGGTGCCCCACCCCAAAGGTCGCCAGGGTCAGCACCGCCGCCAGCAGCGAACTGCTAAAGGCCCCAAACAGCAGCGCGATCGCGGCCAGCAGCGACAGTTCCACAAACGAAAACAGCCCCGCCAGCGCGATCGCCCCCCACTCCTGCGCCCCATAGCCCATCGCCACCACCGCCAGGGCATTAATCGCCATCGTCGCCGCCACCAGCACCGCCGACACCCCCATCAACCCCACCTGCTTCCCGAGGATCAACTCCGTCCGGCTCAGGGGTTTTGAGATCATCAGCAAAATCGTCCGCCGCTCCATCTCCCGCTCCAGCGATCGCGTCCCCACAAAGGCGATCGTCAGCAGGCCCACAATAATCGTCCCCGCCAGCCCAAAATCCAGCATGATCTTGCCCGCCGTATTCGCCGCCGCCACCTGGGGCAGCAACACAATCGCCAGCAGCGCGATCGCCCCATACACCAGCAGCAAGTACAGCACCCGCGCCCGGATCAACTCCCGAAAGCCATTGCGACCCACCGCCCACACGCGCCGCAGATCCACCCCCTCCTGTCGCCACCACTGGCCCCAAAGGTGCCCCAACCGTTCCATCACGCCTCACCTCCCTAGGGGATGTCGTCAAAATGACCTGAAGCCCTTATTGTCCCGTCCTCGACGGAAATGACGATACTCCCTAACCCCATCAACCATCGCGCCATTCTTTCCCTTGAAAAAGCTATTGAAAAAGCTGCAACGGCACCACAAACATACTGTTCGTAAACACCTGATACTGCCGCCCCTCAAGCTGGGCCTGGAGCACCGGATCGCGCCCAATCCAGTCGTAGAGCATGAACCCAAAGCGGATCCAGAAACACAGCAGAAAATGGGACAGCAGCACAATCGTCAACTGCGGACGGCGCTTCGGCGGCACCTCCAATCCCAGGCGATCGGGAGCCATGTATTCCGGCACCAGCCACAGCAGCGCCGACACCAGCGGCCACACCAAAATCGCCAAATACAGTGCCTGCTGGAGGGGATAGCCCTCAATCCTCGACAGGAACCGATAGACAAACGACGACGTGAGCGCCCCCGCCAGCCACGGGCTCAGGGACACCCCCCGCACAATCAACGGCTGCTGCCACAGGGGAGCCTTCGGATCATGGCGCTTCTGGAGGGACCAGAAAATGCCCCCCAAGGTCAGCAGCAGCCAGCTCCACGTCGCTGCCCCCTGGCGCACATCGGGATTGAAAATGCCCCCGAGCACCGCCACCAGCCACATGACCACGCTCGCCAGCAGCAGGCTTTGCCAGCTAAAAAAGCGGGGCGGTTTAATCGCGGCCCAAAAGTCCGTCAGAATTTGCTGCACGATTGATCACCACTGAATTGATCACCACGGTCAAGGGCCAGGGGCCACACCGGAACTGCCGGGGGCCAAGGGGGAAATCGAGGAGATGCGCGATCGCGGCCCCAATCAGCCCCACGCCACCCCCAAGTGGCCCCCAAACACCCCACGAACCCTAGGACTGGGGCCAATAGAACATCAACGACTGCAACCCCAGCAGGCCCAAACAGAGGGCGCTCGCCAGCAGATGGGCAATGAGCACCACATCCCGCGTAATGGTGGACTTCACCTGGCGGTAGCGCCGCACGAAGGTTTGAACGGGAATTACCGTAAATTTAGCAATCAACCGGGAGCTACCGTCCACCAAATCCCCCACCGGGGCGGCGGTGGTCGTAGATTCCGCCAGCCAAAAGTCCAGCACCTGCACCGAGAGGGTTTTGAGCTCTAGGGCCACGAAGAAGGACAGGAGCAAGGCCAGAAAAGTCCAGGCATTGAGCGGTTCGCTCCAGACCCCCAGCAGGATCAGTTGAACGATCGCGAGGCGGGTGTCGAGGGGAATCAAATCCAGGGCAATGAAGAAAAATGTCCAGCCCAGGCACAGGACCAGCAGTTCCATGGCCAGGGCGTATTCAATACTGCGGCGGTGGCCCATGCGACCGCGCCGCACAAAGATTTGGGCTTCGATCGCGACGCTGACGATCAGGAAAAGAATCTGGGAAACAACGGTAGGGATGGGGAGAATCACGGTTTAACTCCGGGATTGACCGAGGGAATGGCGTGGGGTGGGCGTGAACGGAGGGGAATCGGCGGATGAATCAACTTTCCCATTAATCTTACCGAGGGTGTCCATGGGGGTCGAAGCCATCGGGTACAATCGGCCCTGCATTGGCTGCGCCGGTGCTAGGGTTTTGCTTGTTTGGGGCGGGGGTTTTGGGTCATGCGGATGGCGACGCGGAATGGGATTGGGATTCGGACGGCTCAGGCGCGGGACGATCGCGCGATCGGCCAGATCCATGTCTATGACGGGGCGGGCAAAGGAAAGTCCCAGGCGGCGTTGGGGGTGGTGCTGCGATCGATTGGGTTGGGGATTGAGAGTAATTCCCTGAGCCGGGTGCTGCTGCTGCGTTTTTTGAAGGGGCCGGGGCGCGATTATGACGAGGATGGGGCGATCGCGGCGCTGCAACAGGGTTTTCCGCACTTGATTGACCAGGTGCGGACGGGGCGGGCGGAGTTTTTTGGCCCGGATGAGATTCAAAAGTTCGATCGCGAGGAGGCGCGCCGGGGCTGGGATGTGGCGAAGGGGGCGATCGCGTCGGGCCTCTATTCCGTGGTGGTGCTCGATGAACTCAATCCGGTGCTGGATTTGGGGCTGCTGCCGATCGAGGAGGTGGTCAAAACCCTGAAAAATAAGCCGCCGGAACTGGAAGCGATCGTGACGGGCCGCAGTGCGCCGCCGGAATTGTTAGAGATTTGTGACCTCCATTCGGAGATGCGCCCCCAGGCGACCCAGGCGGACATTGGCGGGGCGGGCATCGAGATCTATACGGGGGCGGGCAAGGGGAAGTCCACGAGCGCCCTGGGGAAGGCATTGCAGGCGATCGGTCGGGGGATTGACCGCGATCGCTCCCACCGGGTCTTGATTTTGCAGTGGCTCAAGGGGGGCAGCGGCTACACGGAGGATGCGGCGATCGCGGCGTTGCAGCAGAGCTACCCGGATTTGGTGGATCATCACCGCTGTGGCCGGGACGCGATCGTGTGGCGCGGTCAGCAGCAGCCGTTGGATTACATCGAGGCGGAACGGGGCTGGGAGATTGCTCGGGCCGCGATCGCGTCGGGCCTCTACAAAACCATCGTTCTGGATGAACTGAACCCGACGGTGGATTTGGAGCTATTGGATGGGGACGCGATCGTTCAGGATTTGATCCGCAAACCCAAGGATACGGAGGTGGTGATCACGGGCCGCTGCCACAATATCCCCGCCTATTTCGGCCTTGCGAGTGTCCATTCGGAGATGGTTTGCCACAAGCACTATGCGGAAAAGGGTGTGGATCTAAAGCGCGGGGTAGATTTCTAGCACGTTCCCATCAAATCCGCGATCGCGTGCTGCAAATTATCCCGCGCCTGGGCCTCATGGCGATCGCGATGTTCCGGCGTCCAAAAAATGGCGGGACGCTCCAAAAACCCCTGCAAAATTTGACGGCGTTTAGGGCGATAAACCTCGTCTGGAACCCAGTCATATTCGCGGCGAATTTGTTGGCAATATTCATCAAAGCGATCGCGCGCCGCCGCCAAAATCCCTAGATCCAAATCCAACAGTAACCCCACGGCCCTGTCCTGCGGTTCAGCCATGCCATGGGCCGTCGCCGCGATCGCCTCCACCGCCCACGCCACCCGCCGCGCCTCCACCCCCGCCGCGATCGCCACCGCCGCCATCCACGCCCCACTGCGGGCTTCATTGTCCGAACGGTGCGGATCATAGATGCCATCGTGGAACCAAAGGGCCAACTCCAACGCCCCCGGATCCGCCACCCGCGATCGCCCCCGATCCCAGCGATCAAAACATTCCATCAGATGCTGCCCCGTGTGGTAGTGGCGATGGGGCTCCCCGTAGCGCGCCACCAAGTCCCCATAGGTTTGCTCTAGGTTTGCTCGGACTGAATCCTCAACGTCCAGAGCTTGCCAGGTCTTCCACCAGCGATCGCGGAGCGACATATTCATGGGCAAAATTACGCAAGCTCCCATCGTAAGCCTTCGATTTTCCTACAATGACTAAGCTTCCCGCACGTTTTCATGAATCGATGGCATAACCTAATCAAGATTGATTATGGTTGAGGGTTTCTGAATCAGCAGCCAGTTCAGCCATAACTTGATCGATGGAAAGACCGTCGCGGTAATCTGGGGATGGTTGAGCTTCATGAATAGCTAGTTGCTCGTCAATGCTTTCAAGGGATAGGACCGGTAAATCAAATGCTTCCTTAAACCATTGAACCAGTTGCATGAGTTCTTCCAAGGAAGCGCCCATGAGCGAAACGGGCGTTTTGTCATAGTTGATAATTGTGCTATCTCCTTCGCAAAATACTTCACGGATCGAGTAACGGCCTTGGCGATCGCGGAAAACTCGATAGGTCCAAATCATGGTGAGTTGGGGTTGCTGACCACCACATTAATTTAAAAAATAAAGGGGCGATCGCGCTAACGACCACCCCCCCAACCGCGATCGCGGGAACCCCACCGATCGCGCCATAATTTGCTGAAAAATCCTAGGCCGGACGCTGCTCGATCACCTGATCAATCAAGCCATATTGGCGGGACTCCTCGGCGGACATGAAAAAGTCACGCTCCGTATCCTCCTCAATCTTCGAGAGGGGTTGGCCCGTGTGCTCCGCCAGCAAGCGATTAAGGTTTTGCTTGTGGTAGAGGATTTCCTTCGCTTGGATTTCGATATCCGTCGCCTGACCCTGGGCACCGCCGAGGGGCTGGTGGATCATAATGCGCGAGTTGGGCAGGCTCATGCGCTTCCCCTTGGCCCCGGCGCTCAGCAAAAAGGCCCCCATGCTCGCCGCCAAGCCCACACAGATCGTGCAGACATTGGGGCGGATGTGCTTCATGGTGTCATAGATGCCCATGCCCGCCGTGACGGAGCCGCCGGGGGAGTTGATGTATAGATAGATATCCTGCTCGGGGTCTTCCGCGTCCAGAAACAGCAGTTGCGCCACGATCGAGTTGGCCACGTCGGCATCGACCTGGGTGCCCAGAAAGACAATGCGCTCGCGCAGGAGTCGGGAGTAGATATCAAAGGCGCGTTCGCCGCGACCGGATTGCTCGATAACCGTTGGGATCATGCGTCTATCTGGCCTGTGTCCTGCAAGGGTTCGTGATTGTAGACCCTATTGTAGCGAGTGGGGGGAATGGCTGGGGATGGGGGCCAATGCGGGGAACCGGCCCATGGAATTCCTCTAGGTTCAGGCGGGATCAAGGCCGATGCCGCTGCACCGGAAGGGGGCGATCCAAAAGTCGAGATCTTGATCCCCTAGGCGGCTTTGGGCGCGATCGCGGATGGCTTCGGCTTCGTCGTGGCTGGGGGCGAGGGCAAAGACCGTGGGGCCGGAGCCGGACATCATGGCTCCGAGGGGGGCGGCTTCGGCGAGGGTGTCCCGCAGGGTGGCGATCGCGGGATATTCCGGCAGGACCACCTTTTCAAAATCGTTGCGCATCAGGGCGGCCAGGACGGGCAGGGCGTCGCGATCGCCTTTAGATAACCGCGCGATCGCCTGGACCATTTCGCCGGATTTCGCCGCCTGCCGCCGCGCCTTCAGTTCCGCCGCCGTGCGCGCATAGTCCGCCCCGAAGCGATCGCGGTAGGTTTTGTAGGCCCAGGGGGTCGAAACGCCAATGCTGCGATATTTCCCCAGGACCGTCCACACCCCCTGCACATCCGGCAGCGGATCGAGCAGTTCGCCGCGCCCCGTCGCCAACGCCGTGCCCCCGAGGACGCAGAAGGGCAGATCGGAGCCCAATTCCGCCGCCAAATCGCACAGATCCGCCCGGGTCAGGCCCAGTTCCCAGAGCAGGTCCACCCCCGCCAGGGCCGCGACGCCATTGGCGGAACCGCCCGCAAGGCCCGCCGCCACGGGGACGCGCTTTTCGATTTCTAGATCGACGCCGCCATATTTAGAAAAGGCCGCCGGGAATCGCTCCGCCATTAGGGCAGCGGCGCGGTAGGCCAGGTTGGTGGCGTCCTCGGGCACGTCGGGGTGGTCGCAGCGGACGCGGATGATGCCGGACGGGGCCGATCGCACGGTGACGCGATCGTGCAGGTCAATGCTTTGGAAAATCGTCGCCAGTTCATGGAAACCGTCGGGGCGATCGCCAATGATTTCCAGGTAGAGGTTGACTTTTGCCGGAACGACGGGACGGTAGACTTTCATGGGCGCGGCTCAATTCAGCAACGGCAGGGAAACGGGGCCGGAGGGCTTGCCCATTGTCTCAGAGGATGCTGAACAGTTTGGCCCTGCGATCGGGTCCATGGCTTGGGTCGGTCGATCAGGTGATGGGGCGTTGATGGATGGTGGAGGGTTAGGGGATGCGCTTGGTGGTGCAGCGGGTGCGATCGGCGTCGGTGACGATCGCGGGGGAGACGGTGGGGGTGATCGGTCGGGGGCTGGTGCTGCTGATTGCGATCGCGCCGACGGACACGGGGGCGGAGTTGGACTGGATGGCGCGCAAATGTTTGGATCTGCGGCTATTTCCCGATGAATCCACCCCGAAGGGCCAGTTTGACCGGTCGGTGACGGAGATCGGCGGCGCAATTTTGGCGGTGAGTCAGTTCACCCTCTATGGGGACTGCCGCAAGGGGCGACGGCCGGATTTTACGGGATCCGCTCCGGGCGATCGCGCCGAAAGCCTCTACGACCAATTTGTAGAAATCCTGCGGGGCAGTGGCCTGACGGTGGCGACGGGGCGCTTCGGGGCGTCCATGGCCGTTGAACTGGTCAATGATGGCCCCGTGACCCTGGTGATTGACCGCGATCGCTAGCCCGTCAATAGAAAAACGAGGCAAAAAATCCCATGCAAAAAGCCCACTCGGGGGGTGAGTGGGCTTTTCGTGGTTTGACCGGTCACAACAAACCGGTCAAGGCTGTGAACTGGTGGCGGGGAGCGGATTTGAACCACTGACCTTCGGGTTATGAGCCCGACGAGCTACCAGACTGCTCTACCCCGCGTCGCGCCTATTGAAGATAACGCGATCCTCGGAAAGTTGCAACCCCCCAAGGCAAATTTCTTTGGGGTAACCCTAGGGCATCTCCAGGGCGCGGGTCACAATCTCCCAGGGGCGGACGATCGCGCGATCGCCGTCATCCCCTTGGGCCGCGTCCAAAGGTGCTTCCAATAGATTGAGGCGATCGCCCAGGGTCAGCCGTTGCCCGAGCCAGCCCCCCAGTTGGAGGGTGCCCCCTTGGCCGGTGGCGTCATGGCCGCGCCAGATCCAGCGGTGGGGCGCATCTTCGCTGGGTTTGAGGGCCAGGGTGATCAAGTTGGCGGGGGCGATGGTTAGTAAAGATGCTTCGGGCGGTAGGGGGGAGTTGGAAGCACTGGGAGCGGTCGGGAGGGCGATCGCGCGGATGGGCTGATCCAGATCGAGGGCTTGGGCTACGGTGCCGGTGCGCCAGTCGCCGCCGTGGGGGAAGAGGCCGTAGATAAATTCCGTGTCGCCGCGATCGGCGTTGGGATCGGGCCAGACGGAGCCGCGCAGCAGGGACAGGCGCATCCGACCGGGGCGGGCATCGTAGCCGTGTTTGCCGATGGCGAGGATGCTGACGCCGCCGCGATCGCCGGATAGGTCGCCCCACCGCAGGCCGGGGACTTCCCACTGGGCGCGTTCCGCATCGGTTTGGGGCACCGTGGGCCGCGCGATCGCCCCGGCGGGGGTTTCGTAGGTGGCGCGATCGGGCTGGTCCGCCCAGTGGAATGCCGCCTTGAGGAGGACGTGGGTTTCCCGCCAGTGGGCGCGGGTGTGGATGTCGAGGCGCTGGCCGTGGGCATCGAGGCGGTAGGTTTGCTCGATGTCCGACTGGCCGAAGCGATAGGTAACGCGCACCTCACATCGGGCGGGGCCGCGATCGCCCCAGGTGACGGCTCGGCATTTTGGCGGCGCGAGGGGATGCTGTTCGTAGTTGGGATCAATGTTCCAGGCGTCCCAATATTGGCCGCGATCGCGGAAGGTTTCGAGGACGTTGCTGGGGGCGGCGAGGACTTGGCGATCGCGCGGCAATTCCCACAGTTCAATGAGATGGCCCGTCTGGCGATCAATGGCAATTCGCAGGTGTTCATTTTCGAGATAAAAGGCGTTTTCGGTCTCGTGGCTGCGGACTGCGGAGGAATTTGGGCCGATTTCTGCGGTTTCCGCCTCGGGAATCAGCCACACCAAGCCATAGCCCAGGCCGGGAATCTTGGGCACCGCCACAAGGAGATGATCCTGGCCCGCGCGATCGCGGTGGGGCTGACTCAGACAAGGGAGATTTTCGTTTTTTACTTGAGTGACCGCTCGCCAGGGGCCACCCTTCGGAACCGGCAGGGCCACGACGGCAGGGAGATCGCGTCCGAGGCCATTGAACAGAACGTGTGCGATCGCGTCCGGTTGGGGCGGCGTGGGGCGATCAATCAAACTAGCTAGGCGATTCAAGGCACGATCTAAAACTTTTTGACCCAGGTTTGTTGCGATCGCCCAGTCGCGATCGGCATCCTCATAGGCCGCTGGGATGGCGGAACCGGGCAAGATGTCATGGAATTGATTTAAAAGCACTTTTTTCCAGGCGGCTTCCAGGTCGGCGCAATCGCGGTTTAGCTCCGCTTCTTTTTGCTCTGACTGTGTTTCAATAAATTCCTGGGCGATCGCGCTCAAACTCATCCACAATTCCGCCCCATAGAGTAATGATTCCGTGTGGCGGTTGGCGAGTTTTTGGCGGCCATAGGTGGTGTAGCAACCGCGATGGAACTCTAGATAAAGTTCCGTTTGCCATTCGGGGAATTGGGCCGCTAGGGGGGAGGTCTGCACGCGATCGCCATAGGCCAGGGCCGTCCCCCACTCCACGCGGGGAAAGAGATCTGAAGCGGCCCAGCGGCGCGCCGTTTGCAACATTTGCCGGGTGGGGCCGCCGCCGTGATCCCCCATGCCCGGTAGCCAAAGGCTTTCCCGCAGGCCCGTTTGCGCTTCCCAGTCCGCCCCGTGGGTCGCCATGGCGATCGCGTCCGTGTCCGTGCCAATGGGCGGCAGGGTGAGGCCCAAAACCCGAGTGCCGTCGGGGGCAACCCACCAAAAGGCTCCATGGGGAAAGCTTGTCGTGTCATTCCAACGGAGCTTTTGGGTACAGAAATAATCAATGCCGCCCAATTTTAAAAACTGGGGCAGTTGCTGACAGAAACCGAAGGTGTCCGGTAACCAGGCAATGCGCTGCTCAATGGGATTGCCGTCTTGGTCTTTAAATTTGGTTTGGCTATAGCGCTGGCCGTAGAGGATTTGTCGCGCGATCGCCTCCGGACCAATGTAATTCAACTCCGGTTCCACCCACAGGCCCGCCGCAATCTCGAACCGCCCTGCCGCGATCGCATCCTGTAGCCGCTCAAATAACTCCGGGCGGTTGATTTCGAGCCATTCAAATAGGGCCGGACTGGAATGGCAAAAGGTCGCCTCGGGAAATTCATCGAGCAGATTGAGGACCGACGTAAACGTGCGTTCCGCCGCTGTCCAGGTGTCCGCCAGGGGCCACAGCCACGCCATATCTAGGTGAGCATGGCCGACGGGCCGCAGGGTGCGCTGCCGCAAAAACGTGCCCCAACCGGCGGCCAACAGGCGATCGCGGCAGCCCTGGAGCGATTGATCGAAAATCTCACGATTCGGCAGCGCTTCCCAGGCGATCGCGGCGATCGCGTCCATCAAGGTCTCAGGTTCTGGGCGGTCTGGATCATCCAGCGGGCGATCGAGGTACGTGGCGATCGTCACCAATTCCGCCGCCAGCAGGCCCGGATCGGCGATCGCGGTTTCCGGTGCCCTGAATTGCCATTGGCTTCTCACTAAAGCGCCATCATCGTGGCCGGGACTTTCGAGGCGAATCGCCAAATCCAGCACCGCCCCCGGTTGGGCCGTCCCCAAAGGAAGCTGACAAAACGCATCAAACAAATCCCCCGGCTGGGCCAGCGCGCCATTGACAAAAATCTGCGCGTCCTCCGCCCACCAGCACAGATCCAGGGCCATGGTCCAACCCGCAAGGCCATAGGCTTCCGCGATGGGTAGGGGCTTTACCCCGATCGCGATCGGCACCGTCAATCGCTGGGCCAGCCACAGAACCTTGCGGCCCCGGTCCCAGGCAATGTGGCCGCGATCATTTAAGGACACCACGGGCCAGGTTTGCGCCGTATTCGCGTCCGGGACCGCCTCCAGATCCCCAAGGTGCGATCGCCACTGATCCTGAATACTTAGGTGAACCAGAGATCGCAACCGGGCCACCGTAGGCGCGATCGCCTCCAAACTGGGAGTGGTGTTCTGGGTCGTGGCACTATCCATGGGCGGCGGTGGGGGCGTCGAGCATCGTCATCAATGTGGGTTCATTATCCGTTGACGCGATGCCCTCCAATCCCCTGGCGGCGCGCGGGACCGTCGGGCTAGCCTAGGGGCAATCTTTTTTGGCCTAGTTCGATGCCCCCGCTTCGCCGCCTCTGCGCCCGAGTCATTTTCCCTAGTCTTTTGCTGGCCCTCGCGATCGCGGTCGGCACCCCGCACCGCACCCCGGCCCAAACCCTGCTTGATCCCATCGAGGACAGGGATGATTTTTTCTACGGAGCGCAGCAGGCGGTTTTTGAGCACCTGCTCGCGGATTTTGGCGCTAGGGATTCTGGCCTAACCCTAGAGGGCACGGAGGTGATCATCGCGCCCATGATCTCGGCCTACGATTGGCTGCTGGCCACTTGGATGGTGGCGGGGGGCGACTATACGGAGGGGGTTTCGGGGCAGTTGCTCTTCCAACGGCGCGGCGATGCGTGGGTCTATGTGGGGGAGGGCAACTACCTGGAGGATGTGGATCTGCTGATGGAGATGGGGGTGCCCCGCTCCGCTGCGGAGGCGTTGGGGGCGGGGGTTGATACCTAGATTGGATGGCTAGCGCTATGACGGAACCCCCATCGACCGGTGAACGATCGCGCCTCTATCGCTGGCTGGGCTGGGCGGCGATCGCGGCGGCCCTGAGTTTAATGGCACAAGCACGGGAGGCGGCGGCCCGCCAAACGCCCGAGAATCTACCCATTTTTTGGGCAGGGACCGGCGGGTTTGTGGCGTTGTGCCTCGCGATCGCGGCCTACTGTTGGTTTCCCGCCACCCATGGGCTAACGGCGCGGATTTTGGGGTTATGGGGGGCAGCGGGCGCAATTTTTGTCATTGTTGACGCCATCCAAGACGGCCAATGGTTAGCCCTCCTGCCCGCCCTATTCTTCTGGCTGCCCGGTTCCCTGTGGTTGGTGTGGCGCGGTGCGGCGGCCCTAGGCGATCGCGACCCCTGAATGCCCTAGAGCTGATGGGTCGTCAGTAATTTTTCCATCTTGGCCTCCTCCACCTTGGCGACCAATTTTTGCGCCTCATGCACATCCCGAATGGTTTTGCTCAGGCTGATGGTGGAGCCCACGCTAAAGGTTAAACCCATGGCCAGATAACCCTTCTGCCACGCATCCGCCGGGAGCCAGAAAATGCCGAAGCCCGTGGCGGCGATGGAAACGGCGAAGGAAATCCAGCATTGGGCGATCCAGGCGGGGCTATGGACTTGGCGATCTTGAATGGGGGCCATGGTGGGTTTCGGGGTGAGGTGGATAGGGCGACAGGAAGAAATGACCGGTGACCATCACCCCCCAAAGGATTGCGGCCATCGGCTGTCCCTAATCTATGCAAGGCCGATCGCGCGATCGCGCCCCCTGTGCCACCCCCGCGATCGACTGATCGACCGTCCCTAGGGCAAGGGTTCTAAGGATTCTGGAGAATTCGCCCCCGCCAAATCCCCTAGGGGTTGATCCTGTAGCGGGGCCAAATCCCTAAAATCATCCACCTCCGGCAACGGCTCCTCACCGCTCGGGGCCATTTCGTTCAACGGCGTCCATCCCGGCTCCCAGAGTTCTCGATCCTTGAGGCTTTTGGCGTTGATCCAAAATCTCACCTCGCGATCGCAGGACGCCTCCAGTTCCGCATAGACCCATTTGCCTTGATTTTTGCGATTGACCACCTGAAAGTGCCGCCATCCAAAGGTTTTGGCCCGTGCAGTCCATTTGGAGCCGAGCAGGTGGGGAAACCGTTGTTTACGAGCCATGGGGATTTAGGATGGGCAGGCGGGGGCGGCGGCGGGAGCGCGATCGCGTGGGAACTGGCCCCTCAACCTAGCATCCTCCTGGCCCCTTGGTTCCATTCAAGCGGTGATTCAACGGCTGTTCAACGGTTTGCGCTATGGCAATGTCGAGTGATCTGCGGATTTTGGTGATCGGTGGCGGGGCGGCGGGCTTTTTCGGCGCGATCGCGGCGGCCCGGACCAACCGCGCGGCGCAGGTCACGATTTTGGAGGCGGGGCCAAAGTTTTTGAGTAAGGTGCTGATTTCCGGCGGCGGCCGCTGCAATGTCACCCACGCTTGCTTTGAGCCGGCTCGCCTCGCCCAGGGCTACCCGCGCGGGGGCAAGGCCCTGCGGAGTCCCTTCAGTCGATTCCAGCCGCGCGACACGATCGCGTGGTTCGAGGCGGAGGGGGTGGCCCTCAAAACCGAGGCGGATGGCCGCATGTTCCCCACCACGGATGATTCGGCAACGATCGCGGATACCCTGATGCGCACGGCCCAGCGGCTTGGCATTGAGTTGCGATCGCGTTCGGCGGTGGTGGCGATCGCGCGGGATTCGGGGCCGTTTACGGTGACCCTGCGATCGGGGGAAGTGCTGGAGGCGGACCGTCTTCTGCTGGCCACGGGCAGCGTTCCCCAGGGCTATCGATTTGCGGCGGAGTTGGGCCACGCGATCGTGCCGCCGGTGCCCTCGCTGTTCACCTTCAAGGTGGATGATCCGCGCCTGACGGATTTGGCGGGCCTCGCGGTGCCCAGGGCCGAAGTCACCCTAAACCTGCCGCTCCCCAAGGGCAAACTGCCGCCCCAGTGGCGACAAACGGGGCCAATTTTGGTCACCCATTGGGGCCTGAGCGGACCGGCCATCTTAAAACTGTCCGCCTGGGCGGCGCGGGAACTGCACGGCTGCGGCTACCGGACGATCGCAACGGTGAACTGGCTGCCGGACGAGAACCCGGAAACCGCCCGCCAAAAACTCCTGGACTGCAAGGGGGCGATCGCGCGCAAGCAGATCACCAGCCACTGCCCCCTCGGGAGTTTGCCCCAGCGGCTCTGGCAACGGCTCGTGGATGGGGCGGGCCTCGATCGCGACCGACGCTGGGCGGATCTCAGCAAACCCCAGGCGATCGCCCTGGCCAATCAACTCACCCGCAGCCAGTTCGCGATCGCGGGGAAGGGCGTGTTTAAGGACGAATTCGTCACCTGCGGCGGCGTCGAACTCAAGGAAGTCAACTTCAAAACCATGGAAAGTCGCCTGTGCCCCGGCCTGTTCCTGGCGGGCGAAATCCTAGACGTGGACGGCATCACCGGCGGCTTCAATTTCCAGAACGCCTGGACCACTGGCTGGATTGCAGGCCACGCGATCGCCGCCGCCCCCACCGCCCAAAACCCTGAAGCTCCCTAGCTGGCCCCCACTCCTCGCCCCCTCCAGCCGATCCAAGCACACCCTAGCCATGGGGCACTAATAGCGCTCAACCTTGGCCCAAACCGCCTCAAACCTCGAATCAATACGATGCCTTTGAATCTCTTGGATCTTTAGCTTGGAATTCCTTGAAATCACGCCAATAATGTCACCTCGACGGCTACTGAGGTTCCGCAAGTTGATCGAGGTGTCGGCCTCAACAACAGTGCCAATGGGGGGCAACGTGGCTGCCTTAATGGTTTTATCGCCCGCAAGCGCATTCTGACCCGTGGGCACCTTGCCTAAATATAGCCACCCATTAATTTTAGGACGCTCCGCAGTCAGATTCTGCAAAAGCTTCACTTCCGTGGCATTGCGATTTGCCAAATCAGTTTGATCCTGGGCCAAAGCTTCCCTTGATTGGGCCGTGAGACGTTTCTGCAACTGGGCCCTGACGTCATCTTTAAACGTCCCTGAAGCGCGAGGATCACTCATGATCAGATCAGCCATGGTTTCTCGCAGGGAGTTGTTATCGCTGACGATTGCAACCGTAAACAGAATGGACTTGTCAGAATCTTCCCTTGCCAATGAGTACAGACTAGCCAATGCAATCTTGGCCTTCGCTGGATTCGGATCGGTCAAATTGGGCAATTGATCTTGGATTCGCTTTGAAAATTCCTGAACCCTCTGATTTTCTTGCTCAATCGATTCCAATTGAATGGACGTGATTTGAGCAATTTCAGAGGCACGATATGATTGCCAAGAGGTGATGGCCCCGAAAAACGAGACCAAAATGGCAGTCAAAATCTGAAGACTTTGCAAGGACAGGTTACTGCTCATGGCGACCTTCCCTCGATTGCCTATTGAGTTTTTGAGTCTACTGGAAAGAAAAGTTTTACTTTAAAGATACTAAGAATATTCGATGCCTAGTCGATCAAATGATGAAAGTTCAATTTTTCAAGCAACTGTCTAGGATTAAAAATCAGAGAACGATCAGTGTTAAGTTCGTTTTGTTTTGCACAAGTGCAGAGCAACAGTCCCCAGCATCTTTAATGAGAGGATGATGCCCTGAGCACCTAGATTATTCCTTCTACTAAAATGATAGCTAATGCCCAATGGAAGCGCCGTATCGTTTTGCTAAGGAAAGGTGATCGAATTGAGTCGCCTAGAGCTTCAATAGGGCACGTCTTTCCAGATTAAATTAAGGATATGGGAAACGGTCACTCCCACCAAGTTCCGGATTTCCTCGGAACCTGGTTTTCTGGTTGTTTTGCGGACTTATTTTGAGAGTGACCAACCATCGCGGACTCTTTTGGCCTAGTGTGAACCGCCTGCCAGATATTGATCAATCCGCGCCGCCTCCGCCGCACCGCCCTTAATGCAATCTCCCACGGACACCCCGCCGATGTAGTTGCTGTAGAGATGCAATCCGGGTAACCGTTCCAGGGCCGCCGCCACCGTATCGAGCCGCCGCTGATGGCCAATTTCATACTGGGGAATTGCCCGCCGCCACAGGCGCACCGCCAACACCTTCGGCTCCGGCGCGTCCGGCTTCAGCAAGATTTGCCGCAGATCCGCATCCACCTGCTGCGCGATCGCATCCGGCGTCATCTGGGCAATGTCGGGATAGGTCGCCCCGCCGATGAAGTTAATCGTATGGGCCCAGCCCTCCGGCGCGCGGCCCGGAAACAGGGTCGAAGCCCAAATGGTCCCGAGGGTTTTGAGGCCCGCCGATCGCGGAATCAGATTGCCAAACCCATCGAGGGGGCGGCGATAGGCATCCGTCGGATAGGCCACAATCACGCAGGCCACGGGCGGATAATAAATCCCCTGGAGCGCCTGGGACGCCTCCGGAGCCAAATTCCATAGCAAATCCGCCACAATCTGCGTCGGCACCGTCAGCAGGAGCGATCGCGCCTCGATGAGCTGCAACCCTTCCGGCGTCGCCACATCCACCGCATAGGTGCCGTAGGGGGTCCGGTGAATTTTTTCGACCCGCCAGCGCAGTTTTACGCGATCGCCCAGCTTCGCCGCCACCGCCTCCGGCAACGCTTGAATGCCCGTGCGGAACGACCCCAACTGGCCCCGCTTCGGTTTTGGAATTTGCGGATTGGGTTTTGTCGCCGCCTTCGCGCGATCGCGCCGCCGCGCCAGCAGCACCCGCATCGCCCCCCCCACCAGGCCGCCCCCTTGGGCCTCCATATTCGCCATCCGCCGGAACGCCGCCGACGCACTCAACGCATCAATATCCCCCGCATACACCCCCGACACAAAGGGCGACACCAGCCGCTCCACCGCCTCGGATCCCAAATGGCGGCTAAAAAATTCCCGGATCGTCTCCTCACCCCCCCGCGCCGCCAACTCTGGCCCCATCGCCGGTGGCGTAAACCCAAAGGCCCCCAGCAGCAGCCGCAGCTTGCCCCCTTCGCTCAGGAGCCGCGATCGCCAGAACGCCCCCGGCGTCATCGGCACCGGCAGCAGCTCCCCCCGCCAGTACACATAGCGCGGCAAATTCCCATCCGCGAACACCAGCTCATCCCGCAGACCCACCTCGACGGCCAACTCCAACAGCTCCGGCGTCGGCGCAAAACTATTCGGCCCCTCCTCCCAGAGGAACCCCTCCCCACTCGCCGTCGTGATGCAGCCCCCCACCCGCTCCTGATGCTCCAGCACCAGCACCGAGCGATCGCGCTGGGTCAGCCGCAGGGCCGCCGTCAGGCCAGAAATCCCCGCCCCCACCACCAACGTATCGAGCACCCCAGCCGACGACGGCCCCAGCCCAGCGGTCAACTCAGTCACGATCGCTCCAATCCCTAAAAAAACTCAACAGCATCCACCAATGCACTATTTTCCAACAGAACCGATGGATCCAGCCCCACCCCTGACCCCTTGACCGACCCAGGGGCTAGCATCAATTGGGCTGAAACCCTGACGGCACCTTAGGTGGAGCCCATGGGAGCCAGAAACTTAACCCCCCCTGCCCGAGGGGATGTGGAAAGAGTTGGACGCCGCCGCCGCCGGATCCCCCCTAGCCCGCCCGTTCTTCCGCCGGATGCCGGAACAGGGTATCCAGATAAACCCGCGAGGCCCGATGATCGCTGTCGCCATTCTGGAGCAGAAACAGGGACAGCGCCGCCGCAAACACCCGATCTTGATCCCAGTCCGGGTGGCTTTCGAGATAGTCCTGGAGGGCTCCGTGAAGCTCCTCGGGAATATCGGCCACGATGCTCACCGTTGCGTCCCTTGCGTCCATTGCGTCCACCTCTGCCAATGCTGAAACCACCTCAGTTCTGCTCAAGCCTCCACGATCGCGCCTGCCCCACCCGGTTTGGGGGCTTGCCCGCTGGAGTTGCCCCGCCGCTGCCCGAAGGGTTGGGGGGCGGGGATCGCCGCGATCGCCTGACGCCATAACCCCATACCCAGGACGCCATCCAAATGACGCAGCGCGATCATTGTGCGCTAGGGGGGGGCGGCCTTGTCAATGTTACGAACCGTTACGAAGATGGGAGCCGCGACGGGAGATGAACGGCGGAATCAGGGTTTCAGCCGTTGAATTGTGACGAATCGTTACGATAGACCCTGCGGTTGGGGGCCGCCGGGGGCGTGGGGGCCGATCGCGCGATCGCTATCCCCAGATCAACGCAGTGGCGGACGCGATCGCCCCTGGCCTGTGGAAAACTCAAAGAAATCTGTGGAAAAGTCCGGGGGTTTCTGGGGAAAACCTGTGGAAAAGTCCCGGCACTTCTGTGGAAAGGCTGGGGAAAACCTGTGGAGCATTTTTTGAAACGATAAGAATTGCAACGGTTTTTTCCGGGGCGATCGCATCGCCTCAGGGGCGCTCGGTCGGTTTGGCGTTCCGGCGGCCGGGGGCCAGGGGGGAAGGGGCATTCTGGGCGGTGTTTTGCGGATTGTTTTGCGGATTGTTTTGCGGATTGTTTTGCGGAGGGTTTTGGGCGGCGTTCTGGGGGCTGGCCTGGGGATGGGGCTGGTGGGGGCCGAGGATGGGGCCATGGCCCCCTAAATAGCGCTCTAGGGTATCGGCGAGGCGATCGAGGTGGGGCGATCGCAGGTGCAGATCCTGTTGGGGGAAGGGAATTTCAATGCCGTGCCGCTCCAGGGAGCGATGGATGCGGTAGTTCAGCTCACTGCGCAGGTAGAACTGCTGGCGCGGGTCCGCAATCCACACCAGCAGCGCAAAGTCGAGGGAACTGGCCCCAAAGGCTTGGAACCACACCTGGGGGGCGGGGGTTTCCAGGGTCATGGGACAGTCCTGGGCCGCCTCCAGGAGGGCTTGGCGCACGGTTTCGATCGCGGAGCCGTAGGCCACCCCCACGGGCACATCAATGCGCGAGAGGGGATTGCCGTGGCTCCAGTTGATCACCTCATTTTCTAAAAAGCGGGAATTGGGCACGACGATCGTGAGGCCATTGAGGGTCACTGGCTTCAACTTAAGGAAGTTAGGCTGTAGTCATCGAGCCTGGAAACCGTGG
>JAKRSF010000011.1 GCA_022402445.1 Cyanobacteriota bacterium | reverse complement strand
GTTTCCAGGCTCGATGACTACAGCCTAACTTCCTTAAGTTGAAGCCAGTGGGTTTTCCCGCCCAGCCCCCGCGATCCCTAATAAAACCGTCCCATACCGCCCCATCCCCGCGATTGCCGGTGCCCTAGTCGGGGATCGGTAGCACCTGGTGTCGATCGCGGCGGCAGAGGGGATTGGGCCACAGGAGCGATCGCAACAGCATCCACAATGCCTGCCGTTCCCGAGGGGCGGGGCGCGATCGCCAGCGGCCCGGTTGGCAAAACAGCCGCAGGATCAATGATCGATAGGCCAGATCCGAGAGGGGATCAAACTGGATCTGGATTTGAATGGCGGCGCGATCGCCCTTGATCGCCTCGCAATAGCCCGTCGTTTCCCAGCGGCCCCCAGGGAACTGGTCATCCCGGAGGGTCAGGGCCACGCGATCGCCAGGATTTAGGGGTAGCGTGATCGCCTCCGCCGCCGAAACCGTCATCCACAGACCCACCTCCGAAAGGCGCGTCACCTGGCCGCCCAACGGTTTGATCGCCCCCTGGGGATTGGCAGGATCCGCGATCGCCCGCAACTCCACCGGACGATCCCACTGGAACCACTCCACCCCATCCGGGCGCGGCACATCGGCACAGGCCAAAATCCCCAGGGCCAGCATCACCAGGTTGTGCCCCAGCCACACGATCGTCATGGGCGCACTGGGCCGCACCCACTCCACCGCAAAGGCGATCGCCGACGCCAGCCACAGCACCACCAGCGGCCCCGCCACCCGCCATTCCCAGGTGAGGCGATCGCGGCGGGTGCCCTTCGGAGTGACCTGAAATCCCCCGCTGAACGGCGACCACAGGGTTTGCAGGGCCGTCACCGCTAGCGGCACGCACTGCACAACGCTATAGACCTCCCCCACCAAAAACGCCTGCGATCGCCCATTGAGCCAGCTAAACACCAGCCCCTGCACCAGATAGAGCGGCACAAAGAAAAACACCCACGCCGCCAGCGACCCCGCGATCGGCGTCAGGCCCATCAACGGCCCCAGCAGCGGAGCCACCAGCAGCACCAGCCGAAATCCATAGCTCAGCCAATAGGTGACACTACTAAAGTGAACCAGCCGCTGCCGCCAGGATAAACCGGCCATCGTCAGGGGATTGAGGTTCGTAAAGAGCGCCTGCAAGGTCCCCTTCGCCCAGCGCTGCTGCTGCTTGATATAGCCCGCCGTACTCTCCGGCGACAGGCCCGCACTCAACGGTTCATTGAGATAAATGGTCTGGTAGCCGTGGCGGGCGAGGCTCAGGGACGTTAGATAATCCTCACAAATGGATTTTGTAAAAAAGCCCCCCACTTCCGTCAGGGCGCTGCGCCGCACCACAAACCCGGCCCCGCAGCAGAGGGCGGCGTCGCGGCCATCGCGGACGGGCTGCACGTGGTGGCCGAAGGAGTCGCGGATGGTGTGGACGCGATCAACCCAGCCGAGGTTGCGGGCTACGGAGTCGGGGCTATAAAACGCCTGGTTGGTTTGCACAATGCCGACGGTTGACCGCTGAAACAGGCCGACGGTGCGCTGTAGAAAATTGTGGGTGGGGATAAAATCCGCGTCAAAGATGGCGATCAATTCCCCGTCCGTTCGGGCGATCGCGGCGTTTAGATTTCCCGCCTTAGCGTGGAGATTGTCGGGCCGGGTGAGATAGCCACAGCCCAACTGCGCCGCCAGTTCCTTCACGGCATCGCGGCGGCCATCATCGAGTAGAAAAATCCGCTTCACGCCGCCGTACTCGATCGCCTGACAGCCCACCACCGTGCGCCGCAGGACGGGCAGCGGTTCGTTGTAGGTGGGGATCAGCACATCGACTGAGGGTAGATAAGTGCCTTCCGCCACGGCGATCGCGGCCCGGTTAGCCTCCTCCCGGCGATCGCGCGATCGCAGCAGCCAGTACCACTCCAGCGCCCCCGTAATCAGCAGCATCGCCTCCGCCAGCAGGATCACCCCGCTCAACAGGGCCTGGGGCAGCGTCATCGGCAAAGTCAGGGCCACCACCACCCGCCAGAGGCCGTAGCGCAGCAGCAGCGCCAGCACCATCGCCACGATTAATGCCTGGGCCAGCTTGGCCGATCGCCCCACCGATCGCGTCAGGCCCCACGCCCCCAGACCCATGAGCCCCAGCACCAGGCCCGCGCCGCCGCGAAATTCCCCCATGGGCACCTGGAAAAACCACAGGGGATTTTGCTGCACCCCCATCAGCGCCAGGGCAAAATCCGTCCGCAGGGCCATGCCCCAAGACAACGTTCCCAAGGTTTGCGGCACCCCGGCCAAGGCCAGCGCCGCTACCCCCAACAGCCCCAGGGCCGCGATCGCGATCGCCCGTCCCCAGCGCCGTAAGCCCGAGGTCCGCGATCGCCAGACCCCAGTCCCCCAATTCCCCTTTTGTCCCAGCATGGATCAGTAACTCAAAACAGCATCGCTAAAAACTAGGGCGGCAAGGCCCCCAACCCTACCGTGGCTGCGTTGCAGCGCTCTTCATACGCACTCCCAGGACCAGCTATCAAGCTGGAGGGAAGAAGCGCCCAACGGCCAGCCCCGATCCAATGTTAAGTTTCTTTGCTGGTTTTGTGGGGGACCGTCACAATGGATGGGGCCTTAAGCGGGGCCATGAATGAAACCCTAATCGATGCCAGGGCTTTGAGATGCTGATGCCCCTTGGGCCTGGGGGCCTGCGATCGCCCCCTGACTTTTGCCCTGGCCCTGGAATTCACCGACTCCCTTCAGAACTGTCCTATGACTATGAATCCCGTTGATTGGTTGATGATCGTCCATCCCACCCTATCGGTGGCGCTGATTTTTCCCCTGCTGGGCATCGTGGTGCGCTATGCGTGGCAGACCCGCCAGCGACGCCTGCGCCAGGGGGGCGGGGGACCGGGTTCCATTCCCGCCACCGCTGGACCGGACCATGTGCGGCTGGGGCGATGGCTGGCCTATGGCGTCGTCGGCGTCACCCTGGTGGCCTATGGGTTCATCCTTTTTGTTTGGAAATTTAATGTGCTCGATGGGCAACTCTGGGGCGATCGCGGCGGCATCTTTGCCCTCCAACTGGCCCTGATGGGGGTGACCGTCGGCTCCATGGCCCTGCTGACGCGATCGCGATCGCGCCTGTGGCGGATCGTATTTGCGGCGCTCGCCAGTTTGGGCGTCCTCGTCCTCGGGGGCCAGGAGGGCGTCTACCACCGCAGCGAAGAATGGTACATCTCCCACTACTACTACGGCGTCGCCGTCGCGATCCTGATGATCGGCTCGATCGCCATCACCCCGGAAATTTACCGCGATCGCACCCACCGCTGGCGCATCGCCCATAGCCTGATCAACGCCCTCGCCCTGCTGCTCTTCATCGGCCAGGGCCTCACCGGCAGCCGCGACCTCCTGGAAATTTCCCTGAGCTGGCAAACCCCCGTCATCAACGCCCAATGCGACTGGGCCAACAAAACCTGCACGGTCCCCGAAGCGCCCCCCAACCCCTGAAAACCGCCCCAAACGGTACGGTGACCCGAACGCGATCGCTGTCAATATTCCTGCAACAAACTGTAACAACGTGTTAAATTAGAGGAGTAAGACAAGCGTCTTCAAGGAGAACCAGCATGTACACCACCACCAACGAATCCGGGCAACTCAACAACTACGCCAAGAGCCCCAAGATGTACTACGCGGAGTATCCGACCCTGTGGGAACAGCGCCGGTATCTACAGTGGGGTGGTTTGGCGGCCCTGCTGGTGAGCGCGACGATCGCGATCGCCTTTGCGGTGAGCTAGTAGGTTTTGTAATCCGTGAATGTCCCCAGCCTTGGGCAGCCTGATGCGCCCGAGGGCCTTGGGGTCCAGCCATCCCCCGTACCCCTGTGAAAATTGAGGGTGCGGGGGATTTTGCATTGGGGCTGGGGTGAGATTCGGGGGCCATGGGGCCAAACGGGCAGCCTAGTGACTCGCCTTGGCCGATCGCGGGGGCCGCACCTCACTGGAACGCCTCGTCAACCCCTCCTGATCGCGGATCACGTTTTCCTTGCGGAATTCATTGACGAAGAATCCGGCAATCAGGGCAAAAATCAGCGGAAAGACGGCCTTTTTCGGCTTAAAGACGGGTTTGGCCTCTAGCTTATAGACGGCTCCCTTTTCACATTTGGCGACGCATTCCGCCTTGTTGAGCTCGTCAAACTGGGTAGCGGTGAAGGGAATATCAACCCCGCCGCCGACGGACTGATAGAACTTTTCGGATTTGGATCGAACCACATAGCGATCGCCCATCATGCACCTGCCATTGGCTGTAGATTAGTCCCCCGGTCATGGATTCCCCGGTGCTTCCCCGATGCACCTAAGTTCTTCCCCTTCACCTAAATTTGTGGAGGTGAGGGGAGGATATTGGTCAATTGCGCAACCTTGGATCAAGTCCCCGACCCTGAAACTTTCCATCAACAATTGCCCCGCCACATCAACGTTTTGGCATGGGTCGCCGTGACGCGACGATTGGGGATGCGGCGTCAGAATTCACTTAATCTGCCCTAGGACAGTTCACGAATTTTTGGTGGGTTTGATCCAAGACGATTATGCCATTGATTTTTAAAATGTGGGGTCACAAAAATTTTTTCTGGGGGGTTTATGCGTGATGTCACTCCGTATTGATCCCCGGCAAGGTTACCGTTGACTCACGGCCCTGGCCCTGGGATTGTCTCCGTTGGCGGCCCTGGTTCGGCGAGGTTCGCGAATGGTGACCGGGGGAATAGGTAACAAAAAGCACGTCGAGGGGGCGATCGCGGGGTGGCGGATCCTCAACCCTTGGGGCGATTGGTGGGGCGGCGTCTGCCGGAAGGGGGCGATTCATGTAACCCTAGGGGCAAACTCATCCCTAGGGGAGCACCGGAGATGACTGACCCGCGCGATCGCACCGCCACCACCGATGGCCCAGACCTCCCCCTGCCGCCAGGATCTAAGGGGCTACCGTTCATTGGCGAATCCTTTGCTTTTTTGCGGGATCCGGAGTTTTCGCGCCGCCGCCACGATCGCTACGGCCCCGTGTTCAGCACCAGGCTGTTCGGCATGGAGACGGTGTTTCTGAAGGGGGCGGAGGCGAACCGTTTTGTGTTTGGCCAGGACAGTGAGACTTTGGGGGTGCAGTGGCCCAAGAGTACGGAAACTCTGCTGGGACCGGCGTCCCTCTCGACGCAGCATGATCCCCAGCACCGCCAGCGGCGACGGCTGCTCTCTCAAGCGTTTCAGCCTCGGATGCTGGCGCTCTATGGCCGGGGGATGGATGATCTCACGCGATCCTATGGCGATCGCTGGCTGGGGCTGGGGACGTTTGCCTGGTATCCGGAGCTGCGCAACTACACGCTGGATATTGCCTGCCGGTTGCTGGTGGGTCTGGAGGATGGGGCGGCGACGCCGTTGGGCCATTGGTTTGAGATTTGGACCCAGGGGCTGTTCTCACTTCCGATTAATTTGCCCTGGACGACGTTTGGCCGTGCCCTGCGGGCGCGCAAGATGCTGTTGGCGGAATTAGGAACGCTGATTGCGGCACGGCGGGGTGAGGGGCTGGGGGATTCTGCGATCGCGGCGGATGCCCTGGGGGTGCTGCTGGCGGCGGTGGATGAGGTGGGCAATCCCTTGAGTGATGGGGAGATTGCGGATCAGATTCTCACGCTGCTGTTTGCGGGCCATGAGACGTTGACTTCGGCGATCGCGTCTTTTTGTCTATTGACGGCGCAGCATCCGGCGGTGCTGGAGCGGCTGCGGGCGGAGCAGGATGGGTTTGACCCGGAGGCTCCCCTGACGATGGAGGATTTGCGATCAATGACCTATCTCGATCAGGTGCTTCAGGAGGTGTTGCGGTTCTTGCCGCCGGTGGGGGGTGGGTTCCGGCAGGCCCTGAAGGATTTGGATTATGGGGGGTTTCGCATTCCGAAGGGGTCGGCGCTGCTGTACCAAATTAATCGCACCCATGAGGATCCGGCCCTGTATGCGGATCCGGGGACGTTTGATCCGGATCGGTGGGGGGGCGATCGCGCGAATCCAAATCAATATTTGCCCTTTGGCGGCGGGGTGCGGGAATGTTTAGGAAAGGAGTTTGCGCGGCTGGAGATGCGGATTTTTGCGGCGCGGATGGTGCAGCGGTACGTTTGGGAGGTTGTGCCGGATCAGGATCTGAGTTTGGTGATGGTGCCGACGCCGCGCCCTCGGGATGGGTTACGGGTGCGGTTGGGGGTGCGATCGCGCGATCGCGTTTTGGTGTGATGGGGCGGTGCGACGACCGATCGCGATCGGCTGAAACCCTGATTCTTTCGTTGGGAGCGTTGATCGATTGCGACGTAAGGATTTCAGCGATTTTTTTGGCCGCAAATTTTCAAATTTCGAGCCGGTCGCAGGGGGTCGTAGTTTTTGCCCCTTGCAACCCGCCCTAGGACTGGGTTCTAATGGGGGGGAGGCCCCACTCGCTGGGGCCCCCACTTGATTGGAAACAAGAAGGAGATCGCCCGCGCCACGAGCGACTACGACAAGGAGGCCCCACTCGCTGGGGCCCCCACTTGATTGGAAACGGTACAAGACGAATAGCTCCATCCCCAATCTCAACTGAAGGCCCCACTCGCTGGGGCCCCCACTTGATTGGAAACTTATACCACGAGTCATGGTCCCCATTATCGACCTTCTCATGGCCCCACTCGCTGGGGCCCCCACTTGATTGGAAACTGCCAGCCCCCCACGAACCGCCAAGGAAAGCAGCGGGCCCCACTCGCTGGGGCCCCCACTTGATTGGAAACCAGTCGGACTGGGAGATAGACTTCGCCTTGTAGGTTTCGGCCCCACTCGCTGGGGCCCCCACTTGATTGGAAACTCAGCAGCAGCAGTAGATTCTCCATCTTCGACAAAAATCTCGAAGGCCCCACTCGCTGGGGCCCCCACTTGATTGGAAACCAGTCATCTAGCTGCGCCTTTTGAAAGGCTGACGCCAGCACAGCCAGGCCCCACTCGCTGGGGCCCCCACTTGATTGGAAACCAATGAAACCGGGAAGATTGGTAAGAATGGAGTTCTTCAGAAAGGCCCCACTCGCTGGGGCCCCCACTTGATTGGAAACTAGAAGTCCCTAAACTTCTCCATTTTCTTCTCCTTCCCGTAGGCCCCACTCGCTGGGGCCCCCACTTGATTGGAAACGATTCAAGGGCTGCCCACCCTTCGACCATTCGAGCTTGGGCCCCACTCGCTGGGGCCCCCACTTGATTGGAAACCATGTAGGTCGTAGTTATCAGCTTTGCATTGTTATCGAAGGGCCCCACTCGCTGGGGCCCCCACTTGATTGGAAACCAGTGAAGGGCTCGGGCTCTTCGCCGCAGAACCCCCCAAGGCCCCACTCGCTGGAGCCCCCACTTGATTGGAAACGTCAACGCCGTTCCCGCGAATTTCACGAGGTCGAAGGCGACCACGCGAGGCTCCACTCGCTGGAGCCCCCACTTGATTGGAAACCCTGGTGGATGAACAGGTAAGCCTCCTGCCAAGAAACGCAGGTTTGGCTCCACTCGCTGGAGCCCCCACTTGATTGGAAACCCACCATCACCAAACGGTCCATGGTGAGGCGGTTTGGGTCGCCGGCTCCACTCGCTGGAGCCCCCACTTGATTGGAAACATGGGGGGTCAAGTTGACAACTTTCATGTCTTTCTCCTATGAAGGCTCCACTCGCTGGAGCCCCCACTTGATTGGAAACAGCTACTACCTTTACAACCCCTTGAGAAAAAGCCCACTCAAGGCTCCACTCGCTGGAGCCCCCACTTGATTGGAAACGTGAATAATCCAATCGTTGCGCTTTTCTGGCATAGTCATGGGCTCCACTCGCTGGAGCCCCCACTTGATTGGAAACCCGCCCACGATTGATCCACCGGAGAAAAATACCTGGTGGATCGCGGCTCCACTCGCTGGAGCCCCCACTTGATTGGAAACAGCCAGCGGTAAATACCCACATCGTTCCATGCCCCACCAGGCTCCACTCGCTGGAGCCCCCACTTGATTGGAAACTCCGGGGTCATCAAAGCGATAAGATACTGGGCCTTCAAATCGGGCTCCACTCGCTGGAGCCCCCACTTGATTGGAAACTAGGACTCGAACCTACGACCGACCGCTTCCGGTTTGTGTCAGGGCTCCACTCGCTGGAGCCCCCACTTGATTGGGAATCAACCCTTTGGCTCAGCCGTCTCCGGTGACCGGAGCCCATAGCGATCGCCCAGGCGCGCCAAAATCCCCCGCAGATCCGCCGCCCACCCCTCCGGCTCCATCAACTCCGCCAGATCCCCATAGCGCAACACCCACCGCAAAAACGCATCCCGCGATCGCGGCGGCAGCGGCACACAATAATCCACATACTCATAGGTCAAACCCTGACGGGGGCCAAACTCCAGCCGCTGTAGGCCGTGGCGGCGATCGCCCTCAACGATAAAATCCACCAGCCCCCCAAAAAAACGGACCCTCACCGCCTCAAGGGACAACTCCCCCATCAACTCACAGCGCTGCTCCTCCGGCTCCCCCAGAAACAAACCCCACCCCGCCTCCAGCAACCCCTCCGCCCGCAGCAGTTGGCGGCACTGGCGAGCCATCCCACGGGCCGGAACACGGGCAGCCACCACGCGATCGCTAAAACGCTCCAAACGCCCCGTCGCAAAATGGCCCGTCTCCACCTTTTCGTAGAGGAGATACCAGCCCACATCCTCAAAAATAAGCTGAAGCGGATAGAGCCGTTCCCGCCGCCCCCGGCGATCGCGGTGGGGTGACCGTGCCACGATCAACTCCAACGCCTGCCCCGCCAAAATCGCCCCCTCCAAATCCTCCAAACGCTCCACCGCCGAATCCCACGGACCCCCCTGGGCCATCTGGGTCGCCGGATCTAGCTCCGTAATGGGCCGTGATCGCGATCGCCGCAGGGGATAGGAAAAACTACCCCCCCGCTGCTGATCCCAAGCCTTAATGCGCCGCAGCACATTCGCCCGCGATCGCGCCATCGGCCCATCCGCCAGATCCAACCCCACCAGCCCCAGCGCCTGGAGCGCATGGCCCAACTCCGGCACCGTCAGCGCCCCCGCCCCGACGTAATATCCCCAGCGATAGAACGGCTTATCCAACAGGCCATAGCGCCGCAGCGTTTCCAGATCCTTCCGCAACGTCGCCACCGACGGATAGCCCACCGGCCAATCACGCCCCGCCGCGATCGCGCGATCGCGCACCCCCGCCGCCAACGCCGCCAAGCCTCCCCGATCCGCCGCCCCAATACCCGGTTCCGCCGCGATCGTCGCGATCGTCCACAGGAGCCGCTCGAAAGCCATCAACTCACGGTAGCCCCGGCGCGATCGCTCCATCGACTGATCCATTAACCCCACTCCCCCGCACGACCCAGCAACCAGCGGACAGGGCACCCCCCGCAGCCATAGCCCTGTCCAGCAAAACTTAATATTGACGATTATCCAGAAAAATCCCCTAAACCCTTATCAAGAAAGCTAAAGACGCGATCGCTTTTCGATAAACTCCCTCGCAAAATTTAATCGGCCTCTCCCTTTAGGCGAACCTATGATGGGGTAAGTTCTCAACTCACAAGCCATGACCCAAGCCAGTCGCCTCTATTGGCAAGCCAAAATCTGGGGATTGCTCCACGATCCACCCCTCAAGGCATTGCGGCCCGCCCAACGTTTCGGCGACGAAGGCCCCTGGGCAGATCTGGCCTGCATGGCGGACTGGCATTCCCCCAAAAAAGACCGGGCCAACAGCCCCCTCCAGGGCAAATGGCTCGAACAGATTAATTTAAGTGATCTCATTGCTTCGGCGAGCGATCGCGCCAGCATCGGACGGCTGAACCAAATTCCGGTGCAGTATGACCGCAACGACGGCCTAGAAATTCGGCACCTGCTGTCCGGCGCATCCCAAACGCTGCAATTTGCAGAACGGCCCGATCGCAGAGCCGCCGACGCCCTACAGCAACTGGAAATCGACGCCATCCCCCAGGCAATTCGTGAGTCAAGGGATGCCCGAAAAGTATTTTGGTGGCTGTGGCGGTGCTATCCCGTTGCGATCGCCCACGCCCTCGGCGACGAAAAAAGCCACCTGCTGCCCGCCGAAACCCGCCTCCCCGACGGCAGCCTCTGGAGTCACACGGCCATGACCGCCGCGATCGCCGGAGGTCTCGCGGGCCGCTATCCCAAGGACGAGAACTATCCCCAGAAACATGCGACCAATGTCCCCGAATCGCGGCCCCAGGTCCTGTCCTTCACCTTCACGCCCGTCCAGGATTTTGTCGTCGCCAGCCGCAAACTGCGGGATCTGTGGGCCGGATCCTGGACCCTCCACTACCTCTCGGCCCGCGCCTGCTGGGATCTGGCCTGGACCTACGGCCCCGATGTACTGCTCTACCCCTGCCTCTACGCCCAGCCGCTGATTGATCTGTGGCTCCTGGAAAAATATTCAGACTTTAGTGAATGGATTGACCCACCGAGCGATCGCGCCCTTCTGACAGCGGGATTTCCGAACGTCATCGCAGCGATTCTGCCCGACAATGGGCGCACCCCGAAGGATGGGAACAGTCCCCTAGAGGCGGCGGCCCAGCAGCTCAGTCAAAGTGTAACCGGTCATTGGCGCGCGATCGGCCAGGAAGCCCTAGACTTTTTGCAGCGGGGAGGCAACGGCCAGAGTAGTTGGAGTCAGGGCGATCGCGGCCTCTGGGACCGGTGGATCGCCAGCCAGTGGCAGCCCTATTGGGTCGCCTTTCCCATCGGTGATCCCAACCAACCCCTCGATCAATCCCCCCGCAAGGCAGATCCCTACCAAGCCTGGTGCGAAGCCCAAAATGATTTGACGGGCCTCACACGCGACAATAAAAGTCTCCTGCAACCGGCGGAACAAACCTTTGTGGAACAGGTTTTTGGCCTGATCACTGACGAAGGAGAAACGGCTACGAATCCTCCCCAACCATCGAGGGCTAGCTATCGGCAGCCAAACCTAAATGTGGGTTCCTGGTGGGGCTATTTATTTGACGCCACGCGGGCGGGCCTGACGGCGGTCAAAAATGCGCGGGTGTGGCAGTTGCCGACGGCCTTTGGACCGCGATCAACCATTTCAGGGTTTGGGCCGGTGATGCGATCACCCAATAACTCCAAAAATCCCAATTGGGCCACGGAGGACGAGACAAGGAAATTTTGGACTACCCCATTTGGTCTCTTCGACGGCAGTGAACAACTCAATCCCAGCGAGACCGCTAAGCGAGTTTTACCCCGCATTCTTGAACAGCCCACAATCCTGGGGAAACGGGACGAGAACTGGCGAGAAACGGTCTATCAGCCGGATTTGAGTGCGGGGGCGGCGGGCTGGTTGCGATCGCGCCTGGAGGCGGATGATTTAGATGCCATTGATCGCTACAGCCAAGCTTGCCAGCATATTTTAAACAGCTTCAATTGGGCTCAGGAAGCGGGCGATACTCCTTGGGGCATTCCTTGGATTGATGATGCACCGGCGGGGAGCGATCGCGCCCTCTGGCAAAACGCCCATAATCCACGACTACTCAATGCGGGTTGGCTGGTGGATGACTATCCTCACGAGCAGGAACGGGCCGCGATACGCGAGGAGATTCGCAAACAAGTCGCTCAATTCTTTCCGGGCAATAATCCAACCGATTGGTACGCGATCGCCCAGGGGGACGGCGACGGTATGGGGGAATGGCTCAAGGGCACGAAACTGGAGCCCTACAAGCATTATCTACCCCAAGCCTTGATAGGAGAATTGGATCGCCTTGATTCCAAAACACGAGAAGCCTTCAAAAACTTCATTGAAACGGGTAAACGAATGGGACCGGCTACCCATGCGGCCCTGAGTCGTTCTTTGCTGGACTTTTCTAATCAACTGGTGCCCTATTTAACGGAAGATCGCTACGCGGGGCGGTTGATCTATAGCGGCGGCGATGATGTTTTAGCCTACACGAACCTGTGGGAATGGGATCGATGGCTGTGGGACATCCGTCAATGTTTTCGTGGAGGTGAAGATCCCCAGGGGGAATTTGAAAATACAGGTCATTATTGGCGAGGAAAGGCCGATAAAGTGCCTCACGACCTGACCCAACGACCATTCTTTACCCTCGGGCAAGAGGCAACCATCAGTTTTGGTCTAGTGCTAGCCAATCAAGGCATTCCCCTGGCGATCGCGCTCCAGCATTTGCGAGAGGCGGAAGAGGCGGCCAAGGACCATGGCTATTGGGTCGAAAAGGATGACAAATCCCATCATTACCAAAAGAACGCGGTGCAGGTGCGGGTGCTTTACCAAAACGGCAATATCCTAACCGCAACGGCGAAATTTGAGACGTTTAAAACGTGGCGATCGCTCCTGGATTTTGATGGCCCCGAACCGGCCCTGTTCGAGCAGGCGGCGGAGGTGTGGCAACAGCATCCGGCCCCGGTGGCGGACGCGATCGCGCCCTGGACGGCGGGATTTTGCAGTCGGCGCGATGCCCTGGCCGATGACACGGCGGACCAGTTCCAGAAGGCCCTAGGGGAAACCATTGTGGCGCTCTACCAAACAACAGCGGAGAAGGACCGCGATCGCGAAATCCGCAACTGGCTCAAATTGGCGGCCTTTGTCCTCCGTAAACGGCACATCAAGGTGCCCGCCCAGGGGTCAACGCAGGCAGCGACCAAAATAACCGGTAACTTAGGAGGACAGGCCGCATGACGGAGGCGACCGTAACCGATTCGCGCACCTTTTGGTATGCCCTTTCGCCCTTGGATATTTTGATGTTCCGGGATGCCAAGCCGTTCTCGCCCGGAGTGCGGGCCTGGGCGAGCGGTCAGTTTCCGCCGTCGGGCCACGCGATCGCGGGGGCGCTGCGCTCACTTCTGGCTCCGGGGGAACAGACGGGGCTCCGAATTGACCTAACAGGACCATTTTTCTGCCACGGTGATCGCAATCGTGAGGTGCTTTATCTCCCCAGACCCTTGGGCTATGTGGGCGATCAACCGCTCTCCCCCCTGCCGTGGCTGGCAAACTCCCCCCTAGCGAAGCATGGCCGCTGGGATCGCCGACTGCCCGCGCCCCTCACCCTGACCGGCGGCGATCGCGGGGAGGACGCTCCCAAGGACAAAGATGCCCCCAAGGCGCGCAAATTTTTCCCATTACCGGTCATACACGCCTATCTGGAACATGGCTCCATCGCTCCAGATGCCTCCCAGCCTCCCAAGGGCGAACCGGAGCAGCCTTGGATGGAGGAAGTGAGGGCCCACAATGCGATCGCGCCGGGGACGCGGCAGGTGAAGGATGAGGATGGCTATTTCGTGGAAACGGCGGTGCGCTTATTCGAGGGGTGGTCCCTGGCGATCGGCGTGGATCAACGGACCCATGAGGCCCTAGAACGCTTTCAAAATGGGGCGGTTGTGAGATTGGGCGGAGAGGGACACCGGGCGCTCCTGCGGCGGACCCCGGCCCTGGATGGCCCCTGGGCGACTCTGCAACACCAGAGCGATCGCAACTTTCAGCAGCAGGGCCGCGCGATCGCCTACCTCATCACCCCCGGCATTTTTGAGCGCCGTCGCCACACCGCCGGACAGGCCACCAGCCACGCCACCTGCCAAGCATGGCCCTGGGGATGGAAAACCGTGCAACAGGGGGGCATTCTCGCGGGCGTCGCCACCGCCAAACCCCAGGCGATCGCCGGTCGAGTGCGGGAAAAAGAAAATTCCCACAGCAGCATCCCCGCCCCCCAGGTTTTTGCCGCCGCACCGGGCAGTCAATACTATCTGGAAAAACCAATGCATCCCTTCCAAGGTTCTGAGGAACAGGGCCGAATGCGGCGGTGGCGATCGCTGGGCTATTCGGAACTACTGTGGGTGCGATATCCAGAGGCTCTCCAGAAGGCAGCTAACAATGACTAAGCGGACACTTCTACAGCCCAATGAATCCTACACCTTTCGGTCCTATTTTGAATTCAATGCGGACACGGATGAAATTTTGGCCGAGTTGGGCTATGGCCTAGAGGTTAAAGCCCTTAATTTACCCCAAGATTCTGCGCTGATGCCCGCCCTTGATGGTTTGCGATCGCGCATCGAGCGGTCACTAACCCTTGTACCCTTGAGCAATGAAACGGCCCGCCGAGAGGTGCTAGTTTCGCCCATTCTTTTGGAAGTTGCTAGCTATTACAACGCAAAGCTACGGATCGAGTATCCCCTAAATTTCAATGATCGTCTTCGAGGTAATTTGGATTATCTTTTGCGATGCCAAAATACCTTGGCTGTGATTGAAGCGAAGCGCGATGATCTAGCGCGGGGATTCACTCAATTGGCGGCGGAGTTGATCGCGATCGCGGAATTGGAGGAATTACCGTTCGTTTATGGAGCCGTGACCTTGGGGGATGTCTGGCGTTTTGGACGGTGCGATCGCGGTCGCGCCATCGTGGAGCAGGACATTAATCTTTATACGGTTCCCGGCAATCTCAATCATCTCACCCAAATTCTCGGCGGCATTCTCATCCACACACCCTAATTAATTTCTAACTTCATCATGACTCAAGCTACAGCCCAGCAAGCCACCTCCACCGCGATCGCCCACCTTTGTCATCTCTATTTACTCTCGCCCCTCCACACCGGCGGCGCAACCCAAGAGGGCAATCTCCTCGGCATCGCCCGCGAATCCCATACGGACTTGCCCTACATTCCCTCCAGCACCATTCGTGGCCGTCTGCGGGCCAGTGTCGCAGATCAATCACAACGCTTTGCCCTGTTTGGCAATGAAATCAACGTCGGAGAAAACCTAACCCAAGGGAGCATCTGGATTGGTGATGGTAGTCTACTTTGGATTCCAATTTCCTCCCTCAGCCATGGCGTCATTTGGGTAACCTGTCCCCTACTTTTGCGGCGCTATCACCGCTATGTCAGCACCTTGTCAGCCATTCCAGCCCCCTACAGCACCAACCTCAACCAGAGCAAACGTATCTATTTGAAGGATGCCATTCTTCAGGACAATGACCTTCACGCTTGGGCCGAGTGGAAACAGTTCATTCCCCGCCACGACGAAACCGCAACGATTCAAGCGGTGTTAGTGCTGCCGGATCGTCACTTTTCCACCGTGGTGCAGATGGGTTTATGGCGACAGGTCAAGGTCAAGTTGAGTGAATCCAAGGAAGTGGAAGGTGGATTTCGCTATGAGGAAGCGATCCCGCCTGATACGGTGATGTATTTCCCCTGGGGCGTAACAGCCCAGGCTCAGGAAAAGCAGAAAGAAGAGACAATCACGCAATTTACTCAATTGATGGCCAGGAATCCCATTCTTCAGATTGGCGGTCAGGAAAGTCTGGGTCGAGGTTTTACCCAGCAATGGAGCTGATGATCTAGCTGTCCTAAAAAGACACTGATCTAATCTGTGGATTCAACTGATCATCACTACTAATCAAGCGCGGAGTATATCATGGCGGGATTCGATTCGAGAACTTTGGCAACACCGGTCTACCAATCCCTAGACAGCTTGCGTAAAAAGACGAGGAATGACACGCAAAAAAGTGAGCAGAAAGGGCAAGCGGTCGAGCTTTACACCTACCTTTCGACGTGGGGATTGATGCGTCTCAAGGCGGAGGAGGTGGCCCTCAGTCAACAGGGTAAGAAGGAGGTGGTTCTGGAGTTCTTTAAATGCCTACAGCAGGTTTCAGGGCAGCAGAATTTGACGGGAGATGTGGGTTTAAAAACCCTTACGGATCTGAAGGCCGATGATTATCTCGGGTTGACGGGCTTGGCTCTCAGTCTTGCCCAGGAGTTTAGTTTCTGGGGCAATGCGATTTACGTCAAAGAAAAGGATCCCTCCTAGGGCTTCCCTCTTCATTGTCCTATCTACTTATCCATTGCATTTCAAGGGATTCTAGCCATGCCTGCGAATCAACCGTCCCGCCCTTTTGAGCGTCCTATCCCTCGGAATGCTAAAGGGACTTCTCAGCCTTCCCAAGGAGGCGGCAAACAGCCTCCTCGGAAAGGTAATGGTCAAGGGGGTGGCGATCGCCCCAACCTAGGAGGTGGGGGTGGTGGGCAGCCTCCCCGCCCATGGCTAGAGCATCCTGCCCATCCCAATGGCGCACCTCCCTGCGATCGCACGGCAGGTTTTGCAGAATATCTGCGCTGGATGCGAGCACCACATCCGACGGGAACGCAAGAAAACAAACGGGAAGATCCCGGTTCAAAGCTAGAGTTGCTGGAAAAAGCCACTGGAAATCAGGTGAACTATGACCAGCGCTTGACGGTTTTGCAGCGGCGATTGACCCTACTCGCGGGTCAAGGAACGGGAGGGTTGACGTTTCAAGCAAAAGCTTCCTGGCGAGTTCGGGTGGGGGGCCATCGGGGGCCAGAAAGTACGCTGCTGCCAGCTTTTGATACCATGGGAATTCCCTATATCCCCGCCAGTACGTTGCGGGGAATTGCCCGCACCCAAGCGATCCGTGATGCAATGGAGGCACAGCCCTGCGATTGGAAAACGGCAGATCGGATGGTGGCTTCCTATTTTGGGCATTTGGATGCGAAGGGGACCGACCATGCCGGTAAAGTGGTCTTTTTTGATGCCTATCCTCTACCCAAAAGCCATGGACTTTCCATTGACATGGCAAATAATATTTGGAGTTGGAAGGATGATGCCCCCCACTATTCTCCAAATCCAAATACGTTCCTGTCTTTGGATAAGCCGGTCTTTAATATTGGGATCAAGCTAGCGACGGGGCAGCGCGATCGCGCCCTCTTGGAGCAGGTCAAGGGATGGCTGGTCAAGGGACTTCAGGCGGGGACGGGCTCCCAGGTCAATTCTGGCTACGGGGAATTATTGGTGGCGGGGGGCGTCCAGGGGCCATGTCCGTTCCTGGAGGTGCCCTTTACCCTGGAGGGTCAACTGATTCATGGTTGCCAAAAATTCACCCAAGGGCAATCAAAAGGTCGGGGGTGGCAAATGCGTGGCAAACCGGAGGCGGAGGTGCGTCCAATCGCCTTTAAGTCCACACTGCGCTATTGGTTTCGAGCTTTTGCACTAGGAGTCATTCCAACATCTCAAATTGAACAAATACGGCGTCTAGAATCTCATTTGTTTGGCGGAATTCAACCATCTCCATCTCGTTTGGGATGGTTGAAATTTAAGATCTCATCTGACGCGAGCAAAAATTCAGAGAAGATACAACGTGGCAAGCTGCTCATTTTTGCTCAAGAGAATCCTGAATGGCAAGATCTGGGATCCGACAACAAAAAGCATCTGAAGAGCCTAACAGATGCAGAAATCAATGCTGTTCACTCTCTAGTCAATAATTTAACGTGGCTTGCATTTCACTTAGGAGGTGTGGGACAAGGCGCACGACGGGAGATTTATGAGCGTTCCAGCAATCCCAGAATTAGAGGTAGTCAATTGACTTTAGTCAATCCTGACACATTTTTTTCAACTCCCAAGAGCATCAGAGATTTCAAGATTGTCTTTCAGGAACGCTTGCTTCAATTCTATAGAGATCTGGAGACTTTGCTATCTCTCTCCAACTTGAAGCCTCTGAGAGCATTCACTCCCAGTGTCCATGAATGGCAAGACTTTGTGGATGAAAATTGTCACATTTTTGTGATCTCCGAAAATTCCAACAACAAAGACAAGTCCAGAGCTCTTGAATGTCTTCATCAACTTTTTCATTCTCTAGAAAAAGAAGAGAGGAGCAAAGCAAAGAGTCTTTGCGGAGGCACGACAGAGGATAAGATCATAATTAGAGGTCAGAAAGTTTCGAGAAAAGCAATTCCCTCTCCTATCATTATCCGCAAATTCCCCAATTATCAAGTTGTCACCGTCTTCGGTGTTTCAAAGGAAAAAGATAATCCTAGGATCAACTATCTCAGCAGACTGGTGAAGATTTCTGAACCTAAGATGAAGATATTTCCATGGCCTGTAGATGAATCAAAATCTGTCTGATGCAGCTACAGTATAAATTTTTCGAGGAGCGTTGAGATATGGCTAGTGTTGTTCTATCGTTCATTGGCAATCAAGATCCCTACTCGAATCAAACGAAGGAGGAGGGATCGCTCATTACGCTGCTGCGCTTTTTAGTGGATAGGGGAACCGCGATCGCGAGGGTCTTTCTGCTCTATACGGAAGGGACGGCGCAAAATGCCCGCGACACGAAGGATCACATTGAAACGGAGGCGCAACTCCAGGGGCTAGCGGTGGAACTGCTGCCCACGAGTGCGGATCTTTCCCAGGATCCGACGGACCTGCTGAAGGCGGCCCAAGAGGCGCGGCGGGGGCTGGAAGCGGTGAAGTTGGTGATGGCTCCGGGCGATCGCGTGGAGTTCAATGCCTCATCGGGAACACCTGCGATGAAATCGGCCTTTAGTTTGCTCCAGGCGGCGGGCTATGCGGGCAACGGTCAGGTGTGGCAGGTGCGTAATCCGCAACAGATGCGCGAAGGGCAAGATCGTGTTTTTCCGACGGATGTAACGGTATTGCGACACGAGTTTGATTTACAAATTCTGCGCAAGTTAATTGGCGAATTTGACTATCAGGCCGCATTAGACTTGCTCCAAAGTTTAGAAGGTACAGCGACAGATCGAGTTACGGTACGATTGCTGACGGCCGCCGCTGCATGGAATCGTGGGAAGTTTGATGAATTTTTCCAGCAGGCAAAAGGGCAACTTGATTTTGATGCTCAGCGCCAGGGAGCACACTGGTGGTGGCAAGGATACGAGCAGGCGTTTTCAGCAGTTGTACGATTGGCGCAAGGAAACACGACCGAGGCGCTGCAACATAGTCATCGATCAGTTGAGGGAATGGTTAATCACTGGGCAATTGTTACCTTCCCAGATTCAATCAAGTCTCGCCCTAATGGTTATGCAATTGTCTTATCTTCTATCCTAGATGAGTTTCCAAGCCTTCGTGATCGATATGAGCAGTCGCGAGATCGATCTTCTGCGAGTTCAAGGGAGGTGAATTTGCAGGGATATCTTTTGCGGGATTTGCTAGAGGTGGCAATTCCATCTACGCGAAATCAGGCTGATTTTGCAGTTTATTGGCAATCGGCAAGGGAGGCGCGCAATCAAGCATCACACCGTTGGGGTGGAATTTCTAAGGAGGAGTGCTTTGGGGCGTGGAGAACTCAATCACAGGAAGATTGGGAGCAGCGGCTTTTGAACTGCCTTAATTTAATTTCAGGACAAACCTTTGGCAGTTTAAAGCAAGCATCTTTACTGACCAGGGTTCATCAACGGATTTTGGATAATCTGGCTCAACCGAGATTAAGTTGATAGCCGTTGAAGGGTATCTTCTGTGGGTTTTCGTTGGGAGCGTTGATCGATTGCTACGCAAGGGTTTCAGCGATTTTTTTGGTCGTGATTTTCCAAATTTCGGCAAGATTGAAAGGGGTCGTAGTTTTTACCCCTTGCAACCTGCTCTACAACTGGGTTCTAATAGGGGGGAGGCCCCACTCGCTGGGGCCCCCACTTGATTGGAAACTGCCAGTTATTGGGAAGGATGTACTTACGGATTGTGCGATTACCGCGGGCCCCACTCGCTGAGGCCCCCACTTGATTGGAAACTGGGAGAGGGAAAAAGATTACTTGTTTTTACCTCCGTGCTGCGGCCCCACTCGCTGGGGCCCCCACTTGATTGGAAACCCTCAGGTAATCCCTTGCTAAGGCTTTCGCGGAATCCCACCCGTGGCCCCACTCGCTGAGGCCCCCACTTGATTGGAAACTCGGAATAAACCGTCCGACCCGGCTTGAAGACTTGACCCAGGCCCCACTCGCTGGGGCCCCCACTTGATTGGAAACCACCCCCGGAACGTAGACCGTCCCGAGGTTGAACTCCTTACCGGCCCCACTCGCTGGGGCCCCCACTTGATTGGAAACACACCTCAGATCTAGTTCTTTCATTCAGAGACCTCACGGCCCCACTTGCTGGGGCCCCCACTTGATTGGAAACTGACTGAGAACGTCTGCGGTGCTGACGTGTCCGACATGGGGCCCCACTCGCTGGGGCCCCCACTTGATTGGAAACACTCAACCTCTTGCGCAGCCAAATAGTTCGCTCCTGAAGAAGGCCCCACTCGCTGGGGCCCCCACTTGATTGGAAACTTTCAAGGGCGGATTGACCCACGTTCTATTGGAGGGTACACAGGGGCCCCACTCGCTGGGGCCCCCACTTGATTGGAAACCTCCCTACTTCCCCGAAACGCCGCAACAGATCGCCATAGCCCCCTAGCCCCAGTCCCTCACTTTCCCCTAGGAAATCTTGGGGGACTCAGGGCACGTCATCCGATGCCGACCGTAGCCCCAAAGCCTGAGCCCCCTTGACGCAGGCCCCAATCCCAGTCAGCCATCCCCAATTCCCGCCCCATTTTTTGGATCATTGATCGCGCGATCGCCTCCCCTAGGGACTGGCAAACCTGCTTAAATTTGCGTAGGTTAGCTGAAGTTGGCGGCCCCCGTCCCCCTGCCCCCCAAACCCATGAGCCCGGATGCATCCCTCGCGATCGCCCGCCAAACCTACGCCGCTGCCCAGCAGTGCCGCTCCCTCAAGGCCCGCGCCAGACTATTTGTGGAAGCGATCGCGCCGTTGATGGATTTTGACGCCATCGACGCGATCGCCCAACCGGAAGGGCAATGGCTCCGGCAAACCTATCCCAACATCGACACCCTGGGCACAAAACTGAGCAGCGCAGGGTATTACAAAAACCTACGGACTCTGCTCCTAAGCGCAGGCAAAAACGCCGAACTCGTCGATCGCCACGACGCCACCGGTCAGACCATCGGTACGAAGCTACAGCATCGCGCCCTGCGGTGGATTGGCCTAACGCCGGAGGAATGGGATCGCCGCAATGGCACCACCCGCGTTCTTGATCGACTCACACCCCAGCACCATAAGTATCCCATTGATCCACTGCAATATCTAACCGTAGCGGATCGGCTGCTGGATGCCACCCGCTGGTCTGAAATTGCGGCGGCCCTGGTGGCGGCGACGGGGCGGCGGCCGGTGGAAGTGATCGCTAGGGGGCAATTTAAAGTGAGTCGGGGCGATCGCCTCCAGTTCATCGGGCAGGCGAAAAAACGGGGCCAAACTCCCCGGCTGACGATCGCGCCATTGCTTCCGGCGGAGCGGGTGGTGGCGGCGGTGGAGCGGCTGCGGGCGGCCCCGACGGTGGCCAAGGTGCTGGCGGAGTGCGGGGACGATAATGGGGCCGTCGATCGCCGCTGCAATGCGTCCATTAATCGGGCGGTGCGAAATCATTTTAGTGAAGTTTTAGCGCCCCGGCAGGCGGGACCGCGATCGCGGGTGAACTGCCAGGGACTGCGGGCGGCCTATGCGGTGCTGGTGGTGCAGCGGGACTGCCCGGAGGCGTCGCCAGGGGAGGCGATGCTCTATGCGGCGCGGCAGTTGGGCCATTTTGTGGAGGAGGAAACGCCGAGCGATCGCGACCTGCTGCACCTGCTCACCACCCTGGGCTATACGGACTATCAGGTGGCGGGTCCGGTGCCCCATTGGCCGATCGCGGCGGCGGAGCCAAGGGCGATCGCGCCGCAGGAACCGGCAACGGTGCAGGTGGCGATCGCGGCGGCGGACCATAGCTGGCTGCGGCGGCAATGTGAGATTTGGCAGTGTGAGGAATCGGCGGCGATCGCGCGGCTGGTGGCGTTCTATCAAACCCATCACCCCGCCGAGGCGGACCTTGAACCCAAGCCTGAACCCAAGCCTGAGCCTGAGCCCATGGCCCCCGCAGCGGCAACGACGGCCCTCGCGGAGCAGGTCGCCCACAATGCCGCCGCGATCGCCGCCCTCACCCAGCAGTTGACCGACCTCCAGCGCGCGATCGCCGCCCTAGTCCCCGCCGCCGATCGCGTCACCCCAGAGGCCAGCGCCCCCAAATCCGCCCCCCCAACGGCAGCGCCCCCGAAAGCGTCCCCGGCCCCGATCGCCGCCGATCGCCCCCAGGATCACCGGCAACTTTTCGGCCTCGGGGACCACAAACTGTCGCGCACCCACGCCGCCAGCCAAGCCCGCATCGATCGCTGCGTCCGGGCGATCATGGCCTGGAATGACCAAAGCGATCGCAAATGGGCCATCAATGGGCGCGCCATCCGCGATCTGATGCCCTGCACCATCGCCCCAAGCCTCGTGTCCCAATGGCTCCGCGATCGCGCCGACTGGATCGACGATCACCACCGCCGCCACGGCATCGACCAGCCAACCTACTACAACCGCACCCACCGCAAGCAGGGCCTCGCCGCCCAGATCCGCGCCGACGTATGGCCCCTGGTGGAAACCCTGGACAATCTCACATAAACACACGAGCCTAGATGCAGGGCGATGCGATCGCGGGGGGGCAGATTGGAAGACCCAACCCCTACGGCAGCGGCGGCACCAGGGCCAGGGCCTCTTGCAGCACCTCCACCCCCGCCCCCGGTTGGGTGGCCCGCTCGGTGATGTGGCGTTTCCAGGCGCGGCTCCCGGGGCAATCCGTGAATAAATTGAGTAAATGGCGCGCGATTTGATTGAGCCGTCCCCCCTTCATCAGCCACGCTTCCACGTAGGGATACATGGCTTCCACGGCCCCATGGCGCGATCGCGGCGGCGTCGGCTCCCCAAACCACTCCTGATCCACCGCACTGAATAGGTAGGGGCGATCGTAGGCCGCCCGCCCAATCATCACCGCATCCACCCCTTGCCCTAGACAGGTGCGCGCCCCCTCTAGGGTGGTGATGCCGCCATTGATCTCGATCGCCAGGTGAGGAAATTCCGCCTTCAGGCGATAGACATCCCCGTAGCGCAGGGGCGGCACCTGGCGATTTTCCTTGGGGCTGAGGCCCTGGAGCCACGCCTTGCGGGCATGGACCGAGAAGCGATCGCACCCCGCCGCCGCCACAATTCTCACAAAGTCCGCCATATCCTCATAGGCATCGCGATCGTCAATGCCAATGCGGTGTTTCACCGTCACCGGAATCGACACCGCCTCCCGCATCGCCGCCACGCAGGCCGCCACCCGCTCCGGCTGCGCCATCAAACATGCCCCAAACTGCCCATCGCGCACGCGATCGCTCGGACAGCCCACATTCAAATTCACCTCGTCATAGCCCCAATCCGCCGCAATGCGCGCGCAGGCCGCCAGGGTCGCCGGATCATCGCCCCCTAACTGCAACGCAATCGGGTGTTCGAGGGCATCAAACCCCAGCAGGCGATCGCGATCGCCATGGAGCAGCGCCGCACACACCACCATCTCCGTATACAGCAGCGTCCGCCCGGTCAGTTGCCGCATGAAATAGCGATAGTGGCGATCGGTACGCTCCATCATCGGCGCGATCGACAAGGGATAGGGACAAACAACCATGGCAACGGCCAACCCCCGCAACCGGGCATCCGGTTTTCAACACATACTTCCGAAAGTCTTCCCAGACTACGGCATCTTGTAAACCCCCGGGCGATCCACCCGCCGCCCCATTCCCCGAACCCCGTCGCGTAATCTAGAAAAAGAAGCGCGATCGCGCGCCCCCTCTCCCCTCACCCCCACCGGCCCCCACCGTGCCCGTGGATAGGATCAGCCATCATGTTCTCTAAAGCACTCCGTGACGCGATCAGACCGGATCGATTCGCCATCCCCACCGGGCACCGAGATTGGCTAATCATTCTCCTGGGCATCGCCTTAGGACTGCTGGGAAACTATGTGAATCTGCCCCTATTTTTTGGGATTGACTTTATCTTTGGCAGCACCTTTGCCCTCCTGCTCCTGCAACGGTATGGCCTGTCCATTGGTGTCCTAAGCGCCACCATCATTGGCAGCTATACGTGGGTGCTATGGCGACATCCCTTTGCCATGATGATTGTTACCCTAGAGGCGGTTTTTGTCGGATTTCGGATCAGGAAAGATCGCCATAGCCTAGTCTTCGCCGACACAATTTATTGGGTTCTCGGGGCCTTGCCCCTAGTGCTGTTGATCTATCACTTCATCCTGGGGATGCCCTGGCTGGCGACGGTGGTGGTCACCCTCAAGCAGTCCATCAATGGGATTTTTAATGCCCTGATGGCGGGGCTCCTGTGGGATGTGCTCCAGAGTCTGGGGCATTCCTCCCGGCGGCGGCAGAGTTCCCTACAGGTGGGGCTTTTTAACTTATTTTTAGCCTGTATTTTGGTGCCGCTGCTGTGCCTTACCGTCGTGCAGGGGCGGCAATTATTTAATCGCGTTGAGCCGGATATCCAGGATCGTTTGAATTATGCCGGAGAAATTACGCAAACTGAACTCCGCCAGTGGTATCAACGGACGGTGGATACGTCTAAGTTTCTGCGATCGCGGGTGCAGGCTAACGGCAACGGCAGCCCCCTAATTGCCGACGACATCCTGGCCTATGTGCGGCAGCAAATTCCCCACCTCCTAGAACTCTACGTCCTGGAGCCAGACGGAACCATTGTGGCCGAAAGCCAAGGGGAGTCCGTGCGATCGCGCATTGGCAGTCGCCTCGGCCAGCGGATTGATCCCTCCGACCCCGTCTTTAGCCTCGCCCAACGCACCGGCATTGTCCAATTTTCCGACCTGACCTCAGAACGCCGCGATAGCCCCGGCAGCCCCCCCCAGCATGTCCACCTGGTCACCGCCCTCGGCCAAGGCTCCACCCTCAAGGGCTGGGTCTACGGCGAAGTGGACCTCCAGGGGCTCCAGCAGTGGCTCACAACCCTCCCCCTGCCCGCCGCCGTCAAACTAACCCTCCAGGATCGGCACGGCCTCACCCTCGCCACCAGCGACCCGGACCTCCTCCTCTACCAACCCTACAACTGGCGCGCCAGCGGTCGGATCAAAGCCCTCGCCCCCCCTGGCCATTACCAGTGGATGCCCCGCCAGGACTTGAACCCCATGGCCGCATGGCGCGCCTCCCGCTACATCCGCGAACAGCCCCTCCACCCCCAACTGACCTGGACCGTCCTCATCAAATTCTCCCCCAACAGGTACATCGATCGCCTCCAGCACACCTACCTGCGGAACATGGGCACCATGCTCTTTTTGGTGGCCCTGGGGGCCGCCGGTGCCCACTGGCTCAGCCGCTATCTGGTCTCCCCCCTGGTGGCCCTGAGCGCCGCCACGGCGGATGTGCCCCGTCGCCTCGGGCGCGATCAGCCCATTGTGCAGATCAAACCCGTCGGCCTGGTGGAGCTGGACCACCTCACCCACAATTTCCAGGGCATGACCACGGCCCTACGGGATAAATTTGATGAAATCCAGCACATCAACGCCACCCTAGAAACCCGCGTCCGGGAGCGGACCCAGGAGTTAGAGCGCACCAACCGCACCCTCAAGCAGGAAATCAAGCGTCGCCGCCAGGTCGAGGCCACCCTACGCAACCGGGAAGAGCGCTATGAATTGGCGATATCGGGCACGAATGATGGCATCTGGGACTGGAATTTAGTCACCAATTCGGTCTACTACTCCGCATCCTGGATGCGCATTTTGGGCTACGAAAATAATGACCTGCCCGGTACCACGGAGACCTGGAGCGATCGCGTCCACCCAGGCGATCTAGAGGCCACCTATGAGCGGTTTCAGGAGTGCCTAGCGGGGCGCACGGAAATTTTCCAGGGGGTCTATCGGCTCCGCCATCGGGATGGGGACTATCGCTGGATTGCCTCGAAGGCCACCTGTCTGCGCGATGCCAGCGGCGTGCCCTACCGGGCGGTGGGGACGATTACGGACATCACGGAATCGAAGAAGGCGGAGGCCAGTCTAGCGGCGGCGGCGAAGGCGGCGGAGGCGGCCAGTCGGGCCAAGAGTGAATTTTTGGCGAACATGAGCCACGAGATTCGCACGCCGATGAATGCGGTGCTGGGGTTTACGGAATTGCTCAAGCCCCTGATCCAAGATCCGGTGCCAAAGCAGTATTTGCAGGCGATTGATACGGGGGGCAAGACGCTGCTGGCGTTGATTAATGACATTTTGGATCTGTCAAAAATTGAGGCGGGCAAGCTGGAGTTGCAGGCGACTCCGGTGAATCTGCGGCAGTTGGTGCAGGAGGTGAAGCATATGTTTAGCCAGCGGGCGGCGGAACGGGGGCTGGCGCTGCGGGTGGCGATCGCGCCGGACCTGCCCACGGTATTGGTGCTCGATGAGGTGCGCCTGCGGCAGATTTTGTTCAATACCCTGGGCAATGCCCTCAAATTCACGGAGCGGGGGGAGGTGCGCACGACGGTGCATTGGTCCACCCTGACGGAGCCGCTGCCGGATCTGGCGGGGGATGATGGCGGCGCTCAAGGGGAGCCCTCGGAGGGGGTGATGCTGGAGCTGGCGATCGCGGACACGGGCATCGGCATCGCCCCAGAGGATCAGGAGCGCATTTTTGACGTGTTCACCCAGAGCCAGGGCCAGAGCAACCGGCGCTTTGGCGGCACCGGCCTAGGGCTAGCCATTTCCAAGCGGCTGGTGCAGATGATGGGCGGCACCGTCACCCTCGATAGCGCCATTGGGGTGGGCAGTACCTTCACCTTCCGTTTCCCGGCGCGGGTGGTGCCGGTGGCCCCTGGGGGGGTCTTGGGGGCGCGATCGCCCATGGACACCCCCAACGATCTCAATCACATTGCCCCCCTCTCGATCCTGGTGGCCGATGACGTGGCCTCCAATCGGGAGCTGGTGATGAGCTACTTTGCCGGCACCCACCATCACCTATTCCTTGCCCAGGACGGCCAAGAGGCCCTAGATTTGGCCCTAAAACTGCGCCCGGATTTGATTTTTCTGGACCTGCGGATGCCCCGCCTCGATGGCCATACGGTCGCCGAACGCCTCAAGGCAGACCCCGCCACCTGCCACATCGCGATCGCCATCCTCACCGCCTCCTCCCAGGCCAGCGAAGAAACCGTTTTAGTCAACCTCTGCGACGCCTTCCTCCTCAAGCCCGTCCATCGCGCCCAGGTGGCCGAAACCCTCGCGCGGCTATTTCCCCCAGGGCAGCCCCCAGCAAGGACCAACGGCCAGGGCACCGCTGCCCCCGCCATCTTGACCGCCCCTCCGGTATTACCGGCCATTTCTGGGCAATCTGTAGGAAAGACCCAGGGCGGTGCGGCGGTCACGGCCGTGGCGATCGCCCCCCTCGCCGACGCCCTCGAACAGCTCGCGGACGGCCCCTGGCAACCCCTGCGCCAAACCCTCGCCCTCCAGGATCTCGAAGCCTTTGCCCAAGACCTCCAGCGCCTCGCCGATCGCTACCCCTACCCCCCCCTGATCCACTATGGCCGCACCCTCACCCAGCAGTTGGAGGACTTTGCCTGGGATCGGCTCCCGGCAACCGTAGACGCCTTCGCCACCCTCCTGCACCAGCTTCGCCAGTCCCTCAAGGCTCCGCCCCCCGACGCGGATCTCGCCGAAGTCGGCAAAACCGTCAGCCCATCGCTAAACCCGCCAAAATAGTCAGCAACCGAATCCGATCTCTGTTATCCGTTATCCGTTATCCGTTGACCGATTGATCCACTCGCGATCGCGCGATCGCCCCACCCCACCCCCACCCCCATCCCAAGAGGGCAGGCACCGTGAACGAACCCTGGCACGAGCAACTGGAGGACGACAGCAGCTCACCCAACCCCGAGCAATTCCTGCTACTCCTGGTGGACGACAGCGCCACCAACCTCAAGGTCCTGCGGGGACTTCTAGAGCCCATCGGCTACCGGCTCACCTTCGCCCTGGGGGGTCGCCAGGGTCTTGAACGGGCCAAGAGCGCCCGCCCCGATCTGATCCTGCTGGATTTGATGATGCCGGACCTCGATGGCCTCGCCGTGTGCCGCACCCTCAAACGCGACCCCACCCTCGCGGAGGTGCCCATCATGTTCCTCACGGCCAGCCACGAACTGGCAAAGCTGGTGGAAGCCTTCGACAGCGGCGCGGTGGACTATCTCACCAAACCCTTTCAGCCGCCGGAACTGCTGGCGCGGATCAAAAATCAACTGGAGCTGAAGAGCCTGCGCGATCGCGCCCAGCACCGGGCTCGCCAGGAACGCATCCTCCGCAAACTCGTCCAGGGCATCCACCACTCGATGGACCTGCACGAAGTCTTGGGGGAAGTGGTGCGGGATTTGCAGACCATCCTCGGGGCCGATCGCGTCTTCATCGTCCGCTGCTACGAGCAGGGGGGCTATCAACTGGTCGAAAGCGCCCTTGGCCCCGAGGGGGACTGGCCCCTGGGGGGCATCCATTGGTGGCAGGGCCTTCCCCTAGAAACCCCCACCGCTGGGGTACGGCGTCTCCCGGCGGCGGACTTTGGGTCATTGGACGAGCCCCGTCGCAACCTGTTGCAGCAATGGCGGGTGCGGGTGGAACTGAGCGCGCCCATCCTCCAGCGGGGGACCCTCTGGGGCATCCTGATCGCCCACCACTGCCACCAGGATTCCGCTTGGCTTGGCCCCGAAGCCCGCATTCTCGATCGCCTCACCGCCCAGATCGCGATCGCCATCCAGCAGTCCAACCTGGTGCGCGATTTGATGGTCGCCAAGGCCGAGGCGGAACGGGCCAACCAGGCCAAAAGCAAATTCCTCGCCAGCATGAGCCACGAGCTGCGCACCCCCCTCAATGCCATCATCGGCTTTGCGCAACTCCTCGCCACGGATCCGGCCATCCCCACCCCCCAGCGCAAACAGTTGGAAATCATCAACCACAGCGGCGAACACCTGCTGACGTTGATCATGGATATCCTCGATCTGGCCAAAATCGAATCCGGGCGGGTCGAGGCGATCGCGGAACCCTTTGATCTCCACGGCATGTTGCGCACGGTGCTGGCGATGGTACAGGCCCACGCCCAACAGAAGGGCCTCACGGTCTCCCTCGACATCGATCCCAGCCTGCCCCAGGGGGCCGTGGGGGATGTCAATAAACTGCGCCAGGTGCTCCTCAACCTCACCAGTAATGCGGTGAAATATACCTCCCAAGGCTCCGTTTCCCTGCGGGCACAGCCCTGCACGGCCCCTGGTCAAGGGGGGGGCGCGGCGATCGCGGTGGAGGCACCGGAATCGGAGACCCCTGAACCGGCAGCAACCCATCTGGAGGCACCTAAACCGGAGATATCTGACGGGGAGACGCCTGAACCGGAAGGAACCGATCCGGGGGCAACCGATACGGAGGAACCGGAACCCTTTTGGCTGGAATTCGCCGTCACCGACACGGGACCGGGCCTGAGTCCGGCGGACTGCGAGCAGGTTTGTCAGCCCTTTGTGCGGGTGAATGCGGATCCGTGGCACGGGGCGCAGCAGGGGGCGGGGCTGGGCTTGGCGATCGTGAAGGAGCTGCTGAAGCTGTTGCAGGGGCGTTTGGCGATCGCGAGTCAACCGGGCCAGGGCAGTACGTTCCGGGTGCAGTTGCCCCTGCGGCCCCAGACGGCGATCGCCCAGTCTTCGGCTTCGCTGCCCCCGGTGCCGCGACCGTCGGCGGCCCCCCTGGTGTCGTCCGCGTGGCCCCAGGAGGGACCGCAATGGCGCATCCTGGTGGCGGATGATATTGATACCAATCGCCAACTGCTCCTGGCGCTCCTGGGGCAGGTGCCCTGTGAAATTTGCGAAGTGGCGGACGGGGCGGAGGCGATCGCCCGGTGGCGCAGTTGGCGGCCGGATTTGATTTTTATGGATTTGGGGATGCCCCAGCTCGATGGGTTTGATGCCACGGCGGCCATTCGGGATGCGGAGGCCCAGGAGGGGCGATCGCGGGTGAAGATTGTGGCCTTGACGGGGTATGTGTTCCAGAGCGATCGCGAGCGCGCCCTCGCCATTGGCTGTGATGATTTCCTGGCGAAACCCGTCAGCGCCAGTGAATTTTTTGATTGTTTGACCCGGCAGCTTGGGCCGCGCCCCGTGGCTCCGCCCCCCCAACCGCCCGCTCCCCCCCCGGCCCCCCTGAACGATCCAGAAAGCATCCTCCAGGGGGATCAACTGACCCGCATGGAAATCCCCTGGCTCGAACGGCTCCACCAGGCAGCCCTCACCTGCGAGACGGAGGCGGTGGCGGCCTGTGCCCATGAGGTGGCCAGCAGTGATCCCTATATGGCGGCGGCGATCCTCCACGCGATCGACCATTTCAAGTTTGATGTCATTCTGGATGCGGTGGATGCGGCCCTGATCCGCAAGGGGGAGTCTGCCCTGACGCCGCCGCCGTAGGGGTGTTGCGGGCGATCGCGCCGCCGCCAGGATCAGGTGGGGGAAGGGATGTTGTTGTCTGGGGATGGCCATGGGTGTTTGGACGGAGGCGATCGCGGTGGCGCGCCGCATTTTGACGGAGTTGGTGCGCCGCCGCCGCAGTTTGGTGTTTTGGGCGGTGTTTCCCGTGGCGATTTTGTTGCTCAATGGGGCGATCGTGGCGGAGCGGGCGCAGATTTCCCTCGTCGATGCCCTGGAGGCGGCGGCCCCGACGGCGTTGGTGGGGGCGGCGTTATTTTTTAGCTGCCTGGGGGGGACGGTTTCGACCCTGGTGGCGGAGCGGGAGCAGCAAACCCTCAAGCGCCTGTTCATTGCGCCGCTGCGGGGGCGATCGTATGTGCTGGGGCTGACGCTGGCCCATGGGGCGATCGCGGTGGGGCAGGGGCTGTTGATCTATGGCGTGGCGGCCCTGTTCGGGGCGACGTTTCGCGGGTCGATTCCGTTGGGGCTGCTGGTGTTGGCCCTGGCGATCGCGATTTATGTGGGGTTGGGGGTGATTCTGGGGACGCGCTTTGCCCGCCGCACGGAGGATGCCAATGCCCTCATCGCCGCCTTTGGGGTGCCGCTGCTGATCCTGGGGGGCACGTTTTTGCCGTCGGAGTTTTTCCCGGACTCGCTCCTGGATCTGGCCCAGTTCAATCCGATTTTTCACCTCAATGAAGCCGCAATCGCGGTGGCTGCTACCGAGTCGGATGGGGACGTGTTGCGATCGCACCTGACCGTTCTGCTGGGATTTTTGGCCGTCATCTTACCCGTGGCGGCCCTGTCCTATCGCCAGACCGTTACCCTAGAACGGCGGCTCTAGACCCCATCCCCCGTTCCCATCTCCCCCGTCCGATAACGTTATAGGACCATTATCCCGGCGTCCCATAACGTTATCGGACCGTTCATTTTCTCCCTGCCCTGCGATCGCGGAGGTGCCCAAGGTGGAGCGGGTTTGGGGCGATCGGTGGGGCGAGGGTTGGGAAACCCAACCCCTACGGGGATGGACTGGATGATTTGCCCTTGGCCTGACGGATTTTCCCCGTGTCCCATAACGTTATAGGACCAATTTTTATCCTCGCTGTTGCTGCCCATGCTGACCCTTGACCAGGTTTCTAAGTCCTTTGGCGATCGCGCTGTGCTGGTGGATCTGTCCCTGCGGCTGGAGGTGGGGGAGGTGTATGGGCTGCTGGGGGCCAACGGGGCGGGCAAGACGACGACGATTAATTTGATCTGCAATCTCCTGCGGCCCGATCGCGGCACGATCACCCTAGGGGGTAAGCCAATTTCCGATGCGACGAAGGGGCGCATTGGCATTGCGCCGCAGGAAAATTTGCTCTACAAATCCCTGTCCTGTGTGGAAAATTTGCGCTTTTTTGCGGCGATTTATGGGGTGCCGCGCCGCGATCGCGAGGGCCGGATCCGGGAAGCGTTGGCGGCGGTGAATTTAGTTGAGCGCGCCGACAGCCCCGTGGAAACCCTCAGCGGTGGGATGCAGCGCCGGTTAAATACCGCCGTGGCGATCGTCCATCGGCCCGATCTACTAATCCTGGATGAACCCACCACGGGCCTGGATCTCGAAGCGCGCCACGAATTTTGGGACCTCATCCGCACGTTGCGATCGCGGGGCATGACGATTTTATTAACCACCCACCTGCTCGATGAGGCGGAACGGCTGTGTCAGCACATCGGCATTTTGCAGCGGGGAAAATTATTGGCCTCGGGCACGTTGGCAGAATTGCGCCAAGCGGTCCCCGCCGCCGAGGTGGCCACGATCGAAACACCGGACGAGGCCGCCGCGATCGCCCGAGCCGAGCAACTCAACTGGCCGACCCGGCACTATGGCGGTCAGTTGGCCTTTTGGGTACCGGAGCGGCTCTCCCTGGCGGAACTGCTGGCGGCCTTCGAGGGCATCGCGATCGACTCCATTGCCCGCCACCCCGTTAACCTCGAACATGTATACCTAGAACTGACGCGATCGCAGGGCACCTCCCCCTAGCCGCGATCGCGGGTCTGTCCCATAACGTTATGGGACCGATGGATCCGACCGATCCGGCCCGCATTGTTGACCACTCCCCGGACACACGAGGACATCGCCCATGGACGGGCCGCTCGACTGGCTCCCCAACCTTTCGCCCCAATGGGTTGCCCTGGTGGGGTTGATCGCCCTGCTGACGATCAATACGGGATTTTTGCCCGCCCGGTTTGATGGGGCCGTGGGCACGGTTCGTAAACTGGCGATTTTGGTGACCTGGCTGCTCAATAGCATTCTGACGGTGGCGGCGGGGGTGCTGCTGGGCCAGGGCAATCTGGAGCCCCACCTGTTTCGGATCACCTGCGGTCTGGGCTTGCCCTTGGGCCTGCTGACCCTGGTGCTGTTTGGGCGATCGCCGGGGCTGGGGGCCATTGCTCCGCGCGATCAGCGGGAACGGCTCCTGGATTTATTGGAAGAAAGCTGGGATGGGCGGCTGCGATCGCGGATCCAAGGCCCGAAGCCGATCGCCGTGCCGTTGCAGCTCAACCGCAGTTATCTAGAGCCACCGCCCCCCAAGGGCACCATTGGCCTGCGGCGCTGGGGGCGGCGACTGTGGGATCGGGCCTCGCGGCGGGTGCGCCCCCTGACGGATCCGGCGGATCTGCAACGGGCCTGGGCGGCGTCCCATGGGCGGCTGGCGATCGTGGGGCCGTTGGGGGCGGGGAAGACGATTCTGCTGCTGGAGTTGGGGTTGCAATTGATCGGTGAGGCGAAGGGCGATCGCCGCGCCCCCCTGCCCCTTTGGCTCGATTGGACCACCTGGCCGGAGGGGGATCCCGCGATCGCGGCGTGGATTGTCCAAACCTTGACAGCTCATGACGGCACCCTGACGGCGGCGACGGTGCGCCAATGGCTCGATGGGGGCCGGTTGATTTTGCTGCTCGATGGCCTCGATGATCTGCCCCCGGCGCGGCAACTGGTGGCCCTTGGTGCCCTCGATCGCCTGTTGCAGGATCGGGCGGGGCGGGTGCCGTTGGTGCTGTGCGGGCGACCGGCTACGTTCACGGCGATCGCGGCCCAGCGGCGGTCCCTGTTGCAGCGGCTCGATGGGGCGGTGGAGCTGTTGCCCCTGACGGCCAAGCAGGTGGCGGATTATTTGCGGGCGACGGGGCGTGATTTTTTGATCGAACCGCTCCAGGGCGATCGCGCCGGTCTGGGCACCTTGTCAAAATTGCCCCTGATGCTGGATTTGATGGTCTTTGCCTACCCAACGCCGGAGGCGATCGCGCCGCGACTGTCATCACCACCGCCGGATGGGGTGCCTGCGGATCCGCGATCGCGCCTGATCGAAGATGCCTACCAACGGCTCGATCGCGATCGCGCCAACCCGGACGACCCCGCCGCCGAAGCGCCCCACCACCTCCTCTGGCTGATCGAAAACCTCCGCAAGCAAACCCAGTGGCCCGAAACGCCCCCCGAGATACCGCCCGAGGGGACGCCCGAAACCGCCGAGATCGACCCGCCCCCCGTCCTATAACGTTATGGGACCGTCGGAACTGGGAACTGTCCTATAACGTTATGGGACTGGCGAAATGGGCGCACTAAGCCGCGATCGCCCCTAGCCCAGACCGGGCACCAGACTCAGAATCTTGAACAGAATCGAGTTAATAATCGCCAAACTCACCGCCCCCAGCAGAGCGCTCCAGATGCCCATCCGCAGGCGGAAGCCCTCGATCAGCCACGCAGTCAGGCCGAAAAAGATCATATTGACGATCAGCGAAAACAGCCCCAGGGTGAGGAGTTTCGGCAGGATCGTTAAAATCCCCGGCACCGCCTGGGCAATGCCATTTAAAATCCCCAGAACCAAACCGCCCAGGAGCGCCTTCTGGGGGCTGTCGATCTCGACCCCAAAGGGCAGCTTAGAAATGATCAGCAGACTGACGGCGGTGATGACCACCCCAATTAAAAACGGAATCAGAAACGCCATGGCGATCGCCCTCCTCTTCAAAAACAGTTGATGTCCCTGGCCTCGGGGTGCCGCTGAAGCATTGTCCCCTGGGCCTCTCGCCCACGATACGTTGATTTTGAAAAGGCTCCCCAGAACGATACGAGGCGTTACGATCGCGCGATCGTCCCACCCCCGCCCGCCGTCCTATAACGTTATGGGACATCCCTGAAATGCAATCCCCCATAACCGGGATCAGTCAGAAACATCGTCAGGTATGGCCTCCGGATCCGCATCGACAAGCTCAGCGGCGCGCCCAATGCGGAGCCGACTGCCGCCAACCTCAAACTCGACATTTCCTCCATCGGCCATCCTCACCGTCATCGGCGGCAAAGGCTCCGGCGCATCATCCAGCAGCGCGGTCAGGGGTTGCCGGACATATCGTTCCAGAAACACGCCCATCACAGGTCCAGCCTGGGATTCAAGGTGCTGCCAAGCGGAGTCGCCAACGAATGTCTGCCCGCCCGCGTCGTGGAATGCCTTAACCAGGTCCGTCAGCTTGGGGCTAGGGGTCGGATCGAGCACCACCAGCACAGGGGTGAACCCTGACCCAACGCAGTCAAGTGGAAACTGAAGCTCTTCCCGCCACCGGCCTTGGCCCGACGCCGCGATCGTTACGCGGATCTTGAATTCGTATGCTAACTTCTGCTTCACGCAATCAACTTGACGGCCCCTTCCGCGATCGTCATGTCGTTTCACGGGGCTTCGACTTGCACTCACCGGCGTACCGCCGATCGCATGGGCCAGAATCGGCTCAAAGAGATATCCCGTTTCCTGGGCCGCGCGATTGTCCAAATCGTAGAGCCACTTGCGCCAGTACAGCATCCCCGTGAGCGCTGGGGGCGGCAGGCTACCGAACTGGAGCAAGCCACGCGGCCCCACTTGATCGAATGTGGGGAACGCTTGCCGCTGTAGGATCTGCTCATACTTCAGACGGCTCTTGTGCAAGGTTGCGAGGCACGAGAAGTACGTGTCCGAGTCTGGCTTGAGAGCAAAGACCTTTGCGGCCAACTCCTCAAACGGAATCCCTGTCAACGCGAGGGAAGAAACCGGCCAAGTCTCGAAAAATGCCGGCAGATGTTGAGGGATCTCGGGAATTGCTGAGCCGAGGTTGAGATCCCTGACCACAACGCCGCAGAGATAGGCGCAAACCTCCGCAGAAAGGGGCACCGCCATTTCGCTGCTGCCCACATTGCGCGCCTTTTCAATCAGCGTTTTCTGGGCGAGCGTGAGTTTGTACGTTGCCATTAGTGCTCTCAGTGCTCTCCCACTTGCACGGTCTCAGGGGCTGCGAACAGCATAAGCTGCCGGGACCGGTCAACGGCACGGTATCTGCCCTCGACGGCATCGACGGTCTTCTGAAGGGCTGGGCTCATGCCGTTTGAGTTCGTCGGCACGAAACTCTTTAGTCCTGGCTCTGCCCTTCGGTCTCCCATTTCTCGGAAGGTGCGGGCTAGATGGGCGGCGATCGCGTTGGCGAAACGAGGCGGTACAGCATTGCCGATCAGCCGCGATCGCTGGGCCTGGGTCCCCACAAACTCAAAAGTATCGGGAAAGGTCTGGAGGCGCGCACATTCTCGAAGCGTCAGATGGCGATGGGCGATCGGGTGGACAAATTCAGACGTTGCCCCGCTGGTGATGGCCTTTGACGGCAGGTCCGGATCGAGTCGCCGCAGCCCTGAAGGCGCGCCCCCCCTACGTTCCGTTGGGGTGCCATCCATCACCCTTCTGAAGGCACGGCGGCGGTAGGTTTCGTGCCAGAGTTCCTCTGGAATGTCCTTCATGGTTTGGCCAATGCCAAGGGCCTCAAAACGAAGACGGTCCATTGGATTAGGCGGACGGGAGACGTGATCGGAAATGGCTGCGGTTGCCGGATCGTCCGCCGCTGCGGGTAGTCCGTCAAGCGCTTTGGCGACGCTATCGCACCATGGAAGTTGACCTGCGACGAGGTTGGCACCTGGGGCACCTGCGGCACGGTGGGTCGGTTCCGGAAAGTCGGGATCCCATCCTAAACCGCCAATGGCGAGCACCCGTTTTCGGTGTTGTGGAACGCCGTAGTTGGCGGCATTAATCTTGCGAAGGTGAACGCAGTAGCCAGCCGCCACGAGGGGATCGAGTAGATCGGTCACCCCTCGTCCCCCTTCGCCCGTTAGGAACCCTTCGACATTTTCAAAAACAAAGGCTTTGGGTCGATGCCTCGCCACAAGGTGGGCGAATACGGCCACAAGCCTGTTGCGATCGTCACCCTGTTTCCGCAGACCCGCTGACGAGAATCCCTGGCACGGGGGACCGCCGATGATGATGTCGCAGGGCGGTAGCTCCGTATCCCAGTCGAGCGTTACTTCGGTCACATGCCCCCCGATATTCCTGCGGTAGGTTTCTACGGCCGGTGAGAACGCATCGGCAGCCCAGAGGATTTTGAAGCCCTGCGCATGGAACCCGAGCCCCAGCCCGCCTGCACCGCAGAAGAGGTCAACGACTGTGGCGGCTGGGTGCGTGTGGAGATTCAACTTCGGCTCCATTGCGGCAAATCTTGAAAACGCGCTCTCCCAATTTAGCTTTGGCTAGCGATATGGGACGGTGCGGTATGGGCGGTCCTATAACGTTATGGGACCAACGCTGGCTCAAGGAGCCGACCCCTAAACCGGATGCACGGCGCGGTAAATCAGTACCCCAAGGGTCAACCCCAACCCCGCCGCCAAGGTGGGTAGAAGAATCGCCTTGTTTTGAAACGTTTCCAGTTCTGCGGCGGCCTTGCCGGGAATCACACCCAGGGTCAAGGGCCAAGTGCCCCACCAGAGGCCCAGGAAAAAGTTTTCCCAACCGCCGATCAATTCCCACGTCCCGCGCCCTAGGCCAACCCCCGCGATCGCGATCGCCACCGCCCAAGCCACCCCCCACGCCCAAGGCCAAGACAAGGCCCAAGCCACCACCAAAGCGATCGCCACCGCGATCGCGATCGCCCAGGCCAACGCCCCCAACCCGGTCCAAGCCAGCGCCACAGATCCGACCCAAGCCACCGCGATCGCCACCCCCAACACGCCCGCCCCGGCCCAAGCTAAGGTCAATGCCCCCGCCCAGGCCAAATTCAAAGAGCCAGCCCACGCGATCGCCCCAGCCAACGCCCCGGCCCAAGCTAAAGATCCCACCAAAGTCCAAGCCAACGGCCCCATGACACTTGAGGATCCGACGCTGATCCCAACGCCCACGACGGTGTAGGCAATCACGCAGCCCACCAGCCATCCCCAGACCCGGTTGCCCTTGCTCAAAACCATGACGGTACTTTTCCTACTGGGGTGAGGTGGTCGGCGTTGAAGAAATCAGCCTGACTAGAATCCCCCTATAACGTTATGGGACGGGTTTGGATGGGGCATCTGATACATTCAAGACCATTCCAAGCTAGTCGATCGCGCGATAGGAGCTTTTCCCATGACCCGCCTCAAGGAACAGTTACAAACCCTCTGGGCGCTGCTGGCGTCAGCGGAGACGCTCCTGGCCTATCGCCGGGTGGTGGTGGTGACGGGGCAGATTATTAAAGAGACGCTGGTGCTGCTGTGGCTGGTGCTGTGTTTGGGCATTGTGGCGCTGGAGTGGCTGGGGCGCGGGGCGATCGCGGTGGGCCAGTGGAGCAAGGGGGCGGTGGAACGGGCGCAGGATCTGTCGGGCGATCGCGTGGTGGCGGATACGGGGGAAGCGCTGAAGACGGCGAGTGTGGGCAGTTTGCGGTTTGCGCTGGATCAGGCGAAGGCCCAGCTTGGTTTGCCGCCGACGCCCCCCGCTCCAAAGGTTGAAGCACCGAAGGCTGAAACACCTAAATCCGATGCGCCGAAACCGGAAGCGCCTAAGTCTGCCCCTGAATCTTCTGTCCCTGAGGCTGCGATCGCGCCATCCCCCGACGCCCCTGACGACCCTAGCGAAACCTCTGAAGATGCCTAAATAAAACCGCCCTTCAACCCGTCAATTGGCCGGTTCGAGGCGGATCAGTTGGCCGTTGTCCGCATCCGTGAGGACGTAAATCAACCCGTCCGGCCCCTCGCGCACATCCCGCACCCGCTGGCCGATGGCGATCGCCTCCACCTCCGTTGCGACGCCGCGATCGTCAATGGCAATGCGCCGCACGTCCCGGCTCACGAGGCCCCCCGCCAGCAGTTGCCCGCGCCAGCCGCTGAAGCGATCGCCCTGGTACACCATCAGGCCCGACGGGGCGATCGCGGGGGTCCAGACAATCAGCGGGTCGATCATGCCAGGGGCCGATCGCGCCGTGGAAACCGGCTGATCGGCGAAATATTCTTGGCTGTGGCTCACCATCGGCCAGCCATAATTCTCACCGACGGCGAGGCCATTGAATTCATCGCCCCCCCGCGCCCCATGCTCCGTGGACCAGACGCGATCGCGAGTGGCATCGTAGGTGAGCCCCTGGATATTGCGGTGGCCGTAGCTCCAGATCGCTGACCGGTTGCCCGCGATCGCGGGATTATCCGGCGGAATTTGTCCGTCAGCCGTCAGCCGCACCACCTTCCCGAGGAAACTATCGAGCTTTTGGGCCTGGAGCCGGATCGCCTCCCCGTTCAATTGCAGCGGCGGATTGCCCCCATCGCCGATCGCAACGAGCAGGGTTTCATCCGGCAGCCAAGTGAGACGCGAGCCAAAATGCTGACTCCCCGGCTTATCCGGCGTCGCCTGGAAAATCACCTCCCAATCCCGCAGTTGATCCCCCTCCCAGCGGGCGCGCGCCACCGTTGCCCGGTTGCCATCAATCGTGCCGCTCGCATAGGTGAAAAAGATTAGGCCATTTTCCCCAAAGCGCGGATGGACGGAAATGTCCAACAGCCCCCCCTGGCCGCTGACAAATACATCCTCCGGCACCCCCGCGATCGCGGTCGGCTCCAGTTGACCATTCCGGAAACGCCGCAGCCGCCCCGGTCGCTCCGTGATCAGCATGGATCCATCCGGCAGCCACGCCATGCCCCAGGGGTGTTCGAGCCCCTCCGTCAGCGGCACCGCCCGGACCCCATCCGTGATCGGGGCAACGCCCCCACCCATCGCCGCCGCTGTTCCGTTGGCCGTTCGGGTGCCATTTCCAGCAGCGGTTTGCTCTGGCCCCGTGGCCGATTCCGTCACCGTCGGAGCCCCGCAGGCGATCGCCCCCAGCGCCGCCACCCCCACGCCCCACCGCACCAGCGATCGCCCCACAATCCCCTTCATTCCATCCCCCTGGCCAACCAAAAACCAACAACCGTAACCCAGAAACATCACCGTCAAAAACGGTCCCATAACATTATGGGACAGCCCCCCAAAGCCAAAGGTTCGGAACCGGAGCCCCCAAGGCCACGGGACTATAATTTGGGGATGGGGTGCCCCACCCATCAGCCCCCCGCGCGCCTTCCCCCCGCCCATCTCGCCTCACCCCCCCTATGATCGCCTCCGTGACCCTCGATGCCGCCGCCTATGGGGCGCTCCAGGCCGAACTGGAAACCCTACGGGCGCGATCGCGTGCCAGCGAAGCCCGCTTTGAGCGCCTCACCGCCAACCTCCCCGGCGTGGTCTACCAAGCCATCCTCAGCCCCGACGGTACCCTCACCTTTTCCTACGCCTCCAGCGGCACCTACGAACTTTTTGGCGTTTCCCCCGACGCCATGGCCCAGGTGGTGCCCCTCGTGCATCCCGACGATCGCGACGCCCTCAAAGCCATCCACCAGCGATCGCAAACCCACCTCACCGACGTGGACTGGGAAGGGCGGGTGCAATTGCCCAACGGCGTCACCAAATGGGTTCAGCTTCGGGCACGCCCCACCTGCCAGGAGGATGGTTCCGTTCTCTGGGATGGTTTGGCCATTGATACGAGCGATCGCCGCGCCGCCGCCGATGCCCTACGCCAAAGCCAGGAATTTTTGCAAGCGGTCCTCGACGCCATCCCCATCATGGTGTTCGTGAAACGGGCCGAAGACCTGCGCTATGACGCCCTCAACATCAGCGCTGCCCAAGCCATAGGCTACGAGCGGGTGGATCAGGTCCTCCACAAAACCGACCGGGACATTTTCTCCCCGGAGGCCGCCGACGACTTCATCGCCATGGATCGCCGCGTCCTCGCCGAAGGCATCCTGCACGAAATCCCCGAAGAGGCGATCGTCACCCCCACGGAAACCCGCTTCTACCGCACCCTCAAGGTGCCCCTGTTCCAGGACGGTCAACCCACCCACCTCGTCGGCATCGCCCAGGACATCACCGATCGCCGCTGGGCGGAACGGAACTGGCAGCAGGAGCGATCGCTCCTCAATTCCCTCGTCGAAAATGCCCCCGTCGGCATCGTCATCCTGGATCGCCAATTTCGCTTTTTGCAGGTGAATCAGGCGATCGCAGACATGGACGGCTGGGCGATCGACCAGCACACGGACCGCTTCCTGCGGGACATTTCCCCCGATGTGGCCCAGCACCTCGAACCCCTGCTGCAACGGGTGCTCGACACTGGCGAACCGATCCACAACATCGAACTCGAGGGCAGCGTCGAAACCGCCCCCGACCAGCGGCGGTCCTGGCTCGTGTCCTACTTCCCCATCGGGTTTGGGGACGGTCAGGTGGAGAGTATCGGCGGCATCGTCGTCGAAACCACCCGCCAGCGCCAGGTGGAGGACAACCTGCGGCAACTGAACGATCGCTACGAAAAACTCGCCTCGAACCTCCCCGGCGTCGTCTACCACTATCGCCGCCGCCCCGGCGATCCCCTCGGGGAATTTATCTATATCAGTCCAGCGGTCCAGGATATTTATCACCTGGATCCCGCTGCGGTCCAGGCGGACTCGGGCCTGATGTGGCAGTGCGTTCACCCGGAGGATGTGGTTGCCTTTGCCGCCTCCTTGGATCAGGCCGCCGCCACTGATGGCGATTGGCGCAATGAGCATCGCCTCCTGCTGGCGGATGGGACCCTCCGCTGGATCCAGGGCACCTCGCGGATTCAGGTTCAGCCGGACGGGACGCTCCTGTCGGATGGAATTTTGCTGGATGTGACCGATCGCAAGGCGGCCGATGAAGCCCTGAAGGAACTGAGCGATCGCTTCCAGCGGCTCACCAACAGCGTCCCCGGCATGATTTATCAGTACCGCCTTGCGGGGCCGGACGATGAAATCGGGGAATTTTTGTACCTCAGTCCGGGCTGCCGCGACCTCTATGGCATCGACCCGGCCACGGGCACCGCCAACCCCATGGCCCTGTGGGGGCGGACCCATCCGGACGATCTGATCCGGGTGCAGTGGAGCACCACCCAAGCGGTCTTGCACAAATGTCAGTGGGATTGTGAGTACCGCATTCTCTTTCCCAATGGCGACCTGAAGTGGGTGCAGGCGTCGGCGCGCCCGCGCTTTTTCCCCGATGGCAGTTCCCTCTGGGATGGGCTGATTATTGACATTACGCCCCGCAAGCTGGCGGAGGCGGCCCTGGCCCAGGAGCAGGAGTTTGTGCGGGTGGTGGTCGAGAGCGTTTCGGATGCGGTGGTGGCCTGCGATGCGGAGGGCAATCTGAAGTTGTTTAACCGGGCGGCGCGCCAGTGGCATGGCTGCGATCCGCGATCGCTCCCCCAGGAGCAGTGGTCCGATTACTACGACCTGCGCACCGGGGATGGTTCAGCGCCGTTGCCCATGGCGGAAATTCCCCTCCTGCGGGCCTTCGGTGGCGAATCGGTGCGGGGGGCGCAGATGGCGATCGCGCGGCCCGAGCTTCCCCTCCGGCTGCTAGTGACCAATGCGGACCCCCTCTACGATCGCGATGGCCACAAGATCGGCGCGGTGGCCGTGATGCACGACGTGACCGATCGCCGCCGCAATGAAGCCGCCCGCCGCAAACTCACCCGCAATCTCCAGGAGGCCCAGCGCATCGCCCACATCGGCAACTGGGAATTTGATCCAAAAACTAGCCATATTAACTGGTCCGATGAAATTTTTCGCATCTTTGGCCGCGATCGCGCCGACGGCCCCCCGGACATCCTCGGCCTGAGCCGGTACTACCACCCCGAAGACTGGCCCGCCCTCCAGGGAGCCCTAGAACGGTGCATCGCCACCGGCGAAAGCTACGACATCGAACTGCGCATCATCCACGGCCAAACCGGCGAAATCCGGTACGTACAAAATCGCGGCGAAGCCAGCCACGGCCGCACCGGCACCCTCCAGCGGGCCTTCGGCGTCGTCATGGACGTCACCCACCGCCGCCAAGCGGAAAACCAACTCTACGAATCCCAGCAACTGCTGCTGCTGGTCCTCAACACCATCCCCCAGGCCGTGTTCTGGAAAGATCGCAGCAGCACCTACCTCGGCTGCAACCGCGCCTTTGCCGAATCCATGGACCTGTCCCAGGATCGCGACGTCATCGGCAAAACCGACTTCGACTTCAACCTTCCCCAGGAAATCGCCGAAGACTACCGCAAAATGGATCAGCAGGTCATGGAGCAGGATCAACCGATCCGGCGCGGCACTGCCATCCAACCCCTGCCAGACGGCTCCCTCTGCTACCTGGAATTTAATAAGTTACCCCTCCACGATCGCGCCGGAAAAGTCGTGGGGTTGCTGGGCTCCTTCGAGGATGTCACCGAGCGGCGGCAGGCGGAGCAAACCCTGCGGAATTCAGAGGCGGCCCTGCGGCAAAAGGCGGCGGATTTGGAGGCGGCCCTGGCGGAATTGAAGCGCACCCAAAACCAGCTTGTGCAAAGTGAGAAAATGTCGAGCCTCGGCCAGCTCGTCGCCGGGGTTGCCCACGAGATCAATAATCCCGTCAATTTCATCTTTGGCAATCTCAGCCATGCCAATGACTATGCCCAGCAGCTTCTAGACGTTGTGGCGGCCTATCAGCAGCGGTTGCCGGAGCCCGATGATGAATTGGCGGATCTCATCGATGAGGTGGATCTAGACTTTTTGATGGAGGATTTGCCGAAGCTTTTGGAATCGATGCGGGTGGGGGCGCAGCGGATTCGGGAAATTGTGGTGTCGCTGCGCAATTTCTCGCGGCTGGATGAGGCGGCCTATAAGGCGGTGGATCTCCATGAGGGCATTGATAGTACCCTCTTGATTTTGCAGAATCGCCTCAAGGCGCGATCAGATCATCCCGGCATTCAGATCATCAAACATTATGGGGAATTGCCTCTGGTGGAATGTTTTGCGGGGCAGCTCAATCAGGTATTTATGAATATTTTGAGCAATGCCATTGATGCCCTGGAGGAGCGCGATCGCGAACAGCCCTTTGAAGTTCTCAAGCAACATCCCAGCATCATTACGATCACGACGGAGCGGGTCGGGGATGATTGGCTGCGGGTCGCGATCGCGGACAACGGCCCCGGAATACCGCCCGAGGTACAGCAGCGCATTTTTGATCCCTTTTTCACCACCAAAGAAGTCGGCAAAGGCACGGGATTGGGCATGTCCATCAGCTATCAGATCGTGACCGAGCGCCACCACGGCCATCTAGATTGCCAGTCCAGCCCCCAGGACGGAACACGGTTTAATATTGAGATCCCGATCCGCCAATCGGGCCGCTGGTAGGGTCGCCGTAGGTAGACGGGGGTAGACAAGGGGGAGATATGGGATCATCAACGTTGATACGGGGCAAAGCCGCCCCCAGATTGCAGCGCACACACTTGGCAAACACCACTCAAACGGCACGCTGAAGCATCGACCTAAAACAGCCTAAATCACTCCAGCCCAGTGGCGCAGCCCTTCAGGTTGAGGGAATTTTCCAGCGCCTCCCCCAAAACAATTAGGGAAGCAGCGGGCAACTCTCGAAGGGATTGGGGCGTCCCTGGGGATCAGCGCTTTGCCCCAGATCTCTGCCCCAGGTCTGCGCCCCAGATTTTCGATCATTTGCGCCCCCCCTCAGCCCCTTCGACCCTCCCCATCATTCGCCATCATTTAGGAACATTTCCATGGCCCGTCGGAAATTTTTGCAGCGGATTGGCCGCTATTTTCAGCCCTATTGGCCCCTCGCGGGCATGAGCATCGCTGCCCATGGAGCCTTTGAAATTCTTGATCTGTTGGTGCCCTACGCGATCGGTCAAATTCTCAATGTCCTGTCGGGTCAGCCCCTTGATGCGGTCACGGGAGCCGTGGTCCGTCCCCTAGCCCTTTCCTTGGGCAACTATGGCCTCGGGGAACGCCCCCTGGCCCTCATGATTTTGATGGGATTTATTTTTCTCATCGCCGTCGTGCGCGCCCCCATTCAACCCTGGATTAGCGCCTGGTTCCATTGGCTCATTCCCCTCCAGGCACGGCGCGATCGTCAGGCGGGCGCGATCGCCAAAATCCTCACCCTCCCCCTTGAATTCTATGACACCCATAACCCCGGTCGCATCGCCAATCGCATCAATCGCGGCCTAGAAAATCACACCTGGAGCTATCCAGAAGTGGCAGGACAACTCATGCCCAAACTGGCAAGGGTTGGCGGCATTTTTATGATTATGGTGGTCATTGATTGGCGCGTTGCCGTTCCCTTTTTGCTTTCATTCACCACCGTAATGGCCCTAGCCCTGCGGGATTTGAGCAAAATCATTCGCAAGGAACAGCGCATTGACCACCACATGGAAAATACCGCCAGTCGCACCTCAGAACTGGTCACCAATATCAAAACCGTCAAAGCCTTTGCAACGGAATATCGAGAATATGAGCGGCAGCGGCAGCGGCTCAATCGCGAAACCTTTGCCATTATTCGCGGCATTCATCGGGATTATGTGATCCTCAATACCTGGCAGCGCACCGCCATTCAAAGCGCATCCTTTGGAGTTTTGACCATTGCCCTCTGGGCCGCCTATGTCGGTCAAATTTCCCTGGGCCACTTTGTGACCCTGATGACCATCGCAAATATGGGCTATGCGGAATTAGAACCCATCAGCCAAATTGCAGAGTTGTTAGCCCGTCGCTATTCGCCGATCCAGCGCTTCCATGAGTTTATGGAAGAGGATGCGGGGCTCGACAGTCAGGCCCTATCCTGGGCAAATTCCCTTCAGGCACCATCATCCACCCCAGACTCTGATCCGTCCCAACGGCCCCTTCAATTCGCTGGAGATTCAGCCATAGCCTATCAATTTAAGGGGGAGATTGAATTTCAAAACGTCAGCTTCAGCTACGACGGTCAGCGTCCCATTCTGAAGGATTTTAGTTTACTCATTAAACCCTACGAAACCATTGCCCTCGTGGGGCGATCCGGGTCCGGCAAATCCACTTTGGTTAAGCTGCTGTTTCGCTATTTTGAGCCGGATGGGGGACGTATCCTCATTGACGGCCAGGATATTAAAACCCTGGATGCAACGGCCTATCGACGACGGCTCGCCATTGTCCATCAGGAGGTGGATGTCTTTAATGGCACCTTGCTATCTAATTTAAGGTACGGCAACCCCGAGGCTACCCAAAGGGAGGTGGAGCAAGCCTGCGCGATCGCGCGGGTGGATGAATTTGTGCAGACCTTGCCCCAGGGCTACCAAACGGTGGTTGGGGAGCGGGGCCTGCGGCTTTCGGGGGGGCAACGGCAGCGATTGGGCATTGCGCGGGCTTTATTAGTTAATCCGGATGTGCTGATCTTTGATGAGGCCACCTCTAGCCTAGATTCCGAGTCGGAACGCTCCATTCAAATTGCCATGCAAACGGTGTTGGGTACGCGCACAACCCTGGCGATCGCCCACCGCTTGAGCACGATTCGTGAGGCGGATCGGATTGTGGTTTTGGATGGGGGCGAAATTGCGGAGGTGGGTACCCATCAAGCCTTAATTGAACAGGGAGGTCTTTATCAACGGCTCCATTCCTTACAGGAATCTGGGGAGTTTTATTAGGGCGATTGCTAGGGTTTAATGGCGCACCATTGGGTCACGGGGGCCATGGGCTTCCAGCCCAGAAACTTGCCAATGGGTTCTGCCCGCTGAATGGCGATGCGGCTGAGGTGTCCGCCCCAGCGATCGCGCCATTGGAACAGCGCCTGTTCCCCTTCCAGGGTGACCGCATTGGCGACGAGGCGGCCACCAACCGGCAGGGCATCCCAACAGGTGGTGAATAGGTCAGGGGTTGTGAGACCGCCGCCAATGAAAATCGCGTCGGGGTTGGGCAGCGATCGCAGGATATCCGGCGCGCGACCCGGTTCAATTTGCAGATTCGGGGTGCCCAGGGCGATGGCATTTTCGGCAATCAACTGCACTCGATGGGCCGCCTGCTCGACCGCGATCGCCCGACAGCGGCGATCCGACCGGAGCCATTCAATGGCAATGGACCCGCACCCGGCCCCCACATCCCAAAGTAACTGACCGGGCAAGGGCGCTAATTTTGCTAGCGTTATCGCCCTAACTTCTGCTTTTGTGAGTTGGCCGTCATGGTGATAGCAACCGTCGGGCAGGCCCGCAAGGCCGGGGGGCTGACTGGGGGCCTGGGGATCGTTGGGGCAGGCGATCGCCATGAGATTCAGTCGATCCACCGGTAGATCTGGCCAGTTGTCGGCCCGTCCCGCAACCATGCGCTCCTGCGGTCCCCCAAGCCGCTCTAGGATTGTGAGATTAGCCGAGCCCCACCCAGACGCCCTTAATAAATTCGCCACCTGGGCCGGGGTGCGTTCATCGGCACTGAGGGCCAAGATGCGCGCCCCCCCATAGAGGTGGCGGCGCAGGTGGGCCAGATCGCGTCCACATAAACTCACAAAATTAACATCAACAAACGGCCAATGTAGACGGCTACAGGCCAAACTGAAGGCCGAAGGGGCTGGAACAATCGTGATTTCCGTCGATGGGATGGCCCGCAGCAGCGTCACCCCAACCCCATAGCAGAGGGGATCACCACTGGCGAGGACGCAAACCCGCTGCCCCCGCCGCGCCACAATGGCTTGGATGGAGGCTTCAAAGGGCGATCGCCAGGGCAGAATTTCACGATCATCATCCGATGGCACCAGGGCCAGGTGGCGATCGCCGCCCACCAGAACCGTGGCCCCCTGGATGAGGGCGCGACCGGCGGGGGAAACGCCATCGAGGCCATCTTCACCAATGCCAACAATGGCGAGCCAGGGGGTGGATTCAGTCATGGAGTTAGGGGCGTTCGATCTCGGTCAAAGCTTTTAATTATTGTCCCATTATTTTTAACTCAAATCAGTTAAAATAGACTCAAATGAAAAAATCAAGCACAATCTTAGATTGATTTTTAGGGCATTTAGATCTCGCTAGAATTGCAGCACATCTGTTAATCATGTTGGACTATATTCGCGATCCCGATTTAATTTATCAACGATCCTTTGAAACCATTCAGACAGAAGCGGCGGCGGATCTCGCGAATCTTCCTCAGGATTTGGCAGTGGTGGCGGTGCGCATCATCCACGCCTGCGGCATGACGGATGTGGTAAAAGATTTGGTGGCTTCGGCGGATGCGATCGCGCGGGGTCGATCAGCCCTAGCGGCGGGGGCTCCCATCTTCTGTGATGCGGAAATGGTGGCCCATGGCATTTTATCTCGACATTTAAGGGCCAACAATTCGATCATCTGCACCCTCAATCATCAGTCGATCGCGGCGAGATCCAAGCACATTCAAAATACCCGATCAGCAGCGGCCGTTGAATTGTGGCTCGATCAATTGGACGGGGCTATTGTGGCCATTGGCAATGCCCCAACGGCTTTATTTCATCTCCTGGAATTATTAGATCAAGGGGCACCCAAGCCAGCGCTCATTCTAGGCTTTCCGGTGGGTTTTGTGGGGGCGGCGGAATCTAAGGCGGAGTTGGTGGCCAATAGTCGCGGGGTGCCCTATCTCACACTCCTGGGGCGGCGCGGCGGCAGCGCGATCGCGGCGGCGGCGGTCAATGGCTTGGCGCTGGGCAAGTTTTCTGCCCCCTAGGTGGTTCAGGTTCTAGTCAGTCATACTAAACGTCCCGGTCGATTTTAAATTTCATGGTGGCTCCAGGGTGATATGAACAGTACAGCAGGCAAGCTTTATGGATTAGGACTTGGCCCCGGTGATCCTGAACTGTTGACCTTAAAGGCATTGCGTCTGCTGCAAACGGTGCCTGTCATTGCCTACCCTTGTTCGGAGGATGGCACTTCCGTTGCCCGAAATATCGTGGCCCAGTGGCTGCGTTCTGATCAAGTGGAAATACCAATCCCACTGCCCTTTCGTGCTCAAGAGTCAGCGGCTCCCTATTATGATCGCGCCGCCCTAAAACTGCGCAATCATCTAGATCAAGGCCAAGATGTGGCGGTTCTATGCGAGGGAGAACCCATGCTGTACGGCAGTTTTATGTATCTTTTAAATCGTCTTTCAGGACATTTTGACATAGAAGTCATACCAGGCATTTCCTCCACCTTGGCTAGTGGTGCCATTGCAGGTCATCCCTTAACCTATGGCAATGATATTCTATCAATTTTTCCGGCGACCCTTCCCATTGAAGTCTTGCGCACTCAGCTCGCCAAAATTGATGCGGCTATCATCATTAAGCTAGGTCGTCATTTTCATAAAATTTCGTCCCTCTTAGGGGAATTAGGTTTGGACGATCGCGCCCTTTACCTGGAGCGAATCAGTCAACCCATGCAGCGTATCCTGCCCTTAGCGGCGGTCAATCCCGCTGAAGTGCCCTATTGGTCTTTAATTTTAATTCTCAGCGATCGCACCCCATCGGCATCCGGTGATCAATCTTTAGGACTCAATACTTCAGAGAATGCTTTGGATTAATGGGAATTAGTCATGAACATTTTGATCCTAGGAGGTACCGGTGACGCATTAGCCTTAATCAAGGCCCTGCGGGAGTTGACGGCATCCCACCCGTGGATTTTAGTGCTTTCTTTAGCGGGTCGCACGCGATCGCAATTTCCGGGAGATTGGCAAGTTCGCATCGGCGGTTTTGGCGGTCTGGAGGGTTTAAAGCATTATTTGCAGACGGTGCCCATTCATCTGCTGGTGGATGCGACCCATCCATTTGCCGATCAGATTTCCCACCAAGCTTGGGCAGCGGCGGATGCCCTCGCTATGCCCTACCTGCGGCTGACGCGATCGCCCTGGCAACCTGGGGCTGGCGATCGCTGGATTGAAGCGGCCAATCATCGGGAAGCGGCTGCCCAATTATTGACTTTGGGACGGCGTATTTTTTTGAGTATTGGTCGTCAAGATTTGGCAAATTATGCCCACTTAAAAGAGTTTTGGTTTTTGATGCGAATGGTGGAGCAGCCCGATGCAGCGGCATTGTTGCTGCCCGGATTCATTCTATTAGAAAAAGGGCCATTTCTCGCGACATCCGAGCGATCGCTGTTGGAACAATACGCCATTGAAGCCGTGGTTAGTAAAAACAGCGGCGGCACAGCCACCTATGGCAAAATCATAGCGGCGCGGGAATTACAGTTACCGGTGGTGATGATTCAGCGGCCAAGTCCGCCGCCGGGGCCATCTGTAGCAACCGTTGAGGAGGCCATTGCTTGGATTCTTCAGTGGAGCAATGGTCAATTTTAACCAAGGCCATGAATAGGGCTTTAGCTCACGTTTGCCGACAGGGAATGTTCAACGGCAGATCCTAGCCGCAGCGGCAGCTCAATTACGAACTGGGTTCCTTCTCCGGGCCGTGACACGCACCTCAACTCTCCCCCATGTTTATCCACAATAATTTGATAGCTAATTGAGAGACCCAGCCCCGTTCCCTTATTCATGGGTTTTGTGGTGAAAAACGCATCGAAAATTTTAGATTGAACTTCCGGTGCAATACCAGGACCATTATCTTCAATCATCACCTGAACGCGATCGCGTGATACCATCTGCGTCGCAATCCGAATCTCAGGACTTTGATGATCTTCAGGGCCATTCCCCACATGGGGCAATATCCGTTCCTCAAGGGCATCAATGGCGTTGCTCAACAGATTCATAAAAACTTGATTGAGCTGTCCCGGATAGCATTCTACTAACGGCAGATTTCCATAGTTTCGATTCAGCAAGATTTCTCTGGCAGTGGTTTTAGACTTGAGGCGATTTTGCAGGATTAGTAGCGTACTTTCTAGCCCCTCATGGAGATCAACCGCTTTTAGCTCCGATTCATCTAGCCTTGAGAAGTTGCGCAGTGATAACACCAAATCCCTAATTCTTTGGGTGCCAAACTGCATGGAATGGAGCAATCTAGGTAAATCCTCCCGCAGGAATTCCAGATCAATCGCATTCATTTTTTCCTGCACACGATCGCTCGGCGTTGGATATTCTTCCGTAAAAACCTGGACCAATGACAATAGATCTTCAATATAGTCCTTGGCGGGTTGAAAATTACCGTAGATAAAATTGATCGGATTATTAATTTCATGGGCAATGCCCGCCACCAGTTGCCCTAGGGTGGACATTTTTTCCCCATGAACAAGCTGCACTTGGGCATTTTTCAGATCCTCTAGCGCCCCATTCAAGGCCGCCGTCCGCTCCATAACCACCTGCTCCAGGTTTCGGTTGAGGCGATACAACTGCAAATGCACATCCATGCGCGCCAGCACTTCCTCATGCTGGATCGGCTTTGTGATGTAATCAACGGCCCCAAGACGCAACCCCTTGACCTTATCAACCGTGTCCGAAAGGGCCGTCATGAATATGATTGGAATATCTCGGGTCGCTTCCTTAGCCTTCAGCCGTTGGCAGGTTTCAAAGCCATCGATTCCCCCCGGCATCATGACATCCAATAGGATTAGGTCCGGTCGATGATGTTCAACCCGCTGTAGTGCCGTTTCACCACTCTTGGCGATCGCAACTCGATAGCCCACCTCGTCCAGCAGGCTAAACAACACTTGAATATTAGTCGGGGTATCATCAACCACTAAAACCGTCGGCACATTAAGGTCATGATCCGTGTCAGCATTCATATCAACCTCAGCAGTTTTGCGTCTTCTTGAAATGGGTGATTTGATCCGTGGCAATTGAGGTGACTGCCGTCACAATTGGATTAACCTTCGATCCCTAGGAGGGATCAGATGAACTTACCGGTTCAACCTCCAGGTGGGGAGCAATCCATTCCGCGATCGCCTCAAGGTCCAGATCATCCGCCCACCGCATCACGCGCTCTGCGAAGGGGTGATAGGACGGATTTTGATCGGTTAGTCCCTGGGTTATGGCCCGCACCTGACTCAGGAAACCAGCGGAGGCCGCATCATGGAGTAACTGAAGATCCTTTGGGTTAGGCATCATGATATGGCTCGTTTTTCTGGATGGCTCAGGCATTGCGCCAGGGGCAGCCATTGATGGAACAACTTGTCCCTGACCAGGGTCTTCGGAGCGGGCACCATGGCTCAAGTTTTCTGAACCATGACATTGTTCTTGAATCTTTCCACCGCCGTTATGATGGGGATGAATTGATCCTAGGGCAAGTCCATTTCCTAGCGTTTTAGATTGTGCAGAGAAGGTCAGAGGCTGTTGTTGATCTTCATATTGCCACTGCACATTTAGAATTTGTCGAATGGTGATTAGCAAATCGTCAAACTTAACAGGCTTTGGCAGCACCGCATTGCACCCCGCCCGCATACTAGCCCGTCGATTCGGCAGAGATAGGCTAGCGGAGGAGACCACAATGGGAATTTTTTTGAATGCTTGATATTCGGTGAACACTCGCAGTCTCCTTGTCATTTCTAGGCCATCTAATTCCGGCATCACCACATCAGTGATGATCAAGTCCGGTCGCCACTGTTGCACCCGTTCCAAGCCTTCCCGTCCGTTACTGGCCTCCTTAACATAAAATCCAAGGGGCTCCAGCATTCCCCGAAGCACTGCCCGATTTTCCTCATAGTCATCAACCACCAAAATGCAGCGCCGTTTTCCAAGGTAGCCAATGACAGGGGCTTGGTGACTAGGATCCAAGGGATCTTGATCGGGGGCATCTTCTGAAAAGGTTAGGTCAAACCAAAAGCGGCTTCCTTGGCCCATTTGACTCGTAACCTGCAATTGTCCCCCCATCAGTTCAACAATTTGCTGGCTAATGGCCAAACCTAGGCCAGTGCCCTGTTCTTTCTGGGCGCGATTGCCCAGTTGTTCAAAGGGTAGAAAGATTTTGCTGAGTTTTTCCGAAGGCATTCCAAGGCCCGTATCCTCAATTTCAAAGCGAATCGTATTCCGGGCCGACTGCTTTGACTCTTCCTCGCTTTTTTGATCTTCGTTTTGTTCTAGAACTTGAGATTGGGGTGAAGTCAAGTCTAGATCCGCTGCGATCGCGTCATGGATTTCCCCATAGGCCCCTTGATCGGTCGCGCCATCAGGGCGAGGGCGGAGATTAGAATTGGAGGATGGATCCACCCGAAAGACCCGCAGGGTCACCGTCCCCTGGTCTGTGAACTTGACAGCATTGCTTAATAAATTGAGCAACACCTGTCTGAGTCGCTTTTCATCGGCGTGGATTGCCGTTGGTAAATCGTCGGCAATTTCATCCTGAAATGCAATCTTCTTTTCCTCCGCCCTAATGCGGCAAATTTCTGACGTGGTGAGCAGAAAACTCTTGAACGCCAGAGGTTGTGGATACAGTTCCACCCGCCGTGCTTCAATTTTGGCCAGATCTAAGACATCATTAATGAGCGTCAATAGGTGGGTTCCGCACCGTTGAATAATTTGAACCCCCTGTCGCTGCTGGGTCGTGAGGTCGCGATCGCGGTCTAGGATTTGGGCATAGCCGAGGATGCCATTGAGGGGCGTCCGCAGCTCGTGATTCATATTTGCGAGAAAATCACTTTTAGCCTGGTTAGCCTTCTCCGCCACCACCCGCGCCCGCTCCAGTTCCACCGCCCGCTGCCCCTGTTCCGCCAGCAGGCCGCGCATCCGCTGCACCAGTTGATTTAAGGATTCCGCCAGCCGGCCGGTTTCATCACGCCCCGTGATGGCAATTTGCAACTCAAAATTGGCCTGATCCGTAATGTGCTGGGCCATTTCCGTCACATATTCCACGGGCCGCGCGATCGCGCGACTGAGCAACCACGCCAGGGCCAACGCCGCCAGGGCCGAAGCCATCAGGGCACCCACCACAATGAGTCGCCGCAGTTCACGGGCCGCTGCAAAACTGTCCTGGGCCGCCCTGTAGCGCTGGGTCGCCGCCGCCGTTTCCTTGAGCAACTGTTCCGCCAACCGCTCAAATCTCACTTGGATTTGCAGCGCTGGCCCCGCACTCATTTCCGCCAAAATCACCTGCCGCCCCCGCTGCACCGCCTCCGGCGCAAGGGACACGGTTTCCGGCTTTGCGATCGCCCAGAGGGCCTCAATCCGCTCCCGATAGGCGGCGGCGGCCCGACGATATTCTTCCCCCAAGGTTTGCAGAATTGCCCCTTGTTTCGGATCGATCAGCGTCGAAGAGCGGGCCGTCTTTTCCAACTCCTCCGTCAGTTCAACCACCTGTTGCAGATGAATGGTAAAACGGCTTTTTTCATACTGAATCCAAACGGAATTACCCACCACATTCAGGAGTTTTTGGGGATGATCCTGAAGCTCCAAAACGGCCCGCTCTAAATCCCTCAGGAGTAACTGATGCTCACTGGCCGCCTCTAGGGCATCCAGCGATCGCTGTTCCGCCCGCTCCCCCAGCATCAGCCCCGTTGAAACCCCCACCACCGCCACACCAATGACCAGGGTGAATCCCGCACTAATTTTTTGAATAATGCCCAAATCTCTAGCAAATTGTGGCAGTTGAAAGGGGCGAAAATTCAGCGGAGTCATGGGGTCGAAGGGGATAAATAGGACGCGATCACGGTGGCGGCAAACACCGCTTGGGCAACAGCGGGCAGCGAATCAACGGGGCAACTCAAGGGAAACAGGCACAGATCGATAGCTGGATAGACGGCAAAACAGCGGATTTGTGCCCCTTGGCTCCCAATCCAGAGCAGCCCTAGTCCAACCCAGCCCCAGCACCCGACGGAACACCTTTGCCTAGATCACTGACCTAGGTCGTTTGCCTAGGCCGCTGGGTCACCGAGGCCACCCTCGCCAACCGGCGGGACGGGCACCCATAGAGCGGCCCAACCCCGAAGGATCACCTTTGATCGGAGAACCTTGGATCAGCTTCATGTCCTAGATCCCTTGCTAACAAAAATTTCTCAGCTTCTCCGATTTAAAAAGGTTTTCTTAAGGCTATCTCATCACTGATTTCACATTCATTACCAATCCAGTTATTTCATGCCAGTATTGCATTGCTTCCATGGGTATTTTTCCCTAAACCGAAGCGATTGATAACACCCAAGGGTTAAGAACTTTCCCCCATGGAAGATTTCATATCGACAATCGGCAGGCCATTGTCCTTTTAATTTTCTGCATCAATAAATGCCCCCTGGCCAATGGTGCGATAGGCCGTGCGGATGCCGTCATAGTCACTATCCTGGGGGGTCTTCAGGGTGGAGCCGCGATATTTATTTTCCTGCTCCGCGATCGCGGTGGTCAGGGCCGTTTCCTGGGCCAGGATTTTGGTTTGAATTGCCGTCACCACCGCCCCCGGCAACTGGCTATTGGCCACCAATAGATCACTCGGCAGCGGCTCCCCCTCCTGCACAATACGGAACGCCTCCGGATCATCCCCCGCCATGGCGCGATAGTCCGTCAGGGAGCCCCCCCAGGCCGCCGCCTTGCCCGCGGTCAGGGCCTCGACGCTGCCCTCATCCCCTAGCATTTCAACGGTCACCTCCGTCTGCGGATCTAACCCCGCCGCCACCAGCATTTGTACCGGACCTAAGTGACCACTAGTGGACCCCACATCGGAAAGGGCGAGGGTTTTGCCGCGCAGATCCGCCACCGAGCGGATGGGGCTATCGCTCCGGACCGCCAGCACTGACCGGTAATCTGGCCGGGTAATGCCAATAACCGGTATTGCATTAGTGCGGGCATGAATGACCACATACTCCGACGGCCCCACCAGGGCTAGATCCACCTTCCCATCCTTGAGCAGGAGGACGCCCGACACCTGATCCTCCACGGGCACCAGCTCCACCGCTACCCCCAGGGCCGCCGCCAGGGCCGCCTGAAATGCGCCATAGTCCCGTTCTAGGGCCTCGATCCCCAGTTCATCGGTCACCGTCAGACGCAGGGGATTGGGCAGGGCGATCGCGTCCTCAGCAGCGGGATTTCCCGATTGGGCACCAGCACAACCGAGCAGGAATAGAAGGCCAAAAAAGCTAGCTCGAAACAATTGCCGCCGTCGAATCATGGCTATCAAGTTATGGAGATATGGGGGGGCACGATGGGGCGGTGGAGAGGCGGATCTGGGTCATGGAAGGGTGGGTTCAGGGGGGTCAAGCCTGGGAGTGATCGGTAATTCCGAATTGATGTGCAGAGGTCTTTGCCGATTCTAAGGGGTTTAGATTAAAACCCCATTAACTTTTGGATTAAGTTAAGGGTTTTGAGGGCATGGTTGGAGTTTTTTTAGGGGGGCGTGGGGGCGGATTTAAGGGTGAGATCCCTTTAGATTGCTCTCAATCGCGATCGGCGGCCAGACCATGGGTTAAGGGCGCTCCAGTCACCGATTAAGTAACCGGTAATTTTTGGCAACCCTTAGAGGGAACGGCCCCAGTCCCGGCGCGGATCGAAGACGTGAACGGCGGAGCCTAGCTATATAATGCGGTCGGCTTACGGGGAGGTCTGGTGATGCGTCTTCGGATTTCGGCATCGAGGGGACAGGTGCGGTGGGGCCTCGCGATCGCGATCGCGGTCCTCGTGGCGGCGGGCACGGCGGTGCAGATCGCCAAATATAGCTATGGCTACCGGGCCGACTGGACGCGCTTTTGGAATTTGGATCGGGAATGGAACCTGCCGTCCTTCTTTTCGGCGGCGCTCCTGGGCTGGGGGGCGCTGCTGATGGATCGACTGGGGCAACGGCCGGGGGGCTCGCGGGCGTGGCGACGGCTGGCGCAGTTTTTGGGCTTTTTGGCCCTGGATGAGTGGTTTAGTATTCACGAAATTTTGATCATTCCGGACCTGGCCAAGGCGCTGAATTTACCGGGGTTTTTACGGCAGATTTGGGTGATCCCCGCCATGGCCCTGGTGGCGGCGTTGGTGATCAAGGGCCGCCGCTTCCTGGCCAGTCTGCCGGTTCCCCTGCGGCGCACCCTGATCGGCTCGGGGCTGCTGTTCTTTGGCGGCGCGATCGGCCTAGAGATGGTGGGCAGCGCCTACTCGGACCTAGAAGGGCAGCAAAATCTCACCTATGCCCTGATGGCCGTCCTTGAAGAGGCGATGGAAATGACCGGTTCCGCCGTCCTGGGCCTCGGTTTACTCAAGCACCTGGGCCACTGGTCATTCCATCTGGAGGTGGACGCAAGCCTGGGGACGCCGCCGCCGGACGCCCTGGGGCCATCCCCCCGCGATCGCCCCAATCCCTAGGATTAGGATCTCGCCCCTTTCCCCAGATTTTCCCGTTCCGCTGTCCCCTCTCCCCCCTGAACCTTGACTGAGACTGATTCTTCCCACGGTCTGCCATCGGCTCCCCCGTCGCCGCCCCCCAAGGCCCCCCGAGATCCCGGATGGACGGGGCTGGGGTGGCTGGTGCTGTGGGCCGCGATCGCGGCGGGGCTGCGGTTTTGGCAGTTGGACCTGAAACCCCCATCGAGCATTGAAATTGCCACGGTGGGCTTTGGCCTCGGCAACGGCTTTGGGGCGGTGCCCATGGATCAACTGGTGCCGCCGGAGGCGCTGCGGACGGCCCTGCGGTTGGATCCCACCGTGTCGATCGCCCAGTTGCTCGAGCGGCTGGCGGACCAGAGCACCCATCCGCCCCTATTTTTCCTGCTGATGCGCGGCTGGCTGACGGCCCTGACGCCGCCGGGGGCCGAGGTGACCTGGACGGCGGCGCGATCGCTCTCGGCCCTGTTGGGGGTGGCGGCGGTGCCCCTGGCGGCGGCCCTGGCGAGGACGATCGCGCGATCGCGGCGGGCGGCGTTCTGGGCAGCACCCCTGATGGCCCTGTCCCCCTACGGCGTGTACCTATCCCAGGAGGCGCGCCACTATACGCTGGCGGCCCTGCTGGCGATGGGCTCCTGGATTCTGGCGGTGCGCTCGGCCCGACGGTTTGACCAGGACCGGCCCACCCAACCCTCGAATCAAATAACCGGTCATATTTCTCAAACTCCCCAAGGGCGCTTCGGGGCGATCGCGGAGGTGTCCCTATGGGTTTTGCTCAATGGCCTGGGTATGGCGACCCACTATCTCTATGGCCTGGTCACCGTCACCCAGGGGCTGCTGTTTGGGGTCTTGGCGATCGCGCGATCGCGGCGGTGGGGGTGGCGATCGCTGGGGGGACGGGTGGGGGCCGGTTTGGGCCTGTTGGCGGCGCTCCAGGGGGCCACGATCGCCCTGTGGATCCCCTTCATGCGGCGGGCTTCAGAAAGTGAGATGACCGAATGGGTGGGGGATCACCTCAGCGGCGGCGATCTGCTGATGGTGCCCCTGCGGCTGATCCTGTGGCTGCTGTCGATGGTGATGCTGCTGCCCATCGAGCGTCAGCCGTGGCCGATCGCGATCGCCAGTGGCCTCCTGCTGCTCGCCGGGGCGATCGCCCTGGGGGTGCTGGTGTGGCGGCGGTTTGGGCGGCGGCGGGATCCGTCCTCCAGCCCGGAACCGGTCCAGTTCCAGAGCTCCCTCGATCGCGTGGGGCATTGGGCGCTGGGGGCCGGGGTGGGGGGCGCATTGGCGATCTTTTTGCTGATGGCCTACGGCGGGCGGGCGGATCTGTCCGTGGCCCCCCGCTACCAGTTCACCTACTTCCCCCTGGTGATCGCCGCGATCGCGATCGCCGTGGCCCCCGCCGCCGGACCGCTGATGACCCCGGTGCGTCGGCTGCTGCTGGTGATGGGGGCCGTGGGCAGCCTGTGCGTCGTCCAGGACCTGGGTTTCCAAAAATCCATCCAGAGCGATCGCCTCTGGGAAACCATCGCCGCCGCCGTGCGCCCCGCCGCCCCCGTCATCGTCGTCACCCCTCTCGATAGTCTGTCCGAGGTGCGCAGTGCGATCGCCCTCGCCGCCGAATCCGCACGCCACCGGCTGCCCCAAAACCGCCTAGCCATGATGCTCCTGAGCGATCGCGCCGACCGGAACGACGACACCAGCCCCCTCGCCGCCCTGTTGGCCGCCTTGCCCCCCCAGGCGGACCTCTGGACCGTCGGCGACGCGCCCCACCTGGACCTGGAACAGCGCCACTGCCAGCGGCAGCCCAACCCGCCGGAGGACCTGGGGGAACGGCTGCGCCACTTCCACTGCGATCGCCCCCAACCCTAGGGCCATTGGGCAAATCCCCCCCGCCTGTGCCATCCCTAGAACAGCGGACTCAAGGGAAGGATCCCCAGCGATGGAGATGGATCAATGGACACGGCACCGACCCCGTTGGGGCAGCGCGATCGCGGCGGGATGGTTCAGCCTAGGGCTATGGCACGCCCCCAGCCCCGCCGCCCCGGCCCCACCCCCTGAGGCCCCCCTCGCCAACGTGGCCCAAACCCCTCCCCAGCAACGCCTCCAGGACCTGCTCCAGCGGGGGATGCAACTGATGCAGGAGGGCCGCGATCGCAACGCCCTAGACCTGCTCCTAGAGGCGGAACGGCTCCTGCCTCGGGACGGCGATCGCCCCCTAGCTGGAACCCTGCTCAATAACATCGGCTTGCTCTACCACCGGCAGGGGGCCTATCCCCAGGCCCAGGGCTACCTGGAACAGGCCCTCACCCTCAGCCGCGAGGGGGGCGATCGCGTCGGCGAAGGCAGCGCCCTCCAAAACCTCGGGGAAAATTACCGCCTCACCGGCCAGTACGACCAGGCCCTGCGCCACTACGGCCAAGCCCTCGAAATCCACCGGGAAAACCGCGATCGCCTGCGCGAAAGCATCACCCTCCAAAACCGAGCCCTTGTCTACGGTGCCCAGGGGCGCTACCGGGAAGCCCTCGATGACCACGGGGCCGCCCTCGCCATCAACCGCGCGATCGGCTACCGCAGCGGCGAGGGGCAAAACCTCAACGGCTTGGCCGTCATTGCCTACCAGCAGGGGCGCTACCGGGACGCCCTCGACTACTACGGAGACGCCCTCGCCATCAGTCAGGCCACGGGTAACCGCATCGAGGAGGGGGCCATTCTCAATAACCGGGCGGCGGTCCACTACCAGCTTGGGCAATATGCCGAAGCCCTGGCGGGGTTTGAGGGCACGCTAACCATTCGGCGGGAGGTGGGCGATCGCACCGGGGAAGCCAGCAGCCTCAGCAACCTCGGGGCCGCCCACCGCAGTTTGGGGCGCTATGGGGAAGCCTTGGTTTACTTCCAGCAGGCTTTGGATCTCTTCCGCACCCTGGGGAATCCGGCGGGGGAGGAGGCCACCCTGCGGGGCATGGGCGCAACCTATAACCTGTCCGGCCAGTATGACCAGGCCCAGGGGTACTACGGCCAAGCCCTGACCCTTAGCCGCGCGATCGGTAACCGTCCCGGCGAAGGGGCCGCCCTCCAGGGCCTCGCGATCGCCCACCATCACCTCGGGGATTTGGATCAAGCCCTGGGGTATTACCAAGAGGCCCTGGCGGTGCGGCGGGCGATCGGCGATCGCCTGGGGGAGGCGGCCACCCTGCGGAATTTGGGGCGGGCGCATCTGGCCTCCGGGGCGCTGGATCTGGCGGCGGCGGCGCTCCAGGAGGGGCTGACGGTTTCCGCCGCCATTGAACGGGATTTGGGGGCCAATGATCGCGATCGCGTCTCCTTCTTTGACACCTGGGGCGGGGCCTGGGGGGATCTCCAGCGGGTCTTGGTGGCCCAGGGGCAGTGGGAGCGCGCCCTCGAAGCCGCCGACCAGGCCAGGGCGCGATCGCTGGCGGATTTTCTGCAACCGGCCACCGCTGGCCAGCCGCGATCGCCCCTGACGATCGCCCAGATGCAGCAGCTCGCCCGCGATCGCAACGCCACGATCATTGTCTATTCCGTCCTCGATCAGGAACTCCTGGCCTGGGTCATCGCCCCCAGCGGCCAAATCACCTTTCGATCACTCGATCCCGCCGCGATCGGCATCCCCATCCGCACCGCCGTCGCCAGCACCCGCGCCACCGCCACCAACCCCATCAACGACTTCTTCTTTGGCAGCGTGGACGCCCCCTTCAGTAGCGATTGGGTGTTGGCGGTCCGCTCCGGCCTCACGGATGCCCCCGCCACCGCCGTAAATGATCCCGGCCCCCTCACCACCGACGGCACCGACGGCCTCCAGCAGGGCTATCGCCTCCTGATTGAACCCATCGAAGACCTGTTGCCCCAGGGGACCGGCGAGCGGCTGATCATCATCCCCCACCGGGAGCTGGGCATGTTGCCCTTCGGAGCCCTGCTGGATTCCCAGGATCGCTTTCTGGTGGAGCGCTTCACCCTGTCGATCGCCCCGTCGATCCAGGTGCTCGCCGCCCTCCCGCGCGATCGCCCTCGCACCGGCCAAGGACTCCTGGCGATCGGCAACCCCGCCCCCATGCCCCGCCACAACGATCAACCCCTAAGCCCCCTCGCCGGAGCCGCCCAGGAGGCCCAAACCATCGCCCAATTTTTTGACACCGCCCCCCTCCTCGGTCCCCAGGCCACGGAAACCGCCGTCAAAGCCCGCCTCGACACCGCCGATCTGCTCCACTTCGCCACCCACGGCATTTTTCAGATCGGCGATCGCGATGTCCTCGATGCGTGGCTGGCCCTGGCCCCCGATCCCCAAAACGGGGAAGACGGCAAACTCACCCTGGGGGAAATCTTTGACCGGCCCCTGGCGGCCCAGATCGCCGTCCTCAGCGCCTGCGATACGGGCAAGGGCCGCATCACCGGGGAGGGGGTCATCGGTCTGGCGCGGGCGTTCCTGCGGGCGGGCACCCCCACCGTCGTCGCGAGCCTCTGGAAGGTGCCCGATCAACAGACGGCCATGCTCATGGAGGAGTTTTATCAACATCTGCTGGCGGGCCGCGATCGCGCGGAAGCCCTGCGTCTGGCCCAACTCAGCATCCGCGCCCGCTACCCGAATCCCTTCTACTGGGCCGCCTTCGTGATCATTGGGGACGGCCATTCGCCCTATTGAGCCCCGCCGGTCCCCTCATCCCTCACATGTCAATTCAACGGCCCAAATTGCAGCGGTCCCGTCCCCCATTGCGACGGGGACTAAACGATTATTTCTAAGCGCAACGAAACCTTGCAAATCTCACCAAAGCCGCCGCCGCGACGCCATTGCCCGCGATCGCGTCCTACCCTAAAACTATTGGTCAGATTTGGTAATCACTACCCTCATCCAAGCACCAAACGCGGCGATCGCGTCCGCCCTTGCCCTTCTTGACAGGATTGTTCTGAGAGCATTTAGCAACGACCATCGTCCGCCATGGTTGGGGCCTTGGCCTCTTCACCGGCCCCAACCGCCCGATTGATTTCTTTTCTTCTGAAGGACAACGAAGGATTCCCAGCTTATGAGCGCATCCACAATCGAGCGGCTCACCACGGACCTACGACCGGGCCTCGCCGCCCTGTCCGGTCGTGAGGCAGACCTCCAGGCGATCGCCCAACGCCAGCGGATTGCCTTCCGCGATCGCAGCAACCTCAACCTCAGCCAGATCCAATCCGGCTTTGCCTGTGCCCTCCACATGCACCAGCCGACGATCCCCGCCGGCCCCAACGGCAGCCTGATCTGCAACCTGCAACATATGTACGAAAACCAGGGCGAAGGGGACAACCACAACGCCGAACCCTTCTCCTGGTGTTACAAACGCATCGGCGAATTTATTCCCCAGTTGGTCAACGACGGCTGCAACCCGCGCATCATGCTGGACTACTCCGGCAACCTGCTCTGGGGCCTCCAGCAGATGAACCGCCACGACGTGCTCGACAGCCTGCGGGGCGTCACCACCGACGCGACCTATCAACCCTACGTGGAATGGCTCGGCACCATGTGGAGCCATGCGGTGGCCCCCTCAACGCCGATCCCCGACCTGAAATTGCACATGATCGCGTGGCAGCAGCATTTTGCCGCCATCTTTGGGGATGAGGCCCTGGCGCGGGTCAAAGGCTTCTCGCCGCCGGAAATGCACCTGCCCAACCACCCGGACACCCTCTACGAATACATCAAGGCCCTCAAGGAGTGCGGCTACCAGTGGCTGCTGGTGCAGGAGCATTCCGTCGAGTCGCCGGAGGGCCATGACCTGCCCTACGAGCAAAAATATGTGCCGAACCGTCTGGTGGCGCGCAATTCCCACGGCCAGGAGATCAGCATCACGGCCCTGATCAAAACCCAGGGGTCTGACACGAAACTGGTGGCGCAGATGCAGCCCTACCACGAGGCGAAGACCTACGGGCGGCGCTCCTGTGGCTCGATCGAGGTGCCGTCGTTGGTGTCGCAGATCGCCGATGGGGAAAATGGCGGCGTGATGATGAATGAGTTCCCCAGTGGCTTCATGCAAGCGTGGGGCGACCTGAAAAATAATCCGTCCGTGGCCGGGTTTAATGGGACGGAATATCTGGAGCTGATCGAGGCGGCGGGGGCGGATCCGGCGGCCTATCCGGTCTGTCAGGCGGTGCAGCAGCACAAGATCTGGCAGCGGGTGGATCCGAACAGTGCCACACCGGAGGCGGTCGAGGCCGCGATCGCGGAACTGAAGCAAACGGACTACCGGTTCCACATGGACGGCGCATCCTGGACCGATAACCTCAGTTGGGTGTCGGGCTATGACAATGTGCTCGAACCGATGAACGACCTGAGCGCCAAGTTCCACCAGAAGTTTGATCCCCTGGTGGCGGCGGATGCGTCGGTCACCGCGAGCCGCGAATACCAAGAGGCGCTGCTCTATAACCTGTTGCTGCAAACCAGTTGCTTCCGCTACTGGGGCCAGGGCACCTGGACGGACTACGCCCGCACGATCTACGAACAGGGCAAGAGCGCGATCGCCCGAGCCTAGGTTGCTTTGCCCATGACCATGTAACACCGGGAAATTGAATCCCCCAAATCACCGGCCCCGATCCCCACCGTAGGAATCGGGGCCATTTTTTTGTGAAAAACGACGATCCCGTAGGGGCGGGGTCTTCCCGCCCAGCCCCACCGGTCACCCCCCAGCCCCTGATCGGGGTCTTCCCGCCCAGCCCCACCGGCCACCCCCCAGCCCCTGATCTTGGGTGAAAGGGGAAACAAATTAGGCGCGAATGAACTCGTAAATTTCCTGATAGCGCTGACCGGGCACATTCCAGGAATAGTCGATCGCCATCCCCTGCTTCGCCAGCGTCTCAAACTCCTCAGGGAACTCGAACCACAGGCCCAAGGCGCGATCGAGGGCCGATTCAAGGGCGTGGTTATCCGGCTGGAAGAACACATAGCCATTGCGCTCCTCCTTCGGGTGCAGGGAATCATAATCCCGGTCAAACACCGTATTCACCAAACCGCCCACACCGCGCACCACCGGCACCGCCCCGTAGCGCAGGCCAATCATCTGGGTCAGGCCGCAGGGTTCATAGTTACTGGGCACCACAATGATGTCCGCCGCCGCATAGATCAGGTGGGCCAATTCCTCATTGAACCCAAGCTCTAAATGGCAGTCGGGATTATTGTTGAGGTGGTTTTTCTCATGCCAGAAGTGGGCATTAATATCCGATTTCGTCGCCGAACCCAACAACACAAACTGCGCGCCGCGACCGAGGGCATAGTAAATGGAATGGTGGACCAAATGGACGCCCTTCTGGTCATCGAGGCGGCCAATATAGGCGACGAGCGGCTTGTGCTCATCCCGCAGCAGCAGGCGATCGCGCAGGGCCTTTTTATTCTTAGCCTTATCCTCAAACGTATCGGCGGTATAAGGCTGGGGAATGTAGCGATCGCCCGCCGGATTCCACACCTCATAATCAATCCCGTTGAGCACCCCCGCAAACTTGCCCTGGTGGACATGGAGCGTATGGCCCAGACCATAGCCAAAATCCCCATGGTGCGCCTCCCAGGCATGGTGGGGCGACACGGTGGTCACATAGTTGGAATAGACCACACCCCCCTTCATTAAATTGAGGGCAAAGGGATTAAAATTATCCCGCAGATTGTCGTATTGGTAATAGTATTCCGGTCGGTTCAGGCCCGTCGCCCAGAGCACATCGGATCCCACAATCCCTTGATGCTTAAAGTTGTGGATCGTGTAGCAAACCCGCTGATTCCCGAGGCCATGGTGCTTATAAATTTCGTAGAGCAGCACCGGCACCAGGCCCGTTTGCCAGTCATGCACATGGAGGATATCCGGGCGCTTGTTGCTCTTTTGTAAAAACTCCAGGGCCGCCTTACTAAAGAACGCAAAACGCATGTGGTCATCGAGGCAGCCGTAATAGCAACCCCGATGGAAAAAGTTATCGCCCGAGTGGGGTTCAATGAAAAAGCACAGCCGCCCATGGACCCAGCCGCAGTAGACCGAGCAGTGGACCGCGCCGCCGTACCAGGGCACCCACAGGTCGCGGTAGGCATCGTGGAGCCCCCAGATGTGGTCGTAGCGCATGCAGTCGTACATCGGCAGGATGAGCTCGACGCAGTGCCCCCGCAGTTCCAGTTCACGGCTGAGGCCATAAACCACATCGCCCAAGCCACCGGCTTTGATGACGGGCGCGCATTCCGATGCAATTTGGACGATGTACATAAACGGCTTTGGTGGCTAGATCCGACTGGCTTAGGGCGGCAAGGGGGCGGGGGAAACCTGGGGATCGCGCCGATCGCCCTGGGCAGCACCCTAGAACGCAGACACAACGCGACGGTGCCCCTTTGGCTAGGGAGGATACTATATTTTGCTAAAAATTGTAACGGCCCCCTTGTGGCGAAACGGTGAATCCCCTGGATGTTTGGGGGGAATCCTTTGATCCCTGCCGGGGCTGCCCCGCGCGATCGCGCCAGTGTGGCGGGGCCGAGTTCAGGGGGTGATTTAGCTCGGTTGAGGGTGGGTTGAAGCGGGGGGCACCGCGATCGCCCTAATGCCTTGGGGGGGCAATTCTAGGCTCCGCAATGGCGGGGGGCGGGAATGGGGGTTTATTTTCTTAAGATTTTTTTAAGGACAACCGAATGCGGTGGGGATCGGTGGGGGGCGCGGCGATCGCCTAGGGATCCTGGAGGAGGGTTTCGAGGTCCGTGAGCAGTTGGGCCAGGGGGGCGCGGCGCTGGGGATCGCTCCAGATTTTGGCGGCGGTGGCCCGCTGGATCAGGGTGCGCCACCGATCGCGCAGGATCTGTTCTTCTTCGTTAGGTTCGGGTGCAGGGGGTTCGGGGGGGCGCGATCGCGCGATCGCGGTGCGGATGGCGCTGAGGGAAGGCTGCTGTTCGATCGCCCAGGTCAGCAGGTGGCGGCGCTGGTCCGGGTCGGGCACCCGCGCGATCGCCTGGGCTTTGGTGTAGGACAGGTGGCCTTGGCGGAGGGCATCGAGGATTTCCGGCGGCAGGGCCAACAGGGGCAGCCGATTGGCGACGAACGATCGCCACCCCATCCGTCCGAGGGCGTCGAATACGGCGATCGCGATCGTGGCCTCCGGCTGTCCCATAACGTTATCGGACCCGCGTCGGCGATCGGCATCCATCCGTTGCAGGAGGGCGGCGGCGGCGGCGGGCGTGGTGCCCAGGCGCAGGGCCAGCACCTCTAAAATGCCTTCGGTTTCTTCGACGGGGTTGAGGTCCTCCCGCAGCAGGTTTTCGATCAGGGCAATTTGCAGCACGTCCCCGTCGGCCAGGGGGCGGCTGATGGCGGGAATGTGGGTTAAATTCGCCGCGCGGGCCGCCCGGTAGCGCCGTTCACCGGCCACCAGTTCGTAGCGATCGCCCGCAGCATTTCCTGAAATATCTCCCGAAACCTCAACGGGAAGGGGCCGCACCAAAACCGGTTCCAGCACCCCATGGAGCCGCACGGAGGCCACGAGGCGATCGAGGGCTTCGGGATCAAAGTAGCGCCGGGGCTGACTGGCGGGCAGGAGGATGCGATCAAGGGGAATGGCCTGGGCGATCGCGCCGTTCCCCAGATCCGCGCGGCCTAAATTCGCCAAATTTGTTAGGTCTAGATTTTCGCGATCGCCCCCATCGGCAGCGTTTTGGGAAACATCTTGAGCCGCGATCGCGGGATCCCTGACCGGGCCACTGAAGAGCGCGCTGAGCCGTTGGGGAGATTTACGGCGGGGCGGTTGGGGGGCCATGGCTTAGGGGCGCTCTTCAGCATCCAGGGCAGCCGCCAGACGCTTGAGAACGCCCACGGCTTTGTGGGTTTTATCGTAGAGCGCCAGGGGGACGTTTGCCGCAAAGGCTTTGCCGAACAGGGTCGAGTTGGGCACCGCTTCCAGGACGGGCGCGATCGCGGCGGCCCCAGTTTGGCGATCGCGCAGTTCCGCCAGCGTCGCCCGATGATCCTCGTAGGTTTTGCTGTAGCGGGTGGGGACAAATCCCGCGATCGTCAGCGGTTCGGTGATATTAAACATCAGCCGCGCTTCACGCACCGCCTCCAGGGTCCGCAACGCCTCCGGCACCGCATTCCACGCCTTCCACTGGGTTTCCACGGGGATCAGCACGCGATCGGCCGCCATCAGGGCCAGCAAACTCAGCAATTCCACCGTCGGCGCACAGTCAATCAAGATGTGGTCATACTGATCCCGCACCGGCGCGATCGCCTGCCGCAGCCGCGTTTCCCGAGCCATCACCGCCGCCAGCTTCGGCGTCGCCGTACTCAAAATCAACTCCGACGGCACCAGATCCACCCCAAAGGTCGGGCAGTGTACCACCGGCAGCTCCGTGCGATCGACGATTGGCCCATAGATCGTTTGATCCTCCGTCAGGGCATCCACATCCACGCTCAGGGCCTTCGTCAAACTCGCCTGGGGATCCATATCCATCACCAGCACCCGGCGATCGCGCAGGGCCAGGTGATAGCCCAGATTCATCGTCAGGGTCGTTTTCGCCACGCCACCGGCTTGATTAAAAATGGCCGTCACAATGCCCATGGATCGGGGAACCAACGCACAATTAGACGCACAATTATAGGGACATCAACCGGACCAAGACACTCCAATCCCCTACAGAAACTAAAGCCCCTCAGAAAACCTTCAGAAAACCTTCAGAGGCCCTTGAGCCCCCCCAGGGGTGGTTTCCCCGCGAGATCGCCCATGGTGACCGCATAAAAGCCGCGATCGCGGAGGCCCTGAAAAATTGATCGCATGGCCCACAGGGTCGATTTGTACCAGCCATGGAGCAGCACCACCTGGTTACCCTGGGCCTGCTGCACCACCACCCGGCTCAGTTGCGCCGCCGTGTAGCTATCCTTTTCGTCATGGCGATGCCAACCGGCAATTTGATATCGGGGAAATTCCCTGAGGATGGCATCAATTAACGGTTGACTGATGAGGCCATAGGGGGGCCTAAAAAAGCGCGATTCCCGCCCCAGCAAATGCTGAATTAGATCATGGTTTTTGCCCACTTCCTCAAGGGCTTGATCCACCGAAAGCCGATGAAAGTGATTGGGATGGCTATGGGAATGGTTGGCGATTTCATGGCCCCCCATCACCATCCGCGTAATCAGTTGCGGTTCAAGGGACAGCATTTTTTCCACATTCACCCCCACCACAAAAAAGGTCAGGCGAATGGGCCGCTTTTGGTAGGGCGGCGTTTGGTTCAGTTCTTCGACCACCCGCAATAGTTCTGAGGTTCCCGTGGGTACGGAGTCGTCCTGGGTAATTTTTGGATCGTCGTCAAAGGTCAGGGCAATGCGATCGGACATGGGGCGGCCAGGGGGGCGGTGAGACGTTTGATCGGTTCTAGCTTAGCGAAGGCTTCCTAAAGATTGGCAGAGGGGACGGCGATCGCCGTGGCACCCCCTGATCATCCCCAAGCGCCCTTCAAGGTAAGCAGGCTGAAACCCCTTGCTTCACCAGTCATCGCCGTGGATGGCGGGTCGCGGGACGATGCCTAAGCAAGCCTTAAATTTCCTGTCTTTTCTGTTGTCTTATCGAGGGATTGCTTGGCCGGTTCAGCATTTCAGGTTATTGTTTAGGATTGGCAAAGATTGAGATGAATGATAATTCGGGGGCCTATGGTCGCGGATGCTCCGGTGGGGTCGAAAGGGTTGGGGTCTGCGCCGCATGGGTCGGGGCCGATGGATTTAGGAAGCTTGGGGCCGGAATTGTTAGCACCGGCGGGCAATTGGGACTGTGTGCGGGCGGCGGTGGAAAATGGGGCGGATGCGGTTTATTTTGGCCTTGATCGCTTCAATGCGCGGATGCGGGCGGACAATTTCACGCGGGCGGATTTGCCGGAGTTGATGGCGTTTTTGCACCGGCGCGGGGTGCGGGGCTATTTGACGCTGAATACGCTGGTGTTTCCGACGGAGTTGGCGGCGGCGACGGAGTATTTGCGGACGGCGATCGCGGCGGGGGTGGATGCGGCGATCGTGCAGGATGTGGGCATTTGTCGGCTGATTCGTCACCTGTCGCCGGATTTTCCGATCCATGCTTCGACCCAAATGACCGTGACCAGTGGGGCGGGGGTGGCGTTTGCGCGATCGCTGGGGTGCAATTTAGTTGTGCTGGCGCGGGAATGCTCGATCGCGGAGATCGAAAAAATCCAGGCGTTGCAGGGGGAAGCAGGCACTGAAATTCCCTTGGAAGTGTTTGTGCATGGGGCGCTGTGCGTCGCCTATTCCGGCCAATGTCTGACCAGTGAGGCGCTCGGGGGGCGATCGGCGAACCGGGGGGAATGTGCCCAGGCGTGCCGCATGACCTATGACCTGGTGGTGGATGGGGAGGTGGTGGATCTGGGCGATCGCCGCTATCTCCTGAGTCCCCAGGATTTGTCGGGGCTGCCGGTGCTGGAATCGTTGGTGCGCTCGGGGGTGCGATCGCTCAAGGTGGAAGGTCGCCTCAAGTCGCCGGAATATGTGGCCAGCGTGACTCGGGTCTATCGGCAGGCGCTCGATCGCGCGATCGCGGCGGTCCTCACCCCCCCCCCCATTCCAGACGAAGCGGACCCGGATACGGAGACGGTGGAATTTCCGAAACCCGCGATCGGCCGAACGGAGACGGCCACCGGGCGATCGCCGCGCTACGAACTAGAAATGGCCTTTTCCCGGGGGCTATTCACCGGCTGGTTCGAGGGCATTGATAACCAAACCCTCGTCCACGGGCGCTATGGCAAAAAGCGGGGCGTATTCCTGGGCACCGTCGAGCGATCGCAGGGGGGGCGGCTATGGATTTCGGCCAAAATGCCCAACGGCGCACCGATCGCGGCGGGGGATGGCATTGTTTTAGTGCCGCCGAGCCGTTCATCGGGGGGGCCGCGCGATCGCGAAGTGGGCGGTCGGATCTATGGAATTGTGAGCCAGGGCAAATCCATCGGCATCGAGTTGGGGCGCGACGTGCCCATTGGTCACATCAAACCGGGCTGGCAGGTCTGGAAAACCAGCGACCCGCATCTAGAAAAGGAACTGCGCCAAACCTTCGCCGGGGATGTACCCAAATGGCGGCGGCCCGTGGCGATCCATGTAACCGGTCATTTAGGCGCGCCATTAACGGTCACGATGCAAGATGGGGCGGGCCGTCGGGTGGAAGCCCAGTCCGCCATGGCCCTCGTGGCGGCCCAGGATCATCCCCTCACGCCGCAGACCCTGGGGCAGCAGTTGGGCCGTCTGGGCAATACGCCGTTCTATCTGGCGAAGCTGACCACGGCGGATCTGGAACCGGGCCTGATGCTGCCCACCAGCGAACTCAATCGCCTGCGGCGGCAACTGGTGGCGGATCTCGAAGACCTGCGATCGCGCCCCCCTGCTTGGACTCTCCACCGCGATCGCCCCTGGCAAGATCTCCTACCCCAGCCCCAGAACCGCCACAGCATCGACCCGGACACCGACCCCGCCGATCGCCTCGTGGCCCTCAGCCGCAGCCTCGATCAGTTGGCGGCCGCCCTGGGAACCGGCGTCAAACTTCACTATTGCGAATTTGAAGATCCGCGCCACTACCGGCAGGCGGTGGATCTCGTGCAAAACCATGGCCAGAACCCGAGGGGCGATCGCGAAATCTGGCTCGCCCCGCCGCGCATTTTTAAAGAAGGGGAGCGGTGGATTTTGAACCAGGTGCGCCAGGACGGGGCCACGGGCTATCTGGTGCGCAACTACGACCATCTGGACTTTTTCAGGGGCGATCGCGCGATCGGCGACTTTTCCCTCAATGTCGCCAACCCCATCACCGCCCGCCACTTTATAGAAGTCCACGGCCTCGAAGCCCTCACCGCCGCCTACGACCTCAACGCCGATCAACTGTGCAGCCTGCTCGATCGCTGCCCCGCCCACTGGTTTGAAGTCACCCTCCATCAGCATGTGCCCATGTTCCATATGGAGCACTGTGTTTTTTGCGCCTTTTTGTCCGACGGCAAGGACTACCGCGACTGTGGCCGCCCCTGCGATCGCCACGAAGTCACCCTACGCGATCGCGCCGGAGTCGAACATCAGCTCAAGGCCGACGCCGGTTGCCGCAACACCCTCTTCAACGGCACCGCCCAGACCGGAGCCGAAGCGATCCGCCAACTGCTCCCGCGCGGCGTGCGGCGGTTCCGCATTGAATTCACCACCGAAGGGCCAGAGCAAGTGACCCGCACCCTCCGGGAATATCAGCGACTCCTGCGGGGGCAGCAGTCCGGTGAACAGCTTTGGAAACGCCTCAAGGTGCAGAATCAACTGGGCCTGACCCGGGGCACCCTCGGCACGGAGGATGCTTCCGCCTAATCCCCCTAGGCGATCGCGGGACCGGGGGACATGGGGGGCGATTCGGGCCTCCGGGCGATCGCGATAAGCTAAAGAAAATTACGGACATGGGGGGCTAGGGCACCAGTTCCTCGGTGGGGGCCAGAGCAACACCACAGCCCCATCCTGCCGTCATCGCATCAGGTGTTCTCCCTACCCCCAACTGCGCCGCCCGTGGTGCCACCGGTCGCCCGTGTTTTGGCGTCTGTCCGCATCCCTTTCTGCGGTGGATTGTCCGCCGCAACGGTTCTGCCATCCATGACCTTTTCCTCCCCCAATCCCGGTGACGGCCTTGCCCCGGCCCCGCCGTCCGGGCGATCGCCCCGGCCACCGCTCCCCCTGACGACGCCCGTGGGTACCCTGGTACACCTGCTGCAAAAGTCCCACGGGGGGGCGATCGCGTTGGGGGATGGGCCTCAGCCGACCCTGCTCTTTGGGGTGCGATCGCTGCTGCGGGCGATGAGTGGGGGCTGCGCCCCGATCGCGGCGGGGGATTGGCAACAGCAGCCAGCGGCGGCCACGGCGGATCCCTACGAAACGGTCACCCTGGACGATCGCGATCCCTTCGCCCGACTCCTGGCCCTCCAGAACCGGCGGGGGGAACCGGTGGTGGTGGTGGATGCGGCGACGGGTCACCCCCTGGGGCTATTGGATCTGGAGGCGGCGATCGCGCGGCTGGCGGAGACGCAGCTTTTGGATTGGGTGACGGCGGGCCAGTTGGTGCGATCGCCCCTGCCCACCCTGGCGGAAACGGCCCCCGTGGCCAGCGCGATCGCGGCCCTGTTGGACTGGCCCACGGCGGCGGTCTTGGTCACCAACCCCCAGGGGCAACCGCTGGGCATTGTGGACGGCCTTGACCTGGCCCATCAGTGCGATCGCGGCGACCTCATGGCCCTGCCCCTCGGGGCGATCGCCCGGCCCCTGCCGCCCCAGGTATCGCCCACCACGCCCCTGCGGCAGGTGGAGCAGCTCATTGCCCAGGGGGGAGACGGGGAGCGGCAAATCCTGGTGGGGAGTGGCTCCGCCCCCAGCGGCCTCCTGCTGGCCCACCATTACCTGCCCCTGGCCCACCCGAGTTTTCTCTATGGCCTCCTGCGCGATCGCCAGGCCCCGCCCCCCATTGCCCAACGGGCCGCCCGCCGCCACCGCCACCACCATCGCCCCCCTGGCCCCGCCGCGATCGGGGCGCAGCCCCCACTCATCGCCCCACCGGCCCCCCGGGAAGCCCCCGCGATCGCCCCAGAGCCCCGCCTAGACCCCAGCCCAGAGCCCAGCCCTAGCCAGATCAACAGCCCCCTGGATCCCGGCGATCGCGACATGCTCGCCGCCGTCCCCGACCTCATGTTCCGCGTCGATGCCCAGGGCAACTACCTCAACTTCCACGCCGGTCGCAACGTCGTCCAAATCGGCGAACCCACCTCCCGCATTGGCCGCAACATCATCGACCTCGTTCCCCCCGACGTGGCCCGCCGCCACCTGGCCGCCATTGAAGAGGTGCTCGCCGGCCGCGAAATCCTGATCTACGAACAAACCCTCAAAATTGGCACCCTCACCCGCGATGAGGAGGTGCGCGTCACCCCCAGCGGCCCCAACGGCGTCCTCTTCACCATCCGTGACATCACCGAACGTAAGCAGATCGAGCGGCACCTGCGCCGCAGTGAAGCCCGCTTCCGCACCCTGGCCCAGTTCGCGCCGGTGGGTATTTTTGAGACGGATCTTGAGGGGCGATCGCGCTTTGTCAATGAACGCTATCAATCCATCACCGGCCTGACGGAGACCCAGGCCCTGGGGGCTCCCTGGACCGATGGCATCTTTCCCGACGATCGCGATCGCGTCGAAACCGACTGGCAAACGGCCCTGCGCGATCGCCAGAACTTCGCCACCGAATGCCGCTACGGCCACCCCCCCACCCTCACGGAAGTCTACGTGCGGGCCATGCCCCTGACGGACCACCAGGGCCAAACCATCGGCTACCTGGGCACCATCACCGACGTCACGGAACTCAAGCGGGCCGAGCGCCAATCCCAGGAGCAAAGCAACGCCCTCCAGGGGCTCTATCAGGTCACCGCCGCCGTGGGCCTCAGTTTCGAGCAGCGGCTCCAGGGCATTTTGGCGATCGGTCGGCGGCGCTTCGGCTTCCCCATGGGCTTCTTCACCCGCCTCGAAGGCAGCGGCCCCGACTTCCTCGTCCGCCTCTGCGCCTACCAGGGGGACAATCTAGATCCCGCAGACCCGGCCCTCCAGGAGGCGCGCCCGATGGGCGAAACCTACTGCCATTTGGCCCTGAGCAGCAAAACGCCGGTTTTTTTGACCCGCCTCGATCCGGCCCAGTGGTACGACCATCCCGCCTATCGCACCTGGCCCATTGGCTCCTACCTGGGCTGTCAGGTGGTGGTGGAGGGTAACCCCGTCGGCGTCCTGAGTTTCATCGACCCTAGCCCCCGCGAAAATGTCCCCCTGGCCCACCGCGATCGCCAACTGCTGCGGCTGATGGCCCAATGGCTCGGCACGGACCTCGAACGCACCCAGGCCCGCGAAGCCTTGGAATATCAACTGCGGCGCGCCTCGATCCTCCAGCAGATCATCACAGAAGTGCGCCAAAGTCTGCGGATCGATCGCATCTTTGAAACCACCGCCCGCCGCGTCGGTGAACTATTCGGGGCCAACCGCTGCCTGATCCATGCCTACATCGCCGACCCCGAGCCCAGCATCCCCCTCGTGTCGGAATATCTCCAGGGGGACAATATCTCCTCGATGATGGGCCTCAAGGTGCCGATCGACGGGAACCCCCACGTGCAACAGCTCCTCAGCAGCGATCGCGCGATCGCCTGCCCCAACATCTACGAAGAACCCCTCCTCAAGGATGCGATCGACATTTGCGAATCGGTGGGCGTCAAGTCAATGATCGGCGTCCGCACCTCCTACCAAGGGCAACCCAACGGCGCGATCGGCCTGCACCAGTGCGATCACTTCCGCACCTGGAGCCCTGAAGAAATCGAACTCCTCGAAACCATCGCCGCCCACGTGGGCATCGCCCTCGCCCAGGCCCAGCTCCTCGAACAGGAAACCACCCAGCGCAAGGAACTCACCCTCAAAAACATCGCCCTCCAGCAGGCCACCCGCGAAGCGGAAAGCGCCAACCGCGCCAAAAGCCAATTCCTGGCCATGATGAGCCACGAAATCCGCACCCCCATGAACGCCACCATCGGCATGACCGGCCTTCTGCTAGACACGGACCTGACGCCCCAACAGCGGGACTTCGCCGAAACCATCCGCAAGAGCGGCGACACCCTGCTGGACATCATCAACGATATCCTGGACTTTTCTAAGATCGAATCCGGCACCCTCGAACTAGAAGAACATCCCTTCAACCTAGCCCCCTGCGTCGAGGAATGCCTGGATCTGCTGAGCCACCGGGCGGCGGAAAAACGCATTGAACTGGCCTCCTATCTAGATCCATCCGTGCCGGACTGCCTGGTGGGGGATGTGACTCGCCTGCGGCAGGTGCTGGTGAATTTGCTGTCGAATGCGGTGAAATTCACCCAGAAGGGGGATGTGCTGCTGCGGGTGACGGCCCGGGAACTGCCGTGGGAGTCGGGGTTGGAGGGGGGGGCTGGAGTCCGTCGCCAAAGCCCGGATGCGCGGCCCCATGAGCTGTGCTTTGCCATTAGTGATACGGGCATTGGGATCCCGCGCGATCGCCTGGGGCGGCTGTTTCGTCCCTTCAGTCAGGTGGATGCGTCCATTACGCGGACCCATGGGGGTACGGGTCTGGGGCTGGCGATCAGTAAGCGCCTTTGTGAACTGATGGGGGGCCACCTCTGGGTCCATAGCCAGGGCCACACGGGGGGCACGGCTCCGGCGGACTGGGGGACTGCGGGGGGCTGGCCGGGGCGGATGGGTCTGGCGGGGCCAACGGAGACGACGTTCTATTTCACGGTGCGGGTGCTGGGGGTGCCGCGATCGCGGGTGGAGCCGTCCGGTGGCGGGCATCTGGTGGGTAAACGGCTGCTGGTGGTGGATGACAACTGCACCCACCGCAAACTCCTGGCGCTCCAGGCGGCCACCTGGGGCATGGAAACGACGGCGGTGGCTTCCGGGGCGGATGCCCTGAAGGTTTTGGAGGCGGACCAGGGGTTTGATGTGGCGATCATTGATGGGGGTCTGCCCCAGATGGATAGTTTAGATTTGGCGGAGCGAATCCAGGGGGCCAAAGGTGAGGGCGGGCGATCGCTGCCGGTCATTGTGCTGCGGTCCGTCGGTAGCCATGACATTCCCCAGGGCGATCGCCCCGCCGTGGCCGCCACCCTAATGAAACCCCTCAAACAGGCTTCCCTCCAGCGGGCCTTGCGGAAAATCCTAGAGCCGCCGCCGCCGCCACCCCGGCCCGCCGCACCCCCCGCATCCCCCACGGGAGAAGCCACCCCCCCCAGCCAGGGTGAAATGCCTGTCCCCGTCCCCGTGCCCGCCAGCGCCCCGGACCAACAGTGGCAAGCGCCACCCCTGCGCATTTTGGTGGTGGAGGATGTGGTGGTGAACCAAAAGGTGGCCCTGCTGATGCTGGAGCGCCTGGGCTATCGCGCCGATGTGGCCAGCAATGGCTGCGAAGCCCTCGAGGCGATCGCCCGACAGCCCTACGACGCCATTTTTATGGACGTACAAATGCCCACCATGGACGGCCTCACCGCCACCCAGCACATCCGCGATCGCGGCAACAATCCACGCCAACCCTGGATCATCGCCATGACCGCCAACGCCATGGGCGGCGATCGCGACGACTGCCTCGCCGCCGGCATGAACGATTACGTCAGCAAACCCGTCCGCCTCGAAGCCCTCCAGGCCGCCCTCCGCCGCATCCCCCCCCACCCCATCAACCGCTAGCCCCACCATCCCCCAAAAGCCTTAGGGAAACAGCGCTTCAGCCCCTGCGCCACCCCAGCAGGCCGCTTCTTTTTTAAAGCTGCCATGAAGTTCCGATGAAAACTTGATGAAGTTGCTAGCCAAGTTCGGGCCAGATCAGATATCTATGAATTATCAGCCCCTAAAGAAACGCCCGCCCGCTGGGACATTCCCCCAAAACTGTCCAAGCTAGGCCCGAAAACGTCTCTGCTTAATCTGATTCAATCCCCCCTCCCCACAAGTCTGGAGTCTTTAGAGCCATGTCCCCCTTCACCCTCAGCAAGGTTTTCATCAGCGCTACCGCCGCGATCGTCGCCACCACCCTGAGCGCCGGTATCGTCCATGCCGATGATCCCTACGAAGAACTCCTGACCGGCCTCAGTTGCAACGTCACCGACGTCACTGCAGAAGGGCTCAACGCCACCGACTGTGCCGGGGCCTACGCAACCGATGGCGTCTTCTCCCCTAACGACGTCCTCGGGGACGGTAACCCCCTGCTGGGGGAACTGAACACCATGTTCGATGTGGACTACGATTGGCTGTTCATTGACAAGGACGATAGCGAGAACAGCGCCGATACGGGCATGACGTGGGACACCACCGGTGAAGGGAAAGGGACCTGGAGCTTCCTAGATGGCATCGGCAAGGATCAGGTCTTCGCCATCAGCCTCAAGACCAGCACCTCCTTCAGCGTCTACTACTTCGATTTAGGGATCGAGGTGGATAGCGGCCTGTGGGACACCATCGGCACATCCCTCACCGGCAATCCTCGCAACCCCACTGGCCGGGATTTGTCCCACTTCTCCCTCTTCATTGCTGACAAGCCCGATGAGCCGGATACGAAGGTTCCTGAGCCCGGTATGGTTCTGGGGTTGGGCCTGTTCGCTGCCGGTTCTTTGCGGAAGCTGCGCCGGACCCGCGACGTTTAGGTTCATCCTGGCCAATGTGTTGATGGGACAGGATCTGAAACGTAGGAGGTGGGGGACATCTTCCCGGTTCAGGTCAGTGTTCTAGAACCCAGCCATGGGCCGCAAGTCAGGGGTTAGGCCATGGTTCGGCAACGGTTGGGCGCGGCGATCGCCCCAGGGCATGGGGAGTCAATCGGGGGCGATCGCGCCAGTCTTTTCCAACCTTGATTTTGACTTTTGGGGATCGGCAAGGGAAAGGGGTTCCTTGTCGATTTTTTGTGGAAATCGTCCCAATGTCGCCGTTAAGGCCCGTGTCCCATTGGAATCCACAATGGATCCCCCAACAGACTCAAATCCGCCGCTACGCTCCAAGCACAGGGCAACGCCCTACCATGGTTGCTATTGCTGGGGGCCGATGCTGCTCCGGCGGATAGGCGGCCTGAACTTTCTTTGTACCTAATAACCGATAGCTCCATGATCCCAAACCTGTTGTCATGGCTGGGGGGCGCGATCGCGTCGCCACCAGCCCTCTTGCCCCTCCTGGCGGAAGCTGCGCCCGAAGCGGCCAGTGCCGAGGATGGGTCCCTCATTTTGGCGGGCGTCCTGCTGAGCCTCATCGCCATCTACCTCGCCAGTAAGGTGGGCGGCGAACTATCCAAGGCGGTGGATTTACCCCCCGTTCTTGGGGAATTGGTGGGCGGCGTGCTCATCGGCGCATCGGCCCTGCATTTATTGGTCTTCCCCGAAGGATCCCTAGGGGCGTCCGATTCCCTGATTGCCGCTGCCCTGCAAAAGCTCGGCAACCTGTCACCGGAGGCCACGGCGGGCATTTTTGGCGTCCAGAGCGAGGCCATTTCGATCCTGGCGGAACTGGGGGTGATTGTCCTCCTGTTTGAAATTGGTCTGGAGTCGGACCTGCGGGAACTGAAGAAGGTGGGCATCCAGGCGGCGGTGGTGGCCGTTGTGGGGGTGGCGGCTCCGTTCGCGGCGGGCACCATCGGCCTGATGACGTTCTTCCATGTGGCGGCGATTCCGGCGATTTTTGCGGGGGCGGCGCTCACGGCCACGAGTATTGGCATCACCTCGAAGGTGCTGTCGGAGCTGGGCGTCTTAAAATCCCGCGAGGGTCAGATCATCGTCGGAGCGGCGGTGATTGATGACGTTTTGGGGATTATTGTGCTGGCGGTGGTGGCCAGTCTGGCGAAGACGGGGGAGGTGAATGTTTCCAGTGTGCTCTATCCGATTGTGGGGGCGACGGCCTTTACCTTGGGGGCGATTCTACTGGGGCAGTTCTTTAATAAGGGGTTTGTGGCGATCGCGGAGCGGTTGCAGACCCGTGGCAATTTGGTGATTCCGGCCTTTGTATTTGCCTTTGCCATGGCGTTTTTGGCCAATGCGATCCACCTGGAGGCCATCCTCGGGGCCTTTGCGGCGGGCCTGGTGCTCGACGAAACCGATAAGCGCAAGGAGTTGGATCAGCAGGTGATGCCGATCGCGGATCTCCTGGTGCCGATTTTCTTTGTTTCCGTTGGGGCCAAGACGGATCTGGGGGTGCTCAATCCGTTCAATGCGGAAAACCGCGAGGGGCTGATTGTCGCCACGTTCTTGATCCTAGTGGCGATCATCGGCAAGGTGATCACCGGCTGGACGGTCTTTGGCCAAGAGAATATCAACCGCCCCGCGATCGGCATCGGCATGATCCCCCGGGGGGAAGTGGGTCTGGTGTTTGCGGGCATCGGTTCCGCCAGCGGCGTCCTGAGCAAGCCCCTGGAGGCGGCCATCATCACCATGGTGATCTTGACCACCTTTGTCGCGCCGCCCCTGTTGCGCTGGGCCTTCCAGACGGGTAAACCGGCGGATGGCAAACCGGCGGAAACCTAGGTAATTCCTCGAATCACGCGCGATCCATCGCATCGTCTACATCCATCGTCTGGGGGTTCCCAGGCGATTTTTTTTACGCTCCCCCAGGGGGGCATCCTTTCCCGGATTCGGGCTGCCCCGGCTGTCACCCTTGCCCCCGCTGCCCCGGCGGTCCTAAGGCCCAGGGTCTGGGGGACATTTGGGGGGAATTTCTGCCATTTGGCATCCGCAAAATTACTGGGGTACCGTATGGAGTAGGACGGCCATCGATCGGCGGGAATGGGGCTCGCGGGGATCCATGGCCGCAGGGGCATCGTCACTGGGATGGGTGGATAGATTGATGGTTGAGTACACGTATGAGGGACCGACCTGGGGACTCCGCGATCGCGGGCCTGCGCTCCAGGGCGGGGTAACCTTGGCCCAGGAGCCGTTGATTCAGTCGGCCCTGCCCCCCCCGGCCCCAGTTTGGCCAGAATCGACCGGCGATCGCGCGATCGCCCAAATCGGCGGACGGCCCGCCCTGCTCCTGCTCGTGGACGACGAACCGAATAACCTGCGGATCCTGTCGAGCCTGCTGGTGAAATGGGGCTACGAAATCCGCGTCGCCCTCGACGGCACCATGGCCCTGGACATCGCCCGCCAGGAGGCCGTTGATCTGGTGTTGCTCGACATCATGATGCCCCACCGGGACGGCTTTGAAATCTGCCAAGCCCTCAAAACCGAAGCCCTCACCCCCGATCTGCCAGTCATGTTTTTGAGCGCGGCGGACGATCTCGGCCACAAGGTCCAAGCCTTTCAGGTGGGCGGCGTGGACTACATCACCAAACCGTTCCAAATTGAAGAGGTGCTCGCGCGCATTGAAACCCAACTGACCATCCATCACCAGCGGCGTCAGCTCGAAGCACGCAACCAACAGCTCCAGGCGGAGATCGAAAAGCGCCACCGGGCGGAATTTGAAACCCGCTTTCTGCTGGGGACGATCCAGGCCGTCAGCGAGGCGGCGGATTTTGAAGGGGCCTTAGAGACCTTCCTGGGGCGGGTCTGTGAGGCGGCGGACTGGTGCTATGGCGAAGCTTGGGTCATGGATCGCACCGGGGAGGGGCTGCGGCTGGTGCGGGCCTATTTGGTCAAGGCATTTGCGGGCGATCGCGCGGCGGTGCGATCGCTGCGGGCGGCGGCCAAGGATCTGAGCCTGCGGGACGAGCACACGTTCTACCACAGCGCCATCATCACGGGTGGCCCCACCTGGATTGCCGACTTGGCGGCCCTGCACCCCACCGACGATCCACTCATCCGTTTTTTTTGTGAGCGGTTTAACCTGGTCCAGGCGGCGGGCCTGCGGAGCGTGACGGCGGTGCCCATTGGCACCCCCCAGGCCACCAGCGGTGTGCTGCTGCTCTATCAACCGACCCCTTTGGCCAATCGTCCGGCCCTGGTGGATCTGGTGCATACGGCGGCGCTGCAACTGCGGGGGGTGATGGGCCGGATCCGCTCGGGGGACGAGATGCAGGCGAAGAATCGACGGTTGCAGCACCTGTCGAGCATGGATGAGTTGACCCAGTTGCACAATCGTCGCCACCTGAAGACGGTGCTGGCGCGGGTGTGGGGACTGCTGACGGAGACCCAGCAGCCCCTGTCGGTGCTGTTGCTGGATGTGGACGATTTCAAGCGCTATAACGACTATTACGGCCATTTGGAGGGCGATCGCTGCCTCAAGATTGTTGCGGCGGTCCTGCGCAAGGCGGTGATGGCCCAGACGGGTTTGGCGACGCGCTACGGCGGTGAGGAATTTGCGGTGCTGCTGCCCAATGCTCGACCGGCGGCGGCGCAGCAGGTGGCCCAGCGGGTGCAGGCGCTTTTGGCCCAGGAGCAGATCCCCCATGCGCGATCGCGGGCAAGTAGCCAGGTGACGATGAGTATTGGCATCGCGACGGTGGTTCCCCAGGGCACGGGGGATCCGATGCGGATTTTTGCCCTGGCGGATGAGGCGCTCTATCGGGCGAAGGCGGATGGCCGCAACTGCATTCGGGTGGCGGCCCTGCTGCGGCCCCTCAACCCGGTGCCGTCCTAGCGATCGCGGGGGCAAGGGGAAACGCGGTGGAACGCATCGAGGGCAAGGGGGCGATCGCGGGGCCAACCCTGGAACCGTGGGGGGAACTGTGGGCGATCGACGGGGCGGGCTATGTCATCAATCCCTGCGATCGCGCCCACCTCCAGGGGCGTTGGGGCAGTTTGGTGGCGGCCTGGGTGGCGGCCTGTGCCGTGGCCCTGGGCGATCGCGCGGTGGGGTTTTATGTGCGCGGCTCGATTCCGAGGGGACGGGCGATCGCGGGGGTTTCGGATCTCGATGGCCTGGTGGTGGTCACCGATGGGGAACGGCCCGATGATGTACTTTGGTGCGAGCGCCTGAACCGACGCCTGCGCGATCGCTACCCCTTCTGCCGCGCGATCGAAACCAGCCTCATCACCGCTGACGATCTGATCAATCCAGCCAAAACCTGGGGCGCACTCCTCAAAAGCCAGGGGCTCTGGGTAGCAGGTAACCGAGTGACCGGCCAAGACGCGATCGCCACCCTGCCCCCCGTGCGGCCCGGTCCAGCCCTCTGGCTCCATCGACCCACCCTCCATCAAGATTGGCGGCGCACCGCAGACCGACTACGGCAACCCATTTCCCCCGCCCAGGTCCGCACCAAAGGCGCTTGGCTCAACCGCCGCATTGTCCGGGCCGGGTTTGAACTGGTCATGGCCCAGGACCAGACCTACACCCGCGATCTCTACCCCTGCTACCGCGCCTTCGCCCGCCATTACCCCGAACGGGCACCCTCCATGGGCCTCGCCGCCCGCCTCGCGATCGCCCCATCCACCCATCGGGCCGGCCTGTTAGCCTTTTGGCAAGAATTTTTGCCCTGGCTCCTCGAACGCCTGGACCCTCCCTAGAAGCCGCTGCCCCTCCAGAGGTTCTAGGGCCTAAGGATTCACCACCCTCAAAATTCCCTCCATCACCAGCCGCTGGAGCAGGGGCGCTAGCTCCGTCTCCCAATCCAGATCCGGCACCACATCCGCCAGATCCCAGGGGGTGAACCGCGATCGCCCCAGAATATCCGCCACCACCGCCGGTTCCAGACCCGCCACCGTCACCTGCTGCCCCCCAAAATGGATCTGCGTTGCGCCGTCCGCCTGGGGGACCAACCGCAGCCGGGGATAGGGAGGACGCCAAAACTCCGTCTCCAGCCCCGCCGGAAACACATCCTGGCCCAACTGCTGGGGCAACTGGAACGGCTCCGGCGATCGCGCCCCGTGGGCCAGGGCATTGCCGTAGGCTTGGGCCAGGGCCTCCATGCCCGCCTCACTCTGCAATTCCGCCGCCAAGGCCACCCCTAGGGCATGAACCGCCTCCCGCAGGGCGCGATCGTCCCCCCCCGACACCAGGGGCAAATTTTTGCGCCACTGGGGCCGCTGGGCAAGCTCCTCCGTCAACCAAGCCAGCCAATCGAGTCCCGTTTCGCAATCAATCCCAACCGTGAGGTGGAAGGAGGGCCGCTCCCCACAGGCCATCGCGTAGTGCCAGTGGCCACGGGGTACATAAAGTACATCCCCCGGTTGCAGAACCGTTTTGAGGTAGGGCGGGGCATCCGGGGGCACCTCGGCGGGCGATCGCATGGCCGCCGTCGGCGCGATCGCGGAGGGCTCAAACACAAACCACTCCTTCATGCCATCCAACTGGAGCACCATCACCTCATGGGTGTCGTAATGGCAGTCAAACCCCTGCTGCTGCGCCGGAGTGCAGTAACTATTGATCTGCACCCGATGCCCCACCCCATCCCGCAGGGCAGCCGCCAGGGTTGCCAGAGCCGGATCGCGCCCATGGAGCCCATTAACGATTAGCGTGGCCCCCTGCTGGAGCGCCGCGATCGTTGCCTGGGGAGACGCGATCGGCAGTGACTGGCCATCCCGCACCAGTCGCACATCCGCTGGGGAATGCAACGACTGATAATTCAGCACATGGTTCAGGGAAGCCCAGGAAAAGAGCGACGCAAACCGGGTCGGGGTCTCCCCCGCGATCGCCACCGCCCGCCGGGTCCAATACTGCCCCAAAAAAGTGGAGATCTCTAGGGGCTGCACCAGTGCGGCCAAATCCCATCCCACGTCGCTGCCCCCCCAGCCATGTCTCAATCCTTAATTCGCCGTCACCACTGGTCAGATCAAGCCCCTTCAGAACGGGTTAATTTCATAACCGGTCATTCTTGAATTTCAATCTACCGTTCCACGGGGCCATCATCAGCTACCGCCGCGCGATCGCCGCCCCGGCCTGTAGTCATAGCGAGCATCCCGGTTATCGTCGCGATTGGCATCATAATCCCGCTGGGACGCCTCCCCCCATTCCTCCGGAGTCGCCGCCGGGGCGAGGGATTGCCCCAGAACCTGGGCGCGGGGCGTTGCCGCCTGGGGGATCGACGTCACCTGCAATCGACCGTAGTTGGCCGCCACACCGGGCGCGATCGCAGCTCCGGGCACCGAGCTAGCCGCCGTTGCGTCTATCCCCCCGGACCCATTCAAAGCGGCCGCCGCTTGCGCTAGCGTGGCATGGGGCAACACCGCGATCGTCGCCGGAGCTGCCATCGCCAATCCCAACAAAATCCGAGGACTCAGAAAATGACCCTTCATATCCAGATCTTAAAACCCATCCACAAGTTTTAACCCATCCACCTTAGCGCATCATTCCTTAGGACCAGGTTCACGACAGCTACTTAGCCCATCCTAAAAGCCATTTCTTCAGCACTAAAAGCTCAACACCTGCATCGCTAGCCTCTCCCCTCTCTATCGATCCTCAACTGTAAATATTGCCAGCCCTACAGACCATGCCCCTTCAGCCCACCCCACAACCGAAGCACTGCGGCCAAGCCCTTTTTCTCATCAACATCACCGCAGCCATCCTCCTGAGCCCCGCAGCCCTTGCCACCCCGAGAACCGATTCAGAGCCGCACTCTTCCCCCTCAATCGATTCATCGCCCATCCCACAGCCGCGCGATTGGTGGGAAACCTCCCCTCCCTCTTCCCCCTCCAGCACAGAACGCCCCTTCCTACTAGAGCAATGGGGAGAGCGCGATCGTCAAAATCAACAGCATCAAAACCTACAAAATTCCCTACAGCAGCAACAGCAGCAGGACCGCGATCGCTACGAGCAGCGCCAGCGAGATTGGCAACTACAGCAGCAGCGGGATCTCCAGCGCTGAACGCATCAACACGCTCATACGAGTTTCCAAAAAGCAAAAGAGCGGTGTAGCTGACTAGGCATCACCGCTCCTTCGACTGAATATTAAC
>JAKRSF010000002.1 GCA_022402445.1 Cyanobacteriota bacterium | reverse complement strand
GGAGATTTGGGCTCCTTCTCCTTAAGTTGAAGCCCGTGGGTTTCCCCGCCCAGCCTCCACCGACAACTCCCAGCCCCCGATGATCCCCTGATCCGCCGATGATCCCCAGCCCCCGCCCCGCCTCCCGCGATCGCCTCTGCTGATGCCTAATTGCGAGGGCTAGGGCGCGATCGCACCACACCCCCTAGCCCATCCCTCAAGTTTTGTTGCTTGATGTGACAGAATTGCAATGAACCCCCGTCCTGCCAGGGCGAGGATTGCCCACCCTGTTCCCCGCCCTAGGACCGCCCATGCTGCGCCTCGAACACATCAAAAAGATCTATCCCACCGGCGAAGTGCTCCGGGACGTGACCTGGGAAGTGAAACCCGGCGATCGCATCGGTTTAGTGGGGGTCAACGGGGCGGGCAAATCCACCCAACTGAAAATCGCAGCGGGGGAAATCGAGCCGACCGCCGGCCAAGTCATCCGCCCCAACGGCCTCAAAATCGCCTACCTGAACCAGGAATTTGACATCGATCCCTGCCGCACGGTGCGCGAGGAACTGTGGACCGTTTTTGAGGAAGCCAACGCCGTCCATGCGGACTTCGCGCGGATCCACCAGGCCATGGAAACCGCCGATCCCGACACCCTCGATCGCCTCATCGCCGAACTCGATCGCGCCCAGCGGAAATTTGACGCCCTTGATGGCTACGGCCTCGAAGCGCGCGTGGAAAAACTGCTCAAAGATCTGGGGTTCTCCGCCGATGATGGCGATCGCCTCGTCAGCGCCTTCAGCGGCGGCTGGCAGATGCGCATGTGCCTGGGCAAAATCGTCCTGCAAGAGCCGGACCTGTGGCTACTCGACGAGCCCACCAACCACCTGGACCTCGAAACCATCGAATGGCTCGAAGGCTACCTCAAGGGCCTCTCGAACCCCATGGTGATCATTTCCCATGACCGGGAATTTTTAGATCGCCTCTGCACCCAAATCGTCGAAACCGAGCGGGGCACCTCCACCACCTACCTGGGCAACTACAGCGCCTACCTGGCCCAAAAGGCCGAAAACCAAGCCGCCCAGATGGCCACCTTCGAGCGGCAGCAGAAGGAAATCGAAAAACAACAGGCCTTCGTCGATCGCTTCCGGGCCAGCGCCACCCGCAGCACCCAGGCCAAGAGCCGCGAAAAGCAACTGGACAAAATTGAGCGCGTGGACGCCCCGCCCCCCAACGTCCGCACCCTCCAGTTCAAATTCCCCCCCGCCCCCCGCAGTGGCCGCGAAGTCGTCCACATCGAAGACCTCACCCACACCTTCGGTGATCGCATCCTCTTCCTGGGAGCGAATCTATTGGTGGAGCGGGGCGATCGCATCGCCTTCCTCGGTCCCAACGGCTGCGGCAAATCCACCCTGCTGCGCATGATCACCGGCAGCGAACCCCACCAAGAAGGCCGCGTCGCCCTCGGGGAACACAACGTCCTGCCCAGCTACTTCGAGCAAAACCAAGCGGAAGCCCTCGACCTCAGTAAAACCGTCATTGACACGATCCACGATGAAGTCCCAGACTGGACCAACGAAGAGGTGCGATCGCTCCTCGGGCGGTTTTTATTCAGCGGCGAGACCGCATTCAAACAAGTGGGGGCCCTCAGCGGTGGCGAAAAAGCCCGCCTTGCCCTCGCCAAAATGCTCCTCGCCCCAGCCAATCTCCTCATCCTCGACGAGCCGACCAACCACCTAGACATTCCAGCGAAGGAAATGCTGGAATCGGCCCTACAGGAGTATGACGGCACCGTGTTGCTCGTCTCCCACGATCGCTACTTCATCTCGCGGGTGGCCAACAAAATCGTGGAAGTCCGCGACGGGGAATTGCAGGTCTACAACGGCGACTATCACTACTACCTCGAGAAGCTAGCCGCCGAACGGGAGAAGGCCGAGCAAGCGGCCAAGGCCGCCGAAAAAGCAGCCAAAGCCTCAGAAAAGCGCGAAAAACAGCGGGAAAAGCAAAAGCAAACTAAGGCAGCCCGCTCGCGCTAGGAACCGTTCCGGGACGCGCAACCTCGGTGATATCATGGCGGGGAATTTAAACAATCATGAAGAATACGCAGAGTATGGCGGAGTTACCTGTCTCCCCGGTGGTCCTGGTTGTCCTCGACGGATGGGGTTACCGCGAATCCGACGACGGTAACGCCATTGCGCTGGCCAAGACCCCGGTCATGGATAGCCTTTGGGCGGCCTACCCCCACACCCTCATTCGCACGTCGGGGAAGGCCGTGGGGCTGCCGGATGGGCAAATGGGTAATTCGGAGGTGGGCCACCTGAACCTGGGGGCGGGCCGGGTGGTGCCCCAGGAGTTGGTGCGCATTAGCGATGCGGTGGAGGATGGGTCAATCCTCGAAAATGAGGCCCTCAATGGCTGCTGTCGGGAGGTGAAGCGCCGGGGCGGCAAACTCCACGCCATTGGCCTGTGTTCCGATGGGGGGGTCCATTCCCACATTGACCATTTGGCGGGCATTTTGGATTTGGCCCGGACGGCGGGGATCGAGGATGTATGCATCCATGCGATCACCGATGGCCGTGACACGAAGCCCAGCAGCGGCCGGGAATATCTGGCGCGGCTCCAGGAGCTGTTGGATACGGCGGGGATCGGGCGCATTGTGACGGTTTCGGGGCGCTATTACGCCATGGACCGGGATCACCGCTGGGATCGGGTGCAGTTGGCCTATGACGTGATGGTGGATGATGGCCCCGGTTCCGGGGAGTCGGCGATCGCGGCGTTGGAGGCGGCCTATGCTGCGGAGATCACGGATGAGTTTGTGAAGCCGACGCGGCTGGCTCCGGGGGCGATCGCGCCGGGGGATGGGGTGATTTTCTTCAATTTCCGCCCCGATCGCGCCCGCCAACTGACCCAGGCGTTTGTGGATCCGAACTTTAAGGGGTTTGAGCGATCGGCGATCGCGGATCTGAGTTTCGTGACCTTTACGCAATACGATCCCGAACTGCCGGTGCGGGTGGCCTTCGAGCCACAGAATCTGGAGCATATCCTGGGTCAGGTGATCGCCGACCATGGCCTGCGCCAGTTGCGGACCGCCGAAACGGAAAAGTACGCCCACGTCACCTACTTCTTCAATGGCGGCCTTGAGGATCCCTTCGAGGGGGAAGAGCGGGTGCTGATCCCGAGCCCCATGGTGGCCACCTACGATCGCGCCCCGGCCATGTCTGCCCAGGCGGTGACGGAGGCGGTGACGGAGGCGGTGAACCAGCGGGTCTATTCCCTGATTGTGGTGAACTATGCCAATCCGGACATGGTGGGCCACACGGGCAAGATGGACGCCGCGATCGCCGCGATCGAAACCGTGGATCGGTGCCTCGGCCAGGTCATCGAGTCCGTGGGCAAGGCGGGCGGCACCCTGCTGATCACCGCCGACCACGGCAACGCCGAATGTATGTACGATGAGCAGGGCAACCCCTGGACCGCCCACACCACCAACCGGGTGCCGTTTATTGTGGTGGAAGGGGAGCGGCGCAAAATCGTCGGCCATGGGGCGGAGGTGGCCCTGCGGGAGGACGGCTGTTTGGCGGATGTGGCCCCGACGATCCTAGAAATTCTGGGCTTGCCCCAGCCGAAGGAGATGACCGGGCGATCGATGATCGCAGCGCCGGCCTACGAGGCTAAGCGCAACCGCACCCCCGTGAGTGTGGCCCTTTAGGCGTCGGCCTGTTCTCGGCAAGCTCGCGGTAAGGCGATGGGTTGCCACTCCAGTTCAAGTCATTTTCAAGTCATTGGTTAGGGAGACCTGGTTACGATGCTCGTCAAGGTTTTGGAATTCATTTGGATGGGATCGGGCGCGGGGTTGATTGCCCTGGTGTTGCTCCACAGCCCCAAGGGGGACGGCCTCGGGGGTTTGGGCGGTCAGGCGCAACTGTTTACGAGCACCAAGAGCGCTGAAACGGCCCTCAATCGCATCACCTGGGCGCTGTGTGTGTCGTTTATGGTCCTGACGGTGGTCCTCAGCGCCGGTTGGCTCCAAAACTAAAACTAGAATCGAGCCCCCCAGGTCGGGTTGTTCTAGGCGCGGGAGGTGGCTGCTGAGGCGATCGCCTCCCCCTGCCGAACGGGTAGCTCCAGTTGGATTTCCGTGCCCGCCCCCGCCCCCGGTGCGGCACAGCGCAGGTGGCCCCCGTGCTGCTCCACCACGATTTGCCACGCGATCGCCATCCCCAGTCCCGTTCCCTTGCCGGGGGGCTTGGTGGTGAAAAAGGGATCAAAAATCTTGTTTTGGATGTGGGGATCGAGGCCCGGACCGTTATCCCGCACGCTGAGGCGCACGCAGCCGTTGTCTAGGGCGCGGGTTTTGATCCAGATTCGGGGGGTGTGGTCCGCAGCGGTGCGGGTCAACTCCTCGAGGGCATCAATGCTGTTGCTCACCAGGTTCAAAATGGTCTGCTCAATCTGACCGAGGGCGCATTCCACCGGTGGCAGCTCGCCGTAGTCCCGCACAATTTCAATGGCTCCGCGATCGCCCGTGGCCTGGAGCCGAAACCCCAAAATACACAGCACATCCTCGATCGCCCGGTGGAGATCAATCGGATCAAAACTGCCCGCCGATCGCGAGAAATTCCGCAGGGACAGCACGATTTCCTTGATCCGCTCCGCCCCCACCCGCATCGATCGCAGGAGCGGCGGCATGTCCTGGGCGATATAGTCCACATCTAACTCCTCAAGGACTTCGGCCACCGGGGCCGTTGGGTCCGGGTAGGCTTGGCGATAGGCCGCGATCGCCCCCAGGAGACTGTCGGTATATTCCTGGGCGTAGACCAAATTGCCGTAGACAAAGCTGACGGGATTATTGATCTCGTGGGCCACCCCCGCCACCAGTTGCCCAATGCTGGAGAGCTTTTCGGTTTGGATCAGCTGCGCTTGGGTATTGCGCAGTTCCGCGAGGGTGGTCTCCAGACTTTGGGTGCGATCGCTCAGGGTTTGGCGAGACTGCTCCAAGGCCCCATTGGTGGCCGCCAGTTCGGTCACCAGCAGATCCCGCTCCCGACTGCGCCGCTCCTCGATCCAGAGGTACGCCGCCAGCAGCAGGGTTGGCACCAGCCCCATGGCCAGCACCGCCAAAGTTCCTCCCCACGGGGAAGGCCGCCAGCGGGCCTGCACCATCAGGGTCCATTCCTCCCCCCCCAGGCTGAGGGCGGCGAGGCAGTTGCTCCAGTCGCCCCCGCCGGGACAGGCGCGCTCCCCGACGGCGAGACTGCGCAGAAGCTCAGGGGAACCCACCCGGCCCAGTTCCGCATCGCCCTGCACCCGTTGTTGGGCCGGATCAAAGGCAAAGCGCAGGTGGGGGGTGACGGCGGCCTGCTTATGGAGGGCGGAGTGGATATAGTCCACCGGCTGGGCCAGCAGATAGAGGCGCATTTCCTGGCGATCGGTGCCCTGGGGAGCCTGCTGCAACACCTGACCCAGGTCAAAGCTGAGCATAGACCAGCCGTCCCCTTCGCCAGCGCTGGGGGCGAGGATGGGGCGGTAAACTCGCACTTGGGACCCCTCCTGGTGGGTGATGGGGCGCAACATGCGGCTTAGGGTGCCGGTGGCGGGCGGTCCTTGGGGGGTGCAGGTGGGGGGATATTGGGCGGCGGCGGGGGCCTGGGGGTCGATGGGGAACCAGGCGAGGCATTGGATACCGGGAAGACCGGCGGCGGCTCGCTGGGCGATCGCCTGGAACTGCTCGGGGGGGGAACTGTCGAGGGAGCTGTAGAGGACGCCGAGTGATCGCGACAGTTGCCCATACTGTTCGAGGGATTGCCGGAGGGCGTGGGCGCTGCGCAGGGTGACTTGGGTGATCTCTTGACGAAGGGCCAGTTGCTGATCTCGCCAGTGGTTGAGGGCGTTGACGACGGCGAGACTGCCGCCGCAGAGGAGCACAAGGAGGGCAGCGCCGGGTTGGGGCAAGGGTTTGAGATGGCGAGACAGGGGCCGAGCAACGTTGATGAGACTAAACATGGGGAACGGGTTGAAAACGGTCCACTCGACCGACGGCAGGGTTGGGACTTGCACCTGGGTTCATCTTGCCATAGGGTGAGGATCAAATGAAAATAATTGTCGATAAAGTGTCGATGAAGTTTTGGGGGGGAAGACCGACGAGGGGGCGATTTTTCGTTGCCAGGTCAAGGGAGTGGCGAGGGTTGTGGCGATCGCGGCGGCGACGTCCGTGGCTGTTAGCTATTGAGATTTTGATCCTGCTATTGCTTGGCCTCGGGGCGGTGCGGGGGGCGATCGCGGTGGCTCCAGAAGCTCCATCTCCAGAATCCCTCTCCCCAGGGGCCTACCGACTGCCGATCGCGGCGGTGCATCCGTTGCCCCCATCCCTGGCTGCGTGGCGCGATCGCGCGATCGCCCCGGCGGATCACTACCTCGATTTGATTGAACCGTCGATCGCGGGGCCGCTTTTGTGGACCCGGTTCCCGATCCGTGTGGCCCTCGATTTTGGTGAGGATATCAATAGTCCGCCCCCCAGCGAACAGGCCCGCCGCGATCGCTGGACCCAAGCCATCCGCCACGCGATCGCCGACTGGAGCCCCTACCTTCCCCTCACCCTCATCGAGTCCCCCACCGATCCAGAAGCCTCCACCCCGGACATCACCTTCCGCTACCAAGCCCCGCCCCTGCGCCTTGACCGCGCCAACCCCAGCGGCATTCGCCCCATCGCCGCCGCCGGCCGCGCCACCTATCGCCTCGTGCCCATCCCCGACCCGGATCCCCGCCAGCCCATCCCCCGCCTCGGCCACCGCTGCGAAATTTTCCTCACCCCCGGACGCCCCGATCCCCAACTGCTCGACACCGCCCGCCACGAACTCGGCCACGCCCTTGGCCTCTGGGGCCACAGCGATCGCCCCACCGACCTCATGTACTTCCGCCCCAGCAATCCCCCCAACCCCATCCGCGATCGCGACCTCAACACCCTCGCCCTCCTCTACCAACAGCCCACCCACCTCGGCTGGCCCCTCCAACCCAACCCCTCCCCCGATCCACCCAACCGCCCAGCACCGCCCCCCTAAACCAAGACCATCAAAAACAAACCACGCAAAAAGCGGCCCCCATCCAGGAGCCGCCCCGCCAAAGCTTCATTCGCCAACCCCCATCGGGAGCCTCCGAAGAACCTTCGATTTATGGTTAATGAATTTGAATTCAGAGAAATTCCAGAAATTCCGAGAACCCCTGAGAGCCCCAGAAAATCCTAAGAATCCTAGAACAGACCCAACGTCAGGGACTTATCAATCGGCATCACCGCACCGATCCCCAACCACAGGGTAAACGCCGTCCCAAACAGGAACACCGCCATCGCCAGCGGACGACGGAACGGGTTTTGGAACTTGTTGACGCTCTCAATGAACGGCACCGACATCAGCCCCAGCGGAATCGACGTCATGAACGCAATCCCCAGCAGCTTATTCGGCACAATCCGCAGCACCTGGAACACCGGGTACAGGTACCACTCCGGCAAAATTTCCAGCGGCGTCGCAAACGGGTTCGCCGGTTCACCAATGATTGCCGGGTCCAGCACCGCCAGCCCAAAGCACATGGCAAACGTCCCCAGAATCGTCACCGGGAACATATACAGCAGATCATTCGGCCAAGCCGGCTCACCGTAGGAATTGTGGCCAATCCCCTTCGCCAGCTTCAGGCGCAATTGCGGATCACTCAGATCCGGCTTCTTCATTACGGCAGACATCAGGCAGCGCGCTCCTTAAAAACTTTTCTCTCACCCTTAGGAAACTCCCTCGGGGCAGCGGGAATGCAGTAAACCGATTGATCCATTCTAGGCAAGGGCCGCTGGAGTTTTCAAGGAACCCCAACCGCCCTCGGAACGGCACGAACCGGTTGTCCTTTGCCCTGCTTGCAAACCCAGTTCAGGGAAGGGGATAAACCCCCTCAGCCGAGGTCCTGATTTCGTTTTTACAGGGGACCGGAGATGCCCTGCTTGCGGATCATCAGGAAGTGGGCCAGCATGAACACCGCCATGAACCAGGGCAGCACGAAGGTGTGCAGGCTGTAGTAGCGGGTCAGGGTGCCTTGGCCGACGCTTTCGCCGCCGCGCAGCAGTTCAACGATGGTCGAACCGACGACGGGGATTGCTTCAGGAACGCCGGACACGATTTTCACGGCCCAGTAGCCCACCTGGTCCCAGGGGAGGGAGTAGCCCGTCACGCCGAAGGAGACGGTGATGGTGGCCATGATTACGCCGGTCACCCAGGTCAGTTCCCGGGGTTTTTTGAAGCCGCCGGTCAGGTACACCCGGAAGACGTGCAGGATCATCATCAGCACCATCATGCTGGCGGACCAGCGGTGGATGGAGCGGATCAGCCAGCCGAAGTTCACTTCGTTCATGATGTACTGCACCGAGGTGAACGCTTCCGCCACCGTCGGTTTGTAGTAGAACGTCATGGCGAAGCCAGTGGCGAACTGGATCAGGAAGCAGGTCAGCGTGATGCCGCCCAGGCAGTAAAAGATATTGACGTGGGGCGGCACGTATTTTGTGGAGATGTCATCGGCCAGCGCCTGGATTTCGAGGCGCTCGTCGAACCACTCGTACACCTTGGACATAGCTCGCGGAGTCCCTAAAACTGGAGGGCATTTATTATTGCTGTTCTTAAAAAATGTAACATACCTAAATCCAGGATTCGCGGCCCCGCCGCGATCGCAGCCTCCCCTGGGTCTATGGTGGGTCCGATTCGGGCGGTAAGATTAACGACATGCAAAGGCAACGAGTTTGGTCGGGTTTCCTGGCGCTGCTTCTGGCGTTTGGGTGGTGGTGTGGCGGCTGGGTGGATCCGGCCCTGGCCCTGACCCAGGAGCAAAAGTTGCTCAATGAGGCTTGGCGGACGGTGAACCGGGCCTATTTGGATGATTCGTTTAATCATCAGAATTGGTGGTGGGTGCGGGAACGGCTGCTGCGGCGGGGCCTGGGCGATCGCGAGGAGACCTATGGGGTGATCCGGGAGATGCTGGCGTCGTTGGGGGATCCGTTTACGCGGTTCCTCAATCCGGAGCAGTACCGCAGTTTGCAGACGAATACGTCGGGGGCGCTGACGGGGGTGGGGTTGCAGATTGCCCTCAATGGGGACGGTGGCCGCCTGACGGTGGTGGCTCCGTTGGTGGGGTCTCCGGCGGAGCGGGCGGAGATTTTGCCCGGTGATGAGGTTTTGGAGATTGATGGGGTGCCGACGGCGGATCTGACGCTGGATGAGGCGGCGGAACGGATGCGCGGCCCCCAGGGAACGGCGGTGGTGCTGCTGGTGGCGACGCCGGGGAAGGCTCCGAGGCGGGTGTCGCTGGTGCGGGCGCATATTGAGATCAATCCGGTGATTTGGCAGGTGCGATCGACGGCGGATGGCCTGAAGGTGGGCTATTTACGCTTGAGTCAGTTCAATGGCAATGCGCCGGAGGAGGTGGCCCACGCGATCGCGGCCCTGGAGCGCGAGGGGGTGGCGGGCTACGTGTTGGATCTGCGGAATAATCCGGGGGGGCTGTTGCAGGCGGGCATCGCGATCGCGCGGCAGTGGATTGATGAGGGAACGATCGTTTATACGGTCAACCGCCAGGGGGTTTTAGATTCCTTCGAGGCGACGGGGGATGCCCTGACGGCCCTGCCGCTGGTGGTGCTGGTGAATCGCGGCACCGCCAGCGCGAGCGAAATTTTGGCCGGGGCGCTCCAGGACAATGGTCGGGCGGTGCTGGTGGGGGAGCGCACCTTCGGGAAGGGGCTAATTCAATCCCTCTTTGACCTGTCGGATGGGTCGGGGGTGGCGGTGACGATCGCGAAATATGAGACCCCCAACCGGCGTGATATCAACCAATCGGGCATTGCACCGGATATCAAGGTGGAAGGGGTGCCACCGACGGTGACCGAAACTCGCCGATCGGACACCCTGGAGGCGGGCCAAGATCCCCAGTACGATGCGGCGGCGGCGGCCCTGCGCGATCGCGTAGCGGCCCAACCCAGCGCCCCCAGTTCCCGGATGGCCGCCCGCGTGTGATGGGGCCGTCGCTGGTCACCTTTGTGTTGAAAGATGGCCAGGATTTAAACCAACCCAAACCGATTTAGGTCAAGATCAAGACCAGGATCGGGGCTGTGATCCACGGCCTCACCCCGCAGCTCCCCTTTGGCCGGAACCGTTTTGACCCCTGTGCTATGACCGCCCCCGCCTCTTTCAATCCGCTCATGAGCGTCCTTAGTCAGGGGGCTCTGCTGCGGGCCGTTGGCTGCTCGGTGCGTTTTCTGACGGCCCTGGATGATTTGCGGCTGTTGGTGGTGGGATCGAGTCTGGAGAGCTTACCCCTGGAGCAATTTTGCCTGGGGAGTGGGGAGTTGGTGGTGCCGGAGGGGGAGGAGTCCGCCGGGGCGGGGGCGTGCCTAGAGGGGAATGCGGCGATCGCGCGGGCGGGGGGAGCCGTGGGGGGCGGTGAACCCCTGCGGGCCTACTACTGCCTGGGGGGGGAGGCGGTGACCCTGACCATTCCCCTGGGGGAGTCGTCCCTGCCGGAGGGGGCCGTTCCGGGCTGGCACCCCCTGCCGACCACGCTGCAATGGGATTGGCCCTGGGGGGCAGAGGGCCAGGGGCCACGGGGCGATCGCGGACAGGCGGTGGTGCTGGGCATTAGCGATCGCTTTAGTGTGCTGCTGCGGGCTTCCACCTTGCCGAAGCGCACCGATCAGGCGGCCCAGAGCTATCAACTGGCCCTGACGTTTCAGCCCATGGCCCTGGTGCAAACCTGCACGCACCTCCAGCGGCAGCTACAGCAGCGCCCCGCCCTGGCCCGTCAGATTGAGGCGTCCCTGGGTCGCTGGCCCGCCCAGGCGAATTGGCCGGAGTTGCAAAGTGATTACACCCTGCATTTGCTGGCGGCCCTGGACTGGTCCCAAACCCAGCATTCCCTGGGCGATCGCCACGCGGCCCGGACCGTGACCCAAAAGATTGCCCAGCGGATCCGCCAGCGTTATTCCAGCGCGATCGCGGCCCCCATTTCCTCCGAAGATCGGCCCTGGATGCAGCAGGGGCAACTGCTCCAGCGGTTGCTCGATGCCAGTAACCCCACCTTTGGTCCCCAGGGCTGTCTGCGGCGGGCGGCGGAGGCCATTCGGGAATTTTTTGCCGTGGGCTGCTGCCAGATTGTGTTCTATTGCCCCAAAACCTACCGGCCCCGCTGGTCCACCGCCGCGCGGGATCCGGCCCTGCTGGGGGGCGATCGCCCCTGGACGCCGTTGCCCTGGGGGGCGATTGAGCGGGCCATGCGGGCGGCGGCGGATTTGCCCATGGGGGTGACCGATAGCCCCCTGGATCTGGCCCCCGGCGCGGTTCCCCCCGAGGCGACCTTGACCAGTTGGATCCGCCCGGAGGTGCCCCAGCCGGATACCTGGGTGGCCGGGGCGATCGCCCTGGAGGAGTGGGCGCGATCGCGATCGTGGCAACCGGCGGAAATGTACCTGTTGCAGATGGCGGTGCAGCAGGTGGAGCAGTCCCTCTATCAGGCCGTGCTGTATCAGCAGGCGGAGGAACGGTTCCAGCGCACGAGTTTGCTGGGGCAGTTGGCGGCCCAGATCCGCAGTTCCCTGGACCTGTCGCAAATTTTTGAAACGGCGACGGCGGCCTTGGCGCAACTGCTGCTGGTGGACCGCTGCGCGATCGCCTGCTACCTGGAACCCCAGGAATGTTGGCAGGTGGTCTCGGAGCACCGCACGAACCTGGAGCGGCCGTCTACGCTGGGCCTGTCGGTGCCCGATCGCGCCAATCCCTACGCCACCGCCCTCAAGCATCGCCAGGTGGTGCAATTGGCGGACGCCCACGACGGCAGCGGTCCCCAATCCTCCCTGCGGCGATCGCTGCGCGATCGCTACCCCGGCGCGTGGCTGCTGGTGCCCATCCACTATGGCGACTGTCCCTGGGGGGCCTTGGCCTTCAACCAGGAGGGGTACGCCCGCCACTGGCATGATTCGGAAGTGTCGTTCCTCTGCACCGTTGCCGATCAGTTGGCGATCGCCATCCACCAGGCCACCCTCTATCAGCAGCGCGCCCAGGGCACGGCCATGGGGAGCCATCCCTTTGATCGCCTGCCCATTCCCATGGTGATCGTGGCGGCGGACGGGGAAACGGCGATCGCCACCAATGGGGCCTTGCGGCGGCTGGTGCGACCGGGGGTGCGGCCCTTGGCCCTGGAAACGGAGGGGGCTCCGCGATCGCTGGCGGATCTGCTCCCGGCGGCGGCGGCGGCCCAAACCATGGCCAACAATCGCCAAGCCCTCGCGGAGGCCAGTCCCCGGCGGGATTGGGAATTTTGGGATTTGGGCCAGGGGCATCCCCTGGAACTGGAGGTGGAGCGGTTGCCCTTTAGTCAGGCGGACGGGGCGCGATCGCTCCTGTGCCTGTATCGCACCCTGGGGCCGATGGCCGATGGCGGTGGCGACCTCGGCGGCGACGGGGGGCTGCCCCTGAATGACAACGTGACCTACCTGCGCGAAGCCCTGCGGGTGGCCTGCGAAGCCAGCGCCCTCAAGGGGGCCTGCCTGGGCCAAGCCAGCAGTAACCTGCGGGGGGCACTAACGTCGGTGATCGGCATGTCGTCGGCCCTTCAGCAGCAGATTTTTGGCCCCCTTAACCCCAAGCAGGAGGAGTATGTGCGCATCATCTACGAGAGCGGCACCCACCTGCTGGCGACCCTGAACCGGCAACTGTCCCTCAAGGATTTGGCGGCCCAACTGGATTGGCGGGGGCGCGATCGCCTGCCCTGGGATGCCACGATCCGTCTGGCCCTGCGGCAGTTGGGGGGGGAACTGCGGGGCTGGACGGTGCATTTTGAACCCAGCATGGATCCGGAGATCCTAGGGGGCACCGGTGGCCAGGTGGAGGGCTATGCCCCCTTCATTCGGCAGGCGATTCTCGGGGCGATCGCGGCGGCCCTCCAGGAGGATCACGGCGGCGTCCGGGGGGATCTATGGCTCTACAGCCGCTTCAAGGGGGCCTATGCCACGTTGCGCATCATGGTGCCCTCCTGCTCCACGGCGATCGCGTCCGGTTGGGTGGAAGCGTCCCCGGAGCCGAGCGGCCCGCCCCAGGGACCAACGGCCCCCGCGAGCGATTCCCCAGCGGCCCAGGGCGATCCCCAGCCCCGCGACACCCCGCCGGACACGCAGCCCATTGCGTCCCCCTACTGGATCCTGTCGGTGCAACTGGTGGATCTGCTGGGGGGCAGCCTGCGTCAGGATCGCCTGTCCGATGGCAGCATGATTCTGGATCTGACCCTGCCCGGATCGCCCCCCCGCCGCAGTCCTTAAGGGTTTGAAGTGTTTGGGCGTCGGGTTCCTGGGATTCCTGGCAATCCCCAGGGATCTCCCCGCATCGACCAATGCCTTGGCCCTACAGCAGTTCTGAGCCTTCCCGCGATCGCGATCGCTCCACGGGCAACTCCAGGGGCTTTTCAATGGGAATTTCATCGAGGCGCGGCAGGGCGATCGGCTCCTTCTCCTGGGATTTGACGGAAATCGGCAGGGCCACCCGGCTAGCGCGCTTCTTGGCCTGCTGAGCCACCCAATGGTCCGCCAGGGGCATCGCCCGCTCCAGATCTTCCAGGGCGCGGGGGATCACCATGATGGCGTGCAACTCCCCGATGCGCTCCGCCTCGTACATGCCCGCCTCCACCGCCACGGCCACACTGGCGACGGAGCCGCGAATAATGGCCGTACAAAGGCCATCGCCGGTGGTTTCATAGGCCGCCAGTTCCACATTGGCCGCCTTGAGCATGGCATCGGCGGCCCCCACCATGGCCGGAAATCCTCGGGTTTCCAGCAGCCCCACGGCCCGATTGGCAAAGGGACTTTCCCCCGGTGCGATCGCCAGTTCCGCAAACCGCGCGCTGATGGGTAGGACCGCCTCCAGATTGGGCAGGGGGCGCGGGATCACACTCTTGCTGACAAACTGGCCGAACTGCTGGGCCGTTTCTGCGCCCGCCTCCACGGCAATCCGCACATCCGCAATGCCGCCGCGCACGATCGCGGTGCAGTAGCCGCCGCCAATTTTTTCAAAGCCCACCAGCACCACCCCCGACGACTTCAGCATCATGTCAGCGGTGCCGACAATGGCGGGGAAACTGCGGGCGGAGACCATGCCCAGCGCCCCTTCACCGGATGGCGAAAATTGGCTCATATTCCTTTGCTCTGGCACCTTGTGGCGGGGGCTGATCAAAATCGGTGCTGTTCTACTTTCTGTGCTTATTTTGGCCCATGGGGCTCGGTGGCCCTGGGTTCCCCTGAGCCCATCATACGGTTGATTTCTGGGGGCTGATGGGGAGGGGGCCGGTCGCGATCGCCCTAAGGTCCGGGCTAATTGCCCCTAAACCTCATCATTCCAAGGATCCTCGGCGGCGGCTCCGGCCCCGAACTGCCCTGGGGAATCGGGATGTTGAGGTTCGCCGCGATCGCCCAGGCCGTTGCGGTGGGGGAACATCATGGTCATCAACCGATCCAAATGGCTCTTGCCGTAGAGGGGCGTGCCGCTGGGGCGATGGACCGACAGGGTAGCCGCCTCAGGATCGGCCTTGGGGGCAGCGTCGGGCGCGATCGGCGGCTGGAAGCCATTTGAGAAAGTCGAGGAATCCGAGGAATTTAATCCCTCCGCCCCGGCTGCCTGGGACGCTTGGAAGGGCTGCGGTGAGGGCAAATCGGGAATTTTTGGGGCCGCCGGTTCCGGGTGGGGGCGCGGCGAACTCGATGCCACGGACGGATCCGTAAACCCAACGCTGAAGGCCGTGGCCGCCGCCGAAAATTGGGACGAAAAAATCACCCGCTTGGGGGGCGTTTCTTCGGGATCGGGCGCATGGCCCCAAGGATTTGGAAGATATTGATCGGGCTCGGGACTGGCTTTGGGATCAGGGCTGGGGTTGTCTTCCGCGATCGCCGCCTCCGGGCTGGGCTGAGTGATCGACGGCGGCGCGGTATCCGTAGCCCTAAAACCGTTGTTGTCAGGGGAAGAAACCACCGTAGGCGCTGACTGCTGGACCTCAACAGCCCCCAATAGCGCCCCCGACGGCACAAGCTGGCCATCGGGCACCTGGGCATCGATCACCGTCACCCCCATCCCCAACCGGGCACCGCTGCCCACGGTCACGGCTCCCACCAACAGCACCCCCGCCCCGAGGGTTGCCCCCCGACCCACCGCGATCGCACCCGATCGCGCATGGAGCACCGAGCCCATGCCAATAATCACCCCCGCCGCGATCGCAATGCGACAGCCCCCATCCGCCTGGAGCAACACCCCAGGGCCAATCACCGCACTCGGGTCCACCACCACATCCCCGCAGATCCAAGACTGGCGTTCATCAACGGGATGTAGGGACTGCAACTCCACAGGCGGATTCTCCTTGGGCGGATAGGGGCATCGGTGCCGTCAGTGCGGGTTTGTGCCGCCTTTTAACGACGGGCCGCAGGCCGCTGGACGATCGCCTCGAAGGCACGGCGCTTCTGGTTCACATCGATCCCCAGCAGGCGCACATACTCCCCATCGTGATCCCGCAGGCAAGCTTCCAACTCCGCCAACACCTGGGACGGCTGCTGGGATTCAATGGGACGGCAGCTATTCCAGGCCCCAATGCGGAACCGGCGCGCATCCGCGTGCTCCGTCCCCACCGACAGGCCCTGGGCCAACAGTTGCTTCACCTGCTGCACCACCGCCGGATCCAAGCGCCCGGACCCATTGCTGGAGGCCGCCGAAGCGCCGTTATAGCTCGCCGCCGCGCCGTAGCCACCGTTGCCGCTCGCCACCGCCGTCGGACGGGCTTGACCGGGCCGCTGGACGATTTCCTGATACACCCGACGCTTGCTCTTGGTGTCGATGCCAATCACGCGCACATAGTCGCCCCCATGGCCCGCCAAGCAAGCCTGAACCGCCGTCAGGGCCTCCTGCTCATTGGTGCTGTAGACATTGCCGCAGGTTTCCCAGGCCCCCACCTTGAACCGGCGCGGGTCCGCATATTCTGCACTGACGGCGTAGCCCTGGCGGGTCAACTGACGGATGCTGTCGGCGAGGGAGCCCCCCACCGTCGGCGCGGCGCTGCCATTGCTGCTGGGAGCCGAACCGTTGCGGCTGCCATTGCGGCCGTTGCCGTTGCTGACCACCGCCCCATCGGGCCGCTGGACAATTTCCTCATAGACCCGGCGCTTGTTCTGGGTATCAATGCCGATCACCCGCACATATTCACCCCCGTGCTCCGCCATGCAGCCCTCAACGGCGGCGATGACGCGATCAACTTGGTTGCTGGGGATCGGCTCGCAGGTGTACCAGGAGCTCACCCGGAAGCGACGGGCGTCCGCATGTTCCGTGCCGATGCTGTAGCCCTGGCCCAGCAGTTGCCGGATGCGATCGGCCACATGGCCCGCCAACCGACCCGTTCCACCGGCACTGGGGGTACTGGCCGCGCGATCGCGCCCCGCCGCAGGCCGCCCCCCATTCACCGCCCCATTTTGGGACGCGCCACTGAGCCCCGGAGCCTCACCGGGCCGTTGAATAATCGCCTCATAGACCCGACGCTTTGCCTGGACATCAATGCCCAGCAGGCGGACATAATCGCCCCCGTGGTCCCGCAGGCACGCCTCAATGCTGCCCAGCACATCCGCCTCATAGGCCGATCCCGTGAGCCCACAGCTTTGCCAAGACCCCAGCCGGAACCGGCGCGCATCCGCATATTCGACCCCAACGCCGTATCCCTGCGCGAGCAGTTGGCGCACCTGTTGCACTAAGGCTGGGCTGAGAGATGTAGTCACTGCGGAACCCCCGGAAACTTCAAAGTCACGTTCAATTGATTTTTGATCATGGGGCGATCGCCCATTGCCAGTCGATCGCCCAAGCGTCGCACCGCCAGCGGGGGCGGCCACGTCAAAACTTTCGCTACCCAACAGCTTCCGCACGAACTCGCGATCGCGCGGCCCCACCGACGGCAACCCATCAGCGGCCTCCTGGGTGAGAATCGTCGCCCCCGACGGCACAAAACGCCCCGGCGGCACCTCCACATCTTGAATGAGGGCATGCATCATGACAATGCAGCCATCCCCCAGTCGGGCATTAAACACCGTCGAACGGAACCCGACAAAACAATCGCTACCCACATAGGCCGGCCCATGGACCAGCGCCAAATGGGCGATCGTCGCCCGATCGCCAATCCAAACGGCATAATCCCGCCGGTCATCCCCCAACACCAGACCGCTCGCCAACCCATGGATGACAGCCCCCTCCTGGATTTGAGAGCCCCCCCCAATGTGGAACGGCGTCCCGCGATCCGCACGGATCGACGTCCCCGGACCAATCCGAGCCCCCGCCCCCACCGTCACGGGACCGATCAAGTTAGAGAACGGATGCACCAACGCCACCGGATGAATCACCGGCTCACCCCCCGAAGGGGCATCCTGCACTCCCGTGGCACTCGACTGGGCTCTGCGCGAGACCATCGCGACTTCCTCCAAACACTTCGTCTCTCAAGGGATCGCTGGGTCAAAGGATCGTCGCCCAAGACGCAGCAAACCGCCCCCGCGCCCTAGAATCACTCGCCCTAGCCATCGCGATCAGGCAACAGCAAACGGTCATCATCCCGCTTGCTGTACAGGCGCATATTCTCGACGCTGACGGTATCGATGATGGCAACCACCGCCGCATCAATCGGGCGATCAGCCCCCCGGACCACCTGCCGCGCCGCGCTGCCGCGACTGACAAGCACCCACTCATCGATGCCGGCCCCCACCCCATCCGCCGCCACTTCGTATCGAGTGGTCGGTTGACCCGTATCATCCACAAGCTGAACCAGCAGGAACTTGGTCCCCTGCAAGTTGGGTTCTTTTTGGGTACTGACGACGGTTCCGCGTACCCGAGCAATCTGCATGGTGACCTTCCCAACAGCAAAAATCCTGGTGGTGCGCCCTTGGGCCATGGGCTCGCATACTCAAGGGCATCCGAAGCTCCTGTCTAGGAACCGGATTAGGCCCTTGAACTGACCCCCATCCCATTCAGAAAACCTGAAGAAATGGGCAATCTTTCAACGGCGAACGCTACAACCCTGGGGTCAGTTAAGTGGTCAGTCGGATGCCACGGAAGGGCGATCGCCCTGGGCATCATTGCTGATGGCGCGGGCGGTAGGCGATGATGACCTCCCCCGCCCCGGCAGCCGACCGATGGGACTGTTCCCTACTCGGAGAACTGCTGAACCGCTTCGGTGTAGCGAATCGGCAGCACATACTCCAGGTTTTCGTGGGGACGGGCAATGATGTGGGTCGAGACCACTTCACCACCGTTCACGCGACGCACCGACTCGACGCCGGCTGCCACCGAAGCTTGCACTTCCGAAACGTCGCCACGGACGATGACCGTCACGCGGGCGCTCCCGATTTTTTCGTAACCCACTAGCGTTACGCGGGCCGCTTTCACCATGGCGTCAGCTGCCTCAACAACGGCGGGGAAGCCACGGGTTTCGATCATTCCCACTGCAATTGGCATTGCCGAACTCCTCTAGATATCCAAACTGAAGAAACTGGGGCAAACGAACGCTCTACGCTACGCCTGGGGGTTGCTGCCTGGGGGGACTGCGGTGAACCGACGGTTCCTCTGGGCGGCTTGCTCTAGGGTAGCGATCGCGCAAAAAGCCATGGAAAATCCCGAGAGATTCCCAAGCAAGACGCGATTTTCACGATTCCTGTTGACGGTTTAACCCCCGAGAGGGCATACCTTCCAAGGTACCACTGATGTCGCCCGAACGCGGTTAACTGACACAAGTCTCAGTCCTGCCCCAGTGTAATGAAAAGCGGTCCCCTACTACTTTGCCAATTCCAATCGCTTCGATAACGTGGGATTAATTGGCCTTGATTTCGTTACGTTTCCCTACGGCGGGTTAAGAAATTGATACCTAGGGCTGGAGTCCTAGGGGGCTGGGGGGCGATGGGGCGTGCGGTGGGGCGATCGCTCGGGGGGCTGCCCCGCCGTCTGATATCGTAAAGGGCACCCCCAAAAGGGGCAAAGTAAGGGCTATGGCATGGCTCTGGGCGGGTGAGGTGGCGGTGGTTTCCGTTGGGGAAGACCGCGATATCGCCAAGGACCGTTGGAGCCCTCCCTGCGCCACCCTAGAAAGTTGCAACCATTTTCCAAGTTCCCCGGCCGTCGGTCGAGGGGGCATTTTTGGCTATTCCAAAGCCGTTTGATCAACCCCGTGAGTTGAGCCTTCATCCCGATGATCGACCTGCTCCTGAAAACCAGTTGGCTGGTGCCCTGCTACGGACTGTTTGGGGGGCTGGCGACGCTGCCGTGGTCCACGCGCGCCATCACCCGGACGGGGCCGAGGCCAGCGGCCTATCTGAATTTGATGATGACTTGTCTGGGGTTTTTGCACGGGGCCTTTGCCTTTCGCAGTTTGTGGGGGCAGCCGGCCCAGTCCCTGACGGTGCCCTGGTTGAATGTGGGGGAGTTGCACCTGTCCCTGATCCTGGAGTTGTCCCCGGTGAGTTTGGGGGCGCTGGAGCTGGTGTCGGGGTTGAGCATCATTGCCCAGGTGTTTGCCCTCGGTTACATGGAGAAGGATTGGGCGCTGGCGCGGTTCTTTGGGTTCATGGGGGTGTTCGAGGCGGCGATCGGCGGTCTGGCCCTGAGCGATTCGCTGCTGCTGAGCTATGGCCTGCTGGAGCTGTTGACCCTTTCGACCTATCTGCTCGTGGGCTTTTGGTATGCCCAGCCCCTGGCGGTGACGGCGGCACGGGATGCGTTTCTGACGAAGCGGGTGGGGGATATTCTGCTGCTGATGGGGATGGTGGCCCTGTCGAATTTGGCGGGGAGTTTGGATTTTACGGATTTGGCCCGCTGGGCTCCGACGGCCCATTTGCCGATGTGGCAGGCGACGCTGCTGGGGCTGGCGCTGCTGGCGGGGCCGGTGGGGAAGTGTGCCCAGTTCCCGCTGCACCTGTGGCTGGATGAGGCGATGGAGGGGCCAAATCCGGCGTCGATTATGCGGAATTCTGTGGTGGTGGCCTGCGGGGCCTATGTGCTGGTGAAGCTGGAGCCGGTGCTGTCGATGTCGCCGGTGGTGCAGGGGGTGGCGATCGCGCTGGGGACGATGACGGCGATCGGGGCGTCGTTGGTGGCGATCGCCCAGGTGGATCTCAAGCGCGCCCTGTCCCATACCACCAGTGCCTATTTGGGGCTGGTGTTTGTGGCGGTGGGGCTGCACCAGTCGGATGTGGCGCTGCTGCTGCTGCTGACCCATGCGCTGTCGAAGTCGACGATGTTTTTGGGGGTGGGGGGGGTGATTGCCACGACCACCTGTCAAGATGTGCGGGAGTTGGGGGGCCTGTGGTCCCGGATGCCTGCGACGACGACGGCCTTTTTGGTGGGGGCGGCGGGGACGGTGGGGCTGCTGCCGCTGGGGATGTTTTGGGCGATGTACCGCTGGATGGTGGAGCCGACGGTGCCGCGCTGGACGTTGCTGCTGCTGCTGGCGGTGAATTTCTTGACGGCGCTGAATTTTACGCGGGTGTTTGCCCTGGTGTTTGGGGGGGTGCCCCAGCCGAAGACGCGCCGCGCGCCGGAGGTGCCCTGGCCGATGGCGGTGCCGATGGTGTCGATGACGGTGGTGACGCTGCTGGTGCCCCTGATGCTGGAGCGGTGGCAATTGCTGCTGAGCCGGGTGACGACGGTGACGGAGGGGGTGCTGATGCTGGATGTGCCGCTGATGGTGGCGCTGGTGATGTCGGGGGCGGCGGGGGTGGCCCTGGGGGCGTGGTGCTATCTGCGGCGGGGGGCGGTGCGGCCGGTGCGGTTGCCGATCGCGGCGGTGCAGGATTTGTTGTCCTATGACTTTTATATCGATCGCATCTATCGCCTGACGGTGGCGGCGGGGGTGGGGGCGATCGCGCAGATCACCGCCTGGATCGATCGCTATGTGGTCGATGGGCTGGTCAATGCCGTCGGGGTGGCGGCCATCTTTGGCGGTGAGGGGCTCAAATACAGCACCACGGGCCAGTTACAAGCCTATGTGCTGGTGTTCCTGCTGGGGGTGAGTGGGTTCGTGGCGATCGCGACCCTCTCGCGGGGGGTGATGCCCTTCTAGCCCCCAACCCTTACTCAAGAGTGTTTGACGTTTTGTCGCCCTGTCCCTGTCCCTGTCCCTAGCCCTGATTCCCTGTGCCATGCTGCTGAGTTGCTTGATCGGAGTGCCCTTGGTTGGGGCGATCGCCCTGGGTCTGCTGCCATTGCCGGAGCAGGAGGCTAAACCGGCCCGGTTGGGGGCCTTGGCGGTTTGGTTGGTGACCGTGGGATTGACCGTCGCCGCGATCGCCCAGTTCAACCCCGCCGACAGCCAGATGCAATTGCTGGAGACGGTGCCCTGGATCGATCGCCTTGGCCTGGGCTATCGCCTGGGGATCGATGGCCTCTCCCTGCCGCTGCTGGCGCTGAACGTATTGCTGACGGGCATCGCCATTTTTGCCACGGGGGACAAGATCCGCCGCCCCCGGTTCTACTACGCCCTGCTGCTGCTCCTGAGCGCCAGTGTCAATGGGGCCTTTGCGGCGCGGGATTTGCTGCTGTTTTTCCTGTTCTATGAATTGGAATTGATTCCCCTCTACCTGCTCATTGGCATCTGGGGGGGCGATCGCCGGGGCTATGCCGCTACGAAATTTTTGATCTATACGGCCCTGTCCGGCATTATCATCCTCGCCGCCTTCCTGGCCCTGGCCGGTTTGGCCGGTTTCCAGACTTTTGAGTACGGGCCGCTGCTGGCCTTCGTCACCGGGATGGACTCTCCTTTGGGGGGGGCGGGCCTGCCATTGGGCACCCAGGTGCTGCTGCTGCTGCCGATCCTGATTGGCTTTGGCATCAAAATTCCCCTGGTGCCGTTCCATACCTGGCTGCCGGATGCCCACGTGGAGGCATCGACGCCCATTTCGGTGCTGCTGGCGGGGGTGCTCCTGAAGCTGGGCACCTATGGGCTGTTGCGGTTTGGCCTGGGGCTGCTGCCCGGTGCGTGGCATGCGGCGGCCCCCTATCTGGCGATCTGGGCGACCGTGAGCGTTTTGTATGGGGCCTTCGCCGCGATCGCCCAGGGCATCACCAATGGCGACATGAAAAAAATGGTGGCCTACAGTTCCGTCGGCCATATGGGGTTTATTTTGCTGGCGGCGGCGGCGGCGACCCCCGTGAGCCTGATGGGGGCGGAATTTCAGATGATCGCCCACGGTTTGATTTCGGCCCTGCTGTTCCTGCTGGTGGGCATTGTCTATAAGAAGGCGGGCACCCGGAAGCTCGATGCCCTCAGCGGTCTGTTCAATCCCGAGCGGGGCTTGCCTTTAGTGGGGGCGCTGATGGTGCTGGGGGTGATGGCCAGTGGCGGCATTCCCGGCATGGCGGGCTTCATTTCGGAATTTTTGATCTTTAGCGGCAGTTTCAAGGATTTTCCGGTCCATACCCTCATGTCCATGGTGGGAACGGGGTTGACGGCGGTTTATTTCTTGATTTTGCTGAATCGCGCCTTTTTTGGTCGCCTGAGCGATCGCGCGGTGAATCTGCCGTCGGTGAGTTGGTGGGATCGAGCCCCGGCGATCGCCCTGGCGGTGCCGATCGCGGTTTTGGGATTGCTGCCCAGTTTGCTGTCGGTCTGGAGTGAAGCGGCCACCAACTCCCTCGCCGCGATCGCGCGGTTGGGCATTGCTGGCTAGCTAAGGATTGGATTCGATTCGATCCTGCATCGACGAAGGAAATAATTGAAGATGCCCGGAAGCCGTCGCTAGAATTTTATTTTTTAACCCCCCTTTCCATACCCTGATCCTGCCGTGACCCTTGCCCCCTCGAACCCTCCCCAACCCCTCGCCCAGTTGCCCCTCGGTGACATCATTGATCGGCTGCTGCGGGGGGAAGCCCTGTTGCTCGATGGCCCCCAAGCCGTGGTGGAAGTGGTGGGGGTTTTGCATAGCTATGGCATTGTGCTCGATGCCTATTCGCGCAATTTGATTTACATTGCCGACAATACGTTTTTGCAGCTTTTCCCCTTCTTCAAATATTTCAATGGCCAAATTTCCCTCGGGAAATGGCTGAAGCACCTGTGGCACGATCGCATCAACTATGAATATGCCGAATACTGCATGAAAAGCATGTTCTGGCACGGGGGCGGTGCCCTGGATCACTTTGTGGACTCGCCCGAATTTCGGCGGCTGGCCCGCACCGCGATCGCGGCCAAAATCAAAAGCAATCCGCTCATTCAGGGCATTGATCGGGCCTTTCCAGAATTTTTGCTAGAGCAGGTGCGCCAACTGGCCTACTACAGCGCCCTGGGCCAGTTTTGGCGGATCATGAGCGACATTTTTATGGACCTGTCGGCGGCCTACGATCACGGCCAAATCACCCAAATCCCCGACGTGGTGACGCTGATCCAGGACGGCCTCGTGGCGGCGGCGGCAACCCCCGTGACCTACGGCGTCGAGATTGGCGGCCAGCGCTACGACATTTTGCCCGCCTCGGCCAACCTGACCTTTTTGATGGATACGGCGGTGCCCTATGTGGAGGCGGTGTTTTTCCGGGGGACCCCCTTCCCCGGCACCATTTCCTACAACGCCCAGGCGGGCCAGGTGCCCGTCGCCCAGGAGCGGTTCAGCTATGGGGCGCTCTACGCCGATCCGTTACCCATTGGCGGGGCGGGCATTCCGCCGACCCTGCTGATGCAGGACATGCGCCACTTCATCCCCCCCTATCTCCACGAGATCTACGAGGCGGGCCTGCGCCATGAGGATGACCTGCTGGTGAAGATCTGCGTCAGTTTCCAAAAATCCATGTTCTGCGTGACCACCGCCGCCATTTCGGGCCTCGCGCCCCACCCGCTGACCTCGACGGTGCCGGAGGAGCGATCGGCCAATGTGGCCTACCTCACGGGTTGGATGGAGCGCCTCTCCCATTCCCAGATCCGCGCCGCCAATGGGCAACAGCCCTAGGGGGTGATGAGGGCTCCGCGATCGCGCAATTCCCCCAGGGCCGCGCTGGATAACCCTTCATTCTCGCCAAAGCGGGTGCCCGTGACGATCGCCCCCCGCAGATTCACCTGGCTGAGGTTCGCCCCCCGCAGATCGGCGCTGGTCAAATCCGCACCATTGAGATTCGCCAGGGCGAGGCTAGAGCGCCGCAGGTCCGCCCCGCGAAAGTTCGCCTCCGCCACATAGGCCCCGCTGAGGTCTGCCCCGGCAAGGCGCGCCCCCGTCAGATTGCAGTGGCTCAGGTCCGCATCATTGAGGGTGGCCCCCCGCAGGTTGATGCCCGCCAAATTTGCGCCGCTCCAGTCGAGACCGGCCAGGGATGCCCCCATCAGGGAACCGCCCGCAAAATCCGTTTGGCAATTGAGCCCCGCGATCGCGGCCAGGTCCCCCAGCGATCGCCCCCCCTTCGCCAACAACTCCGGCAGCGGCCCCCCCTCCCCCAGGATCGAGGCAAGGGCAGCGAGGGACTCCGGCGACAGCAGCAGGGCCGGGGCCAGGGATGCCGAGGGGCCGAGGGTCAGGGCAAACTGCTGCGCCCCCCCCGCCGCCCGCCACACCTGCTGGGCCAGCCACCGCTCGATCACCCCATGCAGGATCGGCCCCGTGGCGGGGGACCATAGGCCGCTGGCGGACTGAAAATGCCAGTGCTCCAGGGCGATCGCCCCGGTCACCGTCAGCGGGGGCGGGCAATCGCGCCAGGACGCCAACGGCCACCCCTCCGAGGGCAGCGGCACCTGGCGATCGCGCGACTCCAGCCGCCAATGCAGCCGCTGGGGCTCCCCGAGGGCACCGCCCCCCCCCTCACTGCGGGCCACCGTCCCCTCCGGCGGCAGGGCAAGCGCCGGTAGGGCCACCATCGTCGCCGCCTGCCAGCACAAATCGCAGCCCGAAAAATTCCAGCTCACCCGCTGGCCCTGGGGCCACACCACCGTCAGGGGTTCCACCGTTAGCCCCAGGGCACCGCCCGCCCCCTCCGTCGGAAACCAGTACAGCCCCGTTGCCCCGGTGGCCGTGGGGGTCTGCTGCGAATCTTGAGTTGGTGACAGCGGCATAGCCTCAAACGCCCATATGACAATTGATCTGCTTCGAGCTTAGCGCCCGAGGCCCCATCGGCTAAACCCCCAGGGAGTCCCCACAATAAACCTTTACGCGCCCTGGCCTTGGGATCCTTGCCGTGGCCCTACCGCTGACTGGAGCTGGCCCGCGATCGCCCGCGATCGCGATCGCCCCCGCGCCGTTCAAAATGCTGCCGAGCCGCCAGGGCCGCCGGGGGGCCTTGCTGGAACAGCCGCTCCAGATGGGGCTGAATCGCCGTGGCCAGGTAGTCATCCACCGAAGCGGTCGGCGGCAGGCGGCCAATCAGCCGGGGCACCTCCGTGAGCATATATTCCACCATGGCCCGGTTGGCCCAGCCCTTGAGCACAATCCAGTCCCCAAAGCGCAACCGTCGGGGATGCTGCTGCCAGTCGCGCACCGTGGCCACCTGCCGTGTGGTCAGAAGGCCCGCCTGCTGGAGGGTGAAGCCCAGGGGTATGGCGGGGTAGCCCTCCACCAGGGCGCGCTTCAGGAACGAGACCGTGACGGCACTGACCCAGCCCCGCGCGATCGCGGCGGCCTCCGCACTGATCCCCTCCGCCTCCGCCGCCCGCTGGGCCTCCGCCCCCTGTTCCGCCGACAGCAGCCCCGCCTCCAGCAGCACCCCCAATAGGGTCGCCCCGGCCCGCTGGGGCAAATCCACCAACTGCTCGGAGAAAAATTCCACCGTTTGATGGGGCAGCCACCCCCTCACCACCACAATTTCCCCAAAGCGTAGGTAGGGCTGGGGCTGCTGCTCCTGTAGATCGAGGACCATCTGGAGTTGGTTGACGGTCATCAGGCCGAGGCGCACGAAGAGTTCGCCGTTGGGGATGCGGTAGTCGTAGCAGCCCAGCTTTTGCCGCAGAATTTCGCCGAAAAAGGGCAGACTTTCGACCAGGTAGCGCCGCCACAGCCGCCGGGGTTCGGAGCAGAGCCGAAAGGCCCATTCCAGGCCGCAGTTGCTCATCCAGCGGGGGGCTCGGGCCACCTGGCCAGCCTCGAAGTCGATGGATGCGCCGATCGCGAGGAAGGTTTTGACCTGGGGCAGGCGATCGCGGTAGTGATAGATCCACTTTTCCTGTTTGGGGGCTCCGAGGCCCACCGCCAGGACCGTTGCGCCGGAGCGATTCACCCGCTCAACGATCGCCTCACATTCCGCCTCATCCTTCTCGAAGCCGTAGGGGGGCGAATAGACATCCACCACCATCTCGCGCCCCACCTGGCCATTGATGTGATCGCGCGCCCGGGCCGCCACCCCCTCCGCCGCCCCCAGCAGGAACAGGGTGATGTGGTCATCGGCGGCGTAGTAGCGATAGAGGGCGGGCAGCAGATCCGAGCCGGAGATTTTTTCGCAGATGGGCGCTCCGAGCAGGCGCGCCGCAAACATCAAAATTTGGCTATCGCAGGTCAAATAATCCGCCGCCTGATAGGCCCGGAACAGGTCGCGATCGTAGCGAAGTTTGACCAGGTGATCGACATTGGGGGTGTAGACCACGCCGCCGCGATCGCCGAGGGTCTCTAGCAGGGGCTTGAGGGCAATATTATCAATTTCAACGTTGAGGACTCGGACTTTTTTCATGGGTTACCCCACACGATGGCTGTCGATGGGCGGGGCGCGATCGCGCCTGGGATGGCTAAGGATCCCACGGGGAGGATGGCCGCATGGGGGGCTTTGGAGATCGGCTAAATTGAGCAGTGCCCCTGATGAACTGAACCTAGCATGGGCCGTGGTATTTTCCGGTGAATTTTGTGTGGAGATCTTGCATAGATTTTTAAAAGCTTTGGTGAAGCGATCGCGGGTGTTTAGGGTTGCTTAATTTTTGGAAGGGGGGAACCCATGCCTTGGGGGGGGCCGGGGTGCTAGGGGATCAGGGCTAAATCCAACCCAGATCAGCCCTAGACTAAGGTTAGATCCGGGTTGAAATCGGTTGGGACACCAGGGTTAGATTAGGGTTAAACCGGGATTGGACCCGGCTTAAGGCAGGGTTGAAAGGGGTTGGGAATAGGGCACTGAAAAGTTGGGGACAAAAGGGTTAGGAGCTTGAGTGATTGTGCGGATGATTGGGACTGATTTGAAGGGAAAGAGATCTGGGGAGTTTGGCCCGGTTCCGGGGAGGATTTCTTCGGTTGGCGACGGAGGGAAGGGGGGGCCATTGATGCCCTTGATCCGGGGCCGGGGGGACGGTTGGGGGCAATGGTGTGGTGTGGACTGGAGGAGATGCCATGATGCTGGGTCCGTTGGAGCTTTTGGGGGTGGTGGTGGGGGCCGGGGCGATCGCGGTGGCCCTGCCGATCGCGGTGTTTGCGGTGGAGTGCGGGGCGGCCCTGTGGCCCCTGGGGCCGGATCTGGAGCGCAGTCCGGCGGCGGATGATGGGGAACCGGCGCGATCGCCCCGACTGGCGATCTTGGTGCCGGCCCACAATGAGGCCCTGACCCTGGGGCCAACGCTGGCGGCGCTGAGGCCGGAACTGGGGCCGGATGATCGCCTGGTGGTGGTGGCGGATAACTGCGAGGATGCGACGGCGGATATCGCGATCGCGGCGGGGGCGATCGCCCTGGAGCGCACGGATCCGATCCGGCGGGGCAAAGGCTATGCCCTGGACTTTGGCCGACGCCATTTGGCCCAGGATCCGCCAGCGGTGGTGGTGGTGATTGATGCGGACTGTGAGGTGACCCCCGGCGCGATCGCGCGCATCGCCCAGCTTGCGGCGGCCCGCCAGCGCCCGGTCCAGGCCCTATATCTCATGGAAGTGCCCCCCAACCCCAGCCCCGCCCGCCGCGTCTCGGCCCTGGCCTTTGCGGTCAAAAACTGGGCGCGCCCGAGGGGACTGCGGCGGTTGGGGCTGCCCTGTTTGCTGACGGGCACGGGCATGGCCTTCCCCTGGGCAGCGATCGCGGCCCTTGATCTCGCCAGCGGCAACCTCGTCGAGGATATGCAGATGGGCATTGATCTGACGATCGCGGGGGCTCCACCGCTGTTTTGTCCCCAGGCGCGGGTCACCAGCCGCCTCCCGTCCGGCGACGCCGCCGCCACCGGCCAGCGCACCCGCTGGGAACACGGCCACTTGCAAACCATTCGCCAGGTGGTGCCCCCCCTGCTGGGCCGCGCGATCGCCTCGGGGCGGTTTGACCTGCTGGCCCTGGCCCTCGAAATCAGCGTGCCACCCCTGTCCCTGCTGGTGGGGCTGTGGCTCGCGATCGCCCTCCTCGCGGGCATCCTGGGGGGAATCGGTGGCCCCCTCTGGCCCGCCGCCATCAGCGCCACCTCCGGCCTAGCCCTCACCCTCGCCGTCGCCAGCGCCTGGTGGAAATTTGGTCGCCCCTTCCTGCCGCCCCAGCAAATCCTGGCGATTCCCCTTTATCTGCTGGGCAAAATCCCCCTGTATCTCGGCTTCTTCAAAAAGCCCGAAACCCAATGGGTCCGCACCGAGCGCGATGCACCCCCCCCCGACGGCCCCTAGGCGCAACCATCCAGGGGGTACCGCCGCGATCGCCCCCAGACGCTAGTTCTCCAGAAAAACGCGGCGAATCAAATCAAGCGGATTGAGCACCTCGCCAATGATCGTAATAAGGTCCCGCGTTTCCGCCGTGGGGCTGTCATAGCAAACCACCCCATCCCCAGGCATCAGCACCGGATTGGCATAGTCGTCCCCCTCCGGCCCCGCCGCCAGAAAATCCTCAATGGGCACCGTCATCACCTGGGTTTCCCCCGTTTCCCGGTTCGTGTGGATGTGGGCCACCCGCCGCTTCGCATTGGCCGTGCGGCTACCCCCGACGCACCGGGCGGCGACGATCGCGTTAGAAAACCGCATCCCATATTCCATTTCATAGAAACTCAGGCCGCCCCCCGCCGCCGGTTGGGCCAGGTTCGAGAAAAACACCGTCACCTTTTCCGGCGTGATCGCCGACGGACGCAGCAGCCGAGGATCGATACCGCTGGCGAGGGCGGGCACCACGATCGTATCCCCATCAATCAGGGGGGTGCGATCGGCCCCGGTCCCCGTAATGAACCCCGTCAAATCCAGGGGAATCTCGCGGCCATTGCGAACCAAACGCACCTGGCTCAGGTCCGCCTCGGGACGCACTCCCCCCGCCAGGGCCAGGGCGGCGGCCACCTCCCGCAGGGGCGGCGCATTGCCCGATCGCGGCATTTCCCCCCGAACGCTGGGGTTGTTGGCGATCGGATCTACGGGGTTGGCGACGATCTGCCCTGGACGGAATACGGCCCCCTGCACATTGACCCGAACCGGCCCCCAACTGACCGGCGCGACCACCAGTTGCAAAAAATCTGCTTGGAATAGGCGTGAATTGAGCAGTTCCTGCCGCAGGAGATCGGCGAGCTCCTCCACCTCTAGGCCCCCCGCCGAGACGCCGCCCACGTAGGGCACAATGATGCGTCCGTCGAAGTCCAGCTCATAGAGGCCGCTGACGGTGGCTTCGCCTTCTAAAAACCCTTCCTCGGGGATGGTGACGCGGATGCGATCGCCGGGGGACAGGGGCAGGGCCAGGGCTCGGGGGGCCAGGGCGAGGGCAAAGGCGATCGCCCCCCAACTGGCTAAGGCCCCCGCGATCGCCCCTCGCCAAGGGCCAACGCGATCGCGTACAACAGCGACAGGGGAACCAACCATGGAACACAAAGGCCACGCAGCCCAACGTAAAGAACCAATCACCGCCCAACATAGCCCAAAGGCCCAAGACACCGTCTGACAGGCCATCCGACAGACGGCCCGATCCATCTGCCGCCGCCAGGGTGTTTGTAACATCCCCAAGGGCGGGGAACCCTCAGGAATATCACGGGATTTAGCAATGGCCCGCGATCCATTGGCTACCCTAGATAGCAGGGACAGGGTGCGAGCCCAACCCCCAAGGTGCAGGGGAGTCGAGTGTGGATTGAGCCTCCGGGACAAGGGTCCACCTCGGCGATGCCCTCCAGGGGCTAGGGGGACAGACAGGTTGACAATGGGACGCTTGGACGGGCCATGGGCCACCGGATCGATCCTGATCCGGGGGGACAAGGGGATGGAAATTGACCGGGGAGGGGGCTTAAATTTCCCCCACAACTGACCGGTCCATCGCCAACCATGGGGCCAAGGGGCTCGTGTTAGGATTTAGACACCTTAGACTGGCGACAGATCGGGTAAAGAATGGAGCCCAAAAACGCGGCGGGCGTGGTTGATCTTGAGAAGTATGCCCTCATTTTGCGGCGACGTTGGTATGTGGTCGCCATTGTATTTTTGGGCATTGCAGGATTAGCCAATCGACAACTGAATAAGCAGGTGCCGCTCTATGAAGCGAGTGGCAAAATCCTGGTGCAGTCGGGTCGCCTCGCGAGCTTGACGGGGGTGGGCCAAAGTGTCAGCGAGGTGCGATCGCTGACGATGGACAATAACCCCCGCTCCACCCAGGCGGAAATTTTGCAGTCGTGGCCCATTGTGCAGACGGCCATTGAAAAGCTGGATCTGCGGGACGATGACGGCAATCCGGCGGATCCGGTGAGTGTACGCGGCGGCCTCGCGATCGAAGAAATCATGGCGACGGACGTGCTGCGGGTGTCCTATCGGGATCCGGATCCGAAGCGGGCCAAGGAAATCGCGAACGCGATCATGGAAGCCTATATCGTCAACAACATCGCCAGTAACCGGGCGGAGGTGACGGCGGCGCGGAAGTTTATTGCCCAGCAGGTGCCCAAGGCCAAGACGGAACTGGATCGGGCGGCGGAATTGCTGCGGCAGTTTAAGGACCGTAACCGGGTGTTTGATCTGGGGGTCGAGAGCCGCGCGGTGGTGGAAAACATGGGCGTGGTGGATCTGCAATTGGGGCAGGCGCGGGCCCAGCGGATGGAGGTGGCGGCCCAGTTGCAGGAACTGCGGCGGCAGGTGGGGATCCCGGTGGATCGGGCGGTGATCCTGGGGGAGTTGAGCCAGGATCAGGGGATCCAAACAATTCTTAATGATCTTGAACGGGTGCAGGGGCAGTTGGCGACCTTGGGGACGCGCTATGGCGATCGCCACCCCCAGATGGTGCGGCTGCGGCGGGATGAGGCGGCCCTGACGGCGGTCCTGGCGGAGAAACTGCCCGCCTCGTTGGGGAATGCGGACAATGTGAGCCTGCGGGAGATGCGTCTGGCGGAATTTGGCCTACAGACGGTGCAGAAGCTGGTGGAGCTAGAAGCCCAGGATGTGGGGCTGGCCCGCCGGGAGATGGCATTCCAGCAGTTGCGCGAGAGCTATGAGCGGCGCGGCGATGTGTTGCCCCAGCTCGAGAAGCGCCAACTGGAGCTGGAGCGGGATTTGAATGTGGCTAAGGAGACCTATGAAACCCTGCAACGGCGTTTTCAAGAAAGTACCGTTGCGGAGAATCAAAATGTGGGCAATGCCCGGGTGATTGAGCCGGCGCGGGAGCCGGAGTTTGCCCTGGCAACGAAGAAGAAGATGTATTTCGCGATCGCGGTGTTTGCCGGGGCCTCGCTGGGGGTGGCGGCCGCCTTTGCGGTGGACATGCTCGATGGGCGGGTGCGGACGGTGCTGGAGGCGCGCCGGTTGCTGCCGGATCCGCTGCTGGCGATGATTCCGCGCCACCGGCGACGGGATGTGAATCGCAACTCATCGCAGGGGGTGACCTTGCCCCAGGCGGTGCTGGCGGGGCAGGCGAGTGAGGATTTGCTGACGGCCTATCAATTGCTCCAGGCGAATTTGCGCTTTGCGAGTACGGATCGTCCCCTGCGGGCGATCGCCATTTCCAGCGCGGCGGGCCAGGAGGGGAAGTCGGAGGTGACGGCGATTTTGGCGGCCCTGATGGCCCAGTCGGGGCGGCGGGTGCTGGTGATTGATGCCAATTTCCGGCAGCCGTCCCAGCATTGGTTCTGGCAGTTGGATAACCAGATCGGGGCGATCGATGTGCTCAGCGATGGGGTGCCCCTGGAGGCGGCGCTCCAGTCGCCTGCGACGGATCTCGATGTGCTGACGGCGGGGGAGTTGGCGGTGAATCCGATGGCGCTGATTGATTCGGATGCCATGCGATCGCTGCTGGATGAGGTGATCCGTCGCTATGACATGGTGCTCATTGATACCCCTGGCCTAGGGATGTTCCCGGATGCGGCGGTGCTGGGGCGGCTGGTGGATGGGCTGGTGCTGGTGTTTTGGCCGAAGCGGCTGAATCGGCGAGCCTGGGCGGCGGCGCAGGTGGTGCTGGAACGGTCTAACCCGAGGCTGTTGGGCATGATTGCCAATGGGGTCCGGAGCCGCCGGGAGCCGGGGAGTCAGGTGTATCAGGAGCGGCGGCGATCGCCCTTGCCCCTGACCCCGCGAGCGGCAACGGTGCCCCCGCGATCGCCAGAGCCGCAGCCGGACCTGGTGCCCCTGGGGTGGGGCCAACGGCTCAAGGGGGTGGTGCATCGGCTCGGTGCGAGCCATGGGGAATTTCCGCAATCGGAGGCGTTGCCCGAGTCGCGGGTGGCGGAAGTGCTGCCGGACCAGGTGTCGGTGCCGCGACCGGGCGATCGCACCCCCTAAGTCCCGAGTTCCCCGAGTTCCTGCAAAAACTACAGTAATTAATAGAACGTTGTTGCGATCGCGGACAGACTATCTGCGTTGGGGATCTAGCGTGAAATTGAAGGGATGCCCCAGGGTAGACCGTTTGCCCACCGCGTCCCTGGAATGTTCTGGAAAATTGTTATTGATTTCGCCGCTTCGTTAGACCGCCCTGCGATCCATCCCAAAAGCCCCTGGGGGCTCCCTTGACCCATGCGAGACGCCCTGCTGTTAGTGAACCATGTGTACATTCGCACCGATCGCGGCCGGATCGAAATCGATGACCAAACCTGGCGCGATCTGCTGCAATATGCCCACCACTTCCCGGCGGTCACCATGGCCGGTCCCCAGTGGCCCATGGACCAGGAGCAGAGCATCAGCAGCACCCGCTGGCTCGCGATCGATGAGCTGCCCTGCGCCGATCGCGTCACCGTCCTTCCCCTGCCCTACGCCTATGGATTAGGCACCTTTCTGCGGACCTATGGCAAAATCCGCCGCCGCCTAGGCCATCTGCTCGAAGACCATCGCTATCGCCTGTTCACCCTCGGCTCCCTGGTGGGGGACTGGGCCGCCGTGGCAGGACTCGAGGCCCAGCGGCGACGGTTGCCCTATGGGACCCAGTGCGATCGCGTCGAGCATGAGGTGATGCGCCTCGCCGCCCGCAACGGTTCCCTCAAGGCCCGAATTGAGGCTGCGATCAAAGTGCCCCTGACCGAGCGCTACCACCGCCACCTGTTGCGCCATAGCGCCGTCACCCTCTGCAAGGGCCAGGAAACCTACCAAGCCTATCGTCCCCATGGCCGCGCGACGGTCTGTATCTACAACACCCATACCCAAAAGGAAGACTTCATTCCCGAGGCGGCCCTGGGGCAAAAAATCACCGATGCCCTAGCCCTCAAGCCCATTCAGGTGTGCTATGCGGGGCGGGTCGTTGATGAAAAGGGGCCGCTGGACTGGGTGCGCGCCCTCCATTGGGCCATTGGGCGGGGGGCCAATCTCCAGGCCACTTGGCTCGGGGACGGTCCCCTGCTGTCGGCCATGGCGGCCCTGGTGGATGAACTGGGGCTGGGCGATCGCGTGCAACTACCCGGCTTTGTGGGGGATCGCACCCACGTCCTCGAAACCCTGCGCCGGAGCCATGCGATCGTCTTTTGCCATCTGGTGCCCGAGTCCCCCCGCTGCCTGGTGGAATCCCTGGTGTCCGGCACCGCCCTCCTGGGCTACGGCAGCCCCTACCCCGAAGGGCTGGTGCAGGGCATCGGCGGGGGGCGCTTCGTGAAGTTGGGGGATTGGCAAGCCCTCGGGGAATTGCTGCTGCAACTGGACCGCGATCGCCCCGCGATCGCCCACCTCGTCCGAGCCGCCGCCCAAGCGGGCCGCCAATTCGATGAAGACACCCTCTTTAGGGACCGGTCCGAGCTACTGAAGCATCATCTGGGCTGAGACCCCGCTCCCGATCCAAAGCGGCCAAGCGTTCCAGCGATCGCCGCTCATAATCCTGGGCCATCTCCTCGCGCACCTCCCCCTCCCGAATCGCCCGATTCATCGTCTCCTCCCGCTTAATCGACAGGCACACCGTCGTCAGCAGCACCCAAAATAGATTACTGCTCGTCATAAAAAAGCTTTCCGTATTGTTATTGAGCAGCATCAAAATCATCACCGCCAGGGCAAACACATCCCCCGGCGTCTTCGCATCATAGGCCCGCAGAACCGCCGCCTTCATCCCCTGTAGATAGGCCATCAAAAATAGCCCAAAGCCCCCAAAGCCCACATCCAGCATGATATCGATGTAGCCATTGTGGGAGTAGGGCGGCACATAGGATAAATTCGTCGCAAACTTATAGGCCGCCTCAATCTTATAGGGGCTATCCGGCGCATAGAATGCCCCTCGCCCAAAGCCCAGGATTGGCCGCTCCTGGAGCCTGCGCATGGCCACCTCCCAGATCAGGGTGCGACCGGTCAGGGTTGGATCTTTCCCCAGTCCCTCCACGATCGCCACCCAGTCCCCCAGAACCGTAACCCCCACCATCACTAGAATTGTCGAGCCGACGGCCATGCCAATGATGGTCCATTCCCCCTGCCATTTATATTGAATAAAAAACCAGGTGATGGCGAGACTAAGGATGCCAAAAATGAGGGAACTTTTGGAGGTGGACAGTTGCACCATTGCCAAGGATGCGAAGATGCCAATGGCATAGAAATGGCGTTTATCCCGGGGACCGGTGGCGAACATGGCGGCGGAAATGAGGGCCGCAAGGACCATGTAGGCTCCGGTGGTATTTTTATGGGAAAAAATGCCGCGCCAAGCCCCGTCAAAGGGACCGCTGGTGTGTTTGCCGACACTGGGTTTCGTGAAGACAAAAAAGACCGACATGGCTATGGTGACCATCATCGCGTAGAAGGCGAGGACTGCCTGCTGGCGGAGGGAGAAGCGGGTGGCGAAATAGAAGGAGAAGCTCAGCATGATGAAGAGGTCTCGCCCCCGCTGGGCCGTTTCTTCGGGCTGGAAGGACCAGGCGACGGAGAAGAGGGCCATGAGGTTGACCAGGACGATCCAGGGGTTTTGCCGCAGGGTGAAGAGGATGCGGCCGGGGTTGAGGCAGCAGTAGCCCAGGGAGTAGGCCAGGGTGAGGTAGCGCATGAGGGTGACGACGAACCGGGGGATGCATTGCTCAAGGCCGTTGGTGCCACTGTTGAAGAAGATTAGGGCCATGATGATGAAGGCCCCTTCGATCCAGTGGACGGGGATTTCGGGGATGCCTTTGCCGATGCGATCGCTCAGGCGTTGGGGGTGCTCGGTGGGGGGCAGGTCGGTGGTGTTGGGGGGGCTTCCGGGGGCGATGGTCATGGTTCTGGGATGGCCGGGGGCGATGTGCTGGGGCGATCGCGGGAATGAGACCCTAGACTGATACCTACTCTAGCGAGGGGGGATGGGATCCGATGGTGTTGGCTGTGAACGGTGGCGGGGGGAGATGATGGGCCGCTGGATGGGACTGCTGGGGCGGGTGGGCCGGGTGGGGCGATCGCGGTGGCTGTGGGCCGTGGTGCTGGTGGGGCCTGCGGTGGCGGGGGGTAGCTGGGCGCTCCAGGCGATGACGGCCCGGGCGATCGGTGGCTGGACTGCTTCGACCTATGGGGTGTTGCCGGATGTGCTGGTGCTGCGGCTGGTGTCGCCTCCGGCGGTGCGGGGCCAGCAGGTGGTCTATCGGCCGGGGCTGGGCGATCGCGTGGCGGAACCGCAAAAGCCGGGGGATCCCGTGTGGTTGAGCCGCTGGGGCCAAACGGTGGGGGCGCTGGTGGGCCGCGATCGCGCCCTGCTCTATGAACTGGATCGCTATGACGGTCCGGCGGCGACGGCGGATTTTTTGGATGAGTTGACGGCCTATCGTCTGGTGCCAACGGCGGAAGGGCCGGGGCCGCTGACCCTGTGGCCGGAGGGGGGCGATCGCCCGGAGGATCCTGCTGGCGCTGCCGCTGAACCCCCTGAATCGTTGGGCCGGAGCGGGGAAGCGTCCGCCGAGGGGAAGTCAAATTCAAATCCAAATTCAAATTCAGGTCCAGATCCAGATTCGGACTCGGATTCGGGCTCTGCCCCCGCGCCCCCCGGCCCCCCCTTGGCTATCCGGGCGGTCTATCGCAAATCCATGCCCACGGACAGCGCCCGCATTGGCCCCTGGTCCTTCGCGTGGCCCGTCGAGCATCGGATTTATCTAAAACTCGGGGAGCCCCTGCAACCGGGCCAAACCTATCGCCTGCGCTATCCCACGGCCACCGAAGGGGAGGAAACCCAGGCGGAAATTACCTTTCGCTATGATCCCCGCCGCGATCGCTCCGAAGCCGTGCGGGTGAGTCAGCTTGGCTTTCGGCCCGACGATCCCCTCAAGGTGGGCTACCTGTCCGAATGGGCGGGCAGTGGCGGCGGCCTCAGCTTCCCGACGGACCTCAGCTTTTGGGTCAAGGATCGCGACCATGTGCGCCATTGGAACGGCAAAATCCAACTAGCTAAGGGGGCCGACCAAGCCGAAGATCCCTACCGCAACTACACGGGCACCCCGGTCTATCGCATGGACTTCAGCGGCCTCGATCGCCCCGGTCGCTACCGCCTGTGCGTGGAAACCGTGGGCTGCTCCTTTGAATTTGAAATTGGCGATCGCGTCTGGGAAACCGCCTTTGGGACCGCCATGCAGGGCTTCTTGCACCAGCGCAGCGGCATCGCCCTCGGCCCGCCCCAAACCCCCTGGCGACGGCCGCGCCCCTTTCACCCCGAGGATGGCGTGCAGGTTTACCAGTCCACCGCCCGCCTGATGGATGTGGACATGGGCCTGGGGAAAACCTCCGCCTTTGAGGCCCTGGTGGCGGGCAAAACCGATGAGGTGCTGCCGGACGCCTGGGGGGGCTATTTCGATGCGGGGGACTGGGATCGGCGCATTCAGCACCTGGACGCGGCCCACCTGCTGATGGAGTTGGTGGAACTGTTCCCGGACTGGGCTAGCCAAACCGTCCTGGCGATCCCCGAGGCCCAGGGGAGCCCCCTGCCGGACCTGGTGGATGAGGTGCTGTGGGGGGTGGATCTGTTCCGGCGGCTGCAAAAGCCGGATGGGGGCGTGGGGGGCGGCATCGAGTCGGCGGAGCATCCGCGCCATGGGGAAGCGAGCTGGCAGGAGTCCCAGATGGTGTTGGCCTATGGGCCGGATCCGTGGTCGAGCTATGGCTATGGGGCGGCGGCGGCGCGGGTGGCGCGGCTTCTGGAACCCTACGATCGCGAGTTGGCGGCCACCTATCGCACCAGTGCCCTGGGGGCGATCGCCTGGGCGGAGGGGGAATGGCAGCGGGCGAAGGGCCAGTTTGACCACCACGGGGTGCGCGATCGCCGGAATTTAGCGGCGCTGCTGGCCTATCAACTGACGGGGGAAGAATCCTGGCACGACATCTTTAAGGAAACGACGGTTTTCGCCAATAAGGATGCGCCGACCTATGAATGGCAAAGCCACGATCAGCGGCTGGCGGCGTTCCTCTATGCCCAACTGCCCCGCGATCGCGCCGATGAAACCCTACAAAAACAGGCGCGGGCGGCCCTGCTGCGGGAGGCGGACACGGCCCTGGCCCAGGGACAGCGCACGGCCTTCGGTTGGACCAAGCGCCATCCCTACGATCCCGTCGGCTGGGGCATGGGGTTGGGGGCTCCCCGGGCGGAGGCGCTGCTGCGGGCCCATGCCTTGACGGGGGACGTGAACTATTTGACGGGGGCGATCGCGGCGGCGCAATTTTCCCTCGGCGCAAACCCCAACAACACCACCTACACCACCGGCCTGGGCTGGCGATCGCCCCGCAACCCCCTGGCGATCGACTGGCGCATCCTCGGGCGCGGCGTCCCCCCCGGTATCACGGTCTACGGCCCCCTCGATACCCAAAAAATGCCCCAGGATTGGGCCACGGACCTGCTCGCCCAGGCCACCTTCCCGCCGCCGAAAACCTGGCCCGTGGCGGAGGCGTTTTTTGACGTGTATTTCATTCCGGCCATCAATGAATACACGCTCCACGAAACCATCGCCCCCAGTGCCTATACCTGGGGCTATCTGGCGGGGCGGGCGGCCATGGTGCCCAAGGGGCCAGAACCGCCGGACGGATTCGAGCGCGCCATTCCACCGGCGGCGGATGGCCCGGAGCCGGGGGGGCCGCCGTAGATGGGCTTGGGAGGCCCGGATGGGGTCTGGGTGGGGGTGTATGCCAGGGTGGTTAAGGGTGCCGTTGTTGCTTCTCTCGCTGTTTCCGTCGTTCCATTAGCCGTAGTGAATCAATTGCCATGGATCAGCCGCTAGCTCCGATTGGGGTGGTGATTATTGGTCGCAATGAGGGGGAGCGTCTGATCCGCTGCCTCAAGTCCGCGATCGCGCAGATTCCCGCCGGTTCGCCGTTGGTGTATGTGGATTCCGGCTCGACGGACGGCAGTGCGGCGGCGGCGCGGGATTTGGGGGTCCGGGTGATTGATCTGGATCTGTCGGTGCCGTTCACGATGCCCAGGGGTCGCAATGCGGGGTTTGAATATTTAACGGAACAGTTTCCCCAGGTGGAGTACGTGCAGTTCATTGATGGGGACTGCGAACTGTTGCCGGGATGGATCGATCGCGCCTTTGAGGCCATTCAGCAGGAGGGGCGGATCGCGATCGTCTGCGGGCGGCGGCGGGAGAAGTTTCCGGAGGCGTCGGTCTATAACCGGCTGGCGGAGATGGAGTGGAATACGCCGGTGGGGGAGGCGAAATACTGCGGCGGCGATATCCTGGCGCGGGTGGCGGCCCTCCGGGAGGTGGGGGCCTATGACCCGACGATGATCTGCGGGGAGGAGCCGGAAATGTGCATCCGCCTGCGATCGCGGGGGTGGCGCATCCGTCGGATCGATGCTGATATGACCCTCCACGATGCGGCGATGCTGCGCTTTGGCCAGTGGTGGACGCGATCGGTGCGGGGGGGCTGGGCCGTGGCGGAAGGGTTCGATCGCTACGGAGCCAGTGATGAGCGCTACATGGTCCAGGAACACAAGAGCGGCTGGATCTGGGGGGCGATCGTGCCGCTGGTGGCGATCGCCCTGGCATGGCCGAGCCGGGGCCTGAGTTTTGTATTGCTGTTGGGCTATGGCTATTTGGGCTGGCGCATTTATCAATACCGCCGCCGCTTTGGGGACGGGGCCGCCGATGCCCGCTTGTATGCGATTTATTGCACAATCTCGAAATTTCCCCAGCTTATCGGGCAAATTAAGTACTGGCTGACCCGCTGGCGGGGGCGCACCGCGACGCTCATTGAGTACAAGTAAGCGCAATCAATCAACCCCGACCGGCCTCCGTAACACGGGCGATCGCACGGGGGCAGTCCACCACCGGAGCCGCCATCCGGACCAGGCAGGGTGCATCGGGAAATTAACGCCAGGGGACACAGCGGGCATCTTCCGGGCGATCGCGGCCCCTGGGCACCGTTCTTGCAGCAATATCCATGAAACTTGCCTTCGTCGGATGCGGGTTTGTGGCGGACTACTACGTTCGCACCCTCGAAAATTATCCCCACCTGGAACTGCTGGGGGTGATGGACCGCGATCGCGCCCGGGCCGACAAATTTTCCGCGTTCTACGGCGTCCCGACCTATGGCGATCTCGACAGCCTCCTCAAGGATGATCGCGTGGATCTGGTGGTGAACCTCACCAATCCCCGCAGCCACTTTGAAGTGTCCCAGGCGGCCCTCGCGGCGGGCAAACACGTCTATTCCGAAAAACCCCTCGCCATGGCCTATGACGACGCCCTGGCCCTGGTGGAGCAGGCGGAGGCGTCGGGCCTGTGCCTCTCGTCGGCCCCGTGCAGCCTGTTGGGGGAAACGGCCCAGGGTCTTTGGAAAGCCCTGCGGGAAAATGCCATCGGCCAGGTGTATTTGACCTACGCGGAAATGGACGACGGCCTGGTTCACCGGATGCCCTATGAACATTGGAAGAGCGAATCCGGCACCCCCTGGCCCTACAAGGATGAATTCGAGGTGGGCTGCACCCTAGAACACGCGGGCTATTACCTCACCTGGCTGCCCGCGTTCTTTGGCCCCGCGCGATCGGTCACGGCCTTTTCCGCCTGTTTAGTAAAAGACAAAAAAACGGCGGTGCCCCTGGAGCAAAACGCGCCGGACTTTTCCGTGGCCTGCATTCAGTTCGAGTCGGGCATGGTGGCGCGGTTGACCTGCGGCATTGTGGCCCCCCACGACCATGAACTGCGGATTTTTGGGGAGGAGGGGGTGATGTATATGGACGATTGTTGGGATTACCGATCGCCGATCCACCTCAAGCGGTTCCTCAAAATTCGGCGCAAGATGCTGCTCAATCCCCTGGCGAAAAAGTATCCCCTGCCCCAGAGCCCCTATGGAAAGCTGACCGATCGCGGGGCGCAAGCGATGGATTTTTGTCGCGGCATTGCGGAAATGGCGGATGCGATCGCGGCGGGGCGATCGCCCCGGCTGTCGGCCCGGTACTGTTTGCATGTGAACGAAATGGTGCTGGCGATCCAAAATGCCCTGGACTCCAGCGCCCCTTACCATCTGAAATCGACGTTTGATCCGATCGCGCCGATGCCCTGGGCCGAATGAGCGGGGGGGCACATCGGTCCGCCGGGGCAGCCGTCGGGAGAGCAATAGATCAAGGGAGCGGGTGACAGCATGGAAGTGGCCATAACCGGGGCGGCGGGATTTTTGGGGCAGTACGCGGTGGCGGCGGTCCTGGGGCGGGGGGACAAGGTGCGGGCGATCGTGCGGCCCGATACGGACCTGGGGGCGATCGCGTGGCGGGATCATCCGGCGGTGGCGGTGGTGCGGGCGGACCTGACGGAGACGGCGGGCCTGACGGAGGCGATCGCGGGGGTGGAGGTGCTGGTGCATCTGGCGGCGGCCAAAACCGGCCCCTGGGGCCACCAGCGGACGGTGACCGTCTGGGGCACCGATAACCTCTGTGCGGCGGCCCTTGCTGTAGGGGTGCGGCGCTGGATTGCCATCAGTTCCTTTTCGGTCTATGGCTACGGGCCGCTGCGATCGGGCGCGCTCCTCGATGAAACGACGCCCCTGGAACAGCACCCGCGCGATCGCGACGCCTACGGCCGCGCCAAACTGGCCCAGGAAAACGTCTTCAACCATTACCGAGACATCCACGGGGCCGAGGTGACGATCCTGCGGCCTGGGATCATCTACGGCCCCGGTGCCCTCTGGAATGCCAGCCTGGGGGCGGAAATCAAGGGGCGGCGGATTTGGGTGGATTCCGGCGCAACCCTGCCGTTGATCTATGTGGAACATTGCGCCGACGCGATCGCCTGTGCCATCGCCCATCCCGAGGCGGCGGGGCAGGCGGTGAATCTAGTCGATGACGATCTGCCCACCCAGCGAACCTACCGCCACGCGATCGCCCAGCAGGATCCCACCTGGCGCGGGGGCCTGACGATTCCCTGGGGACCGTTGCGGCTCAAGGCGGGGGCGATCGCCGCGATCGCCAAACTCCTCGGCCAACGCGATCGCCTCCCCGGCCTGCTGGTGCCCGCGCGGCTCGATGCCCGCTTCAAACCCCTGCGCTACTCGAACGATCGCGCCAAACAACTGCTGCACTGGAGCCCCACCTACGACTTCGCCACCGCCCTAGATCGCAGCCTCAACCCCCGCGAACCGCAAGCGATCAAGCCGCCCGCCCCCCAATCCCCCTAGCCCCCGTCGAGACAAGCCCGTGCGCATTGCCTACCTCACCGGCGAATATCCCCGCGCCACCGACACCTTCATCCAGCGCGAAATTGCCATCCTGCGCGATCGCGGCCTGGAGGTGCGACCCTTTTCGATCCGGCGCACCGGGGCCGAACATGACGTGAGCCCCGAGATTGCCGCCGAACGCCAGCGGACCTTTTGTATCCTGCCCGCCGCCAAGAATCCCCTGCGCCTCATCGGCGATCACCTCACCCTGCTGCTGCAAAATCCCGCCCGCTACCTCCGCGCGATCGCCCTGGCCTTCCGCAGTAGCCAGCCGGGTTTGAAAGGCGGCCTCTATCAATTTTTCTACTTCCTAGAGGCGGGCATCGTGGCGCGGGAAATGGCGCGATCGCGGCTCAGCCACGTCCATAACCACTTCGGCAGCTCCAGCGGCACCGTCGCCCTGCTGGCCGCCGAACTGGGGGGCTACGGCTTCAGCATGAGCCTCCACGGCCCCTACATCTTCTTCGAGCCCGATCGCTGGCGGCTCGATCTCAAGGTCCGCAAAGCCCTCTTCGTCGCCTGCATCAGCTACTTTTGCCGCAGCCAGGTGGCCATCTACACCCCCCCCGATCGCTGGGACCGGCTCCACATCATCCACTGCGGCGTCAACCCGGATTTATTTGAGCCCGTCGATCACCAGGGACCGGGCCGGAATTTGCTCTACTGCGGTCGCCTCGCCGCCGTCAAGGGGTTACCGATCCTGCTCGAAAGCCTCGCCCAACTGCGCGATGCCCTGCCCGACGTGCGCCTCAACCTCATCGGCGACGGTCCCGATCGCCCCCTCCTCGAACGCATGGTGCAGGATTTGGGCCTGGGCGATCGCGTCCACTTCCTCGGCTACCGATCGCAGGACGAAGTGCGCGCCGCCCTCCAGCAAACGGACATTTTCGTCCTGCCCAGCTTCGCCGAAGGGGTGCCCGTCTCCCTGATGGAAGCCATGGCCGCAGGCGTCCCCGTGGTCACCACCCACATCGCTGGCGTCGCCGAACTGGTGGAAGACGGCGTCAGCGGCTACCTCGTGCCCCCCAGCAACGTGGAGCAACTGGGCGATCGCCTCAAAACCCTGCTGTTAGATGGGGATCTGCGCCGCCGGTTCGGGGCCGCCGGACGGGCCAAGGTCGCCGCCGAATTTGACATCCGCCAGGAGGGCGATCGCCTCCACCAAATTTTTGCAAACGCCCTCGACGGAAAACCCTCCCCCATTCGCCCCTAGTTTTTAGTTCCTAGCGCTTCGCTCCTAGCCCTTAGCCCCTTTTTTTCTCTCTCCCTATGGAATCCATCCGCAAACACGCCCTACGGGGAGCCGTCTGGACCCTCGGCGGCTATTTTCTGAACCAGGTGCTGCGCCTCGCCAGTAACCTCATCCTCACCCGCCTCCTGGTGCCGGAATATTTCGGCATCATGGCGATCGCCAACACCATCCGCATCGGCCTTGAGCTGTTTTCCGACCTGGGCATCGGCCAGAGCATTATTCAGAACAAAAACGGCGAAGATCCCGACTTCCGCAACACCGCCTGGACCGTGCAGATCCTGCGGGGCATGGCCCTGTGGGGCATTTCCCTGATCGCCACCTGGCCCCTGGCGAAATTCTATGGCGACGATCGCCCGGAATACTTCACCATTCTCCTGTGGCTGATCCCCCTGGTGAGTCTCACCTCCTTGATAGACGGCTTCCGCTCCACCGCCGTGCCCGTCCTCAAGCGGCGGATGCAGTTGGGCAAGCTGACCATGTTCGAGCTATTTGCCCAGGTGGTGTTTTTGGTGGTGCTGGTGGTGTGGTGCTACTTCAGCCCGAGCGTATTTGCCCTGGCGGCGGGGGGCCTGTTCGGGTCCACCTTCCAGACCGTGGGTACCTTTTTTCTGATGCGGGATCATCGCCATCGGCTGGCCTGGAATCCGGTGGTGATGCGCGAAATCCTCAAATTTGGCCAGTGGATGTTTGTGGCGACGGCGCTGATGTTTGCGGCGGGGCAGGCCGATCGCCTGATCCTCGGTAAGCTGCTGACCTTCGGGGAGTTGGGGGTTTATACGATCGCGTACACCATGTCGGACTTTCCTCGGGCCATTTTTCGGATGCTGGGCGATCGCGTGCTGTTTCCGGTGGTGGCCCAGCGATCGGACCTGCCCCGGAGCGAACTGCGGCTCAAACTGCTGCTCCAGCGGCGCAAACTGCTGTTGGGGGGTATCGTCCTTCTCACTTTTCTGACGGTGGCGGGGGACTGGATTATCTATTTCCTCTACGACAATCGCTACGAGGCGGCCACCTGGATGATGCCGATCCTTTGCGCGGGCATCTGGTTTTCCCTGCTGTACCAAACCACTGGTCCGGCCCTGCTGGGTTTAGGTAAACCGGTCTATGCGGCCCAGAGTAACCTGGCGCGGCTGATCACGGTGGCGGCGTTGCTGCCGGTGGGGTTCTATTTCTATGGCATTTTGGGGGCCATCGGGGCGATCGCGATCGCGGATTTACCGTCCTACTGTATTCTCACCTTTGGGTTGCGCCATGAGGGGCTGGGGTTAATCAGCCAGGATCTCAAGGCAACTTTGCTATTTTGCGTGGTGCTGTCCCTCGCGATCGCGGCGCGCTATGGCCTGGGGCTGGGGCTGCCCATTGATGCCCTGTTCACGGCGGCGGTGCCCTAGGGGGAAGGGCGGATGATTCCGGTGACGTTGGCGATCGCGGGGCCGGACCGGGGCATACTATTAGGGGAAAAATGGTGAAAACCCGCCCTTAATCCTCAAATAATGCCCCCTGGGAGTTTTCAGAGCGATGCCGCAGCCACAGCCCCTTCCCCTGTCCCCGGAGCCGGGATCGGCCCAGTGTGCCCATATTGTTGGCCTGGGGCGATCGGGCATGGCGGCGGCGCGTTTACTAAAAGCCCAGGGGTGGCGGGTGACGGTGGGCGATCGCGCGGAAACGGCGGCGGCCCAGGCGTTGGCGGCGGACCTGGCGACCGATGGGGTGGCGGTGACCCTGGGGAGTACGTTTGACCCGGATGCGGTTCCGGCGACGGATTGGCCGGATCTGCTGGTGGTGAGTCCGGGGGTGCCCTGGGATGCCCCTGCGATCGCGCGATCGCGGGAGTTGGGCATCGACACCATCGGCGAAATGGAACTGGCGTGGCGCGCCCTGGCGACGGTGCCCTGGCTGGCGGTGACGGGCACCAATGGCAAAACCACCACGACGGCCCTGGTGGCGGCCATGTTTGCGGCGTCGGAGTTGAAGGGACCGGCCTGCGGAAATATTGGCTACGCGGCCTGCGAGATTGCCCGGACGGCGCGATCGCCCGAGGCACCGGACTGGATCGTGGCGGAGATCAGCAGTTTTCAGATCGAGTCGTCGATCGCCCTGGCCCCGCGCATTGCCCTGTGGACCACCTTTACGCCGGACCACCTGAACCGCCACTACACCCTCGAAAACTATTACGAAATTAAGGCGTCCCTGCTTGATCGCGCGGCTCTGCAAATCCTCAATGGCGATGATCCATATCTGCGGGAGCACGCCCGCGATCGCTGGCCCGATGCCCTCTGGACCAGTGTCCACGGGGCCGATGCCCTACCGGCGGGATGTCGGGTGGGGGCGTGGATCGAAGGGGGCCAGGTGGTGGTGGATGGCACCGCGATCGTGGCCGCCGATGCCCTGGGGATGGTGGGGGATCACAATCTCCAAAACCTGCTGATGGCCGCCGCTGCTGCCTACCATGCGGGGGTACCCGTCGCCGCGATCGCCCAGGCGGTGCGGGACTTTCCGGGGGTGGCCCATCGCCTCGAACGGGTGGGGTCTTGGCGCGGCATTGAGTTGATTAATGACAGCAAGGCCACGAATTATGACGCGGCGGAGGTGGGCCTATCGGCGGTGGCGGCTCCGGTGGTGTTGATTGCGGGCGGTCAGGCGAAGGCGGGCAATGATGGGCCGTGGATGGCGGCGATTCGCGATCGCGCGGTGGCGGTCCTCCTCATCGGTGAAGCGGCCCCGGCCTTTGCCCAGCGGTTGCAAGAAGAATCCATCGAGCGCGTTGAAATCGTCGAAACCCTAGAACGGGCGGTGCCGCGATCGCTCGAACTGGCGGAACAGTTGGGGGCCAAGGGGGTGCTGCTGTCCCCCGCCTGCGCCAGCTTTGACCAGTTCACGAGCTTTGAGGCGCGCGGTGATCGCTTCCGGGAACTGGCCCAGGCCCACTGCAACTCGACCGATCAGCCGTAGGGGTGATCGGTTGGGGCAGGGTTGGGAGACCCAGCCCCTACGAATTCTTGAAACTGTTGGGATCGAGGATGGGCCGTCGTCGCGGTTCCGGCGGGTTGATTGCCCGCGATCGCACCAACCACACCACAATGCCCCCCTTGAGAGCTCCCGCCACCAGCCCATCAATCGCCCCGTTAAATAAACCCAAACCCCAAGGGTGGCCCCCATTGATCCCATCCCCCATCCCCAGGGACATCACGGAATAGGCCCCCACCACCACCACCGCCACCGCCGTCAGGCCCCAGGCCGGTAGCCCCAGAACCGCCCACAGCCACGGTCGCCGCACCCAGCGCCGCCACAGCATGTATTGGCTGGCGATCAGGCAACTGGGCACCAGGGCCAGCAGCCACCAAACCAGCGGCAAATCTACCAATATGCCCTTGGGGACCAGCAGGGGCAGACTTAATCCAATTCCTAGGGGCAGGGCCGTTGCGATCGCCCACTGGCGGCCACTGGGCACCCAACGCCGCAGGGCCAATCCCTGTAAACCGCCATCGATCGCGGCCCCCAGGGCAACCATGACTACCCCAATCCCGCGCCACAGGAGCATTGCACCAACCCCGCGATCGCCCCCATCCCCATTGATCAACAGCGCCCCGATCAGCGCCTCCCCCAACAGCGCCGCCCCCAACCCATAGGCCAAGGTCCACAGGCCCCAGAGGCGAAACAGCGCCGCCCGCGATGTGGTCAGTTGACTATCCTGTCGCTTCTCTGTCTCCATCTGCTGTTCTGGCCCTGTGATGGGTGTGGTGGTTACGGGTTCTAGGTCTCTGTCGTGATCACTAGGATGTCAGAGATTTAAGCAGGCTTGCCATATCCAGCGAAGCATCTAACTAACTTTCAATCCACTCATCCGTCACAGTGCGAAACTTTCTCGTGAGGTCATCGCGACCGCTTAGCCTAGGATCAGAGAGTAATTCATACGCTCTATTAAATGCCCTGTTGATTTCATCCCGGCGCAGCTCGGCACAGAAAACTGAGAAAAAATCTAGAATGTCAACGACGGCCAAGTCGAATGGTAAATGCCCTACAAAGTCTGTTAATCGTTTGGCAGGGAATAATTCTGGATCACTGCGAACATTTGAAGCAAAGATGACATATTTTGAGATGCCACCTTCTAAGCTCTTGTCTCTGAAGTCTGCCAGTCTGTTTTTCCAATCACTCCTAACGGTTACCTCATAGGCTGCTAATAACTCATCTTCCCTGAACTCCTCAATGTCTCCCTTGGTTCCGCTAAATTTATCTGAAGAATGAGGGTGGTGCGTTACGATCCGGTTGCCAAAGCGCTTTCTGTGAACTTCAAGAAATGCTGAGACGAGAAATTGTTGAATATGTCCTTCGGATGGCACAGAAACAAGCTGTTCGCAAAGATATAGACTTCGAGCATATGATAAATAGTTAAAGGGTAGTGGTGGTAGTGCTTGCGGAATAGTTCGAGAAGATTCCAGTCTCCAGGCAATATGATTGACCAGCAACTTACGTTTTTCCTCTGAGAGACTCTTGAGGTCTAATAGGAATTTAGAAAATCTAGAATCTTTGGATAAATCAAACTGACGGACAGCGCCTTTCCATCCAAGATTTTCACCAAAAGCAGTTATGTTTTTGTGGAAAGTAACGTTTCTAAAGGTCAGCTCACTGGCCAGCCGCTTGTCCCCATACTTGCCTCGAATCCCTGTCGGAACTGAAATAAAATCTCAGTCACGGTCAATTAGTGAATATGCAGCCAAGAAGACACAAGCCAGTCTGACACTTCCACCCTGTTTTTCAACGTGGGTGTCGAAGATGTTCTTGATCTCAAGAGATGCAGGCTCTCCTAATGACTCTCCCTTGTTGAGTCTGTCGATGAGGTCAACGACCAATTGAACTGATTTTTCGATTTTCTCATTCCTCATAAATTTGATTTTCCTATATAGAGAGCTTTAGTTGAATTGCTTTTGTGCTTATTGCATTTTCAAGATAGGTGATTTTGCTGGCTTTCTTGTTCAATTGGCAATAGAGAGCTTTGCCAATTATTGAGGCAAGATCAGGCGGAACCGCATTGCCAATTTGTTGATATTGAGATGATCGTTTGCCTGCAAACCACAGCTTCTTTGGAAAAGTTTGTATAATGGCGCATTCCTCCACGCTCAGTCGTCGCGCCCCCGGTACTTCCCCAACCCAGGGAAGTCCTCCCGACTGGAGATGTGAATGATAGATTGGTGCAATTTTTTCTGTGTCAATCCAGTGGGTTTTATGTCCGCCTGACGATGCCAAAATTGTATGGCTGGGTCCCTGGGGGTCGAGAGGCCGACCACCGCCATTATAGAGATGACCTGCGTAGGGACTGGATCGCAAATCCGGGCGTTTAGCGAATTTCACGGGACAGTTAGGAGGGGCTCCGATGGGTTGCTCACCCAGAATATCTAGGGCTTTTACATGGGGCTGATCTGTACTGGGACCGTGGGAAGGAGCCGGAAATTGGAGCTGCTCATCACGATAGCCCATCACAATTAGTCGTTTCCGTTTTTGAGGAATACCGTAGTCGGCTGCATTCACAATTGCCCAGCTTAGATAATAGCCACAGGTGGCCAACCGGACTAAAATGGCCTCGAAATAGGGGCGTGCCTTTTTTTGAATTAAACCGGGAACGTTTTCCATTAAAAATGCGGCGGGCTGAATCTCCTGGAGGCAACGTATAAATTCCGGAATCATGTCCCGTTCGTCAGTGTTTCCCCTTCTCAGGCCACCAATGGAAAAGGGTTGACATGGGGGGCCGCCGACAACCACATCTACGGTGCTGCGAAAGTGCTTGAAGGAAAGGCTGCGAATATCTTCGTTGAAATGTTGGGCGCTGGGATCGTGTGCTGCATAGGTATCCATGGCATCTCGGTTCAGCTCCACGTTGGCGATCACGTTGAATCCGGCACGGCGTAACCCGAGGGAAAGACCACCGGCACCGGAGAAGAGATCGATGATGTTCATTGGCGGATTAGACCCAGGCTATGGTCACGGACTAGGGGGGGTGATGGGACTGGCGGGCAGGCGATCGCTCAGGGCCACCCATTGGGCGATCGATAAATCCTCGGCCCTGGCGGTGGGCGCGATCGCCAGATCCGTCAAAATGGGCAGCAATTGCTCCTCACTTAAAATGCCCTTGAGATTATTTTTGAGCATCTTGCGGCGACTAATAAACCCCATTTTGAGGAGGGCCTCCATGCGCTTGGGATCCTTGGGCGGCGTGGCGTAGGGGCGCGGCGTGAGGCGGACCACGGCGGAATCCACCTTCGGCGGCGGCACAAAGGCTTTGGCGGGCACATCGCAAATGAAGTCGCAGTCGGCCAAAAAGCCCACCCGTACGGACAGGGCGGCGTAGTGTCGACTGCCCGGTGGGGCCGCGAGCCGTAGGGCCACCTCCCGCTGCACCAGCAGGACGATCGCCTCGAAGGGGCGCGATCGCGGGCTAGAGATGGTGCCCAGCAGTAGCTCCAGGATCGGGCCGGTAATGTTGTAGGGAATATTGGCGACGACCTTGTTCGGGTGCTGGAATTTCGGGAAGGCGGCGGTTTCCGCATCCCAGTCCAGATCGAGCACATCCCCCTGGAGCAGGAGGAAGTTGTCGCGATCGCCAAAGCGCCGCACCAATTTGGGGCACAGATCCCGATCCAACTCCACCGCCAACAGCGCCCCGGCCAAGGGCAGCAGCCGCTCCGTCAAGGCCCCGCGCCCCGGACCAATTTCCAGGACGCGATCGCCCGGTGCCAGGTTTGAGGCGGCGACGATGCGATCGAGGGCCTTGTCGCTCTGGAGCCAATGTTGACCAAACCGTTTACGGGCGCGCGGTGCCATGGGCAAAGGGGGAAAAAGGGCAGCGTTTCAGTGTAGGGCGATTTGGAGTGGGCGGCACGCGCGATCGCGGGGGAACGGGGGATTTTTTGATCGCGTCAGCCCGCGAGCCCCTGGGGAACGATCGCCCCATCGAGGATCGCCCCCGTCAGCTTCACCATCAGCCGCCCGGACACGGTGATGCGCGCTCCCGTCAGGTCCGCCCCCGTGAGATTTGCGCCGCTGAGGTCCGCGCTGATGAGGTTAGCGCCGCTCAGATCCGCCCCCCGCAGATCCGCCTGGAGCAGATTCGCCCGAAACAGTTTTGCCCCCGTGAGCTTAGCCCCCTGGAGGTTGACCTGATGCAAAAAGGCATCGCTCAGATCAGCCCCGCTGAGGTCCGCGCCGCTGAGGTTACGGCCCGAAAAGTCCCGCTCCCGCAGGTTGGCCCCGCTGAGGTTGCGGCCACTCAAATCGGGGCCGGTGCGACGGGGGGGACGGCTGCCCATGGCCCAGTCCGGCGGCACAATCGGCGGGCGTGAGCGCGGGGGCGGTTCCGGCTGCGAGGTGTGGGGGCTTTGCCCCGAGGTGTGGGGGCTTTGCCCCGAGGTGTGGGGGCTTTGCCCCGATCGCGGTGGCGTCTGGTGCCATTCAAAATCCTTAGGCCGCTGGGGCGCTGCCGCCGTGGGCCGTTTGGGGGGCGCACTGGCGGTGGCGGGGTCCGCCGGGGGCCGCTGAAAACCGTTGCCGCTGCCGGGGCTGGCGTTCGTGTCCTGGGGCGATTCCGCCGGGGGCCGATGGCGCGATCGCGCCGCCCGATAGAACGGATTGGACCGAAAGCCCGAACTCTGGGCCGTTTGAGCTTGCTGGGCTTGCGCCGTCTGGGATGCCCCCTGGGTCGCCGCTTGCCGGAAATAGTCCCGAAAAAACTGCCGCGCCTCATTCAGCCCCTTGAGCTTATCCTCCGCCTTTTCCTTCAGGCGCGGATTGTCATCGGGCATACGGTCCGGGTGCCAAACAAAGGCCAAATCTTTGTAGGCTTGGTGTACCGCCTCCTGGGACGCACCGGGCGCAAGCTCCAGGATTTGGTAGTAGTACTGGCTGTCGTTCATGGGCAACGGCTGGGCGATCGCGCCAGCGTAGGGGCAGCCATCGGGACCGGGCGGGGCAAACTGCGCGGTGAACCCGTTAAATCCAATCGTTGAACCATTGTATAGCGCCGGGATCGACCGCCGTCACCCGTCCGGCCAGGAGCGGGAAACCGAACGATCGCGCGATCGCGGCCCCTAGGGCAACTGGCCGGTGGGTTGATAGCTGCCCAGGAGCCGCCCCGCCCCCCGTCTTCGCTGGCGGTAGTATTGGGCGATCACGTCATCCCCCTCGCCCCCCTCGATCAGGGAATCAATGGCCATGCCGCCGCGCCCGTGGTCGTAGCCGGAACTGTGGAGATAGCGACCTTGCCCCAGGTAAATCGCCACATGGTCCGTGCGTTCAGGACTGCCGAAAAAGAGCAAATCCCCGGCCATCAACTCCTCGTCCCGCGCGATCGCGGCGGTGAAATCCTGCTGAAGGTAAGAGTCGCGCGGCAGCCAAATCCCAACCGAGACAAAGGCCGCCTGCACCAACCCCGAACAGTCATAGTCCGGGGCTGTCGATCCCCCCCACCGGTAGCGATTGGGCACCGCCAACGCCGCCATGCCAAAGGCGATTGCGTCGGGAATTTTTGCCTCAATCTGCGATCGCGTCACCGTCAGGGCCTGATAGGGCGCATCCGCCACGGTCAAATGCGCCAACTGGGCGATCGCCACCCAGCCCGGATAGTCATCCTCACAGCCCTGGAGCTGCACCATATCGGTTGCCCCATCCACCGCGATCGCCCGCACCTGTCGCCCCGCCGCGATTTGCGTCGTCAAGGATTGCCCATCGGGCCGGCTGTAAAGATCCAACGTCCTCCCACAGCGCCACTGGGGCCGCTCCACCACCGCCCGGTCCAGCGCCCGCCCAAGGTCCTCTCGCGAAACCATGCCCAGATCCTAGCTAAGCTAAATCAATCAATTCATTTCAAGCCACCATTAGAGCCCATCCCCGGCCGCCGCAACCCGAACGATGCCCTTCTTCCAAAAAAATGATGAGCTGACCGCCCTGGGCGATCGCCTCATTGAAACCTGCCTTGATCGCTACAGCGCCCTGGCGGCGAACCAAATCGCCCTGACCTGGGTCGTTTACGATCCCCCCTGCGTGGTCAACACCGGCGGCGCGATCGCCCCCACCGACTTTTGGACCTATCCCGTGCGGGGCTACAGCTATCGCGGCGTGGAGCGCGTCTATCCCGCCAGCCTAGTGAAATTGTTCTATGCCGTGGCGGTGCAGGAATGGCTAGAGCGGGGCATGTTGACCCCCTCGGAGGAGCTGGATCGGGCCTTGCGCGATGCCCTGGTCGATTCGAGCAATGACGCCACGAGCTATCTGGTGGACTGCCTGACGGGCACCACCAGCGGCCCGGAACTGCCCCCCGGTCCGGCGGACACTTGGGCCCAGCAGCGCCAGATCGTCAATCGCTATTTCCAGAACCTGGGCTGGCCGGAACTGGCGACGGTGAATATCTGCCAGAAAACCTGGGGGGATGGCCCCTTTGGCCGCGATCGCCGCTTCTATGGCGACGACTACAGCAACCGCAATTACCTCACCACGGACGCGATCGCGCGGCTGTTCCATGCCATTGCCGGAGGGGTGGCCGTGTCGGCGGAGCGATCGCAGCGGCTGATGAATTGGCTGGCGCGATCGCTCGATCCCGCCGCCGTGGCCGCCCTCGATCCGTCCTACGACCAAATCACCGGTTTTTTGGGCCAGGGACTCCCGCCGGAAGCCAAACTCTGGTCCAAGGCCGGTTGGATGAGCCGGGTGCGGCTGGACTGTGCCTATATTGAACTGCCGGACACGCGGCCCTATCTCCTGTCCGTCGCCATTGATTCACCCCATGGCGATCGCGATCGCACCCTGCTGCCCTGGCTGTCGGCGGAAGTCGCGATCGCCATGGGCACCCTCTAGGGCAAAATGCGCCACCCTTAAATCATCGCCCCTCCACCCATCGCCGCTACGGATCCATGCACGACCAAATCTCCTCCAGTCACCCCCCTGAAACCCTCCCAACGGGCCACCACTCCGCCCCCGACCCCCACCACGACCACGGGGGCCGCCACCACAGCCACGGCCATGGCCACAGCCACAGCATCGAATCCCAGCGCCGCATTATCAACCGCCTGTCGCGCATTGAAGGCCACGTGCGCGGCATCAAAACCATGGTCCAGGAAGATCGCCCCTGCCCCGATGTGCTGATCCAAATCGCCGCCATTCGAGGAGCCCTTGATCGCGTGGCCCGCGCCATCTTAGATGAGCACCTGTCCGCCTGCGTGGTCCGGGCCGCCAAGGACGGCAACATCGAGGCGGAACTTGATGAACTCAAGGCCGCCCTCGATCGCTTCCTCTAGGCCATTGTTCTAGGTCGTTTCCCTAGGCCGTTTGGGCGAACAACTCCGCGATCGCGCGGGCGGGGGCATCCGGTCGGGCCACCACCTCCACGGTTTTGCCGTAGGACGCCTCACACTCCAGGGCCTCCACACAGACCGCCGCCACCTGCGATCGCGGAATACTGCCCTCAAACAACGTATCCGCCGAAGCCATCACCACCGGCGTCGGCGCATCCTCATTTTTGAGGCCCCCCGGACGCACGATCGTGTACGTCAAACCACTCTCGCGGATGTACGCCTCCGCCTGCTGCTTCCAAAACAGCACCAGCCAAAACAGGTTCAGGGGGTGGAAGAAATTGGACACACACATGGACGACACCAGAATCAGGCGATTAATCCCCGCCCCCTTCATGGCATCGACTAAATTTCGCGTCCCGAGATAGTCCACCCGCAGCGGCCCCGTCACGTCAAAGCTAGGCCGTGCCCCCGTGGCGCAGATCACCGCGCGGCAGCCCGCGATCGCCCGATCCACCGCCGCGCGATCGCCCACATCCGCGATCGCCACCTCAACCCCCGGCGTCACCTGGCCCGCACGATCGCGATCGCGCACCACCGCCCGCACCGCCAGCCCCCGCTCCTGCAACGTCCGCACCACCCGGCGACCCGTCTCCCCCGTCGCCCCAAACACCGCCACCGGACCCACTTCAACGGCCATTCCACGCCCTCCCGGCTAAACCCTCACACCCCAAAGGATGCCTCAAAACCAATGAAAAACCGCGATCGCCCTTAACGCGATCGTTGGAAATCGTAACCAAGCGCAACCCTCCACGTCAGCGATTTCGGTAGGATCGGTAACAGGCCATTGCCCCCCAAACCTGCTATCACCCAAGGGCAGCCCCTAAAATGGCGGTCGTCCCCCAACCGGTTCGAGCCCCCAACTGCCCCCAAATCCCTTGGCCCCACGTCTAGGCCCAGAGCGATGCCCCGTGATTCCGACCCCATAACCACCAATATGACGGACGGTTATTGCCCCCCAGACTGCGATCCCTTGGTGAGCGAATCCCCTATGGTTGCCATTTCCGAAACCGGCGATCGCGACTTGACCGCCCCCCTGCGCTTCTTCAACCGCTACGAAGACGCCATGGTGGTCAATGCCGATCCGGACGTATATCGCCGCTACCTCGACGCCCACGACGAATGGTTTGAGCGCTGCGCCCGTCCCATGGTGGCCGAACCCATGGGGGACAACAGCTACGCCATCACCATCGGTCGGTTCGGGGCCTCCGGCTACCAGGTGGAACCCAAGGTGGGGTTTCGGTTGCTGCCCGAGGATCACAGCGTCTATCGCATCGAGACCGTGCCCGTCCCCGGCTATGAGCCCCAGGGCTACGACGTGGATTTCCAGGCCACGATGCTGGTGTCGCCCGACGAGGGTGCGGCGGCCCAGGGGACCGAAGATGCCTCAGCCCTCGCCACCCGCATCACCTGGACCTTGGATTTGACGGTCTTTGTGCGCTTTCCCAAATTCATCCGCGTGATTCCCGATTCGGTTCTCCAGAGCACGGGCGATCGCCTGCTCGGGCAAATCGTGCGTCAGGTGTCCAAACGGCTCAACCGCAAAGTCATTCTAGATTTCCACGAATCCCAGGGCCTGCCCCTCCCCAAGCGCTCCAAGTGGCTGTAGGTCGGGGCGGTCAGTTAGAAGTTGTCAGCTAGGGAATAATCCGCATACTCAGGTCCAGCCAGCGCGATCGCGTCACCATGGCGCTTGTGGAAATGTAATCGACCCCCGTTTCGGCGATCGCGCGGATCGTTTCCAGGGTCACATTGCCCGATGCCTCCAGAACAATGCGCGGATTGAGTGATCGCGCGATCGTCACCGCCTCCCGCATCATCTCCAGGGGCATATTGTCCAGCATCACAATGTCCGCCCCCGCCACCGTAGCCTCCTGCACCTGCGCGATCGACTCCGTTTCCACCTCGATCGTCAGCGGATAGGGCATCACCGACCGGGCCGCCGCGATCGCCGGAGCAATCCCCCCCGCCGCCGCCAAATGGTTATCCTTCAGCATCACCGCATCATCAAGCCCCAGCCGGTGGTTGCCCCCACCCCCCACCCGCACCGCGTACTTCTCCAGGAGCCGCAGCCCCGGCGTCGTCTTGCGCGTATCCACCAGCCGCGCTGGCAAATCCCCAATGCAGTCCACATACTGCCGCGTCAGCGTCGCAATCCCGCTGAGCCGCATCACCAGATTCAGCGCCGTCCGTTCCCCCGTCAGCAGCACCGCCGCCGGTCCCTCCAGCTCCGCCACCACCTCCCCAGCGCCACAGGCATCTCCATCCTCAATCAGCGGACGCCAAGCCAACGCCTCCCCCGCCCCAGATTCCTGCGCCAACAATTCAAATACACGACCCGCCAACGGTAGCCCCGCGATCGTGCCCTCCTCCTTCGCACGCCACACCGCCCGAACCGTTTGCCCTAATCCCCGCCGCGATCGCTCCGTCGCCACCGCGATCGTCGACCAATCCCCCCGCCCCACATCCTCCCGCAGCCATCGCCGCAACTCACCCTCCAGCCCCCCCCCAGCCAACAACAAACCCACACCCTCCATCATTCCCGTACCCCGCAGTAAAACCTGTAACGCTTACTGTACCGAGGTCAGAGCCCCCTCTTTACGCCGTTCAAAAAAAACTTTCCCAAAACCGCTTGACAGTTCAGCTTCGTCTTGCTACCTTAATAAAGCGCTGAGGGGAGCGGGACGCGAAAGCGGCCCTGACC
>JAKRSF010000001.1 GCA_022402445.1 Cyanobacteriota bacterium | reverse complement strand
TGGTTGGTTCGTCGGCAAGCACGAGGCGGGGACCAGACACTAGGGCTCGGGCAATCGCAACTCGCTGTTTTTGACCACCGGAGAGTTGCTCGGGAAAGGCGTCAGCGCGATCACCTAGGCCAACCCGGACTAGATGATTGAAGGCACGATCACGGCGCTCTGGGAGCGATAACTCTGGTCGAAATTCAAGGGCAAGGGCGACATTTTGGAGGGCTGTGAGGCTACGATGCAGATTGTGAGATTGAAAAATGTGGCCGCAACGGCGTCGGTATTGGATTAATTCATGGGGGAGAGCCCCGTGGAGGGGTTGTCCAAACACCCATAGGTGACCCTGCTGAATGGCTCGCAGACCACCGATGAGGGTCAGCAATGTGCTTTTACCGGATCCAGAAGGGCCGGTGAGTAATAGGATTTCTCCTTTCTTGATGCTTAAATTGAGGTCAAATAAAATCTGCCGCCGTAGGGCATTTTTGCCAAGGTGATGATTGATGTTTTCTAGGAGAATCGCGGACTGAGGTTCTACAGGAAGCGATGATCGAGGCTGAGATGAGTTAATCTTTTGCATGGAAGTTTGAGATCAAGGTTGCCCTTAAAATAGATCCGCTGGATCCGCTGCTTCTAATCGACGCGCCGCGATCACGCCGGAGATGACGCACATGGCTACTGTTAGGAGCAGCACCATCAATGCACGGCTGACGGTCATCAGCATGGGTAAGTTCGTGGCTCGTCGGGTCAAGGTATAGAGGCCCAGCGTCACCCCTAAGCCTGGTACAAAACCGATGGCGGCGAGTATGATCGATTCTTCAAAAATTACCCCCAGTAAGTAGCGGTGGCGAAAACCCATGGCCTTGAGAGTGGCATATTCAGGAAGATGATCGCTGGCGTCTGTTGCAAGAATTTGATACACGATAATCGCTCCCACAACAAAACCCATGATGGTGCCTAGGGTAAAAACAAAGGCCACGGCGGTATTATCCGTCCAATATTGCTTCTCAAAGGCGATAAAGTCGTCCTTCGATAATATTTTGACGTCCTGGGGGAGTCGCTGACGAAGGTTGGCGATCACACGATCGCGCTGGGACGGAAGTCGAAATGGTTCGGCCAATGTGATAATACCGAGGCTGGGGGCACCGGCGGAGCGCTGGGGAAACATTCGAAAAAAGGTCCGATGGCTCACTAAAACATTGCCGTCGGCCGCAAAGGAGGCTCCGATTCCGTAGGTGCCCATTATCCGAATCTGGTGGCCGTTGATTTCGGTGATGACTGCTTCGCCACCCTCTATCTGAGAAATCGCCGCACTGTAAGGGCCGCGGGATTGCCGATCAAAAAGGACGCGATCAGAAAGCTTGAGGGTGGGCATGGCACGGTCTAACCCAGGCAGCTCCAGGGGAGGACGGCTGGGATCGATGCCTAGGACCAAAATGGCGGTCTCTTGATGGCTGTCGGGGCGTTTCCAGCGACTTAGGTTCACATAGACTAGGTTGATTCCTTTCACTCCCTCAATCCCGCGAGCCTGGTAAAGGCGACGGCGCGGAAAGGAGCCTAAGTCAATCAGATTGCGGGCCTGACGACTCATGAGCACAATATCACCGGTAATAATGCGGTGGATCCGGGTATTGCTGTCGTACAGGGCGCTCCGGAAACCAAGCTGCATAAACATCAAAATGTCGGCGAAGGCAATGCCCATCAGTGCTACCGCTAGCCGACCTAGATCCCGACGCAGTTGTAGCCAGCCGAGGGGAGTGCGGCGACGGAGTCCTCGGTGGAGTTGCTGAAGTCGCGCGATCGCGCCGTTGGTCATGGCCGTTGACCTCGATCCGTTTGAATTGCCACCACCACTTGACTGTTGCTCAGGTGGGCAACTCGATCGCCGCTGGCGCGATCAAGACGGATGCGCACTTCCACGACTCGTCCGTCCACTAGGGCCGCAGGGTCCGTGTCCACAAGGCTTTGGGCCAGGACCTGGGGGCCGATGCGGGTGACGCGACCCGTTAAGGCGCCGTCGAAGGCATCCCCCGTTAGTCGCACGGCCTGGCCGATGTTCACATGGCGGATATCACTGTCGTAGACTTCCGCGATCGCTTCCATGGTGGCCGTGTTGCCTAGGTCGAGAATCGCGCCGCCGCTGGGGATCAGTTCTCCGGGCTGCACATGCACGGCTAACACCTGACCCGCTGTGGGGGCTTTCACTTCCGCGAGGGCTAGCTCTACCTGGGCACGGGTGACCGCCGCCTGGGCTGCCTGGGCTTCCGCTACGGCCATTTGTACTTCCTCGGGACGGATGGTTTCGATGCGATCTAGGTCCGCTGCGGCTCGCTCCAGTTGCCGATCGCGGCTCTGGCGCGACCGTTGGAGTTCTGCCTCGACTTCCTGGAGCCCGGTTCGGTAGCTGGCAGCCAGGCGATCGCGATCAGCTTGGGCGGCATCAAGGCGCTGGCGGGCGGTTTCTAGGGCCAATCGCTTGCTGTCATAGGCCGATGCCGCTAGGGCTCCCGCCTGCCATAGCTCCCGGTGGCGCTTCTCTTCCGCCTGGGCATAGATCTGTTCCGCCGTCAGCCGTTCTATGTCTGCCGATCGCGCTGCTAGATCCGCCGCTGCCTCGGCCCGCAGGCGATCGCGCGTGGTCTCCAATACCTCTAAATCTCCCCGCCGCTCCGCCGCCAGTTGCCCTAGGGTGGCCCGCTGGGCGTTCCGTTCCCCGGCCTTGGGACCCGCTTTCACTAGGGCGAGGTGCGCCTGGGCCGCGGCCGATCGCGCCTGGGCTTCCTGCAATTCTGCCCAAAGACGATCGCGGCTATCAAGGGTCGCTAGCACCTGGCCGGCCACCACGCGATCGCCCTGGGCCACTGCCAACGATCGCAGCCGATTCCCCTCCCGCGCTGGCGGCCCCGCGATCGCCACAATTTCCCCCGCCGGTTCCAGTCGCCCTAGGGCCGTCACCGTCTGTGGATCGTCCACAATTACCGCCACGAGCGGCGACTCCACACTCCCGCGACCGCTCACCATGCCGCCCCAAGCAATGCCCCCAAGACCTACCGCCGCTAGACAGATCCCCAGCGATCGCCGCCCCAAGGACCAAGGCCCCCCGCGATCGCCCCCCGACTCCCTTCCTGCCATGGTTAATCCTCCCGCTGACCGAGGATCGAATCAAACTAAACTGAACTGTTTAGTTTAGATCCAAATCCAGTGTATCCCCATGGAAATGGTGGTGTCTAGGGGCGGATGGGCTAGGCGGTGGTGGCCTAGGGCCGCTCGGGTGGGGCCGCGATCGCGCCCTTACTCGCCGCTGTCCTCCGCGATCGCGTCCGAGGTCGTGTCGGCAGGCTTCGCATGTTTCCGAGCCCGCAACTTCGCCCAGTAAACTAACCGCTTCTCAATTTCGCGCTCGAACCCCCGCCGCACCGGCGCGTAGAACGACAGCCGCCCCGTCTCCTCCGGAAAATAGTTCTGCCCTGAAAAACTCTCCGGCGTATCCGGATCGTAGACATATCCCCCTCCATACCCCTCGCGCTTCATCAGTTGCGTCGGCGCGTTCAAAATGCACTTTGGCGGCATCAAAGACCCCGTTTCTTTGGCTTTCTGGCGTGCCCGATTAAACGCCGAGTACACCGCCGTTGATTTCGGTGCCGTTGCCAAATACACCAGCGCTTGCGCCAACACTAAATCCCCTTCCGGGCTGCCCAACCGTTCATATGCCTCCCAGGCAGCAACGCACTGCGGCAACGCCTGCGGGTCCGCCAAGCCGATATCTTCTGACGCCATCCGCACCATGCGCCGTGCGATGAAGCGCGGATCTTCGCCACCTTCCAACATTCGAGAAAACCAGTACAGGGCCGCATCCGGGTCGCTTCCCCGCACGGACTTATGCAGCGCGGAAATCAGGTTGTAGTGGGCGTCACCTTGACGATCGTAGAGCGGTGCGCGGCGCTGCGCGATCGCCATCAAATCCCTTGCATCTAGCGTTTCGGACTGCGCAAAGACCTGCTCCGCCATCGACAGCGCGTAACGCCCATCCCCATCCGCTAGGGTTGTGAGAATCTCGCGCGCCCGATCGCTCAGCGGTAGCGGTTTCTCTTCAGCCGCCTCTGCCCGTTGCAACAGGGCTTCGATCGCGTCCTCGCTCAACCGCTTCAGCACCAACACCTGACAGCGCGACAGAAGCGCAGCGTTTAGTTCAAATGACGGATTTTCGGTTGTTGCGCCGATCAGCACGATCGTCCCATCTTCCAGCACCGGCAAAAATGCATCCTGCTGGGATTTCATAAACCGGTGGATTTCATCGACGAACAGCAGCGTTTGACCGCCGGTTCGACGACGATCACGCGCGGCCTGAAACACGGCTTTCAGATCCTTGACACCGGCAAAGATCGCCGAGAGTTGCTCGAAATGCAGCCCTGACTGCTGCGCGACGATGCGAGCCAGGGTCGTTTTTCCACACCCCGGCGGTCCCCAAAGAATCGTTGAGGCGAACTGGCCGCTGGCGACCATGCGCTGAAGCGGCATCCCCGGCGCGGTTAGATGCTCCTGGCCAGCCACCTCTGCCAACGCGATCGGGCGCAGGCGATCGGCTAGGGGACGGAAGACGGAGGCGGTGACTGGGGGATTGTCGAATTCCGGAAATAGGCTCGACATGGGCAGGGCTCCCGAATCAACTCACGCTTCTTAAGTTACGCTCGACCGAGCATTCCATAAACCGTTACCAGCCGCAGGACGGGAAGCGATCGCGCAGCACCAAAACGCGACCCCTTGTTCGATCGCGGGCAAGTTGGCGGCGCGGACGGCAGGATCAAATCGAAGGCTTGGCGGCAGCGCTCTACACAAGAAATCGCGGCCCCTACGGGTGCAGCAGGATTGGCGGGGCGTTCCGGAAACCAAGCGGTGAACATCAAAATGCACATCCTGACGGGGTGGGAATGCGCCTGCCCTGGAGAGTTTACGCGCCTTGGGCTGTTCCCCTGGGGATTCTTGATAGGATGGGAGGACGATTAAGAAATGTAACGCCGTCCTAAATCCATGGTTTTCCCTGTGTGTGCTCCCTTTGCTGTCGCGGCCTCGGAGACAGTTTCCCTGAATATTGGGGGGGTTGGGCTGGCCCTCGGGATTATCCTTGCCCTTTCAGCGGTCCTGATGGGTCTATACCTGCGATCGCCCCGGACCTATCAATCCGCCGCCTCCGTAGCCCAATCCTATGATGACTGGACCGAAGACGGTCTTTTGGAGTTCTATTGGGGCGATCACATTCACTTAGGACACTACGGATCACCCCCGCAACGGAAGGATTTTCGGGTCGCCAAGGCGGACTTTGTCCATGAAATGGTGCGGTGGGGGGGGCTGGCGGATCTGCCCGCAGGAACCACGGTTCTGGATGTGGGCTGCGGCATTGGCGGCAGTAGTCGCATTCTGGCGCGGGATTATGGGTTCGATGTGACGGGTATTACCATTAGCCCTCGCCAGGTGGCACGGGCGACGGAATTAACGCCCGATGGGGTGACGGCACGATTTGCGGTGGATGATGCCATGGCGCTCTCGTTCCCAGATGGTGCGTTTGATGTGGTCTGGTCCATTGAGGCAGGCCCCCATATGCCGGATAAGGCGGGCTTTGCGCGGGAGCTATTGCGGGTTCTCAAGCCCGGTGGGCTGCTGGTGGTGGCGGACTGGAATCAGCGGGACGATCGCGAGGTGCCCCTCAATGGCTGGGAACGACCGGTTATGAAACAACTGCTGGATCAGTGGGCTCACCCGGCTTTCGCCAGTATTGAGGGATTTGCAGAGGCATTGGCGGCAACGGGCTGGGTCGAGGGGGAGGTCATGACGGCTGACTGGACGCCGGAGACGCTGCCCTCCTGGCTCGATTCAATTTGGCAGGGGGTCGTGCGTCCGGCGGGTTTAGTGAAGTTCGGGGTGGCGGGTTTTATTAAGTCGCTGCGGGAGGTGCCGACGCTGCTGCTGATGCGGCTGGCATTTGGGACGGGCCTCTGTCGCTTTGGTATGTTTCGGGCTCGGCGGCGCGCGATCGCGTCCTAAGGTGACCACAAGAAAACGGGGCCGCTCTGGGGTACATACACTCCAGGGAGCAGCCCCGCCTAGCCGGACGAGGGAGATGATTAAACAGCAAGATATAACCGGTTATACCTTGCTGTCGCGATCTAGAACTTAAATTCGGTCCTTAACACCCCCACGAAGGCCGTATCATCACTGTCATCTGCGTTGAACACGGCGATGACACCGGGCGTCACATAGATGTTGTCGTTGACTGCGAATTTGTAGAGCGCCTCCACATGGAAGGGGAGGGAGTCGTCATCCTGGTAGCCTCGGGAAGAAACCACCGCTGGCGGTTGACCGACAATTAGGCCACCGATGCTGCCTTCTTTGATGAGATCCGGGAAGGCGAGACCAAAGGCCCAGTTGGTTACCCGCACATATTCGTCGATGTCTCGGGCGTTACGGGCTAGGGTGTAGCCGCCCCAACCAAAGGCGGTCAGGCCGTCGGAGATGCGGTAGGACAGTTGGACGCCGATGTTGTCACTGTCGATGGAGTCGGTGGCAAAGGCAGAGCGGGAGTTGCGGGTGCCGATCGCGCCCATGAGCGGGGCAGCGCCGTCACCGAGATCCGTGTCGGAGTAGTAGGAGCGGGCGTAGAAGACGCCGCCGGAGAATCGCCCTTTGGTGTAGTTGATACTGGTGCTGGCGCTGTAGCTGCCGTTGAAGAGGCCGCTGCCCAGGGACGGATCCGCTGGATTGCCCGCTGAATACATGAAGGCCCAGGAGAGGGCGTCGTTGATCTTCCAGGTGAGACCCGCGCCGCCGTAGGTGGGCTGACGGAAGATGGGGTTGCGATCGGCAAAGGCCGAAAGGGCTCCGGTGCCGTTCCCGAAGAGGGGGTTATGGTGGGGGTGGGTGTCAATCAGCAGCAGGTCAAAGCCGACGATCGCGTCGAAGGTCTCACCGATGGGGAAGGTGTAGGCCAGGAACGATAGGTCAAAGTCGGTGCCGTTGGGGCCAGCGTAGCTCAGGCTGCCGAGGCCGGTGCGATCATCGATGGGGTTCTCGACGGTGTTGGTGTCGAGACGGGTGAAGAGGCGATCGCGGCCCGTGAAGCTGGTTTCAAAGACGAGGCGCGTCCGCTGGCCAAAGGTGACTTGCTCGCGATCGCTATCTTCGATCGTGCCCCCCTGGAGACCGAAGATCACCGAACCGGTCAGTTTGGTGGTGGTGGAGAACTGGTTCGCTTCCAATTCCGAGGTGCGCGCTTCGAGGGCATCGACGCGACCGCGCAGGACCGCCAGTTCAGCGGCAAATTCCTCCTGGAGCCGCTGCAGGGTTTGCAGATCCGCCTTGGTGGCCAGGTCGCCCGTGGCGGTGCCAATCAGTTCTTCCACCTTGGCAAGGCAGGCGTTCAGACCGGCGGCGAATTCATAGCGGGTCAAGGCCCGGTTGCCCCGGAAGGTCCCGTCGGGATAACCGGCAATACAGCCATAGCGCTCCACAAGGGATTGCAATGCCTGGAAGGCCCAGTCCGTTGGCTGCACGTCCGATAGCTGGGAAACGGAGGTGACCTGATCCCCTGCACCGATACCGTCCCCATCGGTCAGATCGCTGGCCTCGGCGGGGGTCGCCAACAGGGCGTCTATCGTGGCGGTTTCGGGTGCCGTGGGGCTCGCTAGGGCTACCGAAGCACCCGTGGCGATCGCCCCGAAGGCCGCGATCGTGGCGAGCTGCGCGCGCATCATCAATTCAGAAAACATCATGGGCTTTATTACTCTCCTCACACCTCAAACGGGTAGAGCGGCGATCGCCCAAAGCACCGTGGAATGGTGAGTAGCACCGTCAGGCAATGGCCATGGCTGACCCACAGACCAACCCCCGCCGTTCCCCAACGCCACAGTCCCCTCCACGTCGGCTGGTCGTCCTATTCCGTCCGGGCCCAGCCGCTTTGGCTCCCGTTGCCGCTGCCCCCTAATCCCCCAGGTTCCGCGCTGGCCCCCATTTCCCAGGTCCGTTAATCCACAGGGTCAATGGCCTGGGAACATGACGGCCCACTGGAGCGGATGCCTAGGGCAATTAATACTCCCAAAGTAAATACCCATTAATTCAGTTGCTTTAGTATCCAAAGCGACATTTTTTGTCGCGATCGCCTGACTTTCCCGGCCCCGTCAGCCATTCGGAATGGGTAATTTTTAAAGAGGTCTTGGTGATTTCTTAATGAAACGCTACCAAATTTAATCTATCGGCCGCGATCGCGGGGCTCCGAAGCGCGCCCCGGTCCGAATCTCAGTCAGGGACATCCTTTGGCTGACGATCGCCCCAGGGTGCAGGCCAGGGGGGATCAGGGGACAGCCGCGATCGCGATCGCCCCGTGACTGACGGCATCATTTTTTGTATAGGCGACTACAACGATCAACCAAAAGCCGCCACTACCATCCCAGGGGGATTAGTCAATCCGTCCGCCGATCTCGCTACGCCCCGCGATCGACTAGCCCCCAGAGATCGTCAAGATCGCCCCCGGCCCAGCGTCCCATCCCCCCGGGGGCAACGCCCAACCTTCGGCGCAGTGCGGGCCAATCCTAAATTCAGAGTCAGCCCCACCGCCCCAAGCAACATCCATATCATCCTGTGTAAGAGAGGAGTGAACGGTTTAGCCCATGAGCAATCAACTGAGTCGTCGCCGTTTTCTGGTCTATAGCTCCGCTGCCCTCAGTGCCAGCGTCCTGCTGAAAGCCTGCGGAGGACAGCAATCCTCCACCGAGACCGGCACCGGAGCCCCCGCCGGAGCCCCCGCCGGAGCCACCATCAAGGTGGGCATTCTCCACTCCCAGAGCGGCACCATGGCCATCAGCGAAAAGAGCGTCGTGGATGCGGAACTCTTGGCGATCGAAGAAATCAATGCCGCCGGTGGGGTGCTCGGTCAGCAGATCGCACCGGTCATTGAAGACGGGGCTTCGGACTGGCCTACCTTTGCGGAAAAGGCGAAGAAGCTGATTGACAGCGATCAGGTGGTGGCGGTCTTTGGCTGCTGGACTTCCGCCAGCCGCAAGGCGGTCTTACCGGTCTTTGAAGAGAAGGACCACATGCTGTGGTATCCGGTGCAGTACGAGGGGCAGGAATGCTCGAAGAATATTTTCTACACGGGGGCGGCTCCGAACCAACAGATTGAACCGGCGGTGACCTGGCTGCTGGAGAACAAGGGGAAACAGTTCTTCCTGGTGGGGTCGGATTATGTATTCCCCCGCACGGCCAATACGATTATTAAGGCGCAGTTGGCGGAGTCGGGCGGCGAGTTGGTTGGCGAAGACTACATTCCCCTGGGGGGCACGGAGGTGACGCCGATCATCACCAAGATTCGGGCGGCGCTGCCCGATGGGGGGGTGATTTTTAATTCCCTCAATGGGGATAGTAATGTGGCTTTCTTTAAGGAGCTGCAAGGGGCGGGCATGGGGCCGGATAAGTATCCGGTGATGTCGGTCAGTATTGCGGAGGAGGAGGTCCAGGCGATCGGGACGGAATATTTGACGGGCCACTATGCGGCTTGGAATTATTTCATGACGGTGGATACGCCGGCCAATACTAAGTTTGTGGAGGCGTTTAAGGCGAAGTATGGGGCCGATCGCGTGACGAATGACCCGATGGAGGCGGCCTACATTGGGGTGTACCTGTGGAAGCAGGCGGTGGAGAAGGCGGGGGTTGCCGATGATCTGGCGAAGGTGCGGGCGGCGGCCTATGGCCAAACCCTGGATGCGCCGGAGGGGATGGTGACGATGAATGCGAATCATCACCTGTCGAAGACGGTGCGGATTGGCGAAATTGAGGCGAGTGGCCAGTTTAAGGTGGTGTTCGCGACGGATGGGCCGTTGGATCCGGTGCCCTGGAATCAGTTTGTAACGGAGACGAAGGGCTTTGCCTGTGATTGGTCGGATCCGGCGAAGGGGGGCAGATATAAGGTTAGCTAGGTGACCTGAGTCTGTGGCGCGCGATCGCGCGGGTGGCTGATGGTGGGTTCTGGGGCTCCGTGGGCGATCGCGGGGCCTGGAGGTCCACCATCGGCGGTTTTCCCATGAGCTTCGGCGGGATGTTTTCTCATGTTTGTTGATGCGATTCTCGGCGGCCTTAGCATTGGTTCGGTGCTGCTGATTTCGGCGTTGGGCCTCGCGATTGTTTTCGGTTTGATGGGGGTCATTAATATGGCCCACGGGGAACTGATGATGTTGGGGGCCTATACGACATTTGTGGTGCAGAACCTTTTTAAGGGGTTCGGTGATGGGGTGTTTGAGCTCTACATTTTTGCGGCGCTGGTGGCGTCGTTTGCGGTGACGGCTCTGGTGGGGTTGGGCCTTGAACGGGGGGTGGTGCGCTATCTCTATGGGCGGCCCCTGGAAACGCTGCTGGCCACCTGGGGCATTAGTTTGATGTTGCAGCAGTTGGTCCGCAGTGTGAATGGGGTGCTGGCGATTGGGCTGGTGCTGTTTTCAGCGCTGTGTTTTGGGGGCCTGTGGGTGTTGTCTAAACGGCCCAACTGGCAACGGATTCGGGTCCCGGCGATCGCGACGTTGTTGCCGGTGTCGGCGGGGGTGGCGATCGCGGCGGGGGCGATCGCGGCGAATGTGGGCAAGTTAACGATGACGAAGCCTTGGTTCGGGGCACAGAATGTGGCGGTGACGGCCCCTGGATGGCTGCGGGGGGGCATGGCAATCGACAATTTTCAGTTGCCATTTACCCGGCTTTTTATCATTGGCTTGACGATCGCCTGTATGGCGGGTCTGTACTGGTTTTTGAATCGATCCACCTGGGGGCTGCGGATTCGTGCGGTCACCCAAAATCGCGCCATGAGTTCCTGTTTGGGCATTCCGACGGAGCGGGTGGATGCCCTGACCTTTGCCCTCGGTTCTGGTTTAGCAGGGCTGGCGGGCTGCGGCATTAGTTTGCTGGGGGCCGTAGGGCCGAATACGGGCCAAAATTACATTGTGGATACGTTCATGGTGGTGGTGGTCGGCGGGGTCGGGAAGTTGGTCGGTTCGGTGGTGGCGGCACTGATGATTGGAACGGCTAACTTTTTGATTGGTTCGGGTACCTTTGCGGTGCTGTTTCAGTCGGTGCCGCCGTTGCAGGAATTCTTCAGCTTTTTTGCCACGAGCAGCATGGCAAAGGTGATGGTGTTTTCCGCCATTATTGTATTTCTTCAGGTGCGTCCGGGGGGCCTATTTCCCCAGAAGGGACGCTCGGTGGATGCCTAGAGAACCGTTCAGCACGGGCGTTGGTTCGGTTGGCAAGTGGTGTGATGATGCGGGAGCACTGGAACGATGGCCGTGGCTAAGCAAAAAAAGGGACTTTTTTCGTTTGATCTAGAAACGGGCCTCGCGATCGCACTGTTGATCCTCATGCTGGTGGCTCCGTTGATCCTGACGGATTTTCGCCTGAATTTGATGGGGCGGTTTCTGGCCCTAGCGATCGTGGCGTTGGGGATTGATTTGATCTGGGGCTATACGGGCCTATTGAGTTTGGGCCATGGGGTGTTTTTTACCCTGGGGGGCTATGCCCTAGGGATGCACCTCAAGCTCATTCAAATTCCGCCGGATGCGGCGGTCAAATTGCCGGAATTTATGGGCCTCTATGGGGTGACGGAGTTGCCCTGGTTCTGGCAACCGTTCTTTTCACTGCCGTTTACGTTCATTGCCATCATGGCCATTCCCGCGATCGCGGGGGGCATCCTAGGCTATCTGGTTTTCCGTAATCGCATTCGTGGCGTCTACTTTTCCATCCTCACCCAGGCGGCCACGATTGTCTTTTTCAATTTTTTCAATGGGCAACAAAAGCTGATTAACGGCACCAATGGCCTAACGAATTTTGGGGAATTCCTCGGGGCGCAGGTGACCCAAGCGGGACCGCAGCGGGTGGCCTATGGGGTGACGGTGGTGCTGCTGATTGTGGCCTATGGCCTGTGCCGTTTGCTGGTGGCGGGACGCTTCGGGCGGCTGCTCATTGCCATTCGGGATGATGAGGCACGTCTGCGGTTCACGGGCTATGATCCGACGGGCTTTAAGGTGTTAGTATTCGCCGTTTCTGCGGCCCTAGCGGGGGTGGCCGGTGCCCTATTCACCATTCAATCGGGCATTGTTTCCCCCAAGAGTATGGACATTGCCTTTTCCATTGAAATGGTGATTTGGGTGGCGGTGGGGGGACGCGGGACGCTCCTGGGGGCGATCATTGGGGCGCTGCTGGTCAATTATGCCAAGAGCCTCTTGAGTGAACAGTTGCCGGAGGTGTGGCTGTTCTTCCAGGGAGCCCTATTTTTGGGGGTGGTGATGGCCCTACCGGCGGGTCTGGTGGGAACGCTCAAGACGGAGGGGATGATGCTCCTGCGGCGACTCCGGGGCCAGGGGCCAATTCCATTGATGACCTATCCAAAAATTGCCCAGGATCCGGATATTGTGGCGGAGCGGGAGGCGCTGGAGAGAGAGGATGAAGCCTAGGGACGGCGTTGGCCGATGGGGGCGTCTTTAAATTGACTCATTTTTCCATGGTTCTTTGATTGGTTTGATGTCCTGAGGTGATCGCCCATGATTCCTGCTTCCGCGTCCTCCGTTGCTGATTCTTCAGGGGCGATCGCGCCGTCTGAAAAGATCCTAGAAATTGATCAGGTGACGGTTAGTTTTGATGGGTTTTTGGCCCTAAATAATCTGAATTTTAGCCTTGCTCCGGGGGAGTTGCGGGTCATTATTGGTCCCAACGGGGCCGGTAAGACCACGTTCCTCGATACGATTACGGGTAAGGTGCAGCCGACCCAGGGAACGGTGCGGTTTAAGGGGCGTAATTTGCGCGGTTTGCCGGAGCATAAAATTTCGCGCATGGGGATTGGCCGCAAGTTCCAAACCCCTCGGGTTTATCTCAATTTGACGGTGCGGGAGAATTTAGAGCTGTCCTGTTTTCCCCATAAAGGGGTGTTCAGTAGTCTCTTTTCGCCCCGAACTCCGGCGGAACGGCGGACGGTCCCGGCGCTGCTGGAAACGGTGGGTCTGACCAGTCGTGCGGAATTACCGGCGGCGCTCCTGTCCCATGGGGAAAAGCAGCGGTTAGAAATTGGCATGTTGGTGGCCCAGTCGCCGGATTTGCTGCTGGTGGATGAACCGGCGGCGGGGCTGACGGATGAGGAAACCTATGCTTTAGGTGAGTTGCTTCAGTCGTTGGCGGATAGTCATGCGCTTGTGGTGATTGAGCATGACATGGAATTTGTGAGACAGATCGCGCGCCAGGTGACGGTGCTGCACCAGGGGTCGGTGCTGTTCGAGGGGTCGATGGATGATGTGCAGAGTGATCCTCGGGTGATTGAGGTGTATCTGGGCAATGCGCCGTCGATTACGGAGGAGCAGATGCGGGTGCTGCGGGTGGTGGCGGCGGTGGCCTGGTGTGATGGTTCCCTGGCTCCGGCGGAGGAGGCGATCGCCCTGGAGCGGCTGAGTGGTCTGTTTGCGACGGATTCGTTGCAGAAGGATGAGTTGAAGGGGGAGCTGCGGGATTATTTGATGACGCATGTGTCCCTTGAGTCGGCGATCGCGGCCCTGGGCGATCGCGATTTGCGAGAACAGGTGCTGGCCCTGAGCTATGAGGTGGTGCGGGCGAGTGATCCGCGCGATCGCGATGCGTCGATCAATGAGCGGGAAGCCTATACCTATGGCCAGTTGATTGAGCTGCTGGGCCTGCCGCCGGAGGTGGTGCAGCGCATTGAGGGGGAGGTGGATGCGCGATTGATGAAGTAGTTTTGCCCCAGTGAAGTTTTTTTTAAAGGGATTTCTGAAGCGGTCGGAATTAGGGATTTAGGCCCCTTGTTGCATGGGCGCAACCCATCATTTTAATTCAATCGTTTCAGTCACAATCCGTTGCCCACCTTTTCAACCAATTGATTCACCATGCTGCGTATTTCTGGGCTCAATGTCTATTACGGCGAAAGCCATATTTTGCGGAATGTTGATATGACGGTGCCCGAGGGGCAAATGGTTTGTTTGATTGGGCGCAATGGGGTGGGGAAAACGACGCTCCTGAAGACGATTGTGGGGCTGTTGGCGGGCCGCAGTGGGACGGTGGCGTTCGGCGATCGCCCCATTGGTGCGTTGCCGCCCCACCAGCGGGCACGGTTGGGGATTGGTTATGTGCCCCAGGGCCGTGAGGTGATTCCCCGGCTGACGGTGGAGGAAAATTTGCTCCTGGGCTGTGAGGCGCGGCCCGGGGGACGGCGCGGCCAGGAGACGGTGCCCGATGAAATCTATGACCTGTTTCCGGTGCTGAAGACGATGCTCGGCCGCATGGGGGGGGATTTGTCTGGGGGCCAGCAGCAGCAGCTCGCGATCGCCCGGGCGCTCATGGGACGGCCCAAACTGCTGGTTTTGGATGAACCGACGGAGGGGATTCAACCGTCGATTGTGTTGCAAATCGAGGAGGCGGTGCGCCAGATTGTCCAGGCGACGGGCATTTCGGTTTTGCTGGTGGAGCAGCATCTCCATTTTGTGCGGCAGGCAGATCATTACTACGCCATGCAGCGGGGAACGATCGTCGCTTCGGGGCCGACGGCGGAGTTGAGCAACGCCACGATCCAGGAATTTTTGGCGGTTTAGGGGCTTCCGGAGGGCCATTTCATACCCATTTCATTTTCCGTTGGCAGGGTGGGGGCAGCCTGCGGAGGAATGGAGCCATGGGAAACGGTTGGCGACGGAGGGTGGGGGCGGTGGCGATCGCGGCGATGCTGCTGGCCCTGCCCCAGGGAGTGCGCGGCCATGCGGGCCATGGGGATGAGTTTTCCGATCGACCGGTGGCGACGGGGCCAAAGGCGATCGCGGTGGAGCCGGAGGTGGCGGCGCGGCTGGGCATTGTGACGGAGCCGGTGGTGCGGCGATCGCGGCCCCAGGGTCTGGTGCTCAATGGCCAGGTGGAACCGCTGCCGGGGCAGGAAGCAACGGTCACGGCTCCGGTGGATGGGCGGATTTTGGCGATTTTGGTGACTCCCGGCGATCGCGTGGTCCAGGGGCAACCGGTGGCGATGCTCCTCAGCCATGAGATCAACGAACTGCAAACGGAGGCCCTCGATCGCCGGGCGGAGGCCCAGGACCAGGTGCGGCAGGCCCAGGTGGCCCTAGATTTGGCCCGGAAACAGGTGGCGCGGCTCCGCACGATCGCGGCGGCGGACCTCAGCCGTGCCCAGGGGGAACTCGCCACCGCCCAAGAACGGTTTGACCGCGATCGCGACCTCACGGAAGCCGGAGCCCTCCCCCGCCGCCAAGCCCTCGAAACGGAAGATGCCCTCGCCAGAGCCCGCGCCGAGGTGACCCACGCCCAGGCCCAGGTGCCCGTCCTCGAAGCGGAATCGGCGGTCGAGCGGGCCGAAGCGGATCTCACCCTGGCCCAGGAACGGTTGCAGTTGAGCGATCGCACCTACCGCACCCGCCTCGCCCAACTGGCAACGGGGGGCGATCGCCAGGGCCGGGTCTCCCTGCGCGCCCCGATCGCGGGGGTGGTCGCCACGGTCAGCGCCAGTCCGGGCGAAACCGTCGAAGTGGCCACCAAAGTCATCCTCACCATCACCAACGGGGCGCGGGTCGCCGTGACGGCCAACCTACCGGAGGGGGCCATCGGCAGCGTGCGGCCCGGTCAGGCGGTGCGGGTCACGGCGGCTTCCCTCGGCCAGGGTTCCCGGACCGGCACTGTCACGCGGGTGGGAGCAGCGGTCAACGCCAGCCAGCGAACCGTGCCGGTCCAGGCGACGATCACCAACGGGGACGGAGTTCTCAAGCCGGGCATGTTCGCCACCGTCGAACTCCAGACCGGCCAGGGGCAACGGCCAATCCTCGCGGTGCCGGAGGGGGCGATCGTCACGGCGGATGGGCAGGCCCTCATCTTTGTGGAAAACGGCACCGCCCAGGGCAAAACCCAATACCAGGCGGTGCCCATCGAGCGGGGGGCGGTCTTTGGCGGCTGGGTGGAGGTGCGGCGCGGCCTGTTCGAGGGCGATCGCATCGTCGTCCAGGGGTCATCGTTGCTCTACGGCCAATCCCTGCGGGGGGGCAGTGCCGATCCAGCCGAAGATGCCCACGGCCACGACCATCCCGAAGACCCCTCACTTCTACGGCGGGCCATTGCTCCCCTACGCCGGTTGCCGGGGGGCCTCAAGGGGCCAGCCGCGATCGCGATCGCCGTGGCCTTCGGTTTGGGCTATGGCCTCGCCAAACGGGGCAGCCGTCCCATCCCCTGGGAGCCGTCCCCACCGGCCTTCGCCCCCGATCCCATCGCCGACCCCCGACCCGATCCCGTGGCCCTCTCCCGGCAGGGCGATCGGCAGGATTGACCTGACCTACAACACCTGTCCCCAAGGCCCCTGACTCTCCTATGCTCAACGCCATCCTCAAGTGGTCCATCGTTCAGCGGTGGCTGGTGGTGCTCGGCGCGATCGCGATCGCCCTGCTGGGCACCTACAACCTCAGCCAAATGCCCCTCGATGTCTTCCCTGACTTCGCCCCGCCCCAGGTGGAGGTGCAGACGGAAGCCCCCGGCTTTGCCCCCGAGGAGGTGGAAACCCTGATCACCTTGCCCCTGGAGCGGGCCGTCAACGGCACCCCCGGCGTCCAGGTGGTGCGATCGTCCTCCGCCACGGGCATCTCCGTCGTTAAGGTCACCTTCGAGTGGGGCACGGATCTCTACCGGGCGCGGCAACTGGTCACGGAACGGCTGCAACTGGTCACTAATTTATTACCGGCGGGGGTGGAGACGCCTCAGATCTCACCGGTCATTTCACCCCTGGGCAATGTGATTAACTATGCCTTCGTGGCGGACACCACCTCGATGATGGATCTGCGCCAGCGGATTGATCGCGACATTACGCCCCGGCTGTTGGCGGTTCCCGGCGTGGCGCAGGTGGTCATTTATGGGGGCGAGGAGCGGCAATATCAGGTGTTGGTGGATCCCCAGTGGCTGGCGGCGGCCCAGGTGTCCTTGGAGGAGGTGACGGCGGCGGCCCAGGGGGCGAATCGGAATGCGCCGGGGGGGCTGGCGATTGATGGGGAGCGGGAAACCCTGCTGCGGGCGATCGGTCGGGTGGAGGAGTTGGGGGATTTGGCGGGGGCGGTGGTGACGGCCCGGGATGGGCAGCCGATTCTGCTGGGGGATGTGGCGACGGTGCAGGTGGGGCCAGCCCTGAAGCGGGGGGATGCCTTTTGGAATGGCCGACCGGCGGTGGTGGTGATGGTCAATAAGCAGCCGGGGATTGATACGCCGACGGTGACGCGGGCGATTGAGGGGGCGATCGCCCAGGTGGAGGACTCGTTGCCGACGGATGTGACGGTGGGGGTGACGTTTCGGCAGGCGGATTTCATTGAGGCGGCGGTGGGCAATGTGCGATCGGCCCTGCGGGATGGGGCGATCGTGGTGGCGATCGTGATGATGCTGTTTCTGCTGAATTGGCGGACGGCGCTGATTACGTTGAGTGCGATTCCCCTGTCCCTGTTGATTGGGGTGGCGATTTTGCGGTTGCTGGGGTTGACGGTGGATACGATGACCCTGGGGGGGCTGGCGGTGGCGATTGGGTCGGTGGTGGATGATGCGATCGTGGATATGGAGAATGCCTACCGGGGCCTGCGGGAGAACCAGGAGCGGGGGTTTCCGCTGCATCCGTTCCAGGTGGTCTATGACACGTCGGTGGAGGTGCGCACCAGTGTCATTTTTTCGACGGTGATTATTGGGGTGGTGTTTGCGCCGATTTTTAGTTTGACGGGGGTGGAGGGGCGGATTTTTGCGCCGATGGGGCTGGCCTATCTGGTGTCGATTTTTGCTTCGACGGGGGTGGCGATGACCCTTTCTCCGGCCCTGTGTGCGATTTTGCTGGCGCGGCAGACGCTGCCGCCGGAGGGGACGGGGCTGGTGCGGGCCTTGGAGCGGCTTTATCAACCGGTGCTGGCGTTGGCGATCGCGCGATCGCGGGGGGTGCTGCTGGCGGCGATCGCGACGGTGATCGCGGCGCTGGCGATCGTGCCCGGTCTGGGGCGGGAATTTTTGCCGCCGTTCCAGGAGCGGTCTTTGGTGAATTCCGTGGTGCTGTATCCGGGGGTGGCCCTGGAGATGACGAACCGGGCGGGGGCGGCGATCGCGGCGGCGATGGCGGATGATCCGCGCTTCACGTCGATCCAACTGCGATCGGGGCGGGCGGAGGGGGATGCGGATGCGGCGGGGCCGAATATTGCCCATTTGGATATGGAACTGAGTGAGGTGGGCCTGGGCGATCGCGACGGGGCGATCGCGGCCCTGCGGGAGGAATTTCGCCGTCTGCCGGGGGTTGCGCCGAATATTGGCGGGTTTATTACCCACCGGATGGATGAGGTGCTGTCGGGGGTGCGCAGCGCGATCGCGGTGAAAATCTTTGGGCCAGATCTGGCGGAACTGCGGCGGCTGGGCCAGCAGGTGCAGGCGGCCATGGCCACGGTTGACGGGGTCGAAGATTTGCAGCTCGAACCCCAGGTGCCCATCCCCCAGGTGCAAATCCAGTTCGAGCGCGCCGCCGCCGGACGCTATGGCCTGTCCATGGATGCCCTGGCGGAAACGGTGGAAACGGCCCTCAATGGGCGGGTAGTGTCCCAGGTGCTCGAACAGCAGCAGCTCGTGGATGTGCTGGTGTGGCTGACGCCGGAGGCGCGGATGCCCCTCGATCGCCTGGGGCAGTTGCCCATTGATACCCCCAGCGGCGCAAAAATTCCCCTGGCCCAGGTGGCCCAAATTACGCCCGCGACGGGGCCAAATACGATCGGGCGGGAAAATGTGGCCCGGTTGGTGGTGGTGGCGGCGAATGCGGGCGATCGCGATCTGGGGTCCGTGGTGACGGATATTCAGGCGGCGATCGCGGCCCAGGTCACCCTACCGGAGGGCTACTTCATCGCCTACGGTGGCCAGTTCGAGTCCGAGGAGCGGGCGCGGCAAACGCTGCTGATCTTCGGCACCCTGGCCGTTGTGATCGTCACCGCCATGATGGTGATGGCCGTGCGATCGCTCCCCGGTGCCCTGGCGATCATGGCCAATCTCCCCCTGGCGATCGCGGGGGGCATTGTGTCCGTGGCCATCAGTGGTGGCGTTTTGTCCGTCGCCTCCCTGGTGGGGTTCATTACCCTCTTTGGCGTCGCCGTGCGCAATGGCCTGCTGCTGGTGGATAACTACACCCGCAAGCACCATGAGGGCTACAGCATCCAGGAGGCCATCCGCCAGGGATCCCAGGAACGGCTGGTGCCCATCCTCATGACCGCCCTCACGTCGGCCCTGGGCATGGTGCCCCTGGTGGTGGGCAATGGGGCGGGGGAGGAAATTCTGCGGCCCCTGGCGATCGTGGTGCTGGGGGGCTTGATCTCGTCCACGGCCCTGACGTTGATTGTGGTGCCGGCCCTCTATGGGCGCTTTGGCCGCTGGCTGTTGGCGGATCCGGCGGCGGGGGCGTTTACCTTTGACAAGGTGGATGAGGTGCCGGAGGCGATCGCGCCCCTGGAGCGGATTTGAAGCCCCATTTCATCGTCGTTTCATCATTGGCCCCTAGGCTACTGGTGGGGAAAATTCCCCGCCCTGTCCCCATCGTTGTGCAGATACTATGTCGCCGATCCTTCGTCGAGAACGGGTTTCCTGGAGTCTGCTGATCACCGCCGCGATCGCCCTAGTCGGTTGCGGCCCTGGGACAGAGGGGGCAAGTCCACCCATCGCCGCCAGTCCGGTCGCCAGTCCAGCGGCCAATCCCGACACCCGCCAACCCCACGGCGGCGACGGCCATTCTCACCACGGCGGCCAGGTGGTGGAAGTGGGGCCATACCATTTGGAACTGGTCATGGTCCAGGAGGAAAAGGGAGCCCATGTGGATCTCTTCCTCCTCCAGGCGGGAGATGACCACACGCCCATTCCAACGGCGACGGTGACGGCCCAAATCCAGGATCCCAATGGCAATGAGCGGGAATTGCCGTTGCCCTACGATGCGGCGGGGAAGCACTATGCGGCGACGCTGCCGGATGCGCCGTCAGGGAATTATCAGGTGCGCATCCGAGCCCAGATGGGGGACGATGCGCCGACGGCACGCTTCAGCGTTGATTTTTAGGGTTGATTTTTAGGGGAGGGTTTTCAGCGATGGCACGGCTACGGCGGAAACAATCGGTTCTGTTGACGATCGCGGGGACCCTGTTGGTCCTCCCGACGGTGGCGATCGCCCTGACGACGGCCCACCGCGATCGCGCGGCCACGGCCATGGCCCCAGGGGACCATCAACATCACCACCAACACCATCAGCATCATCACCCGACCTCGAATGGCCACGGGGACCACGGGAGCCCTGGAGAAGATCACGGAAATCACGGGAACCACAGCACCTCCCCCACCCAGGCCACCCTGCGCACCCGGGGCACCGTTGCGCCGGGGCAGCCGATCGCCATCGAGATCGCGATCGCTGGGGCCGACGGCCAGCCCATCACGGCCTTTGAAACCTTCCAGGAAAAGCAACTGCACCTGATCGTGGTGCGCGACGATCTGGGGGAATTTATCCACGTACATCCCACCGATCGCGGCGATGGGGTCTTTACCCTCGATCTGACGGTGCCCACGGCGGGCAACTACACCCTCTTCGCGGACTATAAACCCACCGGCCAAGGGGAACAGGTCAGCGCCCTAGCCCTGGCGGTTCCGGGGGCAGATTCGGCGGCCCCCAGGGTCCAAGACGATCGCACCCGCCAGATCAACAACACCCAGGTGGATCTCGCGATCGCCCCCGCCCCCCAAGCGGGCCAGTCCACCACCCTCACCTTTGAGATCAAGGACACCAACGGCCAGCCCGCCACGGACCTGCGCCCCTACCTGGGGGAACGGGGCCATCTGGTCATCGTCCGCCAGGGGGAACCCCGCGATCGCAGCGCCTACCTCCACGCCCACGCCCTGGGCAACACGCCCCCCCACCAGGTGAGCTTCCATACCCAATTCCCCCGCGCGGGCACCTACCGGGCCTGGGGCCAGTTCCAGCGGGGCGATCGCCTCATCACCGCCGACTTTTGGATCAACGTTCCCTAGGACATGGCCCCATGACACGATTGCTCTTGCTGGAGGATGAGCCGGACCTGGGGGCCGCCCTGCAACGGGTGCTAGAACGGGAGCGCTATGTGGTCGATTGGGTCACCGAGGGCGATGCCGCCGAAGCCTACCTCGATCGCTGGTCCTATGGGGTGGGCATTTTTGATTGGATGGTGCCGGGGCGATCGGGTCTGGACCTGTGCCGCCATCTGCGCCAGCGGGGCTCCTCCATGCCGGTGCTGATCCTCACGGCCCGCGATCGCCTGGGCGATCGGGTGGAAGGGCTCGATGCGGGGGCCGATGATTATTTAATAAAACCCTTTGGCATGGCGGAACTCCTGGCGCGGCTGCGGGCGCTGTTGCGGCGGGCTCCCCATCAGGTGCGATCAGTTCTGGTGGCGGGGCCGCTGCGGCTGGATCCGGCCACGGCTATTCTCACCTATCAATCCCAAGGGCCATCCGCCACCGTGGAACGGACCGCAGAACTGACCGCCAAGGAACTGCAATTGCTGGAACTGCTGATGACCCATCCCGGCCAGATTGTGTCCCGCGATGCCCTGCTCGATCGCCTGTGGGAGGCGGCGGCGGAACCGAGTAGCAATGTGGTGGCGGCCCAGGTGCGGCTCCTGCGGCGGAAGTTGGCTCTGCTGGGGTGCGATCGCGCGATCGAAACCGTCTATGGCCTAGGCTATCGATTCCGCCCGCCGGAGCCGGAACCATGAACCGTAGCGGCGTTTTTCTGCGGACCCGCTGGCGGCTGGCGGCCCTGTCTACCGGCGTCATGGGCAGCCTGTCCATCCTCGGGGCTGTGGGGCTCTACCACTGGGAGGGGCACATGCGCTGGCAGGGCATCCACCGGGAGTTGGAATCGGTGGCGGGCACCCTCCACGACAGTCTGGAGGTGAAGCTCACGGAGCCCGATCGCCTCTCACCGTCTGCCCTCCAGAGCCTACCGGGCCTGTGCGTGATTGCCACCGCCCCCCAAACATCGGGCTTCACCTGTGCGGAAATGCCGCCGCCGCGCCATGTGCTGGGGGTACTCAACCGGGAGGGCTACTATGCACGGCTGCTCGATCGCGCGGGGCAACCCCTGGCGCTGTTGGGCGATCGCCCGGGCGGCCACACCCATCCCGATCAGCAGTGGCACGATGAGGTGGCCAACGGCCAGCGCTACCACCGCCTGTCGATTCCCCTCAAAACCCAGGCCGGACTCTTCTGGGGCTATCTCCAGGTGGGCCGGTCCCTGGGGGATCTGGAGGCGAATCTGGCCCTGCTGCGCTGGCTGCTGGCCCTGGCGCTGCCCCCCTGGATTGCCGCGATCGCGGCGGCAAGCTGGCTGCTGTCCGGGCGGGCCATGGCTCCCCTCTATGGGGCCTATCGGCTGGTGCAACAGTTCACCGGCGATGCGGCCCACGAACTGCGCACCCCCATCGCGGCCCTGCGGGCGACGGTCGAGGCGGCGGGCGATCGCGGGGATGCCCATGCCCTATTACCGGTTATTGATCGCCAAACCCAGCGCCTCGCCAGTCTGGTCGATGATCTGCTCTGGCTGGCGCGGGCGGAAAGTGACCCCACCTCCCCCCAGGACTTGGCCGCCCCCTGCTGTCTCAATGATTTGGTGGCCGATGCCCTTGAGGAATTTGCGGCCATGGCGATCGCGGCCCAGGTCACCCTCAGCGCGCCGCCCGAGACCCTCAGCCCCACCGCCGAGGTCACCATTCCCGGCCACGAGGCCCAGCTCTATCGCCTGCTGGCTAATCTCACGGCCAATGCGATCGCCCATACGCCCCCCGGCGGCCAGGTGACCCTCCAGATCCTGCGCCGCGATCGCGCGGTCCTGCTCCAGGTCATCGACACGGGGGACGGCATTGACGCGGCGGACTTGCCCCACATCTTCGAGCGCTTCTATCGGGTCGGGGGCGATCGCTCCCGCCAAGGGGGTGGGGCCGGTCTGGGCCTCGCGATCGCCCAGGCGATCGTCCAGCGCCACGGGGGCACCCTCACGGTCACCAGTCAGCGCCACCGGGGCAGCACCTTCACCGCCACCTTTCGCCCCCCCCTCAATGGGACGACCCAGGCCGCGATCGCGCCGCCGCCGCCGTTGATTTCGGTTTCGGATTCGCCGCCATCTTGAGATCAATTTGGAACAAATTCCCCAGGGGATTGAGTTGGAAACCGGGGGATTCGTAGCCAGCGGGGCGATAGGATTCCGGCATGGTTGTGGTGTTGCCATCGCGCAGGGCGCTGTAGGCGGGCGACAGGATTTCAATGCCCGCCCCGTTGCAGTGATCCTGAATGTTTTGGCAGAGGGATGAAATGATGGCCTTGTAGTTCTCCGGCGATCGCGTGAACACATTGACTTCATAGGTCACCGAATAATCCCCGAGGGCCTTTTGTTCCACCTCCGGCTCCATGTCCGGGCAGGCCCCCTCCGTCGCCCGCGCCGCCGCCTTCAGCACGTCATACACCAGCCGCCAGGGCACGTCATAGCCCAGGGTTAGGCATAGTTCAATGGCCACGGGGACGTTCGTATCGCGAATCGAGGCGGAATAATTAATAATATTGCTGTCCAATAGGGAAGAGTTGGGGACCGTAATAATTACATTTTCAAAGGTGCGAATTCGGGTCACCAGCAGCAGTTTTTCATCGACGGTGCCAAAGGCTTCGGTAATTTGCACCAGATCGCCAATTTGGAAGGCGCGGGTGTAGATCAAAATGATGCCCGCTACGGCATTGGAAACGGCGGCGGTGGACCCCAGGGAGACCAAAACCCCTAGCATAATCGACACCCCCTGGAAGGCGGAGGAGCCAAATCCTGGGAGATAGGGAAACACCATCACCACCCCTAGGGCAACGATGAAGAATTCGAGGATGCGGTAGGTGGGTTGAGCCCATTCGGCATAGAACCCGCTGATGGTGACGGTGCCCCGTTCAATGCCTTTGAAGAGGGGATGAATGATTTGCAGGCTGTAGTAGATGAGGCCGACGATGGTGCCGATGATGAAGACGTTGGGGAGGTAGCCCAAAATGGAGGACAGGAGGCCGCCGAGGGCCTGGAGGATGCTGGCGGTGAGGCTGCGGTAGAGCCCTTTGGTCCAGGGGAAGAGGCTCAGGAGGGTGAGGCCGTAGCTGCCCAACAGGCCCAGGAGGGTGAAGAGGCGGCCGGTGCGGATCACAAAGGCGAGGAGCTCGATACCCTGGCGCGATTGGGCGAGTTTGAGTTTGGTGGGACGAGGGGTGCGGCGACGATCGCGGTCGGGGTGGCGGAAGGCGCGCTGGCGGGCGGCTTCTCGACCGAGGCGGGTGACCCAGTGATCGGCTTGGCGGAAGGCGCGGGTGATGAGGATGAGTAGACCTAGGGTGAGGGCCGTGGCGATCGCGGTGCCGATCAAGCCTTTGATCAGGGCATCGGGGCTGCGATCGAGGCGATACCGTTCGAGGGCGGGGCGCAGGATATCGATATATTCCTGGGCGAGCTGTTCGACGGTGCGGTTGGCGGCGGCGGCATCGGCCTCGGAGACGGCCATCAGGGCGGTTGCGCCGAGGGTAATGTAGGTGGTGTCGTCCTGGCGGGCGGTGGTGAGTTGATCGAGGTTTAGGGTGCGATCGTCGGCGACGGCGTGGAGGGCGGCCGTGAGGCGATCGGCGCGATCCTGGCGCGACAGGGCTCCGAAGGTTTCGCGGATCTCGAAGAGGGTTTCGCCATTGAAGGAGACGGGGACGGGGGCGATCGCGGGGGCAGCGGGGGCGGGGGCTCCCAGGTTGGGCAGGAGGGTACTGGGGGCGGCGGCGTCCTGGGCTAGGGCAATGCTTCCCTCGGGTCCGGCGATCGCGGCGGGCCACAGCCACAGCCCTAGGCCCAGGAGCAAACTCACAAAAACATTGGCGGCGATCGCGCCCCAGCGGCGATGGCATTCCCCCTGACTTTGCATCCCTTATTCCCCCTCGAAGGCCCCTAATGGCGGCAAGCTGGCCTGGATGATCCCTAGAATGTCCATGGCCTTTAGGTCTAGCCCACCGGTCGAGCGGCGGCCCATGGACTGTTCATTCCCGCCAGTGTATCCACAAGTGGGTCCGAGGGGGCAGCGCGCGGGGAGTCTTGCCCCTACACTGGATCTGAACCGATGGGCGATTCCGGCTCCGCTGACCCCCAGGGCCATTTCAGGGGGTGGCGCGGCCCATGGCGATCGCGCCGGGGATACCCTTCCGTCCACGTCTTTCAGGGGGATTTTGAGCCATGGCACCGGACCAAGACGACCTAGGGGGCGGCCTCCTGGAAATGTTGGGGGCGTTGGCGGGCATGGCCCCGGAACCCGACGCTCCGCCCAAGGCTGAACCGCCCCCCAGCCGCACCCCTCGACGATCTTTTCTGGAACCGCGCGATCGCCCCCCGGAACCCACTCAACGGCGGGATGAAACCAGGGACAGTAGCGGCGACGAGGGCGATGATGCGGAAGGGGGCCTCGACGCCCTCCATGAACTGCTGGTGCAACCGGGCCTCACGCGCCTGCGCAACCAGGTGAACCGCATCGATCGCACGGTCGAAGAGGTGGTGAGCCGCCTGGATCAGGCAACCCGCCAAACTAACCATAAATTTGAGGAATTAGAAGACTACCTCACCAATGAACTGGAGCCCACCCTCCAGGACACCCAGGATCAGGTGCAAATCCTCAACGATCGCACCGCCCAACTGGCCCAGCTTGCGCCGGAGATTGCGGAACTGGTCAATGGGTTAGTCCAGGCCCAGCTTGAGGTGCAGCTTTCCGTGGCCCTGCAGGGACTCGAGGAGCGCCTCGCCCAGCAGATGGCCCACCTGCACGACCAGATGCAGCAGCAGTTGCGCGAACACCAGGACCGGATGGTGGCCCCACCGGCGGCGGATGCGCCCACGGGGGAACGTACCCTGTCAATCCAGGTGATTGGCCTGCGCCGCTGATGGCCCCTAGCGATCGCCCCAACCGGGCCAGGTTTCTGGGGGATCCGTTGATCGCACCCGGTGCATCCCGGCGGCAGCGAACTGGGCAAAGGCGGCTTCGGCGGCGTCACTAAAGTCCACGATTCCGGGCACGACGACGGGGGACATGCAGTCTTCCAGCAGGTACACCCGCCCCGCCAGGGCTGGATCTATGGCCTGAATCCGGGCCAGCAGGTCGGCGATGGTCCAGGCGACGCAGTGGCTTTTGGCTTGACCGGCGATCGCGATCGCGTCAAATTCCAGCAAATAATCCAGCAGCCGTTTATTAGCCAGCCCCAGGGGGGCTCCGTCCGCCGCGATCGCCACCTCCGGCCCCAGGGCGGAATAGTGCTCCGTGAGGGGATGATCGCCCTTGAGGTCAAAGCGGGTGGGGCTGTGGCGCGCGATCGCGTGGAAAAAACACGCCGCCTCGAAGGCCGCCACCAGGGCATGGCCCACGCCGCCCAGCATGGAATGGTAGGGCCAGATGGTCAGGGGAAATTTGCCCGCCTGCTCTAGGGTTTTCACATAATGCAGGCCGTGCCTTGCCAGGTCGTCCGGCGTTGTGCCCAGGGCCGCCGCGATCGCGGGATTCACCTGCCATTGGCCCGATTCCACCGCCGCCGCATCAATCTGGGTCATGGGGGCCGGGGGGTTGCCGTCGCGATCGCACCAGAAGTGGGGATGGAAAATCTGGAGCGCCCCATGGGTATCCAAGGTCGGCACGATCGCCGTCAGGTGGGGCAAATTGTGATAAACAAACTCACAGAGGCGGCGGCTGTCGTCGATCGCCCCGCGCCCGCTGCGGCCCCCCACAAATAATTCAAAATCCGGCAAGCAAAAAGTGTTTTGCACATCGATCGCCAGCAGCACCAGCCGGTGGTCATCCCGATCCGCTGGGGCAATGGCATATTGATCCCGCCACGCCGCCGCCGCGATCGCCAACTCCTGATAGGGCACCCGCGCCACCTGCTCCGTCCATTCGGGCCGATGGCATGGCGGCAGTGGCAGCCGCGATCGCCCCAGGTCCGCCCCTCGCTCTCCAGTCCCCATGGCCACCCCCTCGGGTCTAACGGTTTCCGCTGGTGGCTGACGCATCCGACGCGCCCCCGCCGTAGGTCGATCGTAGCATCGGCCCCCCAGCCCCGTTCAGGCCCGCCATTCGGCATTTTAGGATTCAAAGCCTATCCTAGGGGGATTGAGGGTTGCGGCGGCGTCACCTCCGGGGGACGGGGCGACGAGGACTCAAACGCCACGGGGCCGCCAATCAACCCCCATCACTGGAGACTGAACGCAGGGGGGCAGAGGGGCAAGCCCGTTCAACGGACTTTAGATCAGCCAACTTCAGACTTTTGTGAATTTCGTTAGCACCCTACTGAATTAAGTATTGAATTAAACGCGCCATGTTCCTACGATTCCGTCAGATGGCTACGCGGCTGCCGTTGCGGGTGGTGTCCACGGTCCCCTTTGTGCTGCAATTGGTGGGCGCGGTCACGGTTGTGGTTTCCCTGTCCTTCGTCAGCAGCCAGCGTACGGTGCGGGATCTGAGCGATCGCCTCAGCGGTAAGGTGGCCGATCAGATTGATGAGCATCTGGAAAATTACCTGTCGCGTCCCCATCTGATGCACCGCAGTTTGGCCGCCGCGATCGCCAATGGCAACCTGGACAGCAATAATTTTGAGGCGCTCCAGCGGCAGTTCTGGGCCGATGTGCAGGTGTCAGAAAGCATTGACTACATTTTCATGGGCACGGACGATGGGCAGTTCATCGGGGTCCAGACCTATCCCGATGGCCGCAATGCCCTCAAGTTTCGCACGAATGCGACGGCTCCGAATCGTGAGATTTATGAGCTTGATGCCAATGGCGATCGGGCCAAGTTCCTCAAGGCAGCCCCCTACGATCCGCGCGATCGCCCCTGGTATGTGGCGGCCAGAGGCCGTCGTCGCCAAACCTGGAGCCCGATCTATACGTCGGCGGACCTGGGGGCGTTGCAGATTACCCCGGCCACGCCGGTCTATGGGCCGAATGGGCAGTTTCGCGGCGTCCTGGGCACCAATTTGATCCTGTCTCAGATCGATCACTTCCTGCGGACATTGGACATTGGCAAAACCGGTAAGGCGTTTATTTTTGAGCGATCGGGCAATATGGTGGCCAGTTCCACGGAGGAGCTGCCGTTTATCGATCGCGGCCCCGACCAGGAGCCCGATCGCCGCCACCTGTTTGCCAGTGAGGATCCGACCCTGCGGGTGCTGGGGGAGTCGTTGCAGCGGCGGGCGGGCAATAGTGATATCCGTGCCTCTAATGTGCTGGCGACCTTACAAAAACCCCTGTTGCTCGATTTTGAGGTGGACGGCGATCGCCAGCGGGCCTGGATCACGCCCCTGGATAACCTCAAGGATCTCAGTTGGCTGGTGGTGGTGGTGGTGCCCGAGGCGGATTTTATGGCCGCGATCGAGCGCCAAAATCAACTGGTCATTCTGCTGGCGGCGATCGCGGTGCTCCTGGCGATCGCGGCGGGCCTGCGCACCTCCCGGTGGGTGACGGATCCGATTCTGCGCCTGAACCAGTCGGCCAAGCGGATGGCGGCGGGCCGTTGGGATGAGCCGATCAAGCTCGATCGCGGCGATGAGGTGGGGGAATTGGCGGACTCGTTCAATCTAATGGCGGCCCAGTTGCGGCGATCGTTTGAGGAATTGGAGCGCCAAAATCAGGATTTAAAGCAATTAGACGGCCTTAAGGACGAATTTTTGGCCAACACGTCCCACGAGCTGCGCACGCCGCTCAATGGCATCATCGGCATCGCGGAATCAATGCTAGACGGGGCCACGGGGCCAATGACGGAGTTGCAGGAGCGCAACCTGTGGATCGTGGCCCGCAGCGGGCGGCGGCTCTCGAACCTGGTCAATGACATCCTGGACTTTTCTAAGCTGCGCCACCACACGATCGCCCTGAACCGCAAGCCCGTCAATGTGGGGGCCGTGGCGGATCTGGTGGTGGAAGTGAGCCGGGTGCTCATCGGCGTGCGGGAACTGGTCATTGAAAACCAGGTGCCCCTGGATCTCCCGGCGGCCTGGGCCGATGAGGGGCGGTTGCAGCAGATCTTTTATAACCTGGTGGGCAATGGGGTGAAGTTCACCGAGCGCGGCCAGGTCAAGGTTTCGGCCCGGTTTGTGCCGGAGACGGCGCTCCCGGCGGGCACACCGGAGGCGGCCGTCGCTGAGCAAATCCGCCAAGAGGGGGGCACGCCCATCGGTCATTTAGAACTGACCATTCTCGATACGGGCATCGGCATTGGACCGGAGCGCCGCGATCGCATCTTTGAAGCCTTTGAACAGGGGGATGGATCCACCGCCCGCCGCTATGGGGGCACGGGCCTGGGGCTGGCGGTGACGCGGCAACTGGTGGAGCTGCATGGGGGCCGCATCTGGGTCGAGTCCGCCGAGGGGATCGGCTCGCGGTTCACCTTCTCGCTCCCGGCGGTGGCGGAAACGGACCTCTCAGACAGCGCCGGACAGGAGTTACCGGGCAGTCGCCTGACGCGGCTGATGGAGGGTGGCGAGTCTATAACCGGTAAGACTGACCCTGGAGAAGTGGGCGGCGATCATGCCCTGGGCACCCTGGCCCTCCAGCGGGAAGAGAGCAGCGGCGATGAGGATGAGGTGCGCCTCCTGATTGTGGATGATGAGCCGATCAATTTGCAGGTGCTCGAAAACCACCTGTCTTTCCACCATTACTTGGTGACGCGGGCCAATAGTGGGGCGGAGGCTTTGGCGCGGATTGAGGCGGAAACGGTGCCCTTTGATCTCATTTTATTGGATGTCATGATGCCGCAAATGTCGGGCTATGAGGTCTGTAAGCGCATCCGCGATCGCTTCCCGCCCCACCGGCTGCCAATCATTATGCTGACGGCAAAAAATCAGATCAGTGATCTCATTGCGGCGTTCCAATGTGGGGCTAATGATTATTTAACCAAACCGTTTATTAAGGATGAATTGCTGACGCGCATTAAAACCCATGTGCGCCTCGCCCGAATCAGTACGTCCTATCAGCGGTTTGTGCCCAGTGAATACCTGGAGTTTCTCAACCGGGAGAGCATTACGGAGGTGAAGCTGGGGGATCATGTCAGCCGGGAAATGGCGGTGATGTTTTCCGATATTCGGTCCTTCACGCCCCTGGCAGAATCGATGACGCCGGACGAAAGTTTCCGGTTCATTAATGAGTATTTGGGCCGCGTTAGTCCTGAAATTCGTCGCCATCGGGGCATTATCGTTAAATATTTGGGCGATGGGGTGATGGCGGTCTTTCCAAAATGTGCCGATGATGCGGTGCGCGCCGCGATCGCGGAATTGGAAAAGGTGACGGAATATAATCAAGATCGCGCCAAGATTCATCAGCCGCCGATCGCGATCGGCATTGGTCTCCACGTGGGGCCAATGATGGTGGGCATTGTGGGGGAAGCGGGGCGAATGCAGGGGGATGCCCTGTCCGATACGGTTAATCTCACGGCGCGGCTGGAGGGGTTGACTAAATACTATGGGGTGGCGCTGCTAATTTCTGAGTCGGTGCGCGATCGCCTGACGGATCCCAATGCCTACGATTTACGGCCCCTGGATCGCGCCGTGGTGAAGGGCCGTTCTGGGCCGATTCTGATCTATGAGGTGATCAATGGGGAGCGCGATGAGCGGGTGCGCCGCCTGAAGGTGGAAACCCTGGATGCCTTTGTGGCGGCCTGGGGGGCCTATCAGGATGGTCAATTTGAGCAGGCACGGGAGCAGTTTGCTGCTGTGCTTCACCAAAATCCCGGCGATCGCACGGCGGCCATGTACATTCGACGGATTGATGAGTTGCTGCTCCGGGAGGCCGCGATCGCTTCCACCTGGGACGGCATTTGGCATTTTACAAATAAGTAGAAAATGCTTGCCGCTCTTCATTTTGGTGCATCTCAATTGAAGATCAATTCCGCTTTCAAGATGTCTCAAATTGCCCTTAAATTTTCTCCAGGTTGGACGCTATGATGCCCTTTAAAATCCATCAAATAGTCGCCACGATCATCCTTACGGCGGTGGCTCCAGCGATCGCCCAAACGCCATCGGATGCGCCGCGCACCAGTCCCCCGGTGACTGAAACCGCGATCGCGCCTCGGGATATTGCCCCCCTCCTCCAGGACTTACCCCAACCGCCGGACGCCCCGTCGCGGGAACTAACCTTTAGCCCCAATTCCTATGGGCAACAATCCATCAATTTCAGGAGCAATCAACCCGCCCCGGAAATTCTAGCCTTCTATCGCCAAGCCCTCACCGCCCAAGGATACCAAGAGCGCCCTATTAACACCACCTCCGGGGCCTGGGGCTTTAGTATTGTCTTCATTCCACCGGAGCAGTTGGCATTGGAACCCACCCGCCCCGATCGAACCCCGGCCCTACAGATTGGGGAGTCCCTCACGGTCCATGAATCCCAGGAACCGGGGGTTTTTCTAGTGATTCAAGCCGTGGCCCTTTCCCCAGAGGAAATCAACGTCAATTTGCGCTTTGAGGAATTATAGAGCTGTGGTCCTAGGACTCAATGCGCTACACTGCATTAGTGCATCCTGCGGTTTTCTTTTAGACCCGAGTTAAGCCTTCTGAAACTACTTTCCCTAGACTGGCTCAACGGTTCTCTTCAATTCATTGCCCACAGATCCATGACCCGTTCTCCCCTAACTTGGCTCGACCTAGAAGCGCTCGATACCTATCAAAGCGATCCCGTCAATGGCCCCACCAATGCCCAGTCACGCCTGCGGTTATTTGGTCAATCGGAAGCGGAGGTGCGGGTCACCCTCTATCGCGATCACCATGCCTGGTGTCCCTATTGCCAAAAGGTTTGGCTTTGGCTAGAGGAAAAGCGCATTCCCTACCGGGTCGAAAAAGTGACCATGTTTTGCTACGGCGAGAAGGAAAGCTGGTATCAGCGGAAGGTGCCGTCGGGGATGCTGCCGGCCCTGGAACTCCATGGGGCAACCTTGACCGAAAGCGATGATATTTTAAGGGCGCTCGAACGGGAATTTGGCCCCCTGGGCTATGGCATGGAAGAGGCGAGGGTTTGGCCCCTCCGGCGGCTAGAGCGCTTGCTGTTTCGGGCCTGGTGCAATTGGTTATGCTACCCGACGCGATCGCGGCAGCAGGAGCAGCAAAATCAGCGGGCTTTTTTACGCATTGCGGCCCAGGTGGAGGAGGCGTTGGCCTCAACATCCGGTCCATTTTTTCTAGAGGATTTTAGTATTGCTGACGTGATTTTTGTGCCCTATGTGGAGCGCATGAACGCCAGTTTGTTCTACTACAAGGGCTACAGTTTGCGGGAGGAAAATGCCGGTCTCCACGCTTGGTTTGAGGCCCTAGAACAGCGCTCCACCTATCGCGGCACCCAGAGTGATTTCCATACCCATGCCCATGATTTGCCGCCACAGATGGGGGGCTGTTGGGCCAATGATGAACCTGAAACCAGGTTGGCCCAGCAGCGGGTGGATCAGGGGCCTTGGCTGGGGCTGCCGGATGTGAGCTATCCTGAGCCGCCCACCTCGCGGACGGAGGCGCTGCATCGGGTTTTGAAGCATCGGGATACGTTGATTCGTCTCAATCCTTTGGATGATGAGGTGTTTGATGGGGCTTTACGCTGTGCGCTGACCCATTTGATGACGGGGGAAGTCTGCACGCCGCCTGCCGATTCTGATGTGGGCTTGCGGTATCTGCGCGATCGCATCAGTGTTCCCCGTGACATGTCAATTTATGGGGCAAAACGTCTGCGGGAATCCCTAGAATTGACCGCCTCTTTAGTGGGCAATCGGCAGGGTCCGGAGATTCCCGTTCGTCACCGTCGGGACCAAAATCCCGTCAATTTTGTCGGTGCCTAGGATGTATTATCCCTAGGAATTCAGCGGCTAAAGCAAGGGGGCTAAAGCTCCTTGGCCCGACGGTCATTTCTCACTCGGGTCACGCCAGCAATTTCGATCATTTAAGATCATTTAATCATATTTTCTAGGTTCAGCCCTAGACCACCCATCAGGTCAAAACTCTGCGGGCAGGGGAGGCGATCGCCATGGCGCTGTCCTGCATCTGAGCCCGGATGGGAATTCTGAGGATAAATTGGGTTCCATGGCCCGGTTTTGATTCACAGGAGAGGTGACCCCCATGCTTATCCGTCACAATTTGATAGGCAATTGATAACCCTAAACCGGTGCCTTTACCGACACCTTTGGTCGTGAAAAAGGCGTCGAATAATTTAGATTGAATCTCCAGGGGAATGCCGGGGCCGTTGTCCGCGATCGCAATCTGCACCTGATCATTGCCGACGCGCTGGGTGCGGATATCAATCTTAGGCAGCCAGCAGATCGGATCTTCACCCGCCTGTCCCTGATTCAGTTCATCAAAGGCATCGATCGCATTGGCCAGCAGATTCATAAACACTTGATTCAGTTGGCCCGCATAGCATTCCACCAACGGCAGATCACCATAGTGGCGCTGGACCGCGATCGCGGAGCGCTGGCCATTGGCCTTGAGTCGATTGCCCAAAATCAACAGCGTACTTTCAATGCCCTCGTGGAGATCCACCGCCTTAACGGCCGATTCATCCACCCGCGAAAAAACCCGCAGGGACAGGACAATTTGCCGAATGCGATCCGTACCAACCCGCATGGAATTGAGAATTTTGATCAAATCTTCCCTCAAGAAATCTAATTCAATATCCTCACACAGGGCCTCAATTTCTAAGGGCGGCTCCGGCAATATTTCTTGATAGGCATCAATCAACTCCAGCAGTTGACCCACATAGGTGGCCGCATGGTCTAAATTGCCGTGGATGAAATTCACCGGGTTATTAATTTCGTGGGCTACCCCCGCCACCAATTGTCCCAAACTCGACATTTTCTCAGTCTGCACGAGCTGGGTTTGGGCCTGCCGCAGGGTCGCCAGCGCCTCAGACAATTCCGCCGTGCGCTGTTCCACCCGCTGCTCTAGGCTCCGTGTCAGGGCCTGCAATGCCGCCTCCGCCCGCTCGCGATCGCGCACCTCCGCCTGGAGCTGGGCATTTTGCCGGTCCAGTTCATCCTCCGCCCGCTCGCGACTTTCTTCACTGAGGACAAACCAGCCCGCGCCGCCACACACCACCAACGACAGCAGGGCATAGAGCAGGCCAAACAGTTCACCCATGCGCGCCGCAGTCGCCGCATCAAGGTCCACCGCCTGCACCACCGCGAAGTAGTAAACCAGCCCAACGATCGCCCCCACCACCCCCGAAAGGAGGCCAAAGATTAGGGCAAAATGGATAATTCTTGCCCCTAAATAGGGCGCTAATTTATCCGCAAAAAGGGCCACCGATAAACGCCGTCGCCAGTTCGTTTCCGGTTCGCGATCTAGGGGATCCTTACAGCGATCATGGCAGTGGGAATCCAAAGTGCAGCACAGGGAACAAATTGCGCCGCCATAGACCGAGCAATGGGCCATATCCGCCGTTTCGTAGGCCCCTTCACAGATGATGCAAGTCAGCAGGGTTGGAGCGGTATTTTGGCCTTGATCCTGAGATAAAGCCCATGGCCCCAGTGGCCCATTTTCATTCCCCCACGGAGCAGCTTTTTGCCTTGAAGAAGACGGAATATTCTGACCAATCCAGCCCATTTTCAAGGTCTGGGAATTAATCCAAGGGGAGGAGGCTTGGGGCGCGATTATCACCTCCCCATTCCCATCCGTCGCGATCGCGTCTCCCCCAGATTCAGCGTCAGAATCTTCTGGGCCAAAGGCCAAACGGACAGTATTTTCCCGCGCCAGATAGTACTTCCCCTTCGTAATCCACGCGATCGCGGGGGCCAGCACAAACGCAATCCCCAGGGCCAGAAATGCACAGTAGGCCCGCGCCCACTCACCCCACACCCCCACAAACGCCAAAATCGCCACCGCCGACGCGATCGCCGTGGAGCCAAATCCAACGGGATTAATATTATATAAATAGGCCCGCTTGAACTCAATGTAGGACGGGCTCAACTTCAGGGGTTTATTAATCACCAAATCCGACACCAGTGCTCCAACCCACGCGATCGCCACATTGGAATAGAGCCCTAGGACCAAATCCAGCGTTTCAAACACCCCCAATTCCATCAGCACCAGGGCAATCAACACATTAAAAACCAGCCACACCACCCGCCCCGGATGGGAATGGGTCAGCCGCGAAAAAAAGTTCGACCAGGCCAACGATCCCGCATAGGCATTGGTCACATTAATCTTGATCTGGGACACCACCACAAATAGCGTCCCCACCGCCAGCACCAGCGATGGATCGCTAAACATATCGCTAAACCCCGCCAGGTACATCTGCACCGGCTCCCGCGCCCGCGCGATCGTCAGGCCATGGGACAAAACCAGCGACGCCAGAAACGCCCCCCCAAGCTGTTTCGCAACCCCCAACACAATCCAACCCGGCCCCGCCATCAGCACCGCCAGCCACCAGCGCCGCCGATTTTCCGGTCGCCGCTCCGGCAAAAAGCGCAAATAATCCACCTGTTCCCCCAACTGGGCAATGAGGGAAAAGGACACCGTAGCCGCCATGCCAAAGAGCAGCGGATCAAAGGCCGCACCGCTGGGGGAATTGCCCGCAAAATGGAGCCAATGGTCAAAGGCTTGGGGCTCCCGATGCAGCACAAAAATGTAGGGCGAGACCATCAAAATAAGCCACAGGGGTTGGGTCCAAAGCTGTAGCTGATTAATCAAAGTCACCCCATAAAAAACCAGGGGAATAATCAAAAGGGAGCAGAGGATATAGCCCAGCCACAGGGGCAAATGGAAATAGAGTTCCAGGGCCTGGGCCATAATGGCCGCTTCGAGGGCAAAGAAAATGAAGGTGAAGGACGCATAAATCAGCGATGTAATCGTTGATCCTAAATAGCCAAACCCGGCCCCACGGGTCAGCAAATCCATGTCAATGTTGTATTTTGCCGCGTAATAGGCGATGGGAACTCCCGCCAGAAAGATGAGGCCCCCCACCACAACGATCGCCCAGAAGGAATTAGCAAATCCGTAATTGATGGCGAGGGAACCGCCGATCGCCTCCAGGGCCAGGAACGAAATTCCCCCCAGGGCCGTATTGGCCACCAGCAGTTCCGGCCAGCGCCGAAAGGACTGGGGCGCATAGCGCAGGGCATAGTCCTCTAGGGTTTCGTTGGCGACCCAACGGCTATAGTCGCGGCGTTCTTGGACAACGGATTTTGCACGGGTCGTGGCCATATCAAGGGATCATTCAAAGGGACGGCGGCGATGACAACACTGACTGATCCTAAAGGGGAAACCCTACTATTGTTGGCGAGTTAGGAATATAAAATTGCTAAAATCGTCACCAAATCTTGAAACTCATCGAATCTTCATAATTCTGATCGCCGCTGGGGTCAAGTCTCCTAAAATTTAGTCCTTTTCGAGTCGCGATCGCACCTCCCCCCAGAGAGTTTTGCAACATCGGCCAGCGACTGATCCATCAAAAAAGGGGCCAAAAGACCCCCCTTTAAACCATTAGGATCATCCCCTATGGCACCTTAGATCCAGATTAATCTAAACCGCCACCTCCACCGGCTCCCGTTGCGATCGCTGGTACTCCTGCAATTGGGCCTCGATCTGCGCCTTCACAATATCGCGATATTCCAAAAAGTGTTCATTGTGGGCACACACCGTTATGTATTGATCCACCACCGCCGGATTGCGAATCGCCATACTAATTAAGTGATGCCAGAACAGCCACCGGGTTTCGCGCACCACCCCCTGTCGCCAGCACACCAACAGCAGCGCCCGAATCACAATCCACTCCGGAAACTTCGGCGTCGGCCGCACCCGAGGAGCCCCCAACTTCAGGAAATAGCGATAGACCCGATTGAGATACTGCACCGGATCATAGAGCGCCCGAAACGCATCCACATATTCCCGCGCAATCTCCTCCACCGGGCGCGTCGGTTCAAAATTCATCAGCGTGGTCTGGTTAATATTTGCCGCCGGATTGCGCAGCCGCCCTTCCTTTTCTAGGCGGTGCCACAGGGCCGTATTGGGCAGCGCCTGGAGCATGGCAAACGTCGTCGTGGGAATTCCCGTAATCTCCGCAAAGTCAACAATTCGCTGGCCCGCCCCCGATTTTTCCCCATCAAATCCGACAATAAATCCCGCAATCACCCGCAGGCCCCGATGGGTCACCTTGTCGATCGCGTCGAGCAGGGATGATCGCGTATTCTGGAACTTTTTAGTCAACTGCAAACTTTCCGTATCCGGGGTTTCAATCCCCATAAAGACCGCCGCAAAGTTGCACTCCAGCATCAGATCCATTAGCTCCTCATCGTCCGCCAAATCCAGGGACGCCTCCGTATCAAACCGGAAAGGATAATCCCGCTCCCGCTGCCAGACTTGCAGGGCCTTTAGGAGCAGTTTGACATTGCGCTTATTGCCAATGAAATTATCATCCACCATGAACACACTGCCGCGCCAGCCCAGATCGTAGAGGGTCTGCAATTCCGCTAGCAATTGTTCGGGGGTTTTGGTGCGGGGTTTGCGGCCATAGAGCACAATGATGTCGCAGAATTCACATTGGAATGGGCAGCCCCGGGAAAACTGCACCGACATGGAATCATAGGCATCCCGCTCCAGCAAATCGTAGCGGGGGATCGGGGTATTGGTGACATCGGGCTTTTCGCCATTGGACGTAAATTTACCGCTGGTTTCCCCCCGTTCCAGGGCCTCGACGAGCATCGGCAGGGTAATTTCCCCCTCGTCTAGGATGAAATAATCCACCCCCAAATCCTCCAATTCCTGGGGCGTTGAGGTGGGGTAGGGGCCACCCACGGCGACGCGCTTCCCGCGCCGTTTGGCCTCATGGATCTGGACAATCAAGTCTTCCTTCTGGACGATCATGGCGGAGAAGATGACCAGATCCGCCCAGGCCCATTCCTCATCGGTGACGGCTCGAATGTTGCGATCCACCAATCGAAATTCCCAGGTTTGGGGCAAAATTGCCGCCACGGTCACCAGGCCCAAGGGGGGCAGTAGCACCTTGCGACCCACCAGTTCTAGGATTTTTTCATAGGACCAAAAGGTTTTGGGAAAGAGCGGATAAACTAAAAGAACTCGCATGGTGTATCGCGCCCCTTGCTATCGCTTACAAATCAAGGATTTTGCAGCCAGTATAGCTAATGGTTCGGGGGGAGTTTGGGCGGGGGCGGGGCGAAGGCGGCTATTTTTTATGGGGTTTGGGCACACTTCAGGGGCAGTCGGCCCGTTCGCAGCGGTTGCGGCCCTGTTGCTTGGCGCGGTAGAGGGCGCGATCGGCGGCGGCGATTAGATCCTTGGGGGATTGGGGGTCGGCGGGGATGGCGGTGGCGATGCCGAAGCTGAGGGTGACGCGCTGGAAGGGGGACTGCTGGTGGGCGATCGCGAGCTTGCGGATGGCGGCCTGGACCTTGTGGATCGCTTGGCGGGCCTGGTCACCGTTGGTTTCCGCCAGGAGGATGGCAAATTCTTCGCCGCCGTAGCGGGCCACCCAGTCGGAGGAGCGCCGCAGGGTATGTTGGAGGGCCTGGGCAACGGCCTTGAGGCAATCGTCGCCGGTGGGGTGGCCGTAGAAATCGTTGTAGGGCTTGAAGAAGTCCACGTCGCACATGACCAGGGTTAGGGGTTTGCCGCTGTGCTGATGGCGGTCCCATTCCGTGGTGAGGCGATTGTCAAAGGCGCGGCGGTTATTGACCTTGGTGAGGCCGTCCACGTGGGCGAGCTGTTCGAGGGTTTTGTTGAGGACCCGCAGTTGTTCATAGAGTTCGGCGTGGTGGATGGCGACGGCCATGGCCCCGGCGAGGCTCTCGAAGAAAGCGAGGGACCAGGGTTCCCAGCTATAGCCCTGGAGATGGCAGACGGTGACGATGCCCCACAGGCCGGAGGGGGTTTGCAGGGGGGCGATCGCGGTGGTCTCCTCATCGCTGCAGGGGCCGCAGTCCAGGTGCAGCCAGTCAGCGAGGGGGGATTTTGCGCCGGAGCGAATGACTTTGACCTGGTGCGGTTTTTCGAGGGGGTGCCCGAGGCCATGGCGCTGGAAGTGGCGCTGGAGGGGGCAATTCACCCCCGCATCAATGGAGTGGGCCACCACGGAGGCGATTTCTTCACCCTCCTCTCCGGGCAGGGGGGAATGGAAGGCATAGACCATCACGGAGGTGGCGGAAAAGAAGGTGCGGGTGCGATCGGCCGCCGTCCGCAGGATTTGGCCCACATTGAGGGTTTGGCGGATGTCATCGATCGCGGCGACCAGCAATTTTTCGCGCTGGGACTGTTGACGTAGCTGCATTTCCTGGAGCTGTAGCTGGCGATTTTGCTCCAGGATCTGGATCTTTTGGCGCTGCACGGTGATGTGGTGGCTCACCCGCACGAGCACCTCCTCCACCTGAAAGGGCTTGGTGATATAGTCCGCCCCGCCGACGCGGAAGCCCTGCACCTTGTCGGCGGAATCCCCGCGCGCGCTCAGGAAAATGACGGGAATATCGGCGCTCTGGGGATTGTCCTTGAGGGCTCGGCACAGGTCATAGCCGTCCATTTGGGGCATGGAAATGTCCAGGAGGATCAGGTCGGGGGGGTTGGCCTGGACGGTCATGAGGGCCATGCGGCCACTGCTGGCTTGGCGAACCCGGTAGCCATGTTGCCGCAGCAGGGCCGTGAGGACCTGAAGATTTTCGAGGGTATCGTCAACCACCAGGACGGTGCGGGGGTCCTCGTCGCTCGGTTGCTCTAGGAATGGAGACGCGCGATTAGGTGGGGGCATCGGGCGGCGGACAGGGGGTATGGCACCCCAGGGGTTTGGGGATGGGGAATGATCGCCCCTCGCGTGGGGATGGGGCGGGGGGTGAGGGCAGGGATCCAAGGGGGTTGAATATTCCTGACAATGAATACTCTTATGTAGTTTAGATACCGGGTCTGCGGCCTGTGGATCGGGAGAGTTGTTTTAATTTTACGGCCGGGGCGGGGCGGGGTTCCGGCGATGGGGCGATCGCGATCGCATCAACCACAGCAGCAGTAGGACGATGGGCAGGCCGTAGAGGGGGGAACCTTCGGGGACGCTGGCGGTGTTGGGGTTGGTTTCCTCGTCTTCTTTGCCGGTAACGACGGTGCGGTTGAAGCGATCGCGGCTGGCTTCAGCGCGATCTAGGGCGGCGCGCTGCTCGTCGTTGACCAGGACGATCGCGGAGGAGTAGGGCGTGACGATGCCGAAGGTGGTGGCGATGCGGTGGATGCGATCGAGGGTTTCGGGGCTGGGGTTGGCGGTGCGACCGGCCAGGGCCAGGATCAGTTGGCGGGCAGCGGGGGCGGCGGCGAGGCGATCGCGACTTTCCAGGCGATCGCGCTGGGGATCACCCTGGAGAGGGGCGGAGGATGGCGATGGGGCGATCGCCGTGAAGCGCCACCGGTACCCATCGGCCCAAGTGAACGGTAATTCTGCCTGGGCGGAACCGGAGGCGGCCAGCGATCGCCGCAGGGCCACCTGGGCCAGGAGGGTTTCAATGTCGGTGGCGACGCCGCCGCCGCTGGCCTGAATGCTCCCGAGGGTGGCATCGTCATAGGCTTCGGACAGTTGGCCCCCCAGGTGCAGCAGCCACAGGGGCTGTTGGAAGGGCACCGCATCCTGGCGATCGCCCGCCAGTTCATAGCTACCGCGATCGGTCACAAACACAACCGCATCGTAGGGCACCGCCGGAGCCCGGTCTGCCCGGTGCCGCTGGTATTGCCCCAAGGCCCGCTGGGGCGGCAGGGTGCCAAAGAATCCATAGCGATCCAGATCAAACCGCTCCACCGCCGACAGCCACTGGGGCGCGCGATTGCTCAGGGCATCTCCGGGCAAAAACAGATCCACATCCCCATTGTCCAACCGCTGATCCAGGTAGCCCTGGCCCTCGAACCATTGCCACAGCCGTTTGAGGGCGGGCCGCTGGCGGGCCATGCTGTAGGACGTATCGAGGATCACGGCCAAGCGCGGGGCCGTCGGCAGGGGGATGCGATCGCGCGGGAGGGGTTCCGCCGTGACCCGATAGCCCGCGATCGCCCCATAGTCTTGAATCGCTTGATCCCGATTGTTTTTTACTTGATCCTGGGCCGGATCCTGGGTCTGATCCTGGGGTGATTGGGCCGCGATCGCCGTCGGCAGCCAGGGATTCTTGAGCCAGTCCGCCCGGTAATCCCGCTCAGGCACCTCCACCGCCGGATCCGTCAGGGTCTTCAACTCCCCATGGCGGCGCTCCGTGCGGCTGGTCCAATAGATATTGCGGCGCTCCAACAGCTTCGGCAGGGGATAGCGATCGCCCTGGCGCGGCACCTCCAGGGTCAGCCACAGGTGCATCGCCGTCGGACGCTCCGGCAGATCCGTCTCCCACGATCGCAAACGCGCCGGCACCGGAAACGCCCGCAGACGATATTGCTGCGGCCCCACCTGCTCCAGCAGGGCCGGATCCTGGGGCGCAACCCGCTGCACCTGACTCTCATAGACCCTTTGGGCCGCCCCCCTCGGGGAAATGCGGTAGCTAAACCGCTTCGCCAAATCCCCCGTATCCCCCAGCCACAGGCCCGTCACCACCGCACTCTCCGGCAGGGAAAAGCTATAGAGCACCTCCTCCGGCTCAAGGGTTTGGTTGCGATAGACCTCGTGGAGTTCCACCGTCGCCCAATCCCCGTGGGGAATGACATTCAAATCCTGCCGTTCGAGCAAAACCCGCCGTTCATTGGCATTGAGCGATCCCGCCGCCGCCCCGTCCAAACTGGCGGACGCCCGGAAGGCCCGCTGCACGGCCTCCTGTTCCCCCCGCTCGATGGATTCGTCAAAGAGCGCCGCATAGAGGCGGGCGGCCCGCTGACCATCGCGGGGGTGGCCCTGGTAGAGGAACGGGAAAATGAGCCGATCGCGCACCTGCTGAAGGGCCTCCGCCGTCTCCTCGGGCACCCTGAGGACGGAGCGATAGAGATCCGCCAGATCGCTGCTGGTGTCGGTGGTGCCCAGGTAACGCTGCCGTTGGAGATAGGCATTGAGGAGGCCGCGCCGCAGGCGATCGCGCTGGTCCATCAGGGTTTGGCGATCGCCATCGGTAGCAATGGGGCGATCGAGGGTCCGGAAGGCAAAATGTTGCGGCTGCCAGGACAGACCCACCAGGGCCACCAGCCAGAATCCCAGCACCGCGATCGCCCCCCAGAAGGCGCGCCGTTGGCCCCAGCGGTGGACACTCCGTTCCAGCCCCCGCAGGCCCGATCGCCAATACAGCACCGCCACGGACACGGGCATCCCCGCCAGCAGCACCACCGACAGGGCAAAAAAGGCCATGAAGAACAGATCTCGAATCGCTGCAAGGAAGGAGAGCTGATAGTTCCCGAGCCCCTGGGCCAGCACGGTCAGCCCACTCCAGGTGATGGGGATGGCATAGAGGGTCATCAGCGCCCCCAGACCGATCGCGAGGCCCAGCATCAGCACACTGGTGGCCAGCACGGCGATCGCCCCCCAGCGATCGCGCCGGCCCGGTCGCCAGCCCACCAGTTCCAGGCCATAGGTCCCCAAACACGCGGCCCCCGCCCCCAGGGTCCACACGGCTCCGGGGGTCAGATCTCGCAGCAGAAACAGCCACAGGGTCGCCACCAGCATCAGGGGCGCTTCAACCCCATAAAACCACCGCAGGAGCGATCGCGGCAGGCCCCCAAACTGGATCAGCCCCACCGCCACGGACACCACCGGCGTCAGCAGCAGCAACCCCAGGGGAATGAGGTAAACCGGGGCCACCTCCCCCGCCGCCATGGCCGCCAGCAACTGCGGTGCCCAAAAGGGCAGAAAAAAGCCGTAGAACAGGACAATAAAAAAGCCATTCCACAGCCAAAACGTACCCGCAAATAGAATGGAAATGCTTTGGCGCAGGGGCTTATCCATGGGGGTAAGGCAAGGGAAAGGATTCTGAACGGCCAGGGGACCAAGGGCGCAGCAGGGGCGATCGCACGGCCAGCCCCCGAGCCAGTTGCCCTAGTCTTAGCTCACCGGCCCAATCAACGCCCAATTAGCGCCCCAGGCCATCTTTTCGCGAGGACCATGGTTAACCCCAGTTCAAGACCCAACCTCAGCCATTCCCCAGCTCGCTTATCTAGGGTCCAGGCGATCGCCCTGGGATGCCTCAGCGCCCTGATGTTGATGCTCGCAGGGCCGATCCAGGGGGCGATCGCCGCGCCGCTGACCTGCCGCACCGTCGAAGGCCATCGGCAGTGCCTGGTGGACGTCCAGCGCAGCGCCAAAAACCATCGGGAATATCGCGCGATCGTCAGCATTGACGGCATCGAGCAGGGGCGCACCCTCTACGACTGCCAGCGACGGATCCGCATTGGCCGCGATCGCCGCCCCCAGCCCTTCCAAGCCCAAGGCCCCGGCCCCTGGATCTGCACCCTGCTGGATCGCTAGGGGCCATAAACGAGGGGGAACCGATAGGATTTTGTACAATACTGACCACTGATCCGGCGATCGCCCCGCCCCGCGATCGCCCCGATTGCGGAGACCCCCATGGAACTCGCAGGAAGCCAACGGCCCGAGTCCAGCCGGTCCGGCCCCAACTCTCCCCAAAAACGCCGCACCTTTTCCCGCGCCGCGATCGCCGCCGCCGAAGCCCTCAACACGGACGCCCTCCTCGAACGGCGGCCCCCCCGTTGGGGTCTCACCATTGATGGTCCCAATTCCGAAGATTTAGATGACGCCCTGCGCATCGAGGTGGCGGACGATGCGATCGCCCCTGGGGCCACCGTGGGAGCAACGGTCTATGTCTACATCGCCGACCCCACCGCCGCGATCGCCCCCGGTTCGCTCCTCGATCAGGCGGCCATTGAACGGATCGCTACCCTCTATCTACCCCGGCGGGTCGAACCCATGCTGCCGGAACTGCTCACGGGCGATCGCCTCTCCCTGCGCGAGGGGCAAATGCGGCCCGCCCTGGAACTGCGCCTCGACCTCGACGCCACGGGCCTCCTCCAGGACTACCACTGGCAATTTGTGCGCTTTTGCAGCATCCGCAAACTCAGCTACGACCAGGCGGATGCCATCCTCGATCAGCCGGATGATCCCCACCATCTCCAGCTCAGCTACCTGCAAACCTGGGCCAAAAAACTCGCCCGCCACCGCCAAACCCTGGGGGCCTTGGGGGCGTCCACCATTGGCGATACCTACTTCGATGAGGATGGGCGACCGGTCCTGGGCACCCCCCTGCGATCGCAGGTTCTGGTGGCGGAATATGCGGTGCTGGCCAATACGATCATGGCCCAAATCCTCCGCTCCTCGGGCTATCCGGCCCTCTACCGCAACCAGGGCACTCGGGCGATCGCCCCGGACCCCACCGGCGATTCTCCCACCCCGGCCCAGCCCCTCGATTGGCGCAATGACCTGGATCCGGCGATCGCGGTGGACTGGGGCGATGAGGACTGGAGCGATCGCGGCCCCCAAGCGCTCCTGGCGGCCCTAGCGGACATGCCCGCCGATCAGCGCACCGCCCTGCGCCGGAAACTCGCCTGCCAATTCGATCGCGCCCGCTACGGCACCGAACCGATCGGTCACCTGGCCCTCGCGGCCCCGGCCTACTGCCACAGCACCTCCCCCCTGCGGCGGCTGGCGGATTTTATTAACCATCGGGTGCTCCACGCGATCGCCGATGGCAGCGATCCCCCTTACAGCCAAGGGGAACTGGAAGAGTTGGCTGAGCGCATCAACACCTGGCTCGAGGCCGCCCGCGATCGCATCGACCTGGCCCAGCGGCAAAAACGCCATGCGGTGCGCGATCGCAACCTCGACCAACAGCACCGCCTCGCCCAACTGGACGACGACCAATTCTCCCAACACCTCGAACACGCCATCAACACCGATCGCCTCGACCAAATCACCGACCTGGCCCTCAAACGCCTCGATCGCCTCTCCACCGACGACCTGGGGCGGCTGCTGATCCACGGCCTCACGGACGGCCAACACCCCCTCCCCCAGGCGGCCCTGCGGCAACTCCAACAGACCCCCTCCCTGGCCATCTCCATCCTCGACATCGCCTGCCATCGCCTGCACTGGACCGTGGAATTTGAAGTCAGCGGCGCAGGCACCCACTGGACCGCCTGGGCGATCGTCAATGGCCGCACCCACCCCCACCCCTGCCACAGCACCAACAAAAAACAGGCCCGCGCCCGCGCCGCGATCGCCTTCTGGCAAGCGGGCCTCGCCGGTACCACCCGTGACGCCACCGATCGCCAAACCGCCCCCACCCCAAGCCCCAGCGCCAGCCCCGCGATCGCCCCCGAACCCAGCAGCAACTACATCGGCCAACTCAACCAGCACTGCCAGCAGACCGGCCAGCCCATGCCCCCCGATCACTACAGCCCAGACCCGGCGGGCGGATTTTGCTGCATCCTGGTTTGGAAGGGCCACCCATACCGGGGCCAGGGCCGCACCAAAAAACTAGCCAAACAACAGGCCGCCCAAGCCCTCCTCGCCGCGATCGCCCCATCCCCCTAGCCCCGTCCCCATGCAGCCCCAAACCCTCAACCACGAAGCCATCGCCCACCTCTTCGCCGCCCCCCTCGACGAACTCTCCGACGCCGAAGTCCCCGCCGCCCTCAGCATCAAATACGCCGCCCTCAAGGTCGCCCTCGAGGAACTGGAAAAACTCGACCAGCTCGCCGCCAAAATCCCCGCCGATCCCCCCCGCCGCCGGGGCCGCAAACCAACTAAAGACAAGGCCACCGGCGATCGCGCCCCCAACGCCCTACAGCTCGAATCCATCCGCAGCCACTATTTCCGCCTGCTGCGCCAAACCATCCACCAGTGCCAGCAAGGCCCCAACGCCCTCCCCGACACGGACATCGGCAGCGACTTCGACAGCCTCATCGCCGCCGCCAACGCCCTCCTCAACCCCTACCGCACCAGCCCCCAGGGCACCTATCACCTGGACTTCGAGCAACTGGGCCACATCGTCCGCGACGCCCTCTTGCCCCCGGAACCCCCCTTCTTCTTCGCTGAAGATGTCACGGCGATCGCCACCGCCGCCGTCATGGTCAGCGCCACCCGCGCCGTCGTCCCCGACAGCCCCTGGGAAGACGCCAACGGCCTCGCCCGGTTCGTCCACACCAGCCCCAAGGACGCCTACAACCGCATCGAGCACTACATCACCGGTCCAGGCGACATCCAAGTGCTGCCCTGGAACGAAGCCAAGCAAATCATCGACAAATTCGGCTTCGAGACCGCCAAACTGCAATTCATCTTCGCCGCCTACGCCACCCAACTCGAACGCCCCTGGGAAGGCCGCTTCACCCTGCGGGGCACCGATGTCATCAACCTCCTGGGCTGGGAGCGGCGCACGGATCTGACCCTACCGGAAAAATTCCAGCACATCGCCCAGCACGCCAGCCTCCTCGATAGCCTCCTGGTGCGCGGCACCTGGCAAGAAGGGCAACCCCAGGGCCATAAGGTCAAGGTGAGCGTCGATATCAGCCGCCTGTGGAACATCAAGCTAGATTTTGACGGCCAGCGCAACCTCCTGTCGGGGGACTTCGAGCGCATGACCCAGCTTGACCTGACCGTGCAGCCCGGTCTCTGGACCCAGGATTTTCTCAATCGCGCCGGTTCCCAGGCCCGCCAAGCCCTCTACCAATTTGGTTTTTTGGCCCAGAGCATCCTCAAAATCGATGGCTACCACAATGAATTGGCCCTGCGCCTTGCCCTGCACCTGACCCTGGAAAATCGTCACCTGCGCGATCGCCTCTACCGGGTCAAGAGCCTGCTGAAAAACCCTTTCATCCTGCCCGGTAGCCTGCTCAAACAGGCGGAGGACAACCCAAAAACCGCCTATACTCTGAAAAGCCGCTGGGATAATGCCCTGCTGCTGCTCGAGGATCTGGGCTGGGTGATTCGCTACGGCGATAACTACCTGCGCAATTTGCGGCCCAAGAGTCGAATGCGCAAGGGGCCAAATTATTTCCAGCAGTTCCTAGAGGCGACCCTCCGCATCGCGCCGCCGGATCCAATGCCCAGCGCGATCGCGTCCCCCGAATCCCTCGCTTCCGCCAAGGGCCGAGCCCTAGCCCCGGAAGAGATCACCCCCCTCCCGTCCTACATGCCCCCCCCGATCCGCCTCGGCGATCGCTGCGTCCGGGGCATCTCCGGCGAAGACGTGGTGCAAAAGCGCAAGGCCCTCGGGTGGAATCAACGGGAGCTGGCGGAACGGATGGGGGTCAGCCACGGCCTGATCTGCCACTGGGAACGGGGACGACGGTCCATTTCTGATGAGTACGCCGCTCAGCTAAGGGAAGTTTTAGGGCTCGATTGATAACCTAATTTCCTTACGCCACAAGCCTTTTCATTCACTCACTCACAAAATCCATTAATCGACAATTCCGTAAAGAATTGTTAAAAGTTGCTTTGTATACAAAATTGGCCATCTCTGATCGCTGAAGCGCTTTTTGGGTAAGGGCTCCAGGAGTTTTCCACAGCCCTCGAATTTTCTCTAGTATCCAGGGATAGGTTTTTTTCGTTTGGGGAAAATTCAGAAAGTTGTGAGGGGGTGATTGAAATGTGCAAATTCGCTTTTGGCGGTCGCTGAAACCCTTACGGGGAAAGGACTATACAATGCTTACAGATTTTCTAGTATCCAGGGATAGCGATCGCAAAAAAGTACAGTGAGTTTTTTGTGGTCCTTTTCTGAAACAGCGGCTGAAGGCTAGATGGGGCAAGGGCTAAGGTCGTTTTGTATCATGATTTCCGAGTTGGGCGATCGTGGTTTTCCCGGAACCCCTGTGGCATAGTGATGGGCAAGAAATTTCCGAGGGCGTCCGGGGGCCAAAACGGCGATCGCGGGGCCTATTGAAGGGATTTTTCGAGGGAAACGGGGTGAAGGGGCCGTTCGCACGCGCTCAGATCCGTTTCTGCCCTTGCCCAGTTGCGGGCTCGGGTTGTAGATTGGCTATCAAATGATTTAACCGAGGTTATCTTTCACCCCTTTGCCCTGGGGCGTCGCGATTGGACCCACATTAAGGTCCAGTTGAGATCCACATAGCAGAGGTGGCGCAGGAACAGAGTTGGCGATGGGGTCACCATGCCCCCCAGCAACCGCGCAGAGAGCAACATACAAAAACAAAAAGTCTTGCTCTGTTCCCGATGCGTTGAGCGCCCCGCCAAAATCAGCGCAAGCAAAAAAAAGGTCCCCTTGATCCAGCATGGCTGCGAACCGATGCCGGGGGGACACCCAAAAAAGTGAAAAAATACTTGAACTCAAATTAGCACATCCCTCGGTGGCTTGCCCAGTCGTTTGATCGGCCTGCTGGGATTTTTCTGGATTTGATGTCCCCCAGAGTCATCAGTCGAAGTAGCGGCAATTCCTGAAAGGGCCTCGCTATAAGGATTTCAAGCTTTTTGACCCATTCCCCGATCTTCGCCAGCGGTTCGTAGGGAGCTCGCGAAAGTTTTCGGGATTTGCGGATTTAGGGTGGCGATCGCGCTTTCCCCCCACTCCAGATCAGGCTGGTGAGGGAATCGTGCGGCCGTTGCACCCCTGGAATTAAGGAGTGCAGAGGATGGTGTGCATAGGGACGGGACGGGTTACGGGTGGCGAAACGGGGGCCTTGGCTAATGTTCGGGCCTTTGGGGAGCGGATCCGGGCGGAATTTGTGGAGGGATCGGCGATCGCGCCGGATGTGTACGACCTGGCAACGCGGCTGCTGGGGGATGCGGGGGGCGACTGGGGCCATGAGGCCACCTATCCGATCCATGAGGCCCTGAATTGGTCGGGGGTGGTGCGGTTTGGGCGGACGGCGCGGCAGAATTTGGCGGCGATCGCCCTCGAAAACGGGGATGGCACCGTCTGGCAACTGAAGCTTTCGACGCCGCGCCGCGATCGCATGGGGGGCAAGGTCTACAAGTACGAAACGCCGAAGGGGAATGGGGCGCGGGGATTTTTCCCGGCGGTGCCCCTGCGGATCTGGGGGGCGATCGCGGCGCGGGCGGGCCTGCCGGTGCCAGAGGGGGTCGAGCCCACGGACTTTTGGCCCTGGGTGGTGGCGCATCCCCAGGTGGAGGTGGTGCTGACGGAGGGGGGCAAGAAGGCATTGGCGCTGCTGTCCCAGGGGCGCTGTGCGATCGCCCTGTATGGCGTCCATGGGGGCCACCGGCGGCGCGATGCCCTCGGTAGACCCCTGGAGGGGGGACCGGAGCTGATCGAGGATTTGCGGCCCTTTGCGACGGCGGGAAGGGCCATTCAGTTGGCCTTTGACCAGGACAGCCATCCCAGGGCGCGATCGCGGGTGGCGGCGGCCATGGCGGGGCTGGGGGCACTCCTGACGGATCGCGGGTGCCGGGTGTCGGTCCTGACCTGGCCGATGGAGCTGGGCAAGGGGATTGATGATGCGATCGCGGCGATCGCGGCCCAGGGGGCTGATCAGAGGCCAGAGGGGGATGCCTCAATGTCCCTGGATCGGATTTTTGGGGAGGCGATGGATCTCGACGGGTGGCGATGCTGGCAGCGGTTGCAGGGGCGGCTGACCTATCGGGCCGATTGGTTGATCCCCGGCGGCGATCTGGGGGATCAGGACTGGACGGGCCTTTGGGACCAGGTGGCGCGATCGCGGCGGCCCATTGTGGCGATCGCCAGTCCAAAGGGGACGGGCAAAACCAAATGTCTCGCACGCTGGCTGGAGGTCCGGGGCACCACGGCGCTGGTGGGCCATCGGGTCGCCCTGATGCGGAACCTGTGCGATCGCGTGGGGGCGGCCTATCGCGGCGATCTAGATCGCTTTGCCCTCGACGGTCATCCCCCCGATGCGATCACCGGGGCCGCCTATTCCCTGCGGGTGGGCCTGTGTGTAGATTCCCTGCTGGCCCTTGATCCCGAGCGATTCCGGGGCTGCACCCTGGTGCTCGATGAGGTGGTGCAGGTGCTGCGCCATTTGCTCCTGTCGGCCACCTGCCGCGATCGCCGTTCGGCCATCCTGGCCCGGTTCCAAACCCTGATCCGGGGGGCGGCCCTGGTGCTGGTGGCGGATGCGGATCTAGATGATTCGTCCCTCCACTACCTCCAGCAACTGCGCAGTGAACCGGATGACGAGGCCCAGGTGATTCTGGTGCGCAATGGGGGGACGCCCCTGGGCTATGGCGGTGAGTTTTTGATGGCCCCCCACGACCAGGCGGCGATCGCGCGGCTGCTGACGGCCGCAGCGGCGGGGGAAAAACTCTTTGTGGCGACGGACTCGAAGCGCCATAGCCAAAAGCTCAATCGCCTCCTGGAGCAGTTGGAACAGTTGCAAGTGCCGGTTCTGCTGATCAATGCGGACACGAGCAACGGCCCGGTGGAACAGCAGTTTGCGCGATCGCCCGATGCGGTTTTGGCGGCCCTCCAGCCCCAGGTGGTCATCGCCACCCCCAGTTTGGCGACGGGGGTGAGTATTGAGTCCGCCTACTTTGATCGGGTGTTTGGCCTGTTCTATGGGGTCAGTATCACCGATGGGGACATGGCCCAGGCCCTCGGGCGGGTGCGGCAGCCGGTGCCTCGGATTGTGTGGTGTCGGGAGCGGGGCCAGGGGGGGTGCGATCGCCCCTGGGGCAACTCGGTTGAACAGATCCGCGCCACCCTAAAGCGACGCACCGATGTGACGGCGGCCCTACTTCAGCAGCAGTTGATGGCCGTGGGGATCGGGGATCTGGGCGATCGCGTGGACTGGGAGAAGTCGCCCCACGTGCAGCTTTGGGCGGAAACCATGGCGGCGCGGCGGTTTGCCCTAGACCATCTGCGGACGGCCCTGTGGGTGCGGCTGCGCTACGAGGGCAACCATCTGGAGGCGGTGGACTGTAGCCATGACCAAAATCCCCAGGTGCGGGATCTGATCCGTCAGGCCCGGGCAACCCTCAAGGGGGCGGAGGCTACCGCGATCGCCACGGCCCCCCTACCGACAGTTCTGGATCTGCGGGATTGGGCGGAGGCGGGCTCCCTCACCCAGGCCCAGCGGTGGGCGATCGCCAAATATGACCTGGTGATGTTCTACGGGGTTGAGCCGGAGGCCATCACGGCGGAGTTTGTCCTCGCCGATCGCCAGGGGCAGCAGCGGCAGGAAATTTTGGCCCTTGAGGAGTTGCTGGACCGGGCGATCGCCCACCGCCACGACCTCAGCACCATCACCCATCAAATCCACCGGGGTGATCCCCTGAGCCCCTGGGATTTTGGTCAGGCGTCCCTCGCCAGCCAAGCCCGCCACCATCTGGGCCTCAGGGACTTTTTGGATCCGGAGCGGGAATGGACGAAATATGACCTGAAGGGGTTGGTGGACCGGGTGCGTGCCCACCGGCGGGATGTGAAGCTGGCCGTCGGGTTTGATCCAAGCCCCCACCTGCACGATGTGGACATTTGGCATCGGCTCCTGCGGCAATTGGGCCTGCGGTGCCAGTTCCGCTGGGAGCGCCGCCAGGGGGAAAAGCTGCGGGTCTATCGGCTTGATCACGATCGCTGGCAGCAGCTCCAGGACATCCTTGAGCGTCGCCAGGGCCTCCGGATGGCACCCCCCGCCCCTGGATCACCTACCCCGCTGAAATTCAATACCCTAACCCCCCCGGTAGGTGATCCGCCCCGGCCCCCTTGGCCCCAGCAAGGATCTGCGGTCCCCGCGATCGCTAAATGGCGCGATCACCCGTGCAGTGGGCCGCGTGGTGGGCAAAATGATCCCCCAGGAACGTGGCGACAAAGTAGTAGCTGTGGTCATAGTCCGGCTGCAGGCGCAGGGTCACGGGGTAGCCAACCGCCTGACAGGCATCCCTAAAGACCTCCGGCTGAAGCTGCTGCCCCAAAAATCCATCGGCGGTGCCCTGATCGATCAGGATTGGCGGTTCCCCCTGGGGATCGCGGCCTGTCCTAGGGCCATAGTCCTGGATCAAGGCCGTGGGATCATAGGCCCGCCAAGCGTCGTACTTTGATCCGAGGTAATGGCCAAAGGCCCCCTGGCCCCAGGGCACCTGGCTGGGATTCACAATCGGCGAAAAGGCGGAAATGCTGCGGTAGCGCCCCGGATTCCGCAGACCCAGCACCAGCGCCCCCAGGCCCCCCATGGAATGGCCCGCGATCGCGGTGGGCAGCTCCCCAACGCCGGGAAGGATCGACGCGATCGCCGACGGCAAATCCTGGAGCACATAGTCATACATGCGATAGTGGCGCGCCCAGGGCTCCTCCGTGGCATTGACATAAAACCCCGCCCCCTGGCCCAAATCCCAGCGATCGGGATCATCCGCCACGCGATCGCCCCGGGGACTCGTGTCCGGAGCCACCACGATCGCCCCCAACTCCGCCGCCCACCGCTGGAAGCCAGACTTCGTAATGAAATTCTGCTCCGTACAGGTCAGGCCACTGAGCCAATAGAGCACCCATCGGGGTTTTCCCAGCTCCGGCGGCTCATAGAGGCCAAACCGCATCGAACAGTCCAGCACCGCCGACCGATGTTCATAGACCCGCTGCCAGCCGCCATAGGAGCGGGCCGCACTCACCACCGTCGGATTCAAAACCGTTTCCATCGCTCAGGTTGAAAGTTGAAGTGAAAGAAGAACAGAATTCCATCAGAACCGGATCACACTGCGGATACTCTGGCCCGCGTGCATCAGCTCAAAGGCCCTATTGATCTCCTCCAGGGGCAAGGTCTGGGTAATGAACGGATCAATTTGTAGCTCCCCCGCCAGGTAGCGATCCACATAGGTCGGCAGTTGCGATCGCCCCTTCACCCCCCCAAAGGCACTGCCCCGCCACACGCGCCCGGTCACCAACTGGAACGGCCGGGTGCGAATTTCTTCCCCCGCCCCCGCCACCCCAATAATCACCGACTCCCCCCAGCCCTTGTGGCAACATTCCAGGGCCGCCCGCATCAGCTCCACATTGCCCACGCACTCAAAGCTGTAGTCCACCCCCCCGTCCGTCAGGTCGATGATCACCTGGGCGATCGGCCCGTCGTAGTCCTTGGGATTGATGCAGTCCGTCGCCCCCAACTGCCGCGCCAGCTCGAACTTGGCCGGATTGATATCAATGGCAATAATCCGTCCCGCCTGGGCCATCACCGCCCCCTGGACCACACTCAGGCCAATGCCCCCCAGACCAAACACCGCCACCGTGGCACCGGGCTCCACCTTGGCCGTATTCAGCACCGCCCCAATGCCCGTGGTGATGCCGCAGCCCAACAGACAAACCTTCTCTAGCGGAGCAGCGGGGTTAATCTTGGCGAGGGCAATCTCCGGCACCACCGTATATTCACTGAAGGTACTGGTGCCCATATAGTGAAAAATCGCTTCGCCCCTGTGGCTGAAACGGCTGGTGCCATCGGGCATGAGGCCCCGGCCCTGGGTGGTGCGGATCGCTTGGCAGAGGTTGGTTTTTCCAGATAGGCAGAATTTGCAGTGCTGGCACTCGGGCACATAGAGGGGAATGACGCGATCGCCCGGTTCGAGCGTGGTGACCCCTGGGCCGATCGCTTCGACGATGCCGCCCCCCTCATGGCCCAGGATGGTGGGAAAAACCCCCTCTGGATCCTTGCCCGAGAGAGTGTAGGCATCCGTATGGCAAACCCCCGTGGCCACCATGCGGATCAGCACTTCCCCCGCCTTTGGCCCCTCTAGGTCGATTTCTTCGATTTCTAGGGGTTGACCGGGATTCCAGGCGATCGCGGCTTTGGTTTTCATGGGTCTAGCTCCTGTGGGGCGATGGCAGCGGGGGATGGATCCTGCGGGACCGGCATTCCCGGCTTGATTATGGCCCACCGCGATCGCCAAAAACGCTACCATTTCCGCAGGTTTGGTCGGCGCAACATGACTGACTAATCGGCCCGGATGGCTTGCGGGCCTAGGCCCAGTGCAGAGGGAGGTGGAACCAGAATGGCTAACGATATGGCGGCGGATTCCCCCTACGGGCTCCTGTGCCAAACCCAGCGCCAACGGGTGAGTGATGGGGCGATCGCGCCGGTGCTGGATCCTGGGGGCGATCGCGCCCGCCTCCGTCTGGTGGTGATCCTGCCCCAGTTGGGGGATTTTGACAGTCTCGAATATGCCTGGTGGCTCCACCGCGATCGCTGCACCCTGGCAGCGGCGAATATCCAGGTGCGGGCCGTGGGCATTGGCGATCGCGCGGCGGGGGAAATTTTCTGTGACTACACCGGTTTTCCCAAGGACGCCCTGTTTATGGATCCAACCGCTGCCCTCCATCAAGACCTGGGGCTCTATGGCGGCCTCGCGATCGCCTGGCCCCTTCTGAATGCCACCCAACGGGCCTGGGTCAACCTCATGCTCATGTGCGCGGGCCTCGGCAGTCCGGGCACCCTGGCGGAAGTCTTCCGGGGCTATCGCGGCGATCGCGAGGCCCCCCAGCTTTTTGCCGATGACGAAACCGTTGAAACGGGCCTTTTGCCCCCCCTGTCCGGCAACTTCTTCGCCCTCGCCGGGGGCCGGGGGTTCCAGCGCCCCTTTGAACTGGCCACCCTGCGTTTGCGGAATATGGTGCAAGTGCTGGGCCACTGGTCCCGCTATGTGCCCGATGGGGCCTACCTCACCCAGCGGGGCGGCACGTTTCTCTTCAACGGCGCTGGGGAGTTGCTCTACTGCCACCGCGATCGCGGCATCCTCGGCTTCGCCGCCCAGATGGCCAACCCCCTCGCCTTCCTGGCCCCCCACCTGACCCCCCACCAACTAAAAACTCCCTAGGGCAAGAAACCCACCCCAGCGGCGTCAATCCACGTCAATCGCCGCAAATCGCCGGTTTTTGCCCCCACCCCTCCCCCCGCGAATTGAAGGAATGGCCTTAAACTGACCCTGCGATCCCCCCCCGAGGGTTCGAGCCTTCCATCCACTGTCCTTTCCCCTTGGCCGTCGCCATGTCCCTTCCCCCGCCCCTCGATTCGCCCCTCTCCGCCAAGGCTGAGCAAATCCTAGAGGGGGGATTTCGGGCCTTCCTTGCCCAGGGCTATGCGGGCACCAGTATGGACCGGGTGGCGGCGGAGTCGCGGGTGTCCAAGGCAACGGTCTACAGCTACTTTCGCGATAAGGAAAGCCTTTTTGCTGCCCTGGTCCAGCGCGCCGCCCACCGCAAATTGCCGGGGATTTATGCCGCCAGCGCGATCGATGCGCCCCCTCGACAGGCCCTGCGCCACCTGTGCCAAACCCTGATGGAACGTCTCGCTAATGATCCAGAACATCTGGAATTCGTGCGGCTGACCGTGGGGGAGTCGGGGCGATTTCCGGCCCTGGCGCAACTGTTTCTACAGACCCTAACGAAGTCAGGCATTGAAGCCTTTCGCGACTGTTTCCAGCGCTACCCGCAACTGCAAAATCATGACTGCGAAGCCCTGGCGTCCATTGTGACGGGGGCTTTGATCAGTTGGGTTTTTACCCAGGAAATTTTGCATGGCCGCGACATCGTGCCCATGGATCGCGATCGCTACCTCAATTGCCTAATTGATATGGTGTTGCCCCTGGAGGATGTCCCGGAGGACTTCCCCAAACCCTAGGAAACAGGAACCGTTAACCAGTGCATTCAGTATTTTCTGGGGATTGTCTGGGGGCGATCGCGCCCTAGATGGAGAGAAAAGGAGCGCGGGATCATCACCTCGATCTCCCCATCAAATCCTTCAAGATTCCCCTAGAACCGGTGGGGACAAAGGGCGGGAAACTCTTTAGTGGCCACCACCGTCTAGGACTGACCCCACGGGGCTGAATCATCCCCCTAAATGGCTTAGATTTAAGATCGGCCTGTTAGCCTAGGAGAATCCACTTGGGCTAAATATCACAATCCGTTGTAGTGCCCATAGGTTTTGTCGATGGGCCGCGATCGCGCCGATCCGTCCCTATGTTGCCTCACGATTGCCGTTTCCCTTCCCCTTTCGCTGCCCCATGGACGAGTCGAACCGCATCTTGGTCGTGGACGATGAGCCGGACAATTTTGAGGTAATCGAAATTCTGCTGTTTTCGGAGGGCTATGAGCTGTTTTATGCGTCCTCGGGACAGCAGGCCCTGGATTTGCTGGCGTCGGTGCAGCCGGATGCGATTTTGCTCGACATCATGCTGCCGGACATCAGCGGGATTGAGGTATGCCGCTGCATCAAGGCCCACGATCGCTGGGCGGCGATTCCGATCCTGGCGGTGACGGCCCTGAGTTCTAAGCAGAGTTTGGCGGACTGTTTCCAGGCGGGGGCGGAGGATTTTATCCGTAAGCCGGTGGATGGGGTGGAGCTGCGATCGCGGCTGCGGTCCCTGCTGCGCCTGCGCCATCAGCAGCAAAGCATTGAACAGTTGGTGTCGCGGCTGCGGGCGGCCAATGAACGGCTAGAGCGATTTAATAGCAATTTGGAGCAGACGGTGCGCGATCGCACCCGCCAACTGCGCCAGTCCATTTTGACGGATCCCCTGACCGGTCTACCCAGTCGCGCGGCCCTGTTGCAGGCCCTGGAGACGGCCCTGATGTCCCCCCGCCGCTGCGCCGATTCCCCCTTTGCCCTGCTGTGCATTGACTGCGATCGCTTCCGCACAATCAATTCCTCCCTGGGCTATGCCATTGGCGATCGCCTGATCGCCGCGATCGGCAACCGGCTGCGCAGCTTCCAGGGGGAAGGGGCATTTTTGGGCCGCTCCGGGGAGGATGAGTTTTACCTGTTGATGGAACCGGCGCGCCAGGGATTTTCCCTCGGGGTCGGCGGTGGGGCGGATCGGGGGCAGTCATCCCTAGCCCCAATCCCCTTTGATACCGTTGCCGCCGAAGCGATCGCCGTCGCCATCCTCGAAAATCTGCAAACCCCCTTCCAAATCGAAGGATTCGAGGTATTCCTGAGCGCCTGCGTCGGCATCGCCTGGGACAGCCCCCACTACCACAGCGCCCTCGACCCCCTGCGGGACGCCAATACAGCCATGTACCAGGCCAAGGCCAGGGGGAAAGGCTCCTTCCAAACCTTTGACCCCACCGTTCACGATCGCCTCATCACCCGGATGCACCTGGAGCGGGATCTGCGGCGGGCCGTGGATCGCGGCGAAATCCGCGCCTTCTATCAACCCATTGTTAGCCTCAGCACCGGGGCCGTGGTGGGGTTTGAAGCCCTCGCCCGCTGGCAGGACCGCGATCGCGGCAACGTCTCCCCGGCGGAATTCATCCCCTGCGCCGAAGAAACCGGCACGATCGTCGCCCTGGGCCTGCAAATCCTCCAGCAAGCCTGCCGACAGGCCCGCCAGTGGCTCGACCTCAGCCTGCCCCTAGACTTCGTGAGCGTGAACCTATCCGCCAAGCAATTTAGCTACCCATTCCTCCTGGCGGACATCCAGCGCACCCTCGCCGAAACCGGCTGCCCCGCCGCCGCCATCAAACTAGAAATCACCGAAGGCACCATCATTGAAGATCCCACCTCGGCGGCGGAACTGGTGCAGCAACTGCGCGATCTGGGCCTGCGGGTGGGGATCGACGACTTCGGCACGGGCTATTCCTCCTTGAACTATCTCCACCAATTCCCCGCCAATACCCTCAAAATTGACCGTTCCTTTGTCGAGGCGATCGGCCGCGATGAGCGGCGGGCGGCCATTATTGCGGCGGTGATTGCCGTGGGGCGATCGCTCGACATGGCCCTGGTGGGGGAGGGGGTTTCAGAGCGCGCCCATGCGGATTATCTACGGTTGCTGGGCTGTGAATATGGCCAGGGATTTTTCTTTGCCCCCGCCCTGCCCCCGGAGGAGGCCACCATCTGGCTAGAGCTGCCCGCCTCCCGCTGGGCCGATCGCTTTGACTAGGGCTTGCCCTAGGAGTTTGGCTGATCTTGCACCTGAAGCAGCAGGGTCAGCAGGGTCTCGAATTGGAATTCTTGGATCAAGCCCAGGAGTTGTTCGATGGGGAAATCCGGGCGATCGCCCAGGGACCGAACCAGCATCAGGAGGGTTTCCTCATCGCACAGGAGGGCCGCCCGCTCCATGGCCTGCCGCCATTGGGGATCCAGGGAACTGAGGATTTGGGCATCGAGCTCGGTTGGGGATGGGGAGGGGGGTGGAGAGGGTCGTGGGGCGATCGCCCGCTCCCGTTCTGCCGCCGCCGCCCCCGGTAGGGCCGACAGATCATGGCCATAGACATACTCCAGATGCAGGAGATCCCCCAACACCGCGAAGAGCTCTAGGGCCTGGATGGGCTTGCGGAGGTAGGCATTGCAGCCCGCCGCGAGGGCACTGTCCCGCTGGGCCTCGAAGACCCCCGCCGAAATGGCAATAATCGGCACGGTTTCTCCCCCCGCGATCGCCCGGATCCGTTGGGTCGCCTCCCAGCCATTGAGCGTCGGCATCCGCAGATCCATCAGCACCGCATCCGGCTGCCACTGTTCCCAGGTCTCGACGGCGGCCTCCCCATCGGTCACCTCCAGCACTTCCGCCCCAATGCGCGCCAGGATATCCACCAAAATCCGCCGATTTTCCCGCACATCATCCGCCACCAGGATCCGAGGGGCCGCCATCCCCAACGCCAAACCCACCGGCAGCCGGGGCCGGGGGGCCGCCACCTCCGGGGGTGGGTCGCAGGGGCGGGTGGGGAAAATGCAGTAGAAGGTGCTCCCCTGGCCCAAAACACTGGTGGCCGTCAGATCTCCCCCCATCAGCCGCATGAGCCGTTGACTGATGGCGAGGCCCAGACCGGTCCCCTTGGCCCGCGCCTGGGTGGAACCGGCCTGCACAAAGGCTTCAAAAATACGCCCGAGGTCATCCGGGGCGATGCCCATCCCCGTGTCGCGTACCTCTAGGCAGAGCCAAAGGAGGGCCGGGGAAGTGTCCGGCGGGGCGATCGCCTCCTGCAAAAGCGACTCCAGCGTCAGATCCCGCCCCTCGAAGGTGTCCTGGAACCGTTGGGTTTGCTCAATTTCCGCTGCGGTGGCGAGGCGCACCGTCAGGGAAATTTGCCCTTGTTCCGTGAATTTCAGGGCATTACCCAATAAATTAATGGCCACCTGGCGTAATTTGCCCGCATCGCCAATGATGCTCGCCGGGACGGCCCCATCCCGCTTCAGGACGATGGAAACACTGCCATCGCGCCGTCGCCCTTGCACCATGCCCCGCAGTCCCTCTAGCCACGGGTGCAGCAGCAGGGGGGCTACTTCAAAGGTGACGCGGTTAGCCTCGATTTTTGACAGATCTAGGATGTCGTCGATCAGCTCCAGGAGATGCTCGCCGCTGCGGTTAATGATTTCCACCCGTTCCCGCTGCTCGGGCCGGAGGTTGCTGTCCATGGTCAGCAGTTGGGCGAAACCGAGGATGGCATTGAGGGGGGTGCGCAGTTCGTGGCTCATGTGCGCTAGAAAAACGCTTTTGGCGCGGTTGGCCCCTTCGGCGGCTTCCTTGGCCTGTTCGAGTTCGATCGCGGAGCGTTTGCGGGTTGTGATGTCTTCAAATAAGTACAGGGAGCCGAAGGCCGTGGCGCGATCGCGGACCTGGCCACAGATGCGCCGTAGGGTGCGCCCATCGCGCAGGGTAATTTCCGTTTCCTGGAGGGATGGCGGTTCCGGCTGGTGGGGCATGGGGGGGGCCGGTGGCGCGAGGGGATTGTCCCCTTCCACCAGGGCGGCGCAGTGGGCCGCGATCGTCGTATTGGGCAGTCGCCCCCGACGCATATCCGCCTCTAGGGCCTCGAGACCCCAGATTTTGCAAAATTCTGAGTTCACCATGGAGATGCGATCGGTCCCCAGATCCGCCACGTAAATCCCCACGGGCAGGGCGTCGTTGATGGCCCGCAGGAGGGCTTCGCTGCGACGGATTCGGGACTCGGCCCGTTTTCGTTCGGTGATGTCGAGGACGGTGCCAAATAGACGCTTCAGGCCGCCCCCCGGTTGGACCTGTGATTCGCCGCGCACTTCCACATAGACCAGTTCCCCATTGGGCCGCAGGACGGTCAGTTCGGTGCAGTAGCCGATGCCCCGGCGCAGGGCGGTGCGGATCAGCCGTTGGTGGCGGGCGCGATCGCGCGGGTGGACACAGCCCATCAGGTCTCGGTAGGTGAGCGATCGCCCCAGCTTCTGGATGCCAAGGATATTGAGTAACTCCATCGAGCAGGTCACCCGCCGCGCCGGACGGACAAATTCCCAACTGCCCAACCGGGCGATGCGCTGGGCATAGGCCAACGAGGCTTCACTCTGGCGCAGGCGCTCCTCGGCCAATTTGCTGGCGGTTTCGTCCTGCATTTGCACGATCAGGTAGGAGGGGCGGTTCTCGCGATCGCGCACCAGGGCCACCCCCAAAATCGCCCATAGATCCCGCTGCCCCTGCCCTTGCAGCCGCAGTTCCAGCCGTCGGATCGCCTGGGCACCGCTCGCCACCGCCAGCAATTGACCCACCCCGCGATCGCGGTGGTCCGGATGCAGCAGCGCCGCAAACTCCAGCGCCAACAGTTCCGAAATGCCATAGCCCAACATCTCCGCCAGGGCCGGATTGGCCTGGGTGATCCGCAGATCTAGCCCCATGAGCCCCATGCCAATGGTCGAAGTTTCAAAGGCTTGGCGGAACTTCGTCTGGCTAGCTTGCAGGGCATCGGTGCGCTGGCGAATCTCCCGCTCCAGGGTCCGGCTATAGTCCGCCAACACCTGCTGCGCCCGCTGGCGATCGCCCACATCCTGAAAAATATTCAGCACCTGATCCACGCGATCGTGGCCATCGTAGAGGGGCAAACAGCGCATCTCCAGGGGAACCCCCACCTGCCCATTGCTCACCTCAATCACATCCGACTCCGTTGCCTCCCCCCGCAGGGCCGTCACGAAGGGCAACCCCTCCATAAACACCGCATCGTTAGGGATCTGGGCCACCGGTCGATACACCTCCGACACGGGCACCGGAAATTCCATGGCCTCATCGCAGCCCAAGGTGGCGCGCCCGGAGCGGTTGAGGTAGACCACCTCCCAATTTTGGTTAATGATCGACACGCCAATGGGCAGCCGATCCAGTAAATGGCGTAATTTTTGCTCCCCCTCCGCCAATTCCGCATAAAGACGCGCATTTTTGAGGGAAATGGTGGTCTGGGCGGCCAAAATCTCGAGGGTTTGCACCAGGTGGGGACCAAAGGCCCTCGCCAGGAGATTATTTTCCAGATAGAGCATCCCAATGGACTCCCCCTGGTTGATCAGGGGCATACAGAGGATGGCCTGGGTTTGGTGCTCCTGGAGGTAGGGGTCGCGCTCGAAGCCGGGGGTGGTGTGGGCGCAGTCCAGCAGGAGGGGCTGGCGGGTTCTCAGGACGGTGGTGATCACCGAGAGGGGAACGCGCCCCTGGAGGGGATGGGATTGGAGGACTTCGATGCGATCGGGGTGGGTTTCGATGGACGCTTCAATGGTGAGCTGTTGGCCGTCTACGAAGATGAGGTGGCCCCGCTCAGCTCCGGCGACGGCGAGGAGGGTTTCGATGAGTTTTTCCAGCAGGCGGCCGATGTCGATTTCGCTGGCGATCGCGCGGTAGGCGTCCAGGGTGGTGGCGGCTTCAAGGAGGGGGCGATCGCGGCGGGGCTCCTCCCAATCCGGTAGGGGGCTGAAGTTACCCAGGGGCCAGGGATCCGGCGGACGGTGGTCATCGGTTGGCGGCGGCGGCGGCGGTGGTTCAATGCCCCCCTGCTCGAACCGCTCAAACTGCGCCGCGCAGGCCCAGGCCCGGTACTGGTAATAGGCTTCTTGGGTGTGGAGCCGCCGCAGGTCCGCCAGGTTGAGGGTTTGGCAGCAGGTGGCGGCCCGGTCATAGATCCGTGCCCCGAGGTGGTGGTTGCCGCTCTGGCGGGCGGTTTGGGCGGCGCGATCGTAGGCGGCGATCGCCTGCCAGGGGTTGCCAAACCGCCGTTCCCACTCGGCCCCTAGGAAATCTAGGAATTCCTCCACCAGGGTGAAACCGCGATCGCGCAGGTGCTGCAGTTGCCGTTGATGGCGCTGGCCCTCCTGCCGCAGTTGGGCGGCGTGATCGGGCGTTGAGTCTTGGGCGATCGCGATCAAATACGCCTCGATCTGCAACAGCATTTGTAGGGGCGTCCCCCGCAGGCGGTGGCTCCATTGGCCAAAGGCATCCTGGAGCGCGGCTGGATCGAGGGGCGTCACGGCTTCGGTTTCGGTGCCCCGCAGGGGGTGGCCCAACCCCGCCAGACTGAGGATGGCCCCCTGGAGGGGATGGGGCGATCGCGCGATCGCCAAACCCTGGGCAGCATTGGGGGTGGTGCAATATTGAAGCGATCGCCAGAAGGCCGTCAGCCACGCGGACCCGGACCCGGCGATCGTCACAGCCCCATCACCCTCACCCGGCTCAAGATCGCCGCCCGCGACCCCAAAATCATGGGTCAGATAGCCCGCCGCCACCGTCACCAGCCGCCGCAGATCCACCCCCAGCAGCAGAAGATAGGACACATGGACCAGGGGTACCAATCCCCCATAGCGCCCGAGGACATGGGGCGAAAAACTCGCATCGCTCTGCCAGTTCTGGAACAGAATGTCTAAATTTCTCAGCACCTGATGGCGCGACAGGTGCCAGGGATGGACATACAGCATGACCACCACCTTGGTGAGGTTGCGCAGGTCCGCGCGATCGCCCTCCTCCGCCGCCACCGCCATCGCCCAATTTCCCAGGGCGATCGCCCGCCGCAGATCCCGATGGGTCGCCAAAAAAGCCGCCGTCACCGCCGCCGCCATGGCCCATTCAACCCGCCCAGGCCCCGCGACTGACCGGGCCATCCCCAGCAGCCGCGCCATATCCCGCAAAATCTGCCGAGTCCCCTCGGGGGCCGCCGTTCGCCCCACGCTCTGCAATCGGGCCAGAACCCCATAGGCCGCCACGGGCAAAGCCGCCGCGATCGCCCCCTCCTGATCCTCCCTCTCCCTGGGATCTGGGGAAGTTCGTCCCTCCCCCTGGGCCTTGCCCTGCTCTGCGATCCACCCATCCGCCGCCCTTTGCACCCGTCGCCATAGGGCCAAGGTGGTGGACTCCTCGACCGGGGACAGGCCCGCCGCCGCCAGCACTGGCCCCAACAGACGATCCGCCGCCGCCACTGCCCTGTCCCAGTCCCCGGCCAAAAAGCGCTCCAGGACGATCAATTCCTCCGTCTGCAGCCGCGCCTGCCCGTGGACCGCCAGGGTTTGCGCCAGGGCGATCGCCTCCTCTAGGGCATTGCGATCGCCGCGATCGCAGTAAAAACGCGCCGCCTCCAGGATCAGCCCATGGGCCTCAGCCACCCGTGCCAGAGCCTCGTGGGTACCCCTGGCCTCGTCGGCGTCGATCCCCTGGTGGGCCGCCGTGGTCAAATCCGCCGCCGCCGCCCTCAGCCGCGCCAGAAGCTCCAGCCAGACCCCATGGGCCTGCTCACCCCGGCCCTGCTCCGCCGCCAGCACCGCCACCGTCCTCAGCACCTGCGCCTGGGCTAGGGCATCCTCCCCTTGCAGATCCCCCAGGGGAATTTGCCGCACACAGTCCGCCGCCGCGATCGCCACCCGCTCTAGGATCGCCCCCTCCCCCCAGCACTGGTCCCGGAGCCACCGCCCCAGCGATCGCGCCAGCAGCCGACTCACTCCCCCCCGCTCCGTCGGGGACAACTGCCGCAGGAGCGCCCGCCGTCGATTGCCATAGGTGGTCTGATAAATCCCCAGCGTGGGATGGGGCGATCGTCCCCCCTGCTCCATCCGCGCCCAGCCCAGATGCACCAAAATTTCCAAATGCCGTTGCAGCCCCGCCAGCGGTTGCCCCAGGATGAGCCCCAACTCCGTCGTCTCCAGGGGACAGTCCAGCACCATCAGCGCGATCGCGATCGCCCGAACCTCTGGGGGTAAACGCTCCAGCCGCCCCATCAACTCCCCCAGCCCCACCTCCGCCCCTGACTCCTCCGGGCGCGTCCACCGTCGAATGGCCAGCAAATCCCACCGCCACTCCCCCTCCAGCCCATCAAACCAAAGGGCACCCCGCCGCTGAAGATCCGCCACCACCTCCCGGATCCGTTGGGGAATCCCCTGGCCCGCCCCCTGGATCGCCGTCGCCAGTTCCGTTACCGTCGCCAACCCACAGGTCAGCTCCTCCGCCAACCAGCTCGCCGTGGCCTGCATGGACAGGGGGGTGATGCTCAGGATCGATACCGGGACCGCCTCCCCCTCTCCTTCCCCGTTTTCCTGCACCAAGGCCGCAAGACGGCTCCCCTGCGTCGGTGCAAGCCCCCCCTCCTCCCCAAGGCTTTCCGTAAAAATTGCCCCGGCCATGGGGTTGTTCAGCCAAAGCCCCAGCCAAGCGCTGACCCCCTGTAAACCCGCTGAACTGAGCCGGTCAAGATTTTCCAGAATCCAGACGCAGGGGCGACCGCTATCGCGCAGGATCTCGAACACTTCCCCCAGCAGGGCCTGGATTTCCTCGACCCGCCCCTGATCCAAGACGGTGTCCTCCAGGGGGAGTACCCGCTCCGGCTGCCTGGGGCCGTCGGGTAAAAATGGTCCCCCCAGGAATTCCCCCCGTTGCAGAACTGCGATCGCGCGATCGCGCACCCGCCCCAACTGTGGATCCCCCTCCCCCGCCATCCGAAATAGCGCCGTCCGCAATGCCCGAGCCATCGCCCCATGGGGAAATGTTTCCCCCGCCGCCACCCGCCCCGCGATCGTAATGGCCCGCTGCGCCCCCAGGATGCCGTCTAGTGATCGCACCATGGCCGACTTGCCCACCCCCTGAGGCCCCACCAGCACCACCGCCCGCGATCGCCCCGGCGTCGCCACAGGTTCCGTCAGCCCCTTAATCAGCCCCCGCAGCACCAGCACCTCGCGATCGCGGCCATGGATCCGCCGCGATCGACCCAACAGCAGCGGAAGCTGTCCCCGATGCTCCCCCCGCCCCAGGGCAAACGGCTGCTCCGCACTGCCATAGCGCCACTGGCGGTAGCACAGCCGCAGATCCTCCCCCAGCCCCTCCGCCGTCTGATAGCGCTGCTCCATATTCTTCGCCAGCGCCTTCAACACAATGTCCGCCAACGACCTCGGCACCCCAAAGGCCGTCAGCGGCTCCGGCTGCCCCGCCAAATGCCCCCGCACCACCGCCTGCGCCTCCGTCCCCCGAAACGGCAGCCGCCCCGCCAGCCACTCATAGAGCACCACCCCGAGCCCATAGAGATCGCAGCGCCGATCCACCGGCCAGTTCACCCGCCCCGTCTGCTCCGGCGCTTGATAGCTCAAAACCCCCGTCCCAACGCCGCCCCCCTCCAACGCTGCCCCCGACTCATCCGTCAGGAACGCACCACACAACCCCACCAGCCGCAACTCCCGCGATCGCGGCTCAATCACCACATGGTCCGGCGATAAACGCCCATGGACCACCCCCGCCCCGTGCAACTCCCCCACCACCGTCGCCAGGGCGATCGCCACCTCAAAAAAAATGTCCCAATCAAACGGCTCCCCCGTCCGCCGCTGCCGCCCCTGAAACTCCCGCAGCCCAATCCCGCCAATGTCCTCCAAACACAGCACCGCCGCATGTCGCCATGCCACAAACTCCCGCGCCCGCACCACCCCCGGCACCGACAGCGATCGCAGCAAATCATATTCCCGCCGCAACCGCCCCAACACCTCCAGCGACGGGTACGCCAACCGTGGCAACTTCAAAATGACCGGCTGCCCATCCCCCCGACAGACCCCACGGTAGAGCGTCATTTGCAGCCCCCCATGGAGCTTCTCTAAAACCTCATACCCCGCGATCGTCAGCAAATGGAAAAAACAACTCACGCGCCTGACTCAACCCAAATAACCTGGTCGGAGCCCCAACCCCCCCAACTCTCCCCAGATTACCCCTCCCCCACCCAAACCCCTAGGCAAGCCAACCCCCCCAGTCCCCTCCTACACCCCCCTTTCCGTCCCCCCAAACTTTTTTCCAGGAGATGGTTGACAGTTTTGTTTTATCTTGCTACCTTAATAA